>JBEHXE010000016.1:0-79757 GCA_048498855.1 Armatimonadota bacterium | reverse complement strand
GAATCCACTCGTCCATTGGCAACATAAGCCCACAACAATTCGAGTCCCGTCTGAACGGAGAGACGAGATGAAGGTGTCCAAAGATTTCACCGCATTCCAAAGCCCCTTCCTTCCCCGGCGAGGAAGGGTTGGGGATGGAGGGGAAATGGCATCGTATTTAGTTCGCTGCGCGTGCCCCTCCACATTCCCCTCCTCCCGATGTGAGGAGGGGAATGTGGAGCGCATGTCCGAGATTCTCGCCGACTTTCGCACCGAACCGAGTGCCTGGGCCGCCGCAATGCCGAGGAAGGGTCGGGGATGGAGGGAGATGGAATTGTATTTAGTTCGCCTGTCTTGCCCCTCCACCCACGTGAGGGGAGAAAGGTGGATCGCATGAACGAGATTCTTGCCGTTTTTCGCAAGGAGTGGAAGTCGGAGAGCCGCTCGCTGAGCGGACTCACCACAACGGGCCTCATTTGCCTCGTCTCGGTTGTCACCGCCAACACCATCACTTGGACGACGTCGATCAACCCGGTTATCGCGGCGGGCATCTATTGGATGATCCTCGTCTTTGCGGGGAGCATCAGCCTTCCGCGCATCTTCCTTCAAGAAGAAGAGAACCGAACCGCCGACTTTTGGCGACTCATGGCGCGGCCTGAGTCGGTTTATTGGGGCAAATGGCTTTTCAACACCATCCAAATGCTCATCGCCTCGCTTCTCATGACCGTGGCATTCGTGGTCATGGTCAAAGTCAAGATTGAGCATCCATTCGTTCTTATTCTCTCGAGCTTTGGCGGAGCGATCAGCATTGCCAGTACCGTGACCGTCACTGGAGCCATCGCATCCGGGGCATCGAATCGCAATGCGCTCGCTGCCGCCCTTTCAACCCCGATTCTGCTCTTCCTTGTGAATCTCGGCGTCACCACGACCGGATTCGCGTTTGGCGAGCCGTTTACGAACGGAGAAAAGTGGACATGGATCATGATTGCGTACTCAATCGTGGCAAGCACCCTTGGACCTGTGGTTTACTCAAAGATATGGAAAGGCTGAGGAACCTCCTTCTGCTGATCGGCATTCCGCTGGCGACTTTTCACGCCTCCTTGGTTCCTGACGCAAAGAACTTCCTCTATCCCGAGTTCGCCCGAATCTTCTTCTGGCATTTCCCATGCCCGATCATGGCGACCTTTCTTGTCTGCGCGGGTGCGTACTTCAGCTATCGATACATGACAACTCGCGACCCCAAGTGGGACGTCCGAGCGACGTCGGCCCACGAATTGGCGATGATCTTCATCATCCTCACGATGATTTCCGGCATCTTCTTTAGCCGAATCCAGTGGGGAGCTTGGTGGCAAAATGATCCTCGCCAGGTCTCATTCCTTCTCGTTACCGTCATGTACCTGGCCTATTTCGTCCTCCGGTCAGCTTATACGGATCGAGAAAAGCGATTTCTCAATTCGGCAGCTTTCGCCATCGCCGCATTCCTCCCGTTCATGTTCCTCACGTTCGTCTATCCGCGCCTTCCGCAGGTCGTGAATAACCACCCGAACGATACGATCATGAAAGGCAATCTGAAAGGCGGTTACTTCTGGGTTACGATGGAACTCATGTTCCTCGTCTCCCTCGTGACGCAATGGGCCTACAGCCTCCGGTGCCGAGCCGGAATTCTCGAGCACGACATCGAAAACTATGGAGACCTTCAAGATTCTCGTAGCCCTGCCACCGATACTCCTGTGGTGCGGCGTATATCTGTATCTGATTAAGGCGGATCGTCGCCTCAAAGCAGCCGAAGCGCAGCTCCAAGAGCTGAAGAATAAGTCGTAAGCGGGTTCTGTTGGCGCGATTGGTGAAAGTGAATAAGTCAGAAGCCGATAGCTTCACCAAGGTCGCTGAGTTTTACGACGAACTGATGAAGCCCGTTCCGTATCGGATGTGGGTTTCCTATTATCTGCTGCTCTTGTCGATGCAGGAAGTAAAGCCCAAGTCAATGCTTGATATGTGTTGCGGAACGGGCATCATGACCGAATTTATGACCCGCGAAGGGTTCGAAGTCGAAGGCTTTGACCTCTCTGCGGATATGATCGAGCAGGCGCGTAAGAAAGCAGCCAAGAAGAAGCTGGCGATTCGCTATGAAGTCGCCGACGCCGCCGAGGTTGATATGGGTCGCACCTACGACGCCGTTTTTTCGTTTTTCGACAGCTTTAACAACATCATCGATGCAGACCAACTCCAGAAGGCTTTCCATCGGGCGTTTGCCCATCTTGTGCCGGGCGGTTCGTTCATCTTCGATATGAACACGTCGTATGCGTTTGAAGCAAAACTGTTTAATCAACAAGATCTTGCCAAGACGAGCCGTGTTCGCTATCGATGGCGTGGCGAATGGGATTCACGAGAGCAGTTAATCCACGTCAATATGAAATTCTGGGTCGGTGAGCAGACGTTCGAAGAACTCCATATCCAGCGGGCGTATCCCCTCGAGCAAATCATGGATATGCTGATCGAAGCGGGATTCAAAGACATCAAATTTTTCCACTCTTACACCCTTCAGCCGCCGCGTTCGAAGTCAGACCGAATTCATTTCAGCGCAATTCGTCCGCGTTAAGATTTCTTCTGGAGATCGGGGCCATGCCAAAAAGAAAAAGCCCCGGGCGGGAACACGCGCCGGGGCCTTACCATGAACTACGAGCGGTTCAAACCTAGTCGTCTTTTGCGATCGTAAATCGAGCCAGCGGATACTTGCCGTTCGACTGCGGACCGGAGGTTGCCGGTCTCAATGCGTCGCCCGGAGTCATCGACTTCGAGTGACCATCCGTCCAGATCACATTGGCGCGGCCAGCGTGTCGGAAGATGATGCCGCCTTCACGCGTGATTGCGTTACCCGACGTATCGAGTCGCGCGATGAAAGGAACGCTTCCATTGTATTGGATCTTCGTCGGCTGTTCGTCAACGTTTGCCCAGGCGAATTGGAACGAGCCGTTGCCGTCGGCCATGAGAATCGTTCCGGACACGTCATCGACAGCGGTTTCGCTAACGGTCACGCCCGAGCCGTTGTTGTCAGACGATGGAGCCGACCAGGCGTCGCCCTGAACCCAGTACGCACAGTTGAGGCCGTACGAACCGAATCGCTGCTCGCTGCCATGGTTATCATCCCAGGATGTCGGCGCGTTCGAGGTAAGCCGATCGCGGTTGACATAGGTCATGTTCAGACCCGATGCAGTGGCACAATTATAGATGCCTTCGTTTTTGGCATACAGATAAATTGCGTCTTCCCATTTATAGGCTCCGTTCGGAACTCCCGACGGTTGCGTATAATTCCAGCCTACATACCAGCCAGCAGGATACACACCATCGTTATCGGTGGTGTACTGCATCATTGCCAAGCCCAATTGCTTGGTATTCGACAGACAAGCGGCGCTCTTCGCGGCGGCCTTTGCCTGTGCAAACACAGGGAATAGGATCGCAGCCAGGATCGCAATAATAGCAATGACGACGAGCAGTTCAATCAGCGTAAACGCTCGCATCGTCTTTTTCATTGGTGATAGTCCTTCTTTGGTCATTTATCTACCTTCTTTGAATAGTTTTCGATTATTGATGGATGGATATTGTCGGGGACGCGAACGACTCTTCGAGGCCCGCGTCGGCAAGGATGATGTCGGCCTTCACACGCTCAATCTTGGAAGAACGGAGCGGCGAGGCGATTCGGTCGAGAAGCAAATTGGCGGCGACTTGGCCCAATTCGTACTTGCGCTGAATCAGACGATGGATATTCCACGGCGTTCGCAGCGTGAGAGCGTGCCAGTCGTTGAATGTGGCGAGTTCGACATCGCCCGGAATCGAAACTTTAAGCTGTTCGCAAGCCATCACCACCGCCGATCCCATTCGGTCTTCGACACAGAAGATAGCCGTGACTGGATCTTCGCCTCGGGTGAGCGAAGTGATGGTATCGCGGAGAACCTGACCGAAGATCGTGGGAACGGAGTCGATGTCTTGGGGAAGCCAACGGGCGAACTCGTCGGGATTGAGGCCGGCACCTGCCATGGCGTCTCGATATCCTGCCGAACGGTCGGCGACCGAACTGAAGTCAAGCTTGTGGAAGCCCAGAAAGGCAATGCGCTTATGACCGCGTTCAATGAGCGTTTCGACCATCGTGCGGGTCGCCAAGTAGTTGTCGGTAACAACGGCATCGACTTCGACTCCGTGAGGGATTCGGTCGAGGGCAACGATCGGGAAATGCTCGTCGAGAAGGCTCTGGAGAACGGTTGGCTTTTCGAGCTCCGTCGCATAGAGCAGGATGCCGTCGGTTTCGCGGGCCAATCGACGAAGCTGCTTACCTTCGAGTCCGACATCGTGCTTGCTGTCGGCAATGATCAACGTCGATTCGTCACCAATGCGATCTTGAATGCCGCGCAACAGATCGCCGGATGGGAAGTTGTGGAAGCTGCTGTATCCGTCAACGAGGAGCGCAATTCGACAGCCTTTCTTGGCTTCGGGTTCTGCCACGATGGTGCCACTGCCCTGGCGACGGACGACCAGTCCTTTTCGCTGAAGTTCTTCGACGGCTCGGTGAGCGGTATTCCGATTGACGCCGAGGGTTTCGGCGAGGTCGTCGCCCGAGGGCAGACGAGAACCAGGAGCTAATTCTCCTGATTGAATTTTTGCAGCCAACTGTGCTGCTATGTCTTTCCAGTTGCCTTTTGACATGAGACTCTTCGCTGAGCGAAGTGATGATAACACAAATGTCTCAAACAATTAGGAATTTTCTCAAATTCTCTCAGACATTTTGTGAAGCAGGTCTTTTTACCTGGTCTCTTGGCGTTTAAATTCTTGTGGAGGCCAGGATCAAGGGGACCTCGGCCCCAGTCAGAATCTAGTACCCTATAAGGCATGTCAATTCGTGTCGTCGTCGTGGGCGCAAGCGGGCGCATGGGTGCGACCGCCGCTCGATGCTTCCACCAGGACCCTGCATTCGAAGTCGTGGGGCTTGTTGATCGCGAGGCTGCCGAGACGTCGGTTGCCGAGGTTCCGATCGAAACCAATCTCGAAGCCTGCCTTACTCGAACTCGCCCCGACGTTATGTTGGAGTTCACCACGGGCAAGACCGCCGGAAAACACGCCTTGACGGCGGTAAAACTTCAGGTCCCAACCGTGATCGGCGCAACCGGAATTCCGGCCAGCGAACTCGACGACATCCGCGCTGCGATCACAACCACGCCTTGTCTGCTCGTACCGAATTTTTCGATTGGTGCCGTGCTGATGATGAAGTTCTCAGAAATGGCCGCGAAGTACCTGCCGGACGTCGAGATCATTGAACTCCACCACGAAAAGAAGGTTGATGCTCCGAGCGGAACTGCGATGCGCACCGCCGAGATGATCGCCGCCGCCCGAACCAAGCCCACAACTCCGTTGCCCGAGCAGCAGCTTAAAGCCGAAGGCGCGCGGGGCGCAAGTGTCCAAGACGTCACCATCCACTCGGTTCGATTGCCGGGATTGCTCGCTCACCAAGAGGTTCACTTTGGTGGCGTCGGCGAATTACTTACGATCCGACACGATTCGATGGATCGTTCGTCTTTTGAAATGGGCATCAAGCTCTGCTGCTCAAAGGTGTCGGAATTGAAAGGTTTCGTCGTCGGCATGGAGCATTTGCTGTAATCTAGAGAACAACATGCCACTCATCGCAACGCTTACATTTTTTGCCGCCCTGCATACGCCCGGACATTTCGTCAAACCGCAGGACGACATCGAAAAGCCAACTTTTTCGAAGCCGAAAGAAGGCGAGGAAGTCGGTGTCATCACGACGAAATTCGGCAAGATCATCGTCAAATTCCGCCCCGACAAAGCTCCAAAGCACGTCGAGAACTTCAAGAAGCTGGCGAAAGATGGGTTCTATGACCACACCATTTTTCACCGCGTCATCCCCGGCTTTATGATCCAGGGCGGCGACCCAAACACCAAGGATGCAAAGGATACTTCTCGCTACGGAATGGGTGGCCCAGACAAAAACGTCAAGGCTGAGTTCAATAATCTCGACCACGTTCGCGGCGTTCTCTCGATGGCGCGTGCCCAAGATCCTGATTCCGCCGGTTCGCAATTCTTCATCATGGTTGCCCATGCTCCGAGCCTCAACCACCTGTATTCGGCCTTTGGCGAAGTGGTTTCGGGGATGGACGTCGCCGACAAGATCGTGAATTCAAAGCGCGACGATCGAGACCTTCCGAACGAGCGAATCGAGATGACGGTCAAGATCGAGAAGTGGCCGATTAAGTAAATCGGTTCTTTTTCAGCCTCATCCATTGATGGGATGAGGCTGGAGCTTAGCCTTCAAGGAAGAACCAACGATGCCCCTCGGGATCTTCGGCACGGTACCGAGCACCCGGGAAGCCGGTTTCGATCTCGGACAGCATTGTCGCGCCTGCCGCCTTCGCGCGCTCAAAATGGGCCTGGACATCAGTCACGCGAACTAGCACCCCGTTTAAGATGTAGGGGACCTCGGCCATCTTTTTTGCTGGCGGATAGTGGTCTCGAATCGTTTTGGGTGATTGGTAATCCAGACTCGGGGTCGCCAGCATGACGACTTCATCGCCTATCGCCAACTCTCCATGAGTCAAACGGCCATCCTCCATCCAACGTGCTTTTTCAACAAATCCAAACGCGGAAATGAGCCAGTCCATCATCGCGGCTCCGTCCTCATAGGCCAGCATCGGTACGATCGCTTGTTGTCGTTCACTCATGCCTTCATTCTATCGGGTAGGCCCAAAAGGCTGATAGACCGTTCAATCTCTCAAATTATCTCAAATATCTGAGATAATTTCACAAAGTCTTTGTTTGAAGGCGCAAAATAGAGGTGTATGAGCAAAGAAGCCCATTACGATGTCGCTATTGTTGGCGGTGGCCCATCGGGCTCAACGGTCGGGACGATCTTAAAAATGTATGCCCCGGACCTTTCGGTCGCGATTTTGGAACGGGAGGTCTTTCCGCGCGATCACATCGGCGAAAGCTTGCTCCCCCCCATCGGACCGATCCTCAACGAAATGGGCGTTTGGGATCAAATCGAAGCCGCCGATTTTCCGATTAAGGTTGGTGCGACCTACCGTTGGGGCAAACATCCTGAGCTTTGGGATTTTGACTTTCTTGCCAGCGAAGCCTTCATCGAAGAACCTCGACCGGCGAAATTTCGTGGTCAGCGAACTCTCACTGCGTTTCAAGTCGAACGCGCGAAGTACGACGAAATCCTGCTGAACCGCTCGGCTGAGCTAGGGTGTGAGGTCAGACAAGGAACCAAGGTTTCCAAAGTCCATACGGAAGGTGACCGCATCACGGGCCTCGAACTCGCCTCCGGTGAGACGGTTACGGCCAAATATTACGTCGATGCCTCCGGCAATGTCGGGTTGCTTCGCCGAGCGCTCGAAATTCCTACCGACTACCCCACCACGCTTCGCAATATCGCGATTTGGGATTACTGGCAAAATGCCGATTGGGCGGTTAAGATTGGCGTCGGCGGAACGCGAATTCAGATCATGAGCCTTGGTTGGGGTTGGATTTGGTTCATTCCGATGGGGCCGACTCGCACGAGCATTGGCCTCGTCGTTCCCGTTGAATACTATAAGTCTTCGGGATTGCGGCCCGCTGACCTCTATGCAAAAGCCATTGCGGAAGAACCTCGTATCGCCGACCTACTCACCAACGCAACCAGCGAAAATAAGCTCGAAACAACAAAGGATTGGTCGTTCCTTGCCCAACGTCATTACGGCGAAAATTGGTTTCTCGTTGGCGAGTGCGCCGGATTTGCCGATCCAATCCTTTCGGCTGGCGTAACGATGGCGCACGTCAGTGCTCGTCAGCTTGGCTACACCATCGCCGAACTCGAGCGAGGGCAATATGACGCCGAATGGCTTAAGAAGCAATTCGAGCTTGGCCAAAAGGAGCGTATTCTTACCCATATTCGCTTCGGCGACTATTGGTACACCGCTAACTCGCAGTTCACCGATCTTCAAGCGTTCACCGCCGAATTGGCGAAGGATGCCGGGCTGGATCTCACACCACAAAAAGCGTGGGCATGGATCGCGCAAGGTGGCTTCATTACCTCCGATCTCCGCATTGGAGCGGGTGGCTTCGACATTCCCAGCACGCTGAAGATTGGCGAATTCTTGAGTGATATGGATGTGACGCTTGCGATTGAGAAGAACAACGTCTTTCGTCTCGACCTTGAGGGGGCTCGCGAAGAGGAGATCGCCGTTTATCACCAGGGGCGTGTTCACAAGGAACGCTGCTATGTAAGGGGCGAACGAATCCTCCCGCTTTACAGCCAGGTCGGCATGGTGACCGAAATGCTGCAAAAAGAGCCCCGCTTCCCTTACGTCATGACGCAGCTTAGGAAGATGGCTGAGCGGAGCCCATTCGTTGCTCAAGCCATCCACGTCGTGCCGGAAGTCATCGAAGCGATGATCAGCGACGGCTGGCTCAAAGCATCGTACGATCCCTCGATGCCGCTTACGACTCGCAACAAACAAAGCAAGACCATTCGCGCCAATCGGGACACCGAGGCGGTGCACTGACCCACTTTATTAAATCAGGAAACCAATCAATGACTAAGCTAAAAACCTTAATCTCTCTCATCGTGATCGGCATCGTCGCCGTAGGCGTTGTGGGCTGTGGCTCATCGTCCAACGAACCAGATCCTATGACTGCCCCCAAGGCCAACAATGTTGACCCTTCGACCATGCAGCCTGAAGTTCAGGTGGACCGCGAAGGTAAGGAAATGAAGCCGAAAGCTCCGACGACAAATCAAGCTGCGGGTGGCCAGACCGATCGCATGGGCAATCCGAGTGGCGGCTAGTTTTTTAGTATTGCCAAAGCGTTAGATTTGCTTCTCGGTCTTCGTTTGAACCTTAGGTTGGCCAATCAATCGGGATTCGGGTGGGGATCGCATGACTGTTTCACAGCGCGGAACTGCCTTGTTCGTCGCAGTGGCTCATTCTCATCGATGATGCCTCTGTCTTCGCAGCCTGTCGTTCCGGCAAGCCCACCGTCTCTTGGCGGTGCGGCTGGCCGACCTCAAAAAAAGCCCCTCCATGTCGGAGGGGGCTTTTAGCTTTTTCGAAGACGATCTCTTAGAGATTGAGCGTCTTGGCGATCATCGGGCCGACGACGGGCACATCGTACGGTTGGCTGTTGTTAGCCGCCATACCACCCATGATGCATACCACAATGCTTGCGATCACAAGCAAAGGAATGAGCAAGAAACCGATCAAAACCATGGCCAAGATTGCGCTGATAATCGAAGCGATGAGGAGGACGACCTGAAACCCAAGCGCCATTCCGGCGTGGCGTTTTGCAAAAGGTTTGTCATTGGCCATCAGATAGATGATAAGGGCTGGAATCAGTCCGAAGAAGAGTCCGCCAAACCAAGCGATCATCGCAAAGTTCTTTTCGTCCTGGGTCACACCGCCGGGAACGGCGACCGGCATCACCGGTGTCGGCTCAACAGTCGGCGGTGGGGTTGATACTGCCTCTTCTGGATCAGGAGTTGGTGCGGAAATTGGTTCCGGCTCAGGTGCAGGTGTCGATTCTGGTTCCACGAATGGCGTCGGTTCGACGGACTCGGCGGGAACGGATTCAGGTTCTTGGGGTTCGGGATTCTGCGTTTCGTCGGACATCGTTAATCACCTAAGACGGATGAAAGACATCATATGATTTTTTATGCTGAATAGCAAGCTAGAAACGTGGTGAGGTCGTGTAAGGACATCACCACGTTCAAGTTCGGAAGGTCTTTCGGTCCTCGGGAGTGATTGATTCTACATTCCAGGAGCGACGTAGTTCTTGACGATAATGCCGTTGAGCTCCCAGTGACCACCGCCAGGTTCGTTTGGGTTTACCACCCAAGTACACCCGGACTGGGTGCAAACTGCAATTGGTTCTCCCCCTAAAGGTTCTACATCGGTTGGCGGCCTGCCAAGACCTTCGGCGACGATCACGATTTGATCGGTCGCCATCGCATAATTTTGACCGAAATTGAACGTGCGCGGGGTTACGGGTTCCAACGGATCAAAGGATGGCGGCATCGGCTTTTCGACGACGGTCAAATTGGGTTTGTCGTTGAGATACAGGAGCGTAAAGTTCGGAGCATCAATGAGGTGTTGGTAAATGAATTGGGCTCGAACCTTATTCAGAGTGTCCCAGCTTGTCCCTTCGGCCATGTCCAGATCAAAGTGGATGGTTCCACAGCGATTCGTGATTACCGTCGATCCTCCAAACGTCTCGGTTTCCAGTTCCGAACAAATAATGTTAGGAGTCGTAAATTTGCTTGCCTCGGCATAAAGGGGAGCTGGAGTTTCGTTGATGCCGATTTCATCGGTTTCTGGCAATAGATAGTGGATGCGCAGAGTGTGAGTCAAGAGGGCGAATTGGGCAATAAAGCCGCCCTTCTTTTCGTCGAAATTTGCAAAGACACTTTTCAGAGGGTTGGGCTTGATACTGAACGTCGTTGCGCTCGAAGTTACCTCCGACATGAATGCCTCTAGGTTGAAGCTATGGTCTTTTTCATGGTCAAAGGATTCACCCAAGATAAAATCGTTAGGCTGGAAAGGCACCGAGCCATCTACGTTGCTGGCAGGAGCGATGATGGCGGTTACCGGAAAGAGGAGCTTCCAATCGTTAAGCTTCCAGTCCTTTCCTTTTTGCTCCATAAAGTCAATTGGGTTTTCAAGCAATCCAATGATCTCGGAGAGGTCGTCGCAATAGAGGACAATTTCGAGGTCGTGATGCTTTGTATTTTCGAGCGGAATGATTTGAGCTAAGTAATTTGCCATTTGCGTATTCTCCAAGCTGGATAGCGAGGGGCGAAGATGCTAACGGTTTGTCGATAAACAATCTAACAAAAGCCCCTAAGGTGCGACGTAATTTTTCACGATCATGTGATCGAGTTCCCAATGGTCGCCCATCCATACGCAGCCCGATTGGGTGCAAACGAGGGGCTCTCCTGCGATGTTCTGTTGATTCAAAGTCCGAGGATCGCTCAGGCCGTCAACGATGATGATTCTTGAAAACCCGTCAGCGGATTTGTTTTTGTAAAGAACCTTCTTGGGTGTATCGCCCATCTGATGACTAATCTTGCCGCCTTGAAGGGTGCCTGGGCCAATCTTCTTGGCGGACGTGTTCAACTGATTAAGTTCAGTGACCACATTCGATTGGTCAAGAATGTAGTTGAGCACGAAGATAGCGCGTTGCTCATTGACATCGGCAGGATTGGTCACATCGAGATCGAAGTGAGTCGTTCCCCGCATCCCGCCAATTTTGTTTACTTGATAGAACAAGTTAGGAGGTGTGAGCTTGTAAGTCTGGCCCGAAACTCCCTTGATGCTTCCATCTGGCTTGCCGTAAAGGACGCGAACGACGCCGGTCTTGATCGCAAAAAGCGCCATCCAATGATTAGGTTCTAACTCATCTCCCAGACCATCGATCAGCAAAAGATTGTTTCCGAATGGCGAAAGAGCGTTTTGATTTCTGACATGACCCTGGGAAGTGAGCGATAGCCCGGAATATTGCTCACCGAGGATCATCGTAATCGGTGTCTGCATCACCCATTTTTCTCCCGTCCACTTGCCCGAAAGTGCGGTTTCGATGTGGTCGGCAGGGTTCTTAATAAACGCCTTAAGCTCCCGAATGTCGTCGCAATGAATCAGGATTTCGTCATCGTTATGCTTTGTATTCGAAAGGCTCAAAATTTGAGCGTGATAAACGGCTGCCATTCTAGATAAGTCCCCACATTAGGCGATAGCCCATGACGCTTCATCTTACAGGGTTGACGTTAAATTGCCAAGCTGAATTTCCCACGAATCGGTAAAGATTGGCTGACGACATTCACTCGCCAACGATTGAAGCTGGGGTGACACTTCGGAGGGCATCGCCAAAAGCGCTTCGAGACAGAGCATTCTCTGATCGGAGCGATCCCACCGATCAAAGGCTTCCGATAATTCCCAAAGGCTCCGCGCAACCGTTTGGAGGTACCCACGTTCAAAGGCTCCGACCAACGCACGCTTTCCGTAGCTAAGGCATCCATCGCGGTCGTCGATTTCGCGATAAAGAATGCACAGCTTGAGGAAGACAAAATGGGTGAAGCGGTTGTCGCGAATAAGGGGCAGGGCGGATTTTGCCTGGGTGACGAAGGATCGGCATCCGTCGAGATCGTTTTGTTTCAATTGAAGCTCGGCGCGGAGCAGGACCGCGCTGATTCGAATTTCTTCGGATCGAATCTCTGACGAGATCAAGTCAAATGCCTTGAGATAACCGCTTGCTTCGTCGAGTTGGCCCTCGTGAAGCATGAGGTCGGCCAGATCGAGAAGCGTATCGCCCTCATTGGTGTGATCCCCGATTTGTCGGCAAAGATCGACGCGACGCTCCCAGGTCTCACGACACTTTAGGTTGTCTTTTTGGCGCTTATGATAAGCGCCTTCGAGCCCCATAAACTCGATGAGGAGGCGCTCTGCCGGTTCTTTCATCCCGTGAACGCCGACCGAAAATTGGAAGAAATCGCCCGACATTCCCGCCTCAAAAACAAAACGAGCCATGTTTTCGACGAAGAGGCTCAAGAGCTCGTCGTCGCCACTGTCGGTTGCGAATCGAACCGCCGCTCGAAAGTTCGTCGCGTCACTCCAAAACAGCTCCACCGCTGACGAGAGCTTGCCTTGTTCCATTTGATTCCGAAGTGTGGCCGCCTTATTGGCAAACAGCATCGCGTGGCGATGGCGCACTATGTTTCGAGTTGGGTCATCGACTTGGTCAAGCAGATAGTCGCGAATTGAATCAAGCACCCGGTAACGAGATTTCTTGTCGATCGATGTCACGAGGCTGTGGTCGCAAAGTGTGGATATGATTGAAAAGGCTTCTTCATCGTGAAGAATTCCCTCACCATCATCGAGCGAGAAGCTGCCGCGGAAAGTTGCCAATTGGGTAAGAGCGGCTCGCAATCGAGGGTTAAGCATTTCGACGGAGTCTCGAATCACGCGCTCAAGCCCAGAATGTCGATGGGTATCGCGTCGGTGGTCGCGAAGCGTTTTTAATGGAGATTGACGCAGGCGTTCGAGCAGGTCAGCGAGGGAAAGATATCGATGCCTTCCTGCCGCCAACATAATCGCGAGCGGGATACCCTCAAGTAAGGTCACGATTGCTTCGACGGTTTCGAGGTCCGCATCCTGAAACGTTCGTTCGCCAGAGCTCGTGATTGCGCCCACAAAGAGTTGGGCGCTTTCGGACGGCTCACCGTTGGTGGGCTGAATGCTGAGCGGTCTGAGCTGATATTCGGCATCGTTTGAATTCGAAAGAGGCTTGCGGCTTGTTACCAGGACTTTGCATTTGGGAACGTGGCGAAGCAACCTGGGCAAGATCGTCGATTGATGGGCGACACCTTCGAAGCAGTCCAGAATGAGAAGGACTTGATGGTCGGTCAAGGTCGCCAGCGTCGACTCAAAACCGCTTTCTAAACTCGTTCCATCAAAGGGCTTTCCCAAGGCGGTGGCGATTCCTTCGAGAACCTCAAGATCGCTGGTCGCATTTTCACATTCGATGAGCCAAACGCCGTCGCGGAAGTCAGATTGCAGACTCAATCCCACTTCGGCGGCAATCCTCGACTTGCCGATTCCCCCCATTCCCGTAAGGGTCACCAAGGACCGGCTTCTCAAAAGCTGCGTGATCTCCTCGAATTCTTGGCGTCGCCCCACGAATGGAACGGGCTCGATAAAGATGTTATTTCGGGCCAGCTTGGGTTGACGAAATGCAATCACCAGCGCTTCTTCGGAAGGCTGATGAAGTCTTAATTTGGCCCAATCTCGACCTTCAACCGAAAAATGCATCCTGGCCAATGCGACGGCTCGTTCGACCGGGTCTCCAGCGGCGATGGAGGTAAAGAACGCTCGAGAAACCGACATCGCGTGGCGGTCATCGAAGGTTCCGTCGTAGCCAATCGTTGCGATCCCCGCTTGGCGACTCAGGCTTGCCATCGCGGCATGAGATTCACACGAAAAACTGGAGAACAATCTAACGCCAGTCGAAGCCAGCTGATCTGTCATTTCATCGCCATAGTAGAGCCCATCCCCCAGCACGAGAGCCCAGCCCGAAGGGCGGTTCGTTGAATGGCCCGCAAAGTGAACGAACGTTGGCGAATGACGTTTCAAGGCACCCTGCAGGCTGACTTTCGTCGCGTCAAGCAAGACGTGGACCTTCACCGTCGAGGGCATTGCCTCCGTCAGGAGATTTTGGATCAGCGTCACTTCAGATTCGAGGTTGGGAAGTGTTGGGAAGTCAGGATGGGGCGTGTTGGCTCCCACCAAAAGAATGCTGAATTCGCCGGGACGGTGAATCGCCCCGCGTGAGCTAGGAAAAATGCGAACAAACGTGAGCGATGGAATTCGGCCCATGGACTCTCTGTCGAGCCGAGTTTCTTCCCAGGGGATTTCGAATAAGGTGGGGTCACAAATCAGGATTCGAAATTGAAGTCCCCGCTTCGCCGATTCGACAAGGACCTTGTTTGCCAGAGAGTCCAGCGCATTTTCAAGTTGGCACCGCCGAAAGATTTCGTAGGGATCGTGAGACGCGGGCCGATAAGCCATGACAACCTCATCGCTCTCCCACGTAATCCGAATCTGTTGATCCAACCGAAACCCCACCCGTATTTTACAGATTCAAGATTGATTGTGATAAGGGAAAAGTAGTCGGACCATTCCGTCGTGCTTTGCTTATCGCGAAAGTCTCGGAATCCTTATCAAACTTATGGTGCCCAAACCTCATCCTTTCGGTTAAGATTGTTGTTTGAGTCAATGCTTGGATTGCTAACTTTCGCCATCACCCAAACTGCCGCAATGCCATTTTTGAGCCCCGTTTTCGGTGAGCATATGGTGCTTCAACGGGACCGACCAAACACGTTTTGGGGATGGACCCAACCAGGATCAGAAGTTCGCGTTGGGATTGGCGGAAAGCGTTTCGTCGGGCGAGCGAATGCCGACGGGAAGTGGCAAGTTCGCTTTAATCCGCCACCCGTCGGCGGTCCCTATGATGTCGAAATTCAGGGGCCTCAGCGGCTGACGCTTCATGACGTTCTCGTTGGGGACGTTTACCTGTGTTCGGGACAATCCAACATGGAAATGGGGATCGAAAATGTCCAAAATGGCGTCCAGGAAATTGCCAATGCCAACTATCCGAATATTCGACTTTACGAAGTCCCTCGATCCATCAATTTAACGCCGAAAGCCTTTCCAGAAAGTGAGTGGCGAGTTTGTTCGCCCGAGGGCATTCGGCACGGGATTTGGGGAGGCTTTTCGGCAGCGGCATATTTCTTCGGACGTGAGCTGAACCAGCATCTAAAGATCCCCATTGGTCTCGTGCAATCTTGCTGGGGAGGGACGGTCGCTGAGGCTTGGATGAGTCGCGACGCGCTGGCCAAAATGGATGACTTTCGGGAGGCAGTGGCCAGCCAGGAAGCGTCTACCCGGCCAGGAGCCGTTTCTTACGAGCAACAATTTGAAACTTGGATTCAGAAAAACGACCCTGGTTCAAAGCCTGGGTCGGGCCTCGAAGGCGGAAACGTCGCAGATCAAGATTGGATAACCTCCCCAATGCCCGCTCGCTATGCCTCTTTGCACTTGGGAGAGTTTGTCGGGGTGGTCTGGTATCGCACGAATGTCATCATCGATCATGCACATGCAGGAAAGCCAGCCTCCATAAACCTGGGGTCTATCTCTGACTGCGACCGAACCTGGGTCAATGGGCAACCGCTCGGAGCCACCTTTGTTTGGAGTGACAATCGGCGATATAAAGTACCCGCCGGGGTGCTGAAAGAAGGGGCAAACACCGTTGCCGTACGATGCATGGACACCGGCTATTGGGGCGGAATGAATGGCGATCCAGGAAGCCAATTTCTGGAGTTTGGTCCGAACGACCGGATCACCCTGCCGGATACTTGGCGATGTAAGCCCACCATGGATTTGAGGGGCCGTCACGGATTCCCCCAGGGGCTCTTCAATGAGGCGAATAACGTCAGTGTGCTCTACAACGGAATGATCGCCCCACTCTTTCCCTTCGCATTCAAAGGCGTTGTTTGGTATCAAGGGGAAAGCAATGTCGATCGTGGCTACCAATATCGGTCGCTGCTGCCAAACCTGATCAAAGACTGGCGGCAAAAAGCTGGACAAGGAGATTTCCCATTCCTGATCGTGCAGATCGCAAACTTTATGGGTCGTGCCGCCGAGCCGGCAGATAATCATTGGGCCGAGCTTCGTGAGGCCCAGGCGATGACGGCGCAAAAGGTGCGCAATACCGCGCTGGCCGTCACAATCGATATTGGAATGTGGAACGACATTCATCCGGTGAACAAACAGGAGGTTGGGCACCGATTGGCGCTCAATGCACTCAAAATGATCTATCACGACGACAGCGTTGTCGCGTCTGGCCCCACCTTCACGGGATTCAAGATTGAAAAGGATCGACTGCGACTCTATTTTCGTAATGCGGGTCACGGCTTGGTTCTGCGTGGCGGCTCGGAGCACAGTTTTGCGTTGGCGGGTGCCGATCGAAAATGGCGTTGGGCTAAGGCCGAAATCCAAGGCGACAGCATCGTCTTGAACTGTCCTGCGGTTGCTCACCCGGTAGCCGCTCGCTATGCGTGGGCCAATAATCCTGAAGCGCCGCTTTATAACGATAGTGGATTGCCTGCCGTGCCTTTTCGCACGGACTCCTGGCCCGGCGTGACCGCGCCAAAGGTTGTCAACAAATAACCCAACCCATAATAAGTTTATGCGTCTGGTCTTTATCCATCGACTAAAGCGCTTCCTAGGGGTTGTTTTGGCCGTCAGCGGGTTCTTGCTGGCGTACGATGTCTTTACCAAAACAGCGATACGAGCCAAGACGCTTCGCGGCTTGGGGCGGTGGCAAGAGACTACTATTGCCAAAAAGGTCATCCTCCAAAAACACTCGATGATCTGTCGAGATTCGATACGGCTTTTGGTACTTGGTATTCCGCGCTAAGAGTGAAGCCTGAAGTCACTTTTTCTTCAAATCAAGGAGATTTCACGATCACCCAGCGATGGTCAAACGGGCCGTATTGGTTTCCTACGAACGATAAGGTGACTTTTACCGCCGACAGTTGTCGATAACCTCCTTGAGAATCCCCCAAGGTTTGGGGGATGTAAGATCTTAAACCAAGCAGCCGAGTAAGCACAAAAGGATTTCGCCCGTATGGCTGATCAACTGATCTTTCAGGCATTCCAGAAAGGCCTTCTTGTCGGGAAGCTTTGAAACACATGCGAGGACGGCATCGGCCAGAGGCTTCGCGCATCGAATCGCGCACCCAATGTCTCGAGGGCTTGCTTCCAATGTCGTGACTGATCGGCTCGGATGGCCGACTGGGATTTGCCACGTATGGGGCCCGGCTTGAATTGGTTTCGACAAACTCGCCGTGATCGTGACCAAGTGGGTTTCGGAATCATAGTGAACTTCGATCGTCGCGTCAAACTGGATCAAAGCGATTCGACCGGCCAAATGAAGAGTCAAATCCGAATTGCCAATGACGGATCGAGAGACGAACACGTCCTGATCCGAAGTCATATGCAGCATGGCCGGACCTGAGTCCGATGCCAGGCGAAGTGGCCGGTCAGCCAGTTGTCCAATTTCATCCCACGGAATCGAACTGACGACGAGATTTGGTTTTGCAGAATTATTGCAGCACATAGTGTCTCCAAGGGCCTGATGCCCAAACACTAAACCGCCAGAACGTCCGCGATCTAACGAACTGCCTTAGGTTCCGGCGTGGTAAATCGGATTCGTGCGCCAGTCATTGTCCTTTTCGTAGCCATATTTCTTCACTCGTGGGCGTCGTTCACGCAGCCGAACCGACTCAATTAAGAGGGCATGACCACTCGAAAGATGATTCTTACCAACACAGGTCAATTTGAGCGTATAGGTTCCGGGTTCTGGCCAGAAGTCGAGGAAATGAAACTCCCGATCCTCGATTTTTGGTGCATAGAAGTCCATTGGCTCGCCGAGGTCGACACCATCAAGGGAGACCCGATAGATTCCGAGATCGGGGCCGAGTGCGACCTTGATTAACAAGCGCAGTGGCTCCTTCTCGGTCACGTCGAACGGGATTTCGAGTGAGTTCCGACCATCGGTACCGGCGGGTGAATAAAGCAGGTTGTGTTCGAAAAGCTCAGGAAAGCGCTGGACCTCCATCTCGGTTGGCGAATGTCCCTTTCGACCGTCGTATTCCAGGCGCGGAAGCTCTTGCTCCTCGAGGTCGTTCTTTTGGCCGAGTGGCAGCGAGGAGACCACCACGACGCTCCGCTCGATGTTCGGCAGCTTGCGTTCGATTGCGTGCGGGGCGCGGGCGGTAAAGGTTGGGGTGCCGGTTTGGTACCAAAACGCGACACTGGCGTAGTCGTCCTCGCGGGGGTTCCAGCTATGGGCGCGGTTGGCGTCGTTCTCGTCGGGCGCAATCCAGCCGAAGGTTTCGAATTGAAATTTGAACGATTCGTTAAAGACGAAGGGATCGTTGACGTGCCAACGATAGGCGCTGGTGTGGCCGCCGACGATGCCCCATTGGTCGAAGTAAGGCACCCCGAAAAACGGGGTTAGCGTCTTCTCCAATCCCCACGCGCACAAGAAATAGTCTTCGGTGCCTGTCCCCCACACTGACGGAATCACATCCCCATCAATCGAGATCATTTCGTCGCCTTCGCCGAACCAGTACGGACTTCGGGTGCGCACCGAAAAAACAGTTCCGACATAGTGGCCCTTGCCCTTGGTTTCGAGAATGGTGTACGGTTCGCCGGTTTTGAGCGGGTAGCTCTGGTTATATTGGGCGTAAAAGTAAGGCGTGTTCTCCGGCAACGAGTCCTTCTTAATCCAATCGATGTTGTAGTACAGCAGATTGAGTTGCTTGTCGCTTTGGTTGACAATTTGGATTCGGCACGACTTGTGAAAGGGCATGTGCCAGAAGCAGTTATACGAATCCCCGCCTTCGACCACGACCGGAATGCTGACGACCACGCTGCGCTTGCCAAAGCATCCGGCGAAGAAGTCGCCGAGTGGGGCCTCGACGCCGGGCCGTTCGTTGCCGTCATAGAAAATTTGGAGGAGGAGTTCTTGGTGGTTGGCAGAGCCTTCTTTTGCCCACGGGTGAGGTTCGGGGCCGAGGAAGGTGATCCACATGTGGGTCACGATGCCGGGGCCTTCGACATCCATGAGCACATGGGTGGCACCAGCGGGGACGCGAAAATTGTCACGGTTGCTCTTCTCTTCGAGGTCCGATTTTGGTGGGGCTGTGGGATCGTAGTTCCCGTCAGGGCCTTCGCGAAAAGTTGAGGTGGCACGCATGCTGCGACCCCTCTGCGGAGTCGCGAGGGAACTCATGGGACCGGTGAGAAGAGGAAAGCCGGACATATCGCCACATCTTCGCATGATGAGCCACGGAATTCAAGCATTCGTTCTGCCTTTCGCGGGCAGACCGAAAATCCTCCGCTGTCAAGAAATGAGCGTTACCACATCGTAACTGGACACGAGGCGAGGGATTGCGTGTTGTCGTAAACCGGCAATTGCATCGACGAACCAAATTTCATCGCGCGGACGACGGTCGGCTGTCCAGCCATTTGGATTGCGCCCATGGCGGCCCGTGTATCGGTTTCGAGCACCATAAGGGGCGCACGATGCTGCTTCCAATGCAGCACTAAATGGTAATTCACGGCACCTGGGGTCATCAGCGATGGCGACGCCACCACCTGAAGCGCATCAAGCTCGTCGATCGAGCCTTGCCACAAACGAGGGATGAAACCGGGTCCTTGTCGTCGGCGATACGTTCGGTTACGCAAGTCGAACCGGATTCGCACGAGCGACAGGTTCGCCCACAGCCCAGCCAGGCACACCATGACGCCGACCATCAAGAACCACCAACTGCCTTCGATCAGACCGTAAGCCCAAGCCAACGCGCCGCCGCCGATGCAGGAGTAGACCAGTCCGATATACATCGGCTCGGGCTCGAACACAAGGAACTTTTCTTCCTTATAAAATCGACCCCGAGTCGGCGTTTCGAGCATTTACTTCTCCAGAGCGTAACGCAAAACCTGCTCGGCCTTTGACACAAAATGCACCTTGAGCATGGCCCGGATGTCATCCGGAACGTCTTCGAGATAGTCTTTTTGATTCTGGTCGGGAAGGATAAGCGTCTCGACGCCCGCTCGTTGGGCAGCCAAAACCTTTTCCTTGATTCCGCCTACCGGCAGCACTTGACCGCTCAACGTAATTTCGCCCGTCATCGCGAGGCGCTGATGCACCCGTCGTCCGCTAAAGAGCGACACGAGCGCCGTCAACATCGTCACGCCCGCGCTCGGTCCATCTTTCGGAACCGCACCTGCCGGTACGTGGACGTGGACTTCATTCTTGTCGAATTCTGTGGGGTCGATCTTGAGGTCCTTTGCATGCGAACGAATGAAGCTCAAAGCCGCCGTCACCGACTCTTTCATGACGTCGCCAAGTTGCCCCGTGACAATCAATCCCTTCGAACCTGGCATCTTCGTGGTTTCGATGAACAGCACATCGCCACCGACGGGAGTCCAAGCAAGGCCAACCGCAACGCCGGGAATCATTTCCCTCTCGTTGATGAGGTCATGCAGGTATCGGGGAGCTCCGAGAGCCGTCTCGATAAACTTCTCGGTGACCGTCAGCTTCGCCGTGCGACCTTCGGCAAACTGGCGCGTAACCTTACGAACAACACTCCCAATCTCGCGCTCAAGGTTTCGGACACCCGCCTCGCGGGTGTAATGCCTGACAAGTTTCTGGATCGCCTCCGTCTTAAATGCGATTTGCGATGGCTTCAGGCCATGCTCTTTAACTTGTTTTGGCACGAGGTGACGAATCGCGATCTGCGTTTTCTCTTCTTCCGTATATCCACCAAGCTCGATGACCTCCATTCGGTCACGGAGCGGTGCCGGGATCGTATCGAGTCGATTTGCCGTCGCGACGAAGAACACCTTCGACAAGTCGAAAGGCGTGTCGAGATAGTGATCGCGGAAGGAGGAATTCTGCTCAGGATCAAGCACTTCAAGCAATGCCGACGAGGGATCGCCGCGAAAATCATTGCCTAATTTATCGATCTCATCGAGGACCATGACCGGGTTATTCGTACCCACACGCTTAATTGCCTGAATCAATTGCCCAGGGAGCGCACCGATGTAGGTTCGGCGATGGCCCCGAATCTCAGCTTCGTCGCGCATTCCGCCTAGCGAAAGGCGCGTATAGCGACGTCCCATCGCATCCGCGATCGAACGCCCCAACGACGTCTTGCCTACGCCCGGAGGTCCGACAAAACAGAGGATTGGCTGACGGATGATTCCATCGGTTTTGACCTTGCGAACGGCGAGAAACTCGATGATGCGATCCTTGATCTTGTCGAGTCCGTAATGGTCTTCGTTGAGGACCTTGAGCGCGTGTTGGAGGTCGAGGTTGTCCACCGTCGCTTCATTCCAGGGCAACGCAACCAATGTTTCGACATAGGTCCTTGCCACCGAGTACTCCGGCGAGCCCGGATTCAATCGCTTCAAACGATCGTATTCCCGGTTTACTTCCTTCAGCGCTTCGGCAGGCAATCCGGCCTGGTCGATTTTGAGTTTGAGATCATCGAGTTCTTCGCCCCGCTCATCCCCTTCGCCAAGTTCGCGCTGAATCGCCTTAAGCTGCTCACGCAAATAATATTCGCGTTGATTCTTGCTCAGTTCAGTATTGACTTCAGTCTGAACTTTTGACGTGAGTTCGAGGACGCGAACTTCCTTGACAAGCATCTCCAGCAGGTTTTTCAGGCGATCTTCGAGATTGGACGTTTCAAGAATCTTTTGCTTGTCCTGGACGCTCAAGTGCATGTGCGCAGCCACGAGGTCGGCCATCACGTTGGTTTCGTTGACCGCCTGGGTCAACGATCGAAGCTCGTCAGGCAACCCTGGCGACAAACGAATGGCTTGCTCGAACATTGATGCCACGGTTCGGCGCAAGGCTTCGATTTCGTCCGCCTCCTCGGCGGTCGGTTCGACTTCGTCGATCAATTCGATTCGAGCGCGCATGTAAGGCGCTTCGCTGATCCGCTCAACAATTCGGAATCGCTGAATCCCTTGAACGATGAGTCGGACCGCATCGGGCAGCTTGACCAAGGTTCGGATGATGACGGCGCAACCGTATTCATACACGCCATCAAAACCTGGCTCATCCAGTTGGGGGTCGCGTTGAGCCACGACTCCAATGACCCGATTGTTACCGCTCACCGCATCGTCGATCAGCTTCACGCCCGCTTCGCGAGTGATGCTGAGCGGCGCGATGAGCATCGGGTAGATCACGCTGTCGCGCAACGGCAGAATATTGATCTCATCGGGAACGACCGGCTTTCGCTCTTCCTCGATTTCCGTTGGAATCTCGTGGACGACAGCGGGCGCCTCGGGTTCCGAGTCGGTGTTGTGATCTTCGATAGGCAGTTTTTTAAGTTCGGACATTAATCTTGTTCGATGACGACGTTTCGGGGCGGATGAATTTTCTTTGGCAGGAGAACGATGAGCATTCCATTTCGAAAGATGGCTCGAACCTCTTCCAGGTCGACTTCGACTTCGGATGGCAACGGTACCTCGCGCTCAAACTCGCCATACAGTATCTCTAATTGAAATACGCCGACGCGCTCCTGTTCTGACTCAATATCCTCACCTCGACTCCCTCTCAGCAAAATCGCGTGCCGCTCAGGCACGTAAATCAGTTCGATCTCGTCCCCGCTGACGCCCGCGATCTCCGCCTTGAGGACAATTCGATTGGTTTCTTCCGAAAGATCGACCAGCGGCTCCCAGGTTTTCTTGGCAACCAGTTTAGGACGCAAGCTCGACAGCTCCTCGGTGAGCTTACTGAGGTCGCCGCCGCCTTGCCAAAAGAAATCTTCTCGGTCTCGTCGCGACATTGCTCTTTCTATTTTGCCTCCAATGACACCCGGCGTGCCCATCCCCAGATGGCAATGAGGATAGTAAATCCGGCAGAAAGTCGTAATGCGAACGGAAGGCCCATGTGTTCGGCGAGCCACCCGAACGGATAGATGCCAAGCGGACCAATGCCACTCAAGGCCCAAATGTGCATCGAAATGACTCGTCCACGCAGGCGTTCGGGGGCAATCAGTTGAAAAAGTGAGTTGCAGGTGTTAAAGATCGTGACATTGCTCAGGCCGAGGAGAATCAAGACGGGGATGGCCGCCCAAACTGTGTGAACAAACGACAGCAAAAAGATCCCGATCGCCGCGGTCGTAACACTCGACCGGATGAGCCAACCCTTCACGCTCCGATCAGCGGTTTTTGTGGTGACGACTAGTGCCATAATCGCCCCGATGCCGACTGCGGTCGTGACAATACCCACGCCTTCGCGCCCCATGCCGAGCATATCTTTTGCGATGGCGGGCATTTGGGCGAGATAGAACAGCGAAAAGAACGAGATTCCGGTTTCAAGCAAGAAGAGCATTCGCAGCCGCTTCTCCATCCAGGTGTAGCGCAACCCTTCGAGAATAAGATCGAACATCGGGCTCGCCGAATCGGCTTTTGCGGTCAAATCGGCCCGGATGGTCAACACGGCAAAAATCAGCGCCAAAAAGGAAAATCCATTGACGATGTAACACGCTTCAACCTTGAAGTGAGCCAACAAGAGCGCGGCCAAAGCCGGACCGAAGACGCGCGCAAGGTTAAACGTAAGCCCCTGAAATGGAATCGCGATCGCAAGGTCTTCTTTGGGCACCACCGAACTAATCGTCGCCTGACGAGCGGGCATCTCGAAACACGAAACGATGCCGTTGATCCCGGCGATGATGAAGAGGTGTTCGACTTTTAGAAGCTTGGACCATGAAAGGTAGGCAATGGTGAAAGCGGATAGCCCTAGCAAGACTTGACACCACACAAGCAGCGCTCGCTTGTTCATTTTGTCGACGTAGCTTCCGGCAAACGGCCCAAGAATCGTCACGGGAACCATGGCGCAAAACGACATCAGAGCCAGCCGCTCCTTGCTGCCGGTCATGTCGTAAACCAACACGCCCTCGCCGACGTTATTGATCCATGAACCGATAAAGGACAGGAACGCGCCCATCCAAATGAGTCGGAAATCGCGGTGGCGAAAGGCGCGATAGAATTTTGAGTCGGGACTCGTAAAAGACTTCAGTACATTTGGTGTCGCGAAGCCCGCCATTCTTTACAGTATGGACGTTTCGTCTGGCGGATGATGAAATCCTTACGTCGGTCCTACACTTGGATTAAAATCGCTGAACGGCGGAGGCCCAATATCGGTCCGGGGCCGTTGATTTCGAGACAATTGAGCCCCACCATGGATCAGCCGATTTCGACGAGAGACAAGGCTGGCCCGAGGGAAAGACGTACAATAGAGAGATTATGTCAACGTTGGAGCGCGCCGTAAAGGCTCATCCAAGAAACCAGGGAACCCCACTCAATCACGATTGGATTGAGGGGATTACCATCAACCGGAGCGCGGTCGAGCGCCGCGCCGCGACCCTCGGCGGACGCCGAACGGTCAAGAAAGAATGGCAAGCCGCTTGGCTGCTCCAGGCTATTCGGTGCATCGACCTCACCACACTCAGCGGGGATGATACTCCTGGCAATGTTCACCGTCTTTGCGCCAAAGCCAAGCAGCCGGTTCGTCAAGACTTGTTGGATGCTCTTGGCGTTGAGGGGATCACGACCGGAGCCGTTTGCGTTTATCACCAGTACGTCGAAGAAGCCAAAAAGAACCTGGCGGGAACCTCGATTCCGGTCGCGGCCGTTTCTACGGGATTCCCGGCAGGACTCTCGCCTCTTCGCGAACGAATCCACGAAATTAAAGCCAGCGTTGCGGCAGGGGCCGATGAAATCGACATCGTCATCACCCGTGCGCATGTGCTTCGGGGTGATTGGCAGGCATTATATGACGAAATGCAGATGTTCCGCGAGGCGTGCGGCGAGGCTCACGTGAAGGCTATTCTCGCCACCGGCGAACTCGGGACGCTCACCAATGTCGCCAAAGCCAGCATGGTCTGCATGATGGCGGGAGCGGACTTTATTAAGACTTCGACGGGTAAAGAGCCGGTCAATGCGACGATCCCTTACGGACTGGTTATGGATCGGATGATCCGCGAGTACCTCGCCGAAACCGGATATAAAGTTGGATTCAAACCGGCAGGTGGCATTCGAACCGCGAAGCAAGCCCTCGATTTCTTGATTTTGATGAAAGAAGAGTTGGGCGATGACTGGCTGCAGCCGAACCTCTTCCGTCTTGGGGCGAGCACCCTGCTTTCCGATATTGAGCGTCAGCTTGAGCACTTCGTCACCGGTCGATACTCGGCCTATAATCGACACGCGATGGGATAAGAGATGAGCAAAGTTTCAAACATTTTAGATTCGATGGAATATGGTCCCGCACCCGAGGCCGCCAACTTGGCTCACGAGTGGTTAGAGGCTCATGGCCGTAAATTTGGCTTTTATGTTGATGGACGATGGATCGAGGCAGAAACCCATTTTGCTTCGTTTTCGCCCTCAACGGGCCAGGAGATCGCCCAAATTGGACAAGCCCCCTCTTCGGTCATCGATCAAGCGGTCAAGGCGGCCACCAAGGCCCAACGGCAGTGGATGGAGATCGGAGCTTCGAAACGAACGCAGTATCTCTACGCCATTGCTCGGCAAATCCAAAAGCACTCGCGCCTCTTTGCCGTGCTCGAATCGCTCGATAACGGCAAGCCGATCCGCGAGACTCGTGATATTGACATTCCGCTCGTCGCTCGCCATTTCTACTACCACGCGGGTTGGGCGAAAGTCATGGAAACCGAGTTTCCTGACTACGAACCGGTAGGCGTCTGCGGACAGATCATCCCATGGAACTTCCCACTGCTCATGCTTTCTTGGAAGATCGCTCCGGCCCTCGCCATGGGCAACACCGTCATCCTCAAACCAGCTGAGTTCACCTCCCTGACGGCACTTCTTTTTGCCGAGATTTGCCATCAAGTCGGACTCCCGAAAGGCGTCGTGAACATCGTAACCGGCGATGGAGAGACGGGTTCGGCCATCGTCGATCATCCCGACATTCAGAAGATCGCATTCACAGGTTCGACCGAGGTCGGCAAGATCATTCGCCGAGCGACCGCCGGGACTGAGAAGAAGCTTTCGCTGGAGTTAGGCGGTAAGTCGCCGTTCATCGTGTTTGAGGACGCGGACCTGGACTCCGTAGTTGAAGGTATTGTCGATGCTATTTGGTTCAATCAGGGTCAGGTCTGCTGTGCAGGCTCGCGACTGCTCGTTCAAGAAGGTGTGGCTGAGAAATTGTATGCCAAGATTCAACGCCGAATGGAGACGCTTCGAGTGGGTGATCCACTCGACAAGACGGTCGATATTGGCGCCATCGTTGACAAAGTTCAGCTTGACCGCATTGACGATTTGGTGAAGCAAGGCGTCGAGGAAGGAGCCACAATTCACCAGGCGAGTTGTTCGTTCCCCGCCGGTGGTTGGTTCTACCCTCCCACGCTGCTGACCAATGTCGAACCGGCGAGTACGGTCGCCCAGGTCGAAATCTTTGGCCCGGTTCTGGTCGCCATGACCTTCCGAACTCCAGCCGAAGCGGTCGCCCTGGCAAACAATACGGTTTACGGATTGGCGAGTTCGATTTGGACTCAGAATCTCGATGTTGCCCACGACATTGCGGCAAAAGTTAAAGCTGGAACGGTGTGGATCAACTGCACGAACCAGTTCGACGCCAGTGCCGGTTTTGGCGGCTACCGCGAAAGCGGTTATGGTCGGGAAGGCGGACGAGAAGGGCTTTTTGAATACCTGAAACCCAAACTCGAGATTACCAAAACGAACACGGCTCCGACGGTCAAGCCTCATGAACGAACGAACGGACTGGACAAAACGCACAAGCTATACATTGGTGGAAAGCAAGCTCGTCCCGACAGTGGCTACTCGTTGACGATCCATACAACGCACGGTCCGGTCGAGGTCGGACGCGGCAACCGAAAGGACATCCGCAACGCGGTCGAAGCCGCTGATGTGGCCTTTTTGAGTTGGTCGACTGCTACGGCGTTCAATCGTGCCCAGGTGCTGTACTTCCTCGCTGAGAACTTCGAAGGAGCCAAGGCAGCTCTCGTCGATTCGCTCACCAGTACGGGCTATTCGGACAAGGCCGCTCAACACGAATTTGAACTGAGTCTCGATCGAATCCTGCACTACGCGGCGATGGCCGACAAGTACGAATCGGAGACTCACCAAGCTCCAATGCGAAGCCTCATCTACACGCGCAAGGAGCCCATCGGCCCGGTCGCAGTTGTCTGTCCGAATGAGTCGCCCTTGCTCGGATTCCTTTCAACCTGCCTTCCGCTCATCGCGATGGGGAATTCGGTGATCGCGATCCCGAGCTATGCGAATCCGCTTCCTGCGATGGAACTCTATCGAGTGCTCGAGGCGAGCGACCTTCCGGGCGGCGTTTGGAACATCATCACGGGTACTCCCGAGGAGCTAGAAAAGACCCTCGCAGACCACGATGGGATCGCGGCGATTTGGCACTTTGGAACCAAGGAGAACGGTGAGATGGTGCAAAGCCACTCGGCGGGCAACCTCAAACAGACTTGGTGTCTGATGGGCAAAAACTTGAACTGGCAAGCGCAACCTTCGCGAGAATTCTTGCGACGGGCAACCCAAATCAAAAATGTCTGGGTCCCTTATGGGGCCTAAGACTTGACCGAGGCCCGAAATTCGTTTGGCGTGACTCCGGCAATCTGTCGGAATCGCTTGCTGAAGTGAAACTCGTCGCTAAAGCCGAGCGCTTCGGCCACTTCGCGGTTGCTCACTTGGGGCGAGTAGCGAATCATTTGTTTGGCGGCTTCGACCTTGCGCTCATTGCGATAGCGCATGGGTGACTGCTTAGCGTGCGATTGGAACCGTTTGCGGAACGCTTCATAGCTTGTTCCGAGGTCTTTTGCAACCCGCTCAAGGTCGATGTCACCCTTCAGGTCATAGCTTAGGAGGCCTTTGGCCCGGTTGAGCCAATCGTCGTTCTGCTTATTGACGTGACCGTCGCCGAGTGCGACTTCGCTCAGGAATTGAACGAGTGAGGTCATGGCTTGAATCTGTTTGGCTTGAGATTTCAGTTCGGCAAATTGCTCGATCCAAAGAAGGAGCCACGAGCTTTTGGCGTCAATTTGTTCGCCAAGGTGACGAATCGGGTGCTCAGGATCAAGCAATCCGCTCGTGAACCACGGAGCGAAGAGGGGACCGTCGAACGCGACGTAGATTTCGTCCCAGATTTGATCTCTTTGGGGGCCGTACCAATGTGCGGTGCCGGGGAAGACGAGGATCGCGTCGCCGCGCTTGAGGGGTGTCTTCCGTCCGCGAGCATCTTTGTAGATCCCCTCGCCTCGGGTGACTAAGACCAACGCCGCTCCGTCGAAAACGCGTGCCTTGCCGGTGCGGTTGACCCCATGTCCAAAAAGGTGGAGTCCGGCCAAGAGAATCGAGCCGACTTCTGTCTGTACGGGCGACGTGATAAGGCGATGATGACGGTGCATAGTTCCCATTTCAGACATTCGATTCACCAAATTGACTATTCAATTATGGGCTGATTCATGAACAAAATAGACCAATGACCGACACAAATCTTTATCCTGACCTTTCGTCTGATTACCATTTATCAGAGGATGCGGTCGAGTCCTATCGCAAAAATGGCCACGTGCTTCTTCGCGAAGTTGCCAATGCCCAAGAAGTACAGGTTTACCGCGATCTGATCACTCAATCAACTGATGAACTCGCCAAGTCGTACAAGCCGATCTCGGAGCGAGATACGTACGGCAAGGCGTTCATTCAAAACATGAACCTGTGGGTGAACCACGAGGGCGTACGACGGTTTACGTTGGCGCGACGGTTTGCGAAGATCGCCGCCGACCTGATGGGCGTCGATGGCGTTCGGCTTTATCATGATCAGGCTTTGTACAAGGAACCGGGCGGTGGCCACACGCCTTGGCACCAAGATCAACAATACTGGCCGCTCGACGGGGTGAAGTGTGTGACCCTCTGGATGCCGCTGGTGGATGTGACCGCCGACATGGGGACGATGCGCTTTGCCGATGGTTCGCAAGAACTGGGCTACCTCGGGTCGCTCAATATTTCGGATGACTCGGAGGCCCAACTCGAAGACCTGATTCGGGAGAAGGGGTACGCGATCGCTTCGGCGGGAGATATGAAGGCAGGGGACGCGACGTTTCATAACGGATGGTGCATCCACGGGGCACCGGGCAACAGCTCACCAGACCGGACTCGCGAGGTGATGACGATCATCTATCTCGAGGATGGAGCGAGAATTTCGGCGCCGGACAGTCTACAGCGCGAATCCGACCTTGCGACATGGTTTCCGGGTTTGAAACCTGGTGACTTTGCGGCAAGTGATCTGAATCCTGTCGTTTTCCGTCGCTAGATATTTTTGTTGGCGGGTATACTCTTGGCTTCGCGAGCCTCTGTAGCTCAGAGGTAGAGCACTTCTTTGGTAAAGAAGAGGTCACGGGTTCGATTCTCGTCAGAGGCTCCAGTACTTATCCTTGGCGTCGTCAAATTTTGACGACGCTTTTTTGTTTTTGGGAGTTAGAATGTGATAGTGAGCGGGAAGACATGCCCGGCAAGTCGTGGAAGACCGTCAGTCCATGCTTCGAGAAATGGTTGGACATGGTGAATGGGAGTAAGGCATGTTAGCAATTGTGATCGCGACCCACATAGCGGGCCATTCGTTTCTTCTGTCAAGGATCGTACAGGAAAATGTCTGCATTGTCCTCCATCGAGAAGATGGTTCGGAAAGAGTCCTCTCCTCGCGCCCATATAATCTTTATTTTGATTCCGTGGAAACCAGGTGGGAATATGACGAAATGGCCCAGTGGCTCCTGCTATTTTCTTACAATAAATCGCGGTCAGAAATTATGACAGTTACGCCAAGCAACCTTCGAAAAAGAGGTGAGACATGGGAAATCGACCTTGACTATCTCATTTTAAATAAAGCGGGGGTAATGCAGGGGCACGGTATTTTTCACGATGTTCCGCTTTACGGAGATCACGTATTTGGCATGGATGAGAAAGGACAGGTCTATTTTGTGAGAATTGAATCAACTGACGAGGCAAAAATATGGAGTAATGCCGGACAAAAGGTGTTAAAGACACAATCGTTGCCTCGCTCTCTTCAGTCTCTAATCTCAAATGAAATGGTTGAAAAATCATTGCCAAAATGGCCCGGATGGAGTCATCGAGAAATCGAAATGAGACCAGAACTTGTACCCTCAAATGAGCTTTGGCAAGCTGGTTGGTCAATGCCGCAGATAGATTCAGAAGTGCGCACTTCGATCAGCGCGTCCTGGAACTCATCTTTGGTCTGGACGGGGAGGCATTGCTATTTTAAGTCAGGGAAGTCAACCACAACAATGTCTTTGGATCGAAATTATTACCACATTCAGTCTTGCAAATACCCTACTGCCGTTGCTAGTTATATTGAACCTGTCAAGACATTCAGCATCTCATCAAGCTTTCTGAGATTTAAGGATTCAAAACTCTTTGAACTGAATTTTGATAAGTGCACAGCTTCGAAATTATGTGCCGGCGTATTCGGTATTCAATTATGATCTGAGGATGGCGTTGTGATTTGTTTCTCTATATCTGATTTGTTCGTTCCGTCGAGTTCGTGGCAATGATGAAAATCGGATCATGGTTAGCAATGATGCTGGTTGCGAGTGTTGAATCCGTTGTAGCTTTCTTTTTTGAGGGTTTCTTAAGGTTTTCGTCGCCGAAGAAGATAGCGTCTGGTGAATCAAGAAGTAAGTTATTCTGTGCAGGAAGTGGCCTCATCTCAAGGGCTTATTTATTCTTGATCAGCGTTTTACTTGTTTCGATGTGTGGATGTAATAGGAATTCTAATTCGATTCAGTCAAAGGACAAGATCAAGGATAGTTTGACAAAAATGAGTCAGTCAACCGCGAATCTTATTCAGATTCAAGCCTCACCGAGTTCAAATGGCAATACAGATGTCACTATCAAAAATATTGATGCGAAAGCGCATAAGATTATTGAACCGATTCTCAACTACTCGATTTGGATTCATTTTTATAACAAAGAGGGCGAGGAAATTCGACCGAAGAGAGATGTTATTACCGATTCAATCAATCGTGGCTCACTCGCGGTTGTTGATCTCGGACCCGGCGAAAGTCAGGATGTTCAGATTAGCCGGTCGGAGATCATGACGGAGTACCCGGATCTTAAAGAATGTAGATTTATTTCGATTGCTTATCTTTCAGATTCCTATTGTTTGGAACAAGTTGGTGCCAATGATCTCAAGGGTCTCGTGAGGGACTGTAGCTATTCGAATGTTTTGGACTGGTGAACGGGATTCAATGGGTCGTACATAACCTGAATGCGAGACTGCGAGCCACTGCTTGTCCAGCCCAACATTGACTCGGCAAATTTGACGCAGCTTTATTAAGGGAAGCAAGCCTGACGATGTCGTTGACGAGAATTCAAATATTAAGAAAAGGTTAAGAAAGCAGGTAGCCTTACAGACCTATGACGGCTTGCCTTGCTTTTCTAGCGCTTGCGAAACCGGCGTTCCTGCCGCCCAATGCACCCAAGCTCGTGGTTGTGATTTCGATCGACCAGGGCCGGGCGGATTACATCGACCGGTTCTCTGACCTTTACCTTCCGCCGAAGTCGGGCAAGACGCTCGGTGGACTACGATGGTTGAGCGAAACCGGAGTCCGCTACACCGATGCACACCACCATCACGTGCCGACTTTTACGGCGGTTGGCCACTCAATTTTGTTGACCGGTTCGGTTCCGGCGATCAATGGAATCGTGGGCAACGACTGGTGGGATCGTGAGAAAGGGAAAGGGCACTACTCGACTGAAGACGACGCATATAAAACGATCGGCGGTGACAGCGACGCCCAATCGGCGCGTCCGCTGAAAGTGACGACGGTCGGCGACGAACTCAAAATGGCGACCAATGGTCGCAGCAAGGTCGTTGGTATTTCGTTCAAGGACCGAGCGTCGATCCTGATGGCCGGACACGCAGCCGATCAGGTCGTCTGGTTTGACTACAAAGCCGGAAACTTCGTGACCAGCACTTACTTTGGCACCACCCTGCCGAGTTGGGCCGACGAATATAACAAGAGCCGGTCGATCGACTCATTCTTGGGCAAGAATTGGACACCTTCGATGCCCGAGTCGTCGTACATCAACGCCCGTAACGCACCCCACGAAAAAGGGCCGAAGATGTTTTCACACAAGCATCCGTCCGAGCGGACGAGTTCGTACTACTCGAGTGTGGTAGCGAGTGCCGACGGTCAAAACGTGATTTTTGACCTCACCGAAAAAGCCATCGAAACGGAGAAGCTTGGGCAGCACGAAACGCCCGACGTTTTGGTGCTCAACCTTGCGTCGAACGACTACGTGGGCCACAGTTGGGGACCTAACAGTCCTGAAGTTATGGACATTTGGGGTGTGACGGACAAACGTCTTTCTCGCCTATTTAACTTTCTCGACAAGAAGGTTCCGGGCGGAATCGACAAAGTCGCCATCGTCGTTTCGGCGGATCATGGCGTGAGCGCGATCCCAAGTGAAATGGCTGACGTTTATCGCATTCAAGCCGGGCGCGTGAGCGGAAAGGCGATCTTGAGCGCCGTCGAGTCAGCGCTCGATACCAAGTATGGCGACGCCAAGTGGGCTCTGGATTACAACGGATCGAATATCTACCTCGACCGGACGGTGATGGACGCCAAAAAGTTGAGTCACGAAGAGGTCGAAAAGACGGCGGCGGAGGCCGCGATGACCGTGCCAGGTGTGTATCAGGCGTTTACGCGGACGAGCGTGCTGCAAGGACGTCTGCCGGACATGCCTTATAAGGAATGGGTCACCAACGGACTGAACCCAATCGTCGGTGGCGACGTGGTTGTGCTGGATGCCCCCAATCAAATCGAAACGGGAGCGACGGGAACCACTCACGGTTCGGCTTGGGCCTATGACACCCATGTACCGATCCTGACTCACTGGGGTGGACAAAAGGCACGGAAAGTGGCTCGGCGAGTCTATACCCACGATATCGCCAGCACACTGAGCACGTTGCTGGGCATCGAGTATCCGAGTGGCAATGTTGGACAGCCGCTTTGGGAGTCGTTGCCTGATGGATTCAATAACTAAATAAATGCCTACGAAAATCATCCTATAAAAGGAAGGAAATCGTACGCGGCTATGTTGAGGGAGACAAAATTTGTCTCCCTTTCTTATTCGACATTAAGCATAATTCGAAAATGTTCTCTGCTCTTATCGCAGCTTCTTTATTCCAGGGACAAACGGAGGTTCAACCCGATTGGGTGACGAAAGACCACAGCATTCGGTTGGCGGGTCAGTCGATTCAGTACCAGACGACGGCAGGTTTGATGCCGATCCGAGCCCGCAATGGCGACATCGATGGCAAGATCTTCTTTACGTACTATCGAAGAACCAATGTTTCGCCGAACAAACGTCCCGTCATTTTCGTTTTTAACGGTGGACCCGGCAGTGCGTCGGTTTGGCTTCATCTTGGCTTTGTCGGCCCCAAGCGTCCCAAAATGGGTTCGATCGAGGGCTTTATGCCTGCGCCGCCTTACGAGTTGGTGCCAAACGACGAAAGCATTTTGCCGGAAACGGATATTGTCACCATTGACCCGGTGGGAACGGGCTATAGTCGTCCCACCAAGCCCGAAGACGGCGCAAAGTTTTGGGGTGTCGATGTCGATATTGCGAGCGTCGGTGAGTTCATTCGATCTTTCCTCACCACCGAGAACCGTTGGCTCAGTCCGATTTTTCTGATGGGCGAAAGCTACGGCGGCATCCGCGGTGCGGGACTGTCCAGCTGGCTTCATGGTCGCGGAGTTGGGGTCAATGGCGTCATTCTATTGAGTCCGCTGCTGGGCCCGGCCACGGTGAAGGATGTCAAAACGACTGATTCTCGGTTTGCGTTCATCTTCCCGACCTTCGTCACCTCGGCTTGGTATCACCACCGTCTCTCGCCAGAACTGCAGAAGATGTCGGTGGCCGACATTTACACGATGGCGCTTAAGTTTGCGAAAGAAGAACTCCTGCCGGCTTTGATTACTAAGGATTTGCCTGCCGACAAGAAAAAGGAGATGGTCACGAAGATTCATAACCTGACCGGCCTGTCGGAAACGTATATCGACTCGGCGAACCTGCGCATCTCTGAGTTTCGATGGTTCCGAGAGTGCTTGCGTGACGAGCACAAGATCGTTGGTCGCTATGACTCGCGATACATCGGCATCGACATCGATCCGTCGAGCAACCGTGGTGGCGAAGACCCGTCGTACACGCAGGTTCAGCCTGCCTTTACATCCACGATTAACGAATACCTGACCGAAGAGATTGGCTATAAGACGACAACCAAGTATGCCATTCTCGGCGAGGCGATCACTGGACCTTGGAAGTATCCAGAGGGCAATCAGCCGCTCGACAAGAGCGATGCGATTCGTCAGGCGGTGACGAACAATCCGTACACGAAGTTCATGATCGCAATGGGTTATTACGATGGCGCTTGTATGATGGGAACGAACGATCAATTGCTCGACAATCTGAATCTTGATCCGATCCTGCGAAACAATATCGTTCGCACGCGTTATGAGGCGGGCCACATGGTGTATCTCGATCAGAATTGCCGACGGCAATTCCATCGCGACGTGGCAAACTTCATCAAGGATCAAACGAATCCGGTCGCGCCGAAGGGAGCGTTCCGGAGGGGCTGATGCTCTCGTCCTTTCCCGTCGTGATTCGTCATGACGGGGAAGGACACCGTCTGGTATAATTGGTGTTCTTATTTCGCGCGGCTCATGCGGCGCGAAACCGGGAACTCGAGCTTTATAGAGCGTCCCGAGAATTGGGAAGGTCGCTGATCTTTTCGAAAAAACTAAATATCGGGATGTGGCTCAGCTTGGTAGAGCGCTACGTTCGGGACGTAGAGGTCGCTGGTTCGAATCCAGTCATCCCGACCAAATTTCCCCTCCCGCTCATTTTTTTGCGCCATTCGAGCCTCCACCCCGCTGTTTCCGAATTCGTTGGTTGAGGAGAATCTATTGGGGCGGAGGCAGCTTCGAGATTGGGCATCCTTGCCTCCTAAAAGGTTAAGGAACACCCATTTTGCGACGCAATCCTTTGCACAGCCGTAATAGTGTTATCGAACGTTCACCTTCGAAGGCGAGAGGCAATTTATGGTTGCTGTGGTTTAGTTTGCTGCCAGTGTGTCTGGCAGTCGGCTGGACGAAAATAGAAACGGCATTCGTCGTAGGTGTCTGGCTCACGCCGATTTGGGTTCCCCTTCTACTAACACTGTTTCTTTTGTCTTCGAAGGCAGAAATGGGCTCAACTATAAAATGGGTACTCAACAGCCTGGCGGCAATTCATCTTGCCTTCTTCGGGCACGTCATTTACAGCCTTTTTTCTTGGACTTACATTTCGGCCGCATTTTGGGGAGCGAGCTGAATGCTCTCGCGGCTTTCGAGTTGGACTTCGCCGAATACTTGCTCATTCTGGTGCTTAGCCGGAGGTCCCCTCTAGTAATCTCTTTCGCATGAAGCAGTGTCGTGTGGTCCGAGGGGGCGAGGCTTTCCACGGAAAGCAGGGGCTAGATTATTTCTCAGGTATCTCGGCTGAGGCCGTTGGAGCAGAGGCAATTTGTATGCACATGCTCGTGATGCCGCCCGGGGCGAGCGCGAAGCCTCACTATCACGAAAGCCACGAGACGGCGATTTATATGCTTGAGGGCGTGACCGAATTTAAGCACGGCCCAAATTTAGAATTTACGGATCGCGTTGAGGCTGGCGACTATGTGTACATTCCCGCTGGGGTGCCTCACCAGCCGTACAATCCGACGGATTCGCGAGCCGTGGCGATTATTGCGCGCACCGATCCCAACGAACAAGAAAGCGTTATTCTGGTCTAGGCGCACATTTAGAGTCTCTCTGCTGAATCTTTCAGAATTCAGGGCTACTTCTATTGCTTTGCGCCAGCACTTAGCTACTTCGGAGCGCAAAGCCATTACTTTGAATGATTCAAAAAGAACTTAAGTATTCGAAAATCTTAGAGTCGCCTGACCCATTTTGCTTAATTCCTCATAACCTGAAAGTGTGTCATATCAAGACAATTCACTCAATGCCATCAATATCTAACTGAGAAAATAGAGGTGTCCCCATAAAAAGATTCTTTCTATTCATTTAGAGCAATAAAAATCGTCACGTCTATTTTTGATCGAAATTTATATCAGCAAAAATATCAGGTCGTTAATAGTATTGTTTTAGTGCTATGAAACGAACAGTACTCATACCATTTACTCTATCTTTTGCCGCTCTTAGCCTGGCGCAGACTCAACCACCGGATACCTGGGTACGGCTTCACTTCGGGCTTAACATGCTTTTGCCTGGACCAGCGAGAGGATCTGCTACGGATTACGCACAGTGGCCGCTGAACCCTAATGACCCGACAGACCCAAATCAGCTGAATAATATTTCGAAGCCGACTTCAAATACGGGAATCGCAAGTAACAACAGTTGGATAACCCCCTTGCGGATTGCTGACAATTTGGGGAATGACGTCACGATTAGCGGAACGACTTACACGGCTCTTCATGGAGACTATAAGTTCCGAATTCCTGGCTATGAATGGCTTTTCTATCCGAACTCTTCGGGGGCAACTGCAGCTCACCAAGGTTTCGTGTACGACTACATTAATCGATTAGCCTATCGAGGAGGTCAAAGAGGTATTTCGGATGCGCAAAATTTGCTCATCAATATGACTCCCTGGCTTGGAAACGATGCAAATTATTCCTCCGGTTGGACAAGCCTGACGGGTGCTGTGTCGGTTAGTCAACGAGACGAGTGGCGGCCTGTCGGATCAGGCGTTCAATCTGCAATCGGCTCGAACATTAGCTCGTACATCCAAAACGTTTACAAATATACGAGCTATTTCGCTGCCTGTACGAGCATTAATTGGTCAACAGGCAACTTATCTCCCTCAGGAAATGCGAGCGTGGACTTTACAAAACGCTATCTCGCCGGGACGGACCCTTATTACGGTTATAACGAACGGAAGATTATGTTCCAGCTTGGCAATGAACCGGGAATCGGACATCCCGGAGGGTCGGCTTCTGGGCCGATTGGTAGTTGGCAGGGCCTTTTCGATTCCTACAATGGCATCTTCCAAAGTGTTTCCTTCGCTCCACCAGCGGCGTCGAACTTCTTCGGCGCAAGTATGCCGATTTCATATGCCGGCGCTGAATATATCTTGCCCGCAGTTTCGTTCTTGGCCGACCCAAGCGATTGGATGGAGTACAAGGGTAACGGTGGGTCGGACTACCACTTTAACTTTGGGCACGGCGACACGCCGGGCGAAAATGAGCTTGCGACGTGTTCGGATGAACTTTGGCGATCCGGTGTCTCTGGTTCTTGGACGCAGAATGCGACGCGACGCGCGCTCCATTTCCGATCACCACGAATGCTTTGCATCCAGATCGACGGTAGCGGCAACGATATCTACGACACCTGGGGCAATAAGAAGTATGTGAACTACATCGGTTCGGGTTGCCGTTGGGAGACGGCTGCCGAGTATGCCGCACGTTGGGTCACTGCCCTTAAGAAGCAGCTTAAACTCGTTCAAAACTTGCCAATGAAGAGTTCTTCAACGAACGCGATCCCAACCTTGACAGATGTCACTGAGTTGTATCTCAGCAACGGTTCACTTGGGTGCGGAAACATCGGACGTCAGACCGATGGATCGATGATTGGTTCTATTTCAATTGGGAGCACGACACTGACCAATTTGCGAGCTGCTGCAAATCAGCGGTTCCTTGACGGTAAGAGTCAGTACCCACCGGTTCGCGTTGACGTCATCAAAGCAATTTCGAGTGCAATGTATGCCGAAGAAAATGGAAATGGGACGAAGTGGCGAGATACCTATGGTCTCGGCACCATCTATTGGTGGGGTGGAACGGCTTCGGATCCACGCTTCGAAACAGGACTGCATCACGTTCAACAGAATCCTACCTCCGGCGCTTGGGAAGTTTCCGACGATACATCGACTCAATACAACACGGCAACGACATACGTACCTGACGAAGACCTTCGCTTGAGCTTGGACGAAATCAAGGCGATCTTTAACAAGACCTCCCTTTAATCCGGCACGAGCCTTCCAGATACCTCATGAGGCCCATGAGGTATCTATTTTTTTGTTTGCGACCTGTCCGTCCTTTCTTGGACATCAAACACTCGGCTCGTCAAATTCGAAAAACGGTCGTACCATGAAAGCATGGCAAACATCCTCTTCGTTTACGGCACTACCGAAGGGCAGACCCGTAAGATCGCCCAACGCATCAGCGGATACATCCGCGCCAAAGGGCATGTCGTCGAGGTTGTCGATAGTGCGGACATTCGCGAATCGCTGGACCTAGGCAAATACGACTGCTTCTTCGTCGCGGGGTCCTTGCATCAAGGGAATCATCAACGGTCACTTGTTCACTTCATTAAAGATCACATCAAAGCGCTTTCGGCTCGCCCATCTACTTTTCTGTCGGTGAGTTTGAGCGCAGTGCATAAGGACCCTGAGCATCAGGCGGATGTGCAACGTTGTATCGACAAGTTCTTGGATGAGACGGACTGGAAGCCAACCGAAACGCACCCGGTTGAAGGCGCGTTACGCTACGTCGAATACGACTGGTTCAAGCGGATGATCATGAAGTCGATCGCGAAGAAGGAAGGCGGTGACACCGACACATCGAAGGATTGCGAGTATACGGACTGGAGTGCGCTTGAGCAGTATGTGGATGGATTTTTGACTCGGGCACTGCATCCTACGAGCGCATGAGCCTTTGGTGGTTGCTGATCGTCCCGTTCGTGGCGCTTGGGTTCGGTTTGTGCGTCCGACCTTGGTACCTCTTTCGGGGCCTCAGCGACGCCGAGCGGCGGACGGTCTGGCCCGGCGACAATGACGTCGCCGGTGCCCGGCCCAGTGGGAGCCGGGGCATTACGATCTTGGCTCCCGCCGAGGCTGTTTGGCCGTGGATCACCCAAATTGGACAAGATCGCGCCGGATTTTATAGCTATCGATGGCTTGAGAACTTGTTTGGCGCACAAATGCCGAACTATTGTTGTCGGGTACATCAGTGGTCCACACGCGAGGTTGGACAGAAGCTCCGCATGGCTCCCGTGAAGCGGTTTGGACCCATCGCCGAAATGGACATCGTCTCCGTTGTTCCCAATCGATCACTGGTGGCGGTGAACACCGAAGGAACCTGGTCCTTCATATTGGTTCCTTTAAACGATCAATCTTGCCGATTGATTGCGAGAGGGACGTGGGTGCCGGCGCGAAATCCACTCTTGCGGTTCCTGCGGGCGGCGGTATTCGATCCCATTCATTACACGATGGAATGGAAGATGTTACGCCGCATCAAGGAGTTGGTCGAGCAAGAGCGGAAGATGCTTGGTTAAAGACTCAGGACTTTTTGAACCTGCCAGGTATCCTTACTAGCTAGATGAAGGTTCTGGTCCCGGGTGGCGCAGGTTACATTGGTTCGGTTTTAGTGGGTCGATTGCTGCAGGAGGGGCACCAGGTGACGGTCCTCGACAATCTGTACTATCAACAGAAAGGATTGTTCGGTTATGCATACCATCCTAGCTTCAATTTTATTTTTGGCGATGCACGCGACGAAAGCCTGATGAAGGCGGAGATGGCCAAGCACGATGCGATCATTCACCTCGCGGCGGTCGTGGGAATGACGGCTTGTAAGCGCGATCCCGAATACACGACGACGCTCAACTATGGTTCGGCTAAGATCGTCGCGGACAATGCTTCAAAAGACCAAATCGTGATCTATCCCTGCACGAACAGCGGATACGGAACCCAAAGCGGTGATATGTATTGTGACGAAAACACGCCGCTCGAACCGATCAGCCTCTATGGAACGACCAAGGCCGACGGTGAAAAGGTTCTGCTTGACAGCGGCAAGGCAATGGCTTTCAGATTGGCAACCGTTTTTGGTCCTTCGGCGCGGATGCGGGTTGACCTCTTGGTGAACGACTTTACTTACAAGGCCGTGACCCAGGGCTTTATCGTGCTGTACGAAAAGCACTTCAAGCGAAACTATGTTCACATCCAAGATGTTTCCTCCGCAATTCTGTTTGCGATGGGCAACTTTGAGGCGATGCGGGGCGAAACCTACAACCTCGGACTCAACGAAGCAAACTTGACGAAAGAAGAACTCGCCCTTGAGATCAAAAAGCAGGTTCCGAACTTCTACATCCACGAAGCCGAGGTCGGCACCGATCCGGACAAGCGAAACTACATCGTCTCGAACGACAAACTCAAAGCCGCTGGATTTGAAGCTGAAGTTTCGATTCAAGAAGGGATTCGCCAGCTCATCACGCTTTATAAGATGTTTGGACGCTCGGAGTACGGCAACGTCTAAATGGTCATCGCTCGCACCCCGATGCGAATCAGTTTTCTGGGCGGTGGCACCGACTACCCGGACTACTATCGTCGCCACGGCGGCATGACGCTGGCGACGAGCATCGACAAATACACGTTTATTACGGTCAAGAAGCTGCCGTGGTATTTCGACCACAAGATCAAGGTTCACTATTCGGCTCTTGAGCGATGCGATACGATCGATGAACTCAAGCACACATCGGTTCGCGAATGTTTACGCCATATGGGCGTTACCAAGGAGATCGAGATCCATTATGCGGGTGATCTCCCGGCGCGGACGGGCATGGGCTCGTCGTCGTCGTTTACGGTTTGTTTGCTTCACGCGCTCCATGCCCTTCAGGGCAAGTTCGTTAGCAACTCGGAGCTTGCGCGCCTTGCGGTTCACCTCGAACAAGACGTGATGAACGAGCGAGTGGGGTCGCAGGATCAGTACTCGGCTGCGTTGGGTGGTTTGAGGTTGCTGAAATTCAACCAAGACGACTCAATCGAGCATCAGCCAGTGGTGATGGGGCCGGGACGACTGGATGAACTCCAGGGTCAGTTGATGTTGTTTTACACGGGCTTGACCCGCACGGCGCACGAGGTGCTTGACGAGCAGATGCAAAAGACCAAGGCAGGAACGCTGGATAGTGACCTTCAGAAACTGGGCGATCTGGTGCCCAAGGCGATCGATGTCCTGTGTTCGGATCAATCTTTGGATGCTTTTGGTGAGTTGCTCCACGAGGGTTGGGTGCTAAAGCGTGGGCTTTCAAGCCAGATCGCGAGCGACCAGATCGGGACTTGGTATGAATCTGCGCGGCAAGCGGGTGCCATTGGCGGAAAGCTTCTTGGCGCGGGTGGCGGCGGCTGCCTTCTTTTCTTCGTTCCGCAAGAAAAACAAGACGCCGTTCGCAACGCATTGCCCGAGTTATGTGAAATTCCTTTTAAATTTGATCACGTCGGTTCGACAATCGTCTATGCTGATCAAAATTAGTCATGAACGATATCAAAGATGCTATTGCTTTCGTACTGGTTGGAGGGCTTGGGACGAGGCTGCGGAGCGTCATCGGAGAGGATACGCCAAAGCCGCTCGCACTGATTGACGGACAGCCGTTTCTGAAGCTCCTTCTTCAATGGTTGAAAAAGCAAGGCATTCAAAATGTTGTTCTTGGTACCGGCTATCTGGCGGACAAATTTGAAGAGGAGATTGCGGCTTACGCTCCCGAAGGGATGACGATCCGATTTTCGCCGGAACCGCAGCCGCTGGGCACCGGTGGGGCGATTCGAAACGCATTTTCACTTCTCACGAGCGATCCGATTATCGTCATGAATGGCGATTCGATTGTTGGGGCTGATTTGAGCGAACTGCTCGCCTTTCACACCAAAAACCAAGCCAAGGTAACAATGGCGCTGGCTCCGGTTCCTAATGCGTCTCGCTTTGGGACGGTCGTCAAGGATGAAATGGGACGAGTTACAGGATTTCGCGAAAAAACGGGCGACGAAGGGCCAGGCGAGATCAATGCGGGTATCTATGTGATCTCTCAAGACTTCTTGAAATCGCTGCCCAATCTCGAGAAGTTTTCGTTCGAAAAGGACGTTTTGGCGCATTGCGACGTCAACCCGGTTCACGCTTTGACCTTTCACGCAGACTTCATCGACATCGGCACACCAGAATCGTACGAACAAGCGTCGGCGTTCTTTCGGAGGTTCCTTTAGTTTTGGGTCGCCGATTCCTGTTGATCGACCGGGATGGAACGTTGATCGTCGAGAAGCACTACCTTCATAAACCCGAAGGGGTTGAACTCTTTGAAGGTACGGCGGCAGCCCTCGTCGAAGCAAGAGATCAGGGTTGGGGCATTGTTTGTGTTTCGAATCAAGCGGGCGTGGGACGAGGATACTTTCCTGAAGAAGATGTCTTGGCGGTCAACAACCGCGTCGAGGAACTGCTGAACGCTCAGGGCGCGTCGATCGATCGTTATTATTTCTGCCCCGACCATCCCGACACGCCTTCGACTCATCGAAAGCCTGCGCCGGGCATGGCACTTGATGCCGCCCGGGACTTCGAGATCGACTTGACGGCAAGCGTGGTGATTGGCGACAAGCCATGTGATGTTGAGCTAGGACAAGCGGTGGGGGCAAAGACGATTTTGGTGCGGACGGGCTACGGATCTAAGCATGAATCCCTAGGCGATTGTTCCCCTGATTTCGTGATCGATAGCATCGCCGACCTATCTGCCATACTTAACAAACTCCATTAAGGACGTTCGTATGCCGAGAGATTGGAATTCCTACGCTACCGCCCACCTTCGTGAAAGCATCCGAGTCAAAGAAGCCGTCATCGAACGATGTCTTCCTGACCTTTTGAAAGTCGCCGACGTGACGACGAAATGTTTCGCCGACGGAAACAAAGTTTTGATCTGTGGCAATGGCGGGAGCGCAGCCGACTCCCAGCACCTTGCGGCTGAATTCATTTCAACGCTTTCGACGAAGTTTCCGCGTAAGGCTTTGCCGGCGATTGCTCTGACCACCGATAGCTCGACGATGACCGCGCGTGCCAACGATTATGGATTCGATGAAGTTTTTTCGAGGCAGGTCGAGGCGCTCGGCGTTCCGGGCGACATTCTAATTTCGATCAGTACGAGTGGTGGGTCGCGGAACTGCATCCGTGCGATGGAAGTCGCCAAGGAGCAAGGCATGATCAACGTGGCTCTCGTGGGTGGCACGGGCGGCAAGATGGCCGAGATTGCCGACTATGCCATCGTGGTTCCGAGCGACCAAACCATGCACGTTCAGGAGTCGCACCTTGCGCTCTATCACATCTATTGCTATATCGTTGAGCGTCAACTCAACCCCGAGCAGGCGGAAGCCGAGGCACTTGGCCTGGCTCAATAGTGGATCTCGCGATCAAACGGCTGATCGACATCGTGCTGTCGCTTTTCGCGATTGCGCTGTTTGGTTTGCTAATGATCGTGATTGCGATTGCGATTAAGATTTTTGATCCGGGCCCGGTTTTCTTTCGCCAGTCGCGACTTGGAAAGGATGGAAAGCCGTTTCGGATTTTTAAATTCCGTTCGATGAAGGTGAACGCCCCTGAGTTAAGAAATCCAGATGGATCGGCTTATACGGGCGATGATGACCCTCGCGTGACAAAGCTCGGCAAGTTCATCCGCAAGACAAGCATTGACGAACTTCCACAATTTTTCAATGTGCTTTTTGGCGAGATGAGCATGGTCGGTCCACGACCTGACCAAGAAAACCAGCTTCAGTTTTATACCGAAGCCGAGAAAGAAAAGTTGACGGTCAAGCCGGGCATCACAGGTTTGGCCCAGATCAGTGGGCGAAACACCATCTCGTGGGAAGATCGCAAGAAGCTCGATGTGCAGTATGCCCGCACACGGTCCACTTTGACTGATATTGGAATCCTGTTTAAGACAGTGCCTTATGTTCTTTTGCGTAAGGACATCAATGCAGATTCAAAATAAATTCTAGACAGGCGTGGACGCCTGTCGTCCGACCGTCCCAATTAACCGTAGAGAATCGCTGCTTTTTCAAAGAAATTTTAAACAGGCGGGACGCCTGTCTTCCGACCGTCCCAATTAACCGTAGAGGATCGTGGCTTCTTCAAAGTAATTTTAAACAGGCGTGGACGCCTGTCGTCCGACCCTAGTAACCGTAGAGGAGCGCAGCTTCGGCAGCGAGGCGTTCGCGATGGCTAGGATGGGCGATCTCGATGAGAGCCTGGGTACGTTGCCGAAGGTTCTTTCCGTGCAAGTTGACGGAACCGTATTCGGTGACGACGTAGTGGACATGGGCTCGCGTCGTCACCACACCCGCTCCTGGTTTGAGCGTCGAGACAATTCTCGATTCGCCCCGGTGGGTCGTTGAGGGAAGGGCGATGATCGGCTTTCCTCCTACCGACTGCGCCGCTCCGCGCATGAAGTCCATTTGTCCGCCAACGCCGGAATAGAGCTTGGTACCAATCGAGTCGGCGCAGACTTGGCCGGTGAAGTCCACTTCGATGGCGCTGTTGATGGCCACGACTTTGGGGTTGCGGCGGATGACGGCCGTGTCGTTCACGTAGCCAATGTCGAGCATCGCCACGAGGGGATTGTCGTCGACGAAATCGTAAAGACGACGCGACCCGACGACAAATCCCGCGACGATCTTGCCGGGATGGATGCGCTTCTGGCTACCATTGACCACGCCTCGTTCCACCAAATCGATCAGTCCGTCGGAAAACATTTCGGTGTGAACCCCAAGGTTACGATGGTCTGTGAGAGCGGCAAGGACGGCGTTGGGGATAGAGCCGATGCCCATCTGGAGCGTCGCGCCGTCTTCGATAAGGTCGGCGCAGTTGCGTCCGATCTTGAGTTCAATATCCGACGGGGCTTTGGGAATAACTTCAGGCAAGGGCTCGTCGTGTTCAACGATGGCATTGAGTTGGTCGATATGGATCAGCCCGTCGCCGTGGGTGCGCGGCATGAATCGGTTGACTTGAGCGATGACGTATTTTGAGCATTGGACCGCGCAGCGTGACGCCTCGACTGAAACGCCAAGTGAGCAGTAGCCGTGACGGTCGGGTGGCGAAACCTGGATGAGAGCGACGTCGATCGGCAGGATTCCGTCGCGGAAGAGTGAGGGCACCTCGCTAAGAAAAACAGGAATATAGTCCGCACGTCCGGCTTGGACGGCGGCGCGGTCATTCGCCCCGATGAAAAGGGCATTGATGTGAAAGCTCTCGGCATGTTCGGGTTGAGCGTAGGGCGCAATGCCTTCGGTATGGAGGTGCACGATTTCCACGTTCCTGAGCTCGGGTGCGCGCCCGACCATCGCCCGAATCAGTTCTTGGGGTGCGGCGGCGATGCTGTGAATATAAATCCGCTGGTTTGATTGGATGGCTTTGACCGCCTCGGCTGCCGGAAGAACTTCCATAGGCTTCAGCTTATCACGCGGTTCTCGTTGGAGTATGCCGTGCTTTTGGACGACCAGACAATTTTGAATTTTGGTCTAACGGGAACAGACCATGGCAAAAATTGGCTATGAGCTTTTGTGGATCCCCGAGCCCGCCGGGTGAGTGGCGGGCTCAAAACAATTCAAATGCATTGAAAATAAAAAAAGTATTGGCATATGGTTTAGCGATCTTTAGATTTTGGTCAGTTTTGGTAATTTATTGTCTGGATTGGATTTATTGAGTTCTGTCAAGTGACTTGATGTTCAACCAGATTCAACCATAGACGAATATTTTCATGAGAGAACGATTACCCATCAGGATGATGGTCACGAATTCGCAGATTATCGAAGGTTTGGATGGTTTTTCGATGTGAACCAAAAGCAAGTTATATTTTAAGATTCTTGCGAAAATGGTACGAAAAAATGGCAAATGGACTATAATTGTCCTTGAGATGGACCATATATACAATTGACCGTATAATCCACTTGTATTTACTATGAGTTCATCCCCGCTTGTCCAGATGATTTCAGAAGCCCTCCGCGAAGGAATAAGGCAAGGTAAGTTTCCAGCAGGTCGATCGCTCCCAAGTGAGCGACAACTCTGCGAAGAATTTGCAGTTAGTCGGGCGACTCTTCGTCAGGCCATCCTCAAGTTGGGCAACGAGGGCGTCCTCATCCGTAAGCATCATTGCCAGCCGATCGTGGCGTCACGCGAGACGACGATTACGGGCGTGAGCACGCGGTCTCGATATATCGCCCTATGGCTGTGGCCAGCCACCGAAGACTATGGCGCTTCGCTCATTGTAAAAGGTGTTCAAAGAGCGCTCAACGGATCCCATTACCGGCTATACATTCCAAATGCAGTAGGTGACGACTGGGACGTTTTGATTAAGCGGGAGCAGGAGTTTTTTGAAAACACAGCCTACGACCAAGATGCGATTGGGGTGATCGCCTGGTGCGTGGGCGGCGAAAATAATCGATCCGCACTCGAAAGACTTCGTGAGATGAATGTGCCCGTCGTCTTCATTGACCGCTTGCCTTACGAAGGTTCGGACGGCGATTACGTCGGTACCGAAAATGTGATTTCGAGCCAAAGCGTGATTGAGCATATGCTGGATCACGGTCACCGAAGGATCGGCTATATCTCCAATACCGAATCTGCGTCGACAATCAAGGATCGATTAAAGGGTTATGAGTTCGCGCTTGCCGACGCGGGAATTCCTTTCGATCCCAATCTCGTGGGTTATGTTGGTTCGACCAGTCGCGTCTCCGCGCAAGTTGGAGCCGATATTGTCGTAGCGCAACTCCTTGAAAACCCAAATCCTCCGACGGCGATTGCATGCGTCAATGATCACATCACTTTATTGGTGATGGAATCGTTAAAGCGACGTGGGCTCCACATTCCGACGGATATTTCGATTGCCGGGTTCGACGGAATGCTTCGCTGGATGCCCGGTGGCGGGCACTTTACGTCGGCCTACCAATCTTTCCTTCGAATCGGCGAAGTGGCCGCAAAACTCCTCTTAGAAAGGATCGAATCGCAAAGACTTAATCACCATTCTTATCGTCATGTTCTGCTCGACGCGCCGTTGCACGACAAGGGTTCTGTAGCCCGCATCGATTAAGACCTGCACTCCGAATGAACCGGAAATTCTCATGAAAAGAACGCTTCAACAAGCATTTACTCTTATCGAACTTTTGGTGGTTATTGCGATCATCGCCATTTTGGCGGCAATTCTTTTTCCCGTTTTTGCCCAGGCAAAATACTCGGCCAAGGTTGCTTCTTCATTGAGCAACATCAAACAGCAAGCGCTCGGCTCGCTGATGTATTCGGCTGATGTGGACGACATGGTCGTTTACTTCTATGGCTACGCGACGGCCGCCGATTCCAACATTTACCACAATGACACTGGCTGGGCGGGCAAGGTGTTTCCTTACGTCAAGAATCAAGAGATTTTCTTTGACACTCTGAAGCCAAAGCCACAGCCTGACATCACCAACTCGGCCGGAAAGTTTTACAGCGACGGTGCCTATCCGGGCTCCTACGAATATGCCTGGTCATGGATCACCAACATCTCGATCAACGCCGACGGATATTCGACCACTGCAGCCGGAACCTGTACGAGTCCAAATTTTGGCACCCGCAGCGCGCGATCCCAAACGTCGATCGAAGAACCCGCGTCGCGAATGGCCTTCGCTCCGACCCAATACAGCACCAAGAACCAATACGGCTGGCTTTACTTCTACGGATATCAGGCTGCTTGGCCAACTACCGACTGGTATGCCACCGCCTACGACAACTACAACATCGTTTGGGATTCGCGAAGTCGATATACCAGCGGTAAGTTCGTCGCCGCTTATGCCGATGGTCACGCAAGTAAGTTTGGTCGCGAAAAGTTCGTTCACTACTTCAACAACCCGGCAAATGGAACGACGGAAGCCGCCAACCTTTCGCAGTTCTGTACGGTTTTCGTCAACAAAGGACTGGATAAGTTCTGGGGAAGCGCATGGCAAGGAAACTAGCGCTGATTCTGCTCGTTTTGGCGTCGCTCGTGGTCGTTACCGGCTGCGGCGATCACGCCTCGGCGGCAGATCAAATCGACGCACCCCCTGCACCGTCTAATCACGACGAACAGGCTTCGATGAGAGATCGGGGCCTGTCCGACGACCAGCGCAAAGCAATCAATGAAGGTTCGCCGCGGGCTGGAGTCGGTGCATCTGGCGGTCCCCCCCGCTAGACCCTGCCCAAATAGGGGCCGTTAAGACTTCGGTTGCGGCGGCCCTCCTTCTTTCTCTCTTCGTCAAAATAGCCCTATGATTTCCTCCGGTCTCGTCGCTCTTGCGCTGGCCTCGCCGCACCTCGCGAAGCAGCCGCTTACCACCTTTTCTTGGAATATCTTTCGAGGTGGCGACGGCGCGATGGATTATGACAAAGATCCGGCGGACAAGCTGCGCCGTCAAACCAGCATCGTCAATGTGATCAAGCGATCCAATCCCGACATCGTTGCGATGGTGGAAACCTATGGCAGCGGAGACGTCTTCCAAAAGCTTTTGGCGTATCACTTTCATCCACGAGGAACCAACGTTTCGATTTATAGTCGCTGGCCGATCCTCCAAGATATTTCGGTTTATAATCCCACGAATTGTGTTGGCGCTTTGATTGAAGGGCCGAATCATCAAAAAATCGCGTTCTATACGATTTGGCTGCATTATTTCGACGATGTTTGGACGGACCCTAAGTCGCGCGACGGCCGTTCGGTCGAAGACCTGGTCGCCAAAGACGATCCTCGTCGAATGACGCAGGTCCATGCGATTCTCGATGGCATCAACGAAAAAATGAAGGAATTGGGCGATATCCCGCTGGTGCTTGGCGGCGACTTTAATACGAATTCGCACCTCGACTACACGGAGGCGGCGAAGAGCCAATACGGGCTGGTCATCCCTTGGCCAGTCACCAAAGTGATCGCCGATTACGGCTTTCGTGATAGTTATCGAACCTGCAATCCGAAAGTCGATCGCAAGAAGGATCGAACTTGGTCGCCTTGGTACCCCGAGCAGATTCAGGATCGCATTGACTACATCTTTTGGCGGGGCGATGCCTTACGTCCGCGCTGGTCGAAGATGTTGGACCAGTGGAAGCAGCATTGGCCGTCCGATCATTCGGCGGTCGTGACTCGGTTTGACTGGACCTATCCGCGCTCTTAGGCTTTTCTTAGGCGACATTTTTCGGGTCAGGCAATAGAATAGGCTCACCCCAAGCGACTTATTGGGTGAGCATGATCTCCATTCGGCGACTCGTAATAGCAAAGCAAGCCAAGGCTCAGCCGGACGCTTTTGCTTATTCGGACGACATCTATCGTTACATCTTTGCGCGCATCGGCCATGCCGAAGAAGCGGAGGACATTACGATGGAGGTCGTCCACGCCGTTCGCAAGATGCCTCCCGACGAAAGTCTCAAGGCATACATGATTGGCGTTGCCCGTAAGAAGATTGTCGACCATTTTCGCCGGAAGGCGCGGTCGCGATCCTCATCGCAGATTGAAGGAACGTATGATCTCTCCAATCGCGACGCATTTCTTCGAGTTCAGGCAGTTCTGAGCGCTTTGGCTGAGAACTATCAAGAACATTTGGTACTGAAGTACATCTGCGGATTTTCGAGCGAAGAGGTCGCGACGATGGTGGAGTCGACGGCGACGGCAGTTGATAATACGCTTCAGCGGGCGCGAAAAGCGTTTGCCAGCGAATGGAACCGGCTCAACGGTGAAGACGATGAATGAACATCAAGTTGAAGACATTTTAGTTCGCCACGGACAACGGATCGCCGAGACGCGACCGGTCGCGTCGGTGCGACGGATCGCTTGGAAGCCCGCGTTGGCGATGGGGGTTGGGGTTGCCGCGATTGCGATGCTGATGCTTGCGCCTCGGTATGCGGAAGCGGCTCGGATTGAGCGCTTTAAGCGAGCCATTAAGGGTGCTCGATCGGTTGATCAACACTGGTACACCCGGGTGAACGGTGGGTCGTGGCACGAGTTTATGCACATCATTAGTGAAGGGGATAGCACTAGGACCAACGCTCGAATGGGAACAGGGATTGAGTTTACGATCTTAGCCAATTCTCAGTGGAATTTGATCGACTATAGCCACCTTCCATTTGCGACCTTGACGAAGACGCCCGAGAGCGAGCTTGTCGAAACCGATTTGCTCAAGTCTCTCTTGGCCTTGCTGGATGGCAATCCCGACAAGAAGGTCTATAAGTATTCGACTTCTTCGGGTGAGCCCTTGAACGGACGAAAAACCTATGTGATCGACTATTCGCGAGCGGATACGAACCAGAAGATGCATATCATCGTCGATGCGGCGACCGATCTTCCCATCGAAGCCTATATGTGGCGAGGACCAGACGATTTTCACGGTATCACCACGGAGGAAAACCGGATCACCTACACGTACAATAACACGTACGACCAGAAGCTCTTTGCCCTCCCAACGAACAAGAAAATCGTGAATCCTGACAAAGAAAAGGTGTCATTGAAGCGACGCTGGGAAGAGAATGCCAAGGTCGCACCCGGTTTACCACCCATTTACGAAACGACGGTTGGTCCGGACGGAACCATTTGGATTGCCTTTGGCGTCAAGGAGGGTTCCAATGTCGAGAAGTTGCCTTGCGAGGTCCTCGCCAATGGCAAGCGGTACCTCCACGTCATTGATATTTCCGCAAGTTTTCGCGCCATCAATGAGGACTATCGAGTTGGGGGGCGCGAAGTGATCATGACACCCTTTGTGGCAGCCTACGATGATGGAACTTTGCCTACGAAAGCCGAAATTCGCTTTGCCAAGCGTATCGAGGGACAACCAGAAGGGGGAGCGCTTGGCAAGATTCCTGAGAAACTCGATGATGCGATTTCGAAGTCCTACGAACTCAAACCAGAATCCGAGGTTGTTCCTTCTTACATGCCTTCTCTCGGATTTGATAAAGAGCGATTGTCCATGCCGATGCAGTTTTGGCGAAAGAAGGCGTTGGCTCGTCAGAAACTGGGTGACTACGTCGGCGCGATCGATGCCTATCAGCATGAGATTCAGGGCTGGAATGGTTTTGTCCGCTATAAAGCCAACGAAGCGATGATTGGGCAAGCGACTTGTTATGCGGCGATGGGAGATCAAGCGAAAGCTGACATCCTGATGAAGCAGGCAAAGGAACTGAAACAGTCGATGGTGCGCTAGGTCCGCGCTTTGGGTTCGGGGCAGACCCGAACCCAAAACCCAAACGGATCGAATAAAAAGTACTGAAATGATTGTCACAATATATACCCTAGTGGGGTATATATAAATATATGATTCCTGTTACCGCTTCCGACCGCTCAGTTTTGAAGGGAGCGCTTTCGACTCTCGGAGTCGCTATCGTTTGCAACGCTTGCTGCTGGTTACCGCCTCTTTTGCTAGCTTTGGGCGGGTTCGGCGCGAAATTCGCGGAACGCCTCGATCCATGGCGTCCCTATCTTTTGGTCCTCATGGCCATTCAACTGATTTGGGGCTTTCGAAACGCGTATCGGTCGCATTCGAAATGCTGCCAAGTGGATGACCGCCACGCCCGGCGCGTTCGAATCGGCGTCATGTGGTTTATCGCGATTCTCGTTGTGGCATTGAACCTGATTCCTCACCACCACTAGGATTCAAAAATCTGCCACCATATTCCCTGTAGTGGCGCAATATCGCATTGGAATTCTCGGTGGTGGGCAGCTCGCCCGAATGTCGGTGATGGCCGCTCAGCGAATGGGCGTCTCGGTCGTTTCGCTTGACGAAGATCCTGAATCGCCCGCCGCGCAGGTGGGACCTGCGATTACCGGTTCCATTCACGAAGCCGAATCCATTGCAAAGGTGATGGCCAGTTGCGGCCACATCACCTTAGAAAATGAATTCATTCGGGCGGAAACGCTTCGAAAAGCCTGTGAGATCGCAAATTTTGATCCGGCGAACGTCATTCCGGGGCTCGATACTTTGGAGACGATTCAAGACAAGTTGCTTCAACGCCGGGCCTACGCCGCATCTGGAGTGCCCACGCCAAAGGCAGTCGATGCAAGTGAAGCTCACACCCTCGGCTTTCCCTGCGTGCTCAAGGCTCGCTACGGAGGGTATGACGGAAAAGGCACTCGCTATGCCCGAACCGAGGCTGACTACCACGAATTAAAGCCTATCTGGGAGCCCGGTGGATGGCTCGCTGAAGAACTGGTTGACTTTAAGCAGGAGCTTGCCGTGATGGTCGTCGCGACCCAGGATGGGCGATATGACGCCTTCCCCACGATGGTGACCGAGCAGAAGAATTACGTTTGCGATCTCGTCTATCCTTGTGCGGACGAAGAGATTGCGCTCCGGGCCCAGCAAGTCGCGATCAACGCTGTGAAAGCAGTTAAAGGAATTGGACTCTTCGGCGTCGAACTCTTCCTTCAATCAAATGGCGAGGTTACGGTCAACGAGATTGCCCCACGTCCGCACAATACCGGTCACTACACGCTGGATTGGGGCGGAACTTCGCAGTTCGAGGCGCACGTTCAAGTTGTCCTCGGCTGTTTTGATACGGCGAGTCAGGGGACGGCAACCTGCATGGCGAACCTCTTAGGCGTCGAGCAAGCAGGAGACTTTGATTCGGCCTACGATCAACTGACGAGGCGGCACCCGGAAGCTCGCTTTCACTGGTACGGGAAGAAAGTTTCAAAGCCGGGGCGGAAAATGGGTCATCTGAACGTCGTTGGGCAGAAAGATATCGTTCGGCAAGCTATCGCTGCTCGCGACACGTTTTACCAATCTTGGAGTCAATCATGAAACGCGCAATTGTTATCGTCCTCGACGGATGCGGGGCGGGAGCCGCGCCGGATGCGGAAAACTTTAAGGATTCGGCCCGCGACAATACGCTGCTGAACGTTTGGAATCACGTCGGAGGAATCAACGCTCCCAACCTGATCGAATGTGGCTTTTTTGCCGGAGCGGGCGTATCGGCGGCTCCTGGCAGGGATGGTTTCGATGTCGAATGGGGGCGATTGCTGCCGCTGTCACAAGGAAAAGATTCGGTCACTGGGCACTGGGAGATGATGGGAATTGTCACCGAGAAGGCTTTTCCAACCTATCCGGATGGTTTTCCGTCGGACCTCGTCGCCGAGTTTGAAGGTCGAATCGGACGCAAGGTCCTGGGCAATAAGGCGGCCAGTGGAACTGCGATTATCGAAGAGCTTGGACCCGAGCATGTGCGCACCGGTTCTCCCATTCTGTACACGAGTGCCGATAGTGTTTTCCAAATCGCCTGCCACGAAAGCGTGGTGCCCATTGAGCAGCTTTACGACTTTTGCCGCATCGCCCGAGAGATTTGCGTCGCTCCCAATAACGTCCAGCGGGTGATCGCTCGCCCGTTCGAAGGAGATGAGGCGACAGGTTTTCGTCGCACCGAACGTCGCAAAGACTTTCCTGTCATCCCGGTCCATAACCTTGTGGACGACATCGGAAACGTTTTTGGCATCGGCGTCGTACCTGAACTCTTCGATGGGCGCGGCTTTCGCTCGGTAAAGCGCACGCAATCGAACCCCGAACACGCCGCCATGCTACGGCAGGCACTCGATTCCGACGCCCGGTTTATCTTCGCCAATTTTGAGGATACGGATATGCTGTTCGGTCACCGGAACAACCCGGACGGTTTTGCAAAATGCTTGGAGGAGTTCGACGGGATCCTTGGCGAAATCCTTGGGCGACTCACCGAGGATGACCTTTTGATCATGACCGCCGACCACGGCAACGATCCGACAAGCGCATCAACCGACCATTCTCGAGAATACAGCCCGCTCAGCGTGGTCAAGCACGGACCGTCTACGGTCGAACATGTCGAAGGGAAAACCCTCGGATATGTTGGTACCTTAGTTCGCGACTGGATTCTTTAAAAGACGAAGTTCAATGACCAGGTTGCCAACTCACCACGGACCATCCCAGCGGTGAGATAGGCTTTCTTGCCGCCGACTTTGAATTCGGTGGCAAGGCCGTAGTTCCAGTTAAACGTATCGTATTCGACAAAAAAGCGCGAGCGGTCGCCGATCATGCCCGAATAGGATCCAAATGGACCACGGTAGCGTGTGGTGCCGTATCCAACCGTCGCATAGCTGTGATTCCAAAGTTCTTTGGTGCCCACGACGAAGAACGACTCACTATTTTTCGCATCTTCGATGGGAATGTCGTCGCCCGCCGCCTGACCTCGATCGGTAACATTATGGATTCCCATGCTCCAATTCATGCCTTTCCATTTGTTGGCAAACGTGAATTGAAGATGTTGAACTGAATCGAGTGCCGGGCTCAAAATCATGTGCGAAAGCGTGACGTTGCCCCATGGAGTCTTGACCGCGCCGATAATTTGGGCGGTGCCATCGCTTCGCTGCGTATTATTGGCGTATTTGGTATTGACCCATCGGAAGTTCTGATCGAAGCTACGGGAAGCTCCGCCGACGACAAGCTGGCCGGGCTGTAACGTGTACGCTATGGGAGTCGAAAGCGTGATCGCACCTCGGATTCCGACAAAGCCGTCTGGCTGAACGGGAAAGCCGTTTCCACTGAGTCCCGCCATGTCGCGAAATTGAGGAAATGTACGTGGACCATGGATCGACCACTGCGCAAACGCACAAACCGGTCCCAAACCAACGAGTAACAAACAAGCTTTACGAACCATTGGGACCTACAATCACGTAAACTTGACAATACCCGGAGACACCCTTGACCGTTGACCAACCTGCGCCCAAAAGCCTAACCTTTTCCGATTGGCTTGGCAATGGTCTGCTGTTCTTTACGCTCCTGCCGTACACGTCGCCCATTCCACTCAAATCAGATATCCAGCTTGTGGCCGCCCTCTTTGCGATCCTGATCATTGTGGTCAAGATCTTCATCGATCGAGAGCCGATCAAGATTGGATGGTCCGAACTTGGCATCTTCTTCATGGCCGTTGTGTTCTTGGCTTATGCGACTCCAGAAGCCTGGAAAGACTCAGGTGATGTCTTGCGCAAGTCAAGCGCAATGATGCTCGGATTTCTGATCTATTTTGCCGCCAAGCTAACCTACAAGACGTTCTCAATCAAGGTCGTCATGGCAGCGGCGGTCTGCCATTTTTTCGGAGCCGCGCTTCAGCAGTTCAGCCCTTCGCTGCACCAAACCTTGGTTCTGCCGTTTCTCAACATGATTCGTGCCGGACTGCAGCGTGGCGTGGGCGGGCTGTGCAGCGAGGCGAGCTTCCTCGCCAATATTGCCGTCTTTCTCCCTCTCATCGCCTGGATCGTCACCGGAAACGGGCAGAAAATGACGAAGAAGATGTGGATCACTTTATGGGTGATCGTCGCCATCCTCTTTGCGCTTTCCCAGGCCGCGACAGCTACGATCTACGGCATCGTCGTTCTGCTTGTCTTCGGCTTTTCGCGGGGGCTCAAATCAAGCATAAAAACCGTCGCGATCATGATTGCGTGTTCGCTGGCGATCATGGCCTTGGGACCGATGCTGCCCAAAACGAGGGCGACCTCGCTGGCCGAAGTCGCGATCAATAATCCGCGCCTGGTGATCGAGGACCCGTCCGCCAGCATGCGCCTCGTTGGACATTACTTGTCGGGTCCGTCGCTGATCGAGCGTCCTCTCGGCACCGGCGAAGTCAAACTCGACGAGGATTATTTTTGGTTCCTTTGGAACAAGTACAACATCGATTCTTGGTATGAAGTGGATGTTTCCCGCCTCTCCGCCCAGTTCTATGCAATTGGCGATGGGCTCACTGATTTCGGCGCGAACTGCCTTCGAATGGGTTGGATTTTCGTGGCGATGTTGGGTTTTTGGATGTTCCAATATCGCGGGACGAAGTATTCGGCGGTCGTCATCGCGTTTGTCGCGCTGGGTGTCTTTAGCTCCATCCCGATCGTGTTCCCGGGCTATTGGCTGCTGTTGGGTTGCGTTCAAGCCTTTCGCGACAGCGAGGCTAAGCGGGAACCCAACCCAGAAACCATTCTCCAAACGCGCTGATGCTCTGGACTCTTAAGCAAATTGCCGAGCCCAAAGTAAACGGCCAGGCACACTAAAAAGGAGATGCCTAAGAAGAAGGTGGAGGTTAATTTTCCGCCGATAGGTTCGGCTTCCCGAAGGGCCAAGGCAACCAAAATGAGCACAGCCGAAGTCAACAACAGCTTCGGAGCAAAGCGGGAAAGGTGACCGAAATCAACATGTTTACGATCTTTGGCAAAAAGAATCCCCAAAGCGACCACAGTGTGGAGGCTCCATGCAATCACGAAGGCATATCCGAATCCGACCAGTCCTAGCCTGGGCGTCAGAGTCAAGCAAAGAACGAGATAGAGGCCAAGATTTGCGGTGCTAAGAATTGCTGCTTCGCGGATGCGCTTGTCGGCGAGGAAAACGCGGACGATCAACATGCTCAAGACCATAAAGATCGAACCTGGAACGTTGAAAGCCAACAGATCGCTCAGGCTTTGTGAAGCAATGGCATCGAACTTCCCTCGCTGCAGAAGCAATACGATGATCGGCAGCCGGAAGACGGTGACCCAAATTGCGACGGGAATTAGCAGGGTTGCGGCGTATCGAAACAGCGTGCTGGCGCGCGCGGCAAAACGGTCCCGTTGATCGCGGGAGCTGTGTTCGGCGATCTCGGGAATCAATACTCCAAATGGTCCTAAAGCGACGATCACTGCCAGTGTCGAAATAATGCGGGTGGCATAGCCGAGGATCGAAAGCGTTCCCTCACCCACGCGTGGGCCGAGAAAGGTATCAACAATCGGGAATGCGTAGAGGCTCATCACCGCCAGCGTGGTAAACGGCGTTTTGGCAAGGAAGTCGCGAAAGAGCGAGAAGTCGAACTCGCGAACGAGAAATTCCTTCTGCCGAATGACCCGAATAGGGATTACCAACAAATAGCCCACCAGCGTGGCTCCGGCCAACGCCGCCCCGCCGATTGACTTGCCGAGCGTAAAACAGGCTACGGCGGTCAGCAAGTAAGCGGGAAGGTATCCGAAAACGGGAAAAAGGAATCGCTTATTGGCATTAAAAACCGCATCAGAGAGCGAGGTGATGATCGATAGCGCGCTCGCACCCCACGACAGCGCCGCTGCCCAAGCGGCTTCACGCTGATAGATTCCAAATTCGTTGGCCTGACTCAGCGGCCAAACATGGACGACCAAACCAATGACGACGGTCGCGGCGGCAAGAACTGAGCATCCGACCAATAACCCCATGATCTTGGGTCGAATGGACTCATTTTCGTTCCATTCGTGGACAATGTGCGGCACGACCGCATAGACGAACACTGCTCCGATCAGGTTATTGACGATCAGCGGAACGTTGGCCCCGGCCAGGTAGGCGTCCATGCGAACGCTTGCGCCAAACGTCCGGGCGATCAGGAGTTGATTGACAAAGCTGACGAGATAGACCAGCATCGACCCAAGCGAGACATGAATCGAAGAGCGCTGAAGGCTCATTCGGCTTTCGCTTGCGATTTTCGGAATCGGACGATGCCAACGATCATCGAGAGAATAAATGCAGCTCCCATCGCGCCTAAGACCGGAATTCGATAGCGTTTGTTCACCGGTTTGCGTTCAATGTAGGGTGGATCGAGAACATTCCAGCGAACCTTGGAAACTTCGGATTCGATCTTGGCTTGTTCGTATTGCGCACGGAGGGTTTCAAGCACCTTTCGCAGCGTAAGGACTTCAGCGACCTGTCTTCCCAATTTGAGCGCTTCGTCGGGCGCGACTTGGGCAAGGTCGCGCGCTTGATTCGTTTGATATTCCAACAGCATTCGCTTGGATTCAAGCTCAGCGAGCGTAGGGTCGAGGTTCTTATTGACGGAAGTCAGATACTTCTGAACGTCCTTTTTGTACTGCTCCTTGGTCTGCTCTTCGATGCGCTTAAGGCGGACGACTTCGGGGTTCTGTTCACCCATCGACGTTCGGGCTACTCGCAGTTTGTATTCAACATCGGTGAGTTTCTTTTGCCACGCAACGGCGGGCGGAATGGCAGAAGGAATCGATGTGTCCGAGGCGGCGATGTTTGCTTGACTGTGGAGAATCTTCAGTTCTTCTTTGACCGCCCCCAGTTCAAGCTCAAGCTTCTGATAAGCTTGAAGGTAAGCCGCGACCGACTTGGGATCTTGGGGATCGGAGACGGTCTTCAGCGACTTTTGCAGCTTCAACAGATCATCTTCCGCCTTTTGCGATTCGGTCGTTTTCTTCGCCAACTCCTTTTCAAGCGCCTCGGCTTGGCGGGTGCCAACGCTGAAATTGAATTGCTTGTCGAGTTCGCCCAACTTGTCGGTCGCGTACTGGATTACGTCAAGGCATTTCTGCTTATCCGTCGAATCGTAAGAAATCTGGATTTGGTTGGTTTGACCTTCGTCGGTGACCTGAAAATCATATTCGAATTTCCTCCAGTCAAGCTTAAACTTATCGATGATCGCACGGGTCTCTCGATCCGAGGTGATCACACCTTTGATCGTCTTCAGGGGAGTCGCCGCGCTGGCGTTTAGCATGGCCAAGGTCGCCGCAGTGCCGCTGAGACTTGGGGTGATGACGAGGATCGATGTCGTTCCGCGGTATTTGGGAGCGGCTAGAAATTCTTTGAGGGCCATGGCGCCCCCGGCGAGAATCATCGTCGCGAGGATGGATTTCCAGTACCGCTTGATAACGGCGAGAAGGTCGTCGACGGTGATACTTTTGCGCTCCACGGTGTCGTCGGTTGCTCCTTCCTAGAAGGCGAAGGATACCCGAACCAGCCTGGTAAACTAGCTGGGTTCATTCGAATTCGGCCCCGAGTTCAAACGCAATATGGGCCAAGAGTTGATTAGCGATGGATTTGGCCAATAAGAAAATCGTCATTACCGGCGCGACCGGGTTCCTCGGCAACCACCTTCAAGAAAGCCTCGCGGCAAAGGGACTGACCTTCACCGCTCTGGGCAGTAAGGACTACGATTTGACGATTCAGACAGCCGTCGAACAGCTTTTTGAAGATCATAAGCCAGAGGTTCTTTTTCATTTTGCCGGTTATTCGGGCGGGATCAAGACCAACAAAGAACGCCCGGCAGAGTTCTATCAGCGAAACATTCTGATGAACACGCTCACGCTTGACTCGGCCTACCGACACGGCGTCGAGAAAATGATTTGCGTGATGGGCGGCTGCTCCTATCCTGCGACGGCCCCAAACCCGATTCCCGAAACCGAGATGTGGAACGGCTATCCGCAATTTGAAAGTGCACCTTACTCGACGGCCAAAAAGATGCTGCTCGTGGCGAGTGAAGCCTATCGACGCCAATATGGATTCAATAGCATCGTCATGATTCCAGGCAATGTGTACGGTCCCCACGATAACTTCAACCTGAACGATTCGCACGTCATCCCGGCACTGGTCCGCAAGATTTATGAGGCCACCCGCGACAACACCCCGTCGCTGACGATGTGGGGAACGGGCGCTCCGGTCCGTGACTTCATCTACGCCCGCGATGCGGTCGATGGAGTCGTCAAAGCTGCCGAGACCTATGATTCGAGTGACCCGATCAATATCTCGTCAGGCAAGCCAGTGACGATCCGCGAACTGGTCGAAATGACCGTCGCGCTCACAGGCTTTCAAGGCGAAGTCATTTGGGATACGGAGAAGCCAGACGGGCAGATGTTTAAGGGCTTTGATGTCACCCGGATGCACGAGCGATTGGGTTATGACGCGCCAACGTCATTGGCCGATGGCCTCAAGCTGACTGTCGATTGGCTGAAGGCCAATTACGACACCAATGCGCGGCTGTAATCCATGAAAATTGCTGTCGTTGGGGCAACGGGTTTTGTCGGCTCGGCTTTTCTCGAAGCATTTTCGAACGCCGGGCACGAAGTGGTGGGCGTTGGAAGAGATAACTACTCACTCGCCAAGAGCGACACGTTCGACATCGTCATCAATGCTTCGAATAATTCCAAGAAGTACATTTCGGACCGGGACCCGATGGGCGACTTTGATTTGTCTGTTACTCAGCAAATGCGAGTCCTTCATGACTTTGCCGCCCCACTTCACGTTTTGCTTTCTTCGGTCGATGTCTACAGCGACCTCGACGATCCCGAGCAAACCCGAGAGAACGTAGAGCCCGATCTCGCGAAGGCCTCGAATTATGGCTTTCACAAGTGGATGGCTGAACAATGCGTTCGGCATTACGCTCCAGATTGGCTCATCGTACGACTCGCGGGAATGGTGGGTCCAAACCTGAAAAAGAATCCCGTTTTCGACATTCAAAATGGTCAGCCTCTGCGTATCCACCCCGATAGCCAATACCAATTCATGCATACCGCCGATGTGGCGGAAATCGTGGCCAAACTGATCGCCGACGGGTACCGAAAAGAAGTTTTCAACGTGTGTGGAAGTGGGCTTATTTCGCCCCGAAAGATTGGCGAGATGGCGAATCGACCGTTGGACCTGTCCCAACTTCCGGCCGAAGTAACGCCCCGAATCTTACGAATCAATAACGATAAACTCGCGAATCTTGTTACAATTCCTCATTCAGAGGACGCCGTGAGGCGGTACCTTAACGAAGTCGCGGCATGAAGGTTCTTCTCGTCACTCCTTACTACGCTCCCGAGGACTTTGGCGCCGGCGTTAGCATGTCCGAATTAGCGGTTGGCCTTGTCAAGCGTGGCCATCAAGTCCAAGTCTTGACGCTAATGCCTAACTATCCTAAGGGCGAGGTCTTCGAAGAGTATCGCGGCAAACCGTCGATGAGTGAAGAAATCGACGGGGTGAGGATCGAACGTCAGTTCGTTCAACCCGCAGCCCGTACCGCCGGAGTGCTTCAGAAGGGAATCGCCGCCTACAAGGTCATGCCCGCATTCTTGAAAGCCAAGTCGCGACTCGATAAGCCGGATGTAATCTTCACAATTTCACCGCCACCGTTCGCGGGAATGGTTTCGCAGAAATTTGCGAAAGAGTGGGGCGTGCCGTACGTGGTGCGCATCGCCGATATCGCCGCCCATGCCATCGCTGCGGCGAAGGCAACCAAAAATCCGCTGGCGAAACTGATCCAAAAGAAAGAAGCCCAAATGTTTCAGGGAGCCGCCGCGCTCAACATGGTTTCAACTTCGTACGTCGCCGATGTTGAGGCGATGTGCCAAAACCAGAGTCCGAAGGAAGTCATTTTCGACTGGGCCGACGGACAAGCGATTCGTCCGCTGGCTTCGACCGATACCTTCCGGGCGGTTTGGGACCTTGACGGAAAGTTTGTCTTGATGTACTCGGGCAGCGTCGGATACACATCCGACCTCAATCCCGTTTTTGAAGCCATCGCCAAGATGGAATATAAGAACCGTTTGGTCTTTATGATCTTGGGCGCGGGTCCCAAGCTTCAGGAGGCCAAAGACAAGGTTGCTCAATTGGGTCTGGATAACGTGATCTTCCGCGACCTCGTTCCTCGAAGCGATCTGAACCGCTCACTCAGCGCGGCGCACATTCACGTCGCCACACTCACGCCCGAAGGGGCGAAGTCTTCGACCCAAGGCAAAATGCGCACGATCACTGCCGCCGGAAAAGGTGTCGTCGGCGTCATGCCAACGGCCTGCAGTGAAGCCGAAGTCATCCGCGACGGGCAATTTGGGTACGTTTTCGACAATCAAGATGTCGATGGACTGGCCCGCAAATTGGATGATTTCTGCCTTGATCCCGAAGAAGCCGCTAAACTGGGCAACCGCGCTCGAACCTATTTCGAGGCTCATTTTGATATGGATCGCTGCGTCGATCAGATTGAACGACAACTGATCAACGCCATTGAGAAAAAGTCGCATTCGTAGGAAACGACTAAGAATTCACCCGGGCTTTAGACTCATTGATAGGGTTACTGTACTTCCTCGCTGCTCATATCAAGTTGTCATGGGAAGGTGATATGTGATAATGATTTCGGGTTATGGTTCAGTTGAGCTTCGTGGCGCCTTCAAAATTTATTCCGTTTTCGCCACCTCTCATTGATGAAGACGACGTTGCCGAAGTCGTCAACACTTTGCGTTCGGATTGGATTACGACCGGTCCGAAAACGCGCGAATTTGAAAAGAAGTTTTGCGAAGCCTTCGGATGTCCTGCCGCGCTGGCGGTAAATTCCTGCACCGCAGCCCTTCACCTTGCCTTGGTCGTATCGGGCATCGGCCCGGGTGACGAGGTCATCACCGTTTCTCACACCTTTTGCTCCACGGTCAACGTGATCGAGCACACCGGGGCGACGCCAGTTCTCGTCGATGTTGAACCCGATACGCTTAACATGGACCCGGAGAAGTTTCGAGCCGCGATCACTCCGAAAACGAAAGCCGTCATTCCCGTTCACTATGCCGGACATCCGGTCGAGCTCGACGCCATCAATGCGATTGCCAAAGAACACGGAATCGTGGTCATTGAAGACGCCGCCCACCCAATTTCGGGAACCTACAAAGGGGCCTACATCGGCAGCAGCGACAACCCAACCGCGTTTAGCTTTTATGCAACCAAAAACCTGACCACCGCCGAAGGGGGCATGTTGACCGGCACCCCCGAGTTCATCGAAAAAGCTCGGGTCGCCCACCTGCATGGCATGACCAAAGACGCGCTAAAACGGTACGAAAAGGGCGGCTCCTGGAAATACGAAGTCGTCATGCCGGGCTTCAAGTACAACATGACGGACCTTCAAGCCTCGCTGGGTTTGCGTCAGCTCGACAAGCTAGAGAGATTTCAAAAGCGTCGTCGTGAAATCGTGAACCGCTACAATGCAGCTTTCGGTCCATTGCCTCAGCTTGAGACTCCTACTGAGCGCGCCGAAGTCAGTTCGTCATGGCATCTATACGTGATCCGATTGAATCTCGACACGCTGAAGATCGACCGAGATGAATTCATCGAGGAACTAAAGGCTCGCAACATCGGAACCTCGGTTCACTACATTTCGGTTCACCTGCACCCATACTATCGCGACAAGTACGGATTGAAAAAAGAAGACCTTCCGGTGACTTCTGCGAACTTCGAACGCATCATTAGCCTGCCATTAAGTGCAAAAATTACAGATGCGGAAGTTGATACTGTGATTGAAGCGGTCAAGGATGTCTTGGCCCACCACAGTCGCTGAAGCCCGATCCATGTCTAAAAAGAAAGTTGCCGTCATCGTAGGGACGAGGCCCGACTGCATTAAGTCGATGCCCGTGGTTCAGGCCCTCCGTCAATCGAACGAGTTCGAAACCGTTTTGATTTCAACCGGTCAGCACCGAGAAATGCTCGACCAAGTGTTCGAGACGTTCGGCATTCGTCCTGATCATGATCTCGGCTTGATGAAGCACGGTCAAAGCCTGTCGGAAATGACATCGCGCATGATTCAGGCGCTCGATACGGTTTTTGCCGAAGTCGAACCGTCGTTCGTCGTGGCGCAAGGCGACACGACAACAACCTTTGTGGCGAGTTTGGTCGCTTTCTATCGCAAAATTCCCTTCGGGCATGTCGAAGCTGGTCTGCGCACCCACGACATTTACAATCCATTTCCTGAAGAATTTAATCGTCAAGCGACGCGCTTGGTCGCAACTCAACATTACGCGCCGACCGACTTGGCGGCGGATAACCTCCGTAACGAGGGCGTGCAAGAAGACAATCTTTTTGTGACCGGCAATACGGGAATCGATGCCGTGCTCCAAGTGGCAAAACTTGTTCCTCAAACGTGGTATCCCGACTTCGAAGGTCGCTTGATTTTGATGACGATGCACCGCCGCGAAAATTGGGGCGATCCGATGCGAGGGGTCGCCAAGGCAACGCGCCAACTGATCGACGAACATCCCGATTCGCACCTCGTCGTGGCCATGCATCGTAACCCAGATGTTCGGTCGGTTTTGACAGAGGTATTGGGCGACCATCCGCGGATTGACCTGATCGAGCCGCCGCAATATGAACAATTTGTGAAGCTGATGGAGCGGGCGTACTTCATTCTCACCGATTCGGGCGGAGTTCAAGAAGAAGCGCCGAGTTTTGGCAAACCATTGCTCGTCTTGCGCGAAACCACGGAGCGTCCCGAAGGCGTCACGGCAGGATGCGCTCGGCTGATCGGCACCGATCCTGATGCTGTCCTTGAGTTCGGGCGACGACTTTTTGACGATGCCGAGTTCTACGGTTCGATGTCGGAAGCAAGGAATCCATATGGCGATGGCAACGCTTCTGGGCAAATTGCCGATGCAATTACCAGGTTCCTCTGTTACTAAGGTCCCAACCGACGATCTAACAACAATTTAGCTTCGTCCAATGACCTCGGCACTGGTAAAATTATCACTTCGAAGCAGTCTTGCGACCGTTTCGATTCAGGGCCGTCATGAAGATGAAAAAAGAAGCTCTGTTGCGAATGTTTGCCGACGCGGTGATGTTGAATTGCGCCACTGGCTTAAGCTTGCTGATCAGCTACGCAATTCAGACCACGTCAGGTTTCCGACCACGGCCGTTCGGGGACTTTATTGTTGCGAACCTCGCATCGATCATTCTCCTCAATTTAATCTGTATTCCATGCTTCTACCTCTTTGGGTTTTATACTCGAGGGCGGGCATACCAAGGTCGTTACAAGGCGCTCATTGTCCTGCAAGCCGTTGGCGTTGGGTTTTTGATCTTTACGGCCGCGAGTTTCTTGGCGCCTGACTTCTTCGTGTTTCCGCGCACAGGTCTCCTCTTTGCCGGAGCTCTTTCGGCTCTCTTCTTGGCAGGAGCCCGGATTTGGATGGCGGCCTGGCAAGGATTTAGTCAGATTGAGCCCTCCTTTCGTGGGACTCATTTCGATGTCGTCCACAAGCCCAAAAATGTTGTCGTCATCGGGGGAGCGGGCTATATCGGCTCGGGGCTGCTGAGCAAGCTGCTCGACCGAGGCTACAAGGTTCGCCTCGTCGACAGTTTCATGTTTGGCGACGACGCGATCAAGCACCTTTTAGATCATCGCAATCTCGAAGTCGTCAAGGCCGATTTCCGTCAAATCGATAAGATTGTGGAAGCGATGTACGGCATGGATGCCGTGGTTCACCTCGGCGCGATTGTTGGTGACCCGGCATGTGCCCTCGACGAAGACTTCACGATCGAAGTCAATCTGATGGCGACGCGCATGATTGCCGAATGCGCCAAAGGATTCGGGATTCAAAAATTCATTTTTGCCAGCACGTGTTCGGTTTACGGAGCAAGTGATGAAGTGCTGAACGAGAAATCGGCATTGAATCCGGTTTCGCTGTATGCGCGCAGCAAGATCGCTTGCGAAAAGATTTTAATTCAGATGGCCGACGACCGATTCCGCCCAACCATCCTTCGCTTTGGAACCGTCTATGGCCTCAGCGGACGCACTCGATTTGACCTCGTGGTAAACCTTCTAACCGCAAAAGCGATCGTTGACGGCAAGATCACCGTTTTTGGCGAAGATCAATGGCGCCCTTTTGTCCATGTAGATGATGCCTCACTGGCGGTTGCGACGGCGCTTGATGCGTCGCTGGATGTCGTGGGTGGTGAGATCTTTAATGTTGGTGGCGATGCGGGCAATATGACGCTGGGCGACGTCGGACGCATGATTCAGCGCATGGTTCCGACGGCGGAACTCATTGCGAGCGGATCGGATGGTGATCGCCGTAACTACCGTGTCGATTTCGCCAAAATCCGTAATCGTCTTGGCTACAAACCAATGTGGACGGTTGAAATGGGTGTTCGACAAGTGATCGACGCTTTTGAGAATGGTCGGGTCGAGGACTACACAGCGTCCCAATACAGCAACGTGAAATTCTTGAGCGAAGAAGCGTTGCATCATGGCCTCCAAACCGACTCTCAGCGAATGCGGGCGTTGGTTGAGGAGCCTTACGAACAGGCGGTCGTTCACCAAGGCTAATGGCGTATACTATCGGCATTGTCGGCGGTGGAATCGTTGGGCTTTCGGTTGCCTATAAACTCTCCGAGCGCTACCCCGAATGCCGAATAATCGTTCTTGAGAAAGAATCCCGCGTGGCCGAGCACCAAACCGGGCGAAATTCGGGAGTGATCCACTCGGGAATCTATTACAAGCCGGGTTCGTTGAAAGCAACCACCTGCCGCGAGGGGAAGCGTCAACTCGAAGCCTTTTGCGAAGCTCACGACGTTCAATTTGATCGGTGCGGAAAGGTAATCGTTGCCCTTGATCAGTCTGAGATTCCCGCCTTGGAAAAGATCCTTGGTCGCGGTCAAGAAAATGGGGTCGCGTGTCGGCGCATTGGTGTTGACGAGCTTAAGGAAATCGAGCCCCACGTCGCGGGTATCGATGCGATCCATGTTCCCGAAACAGGAATCGTGGACTATTTAGGCTTTTGTGAAAAGCTTCGCGAAATCCTGATCGAGCGAGGCAATTTTGTCAATTTGTCCTTCGAGGTGACGTCGATCGAACGCAAGCATGGCCAAATCATGCTGCATGCGCCAGACAATGAGCAGCCGGTTGATTTTCTCATCAACTGTGCTGGGCTCTACTCCGATCATGTTGCCGCGTTGGCCGGTCATCAACCCAAAGTCAAAATCGTGCCGTTTCGGGGTGAATATTATGAGTTGACTCACGACGCCGAGCATCTTTGTCGAAACCTCATCTATCCGGTGCCGGACCCTAACTTCCCGTTCCTTGGGGTTCATTTTACGCGGATGGTGATGGGGGGTGTTGAATGTGGCCCCAACGCGGTGTTGGCCTTTGCTCGCGAAGGATATTCGAATTCAGAAGTCAATATTCGAGAATTGGCCGAGTCGCTTTCGTATGGTGGTTTGTTGAAGCTGATGGCAAAGCACTGGCGTATGGGGCTGGGCGAAATGCACCGTTCCTTTAGCAAGCCTGCGTTTGTGAAAGCGCTTCAGCGGTTGGTGCCCGAGATTCGCGAGGAGCACTTGGTCGCGGCTCCGGCGGGCGTTCGTGCCCAAGCGATTTCGCGCGATGGAAAGCCAGTAGACGATTTTGTTTTCGAAGAAGACGCCCAAGCCATCCACGTTATCAACGCCGTGTCGCCGGCGGCGACGGCGAGTTTGGCGATTGCCGATGAAGTCGTTCGCCTTTTTGACCGTCGTGATTTGGGCCTCCCAACATCGGAAGTTTTCGCGAAGATGTAGCGTCTAGGTTCGTTTCGCCATTTCGTGAATATAATCGCCATACATTGAACACGACGAAAAACGCCTCAGAAAGAGGATAATAAACGAGTAGGAAAAGCGCGGGCAAATTTACCGGTTTGCTCGTCTTTAATTTGTCGAAATGTTGCCGCTTGCCGACATCCATGCTCCCCTGGGGTCTTTTTTCCCGTGCGTGATGTTTTTGGTGCTGCCTGGCTTTCTCCTTTATTTGATGAATCGCTCGGTCATGGGCGAAATCGGATGCATCACCGCCCTGCTGATGGGCGGAACGTCGATCTATCTTTTAGGGGTTATTTGCCTCATCAACGACCCCTACATGCATTACGCGGCGATTGCGGGAATCATTAGCCTCCTGATTGGGTTACCAGTACTAACCGCGATCACCGACAAACTCGACGACCGAGCTTTAGAGTCGGAACAGATTCGAACTGTTTACCAACAAATCCGCATGAATCCGCAAAACGCGATGGCTGCTTTTCGACTCGCCCAGATCCTTTACAAAAAGGGAGAGAAGAATGTCGCCGTGGCGATTGCCGACGGATGCATTCCTCACTTGGCCCCAAGTCACTTTCGCGAAGAACATAAGCAGTACATCTACTGGAAGAACACGGTCGATCCGACAGCTCCGACTGAGGTGCAGTGTGCGTCGTGCAAAAGGATGGTCCCGGCGGGGGCTTTGATTTGCCCCAACTGCCTCGGGTCGCTCCATCTCGATCGTGTGCAGGGCTTCAACCTTAAAACCAACAAGCGAACTCAAAAGATTGTCGCGGTGTGGATGACGATTATGATCGTACTCTTCGCCATTCCGCTGCTCGGCAGCGTTGCTCCCGCCATTGCTATTCCGTCGGTGATCGTCTTGTTGGGCCTCGGCATTTGGGCAGTGGTCAGCGCCTTTGACCTAGGATTCCATCGGAAGTGAAACGACTCGACCGGTATGTGTTCCGCGAGTTGATCCCTCCGTTTGTGATGGGGGTCCTCATCGTCATCGTCATGTTCCAGGCGAATTTTTATATGGCGCTGGGCAAGAACGACTTGACGCGCAATGTTCCAACGACGGCCATCCTGAAGATCATTCTTCTCGAAACGCCTGGATTTCTTATCCAGACATTGCCAATTGCGACGTCTTTAGCGGCAGCCTTGGCAGTTTCGCGCCTTGCGCGTGAATCTGAGCTGACGGCGATCCGTAGCGCCGGGGCAAGGGTCATGCGGTTTCTGCTGCCGGTGGCGATTTTTGGCGCGGTCGCGACGGGGCTGGATTTCGTAATTGCCGATCAAGTCGCGCCGAGAACGGCCAAACAAAGCTACGAACTGCAAACCAACGTCAACATCTTGGCGAGCGTTGGTGAGTTCTATTCGAACGTACAACTGAAGATTCAGTCTTACACGGTCAATATCGGTTCGGCGGTAAAGGAGCGACGAAAGAAAGGCGAAGTGCTTGCGCTTCACGATATTTTGCTGATCGAACGTCCCGAGCCGGGCCAAATGACCGTCACGGTAGCTCCCGACGGCGACTACCTTAACGGACTTTGGACACTCAACAACTGCAAGACTTGGAAGTTTCAATCCAATTCCAAGTCGTGCGAAATGCTGGAGTCCAAGGTCATGCGCATCAACCAAAAGGTGGCGATGCGCGACCTCATCATGGCTCCAGGGCCGACCGAGATGAGTGTCTCCGAACTCAAGGAAAAGATTCGGAACGGCAAGAACATGGGGCAAAACACACGGAATTACGAAATGACGCTTTACAATAAATTCAGCGTTCCGTCGATGTGCTTCATCTTCTCGCTTGTCTCTCCGATTTTCTCGATCCGTTTTGCCAAGCAAGGTGGGTTCATCGGCGTCCTCATTAGCATGGTGGTCGTGCTGCTTTATTACAATGCGTGGGTGATCTCAACGCAAATTATGGGCAAGGACCCAAGGATCGACCCCTTTATCGCCGCTTGGCTGCCAAATGTTCTTTTCTGCATCACTGGCTTTTTAGGCTTGAGGAGTTTGGAGTGAAGTACACCGCTTTGGCGGTGGTCATGGGAGCCTCAGGCGTCGCCCACGGTCAAGTTACCGGTGGACAATTCTCAGGCGTCGCCGCCGGAGTCAATGCCCTGCGAGACAAGGGGGCGCTGAAGATTACTCAGCTGATTCCGAACGGGAAATTACCATTCAACGACATCGTCAAGCAGCCGTTGCCTGCGCCGGCCGATAATCCGGGCCAACTTGAAATCGTGCGGTATGGCACGATCGGCGGCAAAGGGACGTCGCTTGTCATCACCGGCGGAGCAGAGATCGTCACCCACGGTTATCGCTGCATGGCGGAGAACGTCTCTGGAGACAAAGAGAGCCAGATTTACACCTTTAGTGGTGACGTGCGCATCATCGGAAAAGACGAGGTCATCGTCGGCGATTCGGTGACCGTGAACTTTCGCACTAAGTCGTTTTTTGCGACCTATGGTAAGACTCAGATTCGCCCGGCTCGCCTTCAAAACCAGGTGACGGGCGACCTCTTCATCTCGGGAAAGGAAGCCTACGGAGATTCAAGAAAGGTCTTTGGCACCGAATCGCAATTCACGACCTGCGACAACGAGACGCCACACTTCTACTTCGACGCAGAACGCAGCACGGTTGAGCCGAACAAAGAGGCGATCCTCCGGCACGTGAAAATCAATGTACTGGGCCACGACATCCTGTCGCTGCCCGTGCTTTGGATTCCCCTCGGGGATCGCGGTTACAAAAACCTTCCCCAGTTTGGGCAGTCGCCGGACGAGGGCTATTACATCAAAAACACCTTCGGTTTTCCCATGCGGGGACAAGATCGCGGTGCGATCCGAACTGACTATATGTCAAAGCTCGGCTTCGGCCTGGGGATGAACTACTACTATCGCAATGCCGATATGAACGGCGTCGCGAAGGTTTACGGCATTTTTGGCAAGGCCAACACGGTTTCGATCTCTAACCAACACGAGCAGAGGTTTAAGTGGGGAACGCTGACGATCGATAACGACATTCAGCGAAACAATTACTTGTCGGCCCCCGGGGCGTCGATCATCAACACTCGGGCTCAATTGCGCCTGCCAAAATTTACGACCTTTAACTTCAGCGAACAAAAGCAAAGCTCCTCGACGTTCAGCAGCTATAACCAGACTGTCACCATGAACGACTCTCGAATGTGGGGCAAGACGTCGTCGAACCTCGATGTGACTTGGAACCGCAGCGGAAGCGTCTCGAACACGATCAGCAGTGAAACCTACACCTTTCCGGCGAGCCCGAGCCAAGCTCTGACGACGCTCAACAATTCGCGTGCGACCGTCGACGTTCGGTATACCGGCAGCCAAGACGTCAAACAGGGCGTCGTCTCGCTCGAATATCAACGGACGATCCCGATCGGTGACGTGACCAACTTCTTTCCGAGTTCGGATAAGACGCCGGTATTGTCGTTTAAAACCGATTCAACTCGTCTCTTTGGGCCAGACACGTTCAAGTCGCTGCCGTTTCGAACCGAGTTCAGCTTAGGCGAATATTTCGACCCGATCGTAAAAGAACGATTCAGCCGCGGAATGCTGGACTTTAATTTTAACCGCGGTGTTCGCGATCAGGGAAATTGGCGGTGGGATGTCAATGGCGGCATTCGCCAAACGATGTACTCCGATGATGCGGCGATGTATCGTCTCACGATGGGGCAAGGGTTGACCTATGCCATCGGCAAAAAGCTGTCGATGAACCTGCGTTACTCGTATTTGCGTCCGTTTGGATACAGCCCGCTGGCGATCGACAAGAGCGGTCAAACCAATACGGCAACCGCCGACTGTTCGTATCAGGTCAATTCTAAATCGAGTTTTGGAATCCAAACCGGATATGACTTTTTGCGGGGAGACACGGGCGAAATCGCGTGGCAGCAAGTCGGCATTCGGTCGGAATACAAACTCGGAAATGCGTTCAGTTTCCGAACTTTGACTTCTTACGACACCTTCAACCAGGTTTGGAGCAACGTTCGTATCGACACGACTTGGCAGACGCCGACTCTTATGGCGGCGATTGGCGCTCGATATGATGGCATGAGTCATAACTGGTCGCAAATCAACGCCTATATGGACGGACTCCAGATTGGAAAGTCGCGACTTGGCACGACCCTCAACTTTAACGGCTATACCGGACGGCTCGACTCGCAGCAATATAATTTGGTGTACGACCTGCACTGCGCGGAGGCGATTTTGACCTTTTCGGATTACGGAACCGGCTTCCGCCCCGGCCGTGAAATTGGATTCTTCATTCGCCTAAAGGCTATTCCGTTCGATTCGAACTTTGGTATGGGCCGCCTCGGCCAAGCCTTGGGTATCGGTTCGGGCGGTCGAAGCTTCTAAGATTCCGAGACCACGCTGAGTACGAGTAATCCAGGCAGCGGAATCGGTCCCTCGCCTTCGGCGTCGCCGATGGACCAAGCAAACTCTTTCGATTCTTGTCCGAGTGCTCCGACGGACAGGGCTCCAATTTCGACCGTCGCCCCGCCGATTCGCATCGAAACGGAGATCGCGGATTGCGGAGGTTGATCACATCGCATCGATGCCGAAAGCTGTCCGTTTTTGAGTTCGACAGAGTGGATTGCCACCTTGGATTCGGTTCCCACAACAGGAAGCAAAATTTCCTCTTCGTTGAGCGAAGGCGAGGCGCTCAGCATCCTCGATACTGCGTCCATCGCGACGCCGGGATCGGGCAAGACGACTTCGGCGTAGCCTCTTGAGAATTGAAGGTCGGCAAGGGTCAGCCGTCCACCGTAAGGGTCGATGAGCGAGAGCGTTGAGCCAGCATCCTCTCGGACATCGATTCGTAAGGCGTCTTCGGTCTGTTCGACCATGACAGAGCCGGGTTCATCGCCGCGGGCAAAGCTAAATTCGAAACGGGGTCCCGCTGCGGACCAAGCTTGCGCGAGTCCCGTCATGGTGGCTTTGATCGCGGTCGCTGACAGGGTTCCCGAAATCAGTCCGGCCAAATAGCGACCCAAGACGGGCTTCATGACGGCCTCGTCGGCTTCACCGGTAGCGATCGAATGCGTTACGGCGACAAGGGCATCTCGGTTTTGGGAATCGAGAACCGCCCATCGCAACAATTTCGCTTCCTCTTCTTCGCTCAGTAGCCCGAGCGCATATTCTGCGAGTTTCTGGGCGTCGGGCTCGTCTCCAGCCCTCTCGCTGGCTTCGATCGCCATCAGAAATTTGCGTGCGGCTTCCGACAGTCCCTCAGGATTCAAGGTATCCCTCCTTCTTCATAAATTTTTTGAGTTCATCCTCAAGCCTTCCTCCGCTTAGCCACATATTCAGGATTCCCGGATTAAACTTGCAGTTCGAGACTTCGGCGGGCGGACAGAGCAACTCTGAGATGAGCGTTTGCGGATATTCTTGACTAGGTGAAAAGGCGTATTGGAAGCTCGCACGTTTGAAGATTCCTTGCTCGCTCAGGATGGCTTTCTTTGGATGTTTTAGCTTTATCAAACGCATCATCCGCGACCGGAATGGCAATTTTGTGAGGGATTCTTCTAGAACAGAGTCAACATAGATTGAGTCTTCGTAGCCCAATGCCTGTGAAATTCTCATTGCTGAGAACCCGTAGACGTAGCGCATCCGTAAAATCGCCGTCACGGCTGGCTCTCGATCGGGCCACTTTCGTTCGATGTGGCCAACGATATCCCGTCCAGATGAGTAGAGTTCGTGAAAGGCCAACAGACACAGAGATTCTTGACTTTCGAGTAACGCGTCGAGGCGGGATCGGTCTCGAATTCCGGCCGTGACCGAAACCTCTTTCCAATCCCTCTTGTCCAGATAGAAAAGTTGCATCGTGAGAAGTCTTTTGAGCATTCGTCGAGAACTCTCTCGTAAACCGAGCCATAGATGATTGGCGGCAAAATAAAAAAGTTTGGATTGATGTCTGGCTTGGATCGCGGCGTCGATATCCGGAGTCTCTTCGGCAAGGATGTCGTCGAAAAGGTCCATGACCTGTTCCTTGGGAAGCATATCGATGGTCACATTTTTTGCGGTTTTTCGGACGTAATTCCACCATTGTGAAATCGATTGAATTTTAATGTTTAATCGATTATTCCAGAGTCGAATCATCGTCTTGGCGGCGATGTCTTCTTGCTGTTCAGCTTGTACCTGCGAGGAACCCAGATAGCTTTTAATGAAAGCCCTAATTCTTGGCGAGAGTTTCGTAAACGAAGCCTGCGCCCGCGTTTCGTCTGGCCCAACGAAATCCTCTAAGAGGCGGCGTAAATCAGAATCTTCCTCGGCCATTGGCAAACAATATACCCCTAGGCTAATTCTTGGATGATAATCATTTATTAAGTCGCGGAAATTGGACCGCCACAAACCCGAAACGTTAAGAACATTCAAGAGGCTAAGACGTGCGTCGAGGTTCGGAGATGAGGTCATACGATGTCCAACCTTATTTAACGGGCGGTGGAAACAAAATCTAACAATTATTTTCTGACCCGTTAGATTGCCTTACCTGACTGCGTTTGACTCGATGGTATGAAATCCATCACTTGCAAATCGCTTTGCAGTCTCACGTTTGGCTGGACCCTAGTGGCGATGGCCGCACTCTCTTCTGGCCAGGTGGTGAGCCTTGATTCCAAGGATACGATGGACGATATCTCGGTATCGACCGCCGAAGGAGACTTTCCTGTGACCGTGGTTCGCGATGCCTATAACGACCGGCAATGGTATTACATTCCGCCTCGCCCACGGCTCGTGGAACGTACAACCGACGGAGAGACGCGGCCCGTTTTTTCGATGTATCGCTACCAGCTTCCCGATTCGGCCCACCCTGGACAACTCATCGATGGTGGCATCCTTCAGTTTTCCGTCACTTATGCGCTCAAGGCGGATGACATTGACAAAGTAAAAGGCATTGTTGCCCAGCGCCGGGGAGTTCCCGCTAGTCAGATTAGCCTAACGGCGCTTCGGCCCAAGTCGGCCGAAGTTACGGTGTACACCCCCGGCGAAAATGGCACTTTCGTAACTTCGGTAAACGGTGGCGGAAAAGCGCCCCTATTCGCCACTCAAGAGATGCCGTTCACTATCGAACTTAACAAACTCGGGGCATCGGTTTACCAACAAATCGAGTCGGGACAGGGCGGCGTTAAGATTGGGATCACATTTAAATATCCCGGACTTACCCCTCCGGCAGGCTTCAAAGTGACAGCAGATTACAAGCAGCTTCACGACTATTACGAACATAACTCGCACTTTCGGGCCGAGGCTTCTTACTTCGGCTTTTTTGGTGCGAGTTATGAAAGCACGAGCCAGCAAATTCGATCAGAATTGGTCAACTCTGGCGGCCTTCATATCGACATCACCCCCGGTTCGGGACTCACACTAGAGGACATTGATCGCTACCTGCAACCGATCTTGAAGCGGATCAACGACAATATCATTGAACTCTTTAAGCCACCGACCGAGGTTCCTGCAAATGCGCCTTGGAATCCGCGCACAGGCTCCTTCGGCGGCATCAACTACAGCGTTTCGACCAAGGACGTTCACCAGATTCGGCAACAGACCGAAACCATCGATTTTTCTTTCCGCCAATATGAAGAACGCGAAACCACGGCGGGAGCTTTTATTTCGGTCGGATCCTACTCGGAGAACATCCGCAAGAAGCTTTTCATTACTCTTTCGCCCGACATCAACCCTGTCCTCTACATGATCTTGCCTCAGCTTGACGATCAAGTTTCGTCGGGCAACATCCGTGCAGCCACCATCGATCTCTCAATCATGAAGCCGGGCCAAGATGCTCCGCTTCGGACGGTATCAGGCAACTGGAAGCCGACATACGGAACCGACTGGAATATTTTCGAGGCGTTAGCTGGGGAATACCGCGCTCCACAAATCCAGGTACCTCTCGCTGACTTGCGACAGGCAGGCTACGACCTTGGCACACTTAAGGTGCGAAGCACCCTGAAGCTCGTTTCCGCACTTCAGGGCGACGCCCCACTTGAGATTGTCCAGGAGTTCCCTGTCGCCGAAGCCACGACGAAAGTGATGACACCAGGAGTGAATTACCAACTCGTATCGGTCGATCCTTCGAATCTCACCTGGCGAATGCTCAACCCAAGCGCCCCGGGCAAGCAAGTTGCCCAAGTCCAACTCAAGATTACGTGTGGCAGCCGGAGCATCACGCAGACGTTATCGCCACGCAATGTGAACGGCAATGTGACTCCTCCAACCGCTTTTGGGTGGTTCGTTCCAAAAAGGTCGATTGAGGCAAACGCAGTGAAGCTCGAAGTCCAATTTCTGTTGAGCGACGGAAGTAAGGTTGCTTGGTCTGGAAACGGCGATATTCGCGAGAAGTATCTCGACCTCAATGTTCCACTATTCGATACGGATTGGAAGGGAGTCTAGGACGTGACGATCCCACTTTTACTGTGCGTGTTTGGTCTGCATTCCCGTGGAATGGCAAGCCTTGATCTCGCGAATTTCTTGGAGAAGAACCTCATCGAGTCTGGTGGCTCGGCGGTCGTTCCCCCGTCGATTCCATATTCGGCTTCGACCTCAGGAACTGTAATTTTCGGAGATGAGATCATTTTTGACGGAGGGAATTTTCATGGAACGTCTTGTATCAATGCAAATTTTCCCACGGCTCAGAATGCGGCCCAAAACATTGTCGTCGTTGCCGACACCATTCGTCTTCAAAACCCTTGCACGTTCGACCTCTCTGGAGGATTTAACCCTGGTCCGAATAACACGCTTGTTCCTGCCGCGTCCGGTTCTCTGACCCTCGTTGCCAATCACATCGTCATCGATCCTTCTGGCAATTTGGCGTTCAAAGCTTTTGGCCTTCGGGGTGAAAATGTACCTCCGGGCAAGCTGCGAATCTTTACAAAGAGGGTGACTCTTAGCCTTGGCAAAGAAGAAGCAGCGATTGAAGCAAACTTGCAAAGTACGCCGTTCAATCTCTTACAAAGCGATGGGACCGCCCTTACACCCGATCAAAAAACGCGCATCAGCGACCTCATTCGTCAGGCGGCAACTTCGACTCAATCGGCCAATCACGATCTCGCCTTAGTCGAATCTAAATCGACTTGGGACAACGACCTATCCAACCTAGTTTTAGCCTCTCGTCGAGAGGCGGCAAGAAATTCCGTTCGGTCAATGGAATGGAAGTCGGCCGCTCGATATGGCATCGTGGTCACGCCCGTTCCGCCTCTTCCGCCAGGATTACCTCCTGAAGCGCAAACCCGGGAAATCCCCACACTTTCGGAATTCGATGATGTGGTCCCAGCTGGAGACACTACCCTCAAAACGCTCATGTCGGCTTGGAAGGTGCGTGAACTTGAGTCGGTGAAACTTCGTTTGACCGAACTCGCGGCAAATTCGAACTGGCCTCAATTCGGGGAGGTCGCCTCGCGCCTTTCCAGCCTCCAAAGCATCTCCACGATCTCTGGACACGCCGAAGTCACGAGCCAGGCGCTTCAGGCAATTCAAGGCTTGCTCGATCATGCTCCGTTGGCTATTCCTCAAAGCCTTGATCTTGAGGTCGCTCCGGGAGTTCACGAAGGCGTCTCGGTTTTAACGCTCATGAGTAATCGAAGCGTGTATGCGGTGCCCGACATGCTCCTGCTGGAGTCCATCCAAATGGGATCGACGGTGTACAGCGGCCTCTTGCGTCAACGCCAAGATTTTGTCGAAATTCAATTTTCGGGTCGTTTTGCCGTTTCACCGCCCAAGGAGCGCGCCCTGCGTGCCTATCTGGCGCAAAAGCGACTGAGTTACGGCGGTCTTGCTACCCAGCTTCCGTTGACGACCAATCCGATCACCTTTCCGGGGATCAGTCCGAATTCGTCTCTCACGGTTTCGGGTAACTCATGTTCCGGCAGCCTTGTGTTTCAGGCTACGAATAGCGTCGGCGCGATGGCTCAATTGGCCGGTTCTGGAATTCCTGTGACCTTTCAATGGAAGGTTTCAGAGAATGGTCGTAGCCAAGCGGGGGATATCGCAGGTCTGACCATTTCGCGGAGTCGGGTCGACTACCAAGCTCTTAGGCTACTTGGCGATAAGGTGGAGCACATCCTTCCTGCCGATCATCCACGACGCTACGTCGCGAGTCCACGCTATGTCGCTCTTCCGGACGGTTCCTTTGCCTACTTTGCCGGCGCTTCGCCGAGCATCGCGCCGGGGCAATCGGCGATGTTGCCGGCGGCAATTGCGCAAAAGAACCCGGTTGCGATTCCCCCCGAGGCGGTTGTCTTCGATAACGGCGAGGACATCGAACCTTCCCAGGCATTTCGAATCCTTAGCGAAAACGATTTGGTTCGAGATGTGACAATCTCAGATCTTTTGCCTGAGAACGATACGCTCACGAACTCGCCATTCTCCCGTCTCGAACTCCGCATCGCCAACCTCGATAACGAAGATCGCGAGGTCCAAGTGATCTATCGAACGATTGGTTTGCGCGAGCAAATCAAAGTGCCTTTCGTGTCGAATTTCGCGGTGCCCAAAACGAGGATCACTGGCACTGTTTTCTATCTCAATGGCGGCCATGTCGATCTAAAGCCGTGGACGGCGAACTCAGCCCTTATTGATATCACTCCAGACCACTTGATGACCTCACCGTAAATTTCGCATCGTTTTTAGGCACAAAAGGAAACCATGATGAATCTCTTATGTCTCCATATTCTCGCCGCGATTTCGCATCGCTTTGACCTCGGCTGGCTCGGCCAAACCTTGCCTCCGGGTTTAAAACGCGCCGCGACCCAAGGCGAATACATCCATGAAAAAACCGGACAAACCTTCGTCTATGTCGAAGCCGGAACGATCGAGCCTCCTCCGGCGGGAGTATTCACCTTCGGGCAAGAACCGCCACATCCTCAGCCAGTCAACGTTAAAGCGTTTTACATCGCTAAATATCAAGTGACGGTTGCCGATTTTCGAAGATTCGTCGAGGCCACGCAATACAAAACCGATGCTGAATCCGCCGGATTTGCCGTTCGAATCGGCTTCCCTCCGCAAAACAAGAGTGGCGCCTCGTGGAAGAAACATGATTTCGAACAAGCCGACGACCATCCTGCTGTGGCCGTGAGTTGGAACGATGCAATCGCTTATTGCCACTGGGCCGCGAGTCGCTTGCCAGATAATAACGAGTTTCTGCGAGCGGCTTACTTTGACAAGGCACGAAACGGCTTTCCTCCGGCGGTTTTTTATGACGTGTTTGGTCAACCGGATTTCCCAAAGGCATACGTCAACTACTCCGACGACTATCTCAAAGAAGTCGTGCAAATGACAAGTTCATTGCCTTGGCACACGGATGGATTTGTTTATACCGCTCCCGTCACGGCGTTTCCGAAGGGTAAATCAGCTTTTGGAGTGATGGATCTCGGCAACGTTGGCGAATGGTCGAATGACAAAGCAACGCCAACCCAATTAAATCCGACCGAAGGCTATCACGTCAATGGAGGTTCCTATCAACTTTCGGCGATTCATCTCGACTTGTTTCGCGTCGAGAAACCCAATGTTGGGATTCTCGACGTTGGTTTCCGCATCGTCATCTCGGGAGTCGGCAGTTAGCTGACAGTCCACCAATCTCAAGTATTAAATCTATGACACTCTTCCTTGCAACCACAGCTCTCTTCCATCTTTTGCCATCCGATACTGCCTGTTCGATCGCGGCGTCTAGCTTTCAGTCGATGGGAACCCCCATTATCGGCCAAAGTGGCAACGCCATTTTTGATAGCAGTCTTACCAACGATATTGTTGAACTGAAAAAAGTCACAGGACTGCGATTTGCTTTCTGGCTCTATCAGGAAAACGAGGGATACAATGCCTTCGCTTCGAAAGAAGTAGACGAAGAACTTCTCCAAAAATCGAATATTTCTCGTGCGGTTGCCGCTGACGGCTCGATGATGTTCGGCGTCAACTTGATCAACCGGCTTTACCAAGCGAACACCTCATTCGCGATTCCCTCCATACTTGGTCATGAAGTGGGGCATTTGATGCAATTCAAAACCGGCTTGTCCTATAAGAAGGGAATGTATAACGAACTTCAGGCCGACTATCTCGCCGGATGGTTTACGGCTCACCGGGCGCGGTTTTTGCAGCAAAACCTCTTGCAAAGTTGGAAAGGTATGTATGACTTGGGAGATTCCGACTTCTTTAGTCCGCAACATCATGGCACACCTACCGAACGTGCTTCCGCCTTTTCGGCGGGTGTGGACTTCAATTTTCGTTCAAACACGCCCGACTATTCACTGGCCTTTAAGGCTTCGCGAGCGTATATCGACTCGATTGGTGGCCAATAGTCATTCTGTGACGATCTTAAAAATTTAAGATCGTCACTTTTATTGTTTCAAGTTGTTAGATTCCGTTCTCAGGCCCCGTTTGCGTCCTTGTAACCGGACAAGTCCGGAAGGATTGATTCTATGGGTTTGAAGCCTCTTTTTTCGTCGCGACGTTGCTTGGCGTTTAGCCTGACCTCCGCCGCATTCGTCATGACTCTCATGAGTTGTGGAGGGACGGATGATACCACAACCTACACAAACGATCTCCAAAAGGTCGGGGCTCAGTTGCCTTCGTCGAGCCAAATCGCCAACGCCCCCAAGCCGCTGATTTTTGGCAGTGCGGGCGGACCAAGCGTCGATCTCTCGACATCGCCATACTTGCCGCCCGCCGGTCGCCCATGCCGTACAAGACGGCATCTGCTGTTGATCGCCGACGGGCG
>JBEHXE010000015.1:0-85587 GCA_048498855.1 Armatimonadota bacterium | reverse complement strand
CTCAACGCGGAGCGCATTGAGGGAGCGCGGTATCGCAAGTTTGTGCCACACGCCGTAAAGCTCCGGCGTAAACGAAATCATGGATTACAACTGGCTCTTCCATTCAATGTATGATGCTTTCAATCGTCGAGATATTGACGCCGTTTTTGAGCACATGTCTGATGATGTCGATTGGCCAAAGGCGTTTCTTGGCGGACGGGCAATTGGCAAGGACGAAGTTCGCGAATATTGGACTCATCAATGGACGGAAATTGACCCAATAGTAATTCCGACGCAGATCGAGCCCGAGGCAGGGCAAATCATTGTTCACGTGGACCAGACGGTTCGAGACCTGCAAGGGAATGAACTCGACCATCGGCAGGTGCAGCATATCTACACGCTTCGCGACGGTCGGATTGCGAAGATGGATGTCGGAGAGTAGGGAAAGCGGTTAGCTTTTAGTGATGAGCGCTTAGAAAAGAGGCGATTAAAACCCAAACGCTAACCGCTCATGAGCTACTTAACCCACTTCTTCAGGAATTCCATGACCTTTTCTGGATCGTGGTGATCGCCAGTCTCTAGTAATCCTGTGTCTTGCGAATGAAGCAGTGTGCCGTCCTTTTCAAGAACGAAGATGTGCGGGTAGCCAGGGATTGTCGGATACTTGGACAAAACCGCTTTGTTTTCGTTGTCTTGGCTGTAGTTCACTTTGACGACCACATACTTTTTCAGCATGTTTCCAATCTCTTTATTAGACTTAAAGAGATAGTCGAGTTTATGGCACCAGGAGCACCAGTTGCCGCCCACATCGAGCAGAATCCGCTTCTTTTCTTTAGTTGCTTTTTTAATCGCGGCTTCGATGTCCTTGGCCGAATCTCGAGTCGGATCGAAAATCTTCTCGCTCATGTCGATCTTGGTGCCTTGACCGCCTGCAGCGGATGCGGCGGCGACTCCACCTCCTTGGGCAAAGACGATGCTAGTTGCGACGAGAAGTGAGGCAAGGGACAGAGCTTTCATGTTGCTATGTTACTACCGAACAAGCACTTATTGGGGAAAGTTTCCATCTGCAGGGCGCAGTGCTCACATTCCCCATTTGCGATGGGGTGGCTCAATATTATGAGGTTTGGGGTCTTTTCGTTCCTTGGCCGGCTGGGCCTGATACTTTACGATCAGACGCTGACGATCAATCATTTGTGACATATACTCTTCGAGCGAAACATTCGCATTGGCAGCCTCCGATTGCAAGAATTCGAAGTCTGCCAAGCTGAGCGAAACGGAAGGTTCAGGTTTAGGATTTTTCAAAGGCGATGGATAACAGGTTACCAACCGAACCGGTCGCTCCGTCGGACACCATGAGGAATTTTAGGGTGTGCTTACCTTTTGTGAGATTCGCGGACCCGACATTCACCGTCTTCCATTTCGTCCAATTGCCGGTGTTGGGAACATAGGTTTTCTCGCCGATCAGATTCTTGTCGAGTTCGAGCTGAAACGCTCCACCCTCGCCTTCACTCGCGACGGTCGCTGAGATGCGGTAGGTTCCCGACTCCTTTACATCGACGTCATAGGCGAGCCATTCTCCAGCTTTGGTCCACCCAACATTGAATTTAGGTGTTGAGCCAGAAGCACCGACATCAACTCCTTCGCGCACGCGATAGCCTCCGCCTTGGTTTTCCGGGTCGAGATCGTGATAGCCTTTGCCTTCTCCGCCCTCGTTATAGTCGATCGCGGTAATCGTTCCGGGAATCGCGAAGGGCCCTGGCCAAGTATATTTTGGTCCGTGAGCCTTACGGTATTCGTCCCGCTTTCGAATACCCTCGGTGTCGATCTTTAAGTTCTCGTCTTTGTAAGCTCGGACGTAGTCGATGACAAGCTGTTGAGGGAAGACGGTGGTTTCATCTGGATAGCCTGGCCAACCGCCGCCCACGGCAAGGTTCAGAATAAAGAAATGCGGATGGTTGTAGACCCAATCGTTGACCCCAATATCGTTGGGCGTGACCTTGCCAAAAACCTTTCCGTCAAAGGTGAATCGAATCTCTTCGGGTTCCCATTCCATGCCGTAAACATGGAAATCGCCATCAAGCGCTTGCTTGGTTTCGAGAGCATTCGATATTCCGCCGCCGCCGGAATAGCCAGGCCCGTGAACGGTTCCATGAGTCAATGAGGTCTGGTGGCCCAGGAATTCCATAATATCGATTTCACCGCATCTGGGCCAACCAACCTTCCCCACATCGCTTCCTAACATCCAAAATGCCGGCCAGATGCCTTTGCCTTTGGGCATCTTTAGCCTTGCTTCAAACTTGCCGTATGCTTGCGAAAACGATTGATCGGTTTTGAGTCGCGCCGAACTGTAGTCGCGTTTAATGTTGTCCGGTCCGGTCGTCGGCTCCTTCCGCGCTTCGATGACGAGATTCCCTTTTCCATCGAGAAACGCATTTTTGTTTCCGTCTGTGTAGCTCTCCCACTCACCGTTCCCAAATCCGCCTCCGCCGATGTCGCGTGACCACACTTTGGGATCGGGCGCTTGCCCTTTAGGACCTTCAAATTCTTGTGAGAAGGTCAGAACCCATTTCGGCGCGACCTTAAGGTCTGGCGTGGGCAAAATCGCATTCAAGAAGAGGGAAGTCAACATTGGCTTACTCCGATTTGCGAAACGTTTCGCAAGTTCAAAATCTATCTTATCTCATCGGATGTCTGAGTTTGCGAAACGTTTCGCAAATTAGTGAGTTTGGGCAAGTTATTGGAAATATGAGACAGGAGGTAAATGCGGTTTTGTAGAATACAGATTGTGAATTGGACGATGGCGCGACTCAGTGACGATGACCTTCCTGCCATACATATCTGATTCTATTGAACGAATTGAAAAGGGAGAAGGGAAATTAGTGCTGCCCTTCAGGCCGCTCGTTTTTGACGACTGTTTCCCAGCCCTCCTCGCTTTGCTCGTCAGACTGGGCTGACATGTTTCAGCACTTCGGGCCTCGGACGGGTCGTTTGTTACAGTTTGGTTTGGTAAGTTCGTTCTGAAAGGAGTCCTCCGCGTTCATCCGCATGGGGCAATTTGGCACCATGATTCAAATTGGCGCCGCCCTTCGGGCCGCTCGTTTTTACGACGCTTTCCCAGCCCTCCTCGCTTTGCTCGTCAGACTGGGCTGACATGTTTCAGCCCTTCGGGCCTTGGATGGGGAGACTGGTTTGGTTGGATAAGTTCGTCGTCGAAGAGGATCTCCACATGCGTCGGTATGGGTCAATTTGGCACCACCTTATGGGCTGAACTGACATATTTCGGCCTGTTGGGCCTGGAAAGGATGATGCCATTTGACGTGACGTCAAGTTGCCCTTCCTCTGAACACATAGAACGTGCGTCCCCGGTTCAACGGAATGTCTACCTAAGTTGGGTTCTTATTAAGCCCCGAAGGGGTGAAATAGTTCAGTCCAGCCTGAAGGGCTGGGTAGTGGGTCAAGAATCAAGCGGCCTGGAGGGCAGCGATAGCTTATTCCCACACATATCGTTCGTCAAATGAAATCCCACATTCTCGCATGAGGCTTCGGTATTCATCCTCAAATGAGACGGCTTTGTGATGCTCGCGCTGGTCGGAGACATAGGCCACAACGCTTTCGAAATCCGATGAATCGACGCTGAAGACTCCATATCCAAGTTGCCATGCGAAATTTGGTCGCTTTTCTTTGAGCCATTTTGATGAGGACGATTTGAGATTCTCGACGACTTTGGCAATGGCAACGGTCCGCGATAGTCCGAAGAGAAGGTGAACATGATCATCTGTGCCACCGATCTTGATCGGTACATTACCGTCCGCCTTCAAAATAGTTGCGAGGTAGGCATGCACCTCGTTTTCGATTTCAATGGATATCCACGGCGTTCTTGCTTTGGTGCAAAACACCATGTGGACGACAACTCGGGAAAGGGATTGCGGCACAATCGGATTTTAGACGAAACGTAGCGCTGCCCTTCAGGCCGCTCGCTTTTACGACGACGCTTTCCCAGCCCTCCTCGCTTTGCTCGTCAGACTGGGCTGAGCTACTTCACACCTTTGGGGCTAAGCCTGTCGGCGTTCGAACGGCGGTCGGCAATGCACCGATATGTTCGGCAAGGATTTCCCGGTTCCCGAAAGTACTTCATCGATGTTCAAATTCGATCACGAACTTTCCTACACTCCTGAGCCCGCGCAATACACCCAAAGACAAATTAGCCACATGCGTCAATGTACGATAATCTCTAGGCGGATCACCTCATGTAAGGATCGATTCCTTGCTCTAAAAAGGTTCATCCCAAAGCCCAAAGGGCTGAGATAGTTCAGCCCAGTCTGCAGACGCCTCTGGCGGCGGAGGACTGGGGCGTAGTTGATGCCCGCTATGCGGCCTGAAGGGCGGCGCTACTTTGCGACAAGACGCTAAAATGCATTCGTGGACCGAGAGAAGATCACATTAACAAATAGTCAACTAAACCAAGACATTACGAGGTTGGTTGGCGACGTGTTGTGGGATTGGACTTGTCATCACAATTACGCGAAACACGGCTCGTCCGAGAAGCCCTACCAAAAGTTAAAGCCGACTCAAAAAAGGGATGCCTTCCAACTTGGTAAGATCCTCTGTCGTGGAATAGTCGCAAACCAAGTGGCTGACGACAAGCCAGATGTGAATGCATATCAATATAAATTCATGCTGGCCGCAAACTTAGTGAGGGTCGGTGCGAGATCGCAGGACTTCAAAGAGGTCAAGGCTCTTTATGACGAACTGAAGCCACTGATGACGGGATCGCAAGGGTTCAGTCTTCTTATGTTTTTTGTGGCTCTTTGTTTCGAAGCAAAGGGAAAAGTGCGGGAAAATGCCTTGAGCATTTTCATGGAGGAGTCCATGCAGTTCAGCATAGAGGATGTGCCGGAGGGATACCATTGCTACAGCCTTTGGCGGGGTCTACTTGGCGACGAACCAGGTCCCCCTTTGACACTTGAGCAATCTCGACGCCTGGCCGAGAAGGTCAAATCATTAGAAGGAACCAAGGTCGCCCTGACTTATGAAAGAAATCGGAAGTCTTGGGGGAAGCTACGGTAGGACCTGGGCAAGAAAAGGGCCCGGACGAATCCCGTCCGAACCCTTCTCATCGCTAACCGCTGAATTACATATGCGAAATGATCGCGTCGCCGAATTCGGAGCACTTGAGCTTCGTCGCACCTTCCATCAACCGGTGGAAGTCGTACGTCACCGTCTTGGCTCCGATCGCGCCTTCAACACCCTTGATGATGAGGTCGGCGACTTCGGTCCAGCCCATATAGCGGAACATCATTTCGCCGCTGAGGATCACCGACGACGGATTGACCACGTCTTGATTGGCGTACTTCGGAGCCGTACCATGGGTCGCTTCGAAGATCGCGTGGCCGCTGATATAGTTGATGTTTGCACCTGGAGCGATGCCGATGCCGCCGACTTGGGCCGCAAGAGCATCCGACAGGTAGTCGCCGTTGAGGTTCAGCGTCGCGATGACGTCAAAGTCAGTCGGGCGGGTCAGAACCTGCTGGAGCGTGATGTCAGCGATGGCATCCTTGATGATGATGCCGGCACCGGGCTTACCTTCAGGAATCTGACACCAAGGTCCGCCGTCGATCTCGACCGCGCCAAAGATCTCCTTCGCGAGTTCGTAACCCCAGTCTCGGAATGCACCTTCGGTGAACTTCATGATGTTGCCCTTGTGAACCAAGGTCACACTCTTTCTACCGTTGTCGATGGCGTATTGGATCGCCGAGTAGATCAGTCGTTGTGAGCCTTGCTTCGAGACCGGTTTGATTCCAACGCCGACCAGGATGTTCTCGTCTGGTCCGTCGTGAACTGCTTTCTTCCAAGCGTGGGTTTTCTCTTCAGTTCCGAACCGAATCTTGCCAAAAGCTTTGGGGAAGGTGTGCTCAATAAACTGCAACATCTTGGCTGAGTCGTCTGAACCAGCCGGGAATTCGATACCAGCATAGATGTCTTCGGTGTTCTCGCGGAAGATGACCATGTTGACGTCTTCTGGTCGCTTAACTGGACTTGGGACGCCGGTGAACCACTGGACCGGGCGCAGGCAGACGTACAAATCGAGAATTTGTCGAAGAGCGACGTTGAGCGACGTGATTCCGCCACCGACGGGAGTCGTCAGCGGGCCCTTGATACCAATAAGATATTGGTTAAAAGCATCGAGAGTTGCCTGTGGGAGCCAATCTCCCGTTTGATTGAAAGCCTTTTCACCGGCCAAAACTTCTTGCCACGCGACCTTTCTGGTTCCACCATAAGCTTTCTCGACAGCGGCGTCGAACACTCGGACGCTGGCGGCCCAAATATCGGGGCCGGTTCCATCGCCTTCAATAAATGGAATGATCGGATCGTTGGGGACATTCAGACCGTTCTCGGTCATCGTAATCGCGGTAGCCATTACGCCTGAGTTTACCGGGATTCCGAGCCAGTGCCACAGTTCTTAATCTGCGGCGTGGTATTTTCGTCCCCCAGAAGTCTAAAGTATTCAGATTGTGAATATTCCCCCGCAAATACCTCCACCGATCGCACCGCCCGTTCAAGAAGCTCAGCCGGTTCGAAAGTATGTGCCGCTCGAAAAAATTCCATATCCGCCTTATGTTTTAGTCCTGGCTGCGATTACGGCTCTCGCATTCCTGGCGGGTTTAGTGAGGTTGCCAGGGACGATCCGTTCGGGAATCGATTATGAAAACGCGACTCATTTGATCGAAATTAACCAACCTCAACGGGCGGTGGTTTTGCTTAAGCCTCTCGTTGCCCGTTACCCAGACTCGAAGGATATCAGGGCCGATCTTGCCATGGCCTATGCTCTAAATGGTCAATTGAAAGAAGGAGCGACGGAGTTGGATTACTTCGAAGGAAAAGAAGTGGATCGGAAGCTCAACCAAAAACTTGACCAAATCGGTCAAATTATCGAATCGAAGCTCCCGTCCGAAAAGCTTCAGGGGGGCGAAAAGCCATGATCATTCCTGGGTTCCTGATAACCTGGCTTACGTTTCCGGGAGTTATCGTTCATGAGTTGGCTCATGCCATCTTCTGCCGCCTCTTCGGGGTCGCGATTTATGAGGTGAAATTCTTTCAGTTCTCGGTGGGCTTTCGGCAGCCAGCGGGCTATGTCATTCATGAGCCATCCAAGAAGGCAAGTCAAAACCTGATGATCGGCATCGGCCCATTCTTCGTCAATACGTTGATAGGCGGCATCATTGGCGCGCCAGCGGCGGTTCCCATGCTGAAGTTCAATAGCCCCGACCTGCTGGACCTGTTCCTCCTTTGGTTGGGCGTCTCGATCGCGATGCACGCTTTTCCGAGTACGGGAGATGCTGCCTCGATCCGTCAATCATTGAAAGATCCTGGCACTTCGACATGGACGAAAATCTGGGCAACCCCAATCGTGGGCCTGATTTACATTGGTGCGCTCGGTTCCATGCTATGGCTCGACGTGATTTATGGAGTTGCCGTGGTCGGTGTCATTCCGTTTGGATTGATTTACCTGTTCTCGCACTAGGAGCCTAGTCGCTATCGATCTTAACCTTTTGTCGAGGTCGTGACGTCAGTGCCTGAACGCAAAATGCTAATCCTTTGACGACTTCGTGACGGCTAAGGAGCTTTGCAAGTTTTTGGCTTTCTCAATTCGTTATTGTGGATATGAGAAAGCCTCCATTGGTGGCCGCAGTCGTTTTGGGGTTGAGCCTTTGGGGTTGTGGACCGATCGATAATTCGGTCCATCCGGTGACAATTACGGCTGATCCCTCGACTATCTATCGCGGAGACAGCACCCGTCTGACGTGGTCATCTCCGGGCGGAATGCAGGTGCTATCTTCTAACTTCGGAGCAAAAGAAGTGAGCGGCTCCACTGACGTTTCGCCGTTCATCTCCCAAGAATATTCGATCAAGGTTCGCCTGGCTTCAAATGACATCTACACGGCGAAGGTCTATGTAAACGTCGAGGACCCGCCTGACGACGGCGGGGACAACAACGATGGTGGTGATAGCGAATATTTGTCCAATTCAAAAAGGGTTCTCAAGAAGTGATGTAGATCACGTAAGCTCGAATTCGCTCCGCTCAGACGTATAATTTTTAGGCGGAAGGGAATCGCTGGATGGTTCAGTGGCAAAAAGAGGTGCTAAATGATGGAGTTGCTACACGACTCTTGGCGAGTGCTTTCTTGCTTGCGGCTCTCGTTTTTAATGAATACTATTTTTTCACTTGCTTGTCTCACCCGAGCACATTCCCGGTCACTGAGAGGAACCTGGAGTTACTAAGACTTTCTGGCTACTTTGACGGTTTCCTTGCTTTGATTCTGCTTGTTCTTTTTGCTTATGCCGTTCTTTTTCCAAAGGCTGAGGTTTTCTGTTCGAAAAAGATGTGCTTTAAGGCAACATGTATATTGTTTTATTTGAATTTGGGTGAATCCCGGCGGATGGAGGAAATACCTTTGCTCATCAATAAGCTGACGGCGGCAGCCGCGAATTTCGCGTTATTGTTCGCCTCCTGTTGGTTCTTCTATCTTTGTATCTGTCAGTCTATGCCAAGGAAAATCCAACCAGACCAGATGCAATAAGGCAGATTTAGTAGGAAATCGAATGCACCCTGCTTCGCCTTCGCGGTGAAGCAGGGTGCCCCAATTAGTTTCGGGGCAGAACCTAGTTTTTTGCCCCTTTGTTTGCTGAGGGGCTGGTGAGTTTACGAACCGGGGGAGTTTCTAAAAGTTGCTCAGGCCGGAGGCGGACTTAGTACAACTCACACGGCATCCCGAGTCCTTCCAGGTGACTAATCAGTCGATCGGCGTGGTCCTTGTTCTTCGTTTCCACCACGCACTCGACCGTGACTCGACTGAAATTCGGTTTACAGAAGGTTCGTTCATGGGAAATCTCGTTCACGCTGGCGCTCATCTCAGCGATGGCATGGGTTAGCTTTTCGAGGCCACCTGGTCGATCTGAAATTTCGCAGCGGAAGCGAACCAAACGCCAATCGCAACGCAACCCATAGTTAATGACTCGACCCAAAACCGATGGGTCGATATTGCCACCGCAAAGAACCAACACGACCTTTTTGCCTTTCAGCTCCGGCAATTTCTCAGCAATCAGAGCTGCGAGAGGAGAAGCTCCTGCTCCCTCAACGACTCCTTTCTCGATTTCAACGAGGCGCAGGATCGCCACCGCAATGTCTTTTTCATTGACGGTTACGACCTTGTCGACGTGCTGATGAGCCAGGGCAAAAGCATTATCGCCCACGCGAGGAACGGCCAAACCGTCGCCCAGGGTCTCCTCCATCGAGATCAGGATCGGCGAGCCGTTTTTTTCTGCGGCAAGGAAGGAGGCGGCATACTCGGGTTCGACGCCATAAATTTTCACGTCTGGTCGCTTGGTTTTAACGGCAAGTGAGAGTCCGGCGATGAGGCCCGCACCACCGACCGGGAGCACGATCGCTTCGACATCGGGAACCTGTTCAAGGATTTCGAGGCCGAGGGTTCCAGCCCCGGCGATGACGTCGATTCCATCGAAACCGTGAACGTAAGTCATGCCTTCGTTGGCGACGTATTCGTCGGCACGTTGTTTGGCTTCGGCGATGTTGCGGCCGAAGAGCTCGACCTGAGCGCCGAACTGGCGGCATCGCTCTTGTTTGACCATCGGCGCAATGACGGGCATGACAACCCGAACCGGAATGCCGAGCAATTGTCCGTGATAAGCCAAGGCAAGGGCATGATTGCCCGCCGAAGCGGCCACAACGCCTTTCTGCTTCTGCTCGTCGGTGAGTAAGAGCATTGCGTTTCTGGCTCCTCGTTCTTTGAAGGAACCCGTCTCTTGCAGGTACTCCATTTTGTTATAGATTTCGCAACCAAACATGGTGCTAAGAATGGGAGAATGACTGCAAGGAGTGACGTTGATTCCAGGGAATATCCGCTCCTTTGCGGCGAGAACTTCGTCAAATGTTGGCCTCATGGGGTTCCCGAGAGTTTACTTTAATCAGGGCAAGGGCAAGGGCAAGGGCAAGGGCAAGGGCAAGGGCAAGGGCGTTGCTCTGCTCCGCGAAACCAGATAAGCTATCCGTATGTCTCAGGTAAGCCGTGTCGTTCTCAAAGAAGAACCTTTTCACTTCAATCGGAACGACTCGCCCTGGGGAAGAGGCAGGCTCGACGCCAAGTGGATTTCACACCCATCTGCCACGAGCGGACCCTTCTTCTGCGTTTACTATTTAGACCTCGAAGTTGACGAACCGTTTACAACCAGAATCCACGTGACCGCTGACGAGCGATATATGTTTTTAGTCGACGGACAAGTCGTCGCTCGAGGCAGTGAGCGAGGAGACCAAGAGCATTGGTTTTACGAAACGTACGATGTCTCGCTCGGCGACGCGACGGCTCGCGATGGCCAGCGGCCTCGTCGTGTCCACCGAATCGCGTTCTTCGTGTGGTCGATGGGTAATGACCACGCTCCACTGGCTCAGACTGCCGTTCGACACGGATTTCTTTGCATTGCGGATGACCCGAGCCTCAAAGACAAACTCACGACTGGTCACGCGTCGTGGAAATGTGTCGAGGTCAAGGGGATCGAATTAGTTCGCCCGGTCTCAACCTATGGGGTCGGCGACCGATTCCGGTTCCATGGCGATCAATTTGATTTCGCCCGGCTCATCCGCGACGAGGATGCGCAGACGCCGGTGGCGACCGATACGCCCACCCTTCAAGAAGCGAGTGACCTGAATCCGGTTCGCGTTCTGCGGGCCGGTTTGTTGCCGGGCATGTACTATGGCGAGTGGAAGTCGTTTCAGGTCCGCCATGTCGAGAACTGCGAGGCCTACGATACGGCGAGTGTGACCATTCTGGCGAAGAATGACTTGGCGAACGAACATTCGGCTTGGCAATCATTCTTGAGTGGAGGGCAACTTGAGATTGGGCCGAATCGAAAGGTTCGAGCGATTGTTGATTTAGATAACTATGTATGCGCTTACTGGTATTTAACGACCCAAAAAGGTGAAGGTGCCAAGGTCCGCATTCACTTTCAAGAAGCCCTGATTAAAGACTTCAAGGACGGAGATCGTGGTAATCGCGATGAAGTTGAAGGAGGCCACTTTGTGATGATGTGGTCGAGAGCGCTGGGCTTTGGCGACGAGATCTTGCCCGGTGGTGAGAAGGGAAGTTTTACGTGTCCTTGGTGGTGTGCGGGGCGTTACATGGAGATCTACATCGAAACGCAAGATCAGCCGCTTACCCTCACAAACTTTAAGCTTGAAGAAACCCACTATCCGGTTCATCCGCCGACGCCTCCGTTCCATTGCTCAGACGACCAACTGAACAAAATCGTGGACATCTGTATTCGGACGCTCCAGATGGACGCACACGAGACATTTTTTGATTGTCCATATTACGAACAGCTTCAATATGTGGGCGACTCGCGTATCGAGTCGATGATCATGATGGCGATGTCCGACGACAATCGGCTTCCGGCTAAAGCCACCGATCTTTACCGATGGTCGATTGGATACCGGGGCATGACTCAATCCCGATATCCAAGTCGGAATCGCCAATACATCCCGCCATTTTCGATTTGGTGGGTTCTGATGGTTCACGATCAACACCAATGGCGAGGAGATCTGGCGCTTTTGCGTCAACTCCTGCCCGGAGTCAGAAGCGTTCTGTCTTTCTTTGAGCAATATGTCGACCGGGATCAGCAATCTCCGGGATTCGGCCTGATGAAGTCGACCGATCAATGGAATTTCGTCGACTGGATACCAAGCTGGAAAGATGGAGTTCCACCGGGTGGCACGGATGGCCACAGCCTGGCCATCAACATGCAGCTTTTGCTGGCACTCGAAGCCGCTGTCGAACTTGAAACGATCTACGGCCATCATCATTCTCAACGTCCTTTCATGGCCTGGCTTCAAGAGCATCGCCAGGCGATCAAGAGGCAGGTCAATAAGAACGGATTTCTGCCGGACGCTCCTGGAGCGGAAACGATTTCCGAACAACCGCATGCGCTCGCCGTGCTCAGTACAGATAAAGAAATTCAGGCGATTGGAGCCCATTGGTATAGCCGACAACCGGAGGGAACCCGGGCAACCTATTATTATCAGCACTATCGGCACGAAGCGCTTGCCCGACTCGGCAAGCATGACCTCTTGCTTCAAAATATCCGCGGGGAATGGGGCGAAATGATTCGAAAAGGGCTAAAGACCACGATTGAGATGCCGGATCCGGGACGTTCGGATTGCCACGCATGGGCAGCTCATCCTGTCTTGCATCTTCAAACGAAAATCCTTGGTTTGCGACCGATCGAGGCGCGTCAGTTTGAATTTGATCCTCACCTGGTCGATCTCGATTGGGTTGAAGGATATGTTTCGACGGGACACGGGCCTATTCATGCTCGGGTTGAGAAATCAGGACAGACATGGAAGGCAAATCTGGTGGTTCCCGAGGGAGTGACGGTTTCGATTCCCCACGTTCGTGGATTAGTCGTCGGACCCAAAAATGTGACGATCGATGGGTGATGGCTTATTACCTTAGGTCTCGATAAGAGTTTTATAAGAACTTCATTTTTAGTCGTGCAGCCACGGCAATCAAGCAAAATTACGAGTCACGGTAATAAGTCGCAGAACCTTTGTGCGTAAATTTAACAAACTATTTGATAAAAAACTCCTATTGACCAAGTCTGTGGCACGGTCCTTGTAATTCTTGTTGGTGTGCTACCCAAGAACCTTACAACCACGATTCCGATGATCGTCATCGTTACGGCTTCGACGATGGCCTTTATTGCGGCAAAGAATCGACCTTCAGATAATGAGGCAATTGCCCAGTATAAGGCAATTGAAAATCGTATTCCCAAAATCCAATATCCCAAGAAGGATTTGCGTGGTCGAGAGGTACCTGATTTCGATTTTCTGATGGTAATGCCAGACTGTAAGTCATGTTCTGATTTCAGAAAGAAGTCACAAACATTCATGGCTTCGAAGCCTGATAAGAAATTCTTTGTAGCGACGCCCGATCTCAGCAATATTGAAGACATGTTGAATCACGAAAATTATTACGTATATGTTTTTGATCAAAAATCTAAATTGGCTGAAATCGCCCCGGGGGTTTACTCCCGATGAGAAAAGGATTTACGCTTATCGAAGTAATTTCGGTGATGGTCATTTTGGCGATCCTCGCCGCAATTCTTATGCCGGTTTTTGCGAAAGCAAAACTCGAATCCAAAGCCGGAGCCTCAAAACTAAATATTAAGGGCTTTTGGCAGGGATTAGTCCTCTACCAAGCCGATAACGACCAAAAAACCGATTATGGCACGCCTGAAAACATGGGGCTTCCTCCGGTCCGTGGCGGATGGTTCAATTTTGTAAATCAATATACGGGAGATTCCACCTACGGGTGGGGCACCAAGAAAAAGTACGTTCCGTGCGGAACGGATAACGACGAAGACCTGCCCGGGCTGGGAATTACCTATATGCCAGGCATGTATGACGACTGGATTAAGGATGTCGTCAAGTTACAAGAAAGCACGGTGGTCATGATGGATAAAAACTGCAACGTACGGGGTACGCGCGTCCTCTGCCAATTTTGCCAGAAGCGATCGATTGGGGTCACTTTGGGCGGTGAAGTAAGGGATAAGACTAATTCAAATTGGAGCGTGTTAGAACAGGAGTTCTATCAATAAGAGAGGCTTGCTTCCTTACAAGAAGCAATAAAAAGGAGAAACATGACACTTCACAAGAAGACTATCAGCGTAGCCATTATTGGTGCGATGATGATTTCAACCAATGCTTACAGCGGAGGCAGCACAAATAGCGAGGGTGACAAACTCGTAAATACCTGTTACGTCTGTAATCAGATTCCTGCTCCCGTCATTAGCTGCCCGGTTGCCGAGATCGAGCAACGATTTTGCGGAACAGAAAACTGGGTCCACTTCGGAAATCCCGACTGTAAGAAATTTTGGATGATCACACTGTACTGCGCGACAGGTGGCGTTCAAAACTATACAGCGGAATGCTGGAAAGGCGCTGGATCCTGGTGCTTACCTGGCGACAACCCTGACTGTCAAATGCAATAAATGAAATACCGATCACAAATTCTTACGGGACTTGCTGCCGCGATGGCAGTAGGCTACTTTGTTCGCATCCAAAACGAGGACACATTGTCAAAAGCGGCGAACCGATTGGGAAATGCAATTCTTGCGTCCGACACGGACACAATATGGTCCTTTGTACCGGAAGATGAACGGAGGTTTTACCATTTCGATAAAGAGAAATTCGCCAAGTTTTGGCGAACGATTGTCCAATCGAAAATCAAAGACATTCGAACATTTTCGATCAACCCGGTCGGTTCTAACGGTCTTGAGGTCGTTTTCGAAACTCAAGACAGCGCCCATTCATTTGGGCGAGCAGGTTGGCTGGTGTCTGGGCAATTGGGAACGTATTACGTGCCATACATGGTTGCGTATTCGAGCCTAAATGCTGCTTCGTTCGATCCTCATGAACTTCGTGTCGACAAATATGTTCGCTTCGAAAAGTACATTCATTGGATTGATCAGAATCGAACAACGCTTGAGAATTTGGGACTCGGAAACATGCGCCGTGGACGAAGTTGTCCGAACGGGCAAACGCTCTCTGAAATTCGTGGCGACTTTGTTCACGCGGAGTCGATGCTTAAAGAGCAAGTCACGGTTGCGACACGATAGAACCCATTTAACCGGAAGGCTGGAATTCCTCCACCTTCCGGTGGGTCACTAAACTCAGTAAATTGACTCCGTTGAACTTGAGTTTAGACTCCTCGCGACGGTATGGTATCCCCATGCTCAAAACCGAGGCTTTGACGAAGCAGTACGAAGCAACGGTCGCCCTGGATCAATTTGACATCTCTATCGAACCTGGAGAGATCATCGGGGTCATTGGAGAGAATGGAGCGGGAAAGAGCACGCTCATGAAACTACTCTCGGGGATCGTACAACCGAGTGCTGGTTCGATTTCGCTCGACGGAGCGCCAATCCGGTTTCGCAATACAAGCGAATCTTCCCGTGCGGGCATTCAAATTGTCCACCAGGAGTTGAATCTCATTCCGACCCTCAGCGTCGAAGACAATATTTTTTTGGGTCAAGAAAAGGGAGTCGGCTTCATTGATCGAAACTCAACCCGTCAGTCTGCGCAAAAGCTGCTCGAACGAGTTGGAGCCCGATTCGCTCCCAATACACTTTGCGAAGATCTATCCATCGCCGAACAACAATTGGTCGAGATCGCCAAGGCTCTCTCCAAGAAAGCGAGAATGCTCATTTTCGATGAGCCGACCGCAGTCTTAAGCGAACTCGAATGCCAACGACTTTTCGAAATTATTCGCAGCCTTCAGAGCGAGGGTGTCGCGGTCCTGTATGTCTCTCACCGGTTACCAGAAATTCTGGCGATCTGCACTAGGATCGTTGTCCTTCGCGACGGCGTGAAAGTGGCAGACCAGAGCCCCAAAGGACTTACCGAACAAGACCTGGCCAACCTAATGGTTGGGCGAAAGCTGGAAGATATCTTTCCGACTCGGGCGCCGATTCAACCCGAAGTCGTCCTTGAAGTAAAGAATTTCTTTGTGCCGGGCTTCGCGAAGGACATTTCCTTTGAAGTGCGGGCGGGAGAAATCCTAGGTTTGGCAGGGTTGATCGGTTCGGGGCGAACTGAGACTTGCGAGGGCATTATGGGCCTTAGGAATGCCAACGGTCAGGTTATTGTGGAAGGGAAGGCCCTTCCGCGATTGACGCTTCAGAATGCGATGTCGTCCGGATTGGCTTATGTGTCCGAAGATCGAAAAGGCAAAGGGTTGATCGTGGACATGTCAATTGAAGAAAACGTCGCCTTAGCGAGTCTCCGGCAACTCAACACGAGCCGAAAGCGAAGCGATGTCGCCCAGCATTGGATTAGCGATTTGAAAATCAAAGTTCCCGACGCAACTTTGCCGATGACTTCGCTTTCAGGTGGCAACCAACAAAAATGCTCGGTCGCCAAGTGGCTGCAAACGAAGCCCAAAGCGATCATTCTCGACGAACCGACGCGTGGTATTGATGTGGGATCAAAGGCCGAGATGTATAGCCTCATCGTATCGCTCGCAAAGTCGGGGCTTGCGTGTGTGGTGATTTCAAGCGAGATGCAAGAATTGATTGGGTTAGCTCACCGAACCCTGGTGTTCCGTGATGGGGCGATTGTGGGTGAGCTATCCAGTGAGGAAATTTCAGAAGAACGGATTATGAGTTTGGCTGCGGGTGTTCAATGAAAAAGGTTCAGATTTCACGTTTTGTACAACAATATGGGGCATTCATCGCGCTTATTGTGTTGATTGTCTTTAATGTGATTTGGCAGGGACACGATTTCTACACTCCCGAAAACCTTCGAAATATCCTGGCCCAAAACGCGGCCAAGGGCATGATCGCGGTCGGAATGACGCTGGTTATCATCGCCGGAGGCATTGATTTGTCGGTTGGCAGCATGGTCGGCCTGCTTGGTGTGCTTTGCTTGTTAGCCCTCAATAAATGGAATAATCTGCCGCTCGCGGTTGGCGTTTCGGTTTTAGGTGGAGCCATCCTCGGCGTGTTCAATGGCCTTCTCGTTTCATGGGGACGTATCGCACCCTTTGTGGCGACCCTGGCTGGGTTAGGCGCCTTTCGATCGTTGGCTCTGGCGATTACGAATGCTGGACAGGTGACAACCGCCAATCCCGTTTTTGAAAAAATTTCAAGTGGCGGTATTCCTCTGCTGGGAATGAAATCAGGCTCCGGACAGCCGCTGATTCTGAATTGGCCTATTATTATTTTTGGCTTGATTAGCCTGGCGGGAGCGCTTCTTTTGAACCGTTCGGTTTTGGGGAGGCGATTAGTTGCGACCGGAGCGAACGAACAAGCGACGGAATATTCTGGAATCAATACCGGAACGATTAAGCTGCTAAGTTATACAATTCTCGGGATCATTGTCGGAATCGCAGCGCTTTGTGTCACAGCCCGTTATAACTCTGCTTCACCGGCCCAACAGGGCCTCTATTTCGAACTGGATGCGATCGCCGCAGTGGTCATTGGCGGAACGAGCCTCGCTGGTGGTCGTGGTCGGGTTGGTACGACGGTTCTAGGCGTCCTTATCCTCGGCTTGGTGGACAATATGCTTACCACCAAAGGCATTGATTCGAACTGGCAGGGCTGCGTAAAAGGTGTTATCATCCTACTGGCTGTACTGTTGCAGCGCAACAGCTCAAGAAAGTAAATCCAAGAGCACATCAATGAAGACAAAAACTATTCTGAAATTAAGTCTCATCTCCATGGCGGCGATTATGATGGTCGCCTGCGGCAGTTCCTCGGGCAGCAACACTGACTCGGGAACCAACACCGCATCAAGCAACTCGTCCGGGGCTCCGACCGCTTCGGGGCAGAAATTCAAGATTGGAATTTCGATCCCTGCGGCCGACCACGGTTGGACGGGTGGCGTTAAATACTGGGCCGAAGAGGAAGTCAAAAAATATCCCGATATCGAATTTGATATTCAAACGGCAGATACTCCCGACAAGCAAATTTCGCAGCTTGAGGCGCTAGGAACCAAGAAGATCGATGCCCTCGTCATTCTCGCTACCGAAAGCGCCCCAGTCACCCCGGCGGCAAAGCGGTTAAAGGATCAAGGCGTTTTCATCGTCAATGTAGACCGAGGCTTTACGGATCCAAGCATCGCTGACATTTTCCTTGCCGGCGACAACAAGAAATTCGGCACGATTTCGGCTGAGTTCATGGCTAAGAAGCTAAATGGCAAAGGGAACATCCTGGTTCTCGAAGGAATTCCTTGTACGGTCAATACCGATCGCGTCGAAGCCGCCAAGGCTGTCTTCGCGAAGTATCCCGGAATTAAAATTCTTGCGAGCCAGTCAGGACAATGGAATCAGCAGAAAGCTCAAGACGTCATGCAGACGATGCTGACGACTTATAAGCAGGTTGACGCAATCTGGGCTCAAGATGACGATATGGCGATTGGTGCCGAAAAGGCGCTTAAGGCCGCCGGTCGGGACAAAGGCGTTTGGATGCTCGGCGGGGCAGGGATGAAGGATATCGTTAAGCGAGTCATGGATAATGATCCGATGTTCCCTGCGGACGTGACCTATCCGCCTTCCATGATTGCCGACGGAATTAAAGCGGCGGTTGAAACCTTAAAGGGAACCAAGAAAGAGGATTTGAAGAACTTTAAGCACAAGGACATAGACGTAAAAATCGACCTTGTCGAACCTGCGAACGCAAAGGACTTTTACTTCCCTGACTCGATCTATTAAGGAAAGTTAGCCAATAAGAAAAGCCGGACGGGAATTTCCCATCCGGCTTTCTTTATTTTTGCCTACTTCTTTTTCTTCTCAGCGACTTGCTCAGAATTGAGGTTTCCGATGACCGTTCCGAGAATGGTTCGGATAGGGAGGAGCGATTCCACCAAGTTGCGATTCATCTTATGCTCATTGGCGTAAGAAAAGTCGACAAAGTAAGCCCGGTTTGAATCGGGGCTCGAGAAGCTAATTCCCACCGTTGAGCGAATCCCTGCTTCTTCGTAAACCGCCTTTTCCATCGAGGCGATCTTGGGGAAGTCGCTCATCGTATCAAGGATCCAGAATTCCTTCTCCTTAACCTGTTTGCGCAGCCAAGGGAAGAAGGCCAAGGGGATTGGCTGGTAGTTATTGACGACCGTTTCTTCACCCGTTTTTTGCCAAGCGAAATCGATGTTGAATGTTCCTTTCGAGAGGTCGATCTCTCCGATCATCGATCGGTCGGCACCAAGGAATTCAGAAATCGCACCGAGAGTGTTGATGATCTCCATTTGTTGATGATCGGCAGGAGCCACCAGGTGCTTCATGGCGCGAACGGTGAGTAGTTCGCTGAGTTCATTTCGGCTCTTGAGCTCGGTCTTGTCTTGCACGACCGAAGTGACATCTTTATAGATGATCAGGTGCCCGACCGGTGTGTTGCGAACGGTAAGCGTACAAAACGTTCGTTCAAGAATGCGACCGTCGGTCATGACGAGCTGGTCGACCGTTCGTTCCGAACCTTCGCCCGCGAGATTTCGAATTCGATTGAAGTTCGATTCGTTCGTGCTGACTGGGCGATTTTGGGCATTTGCCAAGAAGTATTCAAGATCGGTCCCAATCACTTCCTTTGGCGTCAATAGACAACCTGCAAGTCGGCAGAGTTGATCGTTGACATAAGTGACCTTGAGGCCGTTGGTCGTAAAAAGAACGCCAACGTCGAGCAGGTTCATAAGCGAATTGAGGTGGGCAGTGGCGACCTGCTGCTGCTGTTCGGCGGCGCTTCGTGCCTTTAAGTCGCTCTTGAGCGCTCGCTTCTCGGCGTCGAGCTTCTCAAGTTGAAATTCGAATCGTTGACGAAGAAACGTGGCGACGACTTCGGTTCGACTCGACGAATCATATTTGACCATGATTCGCTTCCAATAGGTCGAAACGGTATCGGTGCTGATCCCCAGCATTTGGGAGATCATCTTATCGGTTTTGCCGTCGGCAGCAAGCCAAATGACTTGTTGTTCGCGCGACATTGCCTCGAATTCGAATTGAGTTATTTCATTTAACATGGCATGCAGACAAATGGCTGTGACTGAGGAAACCCGTACAGGGTTCCCCAGTGGAAATTTGGACTGATAAAACGTTACCTTTGGACATATGGTTGGGGTACCTAGTAATTGACCTAGATATTGCCGAGCCCTGGCGATCCGTAATTTTACCGTTGCCCGTGCAAAACTTCTACTGCCTTTGCGATTACTGGATCGGGCTCATTTTCTTTGCGGACGGCCGTCACTTCGACGTCGGGTTCTATCGGATGTCCTTCGAGGCGCGTCCCTTTTATCGTAATATAGTCTGAAACTGGGATTTGTATGCTAAATCCCTCAGAAATCTTGACAAAAACCGAGCTGAGGACCGCCCCCGCCGACTTGGTTCCAATCACCCAAGCGTTCGAGTTTTCTTTGAGAGCCGCCGTACAGATTTCACTCGCGCTGGCCGAGCCACGGTTGATCAGAACGGCTATCTTGCCAGAAAAGGCGGGCGTCTTTAGCTTTCGAGTCTTGGCTTTACGCGGTGCCCACTGGGCAATGGCTTCGGAGTCGATCGGAGCGCCTGGTTTTTCCTTTGTGTAGTCGTCGGCGACCTTTCGGCTGACAAAGGTTCCGTAGTCGGTTCCTTCGGGCAAGAGCAGTGATAGAAGGTGATTGAGATTATTGACGGCCCCGCCGCCATTCGATCGAAGATCAAGGATGAGATATTTCGCTTTCGCCGACGCTTCCGTGATCAACGACTCAATGTTGTCTCGGTCGTAGCCGAATGAGAAAGTGTAGAGCCGCAGAACGGCGACGTCGTCGCCTTCCCACGTGAGAGTTTCTTTGCGGACCGTCGAAAACTCTTTGAGCTCGATCTCCACCTGCTTGGATGAGCCGTCGGCTTTTTCGATTTCCAGCGAGACTTTAGCGCCTTTCTCACCATCGGCCGCGTCGGCTTTGGTTGGCTTTTCGCCATTTACTTTGACGATGAGGTCCTTTTCCTGAATTCCGGCATCTTTGGCCGGACTGCCGTCCATGACGCGTCGAACCCGAAGTCCCTTATCCTCAATCGTGCCTTGAAAGCCGGCGCCTATCGTCGTGGTTTTGCCGCGTTGGGAGGTGGCGCGGGGCGTTTGAAGGCGGCAATGACTGATGCCAAATTCATGGAGCGCCTGGTTAATAGTTCGAGTGAAAGAAGCGACATCAGTGTCCTTTTCGATGTCGTCCTTTTTCTTTTCGATAAAGTCGTTCCACTTTGCGAAATCGACGTTTGGCACGTAAGCCCGAGTCGAAAGGGTCTCGCCGACCGACTTGATAACGTTTTGCTTCTGCTCGCTGGTCAGTTGTTGGGCGAATGAAGATGCTGCGAAAAGAGCCGCGAAAAGCAGCGGCACGACGCGCCTAAGATACATAACGTTACTTTAGCGAATTTCGGCGAAAAAATGTTAAAAAATCAGTCGGCTGGCCCTTTACCACTGGCGATCTCTAGCGCCGAGTGCATGAAGCTATATGTAAGGACTTTGTCATTCGCAGCGCCTTTCGAAATGGTTTTCAGGAGAGCCTCGTGGGCCTTCTTAAGTGCTTTGAGATTCTGCGATGCGTCCTCGATATTGGCCGGATACGTTTCCGATTTGGGATCTCTTGCAGTTTTAATCGCGACATCAATCGCTTTAAAGTCCTTGGTAAAGGAGGAAGATGTGGTCCCCTTTGGATGCTTTTGGGCGATACAGTCCCGAATAAGTTCCTCGATGTCTCCACCCATTCCAGCTCGGTCGATAGACCATAGCTGGCTTTCCGTCGATATCGACATTCCAAGGTCGTAAGAAGCAACCATGTAGGCCCGGCAGGATTTCCTCAAGGTGAGTAGCCAACCCTGACGAGCTTTGGGAAGATGCGCCATGGCTTTATCATTGACTTTCATCATGGCTTCACCATAGGTAATGCCCGCGATTCTCATGTCGGCATTGGTTTGCTTTGTATGATTGAGCGAATATTCCATCCACCCACTCTGGCCCATCTTTACAACTTGTTCGGGAGTCTTGCCGAGATAATTAACCGTCGATCCCGACTGGCCAATCGCAAGGGCAGTTAGGAAAGCGAGAAGCGACATCATCTGAACGTTACCGCATGTCGGAGCCTTTCGCGACGTCGATTTTCTTATGCATGAATAGTCGAACGCGAGTGACATCGTTCGAATTGGCATGAGAGAGCAACGCCTCAATTTGCTTTTGCTGATGTGACATTTTTTGCGTCAACATAGGAAGCTCGGCAGTTTGCTCACTTGCCTCGTCTTTCGACTCCTGGATCACGACTTTCAATTCGTCCATCGCGGCTTCGAACGACTTCATCTTGTACATTGGCATTTTCTTTCCGACGATGCTATCCGCAACCAACTCTTCAACATCGGGGGCGATGGTCGCGTTGATGGGCTGCCAAATGGTTCCTCCACCGGTCAAGATTGAGCCGATTTGGTGAGCCGTGCTCGCATATTCGACGGCGTCCTTCCGCATGGATTGAAGCCAAGTTTGACGCGTCTTGGGAAGACGCCTCATGGCTCGCTCGTTGAGATTTCGCAAGGCGGAAGCGTACTTTTCTTGAGCGTCACACATATCTTTCGTGCTTTCGCCAACTTTTTTTCCATAGAGGTCGGTCCATTTGTCGCGTCCCATAGCAACAATCTGTTCGGGGGACTTGCCAAGGTAGTTCGCCCGATTCCATTGGATCGCGAAGTAACCGACAACGAGGGGAACGATGGTCATACGTTAAAAATTAGAACGTCGCGCCACGTTATTTCGTTCGGGATAAAGCATGATTTTCTAAAATCTTCACCAAAAGTTCACTTGTGGCGGCATCAAGGAGCGCGTACACATGTTCGAAATCGGAGGCGTCACCATAGTACGGATCGGGAACCGGTTCGTTTGAACCGACCCATTCGAGCATCGTCGTGATACGGGACGGGTCAGAGCCGGGCCACGACTGGAGATCACGAACATTCATGGCGTCCATCGCGATGATGTAATCAAACGTTTTGAAGTCGGACGTTTGAACTTGCCTCGCTCGGCTAAAGCGCTCAATCCCGTTAGCCCTTAAAACACTAAGGGTTCGCGGGTCGGGATTCTCGCCGACATGCCAATTACCCGTTCCGGCGGAGTCGATGAAGATTTGGTCCGCCAAGTTTCTCTCCTGGACTTTCTGTCGGAAAATCGATTCAGCCATAGGGCTTCGACAGATATTTCCCAAACAGACGAAGAGGACAGAAACTTGGGGCATCCAAAGATTGTAGCGCGAGGATTAGCCCATCAAGGAGGGGTCGTAGTAGAACTTCTCCCACACGATCTTGCCATCTTTGACTTGGTAGAGCGCTATCTCGCTCATTTCAAAATTGTGCCCTCCCTCTTTTGTGGTCAGGTGATAAATGTAGTGGACGGCGAACTTGTCATCGTTGGGATACGGACCGAGAATGTCCACTCCGTTATTCTCGAATTGACTGTTGAACCATTCAGCCTTGCCTCGACAGGCATCGACGCCCTTCGATTCGCGCATTTCGCCTCCTGCTTCAATCGAGATGATTTCCGGATGATAGAGTTCATCGAGGGCAGTTGATTCTTGGCCAGCTTTGACGAGTTCGACAAGTCGATTGGCGATTTCCATCGTAGTCATGAGGGAAGAATAGCTTTTAGGCTACGAAATGAGAGGCGTGTGGTGAAAATTTAGGGTTTTGTTCAGAATTTAAGCACTATTCACGGCGAAGACGTAGAAGCAAAAAGTATGGCAAAGAATGCATTGATCTCTGGTGCAAACAAAGGGATCGGATTGGAAACGGCTCGACAACTGGGGAAATTGGGATTCAAAGTCTACGTGGGCGCACGGGATATTGCGAAGGGTGAAGCTGCCGAAGCTGAGTTAAAGCAGGAAGGGATCGACGCCGAATTCGTGCTTCTCGATATGGCTGCCCCTTCGACCTATCAAACTGTTTTTAATCACATCGAGAGTCGAGACGGTCATTTGGATGTCTTGGTGAATAACGCGGGAGTGATTCTCGACTTTGGAATCCGACCATCGGAGCTACCGATTACTACCCTGAAGGAGACCTTCGACGTTAATTTCTTCGGTCAGGTCGAATTGACCCAAAAACTACTGCCTCTTCTTGAAAAGTCGGAAGGAGGCAGAATTGTGAATGTGAGCTCGATTCTTGGGTCTTTGACGCTCAATAGCGATCCGAATAGCGCTCTCGGCGATTGGCGGTCGCTGGCATACAACTCGTCGAAGACGGCGTTGAATGCTTTTACCACGATGTTGGCTTATGACCTCCGGAACACCAAAGTCAAAGTGAATTCGGCGCATCCCGGTTGGGTCAAGACCGATCTCGGCGGGCCGAATGCCTTGTTGGAGCTTGCTGATGGGGCAGCGACCACCGTTTGGCTAGCCACCCTTCCGGCAGATGGACCGAACGGCGGATTCTTCCATTTGCAAGCTAAACTTCCTTGGTAGATGTCCAAGGTTTGGTTCATTACGGGGGCGTCGTCAGGATTTGGACGCCTCTTGGTCGAAGCGTTGCTTGAGCGTGGCGAACAGGTTCTTGCGACAGCACGTCGTCCAGATTTGCTTGAAGATATTTCTTCCGAACGATTGATTCGGTTGAAGTTGGATGTGACGGATAGTTCGATGTGCGAACAATCCGTTCGTGATGCCGAGGCAGCTTTTGGTCGAATCGACGTCTTGGTTAACAATGCGGGATTTGGAGTCTACGGCTCTGTCGAGGAAGTGCCCATCGAGGATGTACGAGCCCAATTTGAAGTCAATTTCTTCGGCGTTCTCAATGTACTCAAGGCGGCATTACCGGTCATGAGAAAGCAGAGAAGTGGGACGATTCTCAATATTTCGAGTATCGCGGGGTGGATGTGTTTTCCAGGAAGCGGCATTTACGGCGCTTCGAAATTTGCACTTGAAGGCATTACTGAGTCGTTGCGGGCAGAACTAGAACCGGTTGGAATCCGAACAATATTAGTCGAGCCCGGTGGATTCGAAACGAATTTCTACGGCGCGAACTATCGTCGAGTGGCAAACAACATTGAGGACTATGCTGAAACGGCAGGGAAGACTCTTGAGTACTTCGATGCCTACCCCGGTACCCAACCTGGCGACGCGACGAAAGCCGTGGCCGCAATGATTGAGATTGCCGAACATCCGAATCCGCCGCTGCGACTTCTTCTGGGCAGCGATGCCTTTGATCGCGCGACGAAAAATCTGCACTCGATTCATGAAGAGTTCGTGCAATGGGAGTCTTTGACTCGTAGCGTCGATAAGGACCGTTGAAATGACATCCTCTCGCCAACTTTTGATGGCGAGAGGACAGATTTTAGCTTCGACCGTATTTGTTTAATACGCTCGCCAGCATATCGCACGGTTCTGGCTTGCTCAGGTCCGTCGACTTCATTGGGTCAAAGCGATAGTACATACATTTGATGAGCAGCGCTTCATACTTGGCCAAGTCTTCCGGCTTGTCCACTTTTGCTGCCTCGGCGATCGACTGGAGCGCGGCTCCGACCGAGCCGATATTGCCCGTGTTGACTTTTCGGTCTAAGAATACGGCCTTACCTGCCTCCGATCTTACGAAGTCGGAAAGCGGACGCGTGACTTTGTCGGTCCCGATTTTGAAGGTGACTTTGTCGTTCATAGGCCAATAGATCGTCTTTGCTGCACGCAATTGAAGCAATCGGAACGGGCGATACATGCCCGCCCGCTGAAAGGCCGCGATCAGTCGCTTATCTTTAATGACTTGAGTGTTCGCGTCAGGGCCAACCTTTTCCTCGCCCGATTCGAGGTCGAGGGCAACGATCTTTTCGTCTGGCGTTACGTCCACGCCAAAACGGTGAAAGTCCTTTTCAAAGTCGCTGGGGCTTTCCTGCTTGTATTGAAGCATGGCTTGTCCAAGCGATCCCGCTCCTTCTTTCAGCGAGGCAAATTGGATGAAGCCAACGGAAATATAGCCCGTGTCATAGGTGTTGATCGCATCAAAGCCTCCTTCGAGGATCGAAACCGACTTAAACACTTTTGAATCTGAGTCGTCGTAGCCGGCGTCGCGGAGAATGCCCTGCAATTCATCGGAAGGAATCGTCTTAATCGGAGCCCCTTCTGAGTTCACCCCGTTGTCAAAGCGATAGTATGCGTAGCGCGGTCGCATATTGACGTTATCTGAGTAGTTGAGACTCATATCATCAAATTTTACGACGATTTTGTTTGGTTTCACATTTGCCGCAAACGAAGGCGGCGCTCCAAATTTTGTGATGAAATCAGGATCGACTGGGCCGGGCTCCTTAACTTCTACAGGATACTTAGGCGTGCGATGCTTCGTTTCCGCATTGAGGGTCTCAGCAGCACATGCTGCTAAGTAGCGATCATAGGCGACGCGAGCGTCGATCCACTTTTCCCAAACGACTTCTTGGTCAGAATTTGGCGCGGGTACCTGACCGGGCGGAGTCTTGCCGCGTCCACGGAGGTGGTTATAGTCCCATAGCCATTTCGACCCTTGAGTCGTCAAACGGACAACGTATTCGTCGGTGGGGGTAATCGAGTAGCGGCCAGGCTCTGACCACCACTGCATGATTTGGGATTTTTCGGAATCGGACCAATACGAAGTCTGACCAGCGCTGATGCTGGCCAGAGCGAGAAAAATGAAGGTAGCCGCAAGAGGCTTCGTCATGTTTACACCATTAGTTTCGCTTTCTCTAAGTTTGCAACAAATCCTTCAAGCTTCTCTCGAACGATAGGTCCATTGTAGGTCACCAGTTTTGGAGCCTTTTCAGGAGCATCGAAGAGAACTTCATGAAGAAGCAGTTCCATCATTGTTTGCAAGCGACGCGCACCAATATTGTCGGCGGTTTTATTCACTTGTTCAGCCAATCGCGCAATTTCGTCAATGGCATCACCTGTAAATTCGACTTGCACTCCCTCGACCTTGAGCAGGCTTTGATATTGTCGAATCAAAGCGTTCTTGGGCTCGGTGAGAATCTTGCGGAAGTCACTGCTGCTGAGAGGCTCTAATTCGACGCGAATCGGCAAACGGCCTTGCAACTCAGGAATGAGGTCGCTTGGCTTGGAAATATGGAAAGCACCCGCAGCAACGAAAAGGATGTGCTCGGTCTTCACGGGTCCAAATTTTGTTTGAACCGTCGATCCTTCGATAATGGGCAGAAGGTCACGCTGGACGCCCTCGCGGCTCACGTCGGGACCGCTGCCTCCGCCTTTTCCGGCGACCTTATCGATTTCGTCGATGAAGATGATTCCTGTTTGCTCAGCGCGAATGACGGCTTCACGGTGAACACTGTGGCGGTCGATGAGTTTTCCGGCTTCTTCTTCGGCGAGGATGCTCATTGCCTCGGCGACTGTCGCCTTGCGCATGACTCGCTTGTTGCCAAATGGATTGGTGAGCTGGTTCATGTCGAAGCCCATTTCTTCCATTCCGCCCGGGGTAAAGACTTGCATAAACGGATTGGAAGGTTCTTCGACGTCGAATTCGATGAGGGTTTCGCGGTAGCCGCCCGCTTCTAGTTCCTTGCGAATGGCGTCCTTTCTGGCCTCTTCATCAGCCGCCCGCTTCTCCCAATCGATAATCTCTTCTTCATCGGGATAGAAGGTTGTCGCTCCCAGTTCTGAGTCGACCAAATCAACCACTCGGTCGATCGCGTAGCGAAGGGCGTCTTCTTGAACCATTGCCATCCGCTCCTTCTCGACCAGCCGTACCGACGTCGCAACCAATTCGCGTACCATCGATTCAACGTCTCGACCGACATAGCCGACTTCGGTGAACTTCGTCGCCTCGACTTTGACAAAAGGCGCTCTTGCGAGTTGGGCAAGGCGACGAGCGATTTCGGTTTTGCCGACTCCGGTCGGTCCAATCATTAAAATGTTCTTGGGCTGTACGTCATCTCTTTCATGCTCAGGAAGTTGTTGGCGGCGGTATCGATTTCGCAACGCCACGGCCACCGCCCGCTTGGCGGCGGTTTGACCGATGATGTACTTGTCGAGCTCATCGACGATTTGGCGAGGCGTCAACTCTTCGATGGGAGGAACGTTCACATCTATGATTATGACTTCAATGAGTCCGAAGCTCGTGAGAGTCGAAAAGGGAAGTCTGAAAAGTTAAGAATAAGTTATTAACAAAGTTAACGATTTGTTAATAATACTTCGGTACGATTGCCCATCAATGAAGCGAGGTTGGCTTTCGGTGGCGGCACTCAGTCTGTTTTGTGTCGGCCATGCGTTCGATAGTAATGAAGATTTGACAAAGCGTGAAGAGGCGCTTACAAAGAGGTTGAGTGAACTGGTGTTGGCTCCAGGAAGCGAGGCGTCGATGTCCGATGAAATTTCATCGATTCGTAAAGAATTGAATGACGTGAAGGCTGAGCTTGCCAAGCAAAATCAGAAGCACACCGACCAAACGAATCACGGCTGGTTCAGTGGATTCTTCCAGAGTCAATATTTTGCCACGGATCGAGATGGTCAGCAATCTGGCCTCTTTCGGGCTCGCCGCGAACGGTTGAACTACAACCATATGGGCGACAACAAGACGATGGGGCGAATTAGCGTAGAATTTACGGCCGGTGCGAGCAACACGGGGGCGCAGCTGCGTGATGCGTTTATTCAATATCGTCCGGGTACGTTTTTAGCGAATTCGGGTCCAAGCTTTACGATTGGCCAACAAAATACCCCTCTGGGTTACGAAATCAGCTATCCGTCGTGGGCGCGTACTTGGCCCGAGCGATCCGTCTACGAGCAAACCTATTTCAGTGGAGAACGTGGAAAGGGCTTGATCTACCAGAACGGAGACGCCTCCAATTATTGGTTCGTGGGCGCTTGGGATGCTCTCACGGTCAACGATCCTGAGCAGGTCGATACGACGCCAAAGGGAGAAGTAGGCCCGATCGGTGGTATTCACGCAAAGCATGGCGCTTGGGAAGGCGGGGTATCGGGCTACAGCGGAAAACGACCCAACTACGTTTCCGGTTCGACGAATCTTGCCACGACCGACCGGCAATTCATATTCGCCGACCTACGTTATCATCCGACGGGTTCTAAATTCGATATTCGAAGCGAATATATGGTCGGCAAGGATCGAGTTCCGCTTGCGGCTTCAGCCGTGGCGACCGATGCATCGGGTTTTCACGTCAACGTGGATTACAAGGCAAATTCCCAGGATACAGTGGTGTTGCGCTATGAGAATTTTGATCGCGACACAAACCTTGCAGGGAACTTGCAAACGCTCTACGGAATTGCGATGGTGAAAGACGTCAATCCGTTTTTGCGGGTCAGTGTGGCGACCGATTGGAACAAGAATCCAACCTTGCCGGTTGGTCAAACTTACTACCACACGCTGACATTCCGCGTGCAGTTCAAGTTTTAGGGACCTAAAACCGGTCGGTGGCGTGGCGAGTTCTGACAAACTATAAGTTAGACATGGCTACTGCATCTGTTAGCGCCACCGACCCTTTGAATTGGCAATCCGACGGACGTCCGGTCCCGGAAGTCGCAAAAGGGAATACCTATCTTATCGGTGGTGAAATTCGTGAGTGGTCAGGGCAGACCAACGACGTTCAATCCTGCCTCTTTTTTAACTGGAATGGCGGCATCGTCCGCCCTCAACTCGGTCAGGCTCCCGTCCTCGACGCCAACGAAGCGCTCGACGCCCTCAAGGCGGCCACATCGGCGTGGGATAACGGCAAAGGCAAATGGCCGACGATGACCGTCGCCGCCCGTATCGAAGCCGTCGAAGGCTTTGTCGCTCGGATGAAAGCCGTTCGAGAAACGGTTGTCGAGCTCATTATGTGGGAGATCGGAAAGACGCTCCCCGATGCGCAGAAGGAATTTGATCGTACGGTTCAGTACATCGAAGATACGATCCAAGCACTCAAGGACCTCGACCGAAAGAATTCGGGATTCAGCGTGGAGAAGGGATTTCTGGCCCAGATTCGCCGCTCGCCGTTTGGGCCGACGTTGTGTATGGGCCCATATAACTATCCGCTGAACGAGACATTTACGACTTTGTTGCCCGCGATCATCATGGGTAATCCCGTCATTTCGAAGCTGCCACGGTTTGGTCAGTTGCTGAATACGCCGTTGCTTGAGGCTTTTCGTGACTCCTTCCCGGCGGGGGTTGTCAATATCATCAACGGTCGGGGAACCGAGATTATCCCGCCGATCCTTCAGCAAGGCGGAATCGAGCTGCTTGCCTTCATCGGTGGTTCGAAAACGGCAGACCAATTGAAGACGTATCACCCGAAGCCCCACCGACTCAAGTCGATTCTGTCGCTTGACGCTAAGAATTTGGCGGTTGTTTTGCCCGACGCCGACCTCAAGGTGACGATTCCGCAGTTGATCGCCGGGACGCTCGGTTTTAACGGTCAACGCTGTACGGCGCTTAAGATTCTTTTCGTTCACAAGTCGCGAGTTGACGAGGTCGTCGAAGAACTGAGCAAGGCTGTTAATGGACTTCAAGCCGGTTTACCGTGGCGACAAGGGGTTGCCCTGACGCCGCTTGCTGACCTGAAGGCGGCCACATGGCTGCGCGAATTGATCGACGAAGCGGTTTCGATGGGCGCCAAGATTATGAATCCCGGTGGAGGAGAAGTCATTGAGAACTTTATGATGCCAGCGGTCCTCTATCCGGTGACGCCCGGGATGCGGGTTCACGAGGTGGAGCAGTTTGGTCCGATCATTCCTGTTCGCGCTTATGAGGACATTTCGGAAGTGATGGATTACGCCACGAAGACGCAGTTTGGTCAACAGGTTTCGCTCTTTGGTTACGACCCGAAGGTTCTTGGTCCGTTGATCGACGCAATGGTGAACCAGGTTTCGCGAGTGAACTTGAACGTGCAGTGTCAACGAGGGCCGGATACTTTTCCGTTTACTGGGCGAAAAGCCTCGGCCGAGGGGACGCTGTCGGTTGCGGATGCGCTGAAACGCTTCTCAATCCGAACGCTGGTGGCGACGGATTATACGGAAGCGAATCGGGACCTGATCAACTCTATCCTTGCCGCGCGAAGCAGCAACTTCTTGACGACGGACTTCTTGTTCTAGTCATTGTCGCTCTGTACGTCACGCTGGGCTGAACGATGTTCAGCCCAGCGGGCCTCGATTGCACGACAATTCAAATTAGCGCCGCCCTTCAGGCTGCTCGCTTTTCACGTTGCTTCCCCAGCCCTCCTCGCTTTGCTCGTCAGACTGGGCTGAACTATTTCAGCCCTTCGGGCCTTAGGTGGTAACTGAGGCAAAAATGTGTGAGTGATCGTCACCCCAAGGATCGAGAACCCTTTGTTGGCTGTGCTTATTGGTCGCTGATGCTAGCCCCGAAGGGGTGACATAATTCAGCCCAGCCTATTTGATTGGGTTCGTGGGCGACGCCATTAAGCGTCCTGAGGGGCAGCGCTATCTCTAACGTCGCGGAGCCTTAAAGGAATGACAGATGGCAATCGCCAAAGCGTCGGCGACGTCATCGGGCTTCGGGTCTTCTTTAAGAGCTAATAACCGGCGCACCATGAACGTGACCTGCTTTTTGTCCGCCGAGCCAGTGCCAACGACTGCTTGTTTGACTTCGGGCGGCGAATATTCTGTCCATTCGATGCCGGTATCGGCGGCGGCGAGAAGGATCGTGCCGAGGGCTTTCGCAACATCCATTCCGGTCGTCACGTTCTTCGTGAACAGCAACCGCTCGGTCGCCATCGCGTCTGGGTGATGCTTCTCGATCAGGTCCACGACACCGTCATGGATGATCTTCAGCCGCTCGGGGATGGCGATCTTGGGCGTCTTGATGAGACCGTAGTCGATGCATTCGATCTTTGATCCGACACGACGCACCACGCCGTATCCGACGCGTTCGAGTCCAGGGTCGATTCCAAGGGTAAGCATTTAGTTTGTCTCCATCCAAGAATCGATATCTCTCGCTGAATGGAGGACGCGGACAACCACGACTTCGTCTTCAACAAGACGATAGAAAATGATGTAACGACCCACCGGATAGGATTTCATTCCGGCCATAAGCTCGTCACGTGGCGTACCAGCAAGCGGCGAGACCGTGAGAAGTTGGAAAATAGACTCGAATCGTTCAAGTGTCACGCGAGCATATCGCTGGCTATTCTTTGCAGTGTAATCGTGTATTTCGACTAAATCAAGCTCGGCAAGTCCTGTAAGCCGATATGTCATTGATAGCGGGCCTTAAGCTCTCGCATCACTTCGGCTCCTTCACGAGTAGGACTTTCCATTCCTTTTCGAAGGTCTTCCCGGAGCGCCTCAAGCTTTGCCTGACGAGTCTCCTCGGCCGCCTTCAACATTCGTAGGCCATCGCGGACAACTTCGGAAGCCGACGCATATTCGCCGGAGTCGACCTTAGAAGCAACGAACCTGTCGAGTTCGGGTGTGAGGGAAACGTTCATCTATAACAGTTTATGCTATTTTTTGTTATTCGTGGATTTGAAAACGATAGGATCTTAGGCTGTTTGTATTCGGCCTGGAACCGATGTCGGATAGAATTTTCCAATGAATCCAGACACCGAATATGAATACGAATATGAGTCGTACGTTCCACCCGAGCCCTTCGAGTCTCAGGACCTGTTACGATGGCTGCAACGTCTGGTGCCGCTTTTCCTCTTTCTAGTTGGAGCCATCATGATTAAGTGGTCCCAGTCGATTGCCATGCAGTTGGTCTCGACTTCACGCACTGACCATGGAATGGTGAGTCGTTCATGGGAGCCAAGTGATTTGGCAGATGAAACTTTGTGCTGGAAAATTATTGGCGGGGGTGTAATCCTCTACGGTGCGGCGTTGCTGTCTAGGCGCCAATTAGCCATTCCCTCCCAATAGGTCGAAAACGAGGACTAAATCCGCTTAAAGAGCCTCAGTAAATCGTCATGGGTGAGCGTCGCCGTGATCGGACGACCATGCGGACAATGGTACGGATTCTCGGTTGTGGCCAGGTCGATCATCAACTTCTCCATCTCGGCGTGACTCAGTGGGTCGCCCGCCTTGACCGCCATCTTGCATGACGACATGATCCAAATTTGCTCGCGAGTGGGCACGAGCTTTCGCGTCACCGAAGACTCAACGAGTTCGTCGATCAAATCCTTGAGATACTTGATCGGATCCTTTCCTCTTAGCGCAGCCGGAACAGCGCGCACCACGTACGCATCTCCGCCAAACGACTCTAGCTCGAACCCAACCGAACGAATTTCGTCCAGACGTTCTTCGAGAAGCAACGCGGCTCGACGGTCGAGATGTAATGTTTGGGGCATCAAAAGGCTTTGTTTCTCAATGAGAGTCGAGCGTTTGAGTCCGCACAAGTACTCATAAAGAATCCGTTCATGGGCCACGTGCTGATCGACGATGACGAGCCCATGCTTGGTTTCAGCGATGATGAAGGTTTTCATCGCTTGGCCGATGATCCGGAGATCGTCGAGCAATTGAATGTAAGGCATTGCTTGATGCGCTAATTCGGGAACCAAACCAAATACGTTTTGTGGAACTCCAGAAATTTCGTCAAATTGAATTCGAGATTGTTCGGAATCCGATTGATATGTCGGAGGGATTACGGCTTGATTAAGAAGAGGTGATTGCGCGTAGAACGACAGGTCGGTAGCGGCCGGTTGGCTCTGGCGCAGAGCTTGATTGGCGAGGGCGATCTGCGCCGCGCTTGGCATCATGCCGTGGGCGAGCAGGGCCTCGCGAATACAAACCCTTAATCCTTCGAACGCGACGCCTTCTTGCTGAAACTTAACTTCGCTCTTCGTTGGCGAGACGTTGACGTCGATTCGTGAAGGATCGATTTCGATATTCAGAGCCACCAAAGGAAATCGTCGCTCGGGTGTCAGATCGCGAAACGCTTGGTCAAGCGCAATGGTAAGCGTTCGACTCTTCATTGGCCGACCGTTGACATAAAGGTATTGGAGGTTTCGGGTTGGCTTGGTGATGTGAGGCGGCGACACGTAGCCGACGATACGAATTCCACCCAAGGTCGCGTCTACCGGAACCAGGGATCGAGCCGTGTCGCGGCCCCACACATCCGAGATCGCTTCGAGCTGGTCGCCGCTGCCACTGGTCTGAATCACCCGCTGGCCGTTGTGAGTGAGCGAAAAGGATACAGAGGGATTTGCGATGGCATATTTCATGACAAAGTCGACCGCCTGGCCGACTTCGGTCGTGTCGCTCTTCAGGAATTTGAGTCGAACTGGCGTGTTGTAGAACAGGTCTTCGACGCGGATTTCGGTTCCTCGCGGGCCAGCAACCGCCGTATCCGGCAGAGATTCGCCGCCTTCGACTCGGACGACCGAACGCATGCCATCTTCGGTTGCCGTCGAGATCGTCATCCGAGAAACGGATCCGATCGACGGAATGGCTTCGCCACGAAAGCCGAGCGAACGAACTTGGATCAGATCGTCCAGACCACGAATCTTGGATGTGGCGTGTCGAAGAAGCGACATTTTGGCTTCCTCGGCGGTCATGCCGCAGCCGTTATCGCTGATACGAATGAGATCGCGCCCTGCCCCCGCAAGTTCGATGTCAATCTTGGTTGAACCTGCATCGAGGGCATTTTCGACGAGTTCCTTGACGACCGCCGCTGGGCGTTCGACGACCTCCCCGGCCGCAATCTGGTTGATTGTGTTGGGATCGAGTAATTGAATCCTGGAATTCGAAACGGGTTGGATAACCATTATTGTGTAAGGAAAGCCGCGTCAAGTGGAGGCAGACAAAAGGAAAAGACGAAAAAGGGAACCCTAAATGACGACAAATTCCGTATGATTAGGGATTATGCGTATCCGGACCGCATTCGTTCTTTTTTCTGCGGTAGCAGTATCCTCTGTTGCTGCCGCTCAATCGTCTCTTCCACCTGCGCTCCACGTCGGCGACAATGCTCCCGCGCTGCCTATTGCGGGCGTCATCAAAGGTGATAAGACTCCAGATTCTCTAAAAGGCAAAGTCACCGTCATCGAATTTTGGGCGACTTGGTGTGGTCCTTGCATCGCTTCGATGCCTCACCTGAGCGATTTGGCCGATAGCTATAAGGGAAAGGTCAACTTCTATAGCGTCAACACGTGGGATTTCCGAACGAAGAATCCCGAAGTTAAGGAAGAATTCGAAGCCCACAAGGCGCGGGTTGCCGATTGGGTAACCAAGAACACGGACAAGATGCGCTACAACATCGTCCAGGACACTCAGGACGACAAGGTTTCGACATCTTGGATGTTTGCTGCGGGCAAGTACGGCATTCCGTGCGCCTTTATCGTCAACAAAGAAGGCAAGATCGCATGGGTAGGTCATCCGATGACGATGGAGAAGCCACTCGAAGAGATCAGCAACGGAACTTGGGATATTAAGGCGTTTAAGGATAGCGAAAATCCGAAGATCGATGAGGCTCGAGCAGGACGGGAACTGCAAATAAGTATTTCTGCTGCGGCCAAAGCAAAGAATTTAACTAAGATAGATTCACTTATCGAGGGCGCGGGCTCGCGGAAATCCATAGCGGTTACTTATGCCATTCAATATTCGATGCGACCGAATCCGAAAGGGGCGCTCGATATTGCAAACAAGTATTACGGCAATGCCATGCCCGCTGGATCTCGCGACCTTGCAGCAAGTCTGATGTCGTTAGCTGAACTCCTGCCAAACGAAGCTGACAAAGCCGAAGTGGCTAAGCTCTCCGAGAAGAACGCCATGGCGTCGAAAGAAGACGAAGCTGCGTTGTTCTATACCTATCACGCTCGTGTTCTTTATTCAATTGGTAAGAAAGAAAGTGCGATGACTTGGATTGACAAGGCGAAGTCGGCTGTGGATCAGTTCCCAGCAGGACAAAAGGATGCCATTTCGAAATTCATCGAGTCCACGGCAAAATCTTTTAGCAAGCAGGCAATCTAGAAGCCATCTCAAAAACTCCTTAGCATGATGATTATGCACGCGAGTTGGACGAATCCCTTGTAGTTTTCTAGCTTTCTCTCCCACCTTGTCGTTACTCTTCTAAAGTTCGGAAGCCATGCAAAGAGCCTTTCAACTTTCCAACGTCTCTTATATCTTCTGAGCTTTCTTCCATCCAGGGTCTTGGTTCTCTTTGTCCTGTTCGGACGATGAGGGTGGTTCCATACTGGTGTTTGCCCCACCAGTCGAGCGAATCGCTGTCGTAGGCTTTGTCGCCGATGAATCTCTGGATAGTCGATGGTGTATTTCGAATCCAAAACCTCCTCTACGAGGGTGACTTCATGCGGTGAAGCACTTCTAACGCATAAGGCGATAGGAAGACCGTTGCCGTCCACGATTGCCATGATTTTGGTCCCTTTGCCGTGCTTTGTCGGACCAACTCCAAGGCACCCTTTTTAGCCGAGGCGAACGTCCCGTCAATGAAGTATTCGCTCAAATCGATCCCGCCGCGTTCCTCCATATCCTGAACCAGAGCCTTGAGAACTAAGTCCATGACGCCGCTTCGAACACCAAGACTGAAAGTATCGATGGCAGTTCTGGTAAGGAGGGTAACGATCTGGCATATCCGAACACTGCGCGCCGGTACGCAAAATCCAAAAAATCCCGTTCATCACCTCACGAGCGTCCCTGCGGGGACGTCCTTTACCATCCGAGCGACGAACATGGGCAGGGATATGGCGTTCGATAATATTCCATCGAGCATCCGCGAGCTCCATTCGTAGTTATCACCTCCACACAAACAGACGAATTCATTTTTGAGATAGCTTCTAGTGAAGCATGAATCATATGAATACTTAAGTTCTATGATAATTATATCAACAATTGCAATAGTGACGACACTACTAAATAAGCCACCTCTTGCCATTTTTAAGATCTACCGAAAGGCCAATACCGAAGCCATAACCGAAGTTTACAAGAATTTTTGGCTTATCGGGAAGTTGAGCTAGGATATCGAGGGCAGTAGCTGCTTTTGATGATTTTAGCGTTGCCATCGAAAGATCAAATAATTCCTTTACGAGTCTTTGAATGTCGCGATCATTTGGAATCTCTATTGTTTCGTACATTTTGAGGTTGCTTACCGTTTCAATTAACCTAGAATCCGGCCCGTCCCCATATAATGCGTATCTAAGAGATTGCTTAATTTCAGTCGGGCTATGCCCAACTGTTCCAAATGAAGAATAAGTAAATTTGAACCTTGATCTAATTTTCTCTGCGATAGGTCTAAAAACATATTTTGTGGAATCATTTTCGAGATCACAATCTATTATGGGTATGCAGTTGAGTCCAACAGCCGCAAATTAGCGGCCGAAGTTCTTTAAAATCCTATTTTTAAGGGCATATCCTTTTGAAGAATTCAAAAATGCCATCAGAGTATCAGCGAAATCTTTTTCGCCCATGTACTCATCAGTAAGTTGTGGCTTAGTTCGCACTTCAATATCTCGATTTTCAAGGCCATTGATTGCGAGGAGGGCATCTTCTTCAGTGCAGCAATTCATGATCGGTACGGAACCGTGGTCACTGTTCTGCACAATGATCGCATTAATTTGAGGAATGGGCAGTGGGCTGATTTTCTTGGTCGACCACAGACGTTTCGGTACTGCCTCGTACTTCATGCCAATAGCTTAACCTAAGAGCCAGGGCGTTGGGGACACCTTGAATAACACTTTGCCATGCTTCGGCTTCGGCTCTTCGGGTTTCGATGTCTAATGCAGATCCTACTAGGCTCACTGCCAAGGATGCCACCCAGGCTCTTTCAGGCTGATGGAGGCAATCAAATTGGGAATACCACTGGTGAAGGGACTGCAAGACAGCCTCTATGTCTTCAAGAGATGGCTCAAATCTCGACTTCCACACCATAAGTGGATTTATACAGATACTATTTCGGTCTCCTGTACAGGCTTGTTCTTATCGAGTCGATCTGGACATATCGCCTTGAATTTACATCCCGCACAAGCCCAACCTGGCTTGGCTGGGAAGTTACCAGCGAGAGCAACATATGTCTTCTCGCCGTTCTTATCGGCTGCTTCCTTCAGAAGTGCCTTTTCGGCAGCATTCTGCATCTCGATGTCCTCCTGAACTGATCGGACTTCGTCCCTGGTGATCCTTTGAGGGTCCCAAATCTCACCTTCGGTTAGCCAGAAAGGTTGCACCTGGATGCCGTTCAGAGGAATTCCAAAGTCTAGAGCCCACAGGGCATAACCGACCGTCTGCTTACGAGCCTTCTCCAGATTTCGTTGGGTTCGTTTACCTGTTTTCCAGTCCACAATGATGAAGTCGCCGTTATATCTGATCGCTAAGTCAAACGGAGTGAAGACTCTCAAATCGAAGGCGCTTTTAAACCCAATCGCTCTTGAAGCCAAAATGCTCGGTTTTGTGCAGGTGCTCGTATCGATCGGTTCCCACTTCTCAGTATCTGTCGTCTGTAGGAACTTCCAGGCTTCGGAATTCAGGAACGCTTGAACGTTTTCGATGGCAGTGTCTCTGGCCGCTTTTTCCATGGCTGGACTAGGGCCATTTTCCAAGTGATGTTGCAAAACAGGCTCGTTACTCGGCGGTCGCTTGCCGTCCTTTACAAACTTGGATAGGTAAAAACTCGTTTGAATCCGTCCCTTCAAATCTTGGATTACCAAAGGCGCAAGGTCGGGATAAATGATCTTGTTGCTTTGGTATTGACGGAGAGCGAGAGCAATTGCGTCGTGCACCACTTGGCCAATCATCTGTTCAAGACTAAGCGTTCTCTTTAGAAACACTAAGACGTCTTGATCGGGCTCTCCCCACGGAAAGTAGTTGTAGAAGAATGCTCGAGGACAGGTTCGAAACATTTCCTGTCGAGAATGACTCCAGGATCTATGTCTGCAACTACCCAAGTGCTGCCCCCAGATCAAGCCATTGACGAGATTGCTTGTAAGTCGATTCCTTCGGAGCCTTGCGACCACAGGATTGCCAATATGGCACCGCCTTCATCAGAAATGCGGCCGTGATGAGCTCATTGACGAGATGAAAGAAAGCAACTCTATTTCGACCTTCGAATCTGAAGCAGTATTCGTCGAGATAGCTTTGAAGGTGCTTTTCGCTGAAGGAGCCTTGGTGGGTACAGATGTTCACCCGCTTTACCAGACTGAAAACTCTGTGAATTCTTGGAAGGTGTAGCACCACCTTGTGTTCTGCTCTTTCACCCGCTTTCTTTGACTCAGCTACTTCCTTCTTCTCTTTGGCAGTGCTTGTCACAACGCGTGAATCGACAAAATAGCCATGATCAGCGATCTTGCTATATGCAGGCAATTGGTCAGAGTGAAGGATCGAACCCTTTTGGACGCAGCCATCAAGGAAGTCGAGAACGACATCTCCGTTGACTTCAGAGACATATTTCAAGCGAGCTCTACCGCATCCACCAGCAAGTCTTTCAACGGCACCAATAATCGTCGACTTGGTTTCCGAGCCTTTCCCTCGCTTTCCGCCTTCATCCCGTCGGCCTATGGTTGTTTCGTCCATCTCCACCTCTGGGCCGAGCGGGGCACGTTGAGCTAGAGCAACTCCCATGCAGCGTCGAAGCTCTCGAGTCCACCTAAGTGCCGTGTGATAGGAACCTAATTGTAGAAGCCTCTGCACCCGCAATGCACTGATTCCCTGTTTGTTAGTAGTCATCAGGAAGATCACGAGTAACCAGGCTCGAAGTGGCTTGCGAGAATTGTGAAAGACTGTTCCCGATCGCAAGGAGGTTTCCTTCGCGCACGTTCTGTTGTCGCAAAGCCATTCTTCACGTCCTTTGCGTAACGTCCCGCCTTTGTGTCCACAGTGTGGACAAACAAAGCCATCGGGCCATCGGATGCTCATGAAATAGTCACGACACGCTTCTTCACTTGAGAAGCGCTCGTGAAATTCAAGCTCATTCTTTGGCAGGTCGGAAAAAGTCATCTCAATTGTCTTGATCTTGCTCAAGAGTCGAAGTCTGTGTTTAAAGCTGTGCCGAAGCAGGATCAGTATTCGGAAACTGAATCTTCGCCCACATCTCCTGTAGGTCCTTCGAGTGCTCAAAAGCCTTCAACGTTTGGCTGATGTTGTGCTTCATCTCGTCGAGCTGAAGAATCGTTGCGGAATGGGATCGATCCGACAATTGCTCCATGATCAGAAGCTTAGGAGAGTGGTCTTCAAATTGAATGAGCGCGAATTGCTCAAGCCCTGGAGGATAGCTTCCGACTCGCAAGAGGCTCGTTACTCCGAAATTGATCCAATAGTTGACGATAGTGTTAGCGAGACCTTCAAAGGTCGTGATGCTCTCTTTAGCAAATCTGCCCAGGATTTGATTGTCGGTTTCCCAAGGGAATGAGATGAAATACTCGGATTGTCTACAGTTGTCAGCTTGATCCTTAGTTGACATAAAACTCGATTTCTTGATTGTTGTATTCATTAGAATTTCCTGCACCTTCTAGTTCGATTGATGCGTTTACAGAATCAGTATATTTCCAATGCGTAACCAATGCGTAGTTATTGCGCACAATCTGGCAGTTGATTCAGCTAGTAAAATTTGCACCCAAATGACGTCGCCTCAACAGGTTTGGCAGGCGTTTAAAGCTACAGCACAGGCTCTGTTAACTTGGCTTTGGTCGATTTTTGGGAATTGTTGAAATCCCCTTCGGATATCTGATTCCGTCGTCGGGTCCGAGCGGAAATATGTAGGACGGCTCCGATGCGAGTGCTTTGGCCAATGTTGCAGCTGCCTTTATTCTTGGTCGGGTTTCGCCCCGCTCAATTCGTTCGAGAGTTCTGGCGGCGACGGCAACATACTCATCTGGACTGGCAGATGCCAGCAGTTCTGTTCTCGCGGCAAGCTGAGTTCGGGTCAAGAAGGCAACAACCCTAAGCTCTCGGAGCTTATTGGGAAATGGAGCCTGCCCGTTTTTCACGGGAGTAGTTTAGCCCAGTTGGCGTACTGCCTCGCCTCTATTCGAGCGATTACCACGGGCCATTAATTGCATTGATGATTGAATCCAAACTTGCGGTCTTATCTACTCCGAGAATTTGAACCAGGTCAAAGAATTGCAGCAAATCAAGTCGCTGCTCTCCCCGCTCGACACGGTACATGAAGGATTGATTCTTTCCTAAGGATCGAGAAACTTCTCTCTGCCCGAGTCCAGCCTTCTCACGTTGTTGTCTGATCCATTGACCAATGTTTTGGTACTCAGCCGTTCGCGGAGCAATTGTTTCATTGCGCTTGATTGGCGAAGTCGGCACGAGTCCTGAATATTTGGTTAAGTGACTGCAAGGTGCAGTCACTTCTGATAAACTTTGAGTTGAAGATGACTGCATCTTCGGAGGCAAAATTGCTAACTCTTAGGCTATGCCTTTCAGTTCGAAAAACTGGAATCTCGTTTCTTCTAACTTGCTTAATGTTCTCTATGTCAGGCTGTGCACCAAAGGAAAGTTGGTCTGGTTTTTACCGAGGACCTTGGAGTACGCAAACCCGTAGTGGCGAAGTAAGCTTGGCTATTCTTCAGGACGGTAAGATCTCGGGCCAATTCAGTCTCATCGGCACATCTGATTTGACGGAGTTGCGGGGTGCGATTGGAGGTGACTCCGCCAGAGGGGGCGAAAAATGCATTGAGAGGATATTTCCCCCGTATAATAAGTTAGCGATGAATTTCCGTGAGGACAAGGCGACGGCTCTGGCCGTGTATTTCCTGAGGCAGGCAGATGATGGCATTGAGTACCTAAAGCTTCTCAAGCTTATGTATCTGGCTGAACGAAATGCCATTCTGAAACGGGGCGTGTCGATCACTGGCGATTCAGTTTTCTCGATGAAGTGTGGTCCTGTCATGAGTGCCACGTACGATCTCATAAAAGGAAACTGGGATTGGATCAACTTCGATCATGAAACCTGGCAGAAGTCCATTTCTCACCCGTCCAAATATGTTCTCGGATTAAAGGAGGATTTTGAGCTTGAAGTTGAAAACGTCTTAAGTGAGTTTGAGATAGATATTGCCCAAAGTATTTGGGCCGAATTTAAAGACACAGATCAATGGGAAATAGTTGAGTGGATGCACAAGACTTTTCCTGAGTGGCAGGACACTCAAAGCAGAATTCCGATTTACTTTGAAGATATCCTTGAGGCTTTAGATCTTGACGATAATGAAATTGACGAAAGGATTGAGTTACAAAGCCAACTGTCTGCATTTGAGCGACTTTTGAAAAAGGCTGAAAAAGCGAGCGTCGCGTAGTGGCAATTTTCGATGTCGGCCTTGTGATGACGCATGAGGATGGAGGTCATCCAGTCCTCGTACTATCTGATCGCCCTGCGGCTTCTACAGATATTGTCGTTATCGTTAATTTGACAGGAAGCAACTCCAACGAATCTAAGGACGTTCTATTCCCAGATGGATATAAGCTTTCGGGCGGTTATACTTGTTCTAAAGACTCGACGATCTACCTGAATCCTCCGCTTGTAAAACTTGCGACGGGTGACAGCCTAGTGAAAATGTGTACCAACTGTGGGTATGCCAGCCTAGCGGACGTGACTACTGCCCGAGCTTATTTAGGAGCAAACGTCAAGCAAATTACGGACCCAGATGTTAAAGCCTACGTTATTGGCCAAGGTTGGTAAAGCGACTCAATAAACGATGAATGACGCATTAACCATTCGATTCGCCATCTGAATCTAAAATCGGCCAATCCAACTCCAGCACTTTGCACATGGCCCGCATCAGAGAGGATTTGAAAGGCGGATAAAAGCTTTTGCAGTCAATTCCATCTGAATGCGCAAGAATCATGATCGTGGCAATATCTCGATGTACCAGATACCATTGTTCGCCTTCGTCGGCCGCCGCGTTGGATAACCGAGTGAACAGTGAAACATCCGATTCGTTCATCGGCACGGCAGCAGCGGCCGCAGACTTTGGGTCGCGATGACCTGCAGCCTCAGCCACATTTGAGAGTCGTTCAAGTTGGTTGACTCCAACGTCGATATTTACTCCAGGAACCTTAATCCATCCTGCTGCCGAAGCTAGGTGTTCATATTGGTTGAGAACCTTAACTTGACCTAACACTTCGATTATTGACGCTGCTCTCATAAGGACACCCAAGGGCTATCTGAAGTCGAATCAATTATCATTCTGTGTGAAGTGGATTTTTCGAGTGTATAGCGGCTCGAACCTTGTTTCGAAGCAAATCACGAAGATCGCCATCACACTCCAAAATTTTCACTATTTCCTCCAGCCTCATCAAAGTAAACGTCCTTTGAGAAAGTGCGTCTCGACACTGAACGATTGCGGCTTCGGTGAAGCGACTATAAGAGACGAACAAACCCCTTCCATCTCCTCGGTTGAAAACACTCACCAGGTGTTGTGCCATCGATTCTTTGCCTATTGGATCACTATGCCACTTCATTTCCACAAGATAGACGTTGCCGTCTAACTCAATGACGCCGTCGAGCTGTTCGATTGCAGTTCCAGCAACGGAGCGCAATGTAAATGACTCCTGAACAAGGATCCCGTAGAATTTGAACAAGTCATTGAGTACGGGCTCCAGTGCTTTCCCTCTGGCCTGTCCATCCGTTATTGGGAACAAGCCATAAAGACGTTGTTTCAGATTTTCGGCTTCACTTTGCCGTTTCAATTTGGCCTCAGCTTCGGCCGCAGACTTGTCCATTCGTATCTTTCGTTCACGTTGACGTTCAATTTCAATGCGGGTAGGGATATCTTTGGCATTTACCAAATCGCGAAGCGAAGCAACTCGAGCTCTGGCCTTGTCTCGATCGTCTTCATAGCAGGTGCTGAAATCCATAAATTCGGTAACCCTCTTCAGGACCTCTCGACGACACTCGAGGAGGAGATCACCGCCTTCATTGATTTCTTGGAGAATCGCACGAGTAACAAGGTGCTTCCGAAACGAGTCTCGATCGCTTTCAAGTTTCTCATAGTAGGGTGATAGAATCTTGAGCGGGACTCCAGCACTTTTGAAGAACACCATCAAGTCATCCTTTGATCTGTTTATCGATGGGATAGCATCAACCATGAGATTGAAGACATCGGTGGGATAATGATAAATGTCAGCAACAGACACGGGACTAGAGTTTACGCTAGAATCATTCAATGCCAGCAACCAACAACGTTTCGAAACTCTCCAACCAAGAGCTCGTTGCCGCGAAGAAGGCTTGTACCAAGGTTGATCAAGTCACTTTGAAGATTGCAGGAAAGACCATCACCTTTGATTGCGTCGAGGCATTCGTTCGCAAGGGGCCTAGCGGCATGATGTTCGTTACGTTGCCAACAATTCATGCAGTGACGCAAAACGGCAATCCGCTTACGGAGCCCACCGAGGTGAGAGCTGCCCTTAGAGTTCTCAGGCAAAAAACACAATCTAAGGTTCAAAAAGTGATCGAAGTTCCAGGAGAGTTGCGTAAGCAGTTGGAAGCATTTTCCAGGGCTAATAATGTTCGGATCGCGGCAGACACTACAAAGTTCAGAAGGTTCGGGGAAGACGGAAGCAGTAGGCTCCAACCGAAGGAGATATTTACTTGGTAGATATAGTGAACCCTCAACCAGCTAGGAAGAACAGATTGATTTTGATCCTAGCGTCTCTGCTTGGAGCCTCTTTGCTGTTAAACGCCTTTCTGATAGGAAAGTCGAGTTTTGCGACGATCAAGCCAATCGAAGACATTAATCATGATGACATTGAGGTGCACGCTACAGTCAAGAGTACGAGAAGCGTCTTCGATTCAACTCCATACACGTTCGAAGGAACAATAACAAACACGTCTAAAACGGACGCATCCGAAGTCTTGATTCAAGCTCACTATTCCAGCTTCGTAGCAAAATCTGGAACTGACTTTATTTCGGGCGAGTTTGTGCAGGGATATCCGAAATTCAAGAATCTTAAGGCTGGAGAAACTCGCTCTTTTACTTTTGTTACGGCAAAGCAGATTCCTAAGTTTCTGGTTAAAGGTGAGAAGGACAATATGCGGGGTGAGGACTACGTTCAAGCCGACACTCCCAAGTTAGACTGGCTTATCGCCACGACAGGGAGCATCGAAATCAAATGAGAAGCGTCTATGGGGGCGGCCTCATAGTTCTGAAGCAGTCTTCTGAGCGAGACATTGGATGATCGAAAAACTGATTTCTATAAAGGGACTGGGATTGCTTGAGGCTGTGACAACGCCAACAGATTTCGGGCAAGTGACCCTCATATATGGAGAAAATGGCAAAGGCAAATCTACTTTTGCGTCCTTGCTACGAAGTGCTGCATCTGGGATTGCAACGGAGCTTGAGTCAAAGACTACTCTTGGATTTCAAGGGCAACCTGAAGCCCATATTTTAGTTGGAACTCCAGGTGGTCGCATCACATCGAGCCTAAAAGATGGAACCTGGCAGAACACCGTTCCAAACATAGAAGTCTTTGATTCAAACTTCGTGGACGAAAATGTCTATTCGGGAATGGCCGTCGACGCAAAACAACGCCAGCGGTTGCTTGACTTCGTATTGGGTCGTGAGCCTGTTGAGATAAAGAAGTCGATCGAACTGTTGGATTCTGAATCTAGGAAGGTTTCTACCGAGCGAACCAATGCCGAAACTGCACTTCGTGGATACGCTAATCCTTTCTCGGTCTCGGACTATATAAAGGCGGTTGTGCCAGCAGACTTAGAAAGGCAACTTCAAGATGCACTACAACGCCTCCAGGACATTAAAAACAACGAAAGCATAAAGGCCAGAGCCAAACCAACATCGGTGAAACAGTTGGAGTTTCATTTGGATGAGTTGTTTGAAGCATTTGATATCACCATTGAAGGTTTGGAGAGAGAAGCCGAACTTAGGATGAGAAATCATATCGGACAAAAGCCGCCAGAAATGGAAGCATGGCTACAACAGGGTCTTTCGTATTGTGGAGATTCGAGTTGTCCGTTCTGTGGTCAGTCACAAGGACCTGAATCTCTGATCACATCCTACCAAAAGTTTTTCAATCAAGCATATGTTGACTTCAAGAAGAACCTGGCAGCTCTCGCAGACAAGGTGAAAGGACGGTTGAGCGAGGGAACAGTTGAGAAGCTCAGCGAACTCTCAGTCCAAAACAATGAGTACATAAAAGGATGGTCTCCTCAGATTGTATTAGACCAAATATCCTTTCCTGAAGAGACCTTTCGAGAGGCCCTGACAAGTCTGCGCCTTCATGTTGAAGAATTGCTAGTTACCAAGCTCAACTCACCTCTCGATGTCATCCATCAAACTGATCGAGAAAAGGCACGGGATCTCGCAAATGCCGTCAATGCAACATTGGATACCTTCCGATCAGATATTCAAGATAGAAGGTCTAAAATCGAAACGTACCTTTTGACCCTTAAGCCTGGGGATCTCAAGCAGGCTGAAATGGCGGTCTCCAGACTTCAGGCTCTTAAGAAGCGAAATTTGCCAGAGGTGGCTGATTTTGTCACTAAATACTCGAGCGCAATTAAGCTATACAAGGAGTTAAATACGGAGAAAACAGGTCTTCAATCAAAATTACGAGCACTGTCTCCACAAATAATTGGACCATATATGGCTCTGATCAATCAACTGCTGAGAGCATTTGGAGCTGAATTCGAGATTTCCAAAGCAGAGCAGTCAAATGACGGAGGTCGGCCCGCGGTCAAGTATTGCCTGAAAGTAAAAGGACATGAAATCCAACTTGGCAACAAAGAATCAGACAAATCGACGCCATCATTTGGCTCTACACTCAGCGAAGGCGACAAGCGTACTCTAGCTCTCTCATTCTTCCTTGCCAAATTGAAGTCTGATCCTAAGCTGTCGGAAACAATTGTCGTCATCGACGATCCTATGTCAAGTCTCGACCGTAACCGCCAAAGGCAAACGTTGCAATTGGTCGGACAGTTTGCCCGTGATGCTAGGCAGCTAATTGTTCTTTCGCATGATCCTAGATTCCTTGAAGCACTTAGAGTTCGAGTCTTTCCAAAGCAGGAGGCGGGGACCAATCCTAGACTCGTCACACTGGAGCTTTCTAGAGGAAGTGCAGGTGTTACCTTTTCGGCTTGTAACCTTAGTCGGCGCTCCCTGCAGGGCTACTCGGACAAACGTGCTCGACTGCAAGACTTTCTCGATGGCCAAAATACAGACGCTATGGCTGCGGTTCCTCTCGTTCGAGGTGTCTTGGAGGGATTTCTAAAGATGAAATATCCTCAAGTAATTAATGCTGATCATTCGCTCGGCGATATTATCTACAAAGTGAACGAGTATCCCGATTTTGTGAAGAAAAGTATGACACCTCACCTAGAACGCCTCAAGAATCTCAATGAAACAAAGGTGTTTTCGCATGGTGGGAATCTCGATGAAGAACTTGGTTTAACGGATGCCGAAGTTCGGCAGCTCGGCCTTGAAGTCTTAAACCTCATTCACAGTGGTCTTTAGACACGGAATTCAAGTCGCGTTGGTCAATGATGAGCCTTCCTTTGGCCCAACCAATGACTCGTCTATTCGACGTGCTCCATGTCTCTAGAATATCTCTAAGACCAGGTGTAAAGAAAGCAACTGAATTGAGCCGCTAATCGCCGTTAGCGGCCCAATATTCGTTTCGACGAGTTAGCCCTTCTCGACTACGATCTTCGTGATCGGAACTCCGCCCCAGAAGCAAAAGCCCGCTTCAAACACGGCCGAGGCACGAATCGAACCTGGATTTTGGACAGTGACGAACATTTCGGGCAAAAGATCCGTTCGCACGAAGCCGACATCCTCGGGTTTGTCGGGGACCACAATTAAGACGTCGGCGTCAAGCTCATAAAAGAGCCGAACCTTACCATCGATTCCTACAGACCTTTCAAATGGCCGATCAGACACGCTCGCAGCGTACTTCGCATTTGTAATTATCGATGATGAATCATCGATTGCTCCTACGGCTCGATTTACTTCTCGCTTCAACGTATCTGGAGTTGCGCGAACGACGTTACCTTGCATTTCGGCGGTGTAAAGCAATCCCTGCAGAATGTACTGTCGCAACAGTCCAGTATAAGACGATCCAAAGAACAGAGCGGTGCGATCCGCCATGTCCGAGATACCTTGTTCTGTTCGAAAGTATGGCCGCAAGAAGCCATCGATCGGAGCTTCAAGCCTAAGTGAAGGAACCGTAAATGAGTTTCGGCCATCGCCCCGTTTTAACTGTCGAATTTTGTTTGCTTCTCGCCCTTCAACTTTTGTCGTCACTAATACAGTATCCGACTTGAAGGGAATCTCCCCTGTCGGGGTATCGAGGAATTCAATGAAAGGACATTCTTCTTTGACTATGTCCAAGCCCTTGCGGAGGGCCTCAATTTCGAGTTGGTCGTCGATGTACGACGTGTTGATCGCCAACTTAATGGCATCCTTTAGCTTCATAGTTTTCCACCTGCGATAGCGCAGAATTGAGCCCATTGCCGCTGAAGAAGAGGACAGTGGCCCTCAACGTCGCGTCAGCACGCTCAATATCAATCATACCAGGGGAACTTCAGTTCGAATCCTAGTTCGCTTTCGAAGCCTTTGGAACCTGAGAAGCAGGATGGCTTGCGTAAATGAATTTGTCCGATACAGCAAGATCTGTCAACAAAAAAACCGTATCAAACGTCTACTAATATATCATGGCAGGGAAAAATGTTCGCGTGACTCCCAAGGGAGATCAATGGCAAGTCAAGTCCGATGGCGCATCGAAGGCCGCGAAAATCACCAATACTAAGCAAGAAGCTGTCGACGCAGCCCGAACCATAGCCAGAAATCAGGGCGCTGAGCTTACAATTCATGGCCAGGACGGCAAGATCCAGTCCAAGGACAGTCATGGGCACGCCCCGTTCCCACCAAGAGGTTGAACGAAACTGAAGCTACAATACAGTGAATCTGAGCGACTGCTGCTGAACGAGGCAGCGGAGAACTGGCTGAACCAATGGAAAGGCGAGGCAAACCGTTTTATGTCGATGCATGACCTTTCCATATCCCACAAACACTTGGATACCTTTGAGATCCTTGATTTAGCAATGGAATCTGAGGTCAGGCAGGCCGTAAAAGCACTTGGCAGGCGACCATCTCAGCCCAAAAAGAGAATGTTGGAGGTGGTTCGGTTTTCTAAGAATTCATGGACAGAAGCACGAACATTTGCACTTAATCGTTCTGATGTATAAATGAGTTCAAATGGATGAACTCATCTTCGAGCAAAGGATGGAAATTGAAGATTCGGAGAAGCCTATGTTGGCTTATTTCCAACCCTCGGTCTTGGCCCAATATAGGACAGAGGGACATAAATATTCAGTCGAGCTCACCGATTTCGAAGGCGAAGTTGGCCTTAACCCTGAATATTCAGGCTCACTTGACGACGCTCAACGCAGCTTAGAAGGCATAAATCTAAAATTTGGATTTCGAAAGCTGAAATCAGGTGATTACTGTCTTGCAGTGTTTAAATATCAGTTCGGACAGTATTCTCGGGGCCACATCGACAGGTGGCTCCCGCATCTAATTGATTCAGATCAACTAGCTCCGCTGCCTGATCTCAGATTCGAACGATGGGCAGCGAGATATTTGTACGGATCATGGGAGGTCGAGAATAATGTCATCCAACAAATTGAACTTTTGATCTCGGAGGTCAATGCCATCACGTTGGAATTCAACGATACACAACTCTTTCAGTTTTCGGGCAACCCTCATCTTCACATGCCGCTTGCCGAGAACGACCATGCATACCAAGACAGCCAAAAGGAACTGTATAGCTTGACTATTGATGGTCTGAACTCTGAGACAATAGACGCTATTGCAACAAGTTCAGGAGTGACATTGAATGGATCAGCGACTAAGACTCGACAAAGGCTGGAGCGATGCTTGCCCAATATTTCAACTAGCTCACTTTGGAAGTCGCTTTCCAATATGTCCAGTCAAAGAAGGAAGGCTACACATAAAGTCAGACCCAGAGCAAAAAAGTTCGATGCTTTCGAAGCGTTTGACAAGAATCTGCAAGAGTTGAAGGAGGGCTTGGTCGAGCTAAAGGTTGAGTTGCAGAACCTTCTGGGCATCAATGCCGAGAAAGCAGTTGACCGACGTGAAGCTCTTCGGCATATTCAAACGATCGACCGCCCCATGGTTAATTCTTTCGGCGTAGCACATATGAATAGGATCATCGGGCGTACCGTTGCACGAGTCGAAAGTGGACTAAGAGAAAATTTCGAGGAAGCGCACTCGAGTGACGTAATTCTGATTCATTTTACGGACGGATCTGTTCTTGGCCTAGACACTGGGACCAACGCATGCAATGTTTCTAGCAGCCATGGCGACTTTCCACCATCAGAATTTGATGTCTACTTTATTGCCAAATATGTCCCACCTCCTGCAAGGCAATCCAAATCCTAATTCTCGAGCATTGACACGTATACTCTCCACATGAGCATGAAGAACGAACTCTTGAGCCATCTGTATGTGGGAAAAGTGACCGATCAGTTTCATTCACTTAATTGGGATGACTGGGCTAGGGAGCGAGGATATTCCCGAGACTCCGTTGATCGAATATATGACGATTTACATGAAATAGGGCTGGTTGATGCAGCGTCGCTCGGACCAAATATGGAGATTACTAGCCCTGGAATAATTTACGTCGAGACAAATGATCTTGCACCACCAGCTTTGAAGGTAAGACACGACGCTATTCGCAAAGCAATCCTCTCCGAGTTGCTCGAGGCGCGTGAGTCAGAAGGGCCACGAAACGTGCGTGACCTTCATGGACTGGCAAATAACCATGATTTTTCCAGAGAAGAAGTCTTTTTAAATCTCGACATCTTGAGAGACTATTACTTTATAGAATTTGTTGGCGGCTCTTTGATTCGTTTGAGCTCCAGCGGAATCGAATTGGCGAAGAAGATTGCTTTTAGCTGCGAGATTGAAGAAGCTTGGCAGGATTTAAAGGGAAAAACAGATGAACCACAAGCTCGAGGTCATGAGCTTGAAAAGCTCTTGGCGCGAATACTTGAGCACGAAGACTGGCCTGTTGATCTAAATGTTAGAGCCACGGGCGAAGAGAATGATTTGATTGCGTCTCAAGGCTTCATCTACTTTGTTTTCTCATGCAAATGGGAGAAGTCTGTCGTTGGCGCAAGAGTGGTTCGTGATTTACGTGATCGAATTACCGCTCGCCCTGGCTCAATTGGAGTTCTGGTCTCGATCGGCGGTTTTTCTTCCGAAGCCGTTGAATATGTGGAGTCACGGCTTGAGTCAGCTTCCATCCTCTTCGTTAGCAAAGCCGACCTAGATATGGTTTTCAGCGGAGAAATTAGAATTACGGACCTGATCTCATCAAAGCGGGACGTTTTGATGAAAAAACGCAAGGTAGTGTTTGCTACTGACCAATGATTTCAGGCAATGCGATCTAAACTTAAGACTAAGTCTCGATCAGCAAATCGAAAGGTGTCTAGGTTCACATAGGACTCAACTGTATACCCATAAAACATTGTAGCTTACGGATTGGCAAAACTACCGACTGATTCAAATTCGGTAAGTTCAACAGCTGTTGGAGGAAGCTGATCAGAATTTATAAATTTGACATCACACTGAACATGGTGGTCCAAGTGAAATTGCGGAGTGACCGTCAGAAACACCTTGTTTTGGAAATCCTGGAAAGAGCCGTCACGTTTTTGACTCCAATAAATGTAGGCTTGCTTCGCATCAGTCGGTCGAGTGATCAACGCAGCGTATAAGATTGTTCTTTGTTCTGTAGAGACTGGTGGATTAATTTGCGGCGCGGGGGATTCTACAATTACAGATTCAGTAGTCTGTGGAATGGCTTGCTGAGGCGCTGGAGAAGTCTGTTGTGGTGACGGCGGATTGTTTTTCTCGTCATCGGGACGTACCGAGAAAGTGAAAGCGTGAAGGCTGGGTGTAATCGTCCCCTCCCCCATTAAAAGTCCTGGACTGTCTGTGTTGTAAGTTCCCTCGACTTTCTTCCCGCTTGCTTCAAAAGCGAAACTACCATCAGCCTGAATTTGGCCATTTAGATATGGACCACTTCCAGTCTTGTCATCAATTTCCATTTTGCCTGAAAGCTTTCCATCGAGGGTGATGTGTATAACGAGAAGACCAGACTGTGTATCGGATTTCCAAGTGCCCTGATAATATCCGCTAGGAGTTGCTTTCTTGGGAGCACATCCAGAAATAGCTGACAGGGTTGCCAAAATCAACAGCAGCCTGATCACAGCGCTTGGCGTAACTACAAGGCGAAAGTTGGGCATTGATCCTCCAATAGACTCTGCATCCATGTAGCATAAGTATATCAGCAATGACTGCAATTTGCAGTCATTGACATATCTATTCTTCGAATAATGTCGACTTCGGAGAATGTACGCAACGAAACGATTGCGCCGCGAACGGCAGAGTACCAAAACATTGGAATTTGGATTCGAAAGCACAGAGAAAAGGCTGGTCTCGGGCAACGTGAAGTTTCACGTCGGCTTGGAAAGAACCAATCCTTTATGTACCGAGTTGAACGAGGAGAGCAACGAATCGATCTCCTGCAGTTCATTGATTTGATCGAAATTCTGGGTATCGACAAGTCTCAATCGTTAGCAACACTCCTGCATTCAATTCAAGCCGTGGACTGACCTCGGCAGCAGGAAGAACTTTGTATGGTTCGGCACGTTCATCAATCTGTGTCCGAAATCATTGATAGCAGGAAATTGTAATCAGGTCAGATATGATCTTGTTTTGCAAAGGACGCTCTTTGTCCTGGGAGATCGCTGTATATTGGTCCATTTTTTAATCATCCAGATTAGGTTTCTGCTAACCTAAAATTGGCAAAATAAAAAGGCGGTTCTTTACACTGACAGATATTATTTCTCACCCTGCCTGAGTTGGGAGGGCTATGGCGGACACTTTGTCCGTTTCGTAACGGCTATTCAACTATGGATGCAACAGCATTCTTGAGTCTGAATCACTAACAAGCAACTTCAGCATAATATGCCTAAAGATGGGTACAACTGACACGAGGAAAGCATTGAAATATCATATCTACTGCGACGAGAGTTGTCACTTAGAGAACGATGGCAAGGCCGCAATGGTGCTTGGCGCTCTGTGGTGCCCCGTCGAACGCCGTCGAGAAATCAGAGACGAAATATGGAAAATAAAGGTGGCAAATGGACTGCAACCCCATGTGGAATTCAAATGGAAGAAGGTATCCCCATCCAAAGTAGATATGTTCGAGCAATTGATCGAGTATTTTTTCGCTCAAGATGCCTTGAGTTTTCGAGCAATTGTTGTGCCCGACAAAACTAAGCTTGATCATGCACGATTTGATCAGACCCATGACGACTGGTACTATAAGATGTACTTTAGGCTTTTGGACCATATTTTGAAGCCAAAGGACTCATACAGGATTTTCCTCGACATAAAGGACACGCTTGGTTACAAAAAGGTCCAAAGGCTGGAGAGAATTCTTAAAACGGCCAATTTGGACTTCGGGGAAAATAGGATTGAAGGCATTCAGACTGTTCGCTCCGACGAAGTAACATTGATGCAAGTTGCGGATGTTTTAATAGGCGCAGTTAGTTACGCAAATCGACAATCACAGGGTGAAGAATTCACGAGCAAGGCGAAGACTAAGTTAGTTCATTTGATCAAAGAAAGAAGTGGTTACTCACTGACAAAATCTACTCTTGTTCAGGAGCCAAAGTTTAACGTTTTTGTTTGGAGACCTGAGGATGTGTGAAGAAGCTTTATTTTCGGTGCCGTTAAGCTACGAAGATTATAACGGCGACTCAAGAAAATTTCTTGATAGTATTTACGGGATCTTTCGGGCTCAATTCGGCGGTAGTCTCAAACTTTGTGGGACTCTTGTCAAATGCTCATGGCATATGGAGGATGGATATCCAAAGGGCTTCTGGCACATTGTGAGCAGTCAAGGAGAGAATGAGCGAGAATTAGACATGCGTCGAGCAGAAAGAGTTTCTTGGTGCAGAGAGATGATTGATCTTGCTTGTCATGAGGCCATTAAATGTTGGCGAACGACGAAGAATAAGCAAGAAAGACTTCACCTCTGGTCGCCAGATGACGACTATGTCGTAATCCTCGGGGTGAACAAAGATCATTTCTTCCTAGTTACAGCCATAACTGAACTGACAACTCACAGGGTCGATCAGTTCACCAGGCAGTGGCAGGATTACCAGAAAGAAAAAATTGAAGGTGCTACGCCTTGTTAGACGCGGCTCCTAGCTCCTTCTACGACTTGGTAGATGATGCATTTGTATTATACGGCAGAATTCCATCCGTCGTTATATATTCGGCAAAAATTGGCTGTCTACCTTTCTTGGCGAGCCAACTCTAAGGCTGTCAAGCTACGTAGACGTATGTCTATAATATACCACAAATGGCAAATTTCAATGAACCTCTAACCAGTCTTTCATTCGGCATACATCAAGGTCCAGGACAATTCGCCTTGCTCCTCGGTTCTGGAATCTCGCGAAGTGCAGGAATTCCTACAGGTTGGGGAGTCACCTTGGATCTAGTAAGAAAACTGCCTGATGCACCTCGGGAGCTAGATAATGCAGCGTTGATCCAATGGTACCAGAGCAAATTCGAAAGTGAGCCTAGCTATTCTTCCTTGGTTGGTGGACTTGCCAACAGCGAGGTTGAGCGGAGAAATCTTCTAGGACCCTATTTCGAGCCCAGTGAGGAAGAGCGTGAAGACGGTCTTAAGGTGCCAACAAAGGCTCACCGAGCCATCGCCAAGATGGTGGGGATGGGGCTCCTTCGAGTAATAATCACCACCAATTTTGACCGATTGATGGAGCGGGCTCTTTTAGACGAGGGAGTTACCCCAGACGTCGTTTACCATGAATCTGGGATTGCGGGTGCAATGCCATATGCTCATTCCAAATGCCTTGTCATTAAGGTCCACGGCGATTACGTTGACACTAGGCTCCGTAACACCGAGGACGAGTTGTCAACTTATCCGCCAGAACTGAGAAACTACTTGCTCCACATCCTTGACGAGCATGGGTTACTCGTCTGCGGATGGTCAGCAGATTACGACAACGCACTCATTGATACGATCAAATCGTCTCCAAATAGAAGGTTTGGAATGTATTGGATGCACACCTCGCCTCTAAGTGAAAAGGCAAGAGATGTGGTCGAGGCCAGAAGGGGGACATTGGTTCCAATTGCTTCGGCAGATCAAGCGTTTGAGGAACTGCTGCAGAAAACGGAGACACTTCGGGAACTCAGCCAACCTCGTCCGATCGATATTGCAACTGTAGTCGCGTCCGCAAAGCGATTCATCCCTCGACCCGAGCATCGAATACAGTTACATGACCTTGTTTGCGATGAAATTACCACTGCGCTGCAGGGGCTGGAAGCGAAAGAATTCCAAGCTCAGGCGGCATACAATGAATACAACCAAGCGTTCGTCAACGAATATAGAAGCCGAGTGAGCAAGTTTGAGGCTGCCTCAACAAGGATTTGTGCTTTGGCAGCTACATTGAGTTTCTATGGAGATTCAGAGCAAGTCGACCACGTTGTCAGGACCATTAATCGCTTGGCTCACCCTGAAAAAAAGGAGTATCACAGCTTTTGGACGGAACTACGCTATTATCCAGCCTTTTTGGCGCTGTACGTTTCGGGTACTGCCGCCATTGCAGCGGGACGAATTGGTGATGCAGCACGGATCATAAGCACCCCGACGTCTCGGTCATTCTACGATCAGGAGGATAAGCCATTTATCCAAAACCATGTAGGTTACAAAATCCTTGGTGATCACGATGCCCAATATTTGCATACAACAGAGCCTAAAGTAGAGCATCGAAGGTTCGCTGCTATAGATGATCACTTAGTTTCAATATTGCCCTCGTTCTTTGCGTGGACTCCATTGACAGGTGCTGAGATATTAGAGGCATACACGCAATTCCATTACTTGTTACAGCTAATCTATGCTGACGGCTCATGGAAAGGCGGGGACGATCGCCTGTGGGTGCCCTTAGGGCAATACTACAAATTCAGGTTTTCGGATGAGGGGTGGAAATCTCAACCACAGGCAAGCCTGGAAAAACAAATTCTGGAAGCCTCACCAAATCCCCTGCTGAATCTTGGCTACTTTAGAGGCGATATGCAAAGACTGTCAGCGGTGAACGACAAAGTTAAGAAATTTATATTCGATGCAGCCCAATCGGCTTTCTAGGCTCAATTTGGACAGGACTGCATACCCATACAATCTATTGATTGGGCTATCGCTGTTAGGAAGTCAAGTTCACTTACGTGTGCCAGGTTGCAGCTAAACCATAAATTGCCGAAAAGACTGGGAAATTCAATTGGCTTTTCGAACCCGCGGTTGTTAAGATTTTTTATGCAATCAGAACCGGAACCAAAAATATAGCGTAACTTGAAATCAAAATTTATTGATAAATTTGATGGATTACTTATATTAATTGAGGATAGGATGTCGGTTCCACCTTTACCCGTGAAAATCCCCACTAACATGGGTGGATAATAACGTGTAACGATTGAATCAACGTTAGAATATTGTCCAACCTTCGTTCGCTCATCTTCATTCAGGGCAAGATCTTTTTTTACACGATTGTAGTGTGTTGTAAAAGTTGTATCCAACAATGTGAGATTTTGTTGCTCATCACGCTTAAATCTCACCGGTCCAAATGCAGCGACTACCTTGTCGGATACAACGACGCTACGTTTTGCAATTTCAAAGTATGTATCGCATAGCGACTGACTCGAGCCACCAAGAAAAACCTGTTGGACAATTTGGGATATTGCAAACGTAGTCAAAAGCATTGTTATTTCCTCAGTTAGCCAGTACCTGTTCCCTCACCACCACCGCCTTGAGTAGGTAGGACAATTTCGATAAAGAAGGCATTGCTTGCATCATCGTCCTTTTCATGTATTGGTTGTCCTGAATCTACCCACGTCCACGGTACCTGGAATGCTACGCCATTGGAAAAGCCTCCCGAACAGTAAACGTCCGCCGTGTAACGATAGGCGAGTAGGTCAGATTGAGTGTTCGTCAGTGAAATGGTTATTCCGGCGGGCAACAATGATTGGTCAAGCGATAACGATCCCTTTGTATTATATTGCTGCACGGTACCTGGCCCACTCCAGAATGTGTCCTTGTCGATAATTGTGAAGTTGATTGACCCACTTCCAGGTGAGGTTACGGATACAACGGATACGTTGGTAAATGCATCCACGGCTGGGCTTGGAGAGAATGCTCCCGAGTCGTCCGCTATAGCAAAAGAGGATAAGCTTGTAAGTAGCAATATGTAGTGAAGCCGATTCATGGCACATCTTTTATATCAGGAGTTTTGTTTATTTTTACACATATTGACTGATTCTTATATGATTCTTACATGCCTGTCCAGACATCAGGACGGACTTGAACGGTAAGTGAGTATTTCTGCTGCCGACAAAGAGAATGATTCGGCAATAATCCAAGCCCTTGTCGAAGGAGCCGGAACTCGAAAGGCAACTGCGGTCAGCTATGCCATTCAATATACGATGCGAACCAACCCCAAGGGATCGATCGATTATGCGACCAAGTATTACGGCAACGTTGGTGCGGTCGGAACTCGCGAATGGGCCACAACTTTCATGTCGATGGCTGGAGTGATGAAAGAAGATGCCGACAAGGCAGCGTTGACAAAGCTCTCCGAACAAAATGCGAATGCGGCGAAAGATGAGGATGCAGCTCTGATCTACACCTACCATGCACGTGTGCTTTACACGACAGGCAATAAAGAAGGTGCGATGACCTGGATCGATAAAGCGAAAGGCGCAGTCGATCGCTTCCCGGCAGGCGAAAAGGATGCCATCTCGAAATTCATCGAGTCCACGGCAAAATCTTTTAGCAAGCAGTGAATCTAGTCTGATCGAAGCCATCAGCCGGTCCGATACTTATGTTTCGGACCGGCTTTTTTGTTGCGTGCCAATCAGCTCAAAAACGCAAAGAATTTTCAGAACCTGGTAATTTCACCACCTGTTAATTCCACCGACCAATGGAACAAGAATCGAGAGGGTACAGGGGAATAGATGTTTACAATAATTGGTGTGGTGATTGTTCTGGTTGCAGTCATCGTGGGCTATGTGATGCACCACGGCAACATAGGCGTCTTGATCCAAATCAATGAAATCATCATTCTTGTCGGCGCTGGTTTTGGGTCGCTGATGGCCGGTCACGGAATGGCGGGCGTTAAGGGCGCGATTCAAGGATCGTTGGGCATCATGAAGCCCGATCCTTACACAAAGCAGGCATTCGTCGACTTGCTCAAGATGATGTATCAGCTTTTCAACGTTGCCCGAAAGGAAGGCTTGCTGGGTCTCGAAAAGCACATCGAAGATCCTTCGAAGTCGGAAATCCTTGGCAAGTATCCGACGTTCATCAACAACCACCATGCGTGCGACTTCTTCTGCGACACACTGAAAGTGATTTTGTCGGGTTCGGTCGGACCCCACGATTTGAGCGAGATGATGGAGCTTGACCTTGAGGTTGCTCATCATCAGGCTTTGTTGCCTTCTCAGGCAATCCAGACGACTTCGGACGCGATGCCTGGCTTTGGAATCGTTGCGGCGGTTTTGGGCGTTATCATCACGATGGGCAAGATCGGTGGCGAAGCGGCGGCGATCGGTGAGTCGGTTGCGGCGGCGCTTGTTGGTACGTTTATGGGAATTCTTATTGCGTACGGAATCTTGTCGCCCCTCTCGAAGGCGATGGAACTACGACTAGCGAGCGAGGGAATGTATATGAACTGCATCCGCCATGCGCTGTTTAGCTTTGCTCGCGGTGAAGCGCCGATCACGTGCGTTGAATTTGCTCGTCGAAATATCGAACCAACCGTCCGCCCAGGCTTTAGCGAAATGGAGAATGCGGTCAAGGATAAGGCGGCATGACGAAGTTAGGAGTCAGGAGTTGGGAGTTGGGAGTGATTGGTTCACTCCTCTCTTATTTTTTTGATCAAGCCAGAAGTCATACGGCTGATTTCTTCACACATATCGAGAGTGGCCGAACAATCCTGCAAGAATTCCAGGCGAAGACAGATGTGCAAAAGCGTTTCAAGCTCCTTGATAGAGCCGATGCTGATATTCAAAAATCGCGAAAAGTCTCCTGGCGATCTTCTTCCATGGCCCTCAGCAATGTTGCATGGGATCGAAACCGCAGCTCTTCTCATTTGAGAGATCAATCCAAATCTCTCTTCCTGGGGAAGGCTCGTGGTCAATCTGTATATTTCGGTAACCAGGTCCATCGACTTCACCCAGACTTTCAAGTCTTGGTAGCTACTTTCGCTCACTTGAAGAGGTTACCTAGCAGCGGACTTTTACGCTCCCAACTCCCAACTCCAAACTTTGGACCATTCCATGGCTAACGACTCTATTATCATCAAAAAGAAAAAAGTGGTAGGCCACGGTGGTCACCACGGAGGTTCTTGGAAGGTTGCTTACGCCGACTTTGTTACGGCAATGATGGCCTTCTTCATGGTGCTTTGGATCATGGGTTTGTCGGACGAGACGAAGACTTCGATTCAGGGCTACTTTAACGATCCGGCGGGATTCATGAAGAATCCGCCCCATACCAAGCAGGTCATCTCGATGAGCAGCGAATCCATCGCGCACCCCAACAAGAACCAAGCCACGGGGAATGGAGTTAGCCAATACAACGGGGTGAACGATAACGAGGAAGGCGAAATGAACGCAGTTTCGCAAGGCATCCGCGAAAAGCTTTATAACGTGCCCGACATGGACCACGTGGTGGTCTCGATGACTTCGGAGGGGATCCAAATCGAGTTCCTCGAAGACGTAACCAGCGTTTTCTTCGAGAGCGGCAGCGCGAAGATCAGCCCACTCGGTTCGAAGATCATCAAACAGATCGTACCGACGATTAAGGACACCGGGCGATATGTTGTGCTCGAAGGACATACGGATCGAAAGCCTTATGCCGGAAAGGAATATACCAACTGGGAATTAAGCACCGACCGGGCCAGCGCCTTTCGCAAGGCATTGGCGGCCGACGGTATCCCAGGGCAACGATTTAAGGAAGTTCGCGGGTTTGCGGATACCAAACTCAAGTTTCCCAAGAGTCCCTTTGCCGCAGGGAATCGCCGTGTGACATTGCTCCTGCCGTGGGGCAAGTTGGCAGGCAAGCCAAATCAGCGCAAGATGAAAAACGAGGAAACTCGAAGCAGCCTTGGTTTTGGCGGCGACAAGCCGATCAACCTGATGGCACCACCTGTTCATGAGCCACATTTATAGTTGATCCTTTTTGCAAAGCTGCTCCGTCTGGATTCAGGAAGGAAACTTTCGATGGCAGAACTTTGCGGAAATCTATGGGAACATAACCTCGCGAAAATTGTCATTGTGGACGTCACGGATGACTATCGGCTGATGCAGCCGCCTCTCCCCAGCGACTTTTACCCAGTGCTGAAGGAGACTTACATGCCCAAATATAAACTGATTGATCGACTGCCTGCGGCCGAGCTGGTCAGTGGCTATCTGTATGATTGGCATGAGTCGCCCGAAAACGATCACGATGTCTGGTACGTGGGAGTCGTTTTAGAAGAGCTAGCGAACGAGCTTTTAGCGAATACCATACACGCTTAAGTGTTATTACTAGCTAGTATAGTTGCCTGCAATTTATTGCAGAACGACGTATTTTGCTGGTAATTTATCCGGTTTTTAGGTCTAAATTAACGTAATTTGATCAGCTAGAGTAATTGCTGGTTTAAACTTCTTCTCGTTTGAGGGAACGATGATGAACCCAATTAAATTAACTGTAATTTTCGGCTTGCTTGGAGGTGCGGTTGCTGCAAACGCACAAACGGTCTACAGCAACAACATGACCCCCGGTGACTTTTTCACTTCGGCTTCGCCTACCCCGGTGAGCCAGGCTCTGACGAACTTCAGCGGCGCAAACGGCGACGTTGCGGTTTATCGCGAAGTCAAGAACAATGGCGCGGTTGGTATCAACACCAACCTTCCGCGAAACGGCAACGGCTCGCTCTGGTTCAAAACCGATGGCGGCAGCTCGGAGAAGTCTGAGTTTGCGATTGGTCGAAGCTTCGACGGCAGCGGCAACGCAACCGGCGTGATGGGAACTTTCGATTCGCTTTCGGCGCTTTCGGCTGACATGTTCACGCTGAGCTCACCAGGTAGCGGAAATCAGAATCCGATCCTTCGCGTCGAACTCTTCAGCGCGACTGACAATAAGTTCGGCCAGTTGATCTTCGACACGGCTTGGACTCCTAGCCACTCGCCGACGTTTACCTACAACCAGTGGAATTCGATGGACATCTTCGCAAACCCAGGTTCGACTTGGCTTCGCGCAAGCGGCACCATCAACACTGCCTACGGCCCAGGTTCGGTCAACAACGGTGAGCGAACGCTTGCCGATTGGCAGTCGATCCTTACGGGTAAGGACTACGTTGTGACCAGCATCAACATGGGTGTTGGAACCTGGAACGTTCCTTACGAAGGCGCGATCGACAACCTTCACTACGGCTTCACCGGCGGCTCGTCGGCAACGTACAACTTCGAAGCGGTTCCAGAACCAGCATCGATGTGCGCTCTCGGCCTTGGCGCTCTTGCCATGATCCGCAAGCGACGCGCGAAGAAGTAATTCTGACGCGTACAAGAAAGAAGCAAAGCAGAATGGGCTACCTCTTTGAGGTGGCCCATTTCATGTTTCGAGTGGGTCAGAATAGAGTTTGAATGAATCTGCGGGTTATGACTTTTAACATTCGAAACGGGGTGGCCGAGGACGGTCCGAATGCATGGGAATTGCGCCGACACTTGACGGCGCAGGTCATTCGCGATGCGAATGTTGACATCATAGGCCTTCAGGAAGTTTTTGACTTTCAGCTTGAATACTTACTGAACGAACTACCGGACTTCGAAAGCTATTCAGTTGGCCGTGATGATGGAGTCGCTGCCGGAGAGCATTGCTCCATACTCTGGCGGAAGGGCTTATTTACGAAGCTTGAGTCGGGGACTTTTTGGCTCTCAGATACGCCAAATGTCCCAAATTCAATGACGTGGGGCAATCGGATTACGAGAATTTGCTCCTGGGTGAAATTCGCAGAAGGATTCATTTTTTACAACACCCATTGGGACCACGAAAGCGAACTGGCTCGACATAATGGAGCACAATTGATCGCTCGCCAATTGCCAGCCGAGCCTTGGATTTTGGTCGGCGATCTTAACGCTGAGCCAGACTGGCGCGAGGTCGCACCCATATCAAGATTGGGCAAAGTAAATTTCGTAACCAAGGGAAATTCCACGGCAACCTTCCATGACTTCTTTGGTGGGAGTATCGGTGATCACATTGACCACATTTTTTCCTCCTATCATTTTGTCGCGGAAAATTTAAAGGTCCTGGTCACACCACGAGGGGGTGTCTACCCGAGCGACCACTATCCAGTTATTGTGGATCTAAATTTAGCTTAAGAATCTAGATATTGCTATCATTATCAGCGAAGCGTCATGTCGAAGGTAGGTTGCGAGGGCACCATGCTTTCGGCCGCAGACCTTTAGCTTAGGCAACGCGACTTCAGGTCGATTCCCGCGATTCGCTTGATATGCTCTTCCATCGTTGAAAAGGCAAATCCCAATCCAACCGAGTTAGCTTCTTGAGCGATTTGATTGTACTTGTCCCCAAGGTTCTCGCGAGAGACCTTGGTTAGAGCCGCCAGGTCGTAGGTTTGCGAAAGGATGTTGAGAATCGGCCGGTCGGTGCTGAGTAAGGATGGCTGGGATAGGACCTCGAGATATTCCCGCGACCGAAGCGCAAAAAGCTTTTGATAACTATCGATCAAGGCGTTCCAGTAGTCTTCCGACATGACGCCGTATTGACCATGGTCGCTGATTCGATGATTCCAACGACGCGCAGATTCGAGCGATTGCGAAGCGCTTAAATAATTTCCGGCGGCGAGATGGCTGCTTGCGCGCACGAGCGAGGAGTAGGGAAGCCGGGACTGGCTCAGTCTCCGCTCCGAAATGTCGGCGAGGTGTTTGATCTCCGCTCGGTCCTTCGCGGTGATGGTTCGCTTCGTGAAGTAGACACGTGCCGCCATCCAGAACGAAAATCCATTGGTTAAGTCGAAGCCGACGGTGTTTGCCGCTCGGATCGACTGCATCGCTGCTTGCAGCGCCTTTTGGTCATGACCACGCGCCAGATGCCAATACGATTGGGAAGCGTAAATCCAAGAAAGCAGAAGCACCGCTTCACGATCGGTTTGAGCAAGAAAAGTTAAACGATTCGTGAGTTGGACGCCCCAGTGTTCGCCATATTCGACGGGGAAGACGGCGCAGTTCTGCCAATAATCCGAGTAGCTTTTGAAGCATTCGGACAGATCGTAGCCCGCAATATCTCGCTCAAGTTGCTCAATTTGTTTGATAATGGGCTGGCTGGCGTCTCCGGTAAGAACCTGGCGGAGACGGTTGGCCTGAGCCGCGGTGGGTTGAGATACGCCGTTTTCCCATTTCGAAATGGTTCCTTGCTGAACACCCAGTGCTGACGCCAGGCGACCTTGCGAAAATCCGCAACTCTCTCGCATGGCTTTGATCGCGCTTCCGCTGCTTCCATCAAAGTTCACGGCTCCCATCCACTCATGAACTAAACGATGCACCTCAGTTTCGGAATTACCAAAGGAGCGCAGAAAACACTCGAGGGCAAATCGCGACGGACGGGTTTCGCCCGACTCCCAGCGAACCAACGTGGCATGGTGAATTCCCGCCAGCTTTGCTTGCTGACGAATGCTTCGGCCCGAACTCGCGCGCAAGCCTCTTATTTGCTCGTCAATCGACGGAGTCACCACGTTCAATATCTTAACCGCCAATCGTGACATGCCATACGCGAACGGGACTCAAATGGTGCAATTTCGGAATATTTTAACCATTTGGGCGAATCCGCCTCAGGTTCAGAAACAATTTTCGTTGTCGAGTGCGGATGCGCACTCGGGAGAAATGAACTGATGAACTTCATTCGAATGACTTTTGGTTTTGGGTTGGCCCTCATGGGAGCTTCGGCCTTCGCAACGGATTTATCGTTTGCCGGAACGGCTGACGATGCCTTCAATGCCTATCTTTCCACCAGCGATTCCTCCACCGGAACGCTGTTTGCGTCGGGCAACTCGTGGGGAACGACCTACACGGGCAATGTTACTTTGAATCCAGGTACGACCTACTACGTCCACATTGACGCATTCGACGTCGCGGGAGCGCCATCCATGTTCGTTGGCCAACTCGGACTCAGCGACAACGCATTTTGGTTTGACGACAATAGTCAATTCTCGGTCACGGGTGATTCGAACTGGTCGGCGAGTGTCGTTGGCTTTGGCGGAGCCGGCACGACTATTAGCGACTTGGGGCCGAACGGTACGTCACCTTGGGGAACTCGTTCGGGAGTGAGCGCCAACGCCCACTTCATCTGGACTCCTGATGCCGTGTCAGATCACCGCTATTTCACGGTGAAAGTGAATACGGTGCCGGAACCGATGACGCTGGCGGCGGTTGGAGTTGGATGTGTTGCATTACTTCGGCGAAGACGGGCTAACAGGCAGTAGTTGGGATGGCATTCGCTAAAGGAAAGCAATTTTCAAGCGAAATGCCGAACATACTTCAGCTCTCACATTTCGAAATGGGAACGACTAACGAAAATCGGGTCTTTCCAAGTGACCACCGTACAGTCGTTCTCAAACTCATCCAAAGTTGAATAGATTCTAATTGAAAGCTCTAACTGCAACAGCACCACCTTCAATCTGAAGTATTTGCCAAGAGAGTACCTCCTCAGAATCAAAAAGGAGTTCCAATTTCTGAATCAAATCCCTTCGTGCCTTAGTGAAAGGACAGTTTTGGTTTTTAGATTCCACTATGCACATTCTCTTAATTTTAAATTTTCGGGAGAAAGAAAAAAATACACCATCAAACTCCGCTACAACATTGCCGTGCAACAATATTTGCACTTGGGCAATAGCGCACGAAGTGTTTCCTGTCGATGAATATTTGGTTAATGATTCGAGCAAGGATCGCAATTCACACAGTCGATCAGGAGACATGGCTTTAAGTCTTTCTGAACTAGCGAGATGTTGGGCTACTTTACCGTTAATTTTAACAAAATTATCAAATAGAATCTGTGATGTAGCGCCATTGTCGTCAAATTCAAACTTAACCATATATTTCGAACCCATCGATGAGGAAATCAGAAATTCAAAAATATTCAATTCCATCTTCGATCTTAATCGAGGATGGTATTCCTTGTACTTATTCGATTTCATGTCCCATTGTCGGTATATTTGCTTGATCGCGTGAGCGGCACGACTCATTCTTACATTTAGAGATCGAGAATAATTGCAAACGATAAGGGAGACTAAATGACGTCGGCCAACTTCCCATTGGTGGCAGATCGTTATTCCACGATCCGGAATTGAAGACGCTATTCCTAATTCATCCGCAAGGTCATCCACGGATTTTACTTGGAGTGATGGGCGATTACCGTTATCTTGATTCAGACGTAAGATTGAGGATCGAGGAAGAACGATTTCTCCTGCTCTACGAGTAATTTCATCGAAATCCCTTTCATACAACTTTCGAAGTTCATCTTGAACTTGCCATTGCGTTAGATCCTCGATCGTGAGTGACGTCATTTGATCTTTTAAATATTGAGAGATTTCGCTTGTGTAAATTATTGACTCGTCTGTGCCGTAAACTGCTTTTCGAAGAAGTCGTGCCATCATATTCGTTATAGATGTATAACCTCTGTCCCCACTGGTAAAGTCGTCCACATAGTCTTCGAAATTGAGCAATAGCGGTGCGAGTGGTAACTCCAAGGAAATTGGCGCGAAATGCAAATCAAGTGAAACTGCGGCCAATGCCTTCATATTCGAATGTGCATTGATGAGTTTCCGAATTGAATGTGGTGATTCTTCAGCGCTTAGGATTGTCGAAACCACATTGGCTGAATACTCGCGCAATGTCTTCGTGCGCGTGTTCGAATTCCTTTGCTTGGTCAGAGCGAAAGGCATAATGATATGTAATAATTCCCATTGGCATAGTTCAATTATGTTTGTAGCCGATCGTTTGAGGCAATCTGGCATTAAACCAATAAAGCTATCTTTCGAATTCTTGTTGTTTTTTAGAATATGTGTTAAAGCTCTGGAAAATGAATAAGTTAGTTTGTGGTGTCCGATATTGGTAAGCAATGTGATCGATTGCATTACATCAGTTCCAGAGGGCCCCCTGAGTGTCGGATCAATTTCATTAATAATCCTGAAATATTTTGGAAAAGTTCTTGAAACAGCAGTTGATCCTTTTGCATAATCGCGGAATTTGGATATCAATGCCCATTGAATAAACATGTATTCATATCTTGTATGATGTGCTCCAATAACAATGTTGCTTAAATGTCCCAATTGTGGTATTGACTTGATTGTTCGAATGGTTCCTAGCTCTTCGTAATAATCGTATAGTTGACTGGTGTAATCGTAAAGATTTACTGTTAGAACGCCAGTTCCGGGAATGTTATACTTCAAAGTCTTCATGCCGCGTTTTTTTGAGTTTAGCCCAAGACCGTCTAGGTAGCTCCGAATGCGAAGCAATGTGGATGGCGAAAATTGGGTGTTCAGTTTGTCTTTCGTATGTCAAAATCTTCTTACGAGAATCAAAGATGCCGATCGTATCTGTCACCATCCCCCAAATAGGCGAAGGGCTTCAGGAAGCCCGTGTTGTCGCTTTTCTCAAAAAGCCGGGCGACAAAGTTCGCCGTGACGAACCTATCTACCAAATGGAGACGGATAAAGCCGTCATGGATGTTGAGTCTCCATTCGAAGGAACGCTCGTTTCTTGGTCGGCAAATGTGGACGATGTGGTTCCCATTGGCTCCGAAATCGCCAAGTTTGAAACGGGAGGAGATGCTAGGCTTGAAAAGAGCAGTGAGGCGCAATCGACCTCACCTGTTCCCAAGCTCGATGACTCGCGGGAACTTCCTCTCCTAAAAGGAGAGGAGCAAGTTGCTTCGCTCTTTGTTCCGCAAATCGGAGAAGGGCTGCAGGAGGCGCGGATTGTCGCGTTTTTGAAAAATCCGGGTGATACGATCAAACGTGACGATCCTATCTACCAAATGGAAACCGACAAGGCGGTCATGGATGTTGAGTCGCCTTACGCGGGAACCCTGATCGAGTGGACGGCAAATGTGGATGATGTTGTGCCGATTGGAGCCGAAGTTGGTAGGGTCCAACTTGCTGAGGGCTCCGTTGCACAGTCCGCGCCGAGCCACGGCACACCAGCTCAGGCCCTCACCCCTAAATCCCCACTCCCAAGCAAGTTGGGCGAGGGGAATTCTACTACGGTTCGACTCCAGGGGATTCCGCCACGGTCTCGGGCGTATGCGAAAGAGAAAGGCATTTCGCCAGACGTTTTGGTGACGGTGCCCTTTGCCGGAAGCAAATTGATGCCGAGCGACATTGATGCTTTCCTAGCGGGGGCATCGAGCAAACAGGTTTCGAGCAGCGGCCTGTCGTTTGCCGAACGTAAGATTCCCGGCAAGCAGAAGATTCTTAATAGCCGCATGGTGCGGTCGAATTCCTTGGTCGTTCCCGGAACCATGACGGTGGTTACCAAATGGAGCCCCATCGAGGAAGAACGTGCGAGGCTCAAGGCTTCCGGTGGAGGCTTCCAGCCGAGCGCTTTTACGATGTTTGCCTACGCCGTTACCAAGGCGATGAGTGAATTTCCCATTTTCCGAAGTGCCCTGGTCGGAGACGACACGCTTCGAACCTACGACAACGTTTCGTTGGGTATCGCGGTTTCGTTACCGGGCGACGAGTTGGTGATCGCGGTGGTGGACCGAGCCGATTTGCTCGAGTGGAAAGATTTTGCCGCCGCGACTCGAGAAAGAATCGATTTGGCGCGAGGTGGAAAGGACCAGGCACACGAAGCCGTTACCGTTTCATTGACCAATATGCAGGCATTTGGTTTGCGGGATGCGATCCCGGTGGTGGTTGCGCCGAGCATGGCGACGATTTTCCTCGGTGAGACCTTCCGAGACATTGACGAAGCGGGGCGATTGCAAAAAGTGGTCAATGTTACGATGACTTTCGACCATCGATTGGCGAACGGAGTTGGTGCCGCCGAATTCCTTAACAAGGTCAAGGAATATGTCGAGAATATTGGAGACACCTTGAAATGAAGCCGTTAATCGGCATCACCGTCGAGTCCGAATTTGATGGCGCGAATGACCGGTCGAATGGGAAGCTGATTCTGAATTGGAACTACGCCGAGCAGGTCGCGCTTGCCGGAGGAAATCCAATTTTGATCACGCCGCTAACCGACCTTGATTGGGCAGCAAAGCATATCGATGGGTGGCTGATTCCTGGCGGAGCCGATATGGATGCGAGTCATTTTGGTGAAGAAAATCATTCAAAAGTTGAACTGATGAACCCAAGAAGATGGGATATGGAAGATCAACTTTACCGGCTGGTCGATGCCGAGATGCCGGTTTTCGGAATTTGTTTTGGCTGTCAATTTCTCAATGTTCAACGAGGTGGCAGCCTCATTCAGCATCTTCCCGACGTGGTAGATCACGACGAGCACTCGAATGGTACGATGCAGGGCTACGAATTGGTTGGAGCCTCGAAACTAAGCCAGTTCACTCAGTCGGAACACGTAGAGGGCAGGAGCTATCATCATCAGGCGGTCAATCGAGTGGGTGATGGATTATCGGTCGTTGCCAAGCACCACGATGGGACAGTGGAAGGCGTCGAAGATGCGACCAAACCTTTCTTTGTCGGGGTTCAGTGGCATCCTGAGAGGACCCCAGATGACGCCGCGACACAAAACCTTTTCCGAGCCTTTATAGATGCCGCCCGAACCTATGCGGAGGCGAAGCCATGAAATATTTTCTGAACGGTGAGCCGGTCGAGTTTACGGAAACGTTCGACATTTCGCGACTGCCGGACCGGTTGCAAGTCAAAACTGCAGAAGGCTCTTTTTCGGCGTTGGCCGTGCGCGATGGCGACGCAATCCTTATTTCATATAAAGGAAGTCAATATCGTCTTGAGACCAAGCAGAGCCGGATGCGAAGCGGCGGTGGGGCCAAGAGTGGGGAGTTTCGTGCACCCATGCCGGGCCAGATCGTCGATGTCTTGGTGGCCGAAGGTGACAGTGTTGTGGCGGGGCAAAAGCTCCTTGTTCTTGAGGCAATGAAAACCCAACAACCTTTCAATGCTCCGTTTGACGGGAAGGTTACGAAGCTTTCGGCAACGAAAGGCGCACAAGTGATGAGCGACGAACTGTTAGCCGTCGTAGAACCTCAATAGGATGTCTATGTTGCGTATTGTAGAAGTTTCGCCCAGAGACGGATTACAGAATGAAGCGATCCCGGTGCCAACCGAGATCAAGGCTGAACTGATCCGCAACCTCTTAGATGCTGGGCTTAAGGAGATCGAAGTCAGTAGCTTCGTCTCGCCAAAGTGGGTTCCACAACTGGGCGATGTCGAGACGCTTTGGCCGATGCTTCCGTCCGGTGGAGTCTATTCGGCGTTGGTGCCCAACGAAAAAGGATTAGAGCGGGCGAACCAATTGGGGGTAGAGCGAATTGCCGTTTTCACCGCGGCGAGCGATGCTTTTACACAAAAGAATATCAACATGACGGTGGACCAATCCCTTGAGGTCTTTGCGAGAATTCGGGAAGGGTACAAGGGGTTCATCCGCGGATACGTCAGCACGATCTTCGAATGTCCTTATGCGGGTTTGATCCAACCCGAACAAGTTCGACGGGTGGTGGACCACTTGTTTGAAATCGGCGTCGATGAAATCTCGTTAGGCGACACGATCGGCGTTGGAGTCCCGAACGAAGTCCGCGCTTTGGCAAAAGAACTTGCCGATCTGCCAAAAGACAAAGTCGTTTGGCACTTTCATGACACGCGAGGAACGGCAATCGCAAATGTCGCGGCGGCACTTGACCTCGGTTACACAGCTTTCGATTCGAGCGCGGCTGGCCTAGGCGGATGTCCTTATGCGAAAGGAGCCGGTGGCAATCTCGCTACTGAGGATTTGGTGTATTTTGCCGAGCGTTCGGGGCTGAAGACGGGAGTTGATTTGTTGAAGTTGGCGCAGGCAAGCCTGACGACATTGGAGCATTTACAGAAGGCTCCGACGGCAAAGGCTCAACTTGCGGTGCTCGCTTCCGAGTCGCGCTAAAGACCAGAATTCCCACCACAATGAGCGCCAAGACGAGCGTTGAGGCCTTTTCATCTTTGTTAAGATTGAACTCCCTTCGATTGACGAGCAACGTTACAAGACCGATGGGCACCAACGCCGGGAGCGACCAACCCGTCACCAGCACGAGAATCATGTAGCCGATCAAGGTTGGAATCATGACCTTCATCGTCTCGCGTGGTCGCATGTCAAACCGGAACATCGCCAAGAAGAACGCGCCGAGAAACACGAGATCGGCCGGGCCCACCAAGCCCGCTTTGGCCACCGTCGCGTTATGGACCGATTGAGCTTGAGTCGTCACTTTGGGAATCGCCATCGCCGCCTGGTTGAGAATATTTGGGTTGGCTTTCATCAACTTTTGGGTGAAACCAAGCGGGGTTAGGACGAGAAAAATGTCAAAGCCGATGAGAAAAATTGCCACAGGAATGAGTATGTTTTTCTCTCGCAAGAGGCTGGAGATAAGAGCTCCGAGGCCAATACACCAGATCATCAAGCCGGTTTGGGCGACGGTCGAGAAGAAAATAGAACCAAGTCCCAACGACTTAAAGGTGTCGGTGACCAGCATGATGGAAGCGACATGAAGAAACACGCCGATCAGCAGAATGAGGAAGGCGAACTTGGGGTTTGGCTTTTTCGACATCGCGCGATAGATGGCATAAATCGTCGCCAGAAACACGCCAATGATCAGCAGAAAGTCGATGAAGGGTGCGATGGAAATCGGAACCGGAACGAAGGGCAGTACGATCCTAATGCACGCCAAAATGACGACGATGAGGGCGAAATCTCGATAGCCGGACTTAGTTGACGAGGCTTCGCTGGGGAGATTCATTTCGGATCCTTCCTTGGTCGATGGCTAATTTGTACACCTCGACGACGCGATTGCACATCGCTTCGGGAGTGTTTTGCTTGGCAATTCTCTCGGCACCGGCACAGAGTTGGGCGTAAAGTTCATCATCGGATAGAACTTGCAACACAGACTCGGCGAGGCTTGATTCATCATTTTTGGTCGCAAATCCATTTTCTCCAGAAATGATGGCTTCGGCGGCTCCGCCCGCATCGACGGCAATGGCGGGAATTCCGTACTGCATCGCCTCGTTCAAAACCAATCCTTGAGTCTCGGTAACGCTTGCGAAAGTGAAAATATCGGCCGCCGCATAGTATTTGTCCACGTCGTGACGCGGAACCGAGCCGACAAACCGGACCTTGTCGCCGATGCGATATTTCGATGCGAGCGCCAAGCATTCTTCTCGAAACGGTCCGTCGCCGACGAGCCATAACCGGGCGTACGGTTGCTGTTCGGTCACAATTTTTGCCATGCCGAGAAGGGTTTCGAGATTCTTCTCTTTGGCCAAGCGACCCACATAAAGGAGGATGCGCTGGTCGGGAGGGATTTCAAGCTGCTGACGAGCCTCAGCTCGGGGGATCATTTGCGGCTTGGGAGTGCCTGTTGGAATAACGGTAATCGGCGTGTCGACTCCGTGACGCAACAGCCAACGCTTTGCGACCTCGCTCGGGGTGATCACTTGATCGACGCTGTTGTAATAAAAATTGGTGTGCTTGGTAATTCGAAACCGAATGTAGCGACGAGGGAATGCCGACATGTAGTGGGCATAGCGATCGTAGAGCGTGTGGTAAGTCGAGACGATGGGAATTTCGTGTGACTCGGCCCAACGCAGACCCACAAATCCCACGATCCAGGGAGTGTGGGTGTGGATAATGTCGAATTCATTTTGCCGAAACCTTCGAAGCTTTCTCCAGAAGGGTGGATAAGCGATGGGTTGCCCTTTGCTCCAAGGGGTCTCGATGGCGCGAAACCGTATGGTGTTCGGATCAGTTTCTTGGTAGCCAGGAAACCGAGGAGCGAAGACATGGACCATATGGCCCTGGTTTCGCAATTCTTGCACGAGAGAGTTGATGCTGATGCTCACGCCGTTCAAGACGGGCAAAGCGCTATCTGAGAAGACTGCGATCCTGAGCGGCTTCATACTCCCGGAAGAAGTTTACTGCTTACTCTTCCGGGAACCGGCCATGCTTTTCGACGAATCGTACGACGTCGCTCAATAAGAACCGCCGCTGACCACCTTTCGTCCGGTGATGATGTAGCCATCCCCGATTGGTATAGCGTCGAACCGTGGTTGGACAAACCCCCAGCAAGCGGCTCACTTCTTCGAGGCTAAGCTGAGGATCCAGGAGGCGACGAATCAATTCTTGTCGGGTCTCCTTAAACTCGCCGCGATAGTAATGTGACGTCACGCCATCGTCGTAAAGGGAAGCCAAAAAGGTCACGCTGTTGGGTAGATTGGCCCATACCTTTTGCAGTTCTGGGTCGATTGCATTCGCCACGACATGATTCGATTTTCGTCGAGGGCGAGGGGCGCTCATTTCGGTTTTGCGGAACTTGCCACGGGGCAATTTCACTTGACCAGAAACATACTTTTTGATGCTGGGAAGGTCCTTTTCTTCGGCCTCCTTCGACCGATCAAGAAAGGCGTTCTCAATGTACTGCAAAGGGTCAATGTTCTTTTTCATGTGTATGTGTAATCAATTTTATCAAAAACCGGAATTTTTTAATAGGAGCATTGAGTCACCAAAACTCAAAAATCGATATTGATGCTCGACAGCCTGCTCATATGCCTTCAAAATCGCCTCGCGAGAGGCGAGCGCGGAGATCATGAGCAGCATGGTGGTACGCGGCAAATGGAAGTTGGTAAACATGCCATCGATGACCTTGAACTCGTATCCAGGGGTGATGAAGATGCGCGATTCTTGTCGTCCGGGGCTCACGGTCCCTTCGGGGGTCGCGAAAGTCTCGAGCGTTCGAACGGCAGTAGTTCCGACGGCGACGATTCGACCTTGTGCTTCGTTTATTAAGTCGGCGGTTTCGGGGGTGATCTCGCAGACTTCGCCGTGCATTTTGTGGTGGGTCACATCGTCGACCTGGATAGGACGAAAGGTGTCGATCCCGACGTGGAGCGTGACGTAGCCAATCTTGACTCCTTTCTTTTCGAGAGCCATGAGAATATCTTCAGTGAAATGGAGACCCGCCGTCGGGGCCGCCGCGCTGCCGGGAGCGTTTGAAAAGACGGTTTGATAGCGATCCCGATCGGCCAACTTCTCCGTGATATAAGGCGGCAGTGGCATTTCGCCCACTTCAGCCAGACGATCGTGAAGTGAGCCATCTTTACTGGTCAGGCGCACGATTCGAATCGCCTCTTCTCCTTCACCGAGGACCTCGCCTGTTACCCAGGAACCGATTTCGAAGGTGGCTCCGGGCTTCAGCCGTCGTGCGGGCTTGATTAAGCATTCAAAGACGCCCGGCTCGATTTCCTTGAGGGCGAGGACTTCGACCTCGCCTCCGGTGGGCTTTTTGCCATAGAACCGCCAGGCGTTGACTTTAGTGTCGTTGAGGATCAAAACGTCGCCTGGCTGAAGAATGTCAACAACTTCACGAAACTGTCGATGGCTGACTTCGCCAGTCGTGGGATCGAGATGCAACAGACGCGATGCCGAGCGATCCGCCAGTGGTGTTTGCGCGATCAACTCATCCGGAAGTTCGTAATCGAAATCGCTTAGTCGTACCAGCCGAAAGCCTCCTCAAGTTGGTCGAGGCGGGAGATTACCGGCTGACGGAACGTCGAGCTTCGGTCGATCAATGCCGTAGGGATTCCCATCGTCTGGGCGCCTTCGAAGTCGTCGATGTGGTCGTCGCCAACGTGAAACGCTTCGTTGGGCGCGACTCCAAACCGATCCAAGCAAACCTGAAAGAATCTCGAATCCGGCTTTTCGACTCCTTCTTCGAGCGATGCAAAGACTGCATCGAAGTATGAATAGATGCCGTGGGCCTCGACACAACGATGAAGCGACACATCCCAATTCGAAAGGATTGCCAGTTGATAGCCTTTAGCCTTTAAGTTTTCGAGACAGGGAATGACGTCGTCAAAAAGTCGAAAGGTGGACGAGGGAGTTTCGAAAATCTCGCGTTCTCCGATCATGTGGAGGTCCAGTGCGTCATCGCTGGGAAGGTTCATCGCGCTCAGCCAGTCGGCGACTTGTTGAACCCAAAAGTTTCGCCAATTTTCGAGCGAACGGGTCTGGTTAACTTCCCAGAAGTGCGATAGCTTGGGCATAAAGAGACCCATATAAAGCTCGGCCGCGTTCGGCGGCAGTTCGATTCCGGCTATTTTTGCGCATCGAATCGCGAAGGTGTGGGGCTGCCAATCGGTCCAGATCAACGTGTTGGCGCAGTCAAACGTAATGAGCTTCGGCTTCATTTTGTCAACCTCGACACGATCCAGGCGGCGACGGATAAGAGGATCGAAAGAAGAATCATGGTCGCGAAGGGAACATAGATGCCGACACCATTCTTTTCATAAGAAAAATCCCCTGGTAATTTACCTAGGCGAAACCCGGTCTTTTGTGATAGCGTTAAGAGAAATCCAACGACGAAGAGAATGACTCCAAAAATCATCAAAATCTTGCCGCTGGATTCCATAATCTAGAAGACCTAATTTTCAGTATGCGCGGAACGGTATCCGTTTTTGTTCGTACTTGATGACGATAGATAGACGTCTAACGACGTAGAGAAACATAAAATGAAAGCTCTCAAAATTGGTGGAATTGCCATTTTACTTGCCGCTGCAACGGCCTATGCGATTGATGGAGTCGTCCTAAAATACGCCTTCAAGAAGGATTCTGTTACCAAGACCCGCATCAAGGGCAGCCTTGAAATCCAAGGTATGGAAGTCACGATCGACATGGTCAACCAGACCAAGGTTAAAGAAGTCGCCGACGACGGAACCGCAACCCTCGAAGACGGTTTGCTCGAAGGAAAGGCCAGCGTTGGCGGTCAAGAGATTGATATCCCTGCACAAGGCGCCAGCCTCGTCGTCATGAAGCCAAACGGCGAAGTTAAGGAAATTCGAGGCGACAATGTCAACGATGATTCCTATCGACTTCAGAACCTGATGAGCTTCATTCCGCCAACCGAGGCCGTCAGCGTCGGTTCGAAGTGGAAGCGAGAAGTTGCGGCCAACAAAGACACCAAGGCTCCGGCAGTCAAGTCGGACTACGAAATCGTAGCCGAAGAAAAGGTCAACGATGTCGACACATTTAAGATCAACTACAAGACGGTTGAGACCGAAGGCAGCGAACCCGCTAGCACCGAAGGAACCCTCTGGATCGCGAAGGAAGACTGTGGTCTGATCAAGGCGAACAGCACTTGGACGAACGTTCCTCAGCCTGGCGCACCTGTACCGATCACCGGTAAGTTTACGCTTGAAAGAATCAAGTAATTCGCTTGATCCTCTGTTCAAAAAAGAGCGTCCAATGGACGCTCTTTTTTGTTTTATCAGCCAATGATCTTGCCACTTTTTGCGGGCTTCGGGCGTTATAGGTTACATGGTTTTGTGGAAAGTTGGAGCGCTCTTGTTGGTCTCGTTGGGAGCGTGGCAGGAGATTCCCATTGGTCGTCCGCTCAAAGAGGATGAATCCTATGTCATGAAGGCCCTGATTAGTATTCGAGCCGGGGACCTCAAGGTTGTCGAAGACGGGAAATTTGAGCACAAATGTGTCGATGTCGATGACAAAGGAATCCAGCATATCGAGGTCACTTGTGTCGACGGAACCATCAAGAAGGATTCCGACGAGCCCGAATCGATGAAGGGCGAGTACTTCAACTACTTTCTGAACACATTTGGACAGCGGTTTGAGTATGAAGAGATTCGAGCGACTCTGCAAGACGACCCGATCGGCTTCATTGCCGCCGAAATCCACTCAAAGTTGCGGGATCATGCCGTCGTGGCGGGTGATAGCTGGAAGGATAAGAGCTCGCATACTTCTTATCAAGTGAAGGTCGGGGAGCCTAAAAAGTACATGAATACGGACTGTATTCAAGTCACTCGCGAAGGCGTGTTTACCGAAGGAATGACAGGGACGTTTAAGGAAGTATCTTGGTACCGTATATCGGATGGTCAACTTATGTACCAGGAATCCACGGCGGATGATGTTACGACGCAAGACGTGCCGCCGGTCCAATATTTAGAACGTCAAGAATTTCAGGACCAAAAGAAGTAGTTGCCACCGTAACAAACGTGGAATTAGCGCATCATATGAGTGTGAGACTAATTCACTCCGCGTGTGTCTTGATGATGGTGTCGGCCCTTATGGGCTTTAAGGCCGATGGTACCTATACGCTCAAGCAAAAATATAACAAAGACGACGTTGCGACCTACCAGATGTCGTTCGGAATCTCGACCGATGACGGCGACATTTCATTCTCGACCAAAAATCGATTCAAGGTGCTCAGCGTTGGTGAAGACGGCTCCTACGAGATGGAAGAAACCATGCTGGGTGGCACGTTAAAGGCGGGTGGCGAAGAGCAGGCGATGGAGGCTGAGGAACCCAAGGTCCGAAAATATGATAAGGACGGAAAGGAAATCAAAGAGAATAAGGACGATGAGGAAGAAGATGATCCGGTCAGTAAGGTCATTGACGACGTCCTTTCGTTCGAGCCGGACCACGCCGTAGTCCTTGGCGAGAAATGGGATCGCGAAGGCGATTACGGAACGATCCACGCCAAGCTTGAGGGCAAAGAAAAAGTCGGCGACGTCGATTGTTTGAAAATTACCGTTAAATCAACTTTATCGAAGAAGGATGCGAGCGGAGAAGTCAGCGCGACCTTCTATGTCCGAGAAAGCAACTTTACGCCCGAGAAAGTCGAGGCTACGTTGGAAAACGCAAACCTCGGCGAAGGCATGGTGATGAAGAAGATCGACATGAAAATGGAGCGGGTCGCCGACTAATATCTGATCTTCATAGAGATAAGGAATCCTCCAGTGCAGAACGCCTGGGGGATTTCTTTTATAGTGCGACTAGCTCTTCTTCCGACCTTTGCGAATTTCAAAGCAGTTGCGGCATCGTGCCTCGTAGCTTTCCGTCGCGCCAATCAAGACAATGGGGTCATCCCAGTGGGCGGGCTTGCCGTTGACCATCCGATAAGTGTGCGACGCAGTTGCCCCGCACTTCATGCAAATCGCGCGAAGCTTGACCACTTCGTCGGCGACCGCCAGCAGTTCGGGCATTGGTCCGAAAGGTTGACGGCGAAAGTCTTGATCGAGTCCGGCGCAGATGACGTCCACGCCACGATCTGCCATTTCGACGCAGAAATCGACGATCTTGGCATCGAAGAACTGCACTTCTTCGATCAGCAGAACCTGGGTGTCCTTTCTAACCTTTGTTCGAAGCTCTTCGACATTTTTTGCCGTATCGGCTTCGTGCTGAATGCCCATGTGAGAGACAACCATCGTTTGGTGATAGCGATCATCGATGCTTGGCTTGAAGACCTGGACCCTCTTTTTGGCGTAAAGGCTGCGCCGGGCCAAGCGGATGAGTTCTTCGCTCTTGCCGGCATACATGCTGCCGCAGACGACCGTAAGGCTACCGAGGGGCTTCAATCTTCGTCCTCCAATTGTCCTTCCATATCGGCCTCAAACATCTCTTCCATTTCGTCGCTGACGTCGTCGTCGGTGGCCTTGCCGAGTTCTCGCACGATCTCGCGTAGCTCTGCTCCCGACTCGGGCTCGTCCATGTATTCTAGCCGGTCGGCGATTTCGTCGATGCGGTCGTCCTCGTTTCGAAAGCGAGCGAATTTGCTGACGAGTTTCGACGTATTGCGGCTTTTGCAGTTGGGGCAGGCGGTATCGTCACCCTCGGACACCATGCCAACGAGGGTGGAAAACTTTTTTCCGCAATCCCCACATCGAAACTCGTAAATCGGCACGGAGAGATGATACTCGGTTCACTATCGGCGAGAGACTTTGAGCAGGTAGGTCTTCTCGACGTCTTGACTCCAATTAAGGTAGAAGTCATCTTCTTGGCCTGGTTCAGGATTTTTGCCGGACATCTCAAAAGCGACCCAGCCATTCTGGTTACACAGAATCCTGGCTCTTTGTAGAGACCTGACGCTTGTGACTTTGTTCTTTATGTCGGGGCATTGGGCCGCAAGCGCCACTGGGGTCTTGGGGTCCTTCCAGATGACGGGCGAGGTCCAAGACTGCTGCTTGTCAATGGATTCGATTCTTAGGAATCCGACGACGTATTGTTTTCCTTGTACTTCGAGAAACTTTGCATCAAAATTGCCGCCAACATATCGCCGTAACTCCTTGCCGCGCTGATCGAAGACCACAAAAGCTTGGCGGTTTTGGACCAAAACCTCATCCGATTTCGAGATATCAAGCAGTCGATCAAATCGATACCCGTCGTAGAGGAGTTGAGGCTTTAGGCGAGGTCCGATTCTCCAAATCTGATTCTTCACGCCTTTACGGATAATGACGACGAGATTATTGTCTTTTGAAGGAAATGCTGGCTCCGCTTTTCGGTCAAAGATGCGAAAAATCGTTCCGGTTTTCCGGTCACCTGCATAGAATCCACGGTTGCTCTGATAGAAACGATAGTCTTTGGTTGAGATCCGTAGCGGGATGAGCCCTACGGCATGGCCTTCGTCCACTATTTGGATAGGATTCAAGGCTAAAGCTGGATAATTTGTGACGTCTCGGGGAGAGGATATTGGTTTCTTGGTCGGCTGGACGGTTTGATCCAGGTAACCCAGATAGTGGAAAGCATCGGGATTGGTCGTGCTCGTTGGCCATACGTCGATACTGCGGTAACCCTTAAAACCAATTCCCGTACAGTAAAGTTCTCCTTGCTCCGACAAGGAGATCAGGGCGGCATCCGTAATACTCTTGAGTTCAAAACGAGGCAGAGACGCTTCTGGCTCACGTCGGATAATGTTGGTGGGATATTCGGGCTCTGAGCGACATGAAGCCAGGATAAGTCCAATTGGGACGATTCCCCAGAACTTTCTCACGACTCCCTCCGGAGGATGAAAACATGCTGGAAGTCGTCAGCTTTGGATTCGATTGCAAAGCTACCGTCTTCGAAGAGTGTGTTGGAATATCTACCTAAGGGTTGATTGCTTCCTCCGAGACCAACTGACTCGCAAATGTCGCTCAATAGGTAGGTTTTGTTGCGAGAAATGTAGAGGTAATCATATTGGTATGGAAAGGAAACCCCTTCCTTTATCAAAGAGGGTTGCAATTTCTCGACAGTGGCTAAGAGGTCATTTTTCGAATTTGCGGAAAGGACATTGAAGTCAACGGCATCCTTGGGGTGAGCAACTGGCCGGAGGGTCGTCCCATCGTATTTTTGCGGCGGGATCGACTTTCCCATACTGAAGTTGAAGTAGATTGCCGTGGTCGAGCCTAAAATTCCAAAATCACGAGAGGGAAGTTCTATTTTCTTCTTGTTGCTATTTTTGAAAAGGAATACCTCGGCGGTACTGCCTACTTGATAAACCGACCCCAGAAGAGAGGAGCTTTGACAGTTGTATGCAAATTCCGCATTGTCGATCAATTTGAAGCTAAAGCCGAACTTACCGGGCAAAATCGCATATGATTTTCCGAACCCGCTCGAAATAAGGTCGTCAGTGATGTGGGGACTCGACAGGGAACTTAAAGTTTGATCATCTTTCGACGGGTGCGAGGGGGCCGAGTAAACCAGCACACCATTTTTTCGTATTTTGAAAGGTGGTTGACGGTCGATTTGGATCAAAGCACCCGACCGCGTCAACTGAATATCTTCTTCAACTTCTGGATACTCAAAGTCCCGAATCGTTCCGTCGCGACGACGCAATCGAAAGACTGGTTTCGCAAGTTTGAGATAAGTTCGGTCGAATCCGTCAGCATCCTTTCCTGTTACTTTAAGGGGCTGATTCCCAAACCATCGATAAAGAACATCGCCATTTTCGGAAGTCGATATGATCTCGCCAATTCCTAAGTCGATCTTGTCGAAGTGAAGGTCTCTCGGGTCTCCGTTTTCGATGAAGGGCCCCGGAAGCAGTGGCACATTTCCTTGGCTAAACAAAAGGTTTCGCCGGGTAGCTGCTTCCTGCTCCGCTTTGTCGACCCACTTGGGCCGGACGTAAAGCCAACCAAGCGCAACGACTCCCACCAAAACGATCCCAATCCAAGCCAGCTTTTTCATCGCCAGATTCAAAAGAACAACTTCAGATACGAACACTCGGTTCGAATAGATTCAAAACTATTCTGCCGTCGAATCCACGCTTGTCGTGCTTTCTGGCGTTTTCTCGACGGATTGTGAACCCGATTGCGAGTCATTGACGTAGAAACCAGAACCCTTGAACATAATGGCCGTGGGCTGTATGATGCGTTTTACGGTACCTTGAGAGCCGCAATCGCAATCGGTGAGCGGGTCTTCGGACATTCGTTGCTCGACTTCGAAAGTCTTTTCACAAGCTGAGCATTCGTAAACATACGTTGGCATACGCTCTCTATTTTGAACGATGGATGAATAAGAACTAAATGGTCGCACCCTGGAATCAAGTCGTGGAAATCAAGGATCTTGCCAGTATCGCCGCATTGGCGGTGCTTGAAGGGCTCCTTTCAGCCGACAACGCGTTGGTGTTGGCGATTATGGTCAAGCACCTTCCCAAGGAAAGCCAGAAAAAGGCGCTGTTGTACGGCTTGGGCGGAGCGTTTGCTTTTCGCTTCCTCGCGATACTCTTTGCGACGATCGTTCTCAAACAATGGTGGCTTCAGGCGCTGGGCGCGGCCTACCTCCTCTTCGTGACGATCAAGCACTTTTGGGGTGCATCGTCAAAGAAAGAAGTCAAGCCGATCAATCGCGGCTTTTGGGCGACCGTCATTGCCGTTGAAATTACAGACATTGCGTTCGCCGTGGATTCGGTTCTCGCTGGCATTACCTTCGTCGGGAACGATCAGACCAAGATTTGGGTGGTCTTTGCGGGCGCAATCCTCGGCATCGTTCTGTTGCGGTTTGCGGCAGGAGCTTTTATAAAACTCCTCGACCGATTCCCGGCTTTAGACCATGTGGCCTATTCGCTTGTAGGTTGGGTCGGTATCAAATTATCCTTCATCGCTGGTCATTGTTGGTCGAGGCTGAGCCCGTCGAATCCCCATATCCCTGAGCTTCCACACGTTGTTTTTTGGACCGTTTTGCTACTCGTCGCATTTGTTGGAGGGTTCTGGGCGACCCGAAAAGAAGACAGCAATCCTCCGTCGATGGACGAAGAAATCGACATGATCGACGATGCTCAAGAATTCGAACTCGCAGAGCCGAAAAAATAGCCCTCGATAGGGGTATCTTTTCCTTTTAGCTCATGTCAAAAAAGTTAAGAATTGGAATCATTGGCTCCGGAGGTATTGCTCAGGGCTGCCACATGAAAGGGTATGCAACGATGCCCGATCTTTGCGAAATGGTCGCAGTGTGTGACGTCAGTGAGAAGACCGCCAAAGAAGCCGCTGAAAAATTCGGCGTGGGCAAGGTCTATACAGACTATAAAGAAATGCTTGCCTCGGGTGAGGTTGACGCCGTTTCGGTCGCCACGCCGAACAAGTTTCACAAAGATCCGACGATCGATGCACTCCGCGCAGGTGTCCACGTTCTTTGCGAAAAGCCCTTGGCGATGAATGCCGAAGAGGCCAAAGAAATGTGCGCTGCCGCTCGCGAAAGCGGAAAAATTTTGCAGGTTGCGCTTCAGAGCCGATTCAGCGGTCCGGGGCGATTTATGAAGTCGTATATCGAAGCCGGCAACATGGGCGACATCTACTTTGCTCGTGCCCAGGCCCTTCGACGACGTGGTGTTCCTCACTGGGGAGTTTTCATCGACAAAGAGAAGCAGGGCGGTGGCCCGCTGATCGATATCGGTGTTCACATTCTCGACTTTACGCTGTTCCTTATGGGCTATCCGAAGCCAGTCAGCGCAAGCGGCAAAACGTGGGACATGATGGGCAAGAACCCAGAACTCACAAACAACTTTGGTGAATACGATCGGGCGAAATTCACGGTCGAAGACTTTGCGGTTGGATTGATCAAGTTCGACAATGGCGCAGTGGTGTCGCTCGAGAGTTCGTTCATGGCTAACCAGCAAGAGAACGACATCATGAAGACCCAACTCTTCGGAACCAAGGCAGGAGCCTCGGTCAAGATTTGGGGCGATGACCCGATCGAAATCTATACCGAAAGCAACAAGCAGCTTTTCGATATGAAGCCAAAGAATATTCCGCACGTCGAGTCAGCGCACACCGCCGAAGTGGTCGCGTTCGTCAATGCGATTTTGGAAGGCAAAGAATCGCCGGTTCCTGGACTGAATGGATTGATTCTCAACGCTATTTTTGATGCGCTCTACAAGAGCAGCGAGACTGGTCGCGAAGAACTCGTCGACGTTTCATATTGAGGTAACTTATAGAAGTGAAGGCAGGGATTGCGGTTCCAATTATCCTTTTTGTCGCTGTTGCAGCGTCTGGTTGTCGTTTCAAGAGCCCAGAAAGCTTTATGAGCGCGACCACGAAGCAAGAGTTCAAAGACAAATATCAAGGCGATAAGTACTCGAACGGCGGGGTTGCAAGTGCAACCGGTGGCTTGAAAGTCGATACGCAATATGGCACGGGTGCAAAGACCGGGCCGGGAACGGTAATGAACACCGACCGCGACCAACCCGCCATGGGTTCGGGCAGCCAGCCGGGAGACAATCCGGGAATTGGTCCGAGCAATGGTCCGGTCAACCAGGGCGATCCCAGCGACTATCAAGCTTCGACCGGCGGAAGTCGAGGTTAATTTCTAGGACATCTGAACCATGGCACGCATCGGGCTGATGGGCTGTGGTTCAGTGGCCGATTTTGGGCATCTACCCGCGATTCTACGCACCCCCGAACTCGAAGTAGCGGCACTTTTTGATCCCGTTCCGGGGCGAGCCGAAGCCTATTCTCAAAAATTTGGGGGCCAACCGTTTACCGACGAGCGTCGCTTTTTCGAGGCGAACCTCGATGCCGTTGTGGTCGCTTCACCGCTTTTTTCTCACCACGATAACGTGATGCTGTGCGCGGAGCATAACGTGCACGTGCTCTGTGAAAAACCGATTGCGACCGATGAGGATGAAGCATCGGACATGATCGCGGCAATGGAGGACACGGGCAAAGGATTTTTCGTCGGATTCGTGTACCGATTTAGCGAGTCGGCGCTCCAAATCAAGCGCTGGATCGAGGGTGGGCAGTTGGGCAAGGTGCGCCACTTGCGAATGGTTTATATGTGGAACCTCCACGGTCAATGGATGCAAAACGACTCAGGTCAATGGATCGAGAGTCCGATGTGGCGTGGCCGAATGTTGGAAGGCGGTCCGCTGATCGATTGCGGCGTGCATCAGATTGATTTGATTCGGTGGATGACCGGACTTGAAATCAAGTCGTGGGACGGATTTGGGACGTGGGTTTCGAACTACGAAGCTCCTGACCATGTGGTCGCCCAGTTGCAGCTTGAAAATGGAGTCACTGCGAGTGTCGAGGTTAGCTTTACATACGGTCACACCGTTCAAAACCCTCGCTCAGTTTTTACTTATGAAGTGATTGGCACGGGAGGTGTCGCTCGCTTTGATCGCGATGGCTATCTTCTTGAGTTGCGCGACGGGCAAGGGGTTCATACGGTGCCGGGCTCGGGCGAAAAGAATTTTGATGGCATGTATTGGCAGTTTGCCGAGTTTATGCGAACGGGCAAGGCTGGCGACTTGGCAACGCCGCAAGATGCGATTGTTGCGACCGAGATTGCCGTAGAATGCACCGACAGGGCTATTGACCGACGATCCTAGGCCAAAGGGTTTGTCAGGTGTTAGAATGAAGCGATGAAGGTTTTGGTCCCTGCATTCTTTGTGATTTGTGCTTTGGGTTGCTCAGGGGGCGACACCAAAAGTGCCTCGGACACGCACACCGTAGCGGACGCGATGTCTTCGATCCCCGGCGATGCCGGAAAGTCGGATAATCTGGCTCAAGAGAAAAAGGACTCGGGAATGCCCGCTGAGAAAGAAAAATTTGGCGACGATGTGTTCAAGATTCCGCCGTATCCTGGATCAGAAAAGGTGCAATATACGAGTATCGAAATGGACAGCGACATGGGACATACCTATGCCCGCCACTATACGACCCCGGATGACCTGGATAAAGTTGAGGCGTTCATCAAGTCCGAAGGTGAAAAGGTTGGAAAGTTTAAGTCCGTTGGCGGTGAAGTGTTCAACAGCAAGATGATTCGGAACGGTACGGTCGAATTTTCGGATGGCAGCCGGTTTGTCTATAAGCTCATGCGACCAAAGGACGCCACCGACATCATGTATAACTTCTCAACGCCAAAGAAGAAGTCATAAGCCGCGCCAAGTAAACTGAAGCCATGAGTGTTTGGCTTTCGCCCGTTCCGTTTGGCTGGGAAGATCACGTCGAATCTGCGCTGCGCGAAGATATCGGTACGGGCGACTTGACCGGCTCAGTCATGCCGCACGGCCTCTTGGTTGACTGGTATATCGAGGCGCAAGGCTCGGGCATCGTCTCGGGGCTTGGCATTGTGGAATATCTCTTCCAGCCCAGCGATAAGGACGAGCACGTTGAAATCTTGGCGAAGGACGGAGATGAGATCGTGCCCGGCGCAATCGTGGCAAAAGGTCGGCTTTCGGCTAGCGAGGCGCTTCAGTTTGAGCGAACGGCGCTCAACTTTCTGATGCCCCTCAGCGGCGTCGCGACCGCTACGGCTCAATTTGTCAACGAAGTCAAGCACACGAAAGCGAAGATCATCGATACGCGAAAGACCATTCCTGGGCTTCGTTTGCTTCAAAAATATGCTGTACGGTGCGGTGGCGGAAGCAATCATCGAATGGGCCTTTATGACGCGGTTATGATCAAAGACAATCATATCCGCGCCCACGGTTCGATCTCGAATGCGGTCGCTGAGGTTCGCAAGACCATTGGCCACTTGGTAAAGATCGAAGTCGAAACCGAAAACGAGGAGCAGGTCGCCGAGGCCGTCGCGAGCGGCTGTGAGGTCATCTTGCTCGACAACATGCCACCTTCCGCGATGGCGGCGATGGTGTCGCGCTTTGCCGGACGAGCGATTTTCGAAGCGAGTGGTGGCGTGAACCTCTCGACGGTGAAAGCGATTGCCGAATCAGGCGTCGATGTGATTTCGGTGGGAGCCATCACTCACTCGGTGATCTCCGTTCCGTTCCATATGGAGCTTCAGTGACGCTCAGCGGGCCGGTTACAGAATATCCCGCGATCGGTTCGACTCAAGACGAAGCCCGTCGGCTTTTGACCGGCATTCATTGGACGACGGATCAGACCGCCGGGCGTGGTCGTTTTGATCGAGTTTGGCACGCAGAACCTGGACAATCTTTAGCGGCTTCGATCGCTCTGCCCTTTTATCATGGATTTCTGAAACCGTATTTGATCGGGATGTGGGTGGGGCTTGCCGTCGCCGAGGAGTTCAATTTGGGCATTCAGTGGCCCAACGATTTGGTGCTGAATGGCAAGAAGGTCTCGGGGCTGCTGACCGAGATTGTAGACGGCGTTCCGATTGTTGGAATTGGGATCAACGTGGGGCGGATTGAATTCCCACCGTCGCTGGCGGAGAGGGCGACTAGCCTTGCCAATGAAGGACACGAGTTGTTGTCTGCTCAGGATGCTTTTTCACGGCTGCTTCATCGCCTTGAGGAGGTAGGAGAGGTTCCCGGGGAGTGGGGCGCGATAGAGCCGAAATGGCGGCTGTATGATCGGACTGCGGGAAAGGTCTTCCGCTTGCAGGATGGACCGATCGGGATTGCGAAGGGCGTTTCTTCTGAAGGGGAACTGCTGCTGGATGTGGGTGGCACGATTCGAACCGTGCCGGTCGCCGAAGCGCTTTGGGGCGCGAACGCCTAGGGTTTTATTCTGGGAGTTGTGGGCTTCCAGCCCACAAGCTTTAGGCGGGCGGGACACCCACCGCTGAGTAGGTGGTTTCGTTCGTTTTCTTTCCCCTCCCGGCTTTTGCCATGGGGCAAAACCCACCCTCCCCAATTTGCCGTTGGCGAAATTGGAGAGGGGCTCCGGGGGCGAGGGC
>JBEHXE010000014.1:0-85769 GCA_048498855.1 Armatimonadota bacterium | reverse complement strand
ATGCCTAACTTAAACTCACGGCTATAACTACGACGTGACACCATCTCTATTTTCTCCTACGGATAAATAAGGTGTCCAACAAATGCAACGCAGTCCACTCTTCCCTCACTTCCTCTCGCTTCCCCCGCTTCCGACTCTTCCCTCGCTTCCTCTCGCTTCCTCTCGCTTCCCTCGCTTCCCTCGCTTCCCTCGCTTCCCTCGCTTCCCTTCTGATACACTCTCTAACTGTGACCACACTTCTTGTGACCTGGAAAGAGCCGGGTCAAGTTGGCGTCGAAGCCGCATGGAAAGCTCGCAAAGAAGGAGCCGACCTCATCACCACGATCGAAAAAGGACTTGCTGCATGTGAGCTCGACCCGAGTCTTTATGCGATTGGCTTTGGCTCGCTACCCAATGCCGACGGTGAGCTTGAGCTCGATGCCTCAATCATGAATGGCGAGGATATGAATTGCGGAGCCGTTTGTTCGGTGCGAGGGATTGTGCCCGTAATTTCGGTCGCAAGAATGGTCATGGAAGATACGCCCCATGTTATGCTGGCTGGCGATCAAGCCCGGCGGTTTGCCATTTCGAAAGGAATGCGACCCCAAAATCTTCTGACCGCGGAATGCATCGCCGAGTACGACAAGTGGGTTCGCGGCGAATCGGAGGCTTATTACATTCACTCCGCCGAAGAGTCGCACGACACGGTGACGATGCTTGGCTTAGAGACTCGTCCGGACGGAACGCCTCATCTTATCGCCGCCTCGTCAACGAGCGGTCTCGCCTGGAAACTACCGGGTCGCGTCGGTGACTCACCCATCGTAGGAGCAGGAATTTATGCCGACGATGAAATCGGCGCCGCCGGGGCGACCGGACTGGGAGAAGAACTTTGGAAAGCCGTCGCTTCTTTCCGTACGGTTCGAAACATGGAATCGGGCATGTCGGCTCAAGAAGCCTGCCAGGAAACCATCAACCACATGATCCGCCGCCAAAAGCACTCGACCGATCTTCCGTGTGTGGTCATGGCCCTCCGCAAAGATGGCGACTTTGGCGCTGCGACAACAAAAGGTGAATTTCCTTACTGGGTTTGCCGCGACGGTGATATAGAATTCAGGGAACAAGAAGCCCTGAAATAAGATGTCTTGCCTGATTGGAACCACCGGCCATTCCGAAAGCGAAAAACCGACGCTTGTTGAAGCTCTCGTCACCTTTCAATCGGGCAAGGACCACGATTTTCGAGAATTACCCGCCGAAATCGGCACGAAACCCTTAGATGTGGTCATCCTCCGGGTCGCCGTTAGCGAAGGCCTTACGCAATCCATCAAGCGTCGTATTGACATCTTAAATCTTTTGCCTTTTGGCAATTTGGTCGTGGTCGTCACCGAACCCGAGCGCGTTGATACCGACTCTTGTGTGATGATCATGGACGACATTGTTCATGCCCTAGACGGCACGCGTTTCGAACGGGCTCCGATTATTCCGGTCTCCACCAAGACTGGGGAAGGCCTTGCCATACTCGCTTCTGCTCTCGATCAGGTGATCTCTCAGCCTCACCATCAACCTGCACATCCCAGCACGTTTGGCGAATTTGAAATCCGGTGGCTCGAAAAACCAGTTGGAGTTGGCGAATACGAGATTGAGGTGGATGGACGACAGATTCTCGGCAAGATCACTTTGACGGATGAAGAAGGGATCGTTCAGGTTCGCTTTCCCGAGCCAGTCCCCCTCGCGCCCGGGTCTCCGATTCTCATTCGGAAACTTTCGCCCCACGTGATCATTGGTGGCGGCTCGGTCAGAAATCATCAACCCGAGGGGCAGTCAAAAAGCGACGGAATTCGCCGAATCCTACTCACCAATATCGAAGAAGGCATCATCGCGGCCGTTCACGAAGACCCGAACGGCGTTTCGACCCAAGAAATTTGCCGTTTAATGGGTGGTGTGAGTCAGCAACAGCTTGGTGATCACTTTGAACGGCTCATCAAAGAACGGCGGATCATTGGATTCGCAGGGATTTGGTATCAACCGCACGTCTTTCTCGCACAAGCAAATATTTTTCTTAAGGCCCTTCGCGAGATTCACGACGAGCATCCTCTCGCATTGTTTCAGCCGCGAGAGGCGGTGCTGCAGCGCACGAAGCACAATTGGTCAGGCAAGCCGCTCGACCGAATTCTGACCAAACTCGCCGAACTTGGGAAAATCGAGATTGACGGAACCAAAGTTAAATTGACGGACTTCAAGATTGCCTTGAATCCGCGTCAAGAGGCGTTTTTGCAACGCGTGGAGGAGGAGCTCAATAAAATCCTGATCAACGTCCCTTACCCAAGCGAGATTGCGTCGAAGTTAGGCGCACCCGTTCAGGCCGTCGAAGAAATTTTGAATACCGCGGCCAACGCAGGACGAATTGTGAAAGTCGGGGAGGCTCTGTACTACACAAACCTGCAAGTTGAGCGGCTCAAAGAAAGCATTCGAAAAGAATCGAAGGGACGACCCTTTTCGACAGTGGAGATGAAAGAGGCATTCGAGACGTCGCGGAAGTACATCTCTGCAGTCTTAGACTATTTCGACGCGACCGGCTTTACCGTTCGCGCCGATGGCCTTCGAATTATCCAGGATTAAACGCGGATGCGTTCGCCGCGAGGAACGGCGACACCAACCGGACCGACTTCTTGAGCAGTGAGTTCGCTACGGCTGGCTTTGACGTGTCCCGAAACCTTGTCGATGGTTGATTCGAGGCGCGAAAGAACGTCCATCGCATACTGATCAGCTCCACGTCGGGTTTGAGTTGCTTCTCGTTCGGCAGAGTTTCGAATTTCTTCGGCTTGAGCTTTGCTCAGCTTCAGAACTTCGCTTTGCGACACGAGCGCTTCTTGCTGCATCTTGGCGATCTCAATCACTTCTTGAGCTTGCATTCGTGATTGTTCAACGAGGCGCTGGCCTTCTTCTTGCGCACGGCGAAGAATCGCTTCAGCTTCGGCCGCCGCCTGCTCTCGAATCTTCTCAGACTCTTTCACGTTTTGTGAGGCGTTCTTCATTTCGCCCGGCAGCGATGCCTTGATCTTGCCAATGACCAAATTGATCTCTTGTTTGTCGAGACCATAAGTCAGGCGACCGACGATCGTTCGGGGATCTTCGGTAGCCAACAGTTGGAGTTCCTCAAGCAGCGCAAAAACGTCTTCCATAGACCTACCAATCATTTTACACAGTTCCGAGAAATTCCGTTCCCCTTGGGGAAAATCGGTGGATTATCTTCTTGAAATAGTAGACATAATTCTGTATGCTATTCGCATTATGTCATTACAATGGGACTATGTGGGCGTGATCGCCGCCGATATGAAACGCTCAATTAAATTCTATCGCCTCTTGGGAATTCCTCTCCCAGAAGTCGAAGACGACCACGTAGAAGCCGAACTGCCGAACGGAATGCGATTTGCCCTCGACGCTCTCGAATTGGCCAAAAGCTTGGGACATTGGGAAGAACCCAAAGGACAACGCATGGGAATGGCATTCAATGCGGGCACTCCGACGGGAGTCGACGAAGCATATCGAACCATCTTGGCAGCTGGCTTCGAGGGCTTGACGGAACCCTTCGACGCTTTTTGGGGTCAACGATACGCCCAAGTCAAGGATCCCGACGGCAACTCGGTCGATCTCTACGCGCCTCTTTAACGCAAAAATTCCTCCTCGATCGGGAAACCTTCGAGGAGGAATTTTTGGCCCAACAAGTTAGCGGGAGAAGTTAATATTTTGCTGGGTGACTGAATCGACAGTCGCGGGTGCCTCAGGAGTACCGCTCGGTTTATTGATCAAGAATCCGGCAAGAGCGATCCAACCCATGAATGTCAATCCGACGAAAACGAGGGCTGACAGCTTTTGGATTCGAATTTGGGCCTTTTCGCCAACGGTGATGCCCCATCGGATGCAAAAGTTCCAAAGACCATAACCGAGGTGATAGGATGCGGCGGCAATTCCGACAATGTAGGCGATCAATACGATTGGATTATGGAGATGTTCGTGCCAGGCGTTAAACTTGATCAGATTCGCATCGCCCTTCAAGTACTTGGTTCCGGTCGTCGAAAGAACGTGGTATATGAGGAAGAAGAAAATGAGAATTCCGCTCAAGCGCTGCAAGAAGAACATTCGGTTCTGCGACCATTTGTACTTCGTCGTGAAGTAGTTATTTTCCGCGCGAGAAATGATGAAGAGGCCGTAGACCGCATGGAAGATCAAAGGAATCCAAATCATTAAGATTTCGACCGCAAGCAAGAAGTGCTTCGGCATTCCTTCGAAGAACTCAATGACTCCATTGAATTTTTCTGGCCCACCGAGCGAGAAAGTATTCAGAGTCAAGTGCTGTGCCATGTAGTACCCAACCGGCATCACACCCGTCAGAGAGTGGAGGCGATGAAGGAGGTAGTTTTCCCGAGTCAAAGAGACAGCCATATTTCTTTACCTACGAGGTTACCCGTCTTGGCGGTAATCTTAGGGTGATGCCTTATATCTCGAATATCCTCGCCAGAGAAATTATTGACAGTCGCGGCAATCCGACCATCGAAGTTGACGTTGTTCTTGAGTCGGGAGCCATGGGACGTGCAGCCGTTCCGAGCGGTGCCAGCACTGGTCAATTCGAAGCGGTGGAACTTCGCGATGGCGACGAAAAGCGCTACCTCGGCAAGGGCGTCCTTGACGCCGTTCACAACGTGAACGAGATCATCGCTCCGGCGCTGGTCGATCACGATTCTTCAGATCAAGAAGGAATCGACCAACTCATGATCGACCTCGACGGTACGCCGAACAAAGGCAAATTGGGTGCGAACGCCATTCTCGGCGTTTCGATGGCCGTGGCCAAAGCCGCCGCCGACTATTCCAAACTTCCGCTTTATCGCTACGCCGGTGGAACGACGGCCAAGACGCTGCCGGTTCCGATGATGAACATTCTCAACGGTGGCGCGCATGCTGACAGTAATGTCGATTTTCAAGAATTCATGGTCCTTCCCGTCGGCGCACCGACTTTCTCGGAAGCCGTACGCTGGGGTTGTGAAATTTTCCACAACCTGAAGAAGGTTTTGAAGAGCAAGGGCCTTGGCACCGGTTACGGAGACGAAGGCGGATTTGCCCCCAACCTCGAATCGCAAGAAATGGCGTTCGACTACATCATCGACGCGATAGAGAAATCGGGCTACACTGCGGGCAAGGACGTCTTCCTGGGCATCGACGCGGCGGCAACCGAGTTTTACGACGGATCTGTTTACAAGTACAAGAATGGCAAATCGCTTTCTGGTCCCGAGCAGGTTGCTTATCTCGTTGAATTGTCGAAGAAGTACCCACTCATTTCGATCGAAGACGGCTGTAGCGAAGAAGACTGGGATAGCTGGAAGGCACTCACCGATGCCTTGCGTGACAAGGTTCAACTTGTGGGTGACGATCTTTTTGTCACCAACGTCGAGCGACTCGGTCGTGGTATTGCCAATGGCGTCGCCAATTCGATCTTGATCAAAGTCAACCAGATCGGCTCGCTCAGCGAAACCTTTGCCGCCGTCGAAATGGCAAAGCGCGCAGGCTACACAAGTGTCATGAGCCACCGAAGCGGCGAAACCGAAGACGCCACGATTGCTGATCTCGCGGTCGCAACAAACTGTGGTCAGATCAAGACTGGCGCTCCGAACCGAACCGACCGTGTCGCGAAATACAACCAACTTCTTCGAATTGAAGAACAGTTGGGCGACAACGCGGTGTACGCAGGCAAATCCGGCTTCGGCCGAATTGCTTCGCAACTGTAAAGACCTGAGAAAAGCCCTGGCATCATGTGTGCCGGGGCTTTTTTGATAGAATAGCGGCAACATTCGGCGGAACTCAAGCGGCCGAACAGCGTTGGCGCAAAGGCAAGATCCCTCAATGCGTCTTCGCCGAAATATTTGCCTGAGGCGACTGAGACATGAAGGACCGATAGGCCTTTTCTTTATCGGTGCCGGCAAAGCCCGGCATCACGGCCATTCGGATTCCACCAAAAACAAAAAAGATGACCACGAAAGTCACAAAAGCGATGTTTGCTTTCGGCGCGTCGATCATCAAGCGAATGCCTTTAATGTTTCCGTATAGCGCGGCAAGACCCACAAAGGTAAGCGCCAAATACATGGGAATGCCAAGCGGATGACACTTAAAAGCAGCAACGATATGCCCATGCAAGAAGTTTGTCCAAGAGGTCGTCAGTCCACAACCTGGGCAAGGCCGATCAAACAAGAGGACGCTTGGACACGGTGGCAAACCGAGTTGTTGGTGAGTGCCATGCCCATGCAAATCTGGCTTTAGGTAGAGCCCAACGCCGGTACAAAACGCCCATAAAGCCGTCCAGATAAGCTGCGCTCGGACGAAAGCTGGTTTCGAAGGTTCAAAGAGCTGCATGATAGGCCTCGATAGGTATAACGCATTCGGGTTGCAGAACGTTGCCCTGAACCGCTGCGACTGAGATTACTTCCCCACTCGGTTCGGCGAGGGCGGCAAATTCGTCGGTGACTCCGCTCAGGTTCGCAACGCTACCGCCATTTCTGACGCGCATGGTTTCTAATTCGGAAAGCAAACGGATTTTCATGGGTTGGAGTGCAACTTTCAATGGAATCAAATCATCCGTCGAAACCTCTTCAATGGTCTTCGCATTTTCGAGTTCAAAGCGTCCCACCGATGTTCGGACGAGGGATTGTAGGTAGGCTCCGCATCCGACACGTTGACCCAAGTCGTGGGCGATGGTTCGAACGTAAGTGCCGCCCGAGCATTCGATCTCAACTTCGACCGTCGTCTCTCCGATATCTAAAACGTCCATTCGCTCAATATGGATCGTCCGCGACTTGCGCTCGATTTCGATTCCCTCGCGGGCGTATTTGTATAAGGGCTGCCCTTTCACCTTCACCGCACTATACATCGGCGGCACTTGATCCTGCAAACCGAGGAACGTCGGAATGATCTCACGAACTTGAGCGGCAAGATCAATAGGGACAGGTTTTTCGGCGACGATGTCACCTTCCGAGTCATAGCTATCGGTTTCGATACCGAACCGGACAACGGCTCGATAGACCTTTGGTTCGAGGGGGAGATATTGGAGAAATCGGGTCGCGGGTCCGACCGCCACAACGAGTAGCCCGGTCGCCATCGGATCTAACGTGCCCGCATGGCCAATTCGTTTGGTATTGAACCTCCGTCGTAACTTGGCGACGACGTCGTGGGAAGAAAATTCGAGTGGTTTATCGATTAAGACGATGCCAAACAACGACGCATCCCCTCGACAATTTGATGTTCGGCATCGGCGAGGTCTCCCTCAAAATTACAGCCCGCCGCATTCTTGTGTCCACCACCGCCAAATTCCCGGGCAACTGCCGCGACGTCGAAGCCACGTCGGCTTCGTAACGAACATCGGATTTTGCCCGGCTTAGCTTCACGCAGGAGCGCGGCGATCTGAACGGTTTCAATATTCAAAAGCTCATTGACAAAGCCTTCGGTATCCTCGTCCGTCGCCTTTGCCCATTCGAAATCTCGAAAACTGAGGCAACTCCACGCGAGCCGCTCATCCATGTCGAGCTTCATCGTTTCCAGTGCATGACCTAATAGTCGAGCTGAGGAAAGCTGGCGATTTTGGAAAATCTCTTCGGAGACCAGTTCAAGGTTTGCCCCCTTCTCAAGCAAGATCGCGGACGCCATCATGGCATCGGGCGAGGTGTTGCGGAAGCGGAACGATCCCGTGTCGGTCGAAATACCCGTGTAAAGGCATGTCGCCATGTCCGGTGTAATCTCAGCTCCAAGAGCCTCAAGGATGCTGGTGATCATCAGCGCAGTGGCAGCTGCGCCCGTGTCGATAATGCGAAGGTCACCCGGAGCCTCGTGAGGGACGTGGTGGTCGACCACGATCAACGGAGACATGGTTTCAAAAAACCGGGCCGTCGTTCCAAGCCGCTCAAAGGAGTCGAGATCAACGATAATCCCAAGTTGATGGTCCGATCTCGAGGGCTCCTGACGAACCCGTTCAACCGTTGGCAAAAATCGTAAATTGCGGGGGGCGTTGTGTTGGCAGAGAATCTCGACCGACTTTCCTCGGGCTTCGAGATAGAGGGCCAACCCGAGGGCAGAACCGAGGGCGTCGCCGTCCGGGTTCAGATGCGTGCCGATCAAAATGCTGTCAGCACGTTCAATTTCGGCTTCGAATGCCTGCAATAGCGTCGTTTCAATCTTCATCAGGCACGTCTCCGCACAAGGGGGTATACCCTAACTACGGCAAATATCTCCGTTCTGTACCGCGTTCTATGGTCAGTTCGAGATATTCGACGAGTTCGCGCTGGAATCTTTCCACTCCAAATTTTTGGGCGTGTTGTTTTAATCTTTCAGGATCAAAGCTGCGCTTTTCGAGTGCTTGGACGGCCTCCCACAGCTTTTCGGGAGTTTGCTCCGAAATGTGCTCACCGTATTCCTTCGTTACCGTTTCGGCGGCACCGCCCTGATCGTAAACGACGACCGGCAATCCTGCCGCCATTGCCTCAACCGGCACGATCCCAAAGTCTTCGTAAGCCGGGAAAAGCACTCCACGCGATTGACTGAGAAGTTCTTTTAGGTCAGGATCGGGCAGGCGACCGTGGAAGACAACGTTCGACATGCCGCTCGCCATTTCTTTCAACTTATCTTCATAAGGCCCTGCCCCCACAATATTCAGCTTAAATCCACCCAGTTTTGCGGCCTCAATCGCGAGATCAAACTTCTTGTAGGGAATCAATCGACTCCACATCGTATATCCCTCGGAATCCGATTTGCGCGGAATGTCCAGCCATTTTTCGACATCCACGCTTGGGTACAAAACGTTGTCCGCGGGACGCTTGTAGATTTGTTCGACGCGCTTGGCGATCGTCCACGAATTGCCGACGATGAAGGTGGGATTGTGGGAGGATTCAAGGTCAAGTCGCTTGAGGCGTTTGACAATTTGGTTTCGTACCGGGCCGTTCCCCGCTCGGCCATCGATTTCGGGAAACCAAAGCGATCGGGCGGGTGAGTGATAGCAGCAGAAGTGAACGGCGTCTTTTGGCCCTTTGGAGTGATGCGCAAAGGTGTGAGAGAACGTGATGATAAGGTCGAAGTCCTTCAAGTCAAACGACCGATAGCAATCGGCAAGGACGGGAGCATAGACGTAATGCTTCGTCTTTGAAAGCGGCATGTTTGATATCCAGTGGGAACGGACATCCTTACCTTGAAGCCATTTAAACTTTTCGGGGTTGAACTGCGCGACATAGATCGGCACCTCGGGCATCATTTCGTGAACAATGCGAAGGACTTCTTCGGCTCCTCCCATGACAGTGAGCCAGTCATGAACGATGGCGATCTTACGGGTTGAGGTGATCGCGCGCAGGCGCTCGGCAACTGTCATGCTGTGGTCCCGATCTGCCCTACTTGGTTGTAAATTGCCAAGATTTTGAGTAGACCTTGCCGTTATTATCCTGAAGTTTCAGGCATACGGTGTATGTAGACCGTGCCCCCAACGGCTTGCGTGGAATCAAGATGACGGAATTTTGAAGGAATTCGTCGTTCTCGCTCGACAATTCGTAGCGGTAAACATCCTCGCCCGACGCGGTTGTAAATTTGGAGTCAAGAATCTTAAGCGAACGGACCTCGTTGCCATAAATGTTCAGCACCACCGGATAGCCCAGTGTCGTTTCGGCATCGGGAAAGTGACGAGTTGGATCAGGAATCTCTTGATTGTGCCAAGTGGATGATACGTCGCGGCCGCCATCAGGAGGCGAAACGAACACACCGTCGCGAGTTGAACCCTCGCCGTCCATCGTGAAGAACTCGTCCTTAAAGCTCGCGCCGACGAAGCCTGGTCCAGGCATCATCATGTGAATTCGATGATAGGGCGCATCCCAGAGCCCGCGAATGCCGTCGGCAGGATTCTTCCCACCCATCGATACCACTTCCCAGCTTGAGCCCACGTGTCCGAATAGGCTCACCCGATCGGCGGGTTCGGCACCCGTGAAACCCGGTTTTGCTGGGTCCTCGCTATGTCCACCCTCTCGGTTGAGCGAAAGATAGGTTGTGTGTGCCGTCGAAGCCATGTTGAGATAGGGATCGAAACGGCAAGTATCGAAACCGTGATCCCGCCGAATGCGATTAAACTCTTCGATCGCTTGCTTCGAATCGGCAGTCAGTTCGGCTCCCGCGCCCGTGACAGGGCGAATGGTCACCGACCATTTCTTATCGAAATTGGCCCAATTGTCAACCTTGACCTTCGCCTGAACTTCATAAGTTCCGGCGGGCAGAGGATCGTCGGATTCGAAGTAAAGCTCCTTCTTCTGAGCGTCGTAAGAGGCATTCACCTTCTTGCCGTTGATGGACATGAAGCTCGACGTGATTTTCGAATCTCCGTCGGCCCATACTTGCCAAACGAATCGAGGTTTGAGAACTCGGACCTCACGCGTAGGGCCAAAACCACCCGTCCAAATCTGGACAGCCTTTTGGTTGCCTTGCTGAGGACTGCCAAGGGAGGCAGCAGCGAGTGCGATTGCACAAATTAAGTAGCGAAACCTGGTCACTTCAATTAACTCTCGTCGTCTATAGAAAAGGGTCCCACAAAAGGAATGGACGCTCGACGGCGAGCTTTTCCTACAAAGTGATTGTTCCATGATATCCGAGAAACTTGATATCTACGTGCAAGATGTTGTGTTTGAAGACTCTGTAAACGAGGAAATCGTCCTAAAATAACAGTATTCCGGTTCGCGAATGAGCAGTCCTCCACAAACGCTTGGTCAATATCAGATCATTCGCGAAATTGCGCGTTCGAACGACATCGTCTACGAAGCCTACGATCCGCTCATGAATCGCCGGGTTGCGGTCAAAGAACTTTCAATGCCCGCAGGCTCGACGCCTCAACAGCTTGAAGACCGAATCAGCCGATTTCGACGCGAAGCTCAGGCTGTTGGCAGCCTGAATCACCCCAACATCATGACGGTGTACTCGTTCTCCGAGGACAGCGGACGCTACTTCATGGCGATGGAGTATCTCGACGGGATTACACTTCGAAAGGAGATCGATAACGCCGGATTTCTCACTGGCGATCGGGCCATTGAAATCATCAGCGGGATTCTCGATGGGCTTTACCACGCGCATACGGAAGGCGTCGTTCACCGAGACATTAAGCCGGATAACATTCAAATCACTTCGAATGGCGGAATCAAGATCACCGACTTTGGCATTGCTCGCCTTACCTTTCAACCGAACTTGACGATGGACGGCCAAGTGTTCGGCACCCCCAGCTACATGTCCCCAGAGCAGGTCGTTGGAAAGGACATCGACCAACGAACTGACCTCTTTAGCGTCGGCGTCATGCTTTATGAGATGCTGACGGGCAATAAGCCCTTTCAGGGCGATAATGTCATCGCGATCACCCACGCGATTGTGAACAGCGCTCCGCCACCCACAACCCAAATTCCCAGTCCTCTTTGGCAAGTCATCAATAAGTCTCTCGAAAAAGCGCCGCAGATGCGTTATCACAACGCGTCTGAAATGCGCGAAGCATTGCTCGATGCTCAGCGGCCCGCACCGACGCACCAAAGTCCGGTGGTGGGTTTCGATCCTTACTCCCAGCCGCCCCAGAGCCTCCTGCAGCAGCCCTACGCGCCGCCTTACGCCCAGCCTTTTCAGCAACCCGATCCATACGCGCAGCCGATCCAAACGCCTTACGGTGGCGTCTTGCCCAATACTTATAATCCGTACGGCCAGCAGATCGCGGCACCGCCGATTATTGCCAACCCGCCGACATACGGAAGCTATAACCCTTATCAGCAGCCAGTTCCCAGTCAGATTCCGCTGCAGCAGCCTTATAATGTTTACTACCCACCGCCTCCCGGTCCACCACTCATCAGTCATGAGGCCAGGGAGAGAATGCGACAGTTCATTTTTGCGTTTATCCTCATTGCCGTCGTTGCCGCTATCCTCATCGTTGCGATCTTGACGATGTCGAATTCGATTCAAAACCAACGTGGGTCTGCGAATAAAGGCGGCGCTTCTGGCGCACCAACCGCAAGTGTTGAAGGAGGTTCGACCTCCGCGTCGAACAGTGCGGCGATTCCGCCGGGAAAATCCGGGGCGGACCTCAGCGCAATGGCTGACAACGCCTCCACCGACATTGCAAAAGCTGAAGGATATATCGCTGCCGGAGACGCCTATAAGCAAGCTGGCGACAACGATCACGCTTTCGATGAATACCTAAAGGCTTATAACATCCGCAAAGGAAACGACGCTCCCGGACGCGAGATGCGCGAGATCCTCTACAAAATGGAAGAAGTGAGCCCGCCGGGTACCGAGCGGCGGACTCAAGTCGAAGAAGAGCTTAAGAACAATTAACGGTTCTTTTCGGTCAGCATGGGTAGTTTGTCGGTTCGGAACGGCATCGCGGGAAGCTTATCGCTGTTCACAAGGTTTACCGGCGGGTTATCTTGCCATGCATACCGCACTTCGATCGGGTTCATCACCTCTGAGTTCGTCAACTCAACCGTATTGCCGACGATCTTGGCGTTGGCCCATCGCCATTTGTGATCGGCTCCCGCAATCGCAAAAGCTCTCGGCGCCTGTCCATCCGTCGTCGATAGACCCAATGCGTGGCTAAAGTGAACCGTCGCAGTCGAACCCTTGAAGGTTACTTTCTCAAGTCGCGGCCCTTGCCATTCAATGTCCCGACCGTAGTCCCTTTTCAGGGCGATACGTGCCAATCTTTCACCCACGTCCTTTTTGTTGCGCGGATGGATGTCGTTGGCTTCGCCAATATCGATGATGGTGGCCGTTCCGCAATTCTTCATTTGCCCCACATAGTCTTGAGCGTCGCGGAGCTCAGCCCAAGCCGAATCGAACTGATTTGGATTCGCTTGCATGAAGTTGGCTAGCTGAACCATGTAAAACGGAAAGTCGCCTTGTCGGAAAATGGTTCGCCAATCCTTGATCATGTCCGGTAGGAGCGACCGATATTGGAAGGCTCGGTCGGCGTTCGACTCGCCCTGATACCAAATCGCGCCGTGGATTCCGTAAGGAGCCAATGGATACAGCATGGCATTGTACAAATTGGACGGGAAGTTGGGATCATTCGTCGTTTGCGGCGCTTGCGGTTGCGGTCCTGCGTCGGCGGCGGGCGCTTGCTTAGGGCCTTCGACCTTCATTTTCCAACCGTCGCCAATCGAAAGGTCGCCCAAGCGCATGACGCTCTTTGGACCGACAAAGCCGCCTTGGCCCTGTCCATCATAGGCGCGAACGGCGATGATGTTTTTACCTTCTTTGAGGGTCCCCGCCGGAATCGAATAGTTACGCGGAACGCTCCAGAAGCCAGGGACCGTCATATCCGTTCGCCCCACTTCGGCCCCATTGATGAACGTCATATCGAGGTCATCGATCGCGCCCAACGAGATGGAATTGATCTTGGATGCCTGGTCAGCGGTTAAATTCACTTCCTTGCGGAACCAAATCGTGCCGTCAAAATTTTGATCAAACTGAAATGGCATTGCCGCGTCTTGCCAAGTTGAATCATCGTAATCGGTTCTCGATTCGACTTGATCACGAGAACCAAAGAAATCGGGCACTCCTTTGACTTGCCAGACTTTCATCGCTTTGACGTAATCGTCAAGCCCCACATTGGAATTTTGAAGCGCAACCTTGGCTCGGTCGGCAATCATTTTGGTCATTGGGTCTTTACCCAACATGTCCATGCCGGTCCAGGCTTCGGCGACAGTGCCGCCCCATGAGGTGTGGATCATCCCAATCGGCACCTTGAGTTCTTTCCAGAGTTTGCGGGCAAAAGCGTAACCCACTGCCGAGAACGAGTCCACCGTATCAGGTGCAGCTTCGACCCAGCTTCCACTCACATCATCGAGTTTTGAATTCGACGTGTTTTTGGTTACCGTAAACATACGAATGTGGGGGTCGGCTTCTTGTTTCGCGAGGTCTCGATCCAAAGTGTTCGCCACGATCCATTCCATATTCGATTGGCCGGAACAGATCCAGACTTCGCCGACGTAAACGTCGTGATAGGTCACTGCACTGCTACCTTGGACGGTGAGGTCGTAAGGGCCGCCCGCCATCGTGGGTGGAACCATGATTTGGAACTTACCGGACGGCATTGTGATCGCCAGCGCTTCTTTTCCGTTGAGACTTGCCTTCACGACTCGACCAGGCTTATCGGTGCCGAAGATGGGAATCGGCTTTCCCTGTTGGAGCACCATGTGGTCAGAAAAGAAGGATGGGAGCTTGGTAAGGGAGGTTTGAGCGATTGCGACCGTGCAGGCAAACATCATCGTAAGCCAATTTTATGTCGCGAGCGGTCCGAGAAACAAGGGCACTTAGGGTTAGTGAGCCATGGTAATCATCAAATTTTGTACTTGGGAAACAAATTTGTAAAAGTCGCCGTATCCTATCGCGTCGTTGTAAGAGGGATATATGAAAGGTTGGTGGGGCTTAGGATTGTTGGGGTTGTACGGCGGGTTTTGTCACGCCCAAGAAAGCGCGGTTTCACTTCAAGCGTTTCGACTCGCCCATCCTCCGGTCATCGACGGCACGGTCGGAATCGAGGAATGGAAGGGCGTGCCGGTTATGGAGGGACTTCACGATTCCAATACCGGAGCAGCGTACGTTGACGGAGGGACCTTCTGGCTTGCGTACGACAAAGATTTCGTTTATTTTGCCGGTCGTCTCCAAGAAAGTGAACCGGCCAAGATTCGGGCTACCGAGTATCGGACCAATGTCAGCGTCGCCGGTGACGACTTCGTCGAACTCGATCTTGACCTCTCGGGCTCCCTAAGCGCATTTAACAACTTCCGAATCAACCCGCAGGGAGCCACCAATATTGCGATTGCCGGCGGTCGAGCCGCCAAGCGCGAATGGCTGGGAGCGATTCTCGCCAAAGGCCACGTCACGGGTTCGGGCTGGGAATTTGAAACCAGAATTCCTTGGCGAGCGATGGACATTCCGCATGGAGGAAAGCGAAATATACGATTCAATATTGCTCGGTTCGTTTCAAAAAACCAGCGTGTCCTTTCTTACGTATTTGTCCCACCAACCAAGCCAGCCGACACGCCGACCTGGGCCCAAGTCGAGTTACCCAAGCCCGAGGTCGATCGAAGCATTAAGCTCCTTCCCTACGGTTACACAGGTTACGACCCGGCAAACGGTGGAGTGTTTAATGGGGGAATCGACATGAAGACTCAACTCGCTGACCGAGTGACGATGGTCGGGTCGATCAATCCAGATTTTCGAAATATCGAAAACAATATCCTTTCGCTCGATTTCAGTCGCTTTGAGCGGATCGCCGGCGAGACTCGCCCTTTCTTTCAGGAAGGGCAGCAATACAGTAGTTCGCAAATCTTTGCAGGTCAACGCATTTCAGAGTTCGACGCGGGAATCAACACGTACGGACGTTTGAACGACAAGTCCAGCTTTTCGGTCATTGGTACAACTCAGTTTGGGAAGGAGTCGGATACCGTTCTCAATTTCACCCATGATCCGACACCGGATACCTCGATCCGCGTGACGACGACCGACCTTGAGCAACCGGGAATGAGCAATGTCAGTCATCTCGTTCGATTCTCGCAGAACATAGGGGCGTTCAATTTCTTTTTGAGAAATATGGATAGTCGTGACTCGGTAAATGGCTTTGGGCAACAAAACGACGCCTTCGTGACCTACTCCAAGGCCGGATTTACGTCAACGGTGGGTTGGGCGCGGGCGGACAAGTCGTTCACTCCGCGTCTGGGATACGTCCCGGAGGTGAATCTTGAGGGATACAGCGCATTCAACGATTACACTCGTAATTTCGACAAGGGTCCGATTTCAGATTTCGATTTGCAGTTCAACTGGATCAGCTATGACCACGCCGACGGGTCGTTCTATCGGAAGGACTTAAACTATGTCGCCTCGGCAACCCTACGATCCGGGCTCAATTTGAATGTGGCTTTCGACCAAGCCGACTTCGAGGGCAGTAAGGATCATTTGATCAGTTACTTCGGCACTTATCCTCGGGGTAACCCCTACAACAATATGTATTTCGAATATGACCAGGGGATGCAAGCGGGCATCGCTTATTCCAGCATTACCAATGGCATTTCATTTCGCCCCAACAAGAAGCTTCAGGTCAAATTAAGGGAGCAGCACGTCGAATATGGCGGAGCATCGGACCAGACTATTTTGACGACGGCTTGGGATCTGGGCAATGATCGTTCGATTGCGAGCCGCTTCGTCCGTCAAGATAATCACTTTAATGCTTACCTCGCATATCAGCGAAGTGGGAACGAAGGAATCGAATACTTCCTGATTCTTGGCGATCCCAATGCTCTCGATTATCGAAATGCGATTACGCTTAAGATCGTGGTTCCGATGACGATTGGAAAGAAGTCGGTTCGATCTTAGTCCTTTGTGTCGGGGTGGGACATTTCAAGTTCGATGGTCTTGCCATCTTCGGTTGATACCACGACTTTCGTGACGCTCTTTTGAAGACCATTTAAGAAATCCTGAAGCTCTCGCCAATTGCCCACCGTGGTAAATTTCGAGTCAGTCGTTTGTCGGATACCTGTTATTTTGTTGCCGATTTTCAAATCGCTACCGACAGGCGAAAACGCCACATAACAACCCTCGCTGCGGTTTGGATCCGGCAAAACATCGACGAGTCCACATCCGTACAGATAAAGAGCAACACATGGATTCATTTTCTTTCGAAAGTCAGAAAATGAATGGTCCATTTCATCGACATAGAAGTCGACAAGTTTGTAGATATGGCCACCTAGGCGGTCTTCCGTCAGTCCGTACCGGTCTATGACTTTCGGGTCCTTATTTCCGTTTACGGTTGCTTCGAGAGCATCCGCCCTCGCGCTGATCAGTTGATGGCCGTCGTTCAGAATTCCCTCGAATTCCTCTAACATTGAATTCTTCTCGTCGTTACTCAGATCGAGCGAAACGATGACATCAGGAAAGTTTGAATAGCGTTCGAACGCGTCCAACAAGAGGCCATAACTCTTCCCGCTCTTCTCTCGAAAATCCTTAACGTCGTGTGTGCTGCTTACATATTCGATGTACCAATTGATTTTCCATTGAAGGATCGCGACCCCAATGTCGCTGATCACTTTGGGAAACTCTTCTTCAAAGAGTTTCTTCGCTTCCGCGGGGCTGTACTTCGGCTTCTCCTTTGCCAGCGGATCATCGCCATCCTCATCCTTCTCTTCGCTTTTTGCCGAAGCGTAGAACGTCTGGATCGGGATGGAGGTCTCTTGCCACAGGCGCACCAGAGACGGCGCGGCGATCGCCATATTGACCATCTGCGAGTCTTTGAAATGGAAGCTGACGAAGCCAATAAATTCCCCAAGGTTATTAAATAGTGGGCTTCCACTGCTTCCCGGGCTAATAGCGGCGGTCATTTGGATGACATCGACGCCTTTAAGTTTTCGCTTTGCGCTCAGAATGCCATTCGTAATAGATTGCTCAAGCCCAAGGGGATTCCCGATGACAAAAACCTCGTCGCCAGGCGACATCTTCGTTAAATCGCCTACTGGAATTGGAGTTCGCTTGGAGTCCTCAGTCAGTTTCAATATGGCCGCGTCGTTATCTTTGTCGAAGTAGACCGCACCGACACTCCATTTGGTGTCGTTGGTGCCTAGGACTTGAATGCTCTTGGCGTTATCGATGACATGATAGCAGGTTGCGACAAGGAGTCCATTCTTGACGATAAAACCCGTTCCTTCGCCTTGGTCGGTCACGACTTTCACCACCGAATCGTGACGCAGTTTGAAAAGCTCTTTCGGGCTAAGGGATGTTCCTTTTTGGCTTGAATTATTTCTTTGCGCAGGAGCCACTGCCGCCAACGCGCTTGCCATCAAAAGAACCGCGATACCAATCCGCAAAACACGCAACATATCTATGCCTTAGTGTAGCGAGAAAATGGCGCAAAGGTAATCAGAAATCTCAGATTTTGAACGGCTGGATTTAGATTTATTATTTATGTACTTTATAAGAATTAGTACCAATTTGTACCGAAAGACGGTGTTTGTCTTTTCCGAGTTCAAACTCATAAATGGTATATGCCTTGAAGGCGTCGCTAAAGCTTTCAACCTCTTTCACCGAAGAAACATCGGCCAGCATTTTGGGGAGTTTGGCATCGTCGATTTTTCCTTCAACGACTTCTCCACTCGAGTCACCACTCGGCCAATCTCTGGTGGCAATCTGGAGAGCCATTTGATGTCGCGTTTCGAGGTCCTTTTCAGAAACACGCCCACGAAGCGTAGCGACGTAAACCGCGAGAGCAATAAAGATTGCTGCAATGACACCAAAAGCACCGAGGACCACTTTCCCCATCGGGTCTTTTTTGGGGCTATCCACCTCGTCGTTTCCTCATCTCTCCCACGATCTCGGCAACCTTTTCTGCCGCCCGCCCAATCTCATCCATCGTGTTACCGTACCCCAATGAAAATCGCACGCCTTCTTTCGCTTGCTTGTCCGAATAGCCACAGGCCAGCAGCACATGGCTTGGTTCGATACTGCCGCTGCTACAGGCTGCCCCGCTGCTTGCACTGATGCCCTCGCGGTCGAGTCGAATCAGTAAGGTTTCGGCGTCGATGCCGGGAAAGCGCACGTGAAAGTGTGTATCCAAGGTCAAACTTGCATCCGTAACCGTCAGAATCGCCCCTGCGTCCACCAAGGTGTTCCCGAGGCGATCTCGCATCGCTTTGTAATCAACCGCAGTGTGTCCGTCGATTGCCGCGCCAAACCCGACGATCCCGAGAAGATTTTCGGTGCCTCCCCTGAGTTCACGTTCCTGTTCTCCGCCCGAAAGCAAGGGCTTAATTTTTGTACCATTCAACACCGCCAATGCGCCAACGCCTTTAGGTCCATTCACTTTGTGAGCGGCAATCGATACGAGATCGGCAACTTCGCAAGGGTTAGGAATGGCTTTGAGAAAGCCTTGGACGTGGTCGCAATGCAGGATTATCCCTTTAGCGTGCGCTTGATCAGCGACTTCGCGAACCGGCTGAATCATGCCGGTTTCGTTGTTTGCGCTCATCACTGATACCAGCAGAACATCTTCCTTAAGAAGACTCGATAAGGCGTCTAGGTCAAGTTTTGATTCGCGATCAACAGGAATCAGTTCGACCCGATAGCCGAGTCTTTCGAGCAGCATCCTTGTGTTGAGAACGCAATGATGTTCGATAGCGCTTAAGAGGATGTGGTTACGATTTGGATTCTCGTTGGCGAACGCGGCTCCAATGATAGCCAAATTGGCGGCTTCGGTCCCGCTTCCGGTGAAGACGACTTCGGCGAAAAGGCAGCCTAACGCGTCAGAAGCTTTTTCGCGTGCCCAATCGATTTCGTGTTTGGCCGTTCGACCGTGCTCGTGGAGGCTTGACGGATTGCCATAAAAATCCATGACCTCGTCGATCCGCTTTCGGACGCTCGGCAAAAGCGGCGTCGTTGCAGCGTGATCGAGGTAGATGCGGGGCATGGAAACGGGCATTGGCTACGTTCATTATGTCGGCTTTTGATTGTTTACAAAAGCTTTCGGAATACCTTTGGACCAAGGAAGGTTGCGGCGTACCGAAGATAGTTTTTGATTCGTCCGGGCATGATGTGCATGCTGGCTTTGTAGGCTTCGCGCGACGCCTTCGTGTCTCCGTTGAGCATTCTTACGGTGCCAAGAGCCGCCCAGCAGTGAGCGATGGCGGCTTGCGTCTTGTCCTTTGGAAACCGATCGCCAAGATCTTCAAGGCGAGGGATCATCCAATCGCGAAGACGGGCGTCGTCGCGCCAAATCTTTTCGAGTTTGTGGGAAGCGTTCGCCCCGTGGACGCGATATTGGCTGAGCTTTTCGTTGACGCAGCCAACATGGTAGAGCTCTGCAATTCGGAACCACATCTCCCAGTCTCCCGACCCAAAGTAGTGTTCGTTAAACCCGCCGATTTCATCGACGATACTTCGCCGGAAGAGAGCGGCTGAGGCGATAATCTTGTTTTCGTAAACAAGGTCAAGCAAGATGTCCCCAGTCTCGAATCGCGGGAATTTGAATCCCAGCGGTTCACCTTCGAAGATCTTCCCTTCGCCGTCAATGAACTCACCTTCGGTATGAACAAGGCCGACTTTCGGGTTCGCATCGAGGATAGCGACTTGTCTTTCGAGTTTGGTCGGCATCCAGACGTCGTCGTCGTTGAAGACCGCAATGAATTCGCCAGTGGCGAGGTCGAGGCCCTTGTTGAGGGTGCCGTAGGTGCCTAAATTTTCTTCGTTGAAAACGACCTTTATCCCGGTTTGTTGGGCCAGCCATTCCCTCGTTCCATCGGTTGATCCGTCGTCAAGAGCAATGACTTCATAATCCGTGAAGGTTTGACTGCGGATGCTCTCCAACGCCACGGGAATGTACTTCACGTGGTTGTAACAGGTCAGCAAGATGGAGACGCGCGGCATAAGGTGATTGACTGTAATTTTGACTGAAGGCTTCGCTTGGATGCGAGATACGGAGTATAAAGTAAGTAATGCCTGATAAGAGAGTAGAGGAAAAGTTGGAGGTTCTCAGCGACGAGGAAAAGGCCGCCATTGAGGCTGGATTAAAGTCGGAAGCCACTGGGAAATCCTACTCCCTGGACGAGGCTCTTCATTTTGCACGCAAACGCCGAAACCAATGGATGCTGAATCAAGAGCCTTCAGCAAAGTAGAGCTGACCGAGGCAGCGCTCATTGATTTAGCTGGAGTCGACAATGCGACTGCCGCGATCTGGGGTGAGCCCCAAGCCGAAAAATACCTGGCGTTCTTAACTGACGTCCTCAATAGGTTGGCGACGGACAGCCGTCTAGGAACTCCACTTTCAGAATATCCTGATCTTCTCGTGTACACGGCTAAAATAGTTGCGAGACGTAGCGCTTACGGCCATCGTATATTTTTCCGGCCAATTCCAGGTGGTATTCGAGTCATTCGAATTTTACACACCGCCATGAACTGGCCAGATCATCTTGAAAAAGAAAAGCCGAATTAGACTTACACTGCAGCGAGCCCGGCGGCGGTCTTGATGACTTCCTGCTTGTACTCGTCGGTGCTTGCGTGACCGCCGAGGTCGATGGTGAGACATTGGCCCGCATCGCACACTCGTAGAACCGCGTTCTGGATTCGGTCGGCTTTCTCGTTCTCACCAAGATGTCGAAGCATCATCAGTGCAGAGAAGAGCAGGGCGGTGGGGTTTGCGATTCCCTTTCCAGCAATATCCGGAGCCGAACCATGAACGGCTTCGAAAACGGCACAGTCTTTGCCAATATTGGCCGACGCCGCGAGTCCAAGACCTCCCACGAGACCGGCGCAAAGGTCGGAGACAATGTCGCCGTAGAGGTTCTCAGTCACGATGACATCGAACTGCTCGGGCTTGATAACGAGCTGCATACAGCAGTTATCGACGATGATATCGTCCGCTTTCAAGTCAGGATAGTTGGCGGCTTCTTTATAAAACTCTTCAAGGAACATGCCGTCGGTGAGCTTCATAATGTTCGCCTTATGAACGGCGGTGATTCGCTTTCGACCTTGCTTTCGGACCATATCGAAGGCGTACTTGAAGAGCCGCTGGCAACCAGGGCGGGTGATGACTTTGATCGACTGAGCGACGTCGGGATGGGCTTTGTATTCGATACCCGCGTAGAGGTCTTCGGTGTTCTCGCGGACGATGATGAGATCGATGTGCTTGTTTTCAAATGGGCCATGAACTCCCGGCATCGTTTTCGTTGGGCGGACGTTAGCAAACAAATCGAGCGCTTGGCGAAGGATCACGTTGGCCGATTTATGTCCCGTGCCAACGGGCGTCGTGGTCGGACCTTTGAGCGCGATGCCATATTTTCGAATTGCATCGATCGTCTCCTGAGGCATTGCATCTTTACCCTTTTCGACGGCCCCCAGACCTCCCTCTAGGTAGACCCAGTCAGCCTCGAATCCAACCGACTCCAGAATCGCAATGGTTGTTTTGGTAATTTCGGGACCGATTCCGTCGCCCGGGATCACGCCGATGGTTCGTTTGCTCATTACTGTTTATATTGGCAAATCTGTCCGGCGAAAATACGGGAAAGTCCAACACTTGCCCGGCAAATATGTAGGTATTCTGGCGACCCTGTGGCTTTACTTTAACTTTAGTCCTTATAATATTGAAAGTCGTTTGATAGGTTTTCGCATATGAGGTTGGTGGACATAACGCTGGATGGGGAAAGGATTAGCACAAATCCGACGAAAAATGTCGCAACTCGTTATGATTTAACCATCGTTGTTCCAACTCTTAATGAAGAGAAGAACATTCCGATTCTCTTCCAATCGCTGACCACAGTACTTAGGGACATTCGCTGGGAAGTTGTGATCGTCGATGACAATTCGTCGGATGGCTCACCCAAGTTGCTGGTCGATATGGCCAACAAACATGAGAACTTCCGGTTCGTTCGTCGTTTTGGACGCAGTGGAATTTCGACTGCCGGTATCGAAGGCATGTTGACCGCCTCATCGCCGTGTGTTGCGGTCATGGATGCCGACGGCCAACACGACGAAACCAAGCTGCTGAAAATGCTTTCGATCCTCCAGAACGATGAGGCCGACGTTGTCGTAGGCAGCCGCTTTGTGGAAGGCGCCGACGTGGGTTCATTCACCGCAATGCGCACCAAGCTCAGCCTCTACAGCAACACCATGGCGCAAAAGTGGTTTGACGTTCCTCTCGCTGACTCGATGGGCAACTTCTTCATGCTGAAGCGCGAGATCATCGAATTTGCTGCTCCAAAACTGTGCGGACGAGGCCAAAAGCTGCTCTTCGACATTTTGCTCGTCGGGCCAAAGGACTTGAGAGTTGCCGAAGTTCCAATCGTCTTTGGTGCGCGAGAACACGGCGAAAGCAAACTCAGTCATATCGCCGCGATCGACTTTGGCCTCCAGATGTGGGATCGAAAGCTCGGTTCATTCCTGCCTACGAAGGCAATGATCGACCTTAGCTTGATCGCTGCTTATTCTTTGCTGACAACCTTTTTGACCTGGGTGACGATGAAGATGAGTTTCTTACTCTTTCACAATTACCTCCGCGCCGAGTGGGTCATTCTCCTTGCCGCCCTTCCTGCGACCGCCCTGGCCTTTCATGCCCAGAATCTCATTACGCCAAAGCGTAAACGGGCTAAGGGAGCTGCACTATGGCGCGAATTTGCTTTCTTCCTTCTTGTCGCGGCACCGTTTATTGGCTTGGCGGGATGGGTTATTGCCGGGGTCATGAATCCTGGCGATCCGCGCCTTCGGCTCCTTTTTGGAGCCTCACTGGTTTGTAGCACGGGGCTCGTCGTAGCTTCGAATTGGCGAAAGGAATTGATCGCGCGGAAGTAATATGGAATCCAATTCCAATCCGTCGCGGCCCGAGCGTCAGGCCTTCCTCGTGGGCTTGGCTCTCCTCATTATTGGCTTTTTGGTCTTCGTGTTTGGTGACTTAAGGGCTCCCGACGCGATGACCTCATCGATTTACAGCTATTATCAAACCAGCTATTACGAGAAGGTGTCGGCCGGGCAAATTCCGTGGGTTCACTTTCCATTCGAATATCCTCCCCTTGCGGTCTACGCCCTTCTGTTTCCGGCGTTCATCAAAGGGCTTTCCGTATTCGCAGTTAGTGTTTTGCGAGGGCTGACTTGCCTCGTCATCACCTCGATCACTCTCTGGGTTCTTTCGCGATCTTCCTCGATTTCCCTTTCGGTACGCAAATGGGTTTGTATCGCCATCGGAGCCATGTCTTGGGTGGTCCCAGGGTTCTACTTCGGTCTGTTTGACTGGGTGCTCTGCGTGGTCAATCTTCTTATGGCGGTTTGGCTCATGCAGGCCAAGAACGAGGAAGGAGCCCAGCGCGGATTTTGGCCCATCGTCTTTGCGGGAACGGCGATCAAGCTCATGCCGATTCTGGTCGCACCTTTCTTATATCTTTCGGCGACGGCTCGCGAGCGAGCCACCATTTGGAAAACTGCACTCGTCACCTTTGCGATCCATTTGCCTTTTCTCATTTTTGGATTCTCGGGATTGCGGAATTTCATCGGCTATCACCGCCATCGGTCCATCGACAACTTTTCAATTTATGCCTGCGGGCTTGAAACGCTTGAGCGTCTTGGCCTTACTTCGGCAAAGAGAATCTGGAACTTTGGAGCACTTGAGGTTCAGGGTCGGTTGGCCGAGATGATGGCCAAGGCTTCCCTGCCCCTCTTTCTGATAGTTTTGGCGGGATTGGTTGTGCTCGCGAATCGCTTAAAAAATCGCCAAAGTGCCTTTGGTCTATACTGCGTTGCCATCTTGCTCTACCCTTCGATTAGCAAGGTTTGTCAGGGGAACTACGTGATTTGGTCCGTAACTGCGATTGCATGCCTTTGGTTATGCGGCTTCACGGATCGAAAACTTATGCGTGTCTCAGCGGGAGTCGCGGCAGCCTTCCTCATCATTGCCTGGTACCAAGATTCGTTCTTTAGTGCGAACACGTTGCCGATGGTTCCCTGGTTTACAATTCTTGTCAATACGGCGCGGCATATTCTCACGATTGGCTTCTCGATTTATGCCATTCGAGAAATTAAGAAAGGCGTACCGGTTTCGGCATAGGTCCCGCCAGAATTTTTTCGAGTTTTCCACACCCCTTTTGAATCTATTTGCACTTGGCGGACAATAAATCTTGGGGAATAGTCCCACGGTTTTGAAATTTGAAATAGGACCAACCGTCTAAATAATTGAAAGCAATGAAAAGCCTTCGCTACCTAACAACCATCGGTGCCCTCGCGATTTGCGCAGTCTTCGCGTCGGCCCAAGATTCTGGCCTTGGCAGAGGTCATGGTGGCGGCGGCGGACGGGATAGGGACTCAGGTTCACCATCTCGACGATCCACCCCTCCATCCGACAGCCGAGGTCGCTCGTCATCTCCTCCCGCTTCACGCGACCAAGGTCCGACTCGAGACCGTGGTAACGGTGGTGGGGGCTCGAATTCCGGCCCAAGCCGAGATCAAGGTCCAACCCGAGACCGTGGCAACGGCGGTGGCGGTTCGAATTCTGGCCCAACCCGCGACCAAGGTCCAACCCGAGACCGTGGCAACGGCGGTGGCGGTTCGAATTCTGGCCCAACCCGTGATCAAGGTCCAACCCGTGACCGTGGCAATGGCGGTGGCGGTTCGAATTCTGGCCCAAGCCGAGATCAGGGTCCAACCCGAGACCGTGGCAATGGCGGTGGGGGCTCGAACTCCGGCCCAACCCGTGATCAAGGCCCAACCCGAGACCGTGGCAACGGTGGTGGCGGTTCGAATTCTGGCCCAACCCGCGACCGAGGCGGTTCACGCGACTCTGGCGATTCGCGCAACGGCGGCAGCAATGGAAATTGGGGCCGATCGGACCGCAACAACGGCGGCGACAATCGAGGTTCAAACCCGGGCTACGGCAGCAACCGAGGCAATCAGGGTCGAAGCCCAAGCCAACCGTCACGCAGCGGCTCGGTGAACTATCAGAACAACACGAACATCACCGTTCGAGTTGAGAATCGAGGTTCCTACCGAAATCCTTCGAACTACGGCGTCATTCGCACGAACTCGATGGAATTTAAGGCGCTTCGCCAAGACTTCCCGCGACAGTATAGCGGCCTGTATTACAACGGATGGAGAACGGGCTACTACCACTACAATCCGGGTTGGCGCGACAACTACTTCTGGTACCCGAACTACTGTGCGACCCCGTTCGTTTCCTACAACGTCGTGGTTTCCCCGTGGTACTGCTACACGTTCTTGCCGGGCTACCTCTCCTGTGATCACGTCTACGTGAGTAACTATCGCGGCTTTTGGAATTGGAATGTTGGCTTCGTGTACGTCTATGACACGCGAAACTATAATAACAATTACACGAACCGTGAGCTCAACTATGCGATGGACGACCTTCAGGACGGATTCGAACGACGCGACTTCCGCGCTCTCGAAAGACTCGTTCCGGATGGCGGACAAGTTGCGATCTTCCGCGACGGTCGATATGACTACTCGATCGACTCGCGAGACTTCGACGACTTGATCCATGACTTGTCGAGCAATGCCGACACCAACGATTACAAGATTCTGGAAACCAGAACCTCTCGTGATTCGGCCCGTGTCTCGGCTATGCACGAGTACATCGATCAATGGGGTAACCGACAACGCGTCTACCACTCAATCTATCTTCAAGAAGAAAATGGACGAATGGTGATCCGCGAATTCGGAACCTCGATGAACCGAGTCTGGTAAAGACTCCCAAACTCCCCAATGACCCAAACTGGTCGTCGGGGAGTTTTTTTATTTCTAGCTCTTTGCCATCGACTTGAGAATATCGATGGTGCCCTGGCGGGATTTGGCTGAGTCGAGGCTAAAGCTGCGATAGTCGCCCAATTGATCCCGAACAAAAGCCTCAGTTCGTTCGATCTCGGCCTTGAGCTCATCGGTCATCGGAACGAAGAGTGAATAAACGAGCGATTGGGTTGGTGGTTCAAATTCCCACAGACCGATGATTCGGCCTCGGTCGATGATCGCCTGGTTATAAAGGTCTTGAGCTTTGAGCAGACTGCCTGCACCTTTCTCGGCGGGTACCTGCCGTTCTCGATCTTCGGGATCGATCAGTTCCTGAATTTCTCGGCGGTGGAGGAAGAGTCCGTCAAGATTCGAAATCAGACGGTAGGTTGGCTTTGCAGGGACTTCAAAATTCTGAAAATCGCCCATATCCGATTCGCGAATGAGCAGTCCGGTGTCATCTAAAGGCACTAAGCCAAGATCCTTGATGGCTTCTTTCGTCGCGCCGACCCCCAGACCACTAAACCATTGAAAGTGCGCCGGGGACGCAAGGCCAATCCATCGCCAAAATCGATCTGCCATTTCGGCGTAGGCTTGTTCCTTGGGATATCCGTCGCCCACATCAGGACCATCCGCAAAGCGTTCATAGCTATAACTCTGGGCTTCGAGACGCCAATCGTTGGGAACGCGGCGAATCTGCGCCTCGGCCTGAAGGCTCAAGAGTCCGAGTGAGAGCGAGGTCGTCTGTCCGACCTTCTTACCTGCCTCGCCAAAATTGACGACGACGTCACCGAGTTCTTTCTTTAGCCCATTCGTGTCTAAAGCGCCCCGTTCAAGAGCCTTCAGGATTCCGGTTTTGAGCTTGATCAGATCTTCGTCGGTAAAGCCGAGTTTGTTCTTCGCCGTTCGAATCGCGGAGGCGTCATTGAAACCTTGCCCGGCCTTGATTCCAGTTTGAAAATCATCGCGCGGAAGGAAATAAGTACAACCACGCGCGCTGGCAAATTCGTAAATTTCGCTTGCCTTTGCGTCCGCCTCGGCTTGGGCTTTCGAAGAACCATTTCGGGCAAACAAGGTGAGATAGATGTTGTGCCCACCCACGCTCCGTGCCCAGCCATGCTTCCGCAGCACTTCTCGATTTGAGAGATTCGAGAGTTCAAGCAATCCCTGGCGGTAGGCCAAATAGGCCCGGATTTTGGCAATGTCGGCCATCAGTGCCCCACTTTGCGGAGTTCGATTCGCCCACCATACTCAAGGGTTGGGCATTTTTTGGCGATCTCAACCGCTTCTACCCAATCTTCGGCTTGGTAAATAAAGTAGCCGGTCAGGTGATTTGGATCACCGGCAAAATCTTTCATCTCGACTTTTACTTCGCCGCCTTCCACCGTGATCCATTGACCGACCGAGTTGATGGGATCGGCTTTTACGATCCGATCGTCGATCGATTGAGCAAAGGCGCGGTACTTCTGAATCCATTGAGCTTGCTCGTCTTCGGAAAAGGTTTGCCAAATGTCGTCATCGAACATCATCAGCACATAAATCGTCATGGGATGATGATAGCAAACTCAAACCTGAATCGACAGGCCTAATGACGACCGTTATAGATTTGCTTCGTTTTTTCTCGCCACCGTTCAAAGGCCATCCCTACGCCACCCAAACCGCAGATCACGAGCCCGCCTAGCTTTGCCCAACCCAAGAACATCGCCATCGGAACATAGTTCGATGCGCTCGAATGGACATCGACGAACTTCGCACCTTGGTCGCCGGTTCCTTTTACGTATTGAGTTCCCGGCGGAACCACGATGTGCATTGGCTTTGACACCACTTGATCCTCGTCAACGAACTGAACCAAAGGCAACCGAGTTTCGAACCCCGTGATGCCCACGAATAGAAGAAACCCCAATACGATGACAAAAATACCAATAATTTTCACTTTTTAACTCTAATTACTGAAAATTTGAATTTAATGAGAACACATTTAACGCTAATCATTGTAGAATTAACCATCGCAATGTAGCGGTGGCGTCAGGCGACGGAGCTTGGACATGAGGATTGTTGTCCATGAGTCAGAAAAAGATTCTCCCTAGTTTATTCCTAACCGTTCTCGCAGCGGCGGCGCACGCTCAAGATGCCGCGCCAAAAGTCGACCCCGCCAACAGCGCTTGGATGATTGTCGCCACCGCTCTCGTCCTTTTCATGACGCCAGCTTTGGCCCTCTTTTACGGCGGCATGGTTCAAAAGAAGAACGTTTTGAACACCATGCTCCTCAGCCTTGCCATGATGGGCGTTATCTCGCTGATCTGGGTTCTGGTTGGTTACACGATGGCTTTTGGAAAGTCGAGCAACGGATTCATTGGGGGCTTTGACTACTTCTTGGGCCGAAACATTTCCATCGATACACCTTACGGCACACAAACGATTCCGGCAGCACTCTTTATGCTGTTCCAGATGAAATTTGCGATCATCACCCCGGCCCTGATCTCAGGCGCGATTGCGGAGCGAGTTCGCTTTAAGGCATATCTGACCTTCATGATCATCTGGTCGATCGTGATCTATACGCCGATCGCTTGCTGGGTTTGGAATCCCGATGGCTGGCTCTTCAAGATGGGCGCACTGGACTTTGCCGGTGGAACCGTCGTTCACCTTGCCAGTGGTGTTTCGGCACTCGCTCTAGCCGCTTTCATCGGTCCGCGTACGTCGGTCGAATCCAAGCCCAACAACATTACGCTTGTTCTTCTAGGAGCGGGCATGCTGTGGTTTGGTTGGTTTGGATTTAACGCGGGGTCAGCCCTCGCCATCGATAAAGTCGCCGTCAACGCCTTTCTGACGACCCACCTCGCGGCCGCCGCAGGAATGCTCGCCTGGATCGTCGTCGAAATGATCCGCAGCCCGAAGAGCAAGGCCACCGCCATTGGGGGAGCGAGTGGTCTTGTTGCGGGGCTGGTCGCCATCACTCCGGCGGCGGGATATGTCACGCTGGGATCGTCCATCTTTATCGGGCTTGCGGCTGGCATCGTGTGCAATTTTGCCATCGAACTCAAGCACAAACTCAAAATCGATGATGCGCTCGACGTGGTCGGCGTTCATGGAATTGGCGGAACCCTGGGAGCCATTCTCACCGGTGTTCTTGCAACGGCCTCGGTCAACTCGGCGGTCGAAGGATCGCTGAAGGATGGCCGTGGACATCTGATTCTCGTGCAGTTGATCGCGATCGGAGCGACCATCGCCTTTGCTGGAATCGGCTCCTATGCTCTTGCGATCGTCATCAATAAATTCACTCGACTACGCAGCAGCGAGAGTTCTGAGATCAAGGGGCTGGACCTTGCCTATCATGGTGAACTTGGATACGTGATTCCGACACCAAAGGACCTTGGCGTCACAAGCGTCAAGTCAAACGTGAAGCCGGTCGAAACCCTCGAACCCATCACACTTAACTAAATTAGTCACCGCATGAACGAGGCCTGGGATTCATTTCCTGGGCCTCGTTCTCTTTTGAGACTGGCCTTTGCGGATGCCACAATAAGACGTGCAACTCGATACCGTGAAAGACGTCTCCATCATCATTGGTGGTGGCATTGCGTTTTTGACCCTGTGGCAAGGTCTTTTTCAATACGCGCGTCAGAATCACGCAACCCGGGCCGCACAGTTTATCGACCTTCGCCGAAGGTTCCTCGAAGAAGAGTCGTTTCAACAGATTTTAACGCTTGTCCACGATAACTGCTCCGATCTCAAGAGCACTTCGATTCAGGAACGCCGCAATCTCGTGGGATTCCTCGAAGAGATTGCCCTCATGATGAACTCGGGTTTGATTCGTCCCGAGGTCGCCCACTACATGTTTGGATATTACGTGTTGCTGATCAACGACTGCGAAGATTTTTGGGACGGTCTTGACCGAGACGGAGAATATTGGGCTGTGTTCCGCGCCTTTGCGCAAAAGATGAGGTCAATGTCAGTGAGTAAGTCCATTGATCGGGGCGCAATCCGCATATGATGTCGGAACTATCTTCAATTGTGAAGCCGTAATGCAGAAATGATCACGCTTTTGGGGATAGCGTTCTCGATTCAATCCACACCGACCTACCGCGAAATCATCGCAAAGGTCGCTGCCAATCAAGGCGCAGTTGTTCATGCAGAAATGATTTCGCCTTCGGTCGTTCCGATCGAGTGGAAAATCGCTCGTCGACGCCTCGTCGCAACTTATCCGACGTCCGTGCAATATTATTCGCCGGGAAAGTGGACGACTTGGATGCCCGACCGACGCGAATATGCCGTGTTGAAATCGGAAGATAACCCGGTTCCTCTGGGCTTCGAGGGTTTTTGGCCCAGCGATCAATCAGCGCCGGAGGCGGGACCACCGACCGATGCCATTTTTGAAAAGCGGGCGTGCCTTGAGTATCCGATAAAAGTGGGCAGCCAAGCCGTTTCATTGTTCGTTGACAAAAAGACGCTGCTTCCTTACGGCACCCGCGCCAAGGCTAACGGAAATACCTATGAACTCGTCTATCGCTCGATTGAGTTTCGGAAGATGAGCGACGCCGAGCTTCGATTCGATCCTCCCGCTGATGCGCGGGTTGCTAAGCCGGGTCAGCCGATGCCAGAACTCATTAAATCGGGCACAAAGCTCTCCGATTTCCAAGCGATGGATCAGAGCGGGCGTCGGCACTCGCTGAGTTCGCTAATGAAGGGCAAGAAGGGGCTTGTTCTTAATTTTTGGTTCTCTTCTTGTACGGGGTGCGTTGCCGAAATGCCCTATTTAGTGAAATTGCAGTCTAAGTTAGCTACCGACAAAATCGGTATCGTCGGCGTCAATGCAATCGATGAAAAATCGATCATTGCCCGAACGAGTCAAAAGAACCAACTTCCCTATCCGACCTTGATGGGCAAAGGTGCCAAGGACCTCACAAAACAGGTCTCCGTGATGGCCTATCCGGTGACGGTGGTCTTGAATCAGGACCAGAAGGTCGTCGATGCGATTTTGGGATTCGATGAACCCCGTCTAACGAAAGCGCTCGGCACCCTAGGCCACCATTAACTCTTCGGTTGGCGACGATATTTGATCTTTTCGGGAGCAACGGTCCAGGCAATCTGGATGAGCTCCCGAGCAAGGTCTGGGGTCAGGTCTTCGAGGTGGGCATGGACCGCCGGATACCCTTCGAAATGGGGCGTTTTGTAGATCACTTCCGGATGCTCGTCGAGAAGGCGGTCATGATTCTCCCAGTCGGTATGGATGCACAATAGCTCCCATTTTTTGAGCCAAAACATACCACGCCCGTCTCGATTGACCGCGGGCCCACTTTTGCCCACAACTTCCTCGGTTCCGGGATGTTCGAGCGCAATTTTTACAAAGTCTTCGTACGTCATGTCTGTTTTCCCAGCGTACTCGTAGTTAAGCAGTAGGTGCTTTCTAGACGACTTCGGCGAGGCCAAATCGCTCATGGAGCAATTTGACCGTCCGCATCGTGTCAGCTTCAGGCACGAGGACGCTCAACGAAAAGTCGGAGTCCGAGGTTTGGAGAACGCTAATTTGGCCCTCTTCGAGTGCGACAAGCGCTCTCAGATAGACGCCGGGCTGTTGCATATACTCGTGTCCCACCAACGAAACCATCGTGCAACCTTCGGTTAAGACCGCGCTGATACGACGGACTTCGCCGAGACTCTTGAGCAGTTCCGCCTGGGTCTCGACTTCGGGTGTGGCGGCACCGAGTTGGAAAACGTAAACGACGCGAGAGTCGCTGTCGCCCACCGGGATGACCAAGCCATCGAGCACATCTTGAACAATCGCATATTGAGCTCGCGGCACGGCGAATCCGGTCGATTCGGGGCTGACGTTGAGCATGAAAAGTTGAACGCCATATCGCTCCATCGTGGCGTAGATGCTGGATTCCAACTTCGAGCGATGCGTCTTGTCGGCTCCGCTCAAATTGAACTGCATGTAAACCAGTTTGCCGGTGTGGGTTACACCGGTGACCCGTCGGCCAGGAAACTTATCGCGGCTGACGATCTCGGTGCCAATATCATCGCTAAAAGTGCTCTTGACCCAAAGCGGAATGTCATAGTTCATCGCAATCTCGGCGGCGCGAGGATGAACGACTTTCGCGCCCAAGTGTGCAATCTCGGCGACTTCGTCGTAGGTGACCTGGCGTAGCGTCGGAGCTTCTTTTACGGCATCCGGATCAGCGGTCTTCACGCCATCGACGTCGGTATAGATTTCGACGGCATCGGCTTTCATCGCTGCGCCAAGGGCCGAAGCCGTTGTGTCGGAACCACCACGGCCGAGTGTGGTCAATTCGCCTCCGGGCAGCGAACGATCTTCGGAGTAGACGCCTTGGAATCCGCAAACGACGGGAATCGAACCTTGCTCAAGGCAGCGGAACAACGCGGTCGGGTTGATCGAGACAATCCGTGCATTGCCATAGACGCCATCGGTGCGAATACCCGCTTGTCCACCTCGATAGGCCATCGCCGAATGTCCAAGCGTTTTGAGCGTGTGGGCAAAGATGACCGAACTGAGGATTTCGCCACAGGCAATCAGCAAGTCCAGTTCGCGGGCTTCAGGTTCGACACTCGGGTCAATCTCTTTGAGAAGATTGATGAAGGTGTCGGTTGCGTAAGGCATCCCCTTTCGTCCGATGGCGCTCACAACGACCACGGGTTGAACGCCTTTTTCCTTTGCGCTGATCACTCGCATTGCGGAGACCATTCGCGCTTCGGGAGTCGCGACGCTCGTGCCGCCGAACTTCATGACATGAATTCGATCAGCCATTTTGGCCTCCTTCGATCAGCGACTTAAATTTTTCGGCTTGGTTAGCCTCGGTGACGATAAGAATTCGGTCGTGCATATCAGAAGCGTGATCGACCGAGATTCCCGAGTCGATGACTTTGCGGAGGATGCCCGCGATCATGCCTTCTTCGTCGCGGATGTTGACGGCGTGAACGAGAACAAGGCTTCGTTCGGTGTCGAGCTGGTTTTTGATCCCGGCGTGGTTCAGGGTTTCGCTGATCACTTGAGTCTTGTCGGCAGGTACCAAAAACGACATTCCAGTGGGCGTCAATTTCAAAAAGTCGAGACTGATTCCCGCCTTCGTGACGGCCTCGAGGACTTCGATGCGTTTTTTCGAAACGGGCGACGGAAGTCCAAGAACGTGGACTTGCGTAAGGCCGGGCCGAACTTCGACATGGCTAATGCCACGGCGCTTTTCAAAATCTGTTTCGGCGATTTGACTTTGTGAAAATGAGCTGGTTGAGACGGATTGCTGATTCATCCCTTTAACGGTTCGCTCGGCGTTGAGCCTAGCAGAAGAGGATACCTTTTTCGGTTATCGCGTTATGGAGATTGAACTTAAGAAACCCGACACGCAAACGTTGGCTTTTTCGGCTTTAGACTCCGTAGTCCGTGGCTCACGGTCCTTCGTTTGTTCCCTCGCGGCACCATAGTATTTCGCACCTCAGTGGGAACGTGGGCATCTTGCCCGCGTATCGCGATGTCCGCGTGAAAAGTCGAACACTTACCGTATCAGTCGAGGCATCCTGACTTAGTCGGACGACAGGCGTCCGCACCAGTTTTCCATACGTGCGCACCTTTTGGAATAGTCAGTTGATGAGAATACTCCAGTAATTCCGAGACAACCGTATCATAGCCCCTCCATCCCTGACCCTTCCTCCCCGGGGAGGAAGGGAGCGCGAATATTCAGCCGAGAATAGCCGACTGGGAGCGTGGGCATCTTGCCCGCGAAGACCACATTTCAGCCGAGACAGGTCTCGGCTGCCTCGATACCTACTCCACCTTAAACAAAAAGCGGATTTGGGAGAAGCGATTGACCAAGGTGAGCTTCTTTGCCACGATCGCTTCGGCAAAGAGGACCCGCCATTTGGACCGCTCGTCTTTCATGCGCGCATCGCGCTCTTCGGCGGAGTATGCTCCCGGCACTCCATCGATCCCGGCCACGCGGTTCCAAAGTTCAAACTCTTTTTGGTCGGCACGGAGGTATTTGTTGGTGAGGTAGACGTGAGTAATACCTTGCTTCTTGAGCGCACTCACGAATTCGTCAGCCGTCTGCATGGTCGCATAGCCCAATTCGGTTGTATGCCCCGGCGTCGCCCAGAAGTACGGCTTATCAAGGTAATAGCCGAACACTTCGTCAAAGAGACCAACCTTTTGCACCGCAGGGTCCTCATTGATTGCTTTGGCCGCTGTATAAAAGTCCACCGCCCCGGGCACAGGAGTTCCGTCGTTCAGCTTATATCCGCCCAAGAATTCTTCTTTCGTGAGCCCCCCCACGAGGACCGGCATACGCTCGGCCATAAACGTCTCTTTATAAATCCAGATGGTCACGATGGCTTGCAAAGCAACTGCACCCATCACGAGCTTGCCGAGGGGCTTCCATTCGAGACCACGCCCCATGAAATAAAGCATGGGAACCACCAGGGCGAGGATATATCGGCTCTGCTGACTCAAGAAGAACCACGCGAGAAGCTGAAGCAAGATCATCAGCGCGAGGCTGCGGTCGAACTTCGACACAAGGCCGCGCACAATGCCGACAACCGCGCCGACCATCACTGCGAAGCCCAGCGAGACGAACACGAATCCACTACCGGCAGTTGGTCCGGGATTGGTAAATCGTCCGGGTGATGTCGTCAAACCCAAAATACTTTGACCGATGTTGGCCGCTCCGTGGTAGCCGAAAGTATTTTGCTCTTCGGAGTAGATTTGACTCTGAAAAGTGTCCCAATTCTTACCGTGGAGCACCGAGTAGAAGAACGGGTAGACCGGGTTACCGACAACGATCCAATTTTTGAGATACCACGGGAAAGCGAGAATGCCCGCCAAACCGCCCATTTTGACTGCCGATCGTCGGTCGTCCACAAAGATGAGGGCGATGAAACTTGCGATGAGGATGGATTGCAAGCCAGTGTACTTCGAACCGGCAGCGAGCGCCAATAAGATCGCAGCCAAAGCAAGGTCGGACTTCTCGCGCTTCTCGATGAATTGAGCGGCGAACACGAATCCGAACCCAGCGAAGAGTCCATTGGCGACGTCGATATAGGCCGTTCCCGACTCCCACATGACCATCGGAATGCCGAGGAAGGCGATCGCGCCCAACCATCCGGCGGCCGCCGAAAAACGAGACCGGAGGAAACCGAAAATCGCCACCGCGCCGAAGATCGAAAAAAGCCAAGTGAAGGACTTCGCGAGCGATTGTCCGCCGCCTAGTTGGCCGACGTAGTACCACACATCGACCGCGCCAGGAAAGTTGCTGTGGTGGATAAAACTTACCGACGAGATGTGCCCTTGCTGACTCCAAATCTTGGGGAGCGCCAAGTGGTAAGCAAGCGAGTCCCAATCGAGGGTCGTCGAAGGCGTGAGAACCCCAACTAAAGGAAATAGGCCAAGGATGATAACAGCGAGAAGTCCTAAGCCGAATGCGCCTTGCGGAAGAGTGAATCGCCAAGGAAATTTCCTTGGCGATTTGAGGACGAATCCACCCCATATTGCTGTGATGAGCACGCCCAATACAGTATTAAACGGACTCGGTGCGAGGCAGGAAAAATAGATAATGGTGCCCTCAAAGCCAGCTCCAATAAGGCCCGACAATCCAATCGCAAGAGCGGGATCTAGTTCAGCCCTAACGATTTGCAAGAACTTCCAGCCTTGAAGCAAACACACCAATGGGAGCAGGAGGAAGATAAGCATCGCGAGCATGATGTTCTTCCAAGTATGATTCAAAACAGTGCGCCACTATTGGAGGATTTACAGCACGTTCTTCAAAAGCTCGTTTGCCCGCGAGTTGCAGTTTCGCGCCAACTTCATCGCCAAAATGCTGCAGAACATGACGTGGTTCGCGTTCTTCCTCGTGATCCTGTTTGTGGTTTACAGCAAGGTCGACACCATCGCCGGGTGGGACCGCACCGGAGCCCAGATTCTTGGCGCGACGCTTTACATCGTAGGTTCACTCAACAACTTACTCACGTTTTCGATTCTTGAGATTCCAGATCATGTCCGCAAAGGCACGCTTGACTTCATCGTGACGAAGCCGGTCGATTCTCAGTTTTGGGTGAGTATGCGCAAGTTCAACTTTGCCGAATTTGGATCGTTGACCGGAGGAATCGTGCTCATCGTGATTTCGATCCTTTCGAGTCATATGCACCCTTCGTTTGCGCAGGTGGGGCTTTATTCGGTCGGCGTTCTTTGTGCGGTGATCAATCTCTACGGATTTCAGTTGGCATTGATGACCACTGGGATCTATTTCATCCGGATCGATAACCTTTGGGTACTTGGCGAAACGGTGACCAGTCTGGGGCGGTACCCGATGGATGTCTATCCCGGCGGGCTGCGCTTTTTGTTGACTTATTTCCTCCCCGTCGCGTTCTTCGCTTACTTCCCCGCCCTTCAGCTGATTCGAGCCGCGAATCCCCTGATCACGTTTGGAGGCATCGCTTTTTCGGTTGTGTTCTTTTTCGCGAGTCGCACCTGGTGGCGGTATTCGATGCGGCACTATGCCAGCGCCAGTTCTTGATGGTAAATGTCTTGTCAGCGACGCTGGCTTAAGTCGCGAGGGATTCGAACCCTCGCGACCATGTGAGAAGACTTGACAGCCTATTCGGTAGTTGGTGTGATGGTGTAAACGAAATCGTATTCGTAATTCGAACCTTTGACGTGGCGAGCTTGGTAAACCTTAGTTTCGTTCATTTTGACTCGGAACGTCGATTCGATCCGGGGGACGTCGCGATCCTGGTCCTTGGTGAAATCCGATACCGATAGATTCACCAAATAGCTTCCGTCGGGCTGGCTCTCGGGGCGAACCACGATTCGGCGATAAGTGCTTGAGCCAGTGAGCGAATTGGTGGACATCGTGGCTTGGCCATCGACCGCGCAGACGGTGACCGACTCGGTTTCGACCGCGTCAGGCTTGTTGTCGTTGCCTTTGGTGGTGGAAATCCACTCAAGTTTAAATTTGACTTCTTTCGCTGATCGTTGAGCTTGTGCATCGGCGGCAGCCTGACCACTAGGTGCAACCTTCGTGGAGTCTTGGCCCAAGGCCGACGTGCTCACAGTACCCAACAAACAAACGATTCCAAGGAGAGATAAAACCCATGACCTCATGCCATATCAACGCACGAGGCCAACCGAAACTTTACAAAAGCTAACTTAAATCTTCTTCTCGCTTGTAATTGCGATGCATGGTCTGAATTCGCCGGATCGTTCCCGTCTTCGAACGCATCAAAATCGACTCGGTCAGGGCATAGTCGCGGATATAGCGAACACCCTTCAACATATCACCACCCGTGATTCCCGTCGCGCAAAATTGAACGTGACCCGAGGCTAGGTCAGTCGTATGGAGAATGCGGTCGACGTCGCCACCAAACATTCCTTGGGCCCGTTCACGCTCCGCTCCGTTGGACCAAACGAAACGCGCTTGCATTTCGCCGCCATAACACAGAGCCGCGGCCGCCGAAATAACGCCTTCGGGAGCACCACCGATACCCATCAACCCATCAACCCCCGAGTCAGGGTCAAGCGCGGCGAGCGCGACGCTCAGGTCTCCATCGGTGATGAGATGAACGCGAGCACCTGTCTCGCGAATTTCGCGGATCAGATCGTAATGACGCGGACGATCGAGGATGCCAATCGTGAGTTCATCAACCCGCTTCCCCAAGCACTTACTCATCATCGTCATGTTGACGCGAGGCGGAACCGTGAGGTCGATCGCGCCTTTGCATTCCGGGCCAACGACGATTTTGTCCATATAGCAGTCGGGAGCGTGGAGCAGATGGCCCTCGCCCTTAATCGTGCCGGCAAGCACCGCGATTGCGTTGGGCATTCCGTTGGCGCAAAGGTTTGTGCCTTCGAGCGGATCGACAGCGATTTCGACTTCTGGACCTTCGCCCGAACCGACTTTTTCGCCGATGTAAAGCATCGGTGCCTCGTCCATTTCACCTTCGCCGATAACGATGGTTCCGTCGATGTCGAGTTCGTTTAGGGCGCTTCGCATGCCTTTGCAGGCGGCATCATCGGCTTCGTCTTTGAGGCCTTTGCCAACCCAGCGGGCGGAGAGTAGGGCAGCGCGCTCGGTTACGCGCAGAAAATCGAGATGGGGGCTTTTATGTTTTACGGTCACGGCTTTGTGATCCTCAAATTCAATTGCCTCTTCGTTGAAGCCGATCATAGTGTACTTGGGGCAGCACGTTTCGTGCCGTTAGGATTCAGGACCTGTTAACACATGGACAGCAAAGCAAAAGCCACCATCGCGAAGTAGTATGCGGGGATGGGCACGAACTTGGGTTTAAGGGCCCAAGCTACGAGCAATCCTATTGGCAGGATGACAAACAGCCAGACATCGTTTTTGATGATAGGACCGTGCCAAGCAAACCGAAGAAAATAGGGGACGGCGGTGACAGTCGTGATGATGGCTAACCTTCTATCTAATCGCCGAACAATCCACCCTGCATAACACATGAGAAATCCCGTTATGAGGCAAAGGTACTGCGTGCCAATTTCGCCTATACGCCTATGCAAAAAGGAAGTCAAAAAAATGAAACTCACGCAAGCGACGTGATGGACGTATTCCCTTCCATCGAACTCCTCTTTTTGCATGGCCTTTCAAACCATTCTAGTCGATCCTTGGCAATCTCCGTCCTGCTGGCCTTTAACAAAGTATCATAGGGGCAGGGATTTCAGTGGCGATTTCTAAGATTCTTGTAGCGAACCGGGGAGAGATTGCGGTTCGAGTGTTTCGCACGGCAAAGGCGCTCGGCATTAGGACGGTTGCGGTTTATTCGGAGGCTGACGCTGACTCGATTCATCGACACCTCGCCGACGAAGCGGTTCCGATTGGCGGTTCAGCCCCTGCGGACAGCTACCTGAATATGGATCACATTCTCGCGGCAGCCAAGCAGACGGGAGCCGATGCAATTCACCCCGGCTACGGTTTTTTGAGCGAGCGTGCCGAATTCAGCGAGGCTTGCGCTCAAGCTGGAATCGCCTTCATTGGCCCACCGGCGACGGCGATGCGTCGTCTTGGCGCAAAGATCGACGCGAAACAACTCGCGGTTGAAAATCAGGTCCCGATCACGCCCGGCTACTTCGTTCCGGGAGCAAGTGATGCCGACCTTCGTGCGGCCGCCGAAAAAATTGGGTTCCCAATCATGCTCAAAGCCTCGGCCGGTGGCGGTGGACGCGGAATGCGGATCGTCCGAAGTCTTGACGACTTTGACAGCGAACTCGTTATCGCCAAGGACGAAGCCCTCAAGGGCTTTGGCGACGATGCGATGATGGTCGAAAAACTGGTCGAAAATCCGAGGCACATCGAAGTGCAAATCATCGCTGATCAGCAAGGAAACGTGGCTTGTCTTTTTGAGCGTGAATGTTCGATCCAACGTCGTCACCAGAAGCTGATCGAGGAAGCTCCATCGGGTTATGCAAATATCGAAAGTCTTTGGCCGCAGATGCGCGACGCGACAAAACGATTGATCAAAGCAGCGGGCTATTATGGGGCAGGTACCGCCGAATTTATGGTTGATCCAATTTCGGGTGAGTTCTATTTCCTTGAAGTCAATGCCCGACTGCAAGTTGAACACTGCGTCACCGAGGAAGTTACGGGGCTTGACCTCGTCGCCCTTCAGATTTCGATTGCAAACGGAGAACCCTTGAACATCTCCAACGGATTGCTCGAAGGAGATCGAGATTCAATCTTTGGGCATTCGATCGAAGCGCGAATCGTTGCCGAAGATCCTGGCCAAAACTTTATGCCGTCGATCGGCAAGATTGTGGGTTGGGCCGAACCACACGGACCAGGGATTCGCTTTGATACGGGCTTTGGCTCGGGAAGCGAGATTTCACGATTTTACGACTCGATGATCGCAAAGGTCATCGCTCACGGTGCAACCCGCGAAGAAGCTCGGCTGCGCCTGATTGCCGCCCTTCAAGACTTTCATGTGCTTGGCGTTAAGACCAACGTCGCTTACATCATCGATGTGTTGAACAGCGAGGGCTTTCGCACCGCTCACATCGACACCGGATACTTGGCCCGCGCCTTTCATGAATGGACACCCGCCGAGGCTCCAGCCACGCTAGGCAGCATTGCTCAATTTGCGTCGAGTTCAAGGTCGGAAAGTGCCGGAAATTCGGTTAGAAAAACGTTTGCCGTTTGGGATATTAACGACGGTTGGCGTAACACTCGCAGTTAGTTTCATCTAAACTGAGTTTTATAGCTATGCGGTCAGTGACGATTGGCATCGGTTTGGGCGTTCTCGGCCTTGGATTGGCCGTCCCGGCGACGCGTCAAGACCCCAAGAAAGAATGGCCTAAGTACTCGACTGACGTGGCGCCAGTCTTCAAGGCGTCATGCCTCTCTTGCCATGCTGGCAAGGAACCCGCCGCTGATCTCGACCTATCAAAACCTGAGGAGTGGGTCAAATCTGACCTCATCAAGGTCGGTGATCCTGAGCATTCGGTTTTGATTCGACGTATGAAGGGCCTCGATGGCCTTCCGTCGATGCCCCAAGGATTTAAACCTCTCGCACCCGAGAAGATCAAAGCGATTGAAGATTGGATCAAGTACGGCGCGAAGATCGACAAAACGGCAGGCAAGCACTGGGCCTACATCGCGCCGGTCATGCCGACGCTCCCGGTCAATAAATTGAAATGGGGCAAAAACTCGTTGGACGCTTTTACGCTCGAAAAGATGACCGAGCAAAAGCTCAAGCCATCGCCCGAGGCTTCGAAAGAAACGCTGGCGAGACGGCTTTATCTTGATCTGATTGGCCTTCCGCCGACGGTTGCCGAACTTGACGCTTACCTTGCCGACAAGTCGCCCAACGCCTACGAAAAGCTAGTCGATAAGCTTTTAGCCTCTAAGCATTTCGGCGAACGACAGGCCCGAATTTGGCTTGACGTCGCTCGTTATTCGGATACCAATGGTTACGAAAAGGACCGCATTCGAACGGCTTGGCTCTATCGGGATTGGGTCATCAATGCCTTCAACGCAAACATGCCCTACGACAAGTTTACGATTGAGCAGTTGGCGGGTGACATGTTGCCCAATGCGACGACCCAAGACAAGATCGCAACCGGTTTCCATCGCAACTCGATGTTCAACGAGGAGGGCGGCGTGGATCCGGGCGAAACTTTTTACAACACGGTCATTGACCGGGTGACCACGACCTCGACGGCGTGGTTGGGCAGCACCCTTCAGTGCTCTCGGTGCCATGACCATAAGTTCGACCCATTCACTCAGAAAGACTTCTACCAAATGTATGCGATTTTCTCAAACGTGAGCTATCGCAAGGATGGGGACTACAAGAAGTCAGATTACGAACATTGGATCGAACCCGAACTTAAAGTCTATTCCGTTGCCGCCCAAAAGAAACTGGACTCGACTCAGGCCGAGATCAAGTCGCTCGAACAACAGAAGACTCAGTTTCTCACCGATCATTCGGATGACTATAACCAGTGGCAAACCCATGTCGGAAAGCCGGTCGCGTTTGCACCAGCCAAGGTCGATTCGTTCAAGAGTCAGGGTGGTGCGACCGCTACGATCGGTGACGCCATCGAAGTTGGAGGACCGAACCCCGACAACGACGAATATGCGATTCAAATTGAGCTTCCGAAGGGTGCAGTTTCCGGTTTAAGGGTTGAAACTCTTCCTGCGCAAGGAAAGCCCCAAGGCCGCGCCAGCAGTCAGAACTTTGTTTTAACCGACGTGGGCTTGACCATCGACGGACAAAAAGTTGGCATTGTGGGCGCGAGAGCCGATTTTGCTCAGTCGGGTTACGATCCATCGAAGGTTCTCGTGGGCGACCTTCGCTCGGGATGGGCGGTTGCGCCGCAATATGGTCAAGGACATCGTCTTATTTTCCAACTCGAAAAGCCAGTCAGCGGACAAAAGGCCGTGTTGAAACTCGGCTTCCATTCGGAATGGAAAAACCATAATCTGGGCCGTTTCCGTATCTCAACCACCGAAGCGACTTACCCGCTTCTCGATGTAACATCGGTCGACAACAAGGATCTGCCAAGCGCTTATTTTGCGTCGAGTCCGGTGGCGATCTCGCTGCAAAGAAAAATCGATTCGGCCCAACGAACAGTCGAAGAGATTCAATCAGAAGCCCCGACTGCCTTGGTCATGCAAGAAAAGCCGATTAAGGGCAAGATCATGGCTCCGATCCACCATCGAGGGGAATATCTTTCGCCGACGGACATGGTCGAGGCCGGAACTCCTGCAATCTTTCCCAAGCCCACGACGACGGCAAACATGAACCGACTCGAGTTCGCGAAATGGCTCGTCAATGGACAAAATCCGCTGACGGCTCGGGTTGAAGTCAATCGGATTTGGGAACAGTATTTTGGCCGTGGCATCGTCGATACGCTGGACGATTTTGGAACACAAAGTTCCCCGCCCAGCAACCAAAAGCTTCTCGATTTTCTTGCCGTCAAGTTCATGCAGTCGAAATGGGACATGAAGGCGATCCATAAGATGATCGTTATGAGCGCGACCTACCGTCAGTCGAGCGTGGCAACCAAGGAAGCACTTGAGAAAGATCCGATCAATCTGTTTGTTGCACGCGGTCCCCGCTTCCGCATGGAGGCAGAAATGATTCGAGACTCGGCGCTTCAGATATCGGGTCTTTTGAATCCTGAGATTGGCGGTCCAAGTGTGATGCCTTACCAGCCCTCGGGAATCTGGGATTCGCCCTATAACGGCGAACAATGGATGGAAGCGAAGAACAAAGAGCGCTACCGACGAGGGGTTTATGTCTTCGCGAAGCGAACCGCGATGTATCCGAGCTTTGCGACTTTTGATGCTGGCACCCGCGAGACATGTATCGTCCAACGTAGTCGGACAAATACGCCGCTCCAAGCTCTGACGCTCCTCAATGATCAGGCCTATCTCGAAGCCGCCAAAGCCCTCGGGGTCAAGATGTCTCAACGGGGATCGCTTGAACAAGGTCTGGTTTACGGTTTCCGGGCTTCAACGGGTCGAAAACCCTCACGCGACGAACTCGCGGTTCTCGCCAAGGCCTACGCCAAGTTTAAGAATCGCTACGCCAACGATCCGACTGCGGCTAAAAAGCTGGGCAAGGACGGACGGGAAGCCGCCTGGACAATGGTCGGCAACGTCCTGCTCAATCTCGACGAAACGATCACTAAGGAATAGCCATGACCGAACAAGAAATCCTGCAACAAATCACCCGTCGAACCTTCTTTAAGAAGGTCGGTTATGGCCTTGGTAACGTGGCTTTGATGTCGCTCCTGGCTGATCCGGCGATGGGCGCGATGCTCCGCGACACTCAACAGAAGCCTGCGGGCCCTTTGAGTCCCAAGAAGCCTCATTTCAAGCCGAAAGCCAAGTCGATCATTTACCTCTTCATGGCGGGAGCTCCTTCTCAGCTAGACCTTTTTGAACCCAAACCAGCGCTTAACAAGTACGACGGCGATTATTGTCCTGACGAGTACATCAAAGGCGAACGCTTCGCCTTTATTCGGGGCAAGCCCAAGCTCCTTGGATCGCCGTGGAAATTTGCCCAATACGGTCAAGCCGGGCACACGATTAGCGAGTTGCTGCCGCATCTTGCGACCGTGTCGGACGACGTTTCGTTTATCCACTCAATGCACACCGAGCAGTTCAACCATGCTCCGGCGCAGCTTTTCATGAACACGGGGTTCCAAATTCCCGGACGCCCGTCGCTTGGTTCCTGGCTGACCTACGGCCTGGGCACTGAGAATGCCGACTTACCCGGCTTTGTCGTTCTTCTTTCCGGCATCTCGAATCCTGATGGTGGCAAATCGTGTTACGGTTCGGGCTTCTTGCCGAGCGTCTATCAGGGTGTCGAATTCCGATCTCAGGGCGAACCGATTCTCTTTGTCGATAATCCTGACGGCGTGAATTCTGAGGTCCGCCGGGATTCGCTCGACGCGATTCGCGATCTCAATTCGATCCGCAGCAAAGAGGTGCTTGACCCAGAAATCGAAACCCGTATTGCGCAATACGAACTCGCCTATCGGATGCAAACGAGCGTTCCCGAATTGATGGATGTCTCGAAAGAGTCGGAAGCGACGAAAGAGATGTATGGTGTCGAACCCGGGAAGCGGAGCTTTGCAAATAACTGCTTGCTGGCTCGTCGCCTCGTTGAGCGAGGCGTGCGATGCGTCCAGCTTTACCATCGCGGTTGGGATACCCACGGTGAAAGCGAAAGCAACGATATAAAGCATGGCTTACCAAGGCTTTGTCAACAAGTTGATCAGGCGGCTGCGGCCCTCATCAAAGACCTCAAGCAACGTGGATTGCTCGACGAAACGATCGTCGTTTGGGGTGGTGAGTTTGGACGAACGCCAATCAACGAATCGCGAGGTGGAGTTCCGTTCCCCGGTCGTGATCATCATCCTAAGGGTTACACCATGTGGGTCGCGGGCGGCGGCATCAAGCCGGGTGTCAATGTCGGCAAGACGGATGAGATCGGATACAACGTCGTTGAAGACGCGGTGACCGTTCACGACTTGAACGCCACGCTCCTGCACCAGATGGGAATCGAGCACACCAAATTGACCTATCACTATCAAGGTCGCGACTTCCGACTGACAGACGTTTTTGGCGATCCCATCGAGAAGCTAATCAGTTGAGGCCTCCATTTCGCGATTGGAACCATCGCGCCGCCAAGGCTGTTACAACCTGACAACGTGAAGTCTCGAAAGCGAAAGAATATTTGGACATGGATTCTCGCGATTTTTCTTATCATCGCGATTCCATTAGCGTTTGTCGGTAAATCCGTTGCCAACACCTTTCGATCGATCGTTGGTCGAAACAAGACGTTCATCGATGCGGTCGTTGTGGACAACTATCAAGGCAGGTCCATCGATGATCGACTTGGCGATCTTGCCAAAGGACAAGTTCACAATGTCTTTCGAGACGTTGAGAAAAAGAAAGGAAAATTCTTGGCGTTGGGTGTCCCAGATACGATCCCAAGCTTTGTCGACCTCGTCGCCGAAGGCAAAGAATTAAGCTATAACTTGCCGGTTCAATTCGAAAAAGGTTTCGTCACATTCGTCTTTCGGGTGAAGAACAAGGACGACGACCAACAGGTGATTTGGCTCGACTATTCGGACGGGATCGCCCCACACGACGACTTTAAATCGCGGCTGCGGAACAAGCTTCCCTAACCATCTTGTAAAAGTTCTCGACAATGGTAAAGCCTTGCTCGGTCAGTACGGATTCGGGGTGGAACTGAACCCCTTCGATCGGGAGCGTTTGGTGTCGAACGCCCATGATTTCATCGTCGTCGAGTGAGCGCGCCGTAACGACAAAATCCTTGGGTGGATTCTTCTTCGTGATGACGAGCGAATGGTACCGAATCGCGCTAAACGGATTGGGCATTCCTGCGAAGACACCTTTGCCATCGTGCTCGACCAGCGACGCTTTACCGTGCATGATTTTTTCGGCGACGACGACCTCAGAGCCAGTCACTTGACCGATGGCTTGGTGACCCAAACATACGCCAAAAACCGGAACTGTGAAACCGGGCTGTTGGGCCAATGCTGCCGTCAAGATGTCGAGACATACTCGCGAATCCTTCGGTGTACACGGTCCCGGCGACAACATAATGCCGTCTGGTTTGAGATCGCGAATTTGATCGATTGTGATTTCATCGTTTCGCTTGACCACAATGTCCGCACCGCATTGCCCCAGGTATTGCACAAGGTTGTAGGTAAACGAATCGTAGTTGTCGATAACGAGAATCATTTTCTACAGTTTGCACGATTCTGGCTCGATTTCAATCGGGGGCGCCCCGCGATCCTACCGGTTCTAGGGCATCGTGCCGGTAACTTTGCCCTTCTTAATCGTGATCGTCAGGATGTCCTCAGACTTCATATCCTTGCCCGAGAAGGTAATCGTACCGTCAAAGCCAGCCAGCTTCTTCGAGTCGGAAGGCAGCGTTACCGTAAAATTGACATAGGAGGCGGAGGCAACTCGCACATCGGCTTTCTCGTCGAGCGAAGACAGGTAGTTGTAGAGGCTGACGCCGTATTCAGCGACTCCTTTTTCCTTGTTAAAGGTGCGCTTTCTCCCCTGAACAAAAATTACGATTTCGGGAGATTCGGTCTTGTCGCTCGACAGGATATAAACATTGCCCGAAAACGTGGGCCACTTTTCTTGCCCCAGGTCCTTCACTTTTGGCAACGTCTGAACATCGCGTTCGGCGAGATAGGTTCCCGGACGAAGCTTACCAATCGTCGCGATGTCGGCTCCAACCGGCACTTTTTTGTTGAGCTTTTGATGAGCTAGAATCGCCACCGCGAGGCAGATGTTCATTTGATTTATTTTACAACTCGATTTAAGAACTCAGCGGATCAGTTTTCACCACTGAGTTCTTAAATGCCAGCTTAGTGTTTGTGCCTTGCGCCCGGTTTCATCTGCTTTACCTCATTCGAAATCGTGCCCGAAGGCTTGTTCGAATTGGCCAGATAAGCGATGAGGCCGCCCACAATCGCAGCAATCACGATGATCAGGAGGGTGATTTTGGTGGCTTGATTCATCCTATTCGTTCGAAGGCAAATTATCGATGTTGTGCATGCCCCAATTGTGGACATCAAGTGCAGGGAGGCTCTTGTTAAGCGTCGCCGTAAACTTGAACCACTTGGCGTGCCCATCGACGAAGGCGTAGTTGTTGCCGCCGGAGTGGCGTCCTACATTCGCCGGATCTGGAATCTGAGAATCAGAGTCGATATCGCCGATTTGATAGCCGGAACCATCCAGGAATCCTCGCTCCCAATTGTCATCGGGTGCCGACGACCATGGGTGATAGTCGAAGAAGGCAATGCCAGCATGTCGCTCGCCAATGATGATTTGCTCGGCAGGACGCGAGAACATGGTCAGGTTTGCGCCGTGGGCGAAGAAGCCATTGATCAGGTAGTCGGTTCGATAGGTTTTCCAATCGGCCAGCGTAACCGGATAGGGGAAAAGCGTCGGCGTATCGTTCACGACCGGATCGTGGAAGATGTCTGAATTCTTGATGTACGGCTGCAAAGGCTGATACCAAGTGTACAGATCAGCGATCGTCTCCGGTGGTTCGAGGTCGTGGTGCGTGTGGCACGTTTGGTCGTCGTTGTCTCCTCCATACATCATGATTGCCATCACGATTTGCTTCTGGTTCGAAAGATCGACCGCCTTCTTCGCTGCGGCCTTAGCCTGAGCAAAGACAGGGAAAAGAATCGCGGCAAGAATTGCGATGATGGCAATAACGACGAGCAGTTCAATCAAGGTAAAGGCTCTGCGCATACGACAACTATATACCATAAGGGGGTATAGGTATATAACACATTTATTGAAATCTTTACGGACACGACGAAAGTCGCCATCCGCTATCGAGGGGCGACTTTCGATTTTGTTTAGATTTGAGAATAGGCGCTGTGGGTCAGCTCTTGGAGTTCGTGGAGGGCCTGTCGCGAGGTCGCGACCACCGAAACTTTCATGTGTTCCTTTAGCTCGGTACTGCCGTTTGGTACGAATTCCTTCCCTTCTTTTTGACAAAGAACGATCAAGATTCCTGAGGGAAGCTCCGCATCGCGGATTTTTCGACCGATGAGTGGCGACCCCATTCGAATTTCGATTTCAACGAACCTGCGCTCCTCATCTTCCTCGACATCAAGACCACGGGAAGCCGAGAATCGTTGGAGGAGAACCTCGTAGATGGGCACGTCACGCATTCCTTCGGCCACGGCGTACGCTGCAAACGACGTGATCAGGAGGGGCAACAACAGGTCATAGCTCCCCGTCATTTCGCCAATGAGAATCACGCCCGTGAGCGGAGCACGGACCACGCCCGAGAACATGGCACACATACCCGCCACCGCACACGCTGCGACGACTTGGGGTCCATGAGGGACGAGCAATGCTGAAACCTGATAGGAAACCAGCCCGAGTAGCGCCCCCAAGGAGAGCAAAGGGGCAAAGATTCCGCCCGGAACTCCAGTTGAATAGCAGAGGTGAACGATCGCAAATCGAACCATGAAGAAGCCGATCGCAGCAAGCAGCGTGATTTGGCCGTTAATCGCAATTTCGCTTAATGCGTGTCCTCCGCCCACCAACGTGGGCGAGGCGAGGGAACTGAGGCCCAGACCGAGCCCAACTGCGCTTGCCAAGATCAGTGGGGATCGCTTCTTAACTTTGTCGGCCTGATTCATCGAATAGATCAAGGCTCGGTTAAAGAAAACGCCAAGAACGCCACCCAACAGACCAATGATGGCGAAGATGGGATACGAGACGACTTCCGGCGCGGCGATGCGGGGAACTTCGAAAACGGGAAAGGCACCGGACGCAATTCGAGAGATAACCGTTGCGACTGCGGCGCAAAGCAAAGCCGCAACAAACACGATCGGCTGGAAGTCGCGTTGGAGTTCTTCGAGAACGAAGGTGACGCCTGCCAACGGAGCATTGAATGCAGCCGCCAAGCCCGCTCCCGATCCAGCCGCACTCAGGGCCCGTCGTTCTCGACCGGACGAGCCCGACATTTTGGCCACACCAAGCCCGAGCGCACCGCCCATTTGAACGGTTGGCCCTTCGCGCCCCATCGCCAATCCTGATCCGAGCGCGACCATCGCACCTAAAAATTTGACCCAAAGCACGCGTAGCCAATTGATTTTCAAGTGGCCTTCGAGCACCGCTTTCATCTGAGGGATTCCGCTGCCCGAAACGTCAGGATCCAGCTTTCCGATATACATCGCAACCAAGGTTCCGATGATGCCAATCAACATGGGAACAGCAAAAGCAACCCAGCGCGAATCGGCAAAGCGATGGATAATCGCCAAGCGCGCATCCTCACAAAGCTGAATCGCAATTCGAAACGCAACCGCGACCAAGCCGGATATGATTCCGACGATCACCGCCCTTGGCAAAAGGCGACGACGTACGACCTGGGTTTGCAGAAACTCTTGGACTTCGACTTGGCGTGCGGTGAACTGTGGTTCGGCCTCAGTCATTTTGCCGAGGCAACGCTTCGGGCAGCCCCCGGAGCCCATGGATTTCGCAGAATTCGGCGACCGTTTCAAGTAATTTGGCTACTCGCGGACCTCGGATGCCATATAATCGGCTTGTTCCCATTCGGGTTGCTTTGATCAGACCAGATCTTTCGAGGATGGCGAGATGTTGGGAAGCGCTCGACTGGGCAATGTTAAGGCGTTCGGCAATCGTCGTCACGCGGAGAGGCTCCTGGGCGATCTCTCGCACGATGAGTACCCGCGTTGGGTTCCCCAACGCACCGAAAAGCGCAGCGATTCGTTCTGTGGTTTCGCTATCCATCTATGTTTCATTATATTATGATATTTTAACATTTAGTCTGTCAATCGTCGAATAAGCTGGGGCCGCAGTATTGCGACCCCTTATGGTGTCTAGGAACCAATCGTGTTGGAGGGCTGTCCTTCACAACCGGCGGTTTTGACCGTGATTCCGATGAGTTGGGCGATGCCGAGCAAGACATCATTCATCGCAATTTCATTATATAATGAATTACATAAAAAGTCCAGAGACAAAGCAAAAGGTGGATCCAAGTACCAGACTCGGACCCACCTTTCTCGTATGTTTGCCAGGGTTAGCGATTGCGACGTCGGCGACGGGCGGCCAACGCGGCAAAGCCCATACCAAATCCGGCCAATGTGGTTGGCTCAGGAACGACGGCGATGTTGCCCGTATTCCCGTTGGTATTTGGGAACAGTTCGGAAGTGGCGACGTGCAGTCCCAGGCGCTCGACCTTTGCAACGCTCAAAGCAGTGTAGGTGAAGCTTTGTGAGCTGTTCGGACCGAATCCATTGTTCGGATTCGACTTCCAGCCGGCAATGCCGCCTGGTCCCGCATTGCTGTTGTCGGTGGACCAGACTCCAAAGTTGCTATTGGTAACGGTCAGGTCGTCGTCATCTGATAAGGCGTAGAAACCGATGATGCTTGTAATGTGATAGGTGTTTCCTTGGAAGGTAAACGTGGGGTTTGCCCCCACCACGACGTCTACCGTGAGTCCGCCACTTGACGCATTAAATGTAATGTCAGAAAAAGAATCGGTATCGAGGAATGAACTGCGTGTCGTTGCATGAGCGGCTAGGCTCAAAAGTCCTAATGCAGCTACGAACAGCCCTTTCAATTTGTAATTCATAAAGAAAATCAGAATGGGCCAACCGGCCCACCTGCCCACTGATATTTTAGCTTCGGAAACTTAACATTTCGATTTCTAGAAGCAAAGCTAGCAATTTAACCGGGAACCCAAAAGCAGCCATATCTTAAAATAAATTATTCATGATGTTAATCATGATCAGGTTCAAAATTAGACGAAGTAATCACTTTACTGCTTCATAGCATGAATGACGCTAATCAATTTAACTTGCGGAGATACGACTTATCTTCGATATTGATGTTGGTTCCTTCTAGGTGGAGATCCATTTGATTTTATGCCGGACTGTTTGTACAATGGCGCTATGCCAAACCCTGTCATCTTCTTTGAGATCGGGTGTCGAGATACGGACTCGACGTCCTCGTTCTACAGCTCTCTCTTCGACTGGAAAATGGATGCGGGTCCAACCGGCGCTCTGATCGATGCGGGCGCAGGGATTCCTGGTCAGATCAACTCCTTGGGGCATGAGCCACATCAATATACGATCTTCTATGTGCAGGTTGATGACGTGCAGGCTTCGATCGACAAAGCCACCGAACTCGGCGGCGCACTCATCGTAGGTCCTATCCCGATTCCAATTGGAACGTTTGCCTGGATCTCTGACCCAGGCGGAAACACGGTTGGACTGTGGAAGCCGAACTAGGATTCTTCAGTTCAGCTTCCCCAACGCGGCAAGACCTTTTAAGCAGCCACAATTGAGTCAACTGTCGTGCCAGCTTTGACCAAGGCGGCGTCAAGTTGCTCGGGACCGTATGCGATGCCTTCGAGATGGATCGTCTCGATGTCGGAAATGCCCAAAAAGCTCAGTACCGACCGAAGGTATGTGTCTTGATAGTTGTTTTGCGCCATCGGACCGCTGGTATAGATGCCGCCCGAAGAGGCGATGAGATAGGCTTTCTTGTTGGTCACCAAACCGACCGGACCATTCTCGCCATAGGAGAAAGTCTTGCCTGCCCTCGCCACATGATCGATCCAGGCCTTGAGTGATGAAGAGATTCCAAAGTTGATCATTCCCGACGCGATGATCACGATATCGGCCGCGAGGAGTTCTTCAACGAGCGTATCGGATAAGGCAAGCTGCGCATTTTGCTCATCCGACCGGGCATCGGCGGGCGTAAAAATGGCTTGAACAAAGGTTGGATCAATATGAGGCAGGGGCTGCTGATTGAGATCGCGCATCGACACCGAGACGTCGCCGTACACGGTTCGAAGTCGCTCGACCAAACGTTGGGCAATATCTCGAGAGTGGGAGGCTTCGCCCCGGGGGCTAGAAGTAACGAGAAGAATCTTTTTCATAGTGGTTCCGGTTCGTCGCTTTGCGTCACATGCTGCTTAAACGACAACTGTTGTATAATTACGAATGGATCGCTCGAAGTTCTATGGACATATTTGGGCTTTCGTCGCCTAAGCGACAATCCGACCGATCTGTTGCGAAAAAAAATGGAATGTCAGCATCATCAACCCCTGGATCCTCGTGTGAAACGGACCCGAAAGCTGTTGCAAGATGCCCTGCGAAGCTTGTTGCACGAAAAGCGGTTCGGGGAGATTTCCGTGCTCGACATCGCAGAAAGGTCCACCATCAATCGCGCCACTTTTTATGCCCACTTCGAAGACAAACAAGCGTTGCTTGAGAGCATCCTCAAGTGCGATTTCGAAGAGGCAGTGAGGGGGCAATTTGAGGGCTGCGTCGCCTTTACCCAGGAAAATGTCAGCGTGGCGGCGACAGCGGTTTACGATTTTATGGCTCGAATGCGCGGTCAATGTCCTGAATCGGCCAAGGATATCAAGCCGCATATGGGACCCGTCATCCAAGAGTGTCTCTACGGATTTCTTTATTGCTGGGCCGAGCGCGACGCCCCTATTACGGCCTTCCGCGGATACTCAACCAAAGCCCTGGCGACGGCAGCAAGCTGGACGATTTATGGCGGTGCAAATGAGTGGTCCAGTGGAAATCGAAAAGTGACGGCGGAAGCTCACGCTCGCGAATTGGTCGCCTTGCTCTTTCGATCGGCCTAAAAAGACTTATTTCGAACCTTTTGTCGCTTTGGTGGATATAGCACGGTTGTAGATGGCACTCTCGGGCACCGCAACAGAAGAACGAACGCTTTACCCTCTCGTTGCGGCAGGGGACCGCGATGCAGTCGAACGATTTATTCGGGACCATTACGAAGGAATCCACCGGCTCGCGCGACACCTGACCCGAAATCCTGACGATGCCGCCGACCTAGCCCAACAAACCTTCATCAAAGCATGCGCCAAATTGGACCGCTACGATGGCAGAACCAGTCTTCGCTCGTGGGTAGCCGGAATTCTCTATCACGAATTCTTGCACTGGCGACGGGCGAGGCGATTCTTTTCGAGTTTGTTCGATCGAGAGACTTTCGATCCGACCAATTCGATTTTGAATCGTGAGGTTCTTCTGCAAGCGATCCATAGCCTTCCGCCCAAGCTCCGCGATACCTTTCTTTTAGTTGAGGTTCACGGCTTTAGCATGGAGGAAACTGGCGCAATCTTGAAAACGCCTCTCGGCACTATTAAATCGCGGCTATCGGCGGCACGCACCAAGCTTCGGGAGCGAATCCACGACGGAGAAACCAATGAAATTTGAACAAGCTATCGAAGAACTCAAGCGCGAGGCGGTGTCGTCCCATTCGGTCGAGCATGCCGTCTCGGCGATTCTCGAACCTCATCGCCATCGGCGACCGTGGCTCATTCGACGTGGGCTTCCTTTAGCAGTCGGAATGGCAGCCGTGGGCGCTTTTGCCCTTTATCCCTGGCGAAAGAGTGATCAGATTTGGGCTCAGGCAAAGGCGGCCCTCGCCAATGCTCGAATCATTCATATGAAGCTCGACCGAACCGTGTTAACCGGCCCCTGTGAAGTTTGGATTCACGGTGACAAGGTTATCGAATCTTGGCAGGATAACGACATTCGTTACAACGGAAAAGTGATGACGAAGCGCTTCGGTCAAATCGCCAGCGTGAGTGGGAAGCAAAAGAATTACGGAGTCTTTATGCAAGGCTACACAAGCTTTGAAACGGCCCGTCAAGGCATCGAAAAGGGCGATTCGAAACGCGGACATCAGGTCCGCAATGGTCAGAAGTATTCGACGTACGAATTCGATTCTGGAATCGTCGGCTTTTCGGAGGAGAGGGGATCGAAATTCTACTCGGTGGCAAAGGTGATTTTGACGGCCTTTGTGGATGACAGCATCGGACGAATTGTTCGAATCGAACAAAAATATGAGCCCACTCCAACGATGGCTGAATACCTCAAAAAGTATCCGCGGGCAAAGGTCGACGATCTCGTCAATAACCATGCCATGGTTGCCATCATCGACTATCCAGAATCGATTGACGATTCGATTTTCGATCCTCCCGCGAATGCATTTGATGAGCAAGGTAGTAAAGAAGTTGTCGCAAAGATGTTATCGAAGACAATTGGCCAACAAACCGTCAACGGACAAACTGTCAAACTGCACGGAATCATGTTCGACGGCGGCACCCTGAACGTCATTTGGAGCGGAACACCGGCTGATTTCGAGTCTAAAGATCGCTTCAGCATTGCGGGAGTCACTCTTGGCCAAATTCGCGACCAACGTTGCTTTTCTTCTGGAAAATACACGCACAAGAACACGGCGACTAATCCCTACTGCCAAATGGGTGCCGAGGTTAAGTCGGTGGTCCCGAGCAAGGTCGATCTGACACTGCCGGTTTTTGCTCCCGATCCGTCGCGGCCCTATCCTGGCCGTAAAGGAGTTCACAGCAAACTTGTCGGAACGGCGACCTTTAAGGATGTGCCGATTACTTACACCATGTGGCTCGGAATGTACGAACGACAGTTTGGCCTCGTTGGCGCTTGGTGGTAACGCTTTAACCTCTGCGCCCCTCATCGCAGAGAGGAAACCCAGATACGCGGGGAGGACCCTATCTTAACGGTAGGGATTCCACCCCGGTAAAAGGGATACTTGGAGCCGCTCGGACGCCTCAATAAAACGTCACGAGAGCGACTTGCATTGCCTTAAGGCGGGAAATCCCACCCCACAAACCCCACTGCATTCCGCAAGTATATTTACATAATCGGATACGGGGGACCGAATCTAACAGTTTCGATTTTCTTTTTTGCAATTTTATTAAAGGATAGCGAGCGAAGCGTACTGTCGAGGTTTGGTTTAGCCTCGGCACTAAGTTGCCGAGGCATCCTCATCATATTTAGCCCTTCGCTTTGGCAACCGAGATCGCCTTGAGGGGCGGACCCGCGACAGGACGCCGTGCCAAGGTGCCTGCAAATGGAGCCTCAAACGCTTCTTCGGTCGAGAAGCTTACGCTGCCCACGAAGTGATTTTGCGCATCCCAAGCTCCAATCTCAATCGTCTTCGAGGGAGCCTGATTCATTGGCCCGACGGCCATCACGCCTAATAATTTGTCAGCGTTGGCTACCCGCAACGTCGAAACGTCTTGGAAGTAGGCCGCATATTGCGTACCTTCCATTTTCATAAGCCGCCGATCCATAAGGCTGCCCTTTCCTCCGGTGGTCGTAAAGATCGCCAAGATCCCTTGGGGATCGCGAATCGTCGCCTTAAGGCAGATTGAGACACCACCTATCGACTTTACTTGTCCACCCTCGGCGATCTTAGACTCAAGACGAGTTCGGGCCGAAGGATAATCGAAGAACGTCACACCGGGCACCTTTGCTACGAAAGTCGCGGGCGGGAAGGAAACGGGATATTCGTACACGTCGCGTTCCCAAAGCGTCTTTCCTCGGTCCCAGACTTCGCGCTGAAGCGGCAATTTCGTTTTCGGATTGATCCAAAGGCGGTAGTAACCGTTCGCAAAATCGTAATAGTCGCAGGTCATTCCATTGAGCTTCACGCCGCTTTGCTTTACGATCTTTCGCTTGCTGAAGAAATCGCTCGTCAGCATCGAGTCGAGCGTCGTGATCGAAAAGTCCCCTCCGGTATCTTCTTCGATCGACGCTGAAGGGCGAATACCCTCGCCGGGACTGCCGACGTAATATCGAGAGACTCGATGACCGTCGCGAACGTTGAGCGACTGCAGCGCGCCATCCGGGCGAAACTCGCGGAAACACTCCCGGTCCCCTTCCAAATAGAGTTCAGTCACTCTCTGGGGCTGACTTTCGCCGCCAAAGATGTATGACTTTTGGAACTTGGCCATCTGGTGACGTTGAGCATCCGCAATTTCTCCCAGTTCCTGGGCATAAGCCTTGGCGGGAGACAGCGAGAAGGCCAAAAAGGCTGCGCCCGCGATGGCAACAGGGCTCAACCTGAGCATCCAGGTACCAAGGGTTGGTCGCTTCGCTTTTGGTGTTGTCTTCATTGCGAGGATTGCATCGCCAAGCCCGTGGACCGACGAGGCGGGTTGACGCAACGCTTGCAACTCGCGATCAATGATTTCGTCGCTAGGGTGTTGTGTGTTGTAGTTCATCTGTAATGACCTCCGGTCCTCCTTCCAGTTGGCGGCGCAAGCCTTGGCGGGCGTAATGAACGCGGGCCTTGGCGGTGCCGATAGGGACACCCAACACGTGGGCTACTTCCTGCATCGAGAGTTGCTCGACTTCAAAGAGAATGAAAGCCTCCCGCTGTTTGGCGGGAAGGCTCTGCATTGCATTTTCTAGGATATGTCCGGTTTCGAAGGCGGCGATGCCGCTGTCGTTTGACGGACGATCAAATTCAGCGAGTTGAAGAGGGCGACGCTTTCGTCGCCACATCTTGTATTCGTTAAATGCGATTCTGTGGATCCATGTTCGAAGGGTCGAACTTCCTCGGAAAGTACCCATCTTCTGACGGGCAACGACAAAAGTCTCTTGGGCAATGTCTTCGGCATCTTCTTGGCGGCCTGTCAGCCGCAAAGCGAGGCGAAGAACGGCGGGATAATGCTCACGGGCAAATGCTTCAGATGCTTCGGCGTCGCCTTGGCAAATCCTCTGAGCCCATTCTTTGTCGTTCATGTCGTCGATTCCTGTTCTTGTTGGAAGAAAGAACGGAAGCTTAGATGCATGTCCGGCTTGATCGGTTGAATTGATTTCTTATTTTGGAGCGTTTTGGCAGGATAGCCCTACTTGTGTAAAAATCGGGAACTTTCGTCCTAACCTATCTTTTGAATTCTCTGGCGTGCCAATATTAACGCCAAACCCCTCCCAGTTTTACAAGCGGGGGATACACACATGGAACCAAGCAGTACCAACTAGGATCGCTCACTCATAAGGCGGTCCGCGAACAAAAACAGGAGAACCGTCATGAGAACCGATGAGCAGGCCTTAGTCGACCGCCTTCCCACCCTTGCGCAAGAAGAGGACAAATACAAAGTTCGAGAGCAGCTCGAAAATGTACGTCCCGAAGACCTTGCCGACGCCATTCAACGCAGCGATCTTGAGATCGGGCTTGCCATCTTGCGCAAACTCGACGCCGAAACTGCGGCTTACATCCTGATCGAGCTTCCCGACGAAACGTCGCGATCGATCATCGCCGAACTTCCCGACACGACCGTCGCCCACTACCTCGACATCCTTCCGATGGACGACGCGTTGGGCTTACGCGAGAGTCTCTCACCGGAGCGATTTGAAGCCTTGCTTCATGTCATTCCCGACCAAGACGCACAAGAAATTCGTCGCCTATTGAGCTACCCCGAGGATTCCGCGGGACAGTTGATGACGGAAGACTTCGTCGAAGTCGCACCGACGGACACGATGAGTGACGTGCTCGAACTCATCCGCAGCACCAACGACGAGGAGTTCGAAACGGTCAACTACATCTACGTCTTGAGCGAAGACCGCCACTTGCTTGGTCTGTTGACGTTGAAGCGGGTCATCCGTTCGCAACCCAACGCGCTTGCTCGCGACGTGATGGTGGAGGACATGATCACGGTTCGGGTGGAGATGCCCGAAGAGGAAGTCGCGCGAACGCTGGCTCGATACGGATTTTCTGCGGTTCCGGTTCTTGACCAACGGGGACGAATGCTCGGAATCGTCACCGCCGACGACGCACAAGAAATCCTTGAAGAGGCGCAAACCGAAGACGTCCTCATGCTTGGTGGCGTCACAGGCGACGCAGAGAACTACCTCTCCTTGCCTATCATCGAGCTTGTGAAGCGCCGCTTGCCTTGGCTCGTTGTGCTGTTCGTGGCGGAGTTCTTCACCGGAAGTGTGCTTCGTTATTACCTTGGCAAAGATGCGGATTCTGATCCTTCGGCTTCATTGGCAATCATCGCCAAGCTGCAACTTTTCGTACCGCTTCTGATTGGCGCGGGCGGAAATGCAGGTTCGCAGGTGACGACGACCATTACTCGAGCTTTGGCGTTGGGTGATGTGCGTTCGAGCGACTGGTTTCGGGTCATTCGACGCGAATTTACAGTTTCGTCGCTCGTGGGTGTCACGCTTGGATTGATCGGAATGGCTCGCGTGTCGTTGCCGGTTATCGGCTGGTCTCAGCCCATTCATCTCTCACTGACGGTTGGTTTGGCCTTGCCCTGCATCATCATTTGGGCGGCAACGGTGGGTTCGGTTCTGCCAATGGCGGCCAAACGACTTGGCATTGATCCGGCAGTGATGAGCGCTCCATTCATCTCGACGTTTGTCGATGCGACAGGATTGATTATCTACTTTGAAGTTGCGAAACGGATCATGGCGTCGTACGGCATACACTTCTAACATGGACAAAGCCAAGGTGCTGGACATCCTCCTTGACACCTGGCGGCATCGAAGTGGCGCGGTGTACTCAGACGAATACATCGCCCGCTTTGAAACCGAAGGGTATTGCCGAGTCAGGGCCAATGGGAGTCTTGAGGGAATCGCAGAATCGATCATCCAACGAGAAATCGATCATCATCGGGCAATCAAACGGTCGTTCGAGTGGACTCATCTAAGTTGCGATGAGCCAACGGATATGCTTGAACGGCTCGTCGCGCATGGATTTCGGGTTGGCGAAAAAGAGGTCGTTTGTGCGTTCGATCTTGCCGACGGCGAATTGGGCGAACCAGCCGAGAGAGTCGAACCTGTGAGAGACGCGCATACTCTCGCGGACTTTCGACGCGTCGCCGAAAGTGTGTTTGAAAAAGACTTTGCCTACACGACAGGCGTTCTCGCCGAGAATTTCGAGTTCGAAATTCCCCAAGAATACGGATTTGTTGCCTACGACGGCGATCAGCCCGTCAGCATTGGACGGCTTTCCCATCCAGAAGGTGGAACTGTCGCGGGCTTGTATACCGGCAGTACGGTATGCACCCATCGTGGCAAGGGCTTCTATCGATCTGTCGTTCAAGCCCGAGCACAATTTGCGCGAGAACTGGGCATCCGATATTTGTCCGTCGATGCTCGTCCCTCTAGTCTTCCTATTCTAGAGAGCCTTGGCTTTCGGCCGATCGTCGAATCTTGGCCGTGCGACTATCTCATATAGTTTCTGAGGAGAAAATATTCCATATTCGGAATTACCCTAGCAAGTCTGGTAAAACCAGTTCGTGCTAGCGGCAAGTTTTGCGTTTATTCTCGCGTCGTCCACGATGACACGCCTCGACGACACGGCGTCGAAAATCCAACCCGTTTCTTGGATGGACGTGAAGATTCACGATAACTTTTGGGCTCCCAGACAAAAGACGCTGATCACCCATACGCTTAAAGAGCAATTTGAGCAGCTCGACGCCAACAAATATCGCCAGAATTTCGAGCGAGCGGCCAAGCGTGAGCATGGCAGCTACGTGGGCTACGTTTTCAACGATTCAGACGTGTATAAGGTCATCGAGGCGGCAAGCTATGCCCTCGGTATTCAACGCGATGCTTGGCTCGACAAAACGGTTGATGATTGGATTGCCTTGATTGGTCGTGCCCAGGAACCCGACGGATACCTGGACTGCCACTTCCAACTCGATGAGCCGCAAAACAAATGGAAAAATTTGCGTGATCAGCACGAAATGTACTGTGCCGGGCACCTGTTCGAAGCCGCGGTCGCCCACTACAAAGCAACGGGCAAGACGTCCCTGCTCAACATTGCGAAGAAACTTGCCGATCACATGGATGCTCGCTTTGGTCCAGGTAAGCACATGGGCTACCCTGGCCACCCAGAAGCCGAGCTTGCCTTGATGAAACTGTGGCGAGCCACAGGCGAAAAACGTTACTTCGACTTGGCCGCGTTCTTCCTGAACAATCGCGGCAGCAAGTGGTTTGCGACCGAACATAACACCCCGCTCGATGAATACAACGGTGAGTATTGGAGTGACAATCTACCGATTCGCGACCATGAAAGCATTATTGGTCACGCCGTGCGGGCCGCCTACTTGTTCTGCGGAGCGACCGACCTTGCCGAAGAAACTCAAGATGTTCCGCTGATGAACATGTTGGATCGAGTGTGGGCTTCGACGACCGAAAAGCGGATGTTCGTCACGGGTGGGATCGGGCCGAGCGGCAGCAACGAGGGCTTCACCGTCGATTACGATTTGCCGACTTTTAGCGCCTATCAAGAAACCTGCGCCAGCGTGGCCAATGCCTTTTGGAACTATCGCATGACGCTTCTTCATGGCAATGGCAAATACGCGGACGTCATGGAGCAGGCGATGTACAACGGAGCCTTGGCCGGAATTAACTATGCCGGCGACAAATACTACTATGTCAACCCGCTCGCCAGCCACGGAAACCATCATCGTCAGGCCTGGTTCGGTTGCGCCTGCTGTCCTCCCAATATCGCTCGGATGATCGGGCAACTTGGCGGGCTCTCTTACGCTCAATCCAACGACAGCGCTTACGTCATGCTTTACGTCGGAAGTTCGGTCAACCTCAAGGTGGGTGGAAAGCCGGTCGCCCTTGACGTCGATACGAAATATCCATATTCCGGCAGCGTGGGAATCACGGTCAATCCTGAATCACGCGAGACCTTTAATTTGAAGTTGCGGTCGCCTGAATGGTCGGGAGGTTTGGCCAAACTGACCGTCAACGGAAAGTCGGTCGAAGCCACGGACAAAGACGGCTTTGTTTCGATCCATCGGGAATGGAAAAAAGGTGATGTCGTTCGCTTTGAGATTCCGATGCAGGTTCGCCGAGTGATCTCCCATCCATCGGTCAAAGACACGTTTGGGATGACGGCGCTTGCCCGAGGACCACTGGTCTACTGCCTTGAGTCGGTCGATAATTCGTTTGATTTGGATCGAGCGGGGTTCCCCATCAATGGGACGATTACTGCCAAAACGGCGAAAGGCTTGTTTGGGGATACGACCGTCTTGGAAGGTGATGCTTTCGTCACCAAAGACCAGCCTTGGAACGATCGGTTATTTGCAAACGTGCCTCCCGTGCAAACTGTGAAATTCCGCGCAATTCCCTACTGCTTCTGGGACAATCGAAAGGCGGGTGAAATGCGAGTTTGGCTCTCGCCAAACCCCGCCCCGGCTCCCCTGCGTGGATTCGAAAAGGACGCTCGAGTTAGCGTCTCGTTCAAAAATTCGAACAGTGACCCAAGCGGCGTCAATGATGGCTATGTTCCCGAAGGAAGCAACCCCAACTCGCCGAAGCAGCTTCATTTCTGGGATCACAAAGGCGGCACCGAGTGGGTGCAATATTCGTTCGCCAAACCCGTCACCGTGAACTCGTCGCGGGTGTATTGGTTTGACGATTCGGGCCGAGGCGAATGCCGCGTCCCGAAAGCTTGGCGCTTAGAAGCAAAGGTCAATGGGGCTTGGACGCCGGTTCAACTCGCCGATCGAGAGAAATTTGGATTGGCGTTGAACACTTGGAACGAAGTGAAGTTTCGAGCAGTTACGAGTCAAGAGTTTCGTCTTTCCGTCGACCAACAAGAGAAGTGGTCTTCGGGAATTCACGAATGGCAGTTGTTCGGCCAGTAGCCTACGATTCTTGGGTAAAAGATCGCACTAGTTGATGAAAATCGCTGAAGCGCACATCCGGCGCTTCAGCCTGTCCAAATCCATACTCAACGTAGGCGAAAGGGATACCGCAGTCTCGCGCGGCCCGCTCGTCGCCCTCTGCGTCGCCGATCATCACCGGCTTTTGCAGATGGTTCCGCGCAATCACTGCGGCCACGTTCGCGCCTTTGGGCTGGCCGGTGTTGCCCCAGCATTCAAAGTCTTCGAACAAGTTGTTTAATCCTGAAAAACGGAAGAAGGTCTCGATGTATCCCGACTGGCAATTGCTAACGATAAACAGTCGATGCGATTTTTGGAGCGACGCTAAACCATCTTTCACGCCGTCGTAAAGCGTTCCCCCAAGTTCCTCAATGACCGCATTATCCTCGGCTTCGGTATCTTTGGCGATCTGGTCCACCAGTTCATTGGGAAGATCTTGAAAAGTCAGGCGAATGCACTCTTCGTGGGGTCGCCCGGTAACAATTCGAACGTCGGCCGCCGTGATGGGATGATAGGTAATTTTTCGACGCGCCAGTACTCGATTCCAAGCCGTCGCGCAGGCCTCGCTCGTGTCCCAAAGGGTTCCGTCGAGGTCAAAAATTAAGGAATCGTGGCTCACGCTTTTTGAGGTTACCCATCGCCCTAGGGCAAAGGAATTAGAGACGTCAGGGCCAACTCGCAGTTTCGTAAGAAAAAAGTAAGAATCCTTCCGCCAATGGAACCCATTTCGAGTCTTTTTACGAGATCATTCAGCCCGAAAACAATGAGAAATAGTCATGTTTAGGCTCAAATATGCCCCATAACCGGTTCTTAATGTGGGCGGCAGTGTTCGATCATACTGGCTTGACCGAGACTGAACCTTCTCCTTTATACTGCGTTTAGTCAGCCATGATTTTTGAGCACTTAGGCAATATAAGTCATATCACACCGATCGCATATCTGGACGGTGGTTCTGGCAGCCTCATTTTTCAGATGCTCATCGCAGGTGCGGTGACGGCGGGTTACGCAATCAAGACGCAATGGCACAACTTGGTTTCCTCCGTTTCGCGCATTCGAAATAAAGGCTCCAAACCCTCCGATTCATGATCGAAGCGAAGAGATCCACCTCTTCGTTCCGCGACCCCTCCGGTTTTATTTTCGAAAGAGAAGGTGTTCTCTATCGCCAAGTCCATGCTGATGCGGCGAGTGATTTAGACCTTCTTGAATCCTCGGGGCTCCAGGACGAACTTTTATCCGCGGGTTTTGTCGTGCCTTTTTCGAGGGTCGATCTTGGCTTTGCCGCCACGCCCGAGGCAGTTGCTGTCATTCGCCCTGAGCGCATTCCCTTCATTTCCTATCCCTACGAATGGTCTTTCAGCCAACTCAAAGATGCCGCCCTCGCAACCCTTGAACTCATGCGCCGGGCACTCGGCAAAGGCATGTCGCTGAAGGATGCGAGCGCTTACAATATTCAATTCGTTGGTTCGCGCCCAGTCCTCATCGATACCCTGTCATTTGAGGTTTATCAAGAAGGTGCGCCATGGGTCGCATACAAACAGTTTTGCCAGCACTTCTTGGCTCCGCTAGCGCTGATGGCGCATTGCGATATCCGACTCTCTCAGCTTCTGCGCACCAACATCGACGGAATCCCGCTTGATCTAGCCGCAAATCTCTTGCCCGGCAAAACGAAGTTTCAGCCCGGCCTCTTGACGCACATTCATTTGCATGCGAAAGCACAAAGCCAAGAGACATCGGGCAAAACGTCGGATCGCAAAATCGGCGTTTCGAAAGTGAGTTTGCTTGCGCTTGTCGATAATCTGAAAGGGACGATTTCGGGCCTGAATTGGAAGCCTACCGGCACGGAATGGGGCGACTACTATTCGGACACCAATTATTCGTCCGATAGTCTAAAGCGTAAGGATGCCCTCGTCGGCGAACTCTTGAGTCAAGTTCCATCGGATGCCGGCGCGTGCTGGGACTTGGGAGCCAACGATGGCACCTTCAGCCGCTTGGCCGCCCAGCAGGGCCGTTATACGGTCGCGTGGGACATCGATCCTGCCGCCGTTGAAAAGGCATATCTTGACGGAAAAAGCAAAAAAGTTGAAAACCTTTTGCCTCTCCTTCAAGACCTGCGAAATCCCTCGACGAACCTGGGATGGGCCGGTTTGGAACGCGATTCGCTCTCTAGTCGGGGCCCAGCGGGGGTCGTCATGGCCCTGGCGCTCGTTCACCATTTAGCGATTGGCAATAATGTTCCGCTCCCGATGATCGCGAGTTTCTTTGCTTCAATCGGAAAGTGGGCCATCGTGGAGTTCGTCCCCAAAGAGGACTCCCAAGTTCAGCGAATGCTCGTTGCTCGAAAAGACGTCTTTGCGAGTTACGACCAAGTGGGATTTGAAAGGGCCTTTGCCCAAGACTTTGAAATGGTTCGAGCGGTGCCGATCGAAGGCACCCTCCGTACACTCTATCTCTTTCGCAGGATTGAACGATGAGCGAGGAAATCAGGACCGAGGTCGCTCCTGAGCCCTCTCCCAAAAAAGAAAGACTCTTCTATCCGGTCTGTTTCGCCCTCTTTCCCCTGCTTTCGATTTATTCGGCAAACCTATCGCTCGTCCCCTGGCGAATGATGATTCGTCCCGTTTGTGTCGTCACTCTTGCGACGCTCGCAATTTGGGGTCTGCTGTCGCTCGTTTTACGCAGTGTCAAACACGGTGCCATCGCGACCAGCGCGTTTGTTGTCTGTGCGCTCATGTATTCGCGTTTCTATACCTTTGCGACGGCCCAAGACCTTCCGCATGGCTACATTTTTGGAACGTGGATCGGATTGACGATCATCTTGATGGTCGTCTTCACTCTGTTTTGGCGCTGGCACAAAATTCTCAATGTTCTGGGCGTTTGCCTCGTTCTTGCCGCCTCTGTCCAAATCGCGACGGGCCTTCAGAAGGCGGCTTCACACGTTGCCGGACGCGTGGCCACGACATCGAGTGAAGGAGGCACCACGAAAGATCGACCCGACATTATCTACATCATCTTAGATGGCTATGGTCGTTCCGACGCACTCAAGCGAGCCCTCGGCTATTCGAACGACACATTCATTCAGGGACTCGAACAGCGTGGATTTTATGTTGCTGCCGATGCCCACGCCAATTACTGCCAAACAGAACTCTCGGTGTCGTCATCGCTCAACATGGATTTCATCCAGAACCTTTTGCCGAAGATGACGGCAAAGGATGGAGATCGGTCGCCCCTGGACGACCTCTTGAATCATAACGCGGTTGCGGATTACCTTCGAAAGCGAGGCTATGTCTTCGCGGCCATCACGACAGGCTTTCCGCCGCTGCAATTCCCCAGCGCAGATGTGAACATGAAGACGCGGGCTGGCTTCTCGTTGATCGAGAGTGCCTTTATCCAAATGACGCCGCTGGCTAACGACGGATACGCCTTGCAAAGGATGTTTGAAGAGCGGCGATCCAACATCATCAACGCATTTGATCAGCTTGAGTCTTTATCGGCAAAGAGCGTCACGCCACGATTTGTCATGGTGCATATCTTGGCTCCCCATCCACCATTCGTCATCGGACCAAATGGAGAGCAATTGCCACCCCAATCGCCTTTCGGCTTTTGGGATGGAAGCGACTACCTGGACCATGTCGGTAGCGCCGAGCAATATCGAAATGGCTATACCAATCAAGCCGAATACCTGGGCAAGCGAGTTCTGAAAGCCATTGATGCACTCTTCGCTGAGCGGGGAACCAAGCCCGTTATTTTGATTCAGGGAGATCATGGCTCGAAGATGCGTCTCGATCAAGCGACTCTTGAGCACACGGATGTCAACGAGTGCTTCCCGAATTTAAGCGCCTACTATGTGCCTGATTCGGTGAAGAAGAATCTTTATCCCGGCATCACGCCGGTCAATTCATTCCGAACCGTTTTTAATGGCCTCTTCGGCGATCATTTGCCGACTTTGCCGGATCAAAGTTGGTATTCCAGCTTCCCATTTCCGTACCAATTTATTGAAGTTACATCGCAGATCGCGGATCATGAAAAAATGGCTTCGGTTCCGATTCCCAAGTTTCCACCGAGACCGAAGCCGGTTTCATAGAAGTCTTCCCCACTTGTTTTTGAGTGAGGAAGACTTTGGCAATTTAGAACTTTTCGCCGACCAGTTCTTCGCTCTTCGCCCACAACGCGGCGGCCCGATCTGGATTTAAGGCATAGGCCCTAACACCTTCGTTGACCGGATTGATCACTTGATCGTCGGGGACGATTTCGCTGACATGACAGTTCTCGCAATACCGACCACCAACCTCGTCGGCGTCGCCGACAAAAGCGGCCCAGACCGAGGTTGCCGCACCCTGGGGCACCGTTTTGAGTTGAAATTCAGGCTTCCCTTCGGCGGCCAGTTCTCGATTGATATTTTCGAGCATCGCCATCAGGGTGTCATCACCCATATGCCTCGAAAGTTCGGTTTGAATTCCGCCGGGATGGACGGCCGTCGCGCGAATGCCTTTGTCTCGATAGCGCTTGTCAAACTCAACGGCAAAAAGAATATTTGCGGTCTTTGATCGGCCATAAGCGACAAAGGGATCGTATTCGCTTTGCTCAAAGTTGACGTCTTCAAGATTGACGTCGCTAAATCGGTGGCCTGAAGAAGCGAGATTGACCAATCGTCCACCCGGTCGGAGGAGCGAAGCGATTCGGTTGATGAAGACAAAGTGGCCCAAATGGTTGGTACCAAACTGGGTTTCGAATCCATCGGCTGTATAGCCAAGCGGCGTCGCCATGACGCCCGCGTTGGCGATGATCACGTCGAAAGTTCGTCCATCGGCGATTAGCTGGTCGGCCGCGTGGCGAACACTCGCCAGAGAAGCTAGATCGAGTTCAATCAATTCGATTCCTTGCGGGATATGGGCGGTGGCTTTCTTCGCTTTGTCAAGATCGCGTGCGGTTCCCACCACTTCTGCACCATGAGCTGCCAACGCTCGAGCGGTTTCCACCCCGAGTCCGGCGGATACGCCGGTTACCAAGACCCGCTTTCCTTGAAGCTGAATTCCATCAAGAACTTCATCGGTTGTCGAAGTTGCACCAAAAATTTTCGTCATTCTATTTCCTTTTGAACGGCCCATCCTCTTCACATTTCGCGTAAAATGGAGATAGCCTCCACTTTCATTATAAGCGGAGGATGACTCCGTTTTATGTTCTTACGCCATGTCTGACGAAAATTCTTCGCCAACGCAAAAAAAACTCAGGGCAGACGCCCAACGCAATCGCGATCATATCGTCGAAGTTGCGCGACAAGCCTTCGCCGAGCGGGGTGATTCGGTGACCTTTGAAGACATCGTGCGATATTCTGGACTTGGTGTCGGCACGCTCTATCGACACTTCAAAACGCGTGAAGCCTTAGTTGAAGCCGTGTATTTTGGCGAGATTGAAAAGTTGGCCGCTGCCGCCGCGGACCTCAAAGCTTCCCTTCCTCCAGTCGAAGCCCTCCGACAATGGATGCTGCTTTTTGTGGACTTTTTGGTGACCAAATACTCCATGCGCGATTCGGTGAGCAAGCTGATGAGTCAGACGCCAGAACGCCACAACTCGCTAAGCGACATGCTTGAGGCAACGATTGGAGGGCTTATCGATCGGGCCGTTCAGTCGGGAGAGTTGACCCTTCGCTTTGAACCTTTAGACCTGCTTCGCGCCATCAGCGGAGTGGCGAATGCGGGAGCGGGCGAGAATTGGAAGCAGAACGCTCAAAACATGGTTGATGTTCTCATCTTGGGAATGCGCGCTCGATAGGCATCCATCGGCAATGGTAGGCGACTTCGTGTCCGACTTAAAGTCTTACCTAGTGATTGTTATTCAGTAGCCGGTCGCTTGCGAACATTTGCGGCTCCAACCATGGATTGAGCCACCGTCAGACCGAACTTTGTCACCAGCGCGATGGAGTAAGCAAGGACCAGCCGAAAATATTCGGTACTTAACCATAGAGATGCCGCTGAAGAACCGGCAATGGCAATGGCGAGCATAGCTAATGTAGCGGGAACAATGTATGGATTGGGCGAACTGCCGAATTCCTCACGTTTGTCCAGGCGCCTTTCTATCATCCAGCCGAAGAACATCACACACCCGCCCAGGGATCCAGCCAGAACGCAAAATCTGAGCGACGGATGAGATTCAATGCAAAGTTCTGTAAATGCATATGCAATCCCGCCACAGCATGCTTTTACCAGCCAAAACGCAACCCTCTTCATTTCACGCAACCGTTTACAAGCGATTTCTTCTCTGAATAGTACAATAAAGACTATGCCAACTCCGCAAGCCGGCGAAGAAGTCGCCGTAATGAAAACGAACAAGGGCACGATTGTCATCGGTTTCTTGCCTGACAAAGCCCCCAACCATGTCGCGAACTTCAAAGAACTCGCACAAAAAGAGTTTTACAACGGCCTCAAGTTTCACCGCGTCATCCCCGGATTCATGATCCAAGGTGGATGTCCCAACACTCGCGATGGTGCATCGGGAATGCCGGGAACCGGCGGACCGGGCTATTCTGTCGACGCAGAGTTCAACAACACGCCCCACACGAGAGGCATTCTCAGCATGGCTCGATCTCAGCATCCCAACTCGGCTGGATCGCAATTCTTCATCATGGTCGCCAATGCGCCTCACCTCGACGGACAATATTCTGCATTCGGATATGTCGTTGAGGGAATGGATGTGGCCGATCAAATCGTTGCATTAAGAGGACCTGGCGATGCTCCGACCGAGCCTTGCGTGATGGAATCCGTGTCGGTCGCAACTTGGCCGCTTGAATAAACCATGAAATATCTCGCCCTTCTTCCTTTTGCTCTCTTGATGGCTGTGGGATGTAATCCAGCCAGCGACTCGCCTACGACAAATAGCGCCGACAGTTCGAATGGGCTTAAAGAAAGCTATTTTAACGACCCAACCGCCGGATTGGAGGAGCCCAAATTCGAGGCTCCGAAAGACGGCGACGAAGTGGCCGTTATCACGACCAAATTCGGCAAGATCGTTTGTAAGTTCCGGCCGGACCTTGCTCCCAAGCACGTTGAGAACTTTAAGAAGCTCGCTGAAAAGGGCTTTTATGACCACACGACATTTCACCGCCTTGTACCGGGCTTCATGATTCAGGGCGGCGACCCGAACTCGAAAGACCCGAACAAGAAGGCAATGTACGGTCAGGGTGGTCCGGGCTATAACGTGAAGGCCGAGTTTAACAACCTTGATCACCGGCGCGGCGTGCTCTCGATGGCCCGATCAAATGACCCTGATTCAGCGGGATCACAATTCTTCATCTGCGTTGCCGATAGCCCTTCGCTGAATCGTCAGTACACGGCGTTTGGAGAAGTTGTATCTGGTTTGGACGTCGCCGACAAGATCGTTGAACAACCTGTCGAAGGAAAAGACAGCGCTCGAGATCGAATCGAGATGACCGTCAAGATTCAAAAGTGGCCGGTTAAGTAGGCGAATTTCGTCTGTGCGCTTACGTTCGTGGTCCTTGCCACGGGCGTAAGTGCCTCACTTTCCGGGGGAGATTTGCTTGGCGAGTATTCTTTTGTAGCATTTCCCTTGCGGCCCCTATGATGTGGCTGCTCCTACCCAGGTCTGCGACCTGGGCGGATTTATCTCGGCCCGTTGGCCCTTTCAGGTTGACGGTATTCGGAAGGTACCCCTGCTTCCGAATTGAAACGGGTTGAGGATCGCTGCTTCCGCAGCTTATCTTTTACCCCTCCGGTTTACTTCGTTCACCGGCTCCCCATTAGGGGAGCAGCGTGGTTGTAGGACTCATTGCGGGTTAGGTCTTTTTCCAAAGAGCTTCAACGGGGTATTGCCCCTAACCCAAGAAGGAGTGCTCAAATCCCTTCGAAACATCGCCATCCTGTAGGTGTGACGTGATGCCTAATGGGGGCATGGGCGTCCCCGCCCGTGCAAAGTCGGGAGCGAGGTTACGCGACGTTCTGACGCAATGGCATGCCGGTTCGCGTTAGTTGTTCCTCCTCCATTCCCCAGCCCTTCCTCACGATTCCTTGCCTTCTGGGCAACGAATCGCAAGGGCTCTTCCCCAAGGAAGGAAGGCGATTCTCCCATTAGGTTGAAAAAATGCCGAGGATTGCAACTCCGACCAACGGACAACCGAAATTCTCTGTTTGAGGTGATGCCTAATGGGGGCATGGGCGTCTCCGCCCGTGTAAATTTGGAAGCAAGGATTCGTGATCGTTTCTAGAGCATTTTTCTGCGGCAGCGGCATTGCGATTTGCTCGGTGACCGGGAAGAAAGATCAGGTGGCCATCGTTAGATCACCCCTCCGTCCCGATTCGGCTTCGCTTCATTTCCCTCGTATCCACTCGGCGGGATCTAACGAGTTCACTTTGTTCACTGGCTCCCCATTAGGGGATTAGCATGCTTGTTCGACTACTGGCACATACTTACGTCCGAGCAAAGCTCCAATGGAGCGTCGTTCTCAGCGAAGGGTGTAGCCCTGGTGCAAGTAAAGCTTATTGTCAGGCCTGAAGGGCCGTGGTTATTTGGGCTGGTGCTGGCCCGCTGATAGTTGTCAGAACGACCATGCTCGTATCATAGCCGAAAATTTACGCGCTCACAACCGGCTTATGTCGCTGCTTCCACCAAGCTGTAAGTTTTTTACGAACTGGCGTTTCGAGATACTTGAAGATTGGGATGGAAATCAGTACTGCCACACCCATCAAGGCCAGGGCCACCACAATATTGTTCTTGTCGACATGCAGCGCTCGGGGCAAAATATATTGGCCAAAATTCTTAATGGGCACATGGAACAGATAGAGCGAGAAACTCGCTTCGCCCATGAGTATCCAACTTGGTCGCTTAAGCCAGGCAGTAGCCTTCGATTCGAGCGTAACGAGTCCGAGAATGACGGTAAAGAAGAACGGAACACAGTAAAACTGCCCCGTATAAAGCGCATTGTAAATGACGTCTTTTTCGGTCTCGAAAAGAATCTTGATAAAGAAAGGAATCGAGAGGAAGAGTCCAACACCAAAAACCCATACCATGTGATGTTTCTGAAGAACTTCGCGATACAGCCGATAGCCAAGAACGCCCACGAGGAACTCGGGCAGACGTGTGAGGAAGTTCACCCGAATGAACTGATTGATGAACTCGTCGAGGTCGCGTGTATAGGGAATGTTCAGCCTTCCGGCCGCCATTGCGATCCAATCCGCATGATAGAGGAACGGCCCGATCCCGGCCAAAAGGAAGCAGATTGCGATGGCTCCCCAGAGTTGCTTGGTCTTGATTTTATTGAGCAGCGGCAGCAGAAATGGGAGAAGCAGATAGAAGAAGACTTCGGTGCTGATCGACCATGTCGGCGAATTAAGGTAGCCACCCAGCTTCGAAGCGAAGCATTGAAGCAAGAAGACGACGGTGACGAACAGTTCGGGAACGTGCGTCTGAGCGTACGCGGCTTCGACCGGAAAGGGATCCTTCGCGGCGGGGATGAAGAGCCTGGGTAAGAAAACCAGGATCGATACGATGTAAACAGGATAAATTCGTGAGAACCGAGCCCACCAGAAATCCGACTTCGTCACTCGCTTATCGAGGAGGCGATCGTAGTAGTTCGCCCCAAGAATGAACCCGGAGAGGATAAAGAAAAATGAAACGCCGATGTAGCCGTGATCGATCACGTTCTTGAGCAGGCCCGGAAGATAGGGGCGTAACTCTTCGTGATAGTGGTAGCAGACCACGATGAACGCGGCAAAAAAGCGCACCGATGTCAATTGCGGGAAGAATTCGCGCTTGGTTCCATCGTTCACTTTTGCGGACATGAGATTCGAGTTTAGCAGTTGCTCCTCGGTTGCCGATGGGCCTAACCTGGGCCATTTCAACGAGAACAAACATCCTTAATGATCGGTCGATTGTAGCCTTAGCAGAAGGGACAAAACGGACGAGATCACTATAAATTGACCGGTCTTGAATGATCGATTTGTTCTTCTCTACCTAGGTCGAGTGAAGTGAGATACGCAAGAGGAAAGAATGAGGACCTCCCACCTTCATGAGTTGAATCTTAAGTGGGTTCGTTCGCGCTCACGGCTTGGTCGAAAATCTTCCCTTTGCCGGACGAATGATTGAATATCCTTCATGTTGGATCGCCCGAAGGGTTTGACCTTCTTCGATTTTCGCGTGGTAGGACTTGGGGTGATGGACCCGTTGGGAGAGGTAAATCCCACGGTGTCCGCTCAGGATGTAGCTCATCACACACGTGATTGCCAACGGGACGGCAAGCGCCGAGCCAAACAATTCGATTCCCATGATCGCACAGGCCAAGGGCGTATTTGCCGCCCCCGCAAAGACCGCCACAAAGCCAAGCGCGGCGAACAGCGCCGGATCGAGATGAACCACTCTGGCAAAGGCACAACCCAGTGTCGCACCAATGGCAAAAAGCGGAGTGACTTCGCCTCCTTTGAATCCTGCTCCAAGTGTAATCGAGGTGAACAAAATCTTGAGCAAGAAGGCGTAAATTGGTACGCCAGCCCCCGAGAACGATTGCTGGATAAGCGGAATCCCGAGTCCATTGTACATCTGGCTGCCGACGGCCAATGTCAGGCCGATAATGACCAAGCCGCCGATCGCGGGGCGCAGGATATGGGCATAGCGAATGTCTTTGCCTATCTGCTGGATTCGGTGAGTGAGTTCGATAAACCCAACGCTGGCTCCCGCGAAAAGTACACCGCTGAGGACGACGCAGGCCATCACCGCTGGCGATGCGGTGAACGAAGTTGGAGCTGAATAAGTCGTGTGGTGAATGCCTACTCCGCGACAGACGAGGTCGCCGACGATGCTCGCAACGAGGCAGGGTATCAAAGCGTTGTAACGAATCCGTCCAATCGAGAGCACTTCGAGCCCAAAAACGGCTCCCGCAAGCGGCGTTCCGAAGACTGATCCAAACCCGGCAGCGATGCCGGTCATGAGCAAGATGCTGCGATCTTCTCGCGAAAGTTTGAGAGGAGTCGCGACGAGGTCGGCTAGAGTTCCGCCCATCTGAACCGCCGTGCCTTCACGTCCCGCCGATCCGCCAAAGAAGTGGGTCAAGACCGTCGTGATGAGGATCATTGGTGCCATTCGAAACGGGATTCGCTCTTTTGGATCGTGAATTTGTTCGAGCAAGAGGTTGTTGCCACCCACAACTTCTTTTCCAAAATGCTTGTAGAGCAAACCGATAAGGATTCCACTCGCGGGAAGTCCGTAGAGGAGCCAGGGATGAGTTCCGCGAGTATTGGTCGCCCAGTCGAGTGCCCAAAGAAATGCCGCCGAAGCAAGGCCAGAAAGAGTGCCGACCCATATGCCGAGCAGGGTCCACTTGAGAACCATCGCGGCGAGCGCAATAGGCTCGTCGAAGCGTCGTCGGGTCGTTTTTTCGAATACTTTGTCGCTCACCACAAATTCCTTTTCTTGGGTGGGAGACGTACACCTACGGCCTGCCACCGTAGGAGTCATCAGCATCGGCGAACCGAGCGGTTGGTTCAGGGCGAACTCCATGCCCCGCTCCTCCTATTATTGGAGGCTCCATTGAAAACTATACCGTATTCATTCTCAGGCATTGTCGTGCTAAGATGAACCTTAGGTTTGCAATGATGCGAGCTCGTTCCCTTATCCTTCTCACTTCGGCAGCAAGCTGTCTTGGCATTGGCCTGGCCAGCAGTCCGCAACTAGGCAAGAAAAAGCCAGTTGCGACGATCAAAGCGATCGATTTCAATCGCGACATTCGCCCCATTCTCAGTGAGCATTGCTTCCGATGTCACGGTCCTGATGGCAAAGAGGTTAAGGGGAATTTGCGCCTTAGCGATGCGAAAGATGCGACTCGCGAACGGGGCGGCTATTGGGCAATCAAACCGGGCAGTGCCAAGGATTCGGACATCATGGATCGCGTGCAGCCAGGTTCGGATGCTCAGATGCCACCCAAAGATTCGGGAGTCGAGCCGCTCAGCAAAGAACAGATTGAGAAGCTCCGCCTTTGGATCAATCAAGGGGCAAAATATGAGAAGCACTGGGCTTTCGTTCCGCCCGCCATGCCAACGATTCCGACGGTGAAGGACAAGGCGTTCGTTCGCAATCCAATCGATAATTTTGTATTGGCGAAGCTTGAAGAAAAGGGATTGAAACCAGAGAAGTCCGCCGACGACGCGACCCTCCTGCGACGAGCCAGCCTTACCCTCACCGGCTTGCTCCCCACTCCCGACGAACTCAAACAGCTTGAAAATGACAAGAAACCGGGAGCTTACGAACGAGCGATTGATCGCCTCCTCGCAAGCGAGCGGTACGGCGAAAATCAAGCTCGATATTGGCTGGATGCTGTTCGTTATGGCGACACCCATGGGTTGCACCTGGATAACGAGCGAGCGGTTTATCCCTATCGCGACTGGGTGGTTCGGGCGTTTAACCAAGACCTCTCGTTTGACAAGTTCACCCTGTGGCAAGTCGCGGGTGATATGTTGCCGAATCCTACGCGGGACATGTTGATCGCCACCGGCTATGTGCGGATGAACCCGACCACCAGCGAAGGCGGCGCGATCGAAGAAGAATTTCTGGTTAAGAACACCTTCGACCGAGTGGACACCATGTCCACTGTCTTCTTAGGCATGACTGTCGGATGCGCCAAGTGCCACGATCACAAATACGACCCGATCACGACGAAGAACTATTACCAACTCTTCGCTTTCTTTAATTCAACCAAGGATGCCCCGCTCGACGGCAATTTGCTGAGTCCCGAGCCGACGATCCCAGCTCCGTCGCCCGACGAAGAAAAAACCCTAGCTGAAGAACGGGCGACGATTGCAAAAATCGAATCGGAAACCAGCCTTGAGGTCGCCAAGAATTGGTTGGCGACGAATCGTGTCGCCCCGCCCAAGCTGACACCGTGGGAAGTTTCGGAAATGACGTATCGCCACAAGACCTTCGACGAGGCCTTTGATACGGACGAGAAGCCGGATAAGTGGAAACCAATCACCCTTGAGGCCAACAAAGCGATTGCGCTGGCGAGTCTCGACAACTCTTCAAATTATCTGCGAACGACGATCACCGCCGAAGACGACCGTGAATTAGGCATGCGTTTTGGCAGCGACGACGGAATCAAAGTCTGGCTCAACGGCAAACTGATTCACTCGAATAAAGTGCTGCGATCCGTGACGATGCCCACCGATCCGGTGACGGTGAAGCTCAAGAAGGGCGACAACGTGTTGATGGTCAAGATTACCAATGCGACCGGCGGCGACGGGGTTGCCTTCGGTTATGGCACCGACCGCGAATTCAAGATTGATGCTGCTTTTCGAAAGAACGACCCGTTGGTCACAAAGCAGACTTATTTGAACCTGGGACCGGATACCGAGGTTGCCAAGCAGTATCGCCAGACCAGCGATGCGGCAATGAAGCTCGATGCGGCGATTCCGCGCACGTTGATCGCCCAAGAAATGGAGAAGCCCCGCGAGGCCTTCATCCTTCGGCGCGGCGAATATAATCTGCGGGCTGACAAGGTTGGACGCGCGATCCCCGAGGCCCTGGGTGCATTGCCTGCTGGCGCTCCGGTGAACCGACTGGGCCTTGCCGAATGGCTCATTGACAAGAACAATCCGCTGACCATGCGTGTCTTTGTCAACCGTATTTGGCAGCAGCATTTCGGCACGGGAATCGTAAAAACCGCCGAGGACTTCGGCAATCAAGGGGAGTGGCCAAGCCATCCCGAACTGCTTGACTACCTCACCATCAAGTTTGCGAAAGAGGGATATTCACTCAAGAAACTTCATCGCCTCATCTTGACTAGTTCGGCTTTCCGCCAACAATCGGTCGTGACTCCCGCCAAACTCAAAGCCGATCCCGAGAACCGACTGGTTTCCCGAGGACCGCGCTTCCGGCTCGATGCCGAGATCTTGCGAGATCAGGTGCTTCAGGTGAGCGGATTGCTCGTCAATCGCGAGGGAGGACACGGATTCAAACCCTATCAGCCCGCCGGATTGTGGGAGGAGGTCGCCTTCCCCGACAGCACCACCGCGCGCTACAAGATGGACACCAGTTCGGACATCTACCGCCGAACGCTTTATCTCTTTTGGAAGCGGACGTCGCCCCACCCAATGATGTCAACGTTCGATGCGCCAGATCGTGAATCGTGCGTCGTCCGTCGGCAACGGACTAACACGCCGCTTCAGGCCTTGATCACGATGAATGAGCCTGCCTTTATGGAATCGGCTCGGGTCTTTGGCGAACGACTTGTCCGTGAACGAAAGACGCCCGTGGACCGATTGAGGTACGCCTTTTCGTTGGCCTTTGGCCGGATGCCCACCCCAACCGAACAGAGCATTTTGCTCAAAGCGGCAGATCGTTATGAGGCGAAGTTCAAAGCTGACGCCGCCAGCGCGGCCGAACTCTCGACTGTTGGCTTGGCTCCCAAGACCGACCTACCCCACGACCAAGTCGCTACATGGACGATGATCGCGAACACGATCTTCAACCTCGACGAATTTTTGAACCAGCACTGATATGGACCCGATTAGAGAATTCGAATTGATGATGACCCGAAGAGAACTCTTCGGGCGGACCGCGATGGGCGTCGGCTCAGCAGCGTTGCACACGCTGTTGCGTGGTGGTGGAATCGGAGCGGCATTGGCGGCGAGTCAGGCGTTTGGCCAAACTCAACACCCAACGATCAAGATGGGCAAGCCACGCCCGGGATTGCCGGGGATGCCCAACTTCGCACCGAAGGCCAAGCGCGTCATCATGCTCTTCATGAACGGCGGTCCAAGCCAGATGGACCTCTTCGATTACAAGCCGAAGATGGAGGCCGAGTACGACAAGGACCTGCCGGACAGCATCCGCAATGGTCAGCGCATTACGACGATGACGAGTGGGCAAGCCCGCTTCCCTATCGCACCCTCGAAATTCAAATTTCAGAAGTTCGACAATAACGGCGATGGACTATGGGTCTCTGAACTCTTGCCCCATACCGCCAGCGTAGCCCACGAGCTCTGTGTCATCAAGTCGATGTGGACCGAGGCGATCAACCACGATCCGGCCGTGACCTTTATTCAAACGGGTAGCCAGCTTCCGGGACGTCCGAGCTTTGGCGCATGGGTCAGCTATGGCCTCGGCAGCATGAATGAGGACCTTCCGACTTACGTCGTGTTGCACAGCAAGGTTTCGAACGGAAAGGTCGATCAGGCGCTCTTCGCGCGACTTTGGGGACCGGGATTCTTGCCCAGTGAGCATCAAGGCGTGAGTTTGCGTTCGGCTGGTGACCCGGTTTTGTATCTCAACGATCCGCATGGAATGGACCGCAAGACCCGGCGCGAGATGCTCGACGACGTATCTCAGCTCAACCATTTGCAGCTTCAAGAGTTTGGCGACCCCGAGATCGCGGCTCGTATTTCGCAATACGAAATGGCGTACCGAATGCAGACGAGTGTTCCAGAGCTGATGGACGTATCGGAGGAGCCAGCCGAAGTGTTTAACCTTTATGGTGACGATTCGAAGACGCCAGGAACCTTCGCCGCGAACTGCCTCTTAGCCCGCCGATTAGCCCAACGCGGAGTTCGGTTTATTCAGATTTTCCATCGCGGATGGGATCAACACGGCAATTTGGCCAACGATCTCCCTTCGCAATGCAAGGACGTCGATCAGGCGAGCGCAGCGTTGATCAAAGACCTCAAACGGTTGGGAATGTTGGACGATACGCTGGTCGTGTGGGGTGGTGAATTCGGACGCACCGTCTATTGCCAAGGTCCCCTTTCAAAGGAGAACTATGGTCGCGATCACCATCCGCGCTGCTTTACACGATGGATGGCAGGCGGCGGCGTGAAGCCGGGCATCAGCTATGGACACACCGACGACTACGGATACAACATCGTCGATGCCGACGGGCATGTCATTAACCCTTCGGTCGATCAGCTTACGCCGGGAGCAGTGCATATCCACGATATGAACGCAACAATGCTCCACCTGTTAGGCATCGATCACACAAAGCTGACCTATCGCTATCAGGGACGCGACTTCCGTTTGACAGACGTCAACGGCCATGTCGTACACGATTTGTTGGCATAGTCGAAGCAATGGCCCTGCCTCCTGATCCCAAAATTGCCAAATTTGAGATCACGCTCGGTCCCGTCCTGGTCTGGATTTCGCTCGCCCTGAGTGTGATTGGATTTGCGTCTCCGCTGGCTTACGAAGTGATGGTTTTTGAAAGGATCAGTTGGGTCTTTTTGACCGTTGGCTTCTGGATTTGGGCTGTCCGAGAATGGAGGCGCTTTCGACGATTCAGCATCGTTGGACTCTTTTTGTTTTTGCTTTGAGCGTTCATTCTCGGGGCGGCGACACCTATCATGATGTCGTCAAAAGTGGCGCGGGCTAAGTATGAACACAATTTGTAAGGGCAGTTTTGGCGATCGGTTCGATGAAATCAAATGCATCGGATGCTCGCAATATCTCGTACTTTAGTCAGATATGCAAAGCTTTCGTGCGGTTTGGTGGCGGCGACTCGACGAAGGCTTTTTTACCGTCCTCTTCGCCCTCTTGTTAGTTCTCACCGTGGTCGCAGTGGTCCAATCGCACAGGTGGATCATGATCCTTTTTTGCTTTCTGTGGCTCGTGATGTTAGGCGGATGCTTCTTCGTCGTTTTGACATCCATTTGCGAAATTAGGATTGAAGGAAACCACCTTTGGTTGCGTTCATTTTTGACGAGCATCACTCTCCAAGGCTCAGAAATCGAGTCAATTCAAGGCACCGTCGCAAGTAAGTCGAGCACGATTGAAATTGTCGATCGACAACGGAAGCGAAAGATTATTTATTTGAAGTCGTATGATAACCCTTCGAGCCTTATGTCAGCGCTTGATGTGTGGTGGAGCACCGTTCGCATTCAGAATCCGGTTGCGCATTCGACAAAGCCTCGACGTTTCCGGGCAAAGGGGTTTTCTATCTTGTTTGGCGTCCTCGTCGGATTTCTTTCGATCTTCTTCATTGGGGCTCCTCTCACCGATCCCAAAGTGATGCCCATGCTTTGGCTCACCGTTCCGTTGATGGTGTTGCTCTTGGCCATCCTTGCCCTCTCGATCCGGTCGTTCGTCTCAATTGAGGAGGAAGGCATGATCGTCCAGCGTTATTTGTCACCACGCAGAATCCCCTGGGAAGCCGTCAAGCGAGTGCGGCTTTCGACGGTTTCAGTCAAGGGCAGCCAGCAAGAGACTCTCACCATTGAATGGGGCGACCGTAAGGAGATCATCAATGGCCTATTCGATGACTTCCCGCTCATTCGTGACACGATCTTGACTCACATTCCTGCGTCGATCGTGGTGGATGATCGACGACGGATTTGATTATTCGTAGTCGATGTCAGAAACGAACGGGGCTTTCTTTTTTTCGAGAAACGCGTTGATTCCGGCTTGTCCTTCTTCACTGGCTCGACTTTGAGCCAAGCGATTGGCGGTCTCTTCGGCAGAAAGTGGGGCGTCGATCACTAAGCGCTTGGCCGCAGCTACGGCCTTTGGTCCAGCCGAAAGGATTGCGCGAATCTTTTGATTTAACATTGCATCGATTTCACGAGAAGGAATGACCTCGTTTACCAGACCAATATGCATCGCGCGTTGAGCCGAGAATATCTCGCCCGTCGCAAAGAGTCCGCGGGCATGGCCCTTGCCGATTCGGTCGATCACGAAAGGAGAAATTGTCGCCGGGATAAGGCCAAGCTTGACCTCAGTAAAACCGTACTTGGCGTCTTCGGTCGAAATGCCGATGTCGCACGCCGCGACGAGCCCGCTTCCTCCGCCCATTGCCGCACCGTGAACCACGGCAATCGTGACGGCCGCGCAATCGCGAATGGCGGAGAACATCTTCGAAATGCGCATCGCGTCAGCAGCATTTTCGCTTTCGGAATAGGTTGCGGCCTTGCGCATCCACTCTAAATCGCCCCCGGCACAGAAGACGGAACCCGCGCCCGAAAGGATGACGACGCGGATGTCGGACGACACCGTGGAGAAGAGTTGATAGAGAGAATCGATGAGTTCGTCGTTCAGAGCATTTCGCACATCGGGACGATTCAATGTGACGCGGAGGACCGAACCCTCTCGATCAACTTTGAGCATGGCTTCATAATACTTGTTTGGAGTTGGAAAGAATAGACACAAATCAGTATCGAGTGAGCCGGTCGCAATTGGTGTACTGGAGTTCATTCGAATATGTGCGGCGGTTTTGGCCGGCATTTATCGCTTTTCCGGTTACGGGAATCGCGATGATGATCCTGATGCCCTCACAAGTCAGCATCGGATTGGGCATGATGATGATCTTGTGGCCGCTGTCGATTCCGGCCCGTTCGATCTTGATTACGGGCCGTGCGGCAAAGCGGGTTTTGAGTCCTACACGAATGGTCGCCGAAGGCGAGCACATCTATTTCATTGTCGATCCGATCGAGTTGAACTATCGGGTCAACAAAAAATCGGTTCGCGATGTGATTTTGCGGAATGAGTATGTCGTCATCGAGCTTTGGAAATTTAAGCTTGTTTATGTTCCGTTGAGTGCGTTTGAGTCGAAGGACGATGTGCAGAGATTGCGGAAGTTTGCGGAAGTTGAGTGAGGTTGGGTGCGCGGCGTCAATTTTGGCTTCTGATCTCTCGTCCCTGACAAGTCCCCCTCCGGTTCACTACGTTCACCGACTCCCCAGAAGGGGCGTAGCGTAGTTGGTTCCTCTCGGCCAAGGTGATCCCTGCTCTCTGATCCCTGACAAGTCCCCCTCCGGTTCACTACGTTCACCGACTCCCCAGAAGGGGCGTAGCGTATTGGTTCCTTTCGGCAAAGGAAGGCCCTGTTCCCTGTTCCCTGCTCTCTGATCCCTGACAAGTCCCCCTCCGGTTCACTACGTTCACCGACTCCCCAGAAGGGGCGTAGCGTAGTTGATTTCCTTCGGCCAAGGTGGCACTATCTCTGATCTCTGTTCCCTGATCCCTTGCAAGCCCCCTCCGGTTCACTGCGTTCATCGACTCCCCAGAAGGGGCGTAGCGTAGTTGGTTTCCTTCGGCCAAGATGATCTCTGCTCTCTGATCCCTGTTCCCTGCCCTCTGTTCCCCGACAAGTCCCCTCTCGTTCACTCCGTTCACCGACTCCCCAGAAGGGGCGCAGCGTAGTTGGTTCCTTTCGGCGAAGGAAGGCCCCGTTCCCTGTTCCCTGCTCTCTGTTCCCTGATTAATTCAATTCCAAGGGCCAGTTTCCGGAGTGAGCGACTTGCTCGGCCAACGGCCTATGGGTCCAGTTGAGGGTTAGAGGCGTAATGCTCACAAAGCCTTCGTTCACGGCATGGACATCGGTATTTGGCTGATCAGCCGACATGAGGGCCATGCCGCCTTGCCAATAATAAGGTCTTCCCCAAGGGTCGTTACGTTGTTCGACGCGATCTTTATAGACTCGTCGGCCCATTTCGGCGACTCGGGCTCCCCGCAACTCCTCATGGGTGATCGACGGGACATTGACGTTCAGAAAACTGAGTTCTTCCCACGGGGCATCGATTAAAGATTGAAGATTTTCACCAAGCCAGCGCGTCGCCGTTGCCCAATGAGGCGGGGCTTCAGCGACGAAGACGGCAAGCGAAATTGCAATCGAGCGGATGCCGTTGATTGCACCTTCCATGGCCCCTGCGACAGTTCCGGAATAGGTGATGTCGAAGCCAAGGTTCGGCCCGTTGTTGATCCCGCTCAAGATCAAGTCGCAACCGTCGGGATAAGCGACCGTGAGGCCAACATTGACACAATCGACCGGGACGCCGTTGACCGAATAAGCCTTGAGGCCGTGATAATCAACCTCGGTCACGCGCAGCGGATCACGTAGCGTCATGGCGTGGCCACAGCACGACCGTTCGTGGTCGGGAGCGACGATCGTTACTTCGCCAAAATTACGTGCGACTTGGGCGAGTTCATATATTCCGCGAGCATGGATTCCGTCATCATTCGTGATGAGGATTTTCACTGCTTGTCCTCAACCCGAATGACGCCAGCCACTTCGGCGACGGCTTCGAGCGCACCCACGTCCTTAAGCGCTTGAGCGAAGGATCGCTCGGAGGCTCGGTGGGTGAGGAAGACGATTTCGCCGTGGTCGTTCGGAAGGGTCTTCATCTGCATTTCGGCGATGCTAATCTCATACTCACCAAAGACCATTGAGATTTCGCCGAGCGTCTTCGGACGGTCTTTAACTCGAAGGCGCAAGTAGAACGAAGATTTCACATCATCGATCGGAACCGTCTTCATGCCGGTGTCATAAGGAATTGCGCTACCAGAGCCGCCCACGACAATATTTCGTCCCACATCAATGAGGTCGCCAATCACTGCCGAGCCAGTCGGGTCCGAACCGGCACCGCGACCGCTGAACATAACGTCGCCTACGAAGTCGCCGTTGAGCCAAAGCGCGTTATAGACTCCGTTAACCGAAGCCAGTGGATGAGTGAGCGGCACCATCGAGGGATGGACTCGCACACAGGCGGCATCGCTGCCGACCGCATCGACCACGCCGACGAGCTTGATTCGGTATCCCCACGATTGAGCGTATTCGATATCCGTGATGCCGATTTTGGTGATACCTTCGCGGTACACCGCTTCGACCGGAACTTGCTTGCCAAAAGCGATCGAGGCAAGAATGGAAATCTTATACGAAGTGTCGATACCTTCGATGTCATTGGTCGGATCGGCTTCGGCATATCCTGCTGCTTGAGCCTCGCGTAGCGCATCGGCGAAGTCGGCTCCTTCCTGCTCCATCTTCGTGAGGATGTAGTTCGAAGTTCCGTTAAGGATGCCCATCATGCGCAGAACGTCATTACCGGCGAGCTGGTGCTTAAGCGGTTGGATGAGGGGAATTCCGCCACCAACGGCCGCCTCATAGTGCAGGTCAAGACCCTTTGATTTGGCGAGATGAACGAGGCGCGAGCCGTGTTTGGCAATCAACTCTTTGTTCGCCGTGACGACGTGCTTGCCGCTCATCAGGGCTTTTTCGACCAGTTCAGCCGCAGGATCGACGCCGCCAATGAGTTCAAGCACGACATCGATGTTCGGGTCTTCGACTATGCTGTTCAGATCGGTGGTGAAAAGCGCGGGATCGAGCGTTCGCTCTTTGCTCAGATCGCGGATGCCGATCTTGGTGATCTCCATCGACCGGCCAACCTTTTTAATGATCGCGTCGCGGTTGTCAACGAGCATCCGGTACGTGCCGGTACCCACGGTGCCAAAGCCAAGCATGCCGATACGAATTTCTTGATTCATGAACCCAGGGATTCATTATGACGTGCTACGTAAAGGCTTTTGGGTTAAGAGGGCTCACATCTTCGGCTTCGAAAGGCCCGTATCGGCCAGCCAGTCGATCAGTCGCTGGGGCCACGTGTTGACCGCGGCGAGTTTCGAACGATTGCCCATGTTAAATCCATGTCCGCCACCGGCGAGGATGTGGGCTTCCATCGACCCTTTGACCTTGCGATATTGATTCATCAGATTGAGCACCGGGTCCATATGCCCGTCGTCATCGTTTGCGATCAAGAGGAAGGCGGGCGGCGGATTCTTGCCGATCTCCTTGGGAATACCCAGCGGCCCGGGATAGATTTCAACGATGAAATCTGGGCGACCGCTTTCGCGCTCGACGGGATCAGATGCGTTGGGATCACCCAGACCGGGTCCAAATGCGATACCCGATACGTTTTCGCCTCCGGCTGAGAAGCCCATCGCTCCCACCCGCTTGGGGTCGATGCCCCACTCGGCGGCGTGCGCCCGAACTTGACGCATGGCTCGATAGGAGTCGGGAACGGTGGCATTTTCGAAAGTGTAAGTCGAGCCAGGTTCGCGAAAGAGGCGATATTTCACGGCGATGGCAACCAAGCCTTGTTTGGCGAGATACTGGGCGGGTTCGGTACCTTCGGGAGGATAGACGAGTTGGTTGTGTCCGCCACCCGGAAAGATGACGACGGCCGCGCCGGTCGCCTTGTCTTTGGGAGGCAAAAAGACGTCGATGGAAGGATTGTGGATGTTCTTTACCCACCAGTCTTTCGCCTGTTCGGGTTCATTCCGTCGCGCTTCGGAACCCGGCGCTCCGTTTGGCCAGAGTGGAAGATGGATCGGCGCAGATTGAGTGGCAAGGGTGGCGGCAATGAAGGGTGCGAGGAACATCGTTGAACTCCTTCCCCATTCTATACCGATCACCGTTTGGCGGGGCAGAACATTTGGAGGACGCCAATTTGCTGGTATCCCAGGTGAGGATAGAGTCGAGCGCCTGCCGAGCTGGCAAGCAAAACACTATGGCGAATCCCGAGCGCTTTGTCGTCATGGAGCAGTCGACTCATCAAGGCTCGCCCAAAGCCCTTGCCGCGCTCTGACTCGTGAACGTGGAGATCGGCAACCCAAGCGTCTTGTCTATACGGAATGCTGTACACCCAGCCATAATCCTGCTCGTCGTCCCAAATCGTGTAATGCCGTCCGCCGGGGCGCAGCTTGCGGCGTTGGCTGCCGCGCATTTTAATGGAATCGAGGGTGGCTTGGTCGGGAACCAGTCGAACCGGAGGCTGAGATTCTAAGGCGGGAATTTCTTGAAGGTCGTGGACAAACAACCACTCGGTGGAGACCGCTTTATATCCCAAGGACTTGTAGGCTTGGCGGATACCTTCGAAGTCGGCATCAACGGGATGGATTTCGCACAAGAAATGCCATCCTATTTGTTCCCTCGCGAGGATTTCGACGACCTTTTCCGGGGCAATGTCGTGGGTGGTGACTTCGATCTTGCGGGCGTTCTTTCGTTCGGGGGTGTCACGCATGATCCAGAGTCCGTCAACTTGGGTCGGCACGTAGGGATAGGTCATGCTCTTTCCATCGCAAAACGCGTGAACGAAGACATCAATGGCTTCGGGAATGGTGAGCATACGCTTACGCTACCTGAGTACCATTCTAGGGTGCATCCGGCGGTCGATTTTTGTGAAATACAGGTGGCGGATGCGTCGAAAGAACTGCTTGCGGCGGCGACGCGAATCGTCAATGAGGCTAACGCTGCACACGTTCGCATCTTTCCCGACGAACGGCTAGAGCCAGATGAGATTGAGCAGGATTACGCAGCCTACTTGCTTGTGCTGGCCACTAAGGGTGACCGTCACTTGGCGTCAATGACCGCGATTGAGAAGGATGGTGGGCTTAAGGTTGAATTGCTCGCGGTTGCGCCAAATGTTCAGAAGGCGGGACTAGGGAAGCAGATGCTTCACCGTGCGGTTGAGATTGCCGCGGCGAAGGGGCTTGATCGGGTTTGGCTGGAAGCTGTCGATCATGGACGGCTGGTCGCTTTCTATCGAGGACATGGATTTGTCGAAGACTTTCGCAAGCGAATGCCGGTTGGAACTTGGGCATCCAGCGAGGCCTTTGATCTTGTGACGTTAAGTTATCCGATTTTGTCGTAACCCCTTTGGAGGCGGTTCGTCGGACTGACATGGGCCTTTCGATGTTCGCACTTTTGCTCGCCGCTAAACCGGCGGTTGCGATTCATCTTTCGGCGCCTAAAGCTGTCTATAAAAGCGGCGAGTTGATCGTTCTTGCCGCGACGGCTACCAATCAGTCCAACGAAGAAATTGAGCTTGTGACGGAACAAGACAGCATGCACTGGTTCCGCAAAGCTCCGTATTGCAACCTGGAATCTCGCCAGGCCGACGGCACATGGTCGCCGGTTCTGCTCAAGGGAGTGGGGCGATGTGGGAACGCGAATCCGTTAAAGGAGTCGGATTTTGTCAGCATCGCACCAGGAAAATCGAGCGAACTCCTTCGCGGGATGGAATGGTCGAAATATGAGGTTAAGGAATGCCTCAAAACGCCCGGTAAGTACCGTTTGCGTCTGCGATATGATACGACGCCAAAGTTTGAAAATTGGCTCGGAGGTCCGTTGATGGAGGACGAGATGAAGAAGCTCGTCGGGAAGACGCAAAAGCATTTCGACCGGACGCCGAAGGGTGTTTTTGTCAGCAACGAGGTCACGATTCAAGTTCAGTAGTGCATCCCAATGATGCTTGCAGAATCTTAGGAATGCCTGTGACTCCAAGAGACGCTTTACGTCGATTCTAAGTTCATTAGCAGCGCAGAATCTAAGAGAGCCTTTTGTATAAGAAGGTAAAGCCACTTTGGAGGTCAGGCGTCCGCGCCTGGGCAAAGATTTAGAATATTTCTTGCTATTTTTTCGGTTACCCGAATCACACAGGCGGGGACGCCTGTGCCCCAAGAGACGCTTTACGTCGATTCTAAGTTCATTAGCAGTGCAGAATCTAAGAGAGCCTTTTGTATAAGTAGGTAAAGCCACTTTGGAGGTCAGGCGTCCGCGCCTGAGCAAAGATTTAGAATATTTCTTGCTATTTTTTAGGTTATCCGAATCACACAGGCGAGGACGCCTCTGCCCCCAGAAAGCCTTCTACTTTGATTCTAAGTTCATTAGCAGTGCAGAATCTAAGAGAGCCTTTTGTATAAGTAGGTAAAGCCACTTTGGAGGTCAGGCGTCCGCGCCTGAGCAAAGATTT
>JBEHXE010000013.1:0-95953 GCA_048498855.1 Armatimonadota bacterium | reverse complement strand
CGACGTGTAGTCACCCTTGCGTTGAAAATCGCGCAAAGCCTGGGTTTGGAACCCCTTGGTTGCCGCTTGATCATACATCCAATTACTTAGCCTCGCCGCATAGGTAAGGCTTAATCCGATAACCGCCGCAAATACGGACAGCCCGAGAAGGATCTGGACCGGGGCGCCATTAAAAAAGCCCATGACGATGCCGGTGGCGGCGGTCGGCATGAACATAATCGCTCGAACCCACCAAACAGTCGTCGCTCGACCAATCGTGGCAATTTCGGGAACTTGGTTCATTTGGAAGGCAATATAGCCAAACACTGCGACGATGGAGAGGAAGATCATCCACCCAACCGTTCGCGTAATGAGCTGACTCTTCTTCTCGTGTTGGGCTACAAAAAAGCTCAAAGCATAGCCAATGCTAACCCACGAAAAGGCCAACAGTATCCACGAGATGAGCCCGCCCCGAATCATTTGATTCAGCGCCGCAGGATCATGCTTTTTGACCGCATTGAAAAATCCAACCGCCGGTTGGTAAGTAAAAATTGCGAGCAAAAAAGGGAAAAGCAACGTCACCGCATAATCGCGGAAAAGTCGAAAGAACATGACGGCTTTCGATGAGATGGGCGTCGGAAAAAGCACATCGACATCGGCTTGTTTAAATGTATTTCGAAGGCCGAAAATCCCCATGGAAAGAAAAATGCTCAACAGCATGAACACGAAAAAAACAACCTGGCTGATTAACGAAGGATCTAGATTAATCCCCCCTTCAAAGCCCTTCTCAACCTGCCCGGAAGTTTTGTGGTCCCACGGCCGCATGAAAAACGCCACGTAGTAGCCAATACCCACGAGGACCGAAATCAGGCGTCGCGGAGTGCTGACCGCCCGCTTGACGCCGTTGACGATTTGTCGACTCCACAAATACCAGAGGACCCTGGCACTGCTCATCAGTAGGCCTCGCTCGTAAGCGTTAGGAAGAGTTCTTCGAGCGATTTGTCTTCCATGTTATAAAGCGATCGAAGTTCTTCGATGGTGCCTTCGGCCAAGAGTTTGCCCCGGGCCATGATCAACACTCGGTCACAAAACTTTTCTGCGGTGTCGAGCAGGTGAGTTGAAACCAAAATCGACGCTCCATTACTCTTGGCCGCGATCAATTCTTGCTTCAGTTCGTGAGCCCCCGCCGGATCGATGCCGATTAAAGGTTCGTCGAAAAGAAAAATGTTAGCCTCGTGAATCAACGCACAGGCAACGGACAGTTTTTGCCGCATTCCCTTGCTCAAGGTCGCAACCAAATTGTCCTTTTTGTCCCACAAGTGATACTTTCTCAGCAGCATTTCGTGGTCGGACTCGAATTTGGGCAACGTGTTAAAGCACATCGCGACAAAGCGTAGATGCTCATAAACCGTGAGCAATTCGTAAAGCGACGGAACCTCAGGCACAAAAGCCAGGCCCTTTTTCGCATTCATCTGGTCATTGATTAAATCGTATCCGTTGATCAGGATTCGTCCCTGAGTTGGGCGAAGGATTCCTGCCACACATCGAAGCGCAGTCGTTTTTCCGGCTCCGTTCGGACCGATCAACCCAATGATCTCTCCGGGTCGAATCGTAAAACTTAAATCATTGACGGCCCGATAATCCTTATATTCTTTGACGAGACCGCTAACCTCAAGCATCCGTACCATTTCTACCTGATTCCTCACAATTTCGTTGCATTTGTGCCATGCTACGAAGGGATATGTCCGTCGAACAGCTTTCTCAGCGCATCTATTCGGAAATGGCGAAAGTGATTTCCGGTCAACAGCAAGTTATCGAACAAATCGTCGCGGCAACGCTCGCAGACGGACACGTCTTGCTCGAAGGCGTTCCCGGTCTGGCAAAAACGCTGATGGTCCGTTCCCTTGGCCACGTTTTTGGGCTCAAGTTTGGACGGATTCAATTTACGCCCGACATGATGCCATCGGACGTCACCGGAACCATGATCTTCGACATGGGCAAGAACGAATTCCAATTTCGTCCCGGACCCATTTTCGTTGGGCTTCTTCTTGCAGACGAGATCAACCGCACTCCGCCAAAGACTCAAGCCGCCCTCCTTGAAGCGATGGAAGAGCGAAAGGTCACAATCGATGGCGTTTCCCACGCATTGCCGAGTCCATTTCTCGTCTTTGCAACCCAAAATCCGATCGAATATGAAGGCACCTATCCTTTGCCTGAGGCTCAACAAGATCGGTTCCTCATGAAGGTGCTCTTACGATATCCGGCGGCTGAACAAGAAATCGACGTACTCAAGCTCCATCATTCGGGATTCCAACCGCAAAACCTCGAAGCTACCGGGGTTCAATCCGTGACGTCAATCGAAGAATTAAGATCGCTTCAGGCTCAGGTCAAACAAACCAAAGTCGAAGACAAAGTTTTCAACTACATTTACGAAATCGTCAAGACGACCCGCGATAATCGCGACATTATGGTCGGCGCTTCGCCTCGTGCCGGCATTGGCCTGCTCAACGTTTCGAAAGCGATCGCTCAGATTCGCGGTCGAGATTTCGTGATCCCAGACGATGTCAAGGAAATGGCCCCAAGTGTGTTGCGCCACCGAATTCAGCTCCGCCCCGAGTCCGAAATCGAGGGTCAAACGAATGAGGACGTTCTGAAGAGAATTCTTGACTCGATCGCGGTGCCGCGCTAACTTCTGACAAGGACCTAAACTTTTAGATGACTTGAGTCGTCTAAGATCAAGTCATGGTCTTTTCCACGTTCGTCGTCGCCGCCCATTTGCTGATGCAATCATCGGTATTCCAATTGTCGATTCCGGGTTTGGCGAAGGCTCCCGAGGCTGAGACCGTGTTGGTCAAGATCAACGGTGTTCCGATTAAAGCAAAAGATGTGGAAGACCTTTTGTGGGATGTTCACGGCGAGGAAATTCTCGGCGAACTCGCCGACTACCAAGTCGCCAAATCGGAGGCGGACAAGCGTGGAATCCTCGTCACCCAGGGTGAGGTCGATAAGGCCTCAGCCGATGCCATCGAGCAACTGAAAAAAAACCTCTCACCTGGTCAAACCTTGGAAGCCAGCATGGCTCAGTTGGGTCTCACAAAAAATCGCCTGGATCTGCGGATGCGCTGGAACCTCTATATCGAAAAAATTGCCCTCCAAAATTTCGATCCGAAGGACTACGTTCGAGTCTCCACCATCGTCGTTCGCCCTCGATCCAACAGCGCAAGCGATGTTGCGAACACCATTCAGGTGGTGCAGAAGGCGTATGATCGCCTCCAGGCAGGGGAACCTTGGCCTAAGTTGGTGGATGAGCTCGTTACCGATCAATACGGACGAGAAAGCCGTGGACTCTTGGGTTGGAGAAAACTCGCCCTTTTCCCTGAGGACGTCCAGAACGAAATAAAAGCCCTTAAGAAAGGCGGCATCACCAAACCAACCCAGACTCAATTTGGAATCCAGATTTTTCGCATCGAAGCCAAGGGATCGGAGGCAAGTAAAGCCGACATCGAACAGATGAAAGAAGAAGTTAAAGGGGAATTGATCGCGGATACGCAGCGTAAAATTCGCGAAACCTTAAAAATCGAAAGAGTTTATAAACCGCAAAAATCAGGCTCCTAGCGTGTATCTTTTACAGCATGACCGTTACTGAAGCGCTCGTCGCACGTCGAGCCGTTCCTTCTTTCGATACTTCCGTCAACATCTCACTCAGCGAACTTGAAGGCATTATCGATACTGCTTGCCTCGCGCCCAGTTCGATGAATTTGCAGCCTTGGGAGTTCTTGATTTGTCATACCGACGAGGAGAAGGCTCGATTGCAGTCCGTGACCATGAATCAAAAGAAGGTTTCGGAGGCATCCGCGGTCGTTGTTCTCATTGGCAATACGCTTTTGCATGAAAATGCCGACGCAGTGGCCGACGGGATGATTGAACGCGGATATATGCCCACCGAGCGAAAAGAAGGCTTCGTCGGAATGGCAAGCGGTTTTCGAGAAAATGCGCAGGCGGCACGTGAGGAAGCCATCCGAAGCGGCAGCCTTTGGGCGATGGCATTTATGCTCGCGGCCGCAGAAGCAGGTTGGGATACTGCCCCGATGGGTGGGTTCGTCGCTGACGCACTTTCGGCCGAGTTCGGACTCCCCGAAACGCGGTTTCCGGTCCTGGTAATCGGCATCGGAAAGTCGAATCCCGAAATCAAAATCCTGGACCGGAATATTCGCTTCTCGGCCAAACAGTTATCGCACTACGGTAATTGGTAAAAAAGAATGAAATTTTTATAGATTCCGAGAACGAAAAGTCCGCTAAAATGCGTCAATCCTTAGAACTTATGCGGTGGGGCGTAAAAAGACTTTTTGTTGGGGCAGCTTTTCTGTGCCTTGCGGCTTTTTCAGCCGCCGATGGGCCGCGTATGTCGATTCAGCAGGTTTGGTCGGGACTTGGTTCTGCCCAAACCAATCCCTATTACGTCAATATCGACAATCAGGGGCAAAACGAAAATGCGGTCATTTATACGACCAGTGATCGCGAAGCAGTCAACATCGAATACCCTATCGAACTTCCGAGTGGCTCAAAAAAGCGAGTCATGTTTCAAATGGGAGGCTATGGCGACGGTCGGGTTTTCTTACGCACATCGTCGGGAATCAAAGAATCGCCGATTAAAGTCAATTACGTTTCTGAGCAGTCCCGAGTTGGACTCATCAGCGATAACCCTTCCGATCTTATTTTCTTAAAGGGTCAATCGGGCAGTGGCAACGATAACAATGCCATCGGCGTCGGCGGTTGCACTCCCGAAGATGCTCCGGATCGCTACATGGGTTATGAGTGCCTCGACGCACTTGTCCTCGCCGACGGAACGGAACGCCTTCGCGATGAGCAAATCGAAGCGATCAAGCAGTACCTGCGTTCGGGAGGCGTCGTGCTGTTTGTCGGCGGCGCGTCTCCTTCAGCTTCAAGTGACCCTCGATGGCGCGATGTCTTGCCGGTATCGAGTGCTACAGTAACCACTCAAAGCGGTCTTACGGAGCGAATCGGCAAACCAAGTCCGAATAGCCGCAAAATCGACGTTCAGCGGGGCGTTTCGTACCTAAAATCGTACGGAATTGGACTTGCCTCCTACCTTTCCGTCAACCCTTTCGAATCGCCAATCCGCGAATATGAAGATCGACGCTCGTTGGTCAATAAGGCTCTCAATCGCGGTTATCACATCCGAGTGCGCCAAATGCTGCAATCTCAAGTTGGCGATGGAAATGAGTACGATCCCTACGGCGCAACCTACGGAAGTCCGGTCGCAGTGGCGGCCCCTGCGACCACCACAACTTCTGGTTCTGGCCCTAGCATCGTCAAACCCAAGCCAATTCAAACCGACCCTTTCCAGATTAAACCGCCAGCCGTTTCAAGCATTATGTGGATATTGATCGCCTATGCGGTCTTGGTCGTGCCCATTAACTTTTTGGTCCTTCGGAAACTCAATCGCCTCGAACTTGCTTGGGTCACGGCTCCCATTATCAGCGTCGTTTTTAGCGCCATCTTGCTCAACAGTACGATTGGGCTCTATAAAGCAAGCGCGACCACGCGAACCACTGCAATTGCAGCCTTCGAGGATCAAAATGGAGAAGCAATGGTCTTTGGCCGGTCGGAGATGTTCTTCCCCCGAGCAAAATCCTACGATCTCGGACTAAAAGGCGTTCAAAGCGTCGCCACGGAGTATCGCTATGGCGCAGCGGGATCGAGCGGTATCAATTTAATCGACAATGGCCGAGAGATTTCAGCTCCGGCGGTCAATACGGGCAACCTCGCTTTTAAGGACCTTCAATATGTTCAGGAAAGCAACGAACTCAACGGACTTCGATTCTCGCTGAAGGAGCAAGGCGGGAGAAAGATTCTCGTCGTTCAAAATCAATCGCATATTGACTTAGCCAGTGTCATGTTGTTCGGACCCGGCAAAAATAAGACCTTAGACAAAGCGGTCAAATCGGGAGGTTCGGTCGAGGTTGACGTATCTGACCTTATTCGTTCCAAACTTCCGGCGTCAAACGATCAAAATTATTCCTGGCAAACGATTTCTGAATCATTGCCAAATCGGCTTATCGCCTATGCCGTTGCGGCTCCTATGCACGTGGGTCCGAAGTACGGCGAAGGACACCCAAGCAGCATCTATAGTTTGGTGACGGCGCCCAACCTAGAGGTTATTCGATGAAATCCCCAACGAAAGCGCCCTGGTGGGAAGAACTTTTTACCAAAAACCCCATGATGGCGGAGGTCACGCGATTCAGAAAGCGATTCCTATCGTTTCGCGGCTCGTCGGTGGCGATCAACGGCGGTATCGGCGTCGTCCTGGTCTGCTACGCGATTTTTGCCATCGCGTGCGTGAATTACCGAGGCGATCTTGATCCTCTGCTACTCATCATGTTCTTCCTATGGATCATGCTGTTTGCGATCCCGCTTTTGCTCCATGCGTCGATTGCGGGAGAACGTGAACGCAGGAGCTGGGACATGCTGCTTGTTGCCCCGATTACTCACGGGCAGATTGTCGTCGGCAAATTCATGGGTGCTTTTGCTGGACTCTCGATGGCGTTTGGGCTCTACATGATTCCAGTTCTTGTCGACGCTCTCTTTAATCCCGACACACAGTTCGTGAATGTGGTTCTCGCTTGTCTGACCGTATTGGCCCAAGGAGCATCGTTGATCGCAATGACACTCCTGATTTCGGCCCGAGTCAAGCGTCCATTGATCGCTTTGGGCGTCTCAATCGGCGTGATTATGATGTATTTCATCTTCCTACCGGTTTTCGTCGGATCGCTCTCTACCTTCTTTGGGAACTTCCTGACCGGAATCCTATCGCCCAATTTTGTCATTCTCCAACTCCAAAGCAGTCAAATGCGAGAGATTGTCCGCCCCGATGAAAACTTTGCTTTTCAGGACATGAACAAATATGCGGTGACTTTTAGTCATCTGGCCTATCAAACCATTGTCACGGTCGCCTTCCTCGGATGGGCCATCAAGACCCTCGTTTTTGCCGACAACGAAGTCAAATTTATCCCCAAGTCGAAAGCCAATGCTCGAAGTAAAAAATCTGCGTAAAACCTACGGCGGCTTCACCGCCGTTCAAGGCATCTCGTTTAACCTGAAACCAGGCGACATTTTCGGCTTTATCGGCAGCAATGGAGCGGGAAAGACGACCACGATTCGCATGATCGCGACGTTGTTGGAGCCGACCTCGGGGACCGCAACGCTCAATGGAGTCGACATCCTCGAAAATCCCATGCAGATTCGTCGGATGATCGGCTACATGCCCGACTTTTTTGGTCTCTACGATGATGTCAAAGTGTGGGAATATCTCGACTTCTTTGCGTCGATCTACGGCGTTCAAAAACGCGATAAGGTCATCGACGAAGTCCTCGAACTCACAGACCTCACGCTCAAAAAGTACTCCTACGTACAATCGCTTTCGCGAGGCATGCAGCAACGACTCTGTTTGGCTCGGTGCCTTGTTCACGATCCAAAACTCCTTTTGCTCGACGAGCCAGCCTCAGGTCTCGACCCCCGCGCCCGCGCTGAATTGAAAGAATTGATCGCTGAACTTGGCAGAATGGGCAAAATCGTGATCGTATCGTCCCACATTCTCCCCGAGCTCTCCGACTTCTGCAACTGCGTCGGCATTATCGAACGCGGAAATCTGCTCGCGTTTGGCGATGTGAACTCCGTCGTTCGCAGTATCCGGCCCACGAAGCTCATCCGAATTCAGTGCATCAGTGAATTGGCCCGTCTGGAAACAATGGTGAGCGCCATGGATTCCATCCAAAAGTGTGAGACAGTCGGCCCGGGCGAGGTTCTCGTCGAATTTGCGGGTGGCGACAACGAACAAGCAGTGTTCTTGAAATCGCTGGTCGACGCCGGTCACCAAATCGTCAATTTTAGCGAAGATCAAGCCGACCTCGAAGACGTCTTCTTGAAGCTGACCACTGGCGCTGTGAACTGATATGACCTCCGACCTTTCCTGGCTCCACCAACTTAAGCGGACGTACATCGGAAACGCGACGGCAACGAGAGACTTCCGCATTCAGCTTCGGGGAAGCCGTGCTGCGATCCTGTTCACGCTTTATTTGGTCTTAATGGCCTTTGTCCTGCTGATGGTTTACTCCAGCTCGATCGGCGAAGACGGGCGATATAGCCTTGCGACGGCGCAAAGCAGTCTGCAGACGTTCTACTACATCACTCTAGCTTCTCTTGGAATCGTAATCTCGATTGTTGCGCCCAGCATGGGAGCCTTCGCAATCGTTACCGAAAAGCAGCGGCGATCCCTCGATCTCGTTTTTTCTGCGCCTACCGAACCCAAGTACTACCTCGTCGGCAAACTCATCAGTTCCTATCGATACGTATGGCTGCTGTTGGTTCTCTCGCTTCCCTTCTGCGCCGTCAGCGTCACCCTGGGTGGCACGACATGGGGCCAGCTTTTCATCACGTTCCTACTTTTCTCGGTTTATGGGCTCGTGTGCGTTTCATTTGGGTTGCTGCTTTCGACCCTTTGCAGCAAAGCGCTTCCGGCAATTATTTGGACTTACCTTGCGATAGGGTGCTATTTTGTCGGCACGTTTATGCTCCTGGCTTTGTCGGCTTTTTCCGGTCGGTCTTCGCCTCTGACCCAAGTGAATCCATTTTCGAGCCTTAGTCCGGTCACTTTCCCCTTCGTCTCGGATCAAACGTGGCCAGTTTTTGGCCATGAGGTGCCGACCTGGATTTTGTCGATCCTCCTTCAACTTCTCGTTGTCAAGTTCATCATCCTTTCGGCGGGTTCCCTTCTGGCACCCGGAAATTCAAAGGAGATTCGCGGTCTACGAGTTCATGGGCTGCTCTACACAGCCGCCATCACGTACCTCGTAGGGTTTACCATTGACCCTTCCTTTCGAGGCACGTTCTCAGGTGGTCCTGAAGCGGGAATGTCGCTCAACCAAGTCCTCCAAATCTATCACGGTCGCAGCATTTTTTCGATTCTCTTCTTTGTTGGCCTCATCGTTGTGCCCTATCTCGCAAGTTTTGGATTCAACGATCTCCGTCGCCATCGCCCAAACGGATTCTTTAACCTTAAACACATTTTTTCCGGGCGTCCGGCGGGGCATTTGCCATACCTGACGTTACTCTTTTTGGTATGCGTCATTGCCTACGTTTGGGGCGTTCGATCGGCTGCGAACACATCATCCTTTATCCCCTTCGGCCACGTCTCACTATCTGCCTCACCCGAGACCGTCGATTCGTTAAACCCATTCTCTAAGAATTTCCTGATGTATCTGCTCGTCAGTTTTGACCTGTGGCTTCTCGCCTTTTTAATTGGCTGGTATGTCAGTAGCCGAACCCCGATCCTTTCGAGAGGGAGAACTTTTGCGCTGTTCTTCTTCGTGTTAGGAATCATCCTCCCGACCGCTCTCTTTGCGATCATTTCTCCCGAAGACTATCGAACGGCCACCGGACTCTGGGCGTTTAATCCAGTAGGTGGGGCCATTTGCGATCTATCTTCGGCAGGCATTACCGTTGTTCACGGACTTGCATTACTATGTTTATGTGTCATCGTCGCGGCCCTCGCCATCCCCAATGTGATGAAGCAGTCGTCGCGCAACCTTGAGGCACCCGTCCATCCACCAAGCGAGATTCCATCATGATTGCCACCAATAAGTTTCAGCCTTTCCGACGAAGGATCAAAACGCTGCTTGCCGTCGAAGGCGCTTTTATTGGTCTCGGCATTGGGTCGATCGTAGGCATTGTTTGGGCGATTCTCGATTGGCGTGGAGTTGCCTACCTTGAATGGAAGCAACTCGGAATCCTGCTTTTGGCGACTTCGGTGCTTTTTGCGCTCATTTGGATGTTCCGGCGAGTCGATGACCTGTCGGTTGCCCAAAGCATCGACCGTCGAGCCAAGTTAAAAGATCGCCTGGGCACTTCGGCCGAAATGAATCCGGCAGAGACAGCGTTCGCAGATGAACTCGTCTCAGATGCCAATTTTCACTTAGCCAACCTCAAGCCACGCGCAGTCTATCCACTTCGATTCAAGCGGATTCATCTCTTTGCCATCTTGGCAGCGCTCTTGGGTGTGGGGGTTCTGTTCCTGTCCAACACCACGCTTTTTCTTCCTAAAGAAGCTCTTGCGACAAAAGAAGCCATGCAGAAAGAAGGCAAGCGGCTTGAAGAACTTCGAAAGGCAATCTTTGACGATAAGACTGACAAAGAGAGCACGAATCCCGAGTTAGCCGCCTTGCAAAAGGATCTACAGCGTTTGCAGAAAGACTACGAAAAGGCAAAGATGGATCCGAAGGAGGCCATGTTGCGATCGGAAGAACTGTCCAAGAAGGCCGACGAGCTGGCCAAGAAAATGGGTGAACAAGACCTGGACCAAGTGAAGCAAGCCGAATCGATGATGGACAAAATGGAGCGAGAAGCGCTCCAGAAGGCGGGCCTCGAAAAAGCGGATATGGATTCCGTCCACATGAGCGATAACGACTTTAACCAAAAAATGAATGTCGCTCAGCAAAACGCCAAGGACACACAAAACAAGGTCGATGAATTGCAGAAAAAATTGGACAGTCTGAAGGCTCAACTCAATAAGCCGGGGCTCGACGCAAAGGCCAAACAGGACTTGCAGAAACAGATCGAAAAAACTGAGCAAGAACTCGCCGATGCTCAAAAGAAAGCTCAACAGGCGCAGAAGGATATGCAGAGCATGATGCTCTCAAAAGAGGCTCGCGAAATTTTAAAGAAGATTTATGACGATCCGCTTTGGAAGGAGATCCAGGAAGCGGCCGCCAAGATTAAACAAGAAGCTCAAAGCGGTGCGAAATCTGGTCAACCCCAACTAAGCAAGGAGGAGCGAGAACGCCTCCAAAAAGAAATGGAGGAATTCCTCAAGAAATTAGCCGATGACGATTTTCGCAAGGAATACCTAAAGAAGCTTCTTGAGGCATTAAAAAATGCGAAATCGATGGGGCAATGTTCTGGTTTGGGGATCGGGCTGAGCTTGGGCCTCGGCGGTCCTGGTCCAGGTCCCGACAACGACACGATGATTACGGATACAGGCAAGGTGCGCACCGATAAACCTATCCAAGGCAAAGGCAGCGGCACGCCCGTCTTTGCCCCCACCGAGCGCGACAACACCCGCCCAGGATTGGAGATGACATACGAAATCAAAGCTCCGACCTTTAAGGGCACGAAGTCCTCGGTCCCTTACCAAAATGTCTTGCCATCGTACAGTAAGAAAGCCGAATCGGCTCTGAATCAAAATCAGATTCCCAAGGAACATCAACAACGCGTTAAGCGCTATTTCGAAAGTCTCAAGAAGTGAAATATGTCTGCAGAACAAGCAACCTGGTTTCGTGAAACCTTTACCCGAATTAAAACCGAGGTCAATAAGGTTATCGTCGGTCAAGACGACATCGTCGAATCGGTCCTGATCGGTCTTGCGGCCAATGGGCATATCCTTCTTGAAGGAATGCCGGGGTTGGGGAAAACCCTTCTTGTCAAGTCGCTATCTCAGGCTCTTTCCCTCGACTTCTCGCGTATCCAATTCACGCCCGATATGATGCCGGCCGACGTCACGGGCACGAACGTCTTGAATGACTCGCGCATGTTTGAGTTCCGCCGGGGCCCGATTTTTGCCAATATCGTCCTCGCGGACGAAATCAACCGTGCCACACCCAAGACCCAATCTTCGCTACTCGAAGCAATGCAGGAACGCTCGGTAACCGTCGCCGGAAAACGACATGAACTTTCCGAGCCGTTTTTGGTCATGGCAACCCAAAACCCGGTCGAACAGGAAGGAACATATCCCCTACCGGAAGCCCAGTTGGACCGCTTCTTCTTCAAGCTGCTGGTTCCATTCCCCACCAAGGACGAACTGAAAGCCATCGTTCAGCGAACGACCGGAACTCATTCCGATGAAATTCAGCCCGTCGCACATGGCGAGGACGTGATAAAGATGCGAACACTCGCTCGCGAGGTACCCATCAGTGATGCAGTACTCGACTACGCGCTGCAAATCGTGCTCGGAACGCATCCCGATTCGGATCGCCCCTGCGAAGATGTTCGACGTTACGTCCGGTATGGTTCGTCGCCCCGGGGCGCCCAATCGCTCATCACTGCGGCGAAGATTCGGGCATTGCTGGAAGGTCGCTTTAACGTTTCAAAAGAGGACCTTGCCGCATCGGCGAATCAAGTGCTCCGCCACCGATTGATTCTTAACTTTGAGGCCGAGGCCGACAACATCTCCGCCGATAACATTGTTCGTTCCGTCCTCATGCATGTCGATTCGCGAGACAAGGATCCGATCAAGATTTAACGAACATGGCGACCGAGACGACCGGCCTGCTCGATCCGCGCGAACTTCGCGCCATTGAAAGTCTGCGATTGCGACCCAATCGCACTTATCGCGGCGCGTCGAAAGGTGAGCGAATCAGCAAGCAAAAAGGCGTCTCAATCGAATTCGCCGATTTTCGAAACTACTCCGAAGGAGACGACCTTCGTCATCTCGACTGGAATGTTCTGGCTCGTCTCGATACGCCCGTTATGCGAACGTATCAAGATGAAGAGGACCTGATTGTCTACCTCTGCCTTGACTGTTCGCCCAGTATGCACTTCGGCGAACCCACCAAATATGAAGTTGCCCAGCGTTATGCCTTGGCGTTTGGTTATGTGGGTTTGGTTGGCGGCGACGGCATTCGCCTCAAAGTTATTGGAACCAAGCAGCCTCCCTCGAATATCATGAGGGGTCGAGCTTCTGCTTTCCGCTTAATGGAGTCGATTCGTCGTCAGGAAGAAGAATCGAATTCAGAAACCCTCAACGACGGACTACGCTCATTGTTGAGATCGAATCTACGAAACGGCGTTCTTTTGCTTGTGAGCGACGGTCTTGACCCTGATTTGCCGGCAACGATTCGTGCGTTGGGGGGGCGAGGTTTCGAGGTTTGGCATACCCAAATCCTGAGCGATATTGAAATCGATCCCGACCTCGAGGGCGACCTTCGCTTGATCGATGCCGAACGGGGGCATACCACCGAAATTACGATCAATCGAGAGACTCTGCAGAGCTATCGTCAACGACTCGATGCCCACCTCAATACGGTCGCCGAAGCCGTGAAGCGAACCGGAGGACGACATATCCTCATTCGAACATCGGACTCGCTTGAAGAAATCATGATGCGAAAGCTCAAACCGGCGGGGTGGTTTGAATGAACCTCCAAGTTCCAAGCCATCTGTTTTGGTTTCTGCCTATCGGTGGCTTCATCGTCGCCCTATATTTGCTTCGCATGCGGCGGCGCGACATTCGGGTTCCGGCAACCTTCTTGTGGCCGGATCATACCGAAGAAATTCGCGCGAACAGTCTTTTTCAGCGTCTTCGATTCAACTGGCTGATGGTGCTGCAATTGCTCATAGCTGGTTTCCTCTGCTTCGCCTTTGCCCAGCCTCAAGTTCGTCAGGAGGGCTTGTTAGGCGAGACGACCGTCATTGTCATCGATACGTCGGCGTCGATGCGCGCAACCGACGTCTCCCCTTCTCGCTTTGACGAAGCACTCGACTTGGTTCGAGCCGCCATCAATACCAGCAAACCAAGCGATCGTTTTGCCTTGATCGAGGCCGGAGCCATACCGCGCGTTGCTTTTTCTCTCAGTAACGATCCCGCCAAGCAACGGGAAGCACTCAATAAAATTCACCCTTCTGACGAAGAGGGCAACATGGGTGAAGCCTTGCGTTTAGCCTCGGCGCTTGTCAGCAGTCTCGACTCAGCCCGAATCCTCGTGATTTCTGACGGTTGTTTTCCAAAGGTGGAAAATTTTTCGCCGGGTAAAGCCAGCGTCGTTTATAAAAGTATTGGACAAAGGCAGGAGAACCTGGCGATCCAAGCGCTTGGCGCGGCAAAAACCTCGCGTGGCAACGAAATCTTCTGTGGGATCAAAAACTTTGGGCTAAACAAAGCCGAAACGGTTCTTGAAATCTACGCCGACAACAAGCTGATCTACACAACCAAATTGTCGATCGCCTCGCTGAAGTCCGCTGGCGTTTCCTGCTTAGCTCCCGCCTCGACAAAAATCCTCCATGCGAAGATCGACGTCAAAGATCTTTTACTTGCCGACAACGAACTTTACGCCTCTGCCGACCCCAACGCGGCGATCAGTACGCTCCTCGTTTCAAAAGGAAACCCATTCCTCGAGAGGGCTCTCTTGCTGGATCCCAGGGTGACCTTGGACAAAGCCGACACTCTGCCCAATTCGGAGCATGGCTCCGTCTCCAAATTCGATCTCATCATTTTCGACGGAATTAAGCCAGAAGCGGTGGGCAGCCGAGCGGTTCTCGCGTTTGGCCCGAGTTCGGATGTCAGCGGTGCCACGAGCGGCGGTCCTATCGAATCGCCGCGCATTACCGACGTCACCAATTCGCCTTTGACAAAGGACGTTAATTTCAAGTCCACTTACATCGAGAAAGGCTATCGACTCAAGCCTTCGCCGGGTTCAAAAACGCTCGTCGATTCGACGCAGGGTCCGATTGTCGTTGCTGACGACGGCGAACCCAAGAAGATCTCGGTTAATTTCAACATCCTCGACAGTGACTTTCCTCTCCAAGTCGGTTTCCCGATCTTCATCGCCAACATACTCGACTTTGTCGCGAAAGAGGCCGATGCGACCGATATCATCGTGAAGGTTGGGGCGTCCTTTGCGTTTCGAACGACCAAGGATGTGGATGTGACGGGCCCCAATGGCTTCCGTCAAACAGTTTCTGCCAAAGACGGTCAGGCTATTTGGCGCAACATTCCCTACGCGGGCGAATACCATGCTTCCTTTGATGGGAAGACCCGCAATGTTTACGCCAACCTACGAAGCGATATCGAAAGCGACATCGCCGTCAAACCAGATTTGACACTCGGCGGAGGCAAAGTGAAGGCTATTCAAGCCCCGTTCCGACTTCAAGACTACTGGCGAACCATCGTGCTGATCGTTCTAGCGATCCTTGCCTTCGAATGGTGGGTCTACGCGAGGAAAAGTTAATGAGGCTAACCAATCCACTTTTTCTCCTTCTCTTGATCCCGATTCTCGTCGGGCTCTATTGGTCCTATTTTCAAGTTCAAGGCATGGCCAAAAAGCGAAAGCTCAGGGCTTTCATCCTTCGCGGCCTCATGGCTTCCCTTTTGGTTTTTGCGTTGGCGGGTCCGGAAATCTACCGAGCAAATCAGGGCACCTGCACAGTCTTTCTCGTTGACCGAAGCGATTCGATCCGTGACAGGGATCGAGTGAAGCAGGAGAGCTTCATTGACGAAGCCATTTCGAGAATGCCAGATTCAGACCAAGCGGCGATCGTGGTCTTTGGAGGAACCGCTTCAATCGAATCGTCACCCGGTGGCCGCCGATCGATTCGAAAAATTGAATCGCGGGTCGAAGGCTCGATCAGCGACATCGCAAGCGCCGTGCGACTCGCTTCGGCAACCTTTCCCGAAGGAAAAGCCAAACGAATCGTACTCTTGACCGATGGCAACGAAACGCAAGGCGATCTTCGAGGGGCCGCTCAGGTCGCCGCTCTTGATAACATCAGCATCGACGTCGTACCGCTTGGACAGGCCGAGGGAACCTCCGAGGCCCTTGTTTCTTCGCTCGAAATTCCTGACTCTGGTCACGAGGGGCAACCCTTTGACGTGCGGGTGAACGTGGACGCCCATGGAATCAAATCGGGCAAGATTCGCTTGGATCGTGACGGCATCGTCGTTGCCGAAAAGCTTGTCGACCTTCACGATGGACGAAACACCATCCTTTTTCCGCAAACCATCAATAGCGTCGGCCTCCAAAAATATCGAGCGACCATCGAGGCAAACGGCGACACCGATCCTCGAAATAACATGGGAGCCGGATTCATCAACGTTCGGGGGCGTCCCAAGGTTCTCGTCGTTCAAAACCGAACCGATGACCGAGCTCTCGCCACTGCTTTGGGAAGCCAAAGCATCGCCGTCGATCTTGTCGGCCCGGCCGGTCTACCAACACGCCCCGAGCAGTATCAAGCCTACGACTCGATCATCCTTAACGACGTAAACGCCGCGAATATCCCTGATTCAATCCGCAATGCTATCGTCACCGCAAGTAAGGATAGTGGAATCGGACTGGCCATGATCGGAGGTGAAGACTCGTTCTTGCCGGGCGGATGGTACGGAACCAATGTGATCGACGCCTTGCCGGTCGACCTCAATATTCGACAGAAGAAGTCCCTCGCGGCCGCCTCGGTCTTGATCATGGCGGACTGCTCGGGCAGCATGGGAGCAATGGAAGATGGCCAACCGAAGGTTCGCCTGGCTTCACGCGCTGCCGAAGAAACCATTAAAATGCTCGGGCCAATGGATCGCGTTGGCGTAGCTGGGAGCAGTGACGGCATCGAAATGGTGGCGCCGATGCAATCCGCTGAAAATAAAGAAGCCGCCATCATCGGCGCCCGAAAACTCGCCGTCAATGGGGGCGGCATCTACATTCGTCCCTCCATTAGCAAGGCATATGAGATTCTGAGCACTGAGCCGTCAAAAACGCGTCACTTTGTCCTTCTCGCTGACGGAGCAGACTCGACCGATTGGGATACCGTATTCGATACCGCGCTTGCGATGCGAGCCATGAAAATTACGACTTCCGTGGTGGCGATTGGCGACGGTAAAGACGTTCCTAATCTCAAAAAGCTGGCCGCGATTGGCGGCGGTCGTTTCTACCTCGCCCTCAAAGCCGCCCAGCTACCCGCGATTTTTACTCAAGATACTGCGGTCATGAGTCGAAGCGCCATTGAAGAAGGGGCTTTCTTGCCAAAGATCACGCAGATGGATGAGGCGATCCAGGGCGTGTTCGACGGTGGCGCTCCCCCGTTGCTCGCATATTGTCTTACCGAGTCGAAGCCGTTATCAAAAGTATTGATGAAGACCAAGAAGGACGATCCACTCTTGATGATGGGTCGGAATGGGCTCGCATCCACCTTTGCCTTCACTAGCGACGCGAAGTCGAAGTGGGCGCGCAACTGGGTTCCTTGGGGCGGATTTGGCCCCTTCTGGTCGCAGCTCGTTCGCTCAATCGGTCGTCAAGCACCCCGCAACAATTATCAAATTGAGGTGAAGCAGGATGCTGGGAAAGCAAAAGTCGTGGTCATTGGTCGGGACCCAAATGGAAACCCTCTGAATGCCCCCGAAACTCCAGTGCGTATTGGGGCACCCGATGGCAGCAGCCGGGAACTCATCTTGAACCAGACGGCACCGGGCCAATATGAATCCGAATTCGACACGACTGGAGTTGGCAGCTACGTCGTCACAGTGGTCGAAAACGATGGAAAGGGCGGTGTAAGGGTGCAGACTGCTGGCGCCTCGGTTTCCTATCCCGCCGAATACCGAATTCTCAAGCCAAACGGTCCACTTTTGGCCGAGGCCGCCCAAACCACCAAAGGCAAGACATTGGCGAACCCCTCCGAAATTTTTCGGCCGGTTGCGCTTCAAGGGAAGTCGCTCTCCGAACTGTGGCCGATACTCCTTCTCCTTTCCCTTCTCGTCTTACCGATCGATATCGCCACCCGCCGAGTCGTCGTGCCGATTCGCGAGCTTTTCCAAAGTCGCAAGAAGGCGAAATCCAGCCAAGAAGAAGCCTTACCTATCGCTGGGCTCAAATCGGCAAAGAAACGCGCCCAAGAAAAAATCGTTGCAAAGCCTACGGCAGACCAGCCCAGTCTGCTGAATAACGAACCCCGATCAAGGCCCACGCCCCAGGAGCCTAAAGCTCCGGTAAATGAAGTTCCCAAATCGGAGCCAAACTCAGGTAGCGCCGGTTCGGCCCTACTCGCGAAGAAACGAGACCGAACTAACAACGATTAAGGCTTAACTCAACTCGAGCATTTCTTTTGTCGTCGTGTTAAAGATTTCGATTCCCTCTGGGGTGATCAAGACATCATCCTCGATGCGGCATCCGCCGAACCCTTCGAAGTAGATCCCTGGTTCGACCGTCCAGATCTGCCCGGGTTCGAGAACAGTTTTGCTGCCCACTCCGAGACGTCCGGTGTCATGAACCAGAATTCCCAAACCATGGCCCAAGCCATGACCAAAATTGCCAGCCCACCCTTGCTCACCAAAGATTTCTCGAGCTTTTGCATCGACCTCTTCGGCTACCACTCCGGGCTTCATCATTTCGAGGCAGGCCAACTGGGCGCGGAGCACGGTGTCATAAATCGCACGAGTCTTTTCGCTTGCCTTTCCGACCACGACCGTTCGCGTCATGTCCGCGCAGTATCCCGCCATTTTTGCACCAAAGTCAAAGGTGACCAAATCGCCTTCTTCAAGCGGTTTTTCGGTCGCTTTTCCGTGCGGGCGAGCGCTGTTTGGTCCACTCACGATGATAGGGTCGAAGGCGCAAGTTGCCCCATTTCGTCGGAAGAAAAACTCAAGTTCTAACTGAATTTCAAATTCGGTAACACCAACTTGAACAAGCCGCTTGATATGATCAAAACATTGATCTGTCAACGCACACGCGGCCTTGATCTTTGCAACTTCGTCAGGTGTTTTGATCATGCGCAGGTTTTCGAGCAAGTCTCCCGCAGGAACCCATTCAACGCTCGTGATCTTTTCTTTGAAGGTCAAGAATTGGCCATAAGTGACATATACAGACTCAAATGCAAGTTTCTTAATGCCCAATTCTTGAATGGCTTCTGTCAGGACCTGCATCCCCGTTTTGGGCGATGCAAAGCTCACGATTGGCATCGATGTCACTTGCTCCTTGGCTTGAACAGTGTAGCGACTGTCGGTGATGAAGCGAGCCTCGGTTGACGTGATGAGCACATATCCAAACGAGCCGGTAAATCCGGTCAACCAAAAAAGATTGGTCGAACTGCTGATGAGAATGGCTTCGACTTCAGCCGATGCCATTGCATCGCGGAGTCTTTCGATTTGGGATTTCATATTAGACAACTTCCGACTTCAGATTGATGAGCGCACGCAACGCCATGAGGTAGCCAAAACCACCAAAACCGACGATCTGCCCCACCGTGACCGGCGAGATGACGCTGTGTCGACGAAATTCTTCGCGAGCATGAACGTTCGACAGATGAACTTCTAAGATTGGCAATCGAACCGACGAGAGAGCATCTCGCAGAGCGATGGAGTAGTGCGTCAATCCTCCAGGATTGATGATAATTCCTTCGGCCCAACGTCTGTGCTCTTGAATCGTGTCGATCAGAATGCCCTCGGAGTTCGACTGAAGGATTCGCACTTCGATACCCAGCCTTTCCGCTTCCGCCTTGATGTCGTCGTCGATTTCATCGAGCGGCTTTTTTCCGTAGACGTCCGGTTCGCGAAACCCGGTCATGTTCAGGTTTGGACCATGCAAGATCAGCACTTTGTGATTCTTTTCACTCATTGGGCAACAGTTCCTTCATCTTCTCGGCAGAAATTTCATTTTCAGGCAGGAGTTGGGGAATTCCGTCGATAATCGGAAATCCGACTCCGGTCTTGGTGCAAACCAGATAGTCGTACGAGCGCTTCAATGGCGGACGTTCCGGATGATTCGGATTGGCCAAAAATTCTAAGAACCGGTCGTCCATGGTTTAGCTCACTTCTCGATACACTTCGTAGTGCGACTTGGCGGATCGCTCCCACGAAAAAACCTTTTCATGTTCGACACCACGCTCGCTCAGGTCCATGAGTTTACTTGGATCGTGAAGCAACTTGTCGATGGCCGTCGCCCATGTCGCTGCATCGTAGTCCGGCATGATCAATGCCGCCGTCCCTGCCACCTCGGGCATTGCCCCGCCGACACCACAGACGACGGGTGTGCCGCACCGCATCGCCTCACAAAGAGGAATTCCAAATCCTTCATGAAGACTCGGGGCGAGGTAGATCGCCGCTCCGGTATAGAGCGCCGACAGGGCGTCCGTATCCACATAGCCAGTCGGGATCACGTTGCCCGACGATAAATCTGCCCCCTGCTTGCCGGTGACGACTAATCTTGCTTCGGCGATCCGCGCCGCATCGACCGCCAGCTTCATGTTTTTCCGTGCCCAATTCGTTCCCACCGTCAATAAATAGGGCTCCTGAATTCCAAATTTTGTGAGAGTTTCGGCAACCTGACCAGGGGTTGATTTCTGAATCCATTGAGGTGCTGCATTATAAGCGACCCGGGTCTTGCGCGCTGCAGCCGGGAAAAAACGTTCGATTTCTTCTCGCGATGTCTCGCTGACCGTAATCAACTTCTTCGCCGTTTTTGCCGACAGCGCAACACCCGCCTTGAGCAGCGTAAAATCCCGCTTTGAAAACCAACTCGGATTCACCATGAACGACACGTCGTGAACGGTCGTAATTCCGTTTTTGCAGAGTGGGCTAATCCCATATTGACCATGGGTGATCGTTGCTCCCAACTTGCGGGCCGTCAACGGAAACGTGACCATGCTCCACCAACGATCGCTACGAGCATGGACTTCAACCCATGAAATCGGTTGTAAAGCCGGAACATTTTCAGGTCGTGGATGGTTAGAGATACATACAAGTTCGACTTCTGGAAAACGATCAGCAAAGGCGCTGAGAAAGCAGGTCCAATACGTGCTATCTCCGGTACTCGTCCCTCCAATCAGGCGGGCATCGATCGCCACCTTCAATGAATTTTCTCCCTTGGTCCGAAATTTGCACGCACAATTATCAAATACAATAACCTATCTGTAGGAATCATAACCATGAAAAGAAAGAAACCACCTGTCGCCTTGATCAGCGTACTGGTTTGTGCCGCACTTGGGCTTGTGATCGCGAGCGGCGCTTGGAAGTTTTATAATCTTAGCCCGGAAGATCAAATGAAGCAACGCCAAGAAGAGGAAATGGCACGCCAGCGAGCGACCATGACCAAGCCGGACATGAGCCAAGTCAATGCGAAGGCAGAAGCCGACAGTCTTGCGAATCGATTGAAGAATACTGAGAAGACCTCCAAGGCTGACGCTTCTCCCGGCGAGATGCGTCACAAGGATATCCCGACCGTGATCTTGCCTGATCCGACCACAATGAAGCCGGTAAAGAACACCCAGGCCCCGTCGAGTCAATGGTATCGCTAGTACCGCGGCAATAATCGATCACCGACTTGCTCGAAGCCAACCTGAAGGGTGGCTTCGAGCATTTCTTTTGTAAGCCCGTCCCGTCCGTCGACCCAGTGGGCTTTTTGCGCCCGAAATAGCATGAACTGGGTTCCGATTAACTTTGCCTGAACGGGATCGTGAACCGAGATGACGACCGATTTCCCTCTTTCTGCAAGTTTTTGGATAAGGTTCAAAACCTGCATCTGATGTTCCAGATCGAGATGGGTGGTGGGCTCGTCCATCAGGATGATCGGCGTATCTTGTGCAAGCGCTCGCGCAATCCGAACCCTCTGACGCTCCCCCCCGCTGAGTTCATGGATCAGTCGAGAGCTTAGGTCTATCGCGTCTGTCTGCGAGAGCGCATCTTCGATCACATGATGATCTTGTTGAGTCAAATACAGTCCGGCATTGTGGGCGATCCGGCCAAGACCAACATATTCACGGACGGTCCACGAAAATTCAAAATGTTCTTCCTGTGAGAGCCAGGCCACCATCTTTTCCATGGAAACCGAGCGTTGAGGTTGCCCAAGAAACGAAATGTCTCCCGTAATAGGCTTTAACAACCCTCCAATTGTTCGTAAGAACGTGGATTTCCCTGCACCGTTTTTACCAATCAGCACAAGGACATCACCCGAATTCAAGCCAACGTCATCACAAGCCGCAATTGGGCTCCCGCCAATCCCTACGGTCAGGTCATGGGTTGCGAGTTGCGAAGCGCTACCCGATACCATCTTCGAGCACTCCCGCGCTAAAGAGTCGGAACAAGGCCGCATACTCGCCGTCTTTATCCACCAATTCGCGATGCGAACCGATCTCGACCACTTGTCCTCGCTTGAGAAGCAAAATCTTGGTCGCTCTCGCGGCAGTCGTCAATCGGTGGGCAATGAAAAGCGTGGTCCGGGTCTCCATGACCTCCTGCAGAGCCTCGGTTACCGCTTGTTCCGAAGCGGCGTCGAGCGCACTCGTCGCCTCATCGAGAAGCAAAAGCGATGGTTCGCGAATGAGAGCCCGCGCGATCGCGATTCGCTGCATCTGCCCGCCACTGAGCTTGACCCCACGTTCGCCGAGCACCGGCAGGTTCCGTTCGCGGAACTCCGCCGTAAAGTTTTCGGCATGCGCCATTCTCAGCGCTTTGCCAATCTGCTCTTCGCTGGCTTCGGGGGCGCCGAGGCGAAGGTTGTCATCGATGCTTCCGGCAAATAGGAACGTCTGCTGAGGAACGACGCCCACTTGGTTCCTTAGCCAGGCCACATCCAAGTCTTTTATGTTGACACCGTCGAGGTAAATCGCTCCGTCCGAAGGCTCATAAAAACGCAGAAGAAGGTCCGCAATGGTGCTTTTGCCGGCTCCGCTCGGGCCGACGAGCGCGAGCGAGGTTCCGGGCTCAATCGTGAAGCTAACATTCATCAGCGCCGGAGTTCCATCGGGATAGGCGAACGAAACATTGCGAAATTCAATTTCCCCCTTGACGGTTTTGAGTTGGAGGCTTCCGGAATGTTCGGGAGGCTCGGGCACGTCGAGAATCTCCCCGTAGATTCGGTCCGCAGCGGCTTGAACCGCCGAGTATGTGCTAGAAAGTCCTGAGATACCCCTAAAGCCCTGGTTGATATTGTCCAGCGCAATCGCTAAAACGACCATTTTGCTGACCCGGAGATCACCATGCAACGCGAGCCAGCCTCCAATTAGAAAAGCCAAGATCAGTCCCACGGCTCCCAGTAATTCGACGAGCGGCTTGAGTTTTGCGACGAGTTTTGCGGTCCGCAATTGGCTATTCAGGCTCTTCTGAATAAGACTTGCATACTGCTTATCCATTTGCGCTTCGGCACTAAAAGACTTCACGACACGCACACCTTGCAACGTCTCTTGAGTTACCGCGCCAACCTCGGCAAGATCAACCTGAACATCGGCCTGCGCTCTCCGCATTTTTTTGGAATTCTGGTTCACGATGATTCCCAAAACTGGAATCATCAAGAACGTCACAACTGCCATTTGCCATTGCATGAACACAATATAGGACAGAGAAACTAAAGCCTTAATCGGCGCTTCGACCGAATCGCGAAGGATCTGGACAGCAGATTGAAAGACGTTTACGTCATTGGTGAGAATGCTCTGCACTGCCCCTGAACGCTTCTCGTTAAAGTAAGTCACGGGCAGTCGCAAAAGCTTTGACATCAACTTCTTTCGAAGTGCCGTTGTCAGTCTTGCAACAGCTTCGGCGAGATAGTATGTCTGAAAGCGAACGAAGATATATCGCAGAAGAAAGATGAGGACCAGGATGAGGCAATACTTTGCCAGGTCATCGAACTTTGACGACTCGTGAGTCTTATGTAAGACATCGATCGTATCGACGGCCGATTGAGTGTAATTGAGCGTTAGGCCATAGAGGCTTGCGGCGAGCGCGGAGCTCCCAACCCCAATCATAATGGATCGCTTTTGCCCCAATAACTCCCGCTTGATGCGGGGATCGAAGCGAAAGCGACCGTCGGATGCCATTAAAACTCGGCGCTGCCCGGAACGCGGTAGTACGGAATCACGTCGCGAATGTTCTTCATGCCCGTCACATACATGACCAACCGTTCAAATCCGAGACCAAATCCGGCGTGTGGCACACTGCCGAATCGGCGAAGATCTAGATACCACCAGTAGGCTTCCATCGGCAGTCCTTGTTCCTGAATTCTTCTTTCCAATACGTCCAGCCGCTCTTCGCGTTGCGATCCGCCAATAATTTCGCCAATGCGCGGAGCCAGAACGTCCATCGCGCGCACCGTCTTTTCATCGTCGTTCAGTCGCATATAGAACGCTTTGATCTCTTTCGGATAGTCCGTGAGGATCACCGGGCGTCCGACTTTGACCTCCGTCAGCCATCGCTCGTGTTCGCTCTGCAGATCGGAACCCCACGAGACCGGGTACTCAAAATTCTCGCCTGAGTTCTCAAGAATCTTCACCGCCTCGGTGTAGGTCATCCTTTCGAAACCGCTCTCAACTACGTGATTGAGGGTTTCGAGGAGGTTGGGTTCGATGCGTTGATTAAAGAATTCAAGGTCGCCCGCACACTTATCAAGCGCGTGTTGGATTGTGTACTTGAGAAACTCTTCGGCCAAGTTCATGTCGCCTTCCAGCGAACAGAACGCCATCTCCGGCTCGATCATCCAAAACTCAGCCAGGTGTCGGCTCGTTGAGGAGTTTTCAGCTCGGAAGGTAGGCCCGAACGTGTAAACGTTCGTTAAACCCAAGGCAAGCGTTTCAGCCTCAAGCTGGCCGCTCACCGTGAGGTAGGCAGGCTTCGCAAAGAAGTCTTCCGCCGGATCTTTTCGAAGGAGTGAATATCCTTTCTCGTCGTGGCCAACACTCGTCGTGACCTGGAACATCGCTCCGGCACCTTCAGCATCGCTGGCGGTGATGATGGGCGTGTGGATGTAATGAAATCCTCGCTCATCAAAGAACTTGTGGACGGCTTGGGCAAGCTGATTTCGAACCCGAAAAACTGCACCGAAGGTGTTGCCACGAACTCGCAGGTGAGCGATTTCGCGGAGGAATTCCATTGTCGCTCCCTTCTTTTGCAAGGGATAAGTTTGCGGGTCGGCGGCTCCGAAGATTTCAAGGCCAGAGGCTTTCAATTCAACCGCCTGACCCGCCGCAGGAGACTCGACAAGTTCACCATCGAATCGAACGCATGCACCGGTCGTGACGTGCTTCAGCGATTCGGCGTCAACGGCCCCTTCTTCAACGACGATTTGCAGATCTTTGAAGCATGAACCGTCGCTGAGTTGGACAAAGGAAATACCTTTGCTATCGCGACGAGTTTTCACCCAGCCAAATGCGCTGACCTTTTCACCCGGAGTGAGCAGAAAGAGGTCCTTGATGTATTGCCTACGGTAGTCCATTAAGATATTGAGACTAAAGGATACCGAACCTTCGGATCGAACTGGAAATGTCGTATCATGTTCTCCGCTCATGTCAAATATTTTTGATTCTGTGACTGAAAAATTGGGGCTCAGCAAAGAAGCCGTAACCGAACAGGCCGAGAACCTGTTGAATCAACACCGTGACCAAATCCCAGACGCTATCGAAGGCAAAATCGACGAAGCGCTCCACGGTGGAATGCTTGACGGAATTCTCGAAAAGGTCGGCATAGGCGGACACGCTGAAGCAGCCACCAACGAAGAAGAAGCTCAGGAAGAAGAGTCGGAAGACTCTGAAGAGGAAGAAGCTTCCGACGAAGAAGTAGCCGAAGACGAAACCGAAGAAGAATCTGAGGAAGTCGAAGAGGAATCGACGGACGAAGAAGAAGCTACCGACGAGGATTCAGAAGAAGAGGAAGCCTCGGAAGAAGAAACAACCGAAGAAGCCTAAACACTTCGTCAGGACATAACCAAATGCCCCATCATTTTTGGGGCATTTTCCTTTTTTAAGACTCAGTGCCCTTCGCCGGGTCGTATACTTCTAAAAACCCCACCACTTTATGGCGCAACGTGGCGTCTTTGTGTCTTGAGGGAGTTGGGATCATGGCGACAAAGTACATTTTCGTAACCGGCGGCGTAGTTAGTGGCATCGGAAAAGGAGTCGCAACCGCCAGTCTCGGGCGGCTTCTCCGCAACCGAGGATTCACGGTCGCTCCCATCAAGCTCGACCCTTACATTAACGTCGATGCGGGCACGATGAACCCCTTCCAGCACGGCGAAGTCTTCGTTACTGAAGATGGCGCTGAGACCGACCTCGACCTAGGTCACTACGAGCGATTTATGGATGTGAACTGTTCGAAGGGCAGTTCGATCACGACCGGCAAGGTCTATAAAAACGTCATTGAAGCCGAGCGGCGCGGCGACTACTTGGGCGGCACCGTACAGGTCATTCCTCACGTTACCAACGAAATCAAGCGCCTGGCAAAGCACGTCGCCATTGAACAGGAAGCTGACGTTGTCATTGCCGAAATTGGTGGAACCGTAGGTGACATTGAATCGCTTCCCTTCCTCGAATCCATTCGGCAAATGCGAACGGACCTAGGTTATGAGAACACGATGTACGTTCACGTCACGATGGTTCCCACCGTTGGACCGTGGCACGAAGTCAAGACTAAGCCAACCCAACACAGCGTCTATAAGCTCCGCGAGATCGGCATCTCGCCCGACGTTTTGATTTGTCGTTGCGAAGTTCCGATGTCTGAAGAAGTGATCGAGAAGATCAGTCTCTTCTGCGGCGTCCCCACTGAAGCGGTCATCCAGTCGCAGAATGTGGACACGATTTACGAAGTCCCCCTTTGGTACGAAGAAAAGGGCCTGGGAGACTTTGTTTCCAAACGGCTTGGGCTGGAACAGCGCAAGGGACAAATGCAAGAGTGGGAGCAACTCGTCGACGCGCTCAAAAATCCAGTCACCGACGTCAATATTGCTGTCGTCGGAAAGTACACGTCCAACGGCGATGCTTACAAATCGATTGCAGAAGCGCTCATCCACGCAGGCATCCCCCACAAGGCCAACGTCAATATTCGCTGGATCGAGAGTGATGAACTTGAGAAAGCTGGGAAACCAGCGGAAGTTCTCGAAGGTGTCGATGGCTTAGTCGTCGGCCCTGGATTTGGAGTTCGTGGCATCGAAGGCAAGATTGAGGCAATCAAGATCGCCCGCGAAAGTGGAATTCCTTTCTTCGGAATCTGTCTCGGGATGCAGATGGCGGTGATCGAATATGCGCGCAACGTCTGCATGCTCGAGAACGCAAATTCGGAAGAGATGAATGAAAAAGCTCCTTATCCAGTCATCCACCTTTTGCCCGAACAAAAGCATGTGAAGGACAAAGGCGCAACGATGCGACTGGGTTCATATCCTTGCAACTTGGTGAACAATACTTTGGCCCACAAACTCTATGGAGCAACCAAGATCACCGAGCGTCACCGCCACCGCTACGAGGTCAACAATGACTTCCGCGAGAAGCTACAGGAGCATGGCATGGTGATTTCGGGTGTCTCGCCCGACTATCGACTCGTCGAAATGGTCGAAGTCCCGGCTCATCCGTTCTTTATCGCGACCCAGGCTCACCCTGAATTTAAGAGCCGCCCCAATCGCCCGCATCCGCTCTTTGCCGGATTGGTCGGTGCGGCGGTACAGGCGAAAGCAAAAGCAGCGATTAGTTAAACCTGATATCGCTCGAATCTACGGGGCGTCTCGCCCCGTGCCAAATTCTCAGAATTTCAACCGTCTCCTCTTCCGCCTGAATGCGATAAATCACGCGATGCGAGTAGTGGGGGACGGAGCGGATTTCGCTGCCAGAAATTGGAGATTCCGGAGCCACGGGAAAACGCTCCGGCATTTCAGATAAAGAAAAGATCAATTCCCACGCCTCAGCGAGCCATTTTCGTGCGTTCATTGGAGAATCTTGAAAAATCCAACTCGCATATTCTTCGAGATCACTCTCAGCTGATGGCGTGATCAGAATCTTATAGGCCATATTTAGCTTTCATTTCCTCAAAAGCCATGTTGGCAGGACGCACTTTTCCAGAATTAGCTTCTGAGATACCAACAGCTACGGCCTCCGCGAACTTTAGCCGTTCGACCTGATCCAACATTTCCTGATAGGCATCGGCATCCTGAACCACTATTTTTGCTTTTCCGTTCACGGTGAGGACTAGGGGCTCCTTGGAAGTTTCCAACCGACCCATAAATTCTTTCGTATTTTTCTGAAAATTCGACAACGAATCTATTGAGGAAGTTTTGATCATAAGTTTATTATCATCATATTTTCTTCTAATTTCATTCCCATTTTAAGAATTCTCAAACTTTGATACACATTCGCACCTGCCAAGCAAACCGTGACAAACCATCTGAAAACCGATATAATGCCGGTCAATGGATCAGCAGAAGGCTTCTGAACTTTCGAAGAAGATGATGAAGAAGCAACTGAGGCTCAGCCTCGCAGTTGCCGTTGTCTTTATCGCCGTGCTTGTCGGGTTGCCACTTCTCAATTTGTATCGACCGCAGATTGCAAAAACCGATGTCGGCGGATTCTCGCTCACTTGGCTGATCCTCGGAGTTCTGTTCTATCCGCTGACGTGGCTCCTTTCCACCCTATTCGTAAAAGGATCGGAGAGAATTGAAGAGAAGATCGTTCGCGAGGAAGGTTCCTAATGGGTAACGGTCTTGTCGAGCTCTTTTTCGTTATCTTGGTAACCGTCGCCACCATTGGTCTTGGCATCTGGGCAACCAAGAAGAGTCACTCTGCCGCCGACTTTTTTGTCGCCGGTCGAAGTGTCAGCGTCTTCTGGAACGCAAGCGCCATCTCGGGTGAATACCTTTCGGCCGCCTCCTTTATGGGCATCGCCGGACTGGTGATGAAATTCGGCTATGATGCGATGTGGTATCCGGTCGGTTATGCAGCGGGCTATCTCTTCCTCTTGCTCTTTATCGCTGGCCCTTTACGTCGTTTCGGGGCGTATACCATTCCCGATTTTGCCGAAGGACGATTCCATAGCCCTGCCTTTCGAAAGGTAGCCGTCATATTCGTCCTCCTCATCGGCTTCTTCTACACGATGCCGCAAATGAAAGCGGCAGGCGTTACGATGCAAAGCATTATGGGGTGGCCCTATTTTCTTGGCATTGTCATTGTCGGTGGGGTCATCACTTTCAATGTCGCCATGGGAGGCATGAAAGGAATCACGCTTGTTCAAGCGGCCCAGTATTGGATGAAAATCTTTGCGATTGCGGTTCCCTGCTTTGTTGTCATGTCGGTAAAAGGCTGGTATAGCAGCCACGTTTCCGACGCGTTGACGACGCCAAACGAGATCCCGCTTATGACGGGCGATGTGGTAAGCATGAAGGGCAAATCGGCGGCGCCGAACAATGCTTTCACAATCAGCGCAACTGGCAAAACCCTTATCAAATTCGAAGAGGATTCCGCCATCGCCGCCATTTCGCTTGTCCCCAAGCCGAAAGAAGGAACCACGTTTGACCCTGCGGGAGCGATCACCGCGATTGGCAGCACGCTCGATATCTCAACATCAAGCAAAGAACTGGCGATTCCGAAGGACACCCTTCTTCAACTGAAACCGGTCCAAGTGGTTGCGAAGGACGGAACCAAGAGCAATGCGGCGCTCAAAATTGAATTCGAGAAGCCTGCCAAGATTCGGATCACGGCTCCAGCTTTCCAGAATGGTGGTCACGCTTATGCTCCCAACGCCCCTAGCAACGAGAAATGGGCTCGACCTTTCGGGCCTTTGACTTCGAAGAATGGCTATCCACTTCTTTACACCTACTCGTTGATCATTGCGTTGGTGTGTGGAACAGCAGGTTTGCCCCACATCTTGGTTCGCTTCTATACGAACCCCGATGGACGGGCAGCGAAGCGAACCACCCTATGGGTCATGGTCATGCTTGGCGTGTTTTATATGTTCACGCCCGTGTGGGGTGTGCTCGGACGAATTGGGCTTCCCAATCTCTATCCCACAAACAACACTGACCCGGCAATTATCAAGCTACCCGTCGCGATCGATAGCGGGCTCATGGGTCATATCTTGAGCGGAATCACTTCGGCGGGCGCATTTGCCGCCTTTATGTCGACATTTAGTGGGCTGCTCGTATCGATGTCGGGAGCGTTTGCCCACGACGTTTACGGAAAGATTCTCAAACCTCAATCGACTCCCGATGAACGCAAGCAGGCCTTTAAGGTTGCCGCTGTCGTCGTTGGGATCGTCTCAATGGTGCTCGGATTAGCCGTCGAGAGTTTTGACATTGCGATGATGGTCGGATGGGCATTTGCCATTGGTGCGGCGTCCTACTTCCCTCTCTTACTTTTAGGATCATGGTGGCGCGGATTGACCGCGAAGGGCGCCGCGACGGGAATGCTCATTGGCGGTCTCACATCGCTGATTGCGATCGTCACGACGATGCTGATCGACAAGAAGTATGTTTCGCTTGAACTCTCGCCGCTGGTTCGTTCACTTATGGAGCAGCCCGCCATCTGGGGCGTGCCGCTTTCCATTCTCTTGATGATTGTCGTCAGTAAGTTGAATTCGAAGCAGGTTCCGCCCGACGTGGATTGGATGATGCTTCGGCTTCATGCTCCCGAAGAACTCGGTCACTCAAAGGACTACATCGAACACTAGAAGGAGCCTTTCTCCAAGCGTTCTCCTGAACGCTTGGAGAAACCCTTGTGGCTAAGCGCCATCGCCCATTTCGACTAACTTTTTAACTTGGGAGCCTTTGTAGCTGAACAGTTTTGCTGACTGCCCTTCGTAGTAGTCGCTCGTCACCACCACGTCCATGACGCCATTGCCATCGAAGTCAGCGATGGCCGCAAGCTTGTTTTTATAATTCATTTGCTCGGCAGTAGGATGATCGAAAGCAAGTGGGTATTCCACGACCTTTCCCTTCGACTCATATCGGAGCAATACCAGCGAATAGTCGCCTTTCCTTGTTCCATGCATTCCTAGTGAAGTCAAGTCGTCTCGATTTGAGGCTTCGATAATGACTTCAAGCGTCCCGTTTCCATCTAAATCCGTTCGGATCACCTTGGTCAGCCTTGGCTTAGAAGAAATGTTGTGCTTTTTAAGGAATTTGCCAAGTACGGCCAGATAGCTCGAGTTTGAATTTGAAAGAACTTGCACTTTTCGAGGGAAACCAACCTTGCCTGAAAATAAGACGCCGTTTGGGATAACCCCTTCGTCTCCGTCAACATAGCCAGCGTCTCCGGGACCACCCTTGATAAGCCCTTTTGCAGTCCACGAACCTTCCAATTTTCCAATCCCAACTTTTGAAAACGGAATGGCCTGTTGTTGGTTTTGAACCGTATCGATTCTTTTCCAAGCCTTGTTCTCAAAAGAACCAATAACGAGGTGATCCACGACCAAGATAGAGGGCGAACCAAGCATGAGTGTGGATATCGCGGACAGAAAAATCATCAGCAAAAAGGTACCCCTTTTGAACCCATTTACATGGAATTTGTGTATATGCCTTGACAAGCATATACGCGAAATTGTACATTTAATTTATGCCATCCGCTTTCGAGGTCATTGTCGAACCCAATCGCCGGGCGATTTTAAGTTTGTTAGCAACTTCAGAGCGATCAGTCGGCGACATCCAAAAGGCACTTCACATGCCGCAAACCACCGTATCCAAGCACCTTCGCGTCTTGCGAGACGCAGGCTTGGTTCAGGCAAAAGTCGATGCTCAGCGCCGTGTTTATCGAGTCGAGCCAGAGCCTCTCAAGGAAGTCGAATCCTGGCTCGCCCCTTTTCGGCAACTTTGGATCACGCATGTTGATGCCCTCGAACGTCATCTCGATCGACTCGAAGACAAGGAGCCTGAATCAAAATGAATCCCAAGGTTGATTGGTTCTTTGATAAGGAGACTCAATGGCAGGATGCCTACAAGCAACTGAGAACGATCATCCTCGATTGCGAATTGGTCGAGGAACTGAAATGGGGACAGCCGTGCTATACCCATGAAGGCAGGAACATTGTCTTGATGCACGGATTTAACGAGTACTGTGCCCTGCTTTTTCCGAAAGGGGTCTTAATGGATGATCCCAAAGGCATCCTCATTCAACAAACGGAAAACGTCCAATCCGCTCGTCAGGTTCGATTCACCAGCTTGCAGGAAATTCGGAATCTCGAATCGACCTTGAAGAGCTATATTCACAACGCCATCGAAGTCGAAAAATCGGGCGCGAAGGTCGAATTCAAAGAAACAAAGGAATTCTTCATGTCCGAAGAACTCAAAGAAAAATTCGACGAAATGCCAGAGCTTAAACAGGCCTTTGAGGCATTAACTCCCGGACGACAGCGAGGCTATCTTCTTCATTTTTCTGCCCCCAAACAATCCAAAACCCGCGAGGCCCGCATCGAGAAATGTGTGCCGCAAATCCTTGAAGGAAAAGGACTCAACGACTGATCATGAATTACCGAGAAACTTATAGCCCTGGCCCTGCTGATATGGCCCACATCGAAAAAAACGGCGAAGACTGGACGCTCGTCCTGGTGAAACACCTGCGTCACGCACCCGAAAAGGTATGGAAAGCGCTCACCGACCCGGCTCAGTTAAGCGAATGGGCTCCCTTTGATTCCGACGTCAATCTTGGCGTTACGGGAGTTACTGCAAACCTTACGACCGTCGGCGCTCCCGGCAATCCCGCCGCTCAAACAACCGTCATCCGGGCCGATGCCCCTAAATTGCTCGAATACAACTGGGGTGAACACGAAATGCGATGGCAACTTGAGGCAACCGACCCAGGAACTCAACTAACCTTATGGACCAAGATTCCTCGCCCCTTCATCGCAATGGGCGCCGCCGGATGGCAATTATGCTTCGATGTTCTCGAATCGAACCTCGACGAAAAGCCGATCGGACGAATGGTCGGCATGGAGATCATGAAATTTGAAGGTTGGCAGCGGCTCAACAAAGAGTACATGGAGAAATTTGGCATCGAAGCGCCCAAGTGGTAGAGCGATATGAAGAACCAAGAAGGATTTTCGGAAGAAGAAAAGGCCGCCATGAAGGCTCGCGTAAAGGAGCTTAGGCGTCCGAAAAAAGGCGATGGCGAAGCGGACGTTCAGGCGGCATTTGAAGAAATGTCGGCTCCAGATCGCGCCATTGGCGAACGAATTCATGCAATCGTCAAGGCCGTAGCGCCCCACCTATCTTCGCGAACGTGGTACGGAATGCCTGCCTATGCCAACCAGGACGGTAAGGTCATTTGCTTCTTTCAGGCATCCGGTAAGTTCAAGGTTCGCTATTCAACCCTGGGTTTTAACGAACATTCGAATCTTGACGAAGGCCTCATGTGGCCAACATCCTACGCGATTCTCAAACTCACAGAGAGCGAAGAAGCGAGGATTACTGAACTCGTAAAACAGGCGACAAGCTAACTTCGTAACAAAATCAGCTTCCTTTCCGTCTCTTGTTCACAAGGTGGGAAAGAAAGCGCTCCCCTACGTCGGAGTTCTGCTGGCAGCGATTGCCAGCGGAACTCTTTTGTGTCTTTCGCTACCGCTTGGCGAACAATCTTATCTTGCCTGGGTCATGCTCGTGCCCCTCTTGATTGCAACCAAGAAAAAAGGGTTCTTCCTCGGATTCTTGGGGGGCCTTGGTGCGGTCTTTTGGTGTGCCTATCTCGCGACAACTGGCGTTTTCTATCACCACAAATACGTTGATGGACTTCCAGATTGGGTCTATACCGTCTGTGGAATCTTTGCGGTTTCGTTCTCCCTGACCTTCGGAATCTATGCCGAGCAAAAGAAGGCGGACAAGCCAATCTGGTGGATCGCAGCCCTTGCCGTCTGCGCCGAAGCGATTCTTCTGCTCGAAATTCCTGCACACGTCGCCCTCACACAATATCGAAACTGGACCATGATGCTTCTCACAAGCGTTGGCGGCATCTGGATGGTCAGTTTCCTTGTTTGGCTCGTGAACCTCTATGTGGCTCAGGACATCAAGAAACGCTATCCGATCGCGACCGCAATCTGCGCGATGGGCTTTCTGATTCCGCTGATGAATCCATTTCCGAGGAGCGCTGACCAAAGCATCGTGATTGGCGCCGCGCAGATTACCGATGGCCTCGAAAAAGAACTGGTTGACACTCATCGTAGCGCCGCCGCCAAACAGACCGCCTTTGTCGTATGGCCCGAGTTTGCGGGAATGCTTTTTGTGCGAGGCGACGACACAGCCAAACTCAAAGAAATTTCCCGCGATTCTGTTCCCCTGATCACCAGCTTTCGAGACGCCGCCGAGCCGTTGCCCCATAACGTTGCCTCTTTGTTCGTCCATGGAGTGGAGTCGCCCCGTTACGAAAAACGAAAGCTGTTTGGCAGTGAATCTAAAATGCACACCGCAGGCTCTCAGCCCGTCGCTGTCCCCTTGAGCGCCCTATCGGGCCGCGTAGGACTCAACATTTGTTACGATTCGTGTTTTCCCTACATCCTTCGAGAAACGGCCAAGCTATCAGACGTAAAAGTCGTAGCCTTGCCAACCATCGACCCCGACTCAATTCATCACTTTATGGCGGCAATGCACGCAGCCTATACGCCTTTCCGTGCGGCAGAAAATGGCATTGCGATCGTCCGTGCCGACGGCAACTACGGTTCGATGATCGTGAACGAGCGCGGCACCATTGTCAGCGAATTCGGAAGCCAGCAGGGACTCCTCACCGGCCACGTTTCCGGCCAGAAAATCTGGACACTGGCTGGATTTCTTGGCGATTGGTTTCTTTACTTGAGTTTGATCTCGACCCTTAGCTATCCCGTTTTCGTGTCCATCAAGAAGCGGAATTCCAAGCCTTAATTCTTATATTTTGATTACCGAAGTTCGAGAAAAACTGATCTACAATGTGTTCATTGGGCTCTTGCCCGGGGATATGGGTGAGCTTCCTCTCCGAGGCTCACCTGGTTTTGTGAGCATATGAAGTTGGTTAGTCAAATCGCCATCGTCGGCGTTATTTTCTCAGGCATCGTGGGATGTGGAGGCGGAACCGTCTCGGCTGATTCCATTAGCCCGCAATTGACGATTAGCTGGCCGAGCATCGGGAAAGCATTTGGTGCGCCCGCTTATGCTGGCTCAGCAATTATCTCCATCCAACCAGAACAAGGCACGCTTGGAACTGATTGGACCGTAAAGCGACCATCTGGTTCGGATGCCGTGGCGATGACTTACACGGGACCCGCCGTCAGCAACAAAGCGCCGATGCACCTCAACATCGCCTTCAAATATGGCCCGAATGGCGATGGTCCCACCGTCGCCGAAGCGCGGTTAGATGTAACGGTGACCTCGAAAGGCAAACTCCTGAACGATGCCGGAGCGGACATTGGCGATATCTCTTATCTCACCGATATTTCCTATATCCAAGTCTCCGCAACGGATTGTTCAGTCGGCACAAGCCAAACGCTGACTGTAACGGGTACTTGCGACTCACAAGTCATCGCTCTTCCCCAAGAATTGGCGAAGTTTAGTATTAAGAGCGGTTCCGATTGCGCGACCCTTAATGGCAACGTGCTGACGGCCACGAAGCCAGGCACGGTGACCCTTCAAATCGGGTACGACACAAAGCTCACCAACAAGACGATTCAGATCACCCCATAGTATTTCTAACGGGATTGATATGCGATTTGCGTGGCTTCCTTCAATACACTAATGATTGGAGGAGGATTTTTGTGGCTGCTTTGCAGGCAGAATCCCCTAGATTTTTATGAGGAAAACGCGTCGCTTGTCAACGATGTCCGTCGTTCGTTGGATTCTTTTTTCATTGTTTGCCCTTGTTCTGATTGCCTGCGGAGGCTCATCGGATTCCATGGTCGCACCCAAAGCGGTTATCGCTTGGCCAAGCCAAACTCGGGAGATCAATGCACCTGCGTATGCTGCGTCGGCAGTCATCACTCTGACGCCGGACAGCAGTCGGACGCCAGTCACTTGGACGGCTGATCGACCGGCAGGCACGGGCGCTCAAACGCTCACCTACCCTGGACCCCAAGTTCCCAAGAATACAACCGGCACCCTCTCGGTCATGTTCAAGTCATTGGCCGCCGGTGGAGGAACAACTGTTGCGACCGCGTCGGTTGACGTTAAGGTCGGAGAGGACGGGACGATTCTGAATCCGACAGGTGGCGCGCTGGGCACCGTTGGCTATTTAACCTCGCTTACGGGAATCATCGTCGATGTGCCTGATGTTAACCTCTACAATTCTGAAAATGCTTTGGTCATTGGTCGATCCTCTACCGGAATTGTCGCATTGCCTCAAGACCTTGTAACCCTTTCAATAACAAACGGAGGCAATCATGTCACGTTATCGAATGGCATTGTTACAGGAACGTCGGTTGGAGCGGCTACGATTCAGGCCACATATGAACTTTTCACAGCCACTGACACATTTAATGTGATCGTGCCCGATATTCCCAGTGTTCGATATCAGTTTGGCGCAAAGCAGATCGCTGCCGACATGGTTCATAACAAAGTGTGGGGAACGTTTGCCTCGAATTCCGCTTATCCAAATTCGATTGTCGACATCGACACTCAGACAGGTAGCGTAGGTACACCTATCGCAGTCGGTGGAGAACCAGATGCAATTGCAATATCTGCCGACGGCTCCGTTGCATACGTGGGACTTAATTCAGATCAAGCCATTAGGGTCGTTGATCTGGGAACCCGGACAGTAGGCGTTAAACTCAACTACACTCAGCTCATTGCGAATAGCTACCCCTCCGTTATCTCTATCAATCCAACGAACAACAGTGAAATCGCGATTGGCGTCAAGTCAGCTCAAAATGGAGCCCCTTCTGGCCCCTATATTTTGCGAACCGACGGGACATCCCTTGCTCCGACGACCATAAATAATATTTTTCAGGATATTTCTTGGTTGAATGGAACGGAAGTTATTCGAGCACAAAACAACGGAGCCATTGCCAAATACGGCATTACGGCGACTAGTGTTGACCTCCTACAAAACTACCCAACAGGGGTCTCGATCACCGGCAATATTCATACCAAGAATTCGGCCGTCCTCACGGACAACGGACGTGTCTTTTCTAGCTCGGATTTTAGCGTTCTAGCGAACCTTGGCGTCTCCGACTTTATCTTAGGTGTTGCAGTCGATTCTACTAATAACCTTGCGTGGGCTCCCGTTGGTTATACGTCCGATCCACTCAGAATAAAAACATTTGAGCTCTCAAATTATTCAGGCACATCGGCTTACCAACTGCAAATGCACGGAGAGCCTTATCTCCAAATCATCCGATTCGGAACGACGGGAATCGCGATTCGAAGCACGAATAGCGTCTATGTAATCCCGACGGCTCCCGGCCTATAGTTCACGGTAGCCCTTCAAGAAGATTGGAGGGCTACTTTATTTTTCCGTCTTTCACCCAGACGTCATAAGTGGCAAATGCTCTCAACGCTGAGACCTGGATGATCAGTTTATCGATCTCTTCTGGCTTGGTCGATGACCATCTTTTTGGGAAGAAGCCATCCTCTCGTTTGAGAGCCTGCAGCCGTTCGATCGATTTCTTCGCGTCGAACTGAGATGGATCAAGGTTCTCAAATAACAGGTGAGAGAATTGGAGTTCGTCGTTAACCGAACCGTCTTCTTTCACCCAATGTTTGATACTGGCCTCTTGCAATGTCTCGAAATCGGATTTGTATTCAGCTTGCCCCGTTGCTTCGAAGAGGGCTCTCGCCGACCGTAGCATCAGCGCAGAATTGTAGCTCCACTTCGTTCGTCCGATTTTTCCTTCTAAATTCTTGTTATCAAAATAGAGTTGATCTTTTGGATCTTGAAGATTGGCTTTCGTCCATGCATAGATCGCCTTTGCCTTTTCAAGCAAGGTCTTGTCATGGTTGTATTGGTAGACGGCTAAACATGCGGCCGCAGCCGGGCCATTCGAGCATGTGTTTTTCGAAGCTTTATCGCTTTCGCGCCAATAGATGCCTCCACCCAACTTGTCATCGCCTCCGCTGAGCACAAACTTGAGGGCATCCTCGGCACGATGCAGCCAACGTTCATTCTTGGTCACCTCATAGCTCTCGACTAACGACATCACCATCCAGGCATTGTCATCGTAGTATCGATCGTTGGGATGCGGTGGCCCGGGTAGAACATCGAAGCCGCCGACTGGCCCGGTTGGATTCCAATAAGTAACGGCTTTTTCCAAGGTGGCTTCAAGCTTTGGTACGTTCGCCGGATCGAGTCTGGCTAAAGCATTTTGGGCAGAAATAAGAATTCCTAAAGTCCAGTTAAAGCACTTATCGTTTTTGCCTCTTTCTTCCTTGTAATAACCCGTCTTTGGGTTGAAATACGACTCTTCGATGCGACGAGATAGGTCGGCAGATTCATTGCTGAAAGTCGATGCGGCGAGAGATAAGGCCATTAGCATTGTCATTTTTTGATTCGCCCCGAAGCGTCGAATCGATTACACCTTGGTTTGGACGTTCAAGCACATCCAAAGGTCATTACAAAGTTCAGTTTTGCTGAATGAAAGCCATTTGGGCCGATCGTTGATCGGCCCAAATGGTATGGGTTATTGCATCCCGTTTTTTTCTTTGATCGATTTGATCAAAGCGTCTTTGGCCGATTGGGGCATTGGTGAGTTTTGAGCTCGGTCGATTTGCTGCTGAGGCGTCAAATTCTGAGTCTCCTGCACAATCTTTTCTTCTTGAGCTGTATGGGGTGGCGCTCCATGATCATCCCCACATCCTGTGAGCATGAATGAGGCGAACAATATTGCAATCGGCCAAAACCGCATTATTGCTTCCACTCCTTGATCGCCGACGTGTAGCCAACATAGTCCTGCTGGTAGGTTGAGCCATGATTCACGTTAGCCCACTTGAAGTAATCCCAGTTATCGTTGGCAACTGTCGAGGCGGCCGGAAGATTCTTCGCGTGCCCGTCAAAGAATCCAAAGTTTGCTCCGCGATTCTTGGCACCCTGGACGCAAGAAAGTCCTGTGCTGCCCGCAGGAATGCCTCCTGGAGTGCATTCGTAGGCAATCGTTTCTGCCCATGCGTCGGTAAAGAAGAACCGGACCGGGACAATCATGATCGTCGTCGCCGATGAATCAAGCAAGGTTGCCGACCCGCCGCCACCTTGATAGGTATCGACTTGCCATTGACCCACGACCGCCTTGCCTTGCTCATTAAATCCTGCCGAACTGTTCAGCGCATAGGATCGGGGAAAGCGAGTCGTTTCGTCGCCGGTGCCGGTCATGGCCGGATATCCCCAATAGAGCGGCGAAAGGTTTGACCATGGTGCGTCGGCAATTGGCGATTGGAAGATGCCGCCTCCGTTTTGCTGGTTATAGGTCTGGCCGTTGTTGTAGTTCTGACCCCCGTTCTTGATGTAAGGAAGCGTTGCGTCCTTCCAAGAGAGCATGCGCGAAGTCCACCAGTCGGCGCCATTCATGACAATTCGACTCATCGGCATCACATCGTCATTGTCAGGCAAATAGATATTGATTCCAAGCGATATATTCTTGACATTCGAAATGTCGGAGGTTCGTTTTGCCGCCATTTTTGCCTGGGCAAAAACCGGGAAAAGAATCGCCGCCAAGATTGCGATGATCGCAATCACGACGAGAAGTTCGATGAGCGTGAAAGCTCGTCTTTGAGTATTCATGGTTATATAATCTCCTTCTGTTTTTTCTCGTCCTCTAGCCACGCCTGAACCTCGTGGAGGTCGGGCGAGTTTTGGGGAGTCGAGGGAATAAAATCGGCTTCGATCTTCAAGGTTTGGGAATGCGCCTTCGCGTTCGTCATTTGGGCCTGAAGCAGTTGAGCGGCGGCGACGCCAATGCGGAACTTGCGGCGGACGATTCGATGGACATCCCAAGGACGCCGGAGTTCGAGAGGAGGCCATTCATTGATTGACACGACTTCGAGTTCCTCGGGAATCGCAATCTCGAATCGCTCGGCGGCTTTCAGAACTTTGAGCGCTAGGTCGTCTTGGATGCAGTAGATAGCGGTGGTTGCTAATGGCCCTTTTGCCAGCGAAAAAACGATGTCATCAACAGCTTTCTGAAGTAAATCGCCGTTCATTTCGAACTCACGACCAATCCACCGAACGTACTCTTCGGCATCGACGCCAAAACAATCGTGCATTCCCTCTAAGAACGCACGATAACGCCCCATCGCGGAGGAGACCGTTTCTTTGTGGAATCCGATAAATCCGATGTGTCGATGACCGTGATCACGAAGCATTTTGATGGCGGAAATGGTCGCGCCCCGGTCATCCGAAACGACCGCGCTTCCTTTATAGCCAACCGGAATACGGTCGACCGTTACCAGCGGAAAATTCATCGCGTGGAGCTTTTCGAGATAGGTACCGTCGCGCTGATCGGCGATGGGAAAGCAGATGATCCCGTCGGTCTCTCGCGACATTCGGGAAAGGAAATTCGCTTCGCGCTCAATGGAATCTTTCGAGTCACACAAGACAAGCCCGTATTGATCACCCAATGTTTCTTTGATTCCGTCGATCATCTCCGAGGAGGGAAAGTCGAAATTCTTGGCCACTCGATCGAAAATGAGGGCAACAAGGTGGCGCTTTTCGCGAGGCTCTTTGCGAACATATGTCCCGCCGCGCTTGCGGCTTTCGACATATCCTTGATTCTCAAGGGATTCGAGGGCACGGTGGATCGTCGAACGGCTGACAGCGTATTCCTCACCCAATTCGATCTCTTTGGGCAACCGCTGACCGAGTTTGTACTCGCCAGTATCGATTCGGTTCCTTATGTGATCCGCTATTTCGCGCCAGGTCGACATCGTTGTCCTCCGTTAAGAGCATGATAAGAAACGTGACAGAAGAATGTGGTCATTTCTGGACATATTCTAAACGAATGAACATAACTTCATTTGGCGACTCTCTTGTAAACTGGGGCCTATGTCCTCACCTTTTGGCGCTTGGGATCTCGATGTAAAACGGCCGTCCGGCTCGTTTCCCTCTTGGTTTGAGATTTCTGCCGATGGCGGACGCTATGTCGGCATCTGGGGTAGTTCGCGACCGATCCAAAGCGTCGAAGTTGACGGCAATACGATCGTTTTTTCGCTGCCACCTCAATATGAGGGTTGCTCGTCAGACCTTCGGTTTGAACTTACCGTCGATGGCGACACCTGTTCGGGAAGCGCTTGGATTTGGGATGAGGAGCCTTACGTCGTCGAGGGACAACGTGCGCCCTCGCTAGAACGCAATGGCAACTTGGTCGAAGGCGAAGCCATTGATTTGCTGGCGAAGGGACTAGAAGGATTCACGGCCCGCTGGCCAGAGATGGACTTTAACTGGTCGATGGTCGAAGGCGTTTTGGTGAATTCGGCGACCGGAACCGACATCATCACGACCGACAAGTTCTCCGATTTTCGCCTCGAAGCCGAATACACCTATCCGGAAAAGAGCAATAGCGGCATCTATCTTCGGGGACGTTACGAATTTCAGATTCTTGACGATTTTGGTGCTGAGCCCTCGGTCGGCTCCTCAGCCGCGATCTACGGATTCTTTCCTCCTTTCGAGAATGCAGTTCAACCGGCGAACGAATGGAATCGCGCCGTCATCGAATTGATCGGACGGAATGTAAGAGTCGAATTGAATGGAAAGGTCGTGGTCGAAGCCGCGATTCCTGGCATCACCGGTGGTGCTTTGGACTCTAACGAAGGAGAACCGGGGCCGATTCTGCTGCAAGGCGATCATGGGCCCGTAAGTTTTCGAAGGTTAGTTTTGACGCCCCTACAATTCTCATACTAAGACACAGTCTATTTTTTTGAGGCCGCAAGTTTTTCCAGCAAGGCGATGACTCTCTTGTTTTGTTCGATAAGTTGTGCGTTTTGGACAGCAATAAGCGAATTAATTTCTACATTTGCCTCATCGGCAATTTGCGACACTTGAGCCGCGCCTTTGGCTTCCGAACGCTCCATTAAAAAGCCACGCAGTTGGGCTGCTATAAACTGGGTCGACTCGCTTCCATCGGTTGCAATTTCGGTTAGCGCGGCTCCGAGGAGGCCGGCAATTTTCGACTCTTTATCGTAGTCGCCTTTGGTTTGCTTGACGATTTCTTCTCCGTAGCCAATAATCCGAGAACTGCTCTTGGCCAATTCATACTTAGCGTTGCCTTTCATCTTTGCAATATCTTCATAGCTTGGCGTTTGGGTTTTATCCTGGGAGTAGACGACGAGACCAGCGGCGACGAGAAGGCAGATTGAGCCAGCGATTTTCAAATTCACGGGCAAATTATATACACCTTCGCATATGACGGCTAGAAATTTTGATTCTGCCTAGCTCTCAAAAGTAACCAATTGGCCTAATAGAGCTAGCCCAAAGCTAAGATTTGGTGGAGGCGGGGGGAATTGAACCCCCTTCCAAAACTGGCTTCCCAGCGTTCCCACGAGCGTCTTCTCTGTACTTTATCTCGATGCGGGTCTCTGCCGAGACCGCCTGACCCGTCATCCAGTCCGATTTTTTTTAGCTCAGCTTGCTACGAACAGAAGCTCACTAAGCGATTCGGATTTGCGTCGCGAACATCTAAACTATCCGACTAAGTCCAGAGTCACGCGCTGTCAATTAAGCAGCGAATGCAAAGTTGTTGTTTGCAGTTATTTTTTTCCTCGTTTTTTACATGGCCAACGAGAATCCATGGCTCGCAACGAAGAGTCACTGCAGTTCTGTCGAACCCTGACGCCCCCTTGTTGTTCTCTTATTATGACGTCGGACGATTGTCGAATGTTCGGTGGAGGGAAAGAACCTTCCCTCCAGTCTTCTCTTATAGCTTCGAACGTAACTCCAGAAGTCATACGGCCAGTGCCGCATAGCGCTTACGACTCGTTTTCCCCGCCCTAAGCTAATCACGTGGCAAGTCGGTTCCCAAGCCTCGACATCACCAATATTCGTAAATCTTGACAATTAGTTTCCCAAGAAACTATAATCATATTTAGTTTCCCAGGAAACTAAATATGATTAGCCCGCTTGAAGCTCATATCGGATATTGGATGAGAAGCCTCTCCAATCACGTTTCGCTGTCATTCGAACGAAAACTTGCGTCACGCGACATGAGCGTGGCCGAATGGGTTGTCCTTCGGATTCTTTTCGACGACGATGTTTCACCGAGCCAACTTGCCAAGCAAGTTGGCATGACCAAGGGAGCTATTTCCAAAGTCATTGATCGCTTAGAGGCAAAAGGGCTAATCAAAATCGAACCTGGAATCCAGGATCGACGTTCTCAAACTGTCGGACTCTCCCCTGAGGGCCGTTCGCTAATCCCCGCACTTGCCCAACTGGCCGATCAAAACGACGCCGAGTTTTTTGGGCATCTCCCCGTAGAGCGCCGACGCGAACTTCTCGATCTGTTACGAGAACTCTCCCTCCATGCCAACCTCATCACAATACCAACTCATTAACATGAATTCACAAACTCAATCCCGAATCCACGCCGTTACCCAAGCCTGTCTCGACAATACAATGAACTTTCCTGAGGCGGTTCAAGCTCTTCTTGAGGTCGAAGTCTCCCACTACCGAGTCGACTATATCCGCAACGAAAAGGTCGTCTACCTTCGAAACGGAGAATCTATTCTTGAGCCGCTTGATCTGCCGAGCGAGCTTGTTGCGCCGAACTTCCTGGTAGACGAAGTCAGAGCTGCGATCAAAGCTTCACAAACCGAAGGCCAAGCCTTTCGCACCTTTGTCGATCGTACGAAGCGCGCCGGATGCGTTGGTTATACGGCCTATCTCGATGGAAGGAAGGTCGTGTACACCGGACGACTCGGTGAAGAGCACGTCGAGCATTTCCCCTCCTAGCTGTTCTTGTTCGTGCGCTTGCCCATTCGATCGGCGTAAATACATGCGGCCAGAACCAGCATCTCTTCCACATGGAACAAGCTCAATGCCTCGGCATCTTTGCCGAGGCTTAGAGCCTGAACCGCCGCAGCCTCGTCTTCCCGAGCATGGGCTTCGAGGGCCTTGGTGGCGGCTTTCGACTGTTTTCCGCTAATCGTTAGAAGCGCGATCAGAAGTCGATCACGGTCCATTCCCGCCGTCATCAACGCCTTATAAACTTCCCTTTCGACTCCATAAATTCTCGCCACGCCCAGCAAGCACCGTCGACGCGTGATCATCGAAACGCAGGTTTGGGCCACGGCCAAAATGCGCGGAACATCGTCAAGGTTGCCATTGACGCCAAGTGCGTAAGCTACCTCGGCGCTCGCTTCGTCGTCATAGAGGGCCAGTGACTCACGGCAGGCGTCAGCCGTGTCTTTGAGTTCCAATTCGGCCGACGCTTCGGCAGCGGCAATCCGAACGCTAGGATGTCGATCTTGCAGAGCGCTTGACACGGTATCGGCGATACTGGCGATCTCAAGATATCGAAGCGCCTGCAATGCCGAACGTCGAAGGTCAGGGTCGCGAACGTCTTCGGCGGCATCGATGAGCGACTGAACCGCCTCCCGGTTGTCGCCTGCTCCAGGAATATTGGCGATTGCCCGTGCGCTGGCTCGTCGGATCAAAGGGCGTGGGCTTTGCAACAGCTTTGCCAATTCTGGAATTGCAGAGGCGTCTCCAAGATCGCCGAGGGCATGAATGGTTTCCTCTTCGACAAGGTCAGGGTGCAACTCAAGCTGATGAAGAAGTTCAGGCACCGCAGCGTGATCACCAAGCCGTCCAAGCGCCGCTGCCGCCTGTCGACGAACTCGAGGAGACGGATCGTGAAGGGCAGCGATAAGCTCGGAAGTTGCCAAAGAGAGTCCCTGGCCCGCCATTTTCACGATGGCCGACTCACGTTCCATAGCATCGCCACTTCGGTTAAAGCGGCGCATCGCTCGCATTCCCTTTGGCGTCACACCCGTCAAAACTTTAATCGTTTCTTTGACCCCGGTCGATCCCTCTTCTCGAGTCGCCGCCAAGAAGAACAGCGCGATCAATCGAACCCCGATCGTGACGTAAAACACGAACTGATAGGCGGCGAAGGTCGTGAAGAAATTTCGACCCCAATTGAGAAGAATCGAACCGACAACCGGGGCCAGACCGGCAATGAAAGATTGTGTTGCGAGTCCTGCCCCAATGTACGTCGCTCGATTCGACTGCTTCGCGGTCGAAAGGAGCAAATTGCCCTGACAAATTGCCACTCCGCTGAAATTCGCGCCCATCAAAAAGTGGCAGGAAATCAGCAAAATAAGGTTAAAAGGTAAAGGATCAGGCCCGACGGTCGGACGCGAAAGCAGCCACGCCACCGGACTTAGCAGCATGCCGAATCCGGACACCGCAAGAATGGGCTTATTGCCGTATTTGTCGGCCAAATAGCCGAACGGTTTCGAAAAAACGATGTAGCCCACCGCATAAGTCAGGCTGCAGCACTGCATTTCGGTTTGCGAGAACTTCAGAGATTCAAAAGCAAACGCCGACCACAAGTTGCCCGCCATCGCCTGTCCCCAGATGAACACCACGAGGAAGAGAAGAACCTTACGGAATTCGCGGTCGGTAAAAGGCACGGCGAACCCCCGAATTCCCTCTCCGATGGATTGCTTTACTGGATTCGGACGCGGGATGTCCTGCATCTGACAAAAGAAAAACCAACTCGTAAAAACACACAAGAGGGCAATGCCAAAGATGACGGAATAGCCGTAATTGACGTAGCCATGCCGCCGCAAAACATCGACAATGACGCCACCGAGCAAGCCAACCGATGAACCGACCGCCGACATCACGGCGTTCCGATTTCCGAAGAAAGCGCCCCGCGAGTTCGGAGGAACCATTTCGGCTAACCAATCCGTGTAGATCGGGTTCACGATGTTGATGATCGCGGCCGCCAACGAGAGGCAGCCTAAAATAATGCCGAGCTTGACCTCAGAGTAAATGGCCAACAGCGGCAGCAAAACCAGCGGAAGGTGAAGACATCGCCAAATGAACGCAGGAATGCGAATGAACGATTTGAACGACGGGAAGCTGCGACCCCAAATCGCGCCAGGAATCTGAATAAGTCCTAGAAAGCTTGGAATCGCGGTCAGAAATCCGATCCAAAGATCGGCCCTGCCCCCCGGCAGTTCGGCCTTGATGTAACCGACCAAGAAGCTACCGCCGATGAGTGTGCCGAACGCGGTGGCAAAAGCCCCATCAAAGTTAGCGACCTTCAGCGTGCGCAGATTTTCAAGGCGATCCGGGCGTGGAGTATCGATAGACTCAACTGAGTCGGACAAAGGGTTCACCTCCAAACTCCGGCATTCGAACCATGAACGCCCGAAAGGTTACCGAAATTGAGGTGAAAAAGACCTACCGAGAAAAAACTGATGCACATGAAATCACCAGGTTTCGTATCCTAAATTGAAGAACCGCGAAATTGCTGGTTCTGAAACACTTGGAAACAAGGCAGGTACATATTGAGATGAAAGACCGTACCAGGGCATGGAGACGAAAACAAACACGTCGAATCGTCAACAAGATCGAGAAGACCAAGAAGTGGATACTCAACACGGTTCAGAAACGGACGGCCGAACGACCGGCGCCGCTTGCTGAGGCAAAACCCCACAAACACGGTAAGTTGACTCGAATCCAAGAGGTCCGGCTTCAACTATCTTTGAACAATCAGCTCGTTGACGATGCCGTAGCCTAGCTGCGGCCGCGAATCAAACAAGCCCTGGTTTCCTTGTCGAAGCCGGGGCTTTTGCTTTTGAAGACTGTAAAATTCGGTCATGGCGATACAAAACGGCCTTGATCGACTTGCAAGCTCAAATTTTGCGCAACTTTCTGGTCGTCGAATCGCCGTTGTTTGCAATCAAGCCAGCGTTGACAATGGCTACCACCATATTCTCGACCTCCTTGAACCTGGACATCTGAAGGGGGATTTTGTCATTGGGGCTGTGTTCGGACCCCAACATGGTCTTTTTGGCACCACCCAAGACAACATGATCGAGTGGGAAGGTGAGGGGTCGCAAATCGTGCGGTTTCCAGTTTATTCACTTTACGGCGAGCATCGCGAACCCACGGATGAGATGCTTCGCGACATTGAGGTTGTCGTCGTTGATCTTCCCGACGTCGGCTCTCGCTATTACACATTCATCTGGACGCTTGCCCTCACGATGAAGGCTTGTGAGCCGAAAAATATTCCCATTCTCGTGCTGGATCGACCGAATCCCATCGGATCTCAAGTCGAGGGAACGGTTCTCGATCCGGCCTTCGCTTCCTTCGTCGGTCTCCACCCGCTTCCTCTGCGACACGGGCTGACTCTCGGAGAGATTGCCGTTTATCTCAATCAATCCTTTTATCCAAAGGCAAAGGTGGATGTCGTCAAGCTCCACGATTGGAATCGTCATTCCTACGCCGACGAGAACGGCTACGCATGGGTCATGCCGTCACCCAATATGCCAACGGTAGAGACGGCGGTTGTCTATCCGGGCGGCTGCCTTATCGAAGGGACGAATTTGAGCGAGGGGCGAGGTACGACCCGCCCGTTCGAAATGATTGGTGCGCCTTGGCTCGACGGTCAACGACTTGCCGATTCTCTCAATGCTTCCGGTCTTGAAGGCGTCGTGTTTCGTCCCATTCAATTTGAGCCGACCTTTAACAAATATCATGGGCAAATCTGCAACGGCGTGTTTGTCCACGTGACCGATCGCCGCAAGTTCGAACCGGTTTTGGCCTATATTGCAATCATCCAAGAGTCGATTCGCCAGGGTGGTTTGCACGATTCAAGCGGAATCCAGCTTGAGCGTTTCCGGGCCGCAAGTCCCGAGACTGAATTACCCGGCTTTGCTTGGAAGCAGCCACCCTACGAATACGAGTATCACAAGCTGCCGATCGACATTCTTTTTGGCAACGCCTGGACGCGTCCGGCAATCGAAGGATTGAATCCACTCGAATTCTTTCGCGAGGCGATGAGAGAGGAATGCGCGAAGTTCTTTTCGGTAGCGAACACCCCATCGTTTTATTAAGAATTATTGAAGCTTTGGCGCTATTAACCTGGCTTTAATAGGACACCTTTAAATTTAGCTTATCAGCAAGAGGCTGCTTCATACCGTGTATTGAGTCTCACAGGACGTGTTTCGCCACGCACAAAACTCTTGGAATTCTTAAGCTATGAAAAAAGCATTTACGCTCATTGAGCTCTTGGTCGTTATCGCGATCATTGCCATTCTCGCAGCAATTCTTTTCCCTGTCTTCGCCCAGGCAAAGGTCGCGGCAAAGAAAGCGGTTGCAATCTCGAATGCAAAGCAACAAGGACTTGGCTTGATCATGTATGCGGGAGACAGCGACGATATCTATCCACGGAATGACGCTTGCGAAAGCTATAGTTCTCTCAATCCAAAATTTAAAGCTGCCTCCTACAACACTGCGGGCGCAGGTTGCTTCGGGCCTTATTACAACCGAGTGAACAACTTCTCGTGGCAAAAGTGGATCATGCCCTACGTTAAGAATACAGAAGTCTTCTTCGACCCTCTCCGACAAAAGGACGAAACGACTTGGAACAATGATGGAGAACTCTTCAATCAGTTTCTGCTCAATAATGGCCTGACTGGCTCGATTTACACTTCAAATCCAATTACCGGGCAAATTGGCTCACGTGGAAAGCGAAACGCTTGGTTGGGCGGAAGCCTTACCGCGATCCCATCGCCTTCGGAAGCCATGATCATCATGGAAGTGGCCTACAACATTGGCGCTATTCCTGGCGCTACCGATGACACTCAGTGGAACACAGCGACTCAAGATATCGTCTCTTACCCAATCGCATTCCGCGAGTATTGGGTTAATAAGGTTCACAAGACCCCTCGTGGCGTTATCGATTGCTATTCGAACACTGTAAGTACCGAAGTCGATACGAACAAGGCAGTCCAGGGTGGCATCACGATGGGCTTTTCTGACGGAAGTGCAAAGTTCATGCAAGCAAACACGTTCCTAGCTAAGTGTCCCACGAAACAAGAAATGGTCGGTACCTCTGGTTCGGTTTCAGCTGGATATACGTACATGAATGACTGCCACGGAATGCCAAATACTACATTAAATGCTGGAAATCTTGGCATTATTCGCCCCAATACCAACATCAACTATCCGTTCTGGGGGTTTGGCGGTTGAGGAAGCTTCTTCGCTTTGTCCTGGTTCTGCCAATCTGCTTGTTCGTTTTTGGATGCTCCGGTAATTCAGAAGTCGGTAAATCTCAACTCGACCAGGCATTTCCTTCGAAGAGCCAGGGCGAGATCGAAGAAGAACTGAAGAAAGACCCTGAAGCGTATCGAAAGTATCAGGAATCTCAGCAAAAAGATGCTGAGTACAAGGCTAGGGGCGAGTAATCGCCCCGCAAAAAGAAACGGCAAGGCAACTCACATATGATTGAGTTGCCTTGTTACATGATCAAATAGCGAGTCGGGATCGATTTGAGCGAATGCTTCATTGACGGGACGTTCACCTCGGCAAAAAGGGGGCCTTGGAGTTGGTCCGACAAAGCGCGGCAAAGGGACCAAGATCATGGCAATCTTGGACGGCAGCGGTCTTCCTATCGCCTTTTGCGTTGGAAGCGCTTCGCCGCATGAAGTCACCATCGTAGAGGAGGTTCTGGATTCGAAATCCATCATCCGCCTATCCAGAAAGACTCATCGGCGACAAAGGCATTCCTTTTTCGTTTTTTTTCCAAAAAGAAGCCAAAACCGATTTTTAGCCTTTCATTAAGAAGGCGCAGACTGTAAACTATGCAGTGATAGGCCAGAGAAATAAGGCAATCTTAACATTCCTTTAATATTCGCGACCCACCATTTCTTTACGCAGGAGCGGTCTATCTCACTCGTTGCTTTGTGCACAGGACGTGCATGGCATCGCACCAATCCTGGAATCATTTGGCTATGAAAAAAGCATTTACGCTCATTGAGCTCTTGGTCGTTATCGCGATCATTGCCATTCTCGCAGCGATCCTTTTCCCTGTCTTTGCTCAAGCAAAGGTTGCCGCTAAAAAAGCTTCGGCCATCAGCAATCAGAAGCAAATCGGCTTGGGATTCATGATGTATCTTGGCGACAACGACGATATCTATCCTCGACGATCTGGCTGCGAATTGAACTCTTCCATCAATCCGAAGCTGAACGACGGTGTCCTTCGCTGCGGCGGCGCTAACGGCTTCGCACACTCGATGACTTGGCAAACCTGGCAGAAGTACATCGCCCCATACGTTAAGAACGTTGACCTTTACACCCACCCGCTTCGAACGAAGGACGCAACCGACTGGAACAACAACGGCGAAATCCTGAACAGCTTCGTCGTCAACCTTGCAGTCATCGGCGCTTCGACGTCGGCGACGACCAGTGTTGGCTGGTTTGGCGGTTCGCAAACATCGCTGCCAAACGTTTCGCAGATGATGCTCTTGATGGAAATGCCGAACACCTACGGCGTTCCGTTCGTTGTCAAATCGGTTTCCCCAATCCCGAATCCTCAATCGGTTTATCCGATGGCGATTCGCGAGTACTGGCGATCCATTCTTTTGACTTCGATTTCGTCGAACAACTGTACGACGAACGATGTTCCTGATCTCGTTGGTTCGGGCCCTCACGGCGGTGTCGTCGTCGGACACGCTGACGGAAGCGCAAAGTTCTATCAGACCAGCAAGATCCTGGGTATGACGCCGACCAATGCGGAATACCTCCCCGGCGTTTCGTTCCCGTCAAGCTCGTTCTCGAGCAACTGCCGAAAATCTACGAGCGCTTACCTCTACACCGGTGGTCCTGACGTTCCTAACATGACGATCAACTATCCGTTCTGGGGTCTCGGACAATAAATGAAATTCGGTCGCATCTTACTGGCTAGTCTCTTGCTTGCAAGCATCGTTGGCTGTTCGAAAACCGAGGTTTCGGATCAAGACGTCAAAGATTGGGCGAAAGCCAAAGACAGTAATGGCAAACCGTTGGCAAATGCGCCGTCGGAAAGCCCTTACGACCAAAGATAGGCTGATCCAAAGTCTGGCTGGACGCATCCCAGCCAGACTTTTTGTCTGTGGCGGTTTCGCCTTTCACAATATCCCTACTCACTCCTGGAAACGAGCTTTTCGTTTATAATGCTCTCACACCATGAAGCTCGCGGTCTGCATCATTCATAACCGAGACAAAGGCAAGATCATCGATGAGTTGATTCGCGCTGGCTTCAAATTCACGATCATCGGCTCAACTGGTGGTTTTCTCCGTGAAGGCAATACGACTTTCCTGATTGGCGTCAATGAAGACGAGATTCCGAATCTAAAATCTCTGATTTCTGCCAATTGCCAAAGCCGCGAACAACTCTTGAACGTGGCACCTTTCGAAAGCAATCCTACGGCGGCCTTTACCCCTTCGGCGGTCAAAGTGCCAGTTGGTGGCGCGGTACTCTTTCTCCTTCCCGTTGAGGAGTTTGAGCGATTTTGACCACGATTCTAGGATTGCACCGAGCCCAAAAAATCACCCCCATTCTCGGAAGCCCCGCGAGCGGTGTTGCATCGGTTCTGCTTTATGGTCCTCGCGGTTGTGGCAAGAGCCTTCTGGTTGCGAAGCTGGCCGAAGCCTGGCTCTCCCAAGAAGAAGGCAATGATCGCGCGATCGAGTCTTTTCGTCGGAGAGCCAACCCCGACTATTTCGTCATTGAACCCATGGGCCTGGGGAGTCAGATCACGCTCGCTCAGATTAGTCCAGCGAAAAATAAGACCAAAGCCAACGAGAACATCACCCCACTCTCTGAATTTTTACGGGTTGGCCCCCTTTATTCTCGCCACAAGGTTATTTGGATCAACGAAGCCGAGCGTATGAACCTCGCGGCGATCAATTCGCTATTGAAGCCTCTCGAGGAGCCACCATCCTACGCAAAAATCATCCTGACAACGAGCCAAATCAGCCAAATCCCGGCCACCATCCTTTCGCGGTGTTTGGTGATCAACTGCGAATTGCCAACGCAACAAGAGCTTGAGGAAGTTTACGGAAGCGTTCCTTCCCACGTAATCGAGCTTGCCGAAGGAGCGCCCGGCACTCTCGAACGGATCGCCCAGAATCCCGATCTTTATGTCGATATCGTCGCATTTGCCGACCGATTGTCGACCGCTTCGCGGCACCACACATTGATATTGAGTGAAGAATATCGAAAGCTGGCGGAGCGATTTGAGGCAAGCGAGAAAGTTGGAATTCGAAACGCCAACGCAAGAATCCTCGAGCTGGTCGCAACCGCAGTCGCCAAACGCCACCCCAATCCCGACCTTATTCAAGCGCTCATCGAAGGACATCGCCGGATTCTCGCCAATGCCAACCCGGCACTTGTGCTGGACGCCATGATTGGACGAATTACCCTCTCAAAGAGTATGGGAACTATCCGTGCATAGAACTTCGTATGTTGTATTTCGTAAGAGAGTATTGAATGCTTAGTTGGGTAAAGAACCGGACCGGCACGTTTGATCGTTCAGCCAATTTTGAACGATTGATGCGCGACTCCTACCGCCAAGCTTTTTCTGTGGCTTATCGTTTGACCGGCGATTCGTCGGATGCTGAAGACCTTGTGCAAGAAGCGTATCTTCGTGCCTATCGATTTTTCCATCGGTATGACGAACGGTTGCCGTTCAGCAGCTGGATGTATCGCATCATTGCAAACGCGCATATCGATTTGATTCGTCGCAAAGGAAAGATTCGCACGAGTTCGCTAGACCACGCAGGAAGCGATGGGCAGCAGGCCCTTGAGGTTGCCGACCATACCAACGTCCCCGGCGACGAACTTGTGAATGGCAGCTTTTCTGAGACCGTCCAAAACGGCCTCAACCAAATGAATCCCGAGTTTCGACTTGCGGTTGTCCTTGCCGATATCGAAGGACTTTCCTATGAGGAAGTCGCTGAGATCATGGAGACGTCGGTCGGAACCGTGCGATCTCGAATCCACCGCGGCCGAGTTCAACTCCGAACGTTCTTGCTCGAAAACGCTCCGGAATCTTATGGGAGGTATGCAAATGTCCTGTAATAAAGTTCTGTCACAGCTCTCCGCCTTCGTTGACGGAGAAATGTCGGGAGTCGAAATGCAGCAGTTTCGCAGCCATATCAGCCAGTGCTCCGACTGCCGAGACGAGTTTGATCGCATTCGCGGCGTTCAAGCCGTCCTTCGCGACCTTCCCCAAACCCCCGAACCTTCACCATTTTTAGTCGAAAAGATCCAAAAACGGATTCACGATTCTCGGCCAAACTATCTGAGGTTGGCGCTTATTGTCGCCGTGCCCGCACTCTGTGGCGTGGTCTTTATGACTCTCCACAAGGACCAACAGGTTGCCAAGAATCGTGATGCGATCCTCAATCAGAAGGTCGCGAAAGATCAAATTTTCGATGCGGGTTCCGATCCGGCCATAGGAGGATCTTTTGTTCACTATACGAGCTTTGAGAGCCGCTAGCCTTCTGGCCCTTGCGGGCCTGGTAGCGGTCGCCTTCGGTGAGGACAACCGTGCCATGAAGTACATGGTTCGCTACTTCCGTAGCGACTATAACTTCAATGTCGTGGCCATCCTTCATGAGACAACGGAAGACAAAGGGAACGTCCAACTCAAACTTCAGCGGTCGAAAGACGGCAAGTTGCGACATACGATCTTGTCGCCCTTGCACATGCAAGGCGAGTTTCTCGATGATGGAAAGGTTTCGAAGCGTTACCTGCCCGACGATCGAGTGATGTTTGTTCAGCCCTCGATTCCCGCCGGACAAGAAGCCGGGTTTCGCCTCTCGCTCGTCGAAAAGAATTATAAACTGAAGTCAGAAACGGGCAAGAAGATTGCGGGTCGCAAGTGCGTAACGGTAACCGCCGAGTCGAAATATGACGAAGTACCAAGCGTCCGTTACTACTTTGACGAATCGACCGGCTTTCCCATGAGCATGGAAACCGTCCTCTCGGACGGACGTGTCTTGAGTGGATATGAGATCACCGACATTAAGTTTCCGGCCAAAATCGATGACTCTATCTTTACGTTAGAGCCCGTCGCCGGCGTCGAGATCGTGAACTATCGCGAGCAAAAGAGCCTTACTAAACTTGCCGACGCCGAGCCAAGCCTTGGCTTTACGCCGGTCGTTCCTCAAACCATCCCTTTCGGATTTCGCGTCCAAAAGATCACCGTCTCGTCAAATGGCGGATGCCCAGTGCTTTGCTTAAAGATGACCGACGGGATTCAAAGAGCTACCGTGTACGAATGGATGTACGTTCCGGGTGAAAAAGTGAAGACGGGCGAAGCCTCCAGCTTTAAGATCGCAAAAGGACTTAAAATCACTATCGTCTGCGATTTGGGCACAACCCTACGGGAATCCTTCCTCCGACCATTTATGGTCCGCGTCGACCAAAATCCTGCAATCCTTACCAGCGTCGGCTTTTAAGGGAACTCAGGTTCGGCAAAAACCTATTAGAATAAATTAAAGAGTAATCACATGAAAACTGTTCGACCTTGGACTGCGTATGCGATGATCGTTGGCGGCTTTTTCGCTGGTGTCGCAACCGTTGTGGGAATGTCGGGTGGATTAAGACCCGCGACCGCAATTGCGAAACCCGATGTGAATGCGGGTCGCCTTGTTGGCAACATCTCTGCTGAGGAAGCGACCACGCTTCACAATTTAAATAGCTCGTTGACCAATTTGGCTCAATATGTGAAGCCAGCGGTTGTTCATATCCGTGCCGTTACAAACCGTGCGGCCGATACAGACGGAAAAATGATTCCGATTTCGGGAAGCGAAGGTGCAGGCTTCATCTATCGAAAAGATGGCTATGTGATTACCAATGATCACGTGGTGAGCGGCGCCGACCAGGTCACGGTCATCATGAATGACGGCCGTGAATTTAAAGGCACGGTCAAGCGGGCTCCCGATTGGGATGTCGCCGTCGTCAAGATCGAAGGAAATGACTTCCCCACACTTGGAATGGCCGATTCAAAGTCGGTCCTCCCCGGTCAAATGGTGATGGCGATCGGTTCGCCCTACGGTCTCGAAAATTCGGTCACCTTTGGCCACGTCAGCGCGACCAAACGTGAAAACGCGGTTCCTGACGCTTCGCTGACAGGTTCAGCCGAACGATTCTATCCTGACCTGATTCAAACCGACGCCGCAATCAATGTAGGCAACTCGGGCGGGCCGCTTGTGAACATCGACGGTCAAGTCATCGGCATGAACAGTTCGATCTACACCAAGACGGGTGGCAGCAATGGTATCGCTTTTGCGATTCCAAGCAACCAAGTGCGATTCATCGCCGATACGTTGATCCAGAAAGGTAAGGTCGTCCGCGCCCAACTCGGCGTCTATCCTCGCGACCTCAAGCCATTTGAGATGACGGAAAAGAAACTGACGGGTGGAGCTTACGTCGAAAACGTTGCCCCCGGCAGCCCAGCCGACAAGGTTGGCCTTAAGAAAGGCGACATTATCGAGAAAATCAATTCGAAGCCCATCGATGGTCAAATCGATCTTCGAAACGCGATGCTCGAGAACGCTCCCAAGTCAACGATCAAGGTCGAATATATTCGCGATGGAAAGACGGCCACCGTCGACGTAACGCTTGAGGAGTTTAAGGACACTCAAAAGGCGACGAACTCCAAATCGAAGGTTTACCAGTGGAACGGAAAGGACTTTGGTGATATGTTCGATGGTCAAGACCTGAAGGATTTTGAGAATCGGCTTAAGGACTTTCGATCTAAAGACAACCCCTCAGACGACGATGAAAAAGATGTCCAACCGCTGCATAGTGGGAAGGCCCGACTTGGGATCGGAATTGAGAACCTGAACGCCGATCAGCGAAAGAAAAATCATGTTCCCGAAGGCGTTCATGGCGTGGTCGTAACCAGCGTCGAACCAGGGTCCATCGCCGAGCGAAATGGAATCCAATCTGGGGACATTATTGAGTCTATTGGGGGCAAAAAAGTGGAAACCGTCGACCAGCTGACGGGCGAAGTTTCGCGGATGAATTGGGGCGATAAAACCACCATCAAAGTCAGCCGCTTTGGTGACCACTCGCAAATGAGCCTCCAAAAGGACATCACGTTCAAATAGAACCTATTTTGAGTCTAGGCAAAATTCAAACTTTGCCTAGATTCTCTTCAAATTTAGCTTGACAAGGCATAAGTTTGTGATATTCTCTAATTCGACAAATTTGAACCTAGAAGGAATGGGCGAGGGGGAAACTCGTTGCCGATTTAGGAGAAAATATGAAGTTCTACAATCTTAAGACACGATCTCATGTTGAAGTGCCGGAAGGCGACGTTCGAAAGACCAAGATGGTTCGAAAGACCAAGTCTGGCGAGCAAACTCGATACGCACTCAAAGCAACCTACGAAGGCACTACGCTCTTTAAGTTCGTTAACGAAGCAACGTACAAGGCTTCGGGCGCGAAAGAAGAATAGTCCAACTTTCGACACGAACGACGGAGCTAGAGTCATCTCTAGCTCTTTTTTGTTTTTACATACGGGTATTTTGGTACGAAAGCGAACCCGTAAACCCGACTATCGTTATTACAGAACGTTATGGGATTGACAGAGCGAGAAAAATGCGCACATCTGCTTCGTAGGTTCGGCCTCGGAGCCAGTGAAGCAGAATTGAATTATTACTCCCAAGGTGGACTAAAGGGCGCGATCGACAAGCTCCTAGACTGCGAGCATACGCCCGAAGCCTATGACTTCTCTTGGGAGGTCGTAGAGGACCAGAAAGGCCAAATAAAGCCTCAACAAGCTGTGGTCGGATGGTCGGCTCGAATGCTCATGACACGGCGACCGCTTCTGGAGAAGATGACGCTGTTTTGGCACAACCACTTTGCCACCAGCGCGGAGAAGGTTACCAATGCCCCGCTGATGATTCAGCAGAACGAAATTTTACGCCGGAACGCTCTCGGCAATTTCAAAACCCTCTTGTCGGAAGTCTCGAAAGATCCTGCGATGTTGATCTGGCTAGATGGCCAAGACAACATCAAGGGTCGCGCCAACGAAAATTTTGCCCGCGAAGTCATGGAGCTTTTCACGCTAGGTGTGGGTCACTACTCCGAAAAGGACATTCAAGAGGCTGCACGGGCATTTACGGGCTGGAGTTTCATTCGTAACGGTCGAAATGCTCAAAAATCCCCCGCTTCGTTTATGTTCAAGCCTGTTCTGCATGACGATGGCCCTAAGACCGTTTTGGGTAAATCAGGCAACCTGAGTGGCGACGACGTCATTACTATTCTTTGCTCGATGCCGCGCCTTGCCGAGTTCATCACGACGAAGGTCTGGAATTGGTTCGTCTATCCGAACCCCGACCCCGCGACTCTCAAGCCCTTCGTTGAAGATTTTTGGCGTTCCGGCCTCGATATTAAGACGCTCATTCGATCCATTATGGAATCGAACGAATTCTATTCCGACCGATCCTATCGCAAGCTCATCAAGAACCCGGTCGACTTCTGCATGGCATCGGCCCGCGCGATGGGTATTGGCGAAAATATGGCCACTGCCCTGGCTCCGACGAGCACCGATGAAAAGCAGTCGCGAGCTCGCATCGCCCCGGCCGCTGGCGTTTCGTCGGCCATGAAGAGCCAGGGACTATGGCTTCTCTATCCACCCGATGTTTCAGGCTGGAAGCCAGGTGAGGCGTGGATCACGTCGGCCACGATGGTTGAGCGGATCAATTGGGCCAATAAGCTCATGGGCACCGCGCGCGGCGGAGTCGGCCGCTATCCCATCTACAGTCTCTTGGCGGGAGATCCGACGCCGATGGGCATTGTCCAAAAGCTGACCTCCATGTACGATGCACCGTTTAGCGAAGTCAAGATGCAGAAATTGGCGGAGGCGGTGACAATTAGCCTTAAAGGCGAAGATCTGGCTCCCAAGAATGCTAACCAAGTCGCCGCCGATGTCCTTCGGCTCATCTTCGGCTCACCGGAATTTCAATTCTGTTGATTTCCGGTCGTCGATTGAACCTGATTCCCTAGCGGGGATTGGGTTCAATCGTGCATAATATTGGTTACCAAACGCGGGCGTAGCTTAATGGTAAAGCTCCAGCCTTCCAAGCTGGCCACGTGGGTTCGATTCCCATCGCCCGCTCCAATCCTTAGTCCGACAAGCGCGCTTTTGGTCCCTACTTGCTTACGCTCCAGGTTAGGCTGTCGCCTTCTTTCCAGACGCCAAGGTAAAAATAGCCGCTGGACTCGTGAAATCGAATTACAGCGGAAGCGCCATCCTCTTCAAGGAGAATGCCGTCAATTCTTGGACTTTGAGGATTGTCACGATCGTATTGCAGCCTTGCGGTTCGTAGCGAAGCTTGAAGGTCATGCCCCTTCTGATATTCCGCGGACAGCGTTTGATAGAATTCGTGACTAATCTCGACATGCTTTTGGTACCGAATCGAAGTCCCGATGGTGCCCACAATCCAGCCAATGACGCATCCTACCAACAAAAGAAGCGTGCCCGGAAATACCACTCGATTCATGCCCTTCATATTTCTAGCTCCGTAAAAAGTTCGTATCCATCGAAAATACCCCTCTTGTAGGCGCGTTGGATGCAGTCCGATCAATTTAAGGCCAGCGATAAATCGACCTTATTCTTACAGAATTCAAGCAATTATCTTTACACGATACCGTCCCAAATAAAAACCCCTTAGTAAATCGAAATTTGGATAAATACCGCCATTCTTATCAGGCGTTCTCCCATGCAACAATTTCGGCAACCACAACCATTCCCTACGGCTTCGGTCCACCAGCCAGTCGCAATTTTGATGCTAATCCCTGGACACTTATGTATCGATGTTTTGCCACATGATATTAAGTCGTGTGGCGGTAAAAAGTTAGTTCCTTGTTACAGCAGGCCCTTAACTCACACAAACACCAGCCCCCGCTAGAAGGCACTTTTTCCTAATAAACCCCATACATTCCCCTGGCAAATCACCCGAACTTGAAATGTAATCGTTCTCATATTACGATATACCACTCCCATTTGTGTGTGACTTTAGGATTTTCGATAGAAATTCTCGCAAAAAACCTGAATTCATAAATTGTTTTATTGTTCGAGAGATATGAATAATTCAACAATTCCCAAGCTTTTTTGGGGACCCCTATTCGATAAGTTATGTTAGGGGAAAGCAGTTGGGTACAGAATTACCAATCCCGCAGAAGACCGCTAGACTTAGTCCTGAAGCTTTTCAAAGGCTTCCGCGTATGCTTTCAAGACTTCTGTCGCAACCTGGCGAGTGGTCGCATGATGCGCATGTTCGGAACGGCGAACTCCCGTATCCAACGCCAATAAGCTCTCGCCTCGTGCCGAGGCTCGTTCAAACCATGAAGAAAGCTGGCCTTCACCAACGGATAGTTCGTAGCCGTTCAATTCGAGAAACGTGATCGCCGACGCCAACGCCACCGCCCGATTTTCGCATTCAAACGGACTCATCGCGGGAAATCCGACCAGAAACCTGGAGGCTTGACTCAACACGTCCTTGCTCTTTCCGTACGCGTATTGGTAGTTCACCGCCTCTTCGAGCTTGGCGTAATTGAACTTCACGGCCTTCTTTGCAATCTGCAAATGAATCCATAAAACATCCTGAACGGTCAGATAGTGCATGATCGGATTGGTTTATTTTAGCTTTTTAGCGAGCCCATAAACCACGAATCCCCGTTCGATTTCGAACGAGGATTCGCAAGTTTGATCGAAGATCAGGCGTAAAGCGGAAGATCGTTGAACTTCTGCCCGAGGACGACTTCACTGTCGCCGCCAATCCAGTTATCAAGTGTGGCGGCATAGACTTCACGGAAATCAACCTTATAGCGGATATCGCCATCTTGAAGGTCCGTAAGATCAGGCTTGCTTCCGTGAACCCCTCCTTTGACTTTGCCACCAATGACGAACATCGGCGCAGCCGCCCCGTGATCGGTACCTTGGCTGGCGTTTTCGGTGACCCGACGTCCAAATTCCGAGAAGACGAGGACCACGACCTTATCGGCTCGTCCAAGCGCTTCCATTTCTCGCTGGAATGCGAGCACGGCGTCGGAAAAGTTGCCCAGCAGTCGCGCATGGGTATCAGCCTGTCGCGAGTGGGTGTCAAAGCCGCCAGCCGAGAAGTAAACAACTCGGGTCGAAGGCGACGCTCCGATCAATTGGGAAATTTGCTTAAAGCCCTTTCCAAATGAATCGTCGGCGTAGGTCTGCTTAGGTGTAAAAGTGCTCAATTGTGCTGATAGCACGCTCATCGCATCGAGCGCCGCACGATTGGCTTGCTGAACGACGCGAATTGGACTGTCGTCCATGACATCCTTACCCTGAATATCTCGAAGAAGCTTTGCCGAATTCGCATCACCCAACATGTTCTGGACGTCGGTCAGCGAAGCAAAACACGGGATACTGGCGCTTTCTCCCACGAGAGCAAGCGGCTTTTCGGTCGAAAGGCCCAGCGCCACGATCGGATTGGGTGGCTGATTCTTGAGCGCCACATCAAAGTGACGACCAATCCAACCATGCTTCATTTTATCGTCCGGGCTGGCCGACTGCCAAATGTCCATGCTCTTAAAGTGGGAGCGGTTTGGCTTTGGATATCCAACATTGGTAATGACTGCGACCTTTCCTTCCTTAAAGAGTGCGTGCATGCCCTTCATCGCGGGGTGCAATCCGAGCGACTCATTGAGCTTCAGAACAGCGTCTTCTTTGTGGGCCAGGGTTGGTCGATACTTGTAGTAAAGCGAGTCGGCATAGGGCACAACCGTATTCAAGCCATCGTTACCGCCCGACAGTTGACACACAACCAGCACTGTATCGGAGGCAGGCTTGCCTCCTTTCGCAATCCTTAATACGTCAGCTTCGGCAATCGTCGAAAGCCATTTTGGCGCCGCAAGCCCGACGGCAATCAGACCGCCCTGCTTCATTAAATCTCTTCGGCTTAAAAAGTCGCTCATTGTGTTATGCTCCTTACAAAGACATTGTCGGAATATGGAATGCCCTATTATCGCAAACGGCGCACTTTTTGTAAAGTTCAATAAAAAGTACTCATGAACCTGTGGAATATCCCTAAAGCTTCATTACTTCCAGCATTTTTGCTGGGGGTGCTGGTTCTTTTCACGTTTGGCACCTTGCAAAACTATGGTCCGGAGAGCACCTTGAGAAAATTTCACGCCTCTCTCCATAACATCTACGTCTCACAGGCCAATAATAAAGGCATCCCAATGAATGATTGGAACGATTTGCGCTCCACATTGATTGAAGATATTGGAACGCCGGGTCAAGTTGGCGACGCTGCCGCACTTAGTGTTATTCAAAAGGCATGGAGTCAGTTTCAAGCCGGAGCGAGTTACAGTTTGGCGAGAACGGATCGGTCACCCCGAGAAGTTCGGATCGCTGTACTCTATTCGGTCAAGTCACAGCAGACGCCGATGGTTTGGGTAATTGACAAGCCGGTCGGCGGGAGAGAATGGAAAATCAGCGCTCGGAAAACACTTTCGGCGATGTCCGTTCCATAATTGGTGAAGACTACATGAGTTCGAGACGGCAAGCTGGCAAAATTAACCTCCTCACGATAGGAGCGATTGTGATGGTGGCAATGATTGGAGGATCGTTCTTCTTGGCTAAAGAAGACCCATCCAACGTTGGCAGCCAATTCATGGATGCGCTTGCGCGTCATGACGTGGACCGGCTGACGGCCCTTAGCTATATTGGCAAAGATGACCCCGCCTCAATTGAGGCCGAAAAGAAGCGATTCCATGACGCATGGGATTTCTCCGTCAATACCGCCGGGCAACACTTCCTATTTACTTGGAAAATCAGCAATTCGACAATTGCAACTGACAATCACGCGTCGGTAACCGTCATGGTCACCAAAGCTGGACCAGCGGCTTACGAAGAAAAATACGAATTGCCAATGGAGAAAGAGAACGGCAAGTGGGTCGTTGATGTCGGTTCCATTTCACGCGAAATGTTTCCTGGGCTTCCGAATAACTATTAAAGCTAGCCCGGAGGCCACGAGAGCTTGCGTCCGCCAAGTAAGTGGGCGTGAAGGTGAGGCACACTCTGCGCGCCGTCCTCGCCTTCGTTCAATACCAAGCGGTATCCGTTGGTAAGCCCTTGCTGCTCGGCAATAATTTTTGCGGCGTTGAGGATCGCGAGGTGATCTCCTTTTTCAGGAAGGCTGGCAAGCCCGGGAATTTCCGTTTTGGTAATGATCAAAATATGGACCGGCGCCTGAGGAGAAATATCTCGAATCGCAAATACGTGGTCGTCTTCATACAAAATTTCACCGGGAATGTCGCCATTGAGAATCTTCGTAAAGAGCGTGGCCATAAGACAATCATGATATCTCGTTTTTCGGGTTCAATGACTTACCGGTGACCGCACACGACGTTTGGTATGGAGATTCACTCGCCTCGCGAGTAGTTCGCATCTGCCTCCTTCCTCTCAGCTTGCTCTATGCCGGTGGATGGCAGGTCTATCTTTTGGTTTACCGCCTCGGGCTCAAAAAAGCGAAGAAGCCACATCGTCGGATTGTGTGCATCGGAAACCTTGTTGCTGGTGGGACGGGCAAGACGCCCACGGTTGTCTTCGTCGCTGGCTGTCTCCGCCGTCTGGGATATCAAGTCGTGATCGGATGTAGCGGCTACGGCGCTCCTCATGCCGAAAATGCCACCCTTGCACCGGATGGTCCGCTTGATGCGCCGGAGTGGGGTGACGAACCGACCGAAATACGTGAACTGTTGCCCGACCTCCCCATGATCGTTGGTAGGGCCCGTGTCACGGCCGCCGAAATTTGCGCTCAGCACTTTCCGGATGCTGTGTTGCTGATGGATGACGGCTTTCAGCACATGCCCCTGTCCAAAGACGTCAACGTGATTCTCGATCCCCCTACAACCAACGGGTTCACCTTCCCTGCTGGTCCCTATCGGGAATCAAGGGCGTCCGGTCGGCGACGAGCTGATTTAGTGATTCCCTCGGATCGCTTCCAGTTTAAGTTTTCGACTATTCAATTTCTCTCTGTTAATGAATCCACTGTCGATTCCCCAGTGTCTGCGCGAGTCCTCACGGCGGTCGGGAGACCGGACCAGGTCAAGGCGAATCTCGCGGCGCGCGGAGTCGAAATTCAAGAATTTATCGCGCTTCCCGATCATGATCCTCTCGCTTTCGATCTCAGCGAAAAGCCGCAAGATCTTCCTTGGATTGTCACGCGAAAGGACTGGGTAAAGCTTCGCAAGCGCTGTTCAAAACCAGAAAATGTCATCATTGCCGAACGCAAGGCATCAATCGAACCGTCGGAAGAATTTGAGAAATGGCTCAAAATAAAGCTGGGATGAATTTCAAGCCACTAATCCATAAACTTGGGCTTGGAGTCCTGACGCTTGGCGAAAAGTGGTTTCGCATTCCTGACGTCAAGAAATCGGAGCGGCGAGGCGCTTTTTTGACCCGCCTGGTGGGACGCCTCGACAAAAAGCACCGAAAGCAAACCGAAGCAAACCTTCTGCTGGCCTTCCCAGAAAAAACGGAGGCGGAACGTGCGGCTATCGCCGCCGGAATGTACAACCATTTCGGCTACACCGTAGCCGACTTTGTTCGCGGTTCGATCCGTACCGACGAAGAATACATTTCGACGACCACTGTGGAGGGAGAGGAGAATTTCGATAAGGCCCTCGCCGAGGGCAAGGGTGTTCTGCTTGTTACGGCTCACCTCGGCAATTGGGAGCGATTTGGACATTGGTTCTATCTCAAGAATGTCAGCGTCTCGGGGGTGGCCCGCGATGCCAACGACGATGATATCACGGAACGCGTCACCAAGATTCGCGGAGAACGAGGTGCGCGGATGCTCAGTCGAGGTCGTGCTGCACGCGAAATCTTGGTGCGGCTCAAAGCTGGAGAAGTCATCTTTATCCTCCCTGATCAAAATGCCGACGACGCCTTTATTCCCTTCTTTGGGCACATGGCTGGCACCGCCCTTGGCCCCGCCGTCCTGCACCTCAAAACGAAGGCCCCGATTCTGCCCGCCTGTATGCTGAGAACGGGAGTTGGAACCTATCGAATCGTTTTTCGTGAACCCCTTCACGCGCTAGATGGCGAATCAGCTGAAGAACTGATGACCCGGGTGAATGCGGAAATTGAAGCGATGATTCGCCTTGCACCGGAACAGTATCTTTGGATGCATGACCGATGGCGAAACGCGAGGCGAAAGGGGCTTCTTTGAAAATTCTCATCGTTCGCTTTTCGGCAATTGGCGATTGCGTTATGGCGGGTTATGCCGTGAATGATCTTCGGCATGCCTATCCCGATGCAGAAATTACGTGGGTCGTCGAGGACCGTTGTGCCGAAGTGGTAGCTGAGCCTAAATTGGTCAATCGCAAATTAGCTCTTCCCCGCTCGATTTGGCGCAAAAAGGGAGAAATTCGGACTCTACTTGAGCAATATCGGTGGCTCACGGGACTCAGAAAATATCACTTCGATTACGGGTTTGATCTTCAAGGACACAGCAAAACCGCTTGGTGCCTCAGGCTCAGCGGCGCCAAGAAGCGAATGTCGATTGGCGCAACCGATGCCCTCGCTCAACGTTTGAATCCCGTGTATGTCGATCCTGAGTTAGAGATGCTTCATGCGGTCGAGCGGAGTCGTCGAATGATTGGGTCGGTTTTGCCTGTGAAGCCGGTTTCATCGGACTTCATACCGGGTGATTCAGTTCCCCAAGAAAGCAATTTGGTAACCATTTGCGTAGGTGCAGGCCATCCCGCTAAGGTAGTTCCGCCAGAAACGCTTGCGTTTGTTGGCGGTGAGTTAACTGAACGAGGATACGAAGTTGTCTATCTAGGGGGAGCAAAGGATTCTTTCGATGCCCCAGACAGGACAAGAAATTTGGTTGGTGAAACGACTTTAGCCGAGTCGATACAGTGGATTCGTAGAAGCAAGGTTCACATCGCAGGCGACACAGGAACTGGTCATATTGCCGCCGCAGTAGGCACTCCATTGGTTACAATTTGGGGAAATATGCCGTTGTATCGGTTTCGTCCCAATACGAAGCTCGTCACGATTCTTGACGAGGGTGGTATTCCTTCGGCGGTTCCAGGATGGAAAATTGAAAATGCCGCAGTTGCCTGGCTGGAGTGGAACCGATGAGGATTCTGATTTCGCGCTTGTCAGCGCTGGGCGATACCGTATGCACATTGCCTGTGGCAACCGCTCTGAAAGCATCGTTTCCTGATTCACATATCACGTGGGTCGTGGATAACCGTTTTGCCGGTATTGTACAATGCGCTCCTGCTGTGGACGAGGTGGTGGCGTGCCGTCCCTCATTTAAGCTTGCTTCATTTCCTTCGTTTGCAGAGCCTTTTGACCTCGCTCTCGATATGCAGGGACTGAGCAAGAGTGCGGTTGTTGTTGGGCGAGCGAAGGCAACTCGCAAATTGGGTTATCACTGGCAGCGAGAGATTGCACCATTGTTTTCGTCAAGAGTGCTGCCCGATCCTTCCAGTCTGCACGTCGTTGATCAATATGTCGATGTTGCCCGCGCCGCCGGGGCAGAGGCATCAGCGGCCGAATTTGGATTGATCCCCAAGGAAGAAGATCGCGACAAGATGCGCAGTCTCCTCAACGAGCACGGAATCAAAGGCGCGTTTGTGCTTCTGAATGCGGGAGCTGGGTGGGCCACGAAACGGTGGAAACCGGAGCACTTCGCCGTATTGGCCGAGATGCTCGCCGCCAAAGGAATTCAGACTGCGCTCATCGGAGGCAAAGCCGAGGCGGACGTCGAGGCGGCTACGCAGGTTGAAGCATCTTGCCCGGTCCCGATTGCGAATCTGTTGGGAAAGACCTCAGTTCGAGAGCTCGTCTCGTTAATATCACTCTGCAACGCTCACGTCGGAGGTGACACTGGCAGTACGCACATCGCTGCTGCGCTTGGCGTTCCGGCAGTCGGGCTGTATTCGATCACCAAACCCGCCCGGTCGTGCCCTTACGGCCAAATTCACCGTTGCCACTACAGCGAGACTGGGCTGCACGACATCCTGCCTGGTGATGCCTATAAAACATGCTGGGAGGCAATTTCGTGACGATTGAAGAGCTGCAATCCGTTCGGCACGGAAAAATAGTAGTTTTCACTAATGGGGTTTTCGATATTCTCCACGCCGGGCATGTCGATTATCTCGAGAAAGCACGGGCACTTGGAGACTACTTAGTAGTTGCACTCAATACTGATGCATCCGTACAACGGCTTAAAGGGCCTAGTCGACCGATCAACGAATTGGCAGATCGTATGCGTGTGATTGGAGCGTTACGATGTGTCGATTGTGTCGTCTCCTTTAGTGAAGATACACCTGAGCACATCATTGCTGATGTGCGGCCTGATATTCACGTTAAAGGGGGCGACTACACGGTTGAATCCCTTCCCGAGTCGAAAATCGTCCATAGCTATGGAGGCAAAGTCGTGATCATGCCGCTCCTCGAAGGGCGTTCCTCCACCCGCATTATCCAGAAGCTAGATGAACCTGTTTGACCTTTCCAAACGTCGATGGCTTTTCTGCATGACGCATCCCGACGATGAGATTTCGATCTGCGCCTGGATCCGACGTCTTACCGAAAGTGGCCACGAAGTCTTTCTTTCCTGGACCCACTCAAACCCCATTCGCGAGGTCGAAGGTAGTAAGGTAGCCGAACTATTGGGAGTTCCGCAGGAACATCTCTTCTTCCACCTTGGCACAGATGGTCACATCTGCACCGAATTCTGCGACCTCCGAGAGAAATTCGCCGAAATGATGGCCAAGGTTCGACCGGACGTCGTCGTTTGTGGGGCATTTGAGCAAGGCCACGTCGATCACGACACCACCAATGTTCTCGTCAATCTCACCTTTGATGGTGAAGTTCTAGAAGTTCCCTTCTATCACACATATATCACTCGCCTCCAAAAGATGAATGTCTTTTCCGACCCTGCGGGCCAATCCATCCTACCCTTGACTTCAAAGGAGACCGAACTGAAACGTCAGGTCGCAAAGCAATATAAGAGCCAAAATATTTGGTCCGTTCTCCTATGGTCTGAGATTTGGCAACTTGCTCAGGGTCGCACTCTAGACCTGCCCAAAAGAGAAATCATGCGACTTCAAACTCACAAATTGTTTCGGATACCGAACCATCCAACCTATCTTGCCGCAAAGATCGAAAAGCACTCGACATGGCAATGGTGGTGCGATCATATCCTTCCTCACGTTCCTGGCTAGGTACCCTTAGAAAATATGTTTCGCAAGCTAATGGAGCGCGTGGACCGAATGATGGGTCGCGGCGTGATTGATGATGAGTTTTATGAAGAACTCGAAGAAGCGCTCCTTCAAGCGGACACCAATGTTGTAGTCGCCCACGAAATTCTCGAAGAGCTTCGCCAAGCGGTAAGAGAAGAGAAGATCATCGACTCGGCGGGGATGCGTGCCCGGCTGCAGAAAGCCATCGGCGATCGATTTCGATCACTTGAACCAGTTGGACTCTCGGTTGCCGAAGAAGGTCCGACAGTCTATATGTTTGTCGGCGTCAATGGCGTCGGTAAAACGACTACCATCGCCAAACTCGGTCACCTCCTGGTCAATAAGTTTAAAGTCTCCGTTCTGCTCGCGGCGGGTGACACATTCCGGGCGGCGGCGATCGAACAGCTTGATACTTGGGCAAAACGAATTGGCACCGACATCGTCAAGGCCCAGCCAGGGGCCGACTCAGCGACCGTCCTTTTCGACGCCATCAACGCAGCGAAAGCACGTGGCACCCAGTTCGTTTTATGCGACACGGCCGGACGACAGCATTCGAAGGCCAATCTGATGGCGGAGTTGGAGAAAGTGCGGAAGGTAACCAATAAAGCTTTGGGACGCGATCCAGACGAAGTGCTATTAGTTATTGATGCTAATACAGGGCAAAATGCGATTCGTCAAGCGGAAGAGTTTACGAAGATTGCCGGCGTGACCGGTTTAATCCTTACGAAGCTCGACGGTACCGCCCGCGGCGGCGCTTTGATTGGCGTCTATGATCGCCTCAAAGTCCCGATCAAATTCATCGGAACCGGTGAGAAGGTAACGGACCTGAAGGACTTCAAGCCGGACGAATTCGCGGCCGGTCTGTTTGATGACTAAGAGCAGTCAGATTGAACGCGAGCTTCCATTCCGGTCAAGTGAGCGGCTTTCAATATCTGACGCCGAGTAATCCACTCCCACCTGTTCACGTCGCTCACAGACTCCCTCGGCCAGCGAGGGAGACTCAAATTTCCACTCCCACCAGCTCACGTTGTTCACTGACTCCCTCGGCCAGCGAGGGAGATGCGGATGCTAACTCAAACTAACTTTCTAAATTGATGCTTTCCGACCTTGAGCACTCGTCCGACCAAGGCGTCGGCCCCGAGTCGTAGCTCAGTGACTTTTTCACCATCAAGTGCAACCGCGCCGGCCGAGATCAAGTCCTTTGCTTTTCCGTTAGAAGCCGCAAGCCCCAAAGCTGCGATCAAAGCGGGTAAAGAAACAAATCCTTCGACGATCAGTTCAACTGGAATTTCAACTTCTTCAGCCTCAGTCACGACCTTTCGCTGGCTAAAGGTCTCAATGAAGTACCGCTCCGCGTCATCGGCAGCTTCACTCGAGTGATAAAGGGCAACAATCTCCTTGGCAAGCCGAATTTTGGCGTCGCGAGGATTCTTCCCTTCCGCCATCATCTCGGCGACTTCGTTCATCGGAACATCGGTACAAAGCTCAAACCAGTTCGCAATCGTTTCATCAGGAATCGACATCGTCTTGCCAAACATCGTGTTCGGATCATCCGTAATGGAGATGTAGTTGCCCAGCGATTGCGACATCTTCTCTTTGCCATCGGTTCCGACAAGCAAAGGACACAAAACAACCGCTTGGGGTTCCAGCCCGTATTGCTCCATGAGCGTTCGGCCCACGAGGTTATTGAACTTCTGATCGTTGCCACCAATCTCAATATCGCTCTTGATTTCGACCGAATCCATACCCTGACAGAGCGGATAGAGGATTTCGTGCATCGCGATCGGCTCATGATTCTCAAATCGTTTCGTAAAATCGTCTCGCTCCATGATTCGCGCCACTGTGTAGCGTGAGCAAAGGCGAATCACGTCCTCAAACGTCATCTTTCCGAGCCAATCTTTGTTGTAGTAAATCTCGGTTTTCGCCGGATCGAGAATCCTAAAGAATTGCTTAGAGACCGCCTCGACGTTGGCTTGTACTTCCTCACGAGTCAGCTGTTTTCGGGTTTTGCTCTTACCGCTCGGATCACCGATCTGGGCCGTAAAGTCGCCAATGATCAGGCACGCGATATGCCCCATCTTCTGAAAATCGCGTAGCTTTCGCAAGACAACCGCCCAACCGAGCGTCACATCCTTTGCCGTTGGGTCAACGCCAAGCTTGACACGAAGGGTCCGACCCGCCTTGATGCGCTCCAAAATTTCTGTTTCGCCGATAATTTCTGTCGTCCCTCGGCGGATGATTTGAAGCTGTTCTTCTTGGGTCATAAGGTTCAATTGTACCGGGAACCAACCGTCGAAATTTTCCGGTAAAGTACCCACATGAACCTTCGTTCTTCTTTGATTTTTGCTTTTGCGGGATCGGCTATCCTCGCCAATGCACAATTTTCTCCCGGACTGCGAGCGATTCCTGCCGACCTCAGAAAGGGCTTCGATTCCATTAAGCCTTCTGAGGGTAAGGATTTTTTAAGCTTTCTATCCGAACAATGTGAAGGGCGGGGCACAGGGCAACCGGGATTTCAAAAGGCCATGGATTATATGGCCGCACATTTTAAACAATATGGCCTCAAACCGATCATGCCCGATGGCAGCTATTTCCAGCTTGTCGATTTTTGGCGAACCGGAGTGGATCCTGCCTCAATCAAGCTAAGTAGCTCTCGATATACGGCGAAGCCGGACGAAGTCGGAATCGCGCGAAATGGAACGGCCGATGTTTCAGGTGATGTCGTTTTCCTTTACGCGAATGGGGACATCAAGCGGCTAAATGACGAGACCAAGGCAGCAGTTGAAGGCAAAGTTGTGGTGGTTCGCAACAATTCATCACTCAAGAATCTTGAGAACCTACTGATGGGTGCCGATGCCAAAACGGTTATCAGCGTCGTGGATAAGGTCCCGTCCGCCAGTTGGAACGGAAGTAGAACCGAGCCGACAATCTCTTCGACAATTGCCCGGTTTGCCGTCGCCAGCAAGGCGCTCAATCGCTTCTTTGGAAAGGAGGATGTCGCGATCATCGATACCGTCCTCAAAGCTCCGGTGGCAAACGGAACGATTGTCGTAAAGCCTCTCAGCGAAAAGCTGACGGCGTCGGCAAAGCCGATTGTCGAAAAAATCAAAGTCGGTAACGTTGTTGCGAAGCTCGAAGGCTCCGATCCCACGCTAAAAGACGAATTCATCGGCGTTGGTGCTCACCTCGATCACCTTGGCAAGCGGGGCGACGTGGTTTACCCGGGTGCCGACGATGACGGATCGGGTACGACGGCGCTCCTCGAACTTGCAAAGGCCTTGACAACGAACCCTGTAAAACCCAAACGCACCGTCATTTTCATGTCGTTCTTCGGAGAAGAAATGGGCCTTCTCGGCTCGCGCTACTTTAGCGACAATGCGCCGATCGACCTCAGTAAGATGATTGCCGAGCTTCAGATGGACATGGTTGGGCGCAATTCGTTCGGCCCACAAAATGGCGATCCCAACCGTGTGGACAAAGAAGAAGAAAATCGAGACACGATTCGCTTGGTCGGCTCGAAGCGTATTTCCACCGCTCTCGATAAGATCATCCTCGATCAAAATGAGTCAATCGGTTGGAAGTTCAAGTACGACGCTGAAGATGTTTATACTCGAAGCGATCACTACAACTTTGCTCGAAAGGGAATTCCAATTGCCTTCTTCTTCACCGGCTTTCATCCCGACTATCACCAGCCAACCGACACGATTGAGAAGATCAACTTCGACAAGATCGCAAATACGGCAAAGCTGGTCTATTTAACGATTCACCAACTGGGCGATTATAAGGGAATGCTGCCGCACGACGTGCCCCAAGACGGCGGCGGACGGTAGTTCGGATATATCGACTTCTCTGGCAGGAGTGAAGCCATTAGTCGGCTGCCTCCGCTCCAATAGCCAGTATCAAGCGTTATAAGGGTACTCAGCGGGGTGGAGGCTATACATTCAAGCCTCCACCCCGCCGCATGGAAGGGCCGAGGCTCCAGACACTAATGCCGCCGTAGGCAGCCGCTCTAAATAAACAGTGCGAGTGCAGCATAACGCTTGCACTCGCACTGTTCTCTTGCCCTTACTTTTTACAAGCCGGCTTTCGCGACGAAATCGACGATGTCAGCGATTCGGCAGCTATAGCCCCATTCGTTGTCATACCAGCTTACGACCTTGGCCATATTGCCAATCGTGATCGTGTCAACCGCGCTGAAGATCGAGCTGTGGGTATTACCGCGCAGGTCCGTCGAAACCAGTTCTTCTTCCGTGTAGAGAAGAATGCCTTTCATCGCACCCTCAGCATATTCCTTCATGGCCGCGTTGATCTCGGCAACCGAAGCTTCCTTGTTCAAGACCGCAGTGAAGTCCACAACCGAAACCGTCGGAGTCGGAACGCGGAAAGCCATACCCGTGAACTTGCCTTGCAGTTCAGGAATAACCAAGCCAACCGCCTTTGCGGCACCTGTCGAAGAAGGAACGATGTTCTGTGAAGCAGCCCGCGCGTCGCGGAGGTCTTTTGCCGCCGTGTCTTGCGTCTTCTGCGAGTTGGTAAAGGCGTGAACCGTCGTCAACAAGCCCTTTTCGATGCCAAATCGCTCGTGAAGAACCTTGGCAACCGGCGCCAGACCGTTGGTAGTACACGACGCATTCGAAATCACGTGGTGCTTGCTCGGGTCATACATGTTGTCGTTGACACCGAGAACGATCGTTACGTCCTCATTCTTTGCCGGGGCGGAGATGATGACTTTCTTAACGCCGCTCTTTCGGTGATCGACGGCCTTTGTTGCATCGGTAAAGAATCCGGTGGATTCGATAACGAGATCTACCCCGGCCGAGTCCCACGGGATCGAACCTGGGTCGCGCTCGGCAAAAACTTTTATCGCTTTGCCATTAACGGTGATCGAAGTATCGTCGTGGCTGACTTCACCTTTGAAATTGCCATAGGTCGAATCGTATTTCAGAAGGTGAGTGTTGGTTTTGGTATCCGTGAGATCGTTAATTGCGACGACCTCAATCGAATCGGGATGTCGCTCAAGAATCGTGCGAAGCGAGAGTCGACCAATTCGACCAAAACCATTAATACCGACGCGAACTGCCATGCTCACAGTTTACTGTGTCGCGGAGCCCTGAGTCTCGCCGTCGTGTTCTTCCGCAGATTTGTTGGGAAAAGCAGCCGACTCTTCGGGAGGAGTAGCCGCAGGAGTTTCAGGCGTTTCTTCCTCGGCGATAGGTTCATCGAAATCATTTGGAGCTGATTCGGTTGGCGGCTCATCGGGCTCAATGGAGACAAATTCAGCATCGACCACCACTTCAGCCTCAGTCGGAAGCGAAACGATCGCTTTGGGTTCCTTGAGAATTTTCAGGCTCAGCAACAGGCCCGCAATGACGCAAACCGCGCAACCCAAGAATGGAGAATAACGGCCAAATGCCTCGCCCAAACCAAGCTGCTTTCCAAGCGGTTGGAACTTTTCGTACATGGCCGCGCCAATGGGCGCTCCGATCATCGCCCCAACCCCTTGGGCGGTCATGACCGCGCCGATATTTGTGGCCCGTTTCTCGGGGTTGATATCGCTGACGCTCGCCATCCATGCGGGAATCGTGAGCAGGAATCCAATACCCACCGGCAACCCACCAATCGCAAGAAAGAGAATCGACCTCATAAAGGGCAGAAAAGCTCCCACCGCAATAATGCTCACACCCACTGCGCACAGCGTAAGGCCAATGTGAACGGCTTTGATCTTGCCAAGCCGTTCGCCGATTTTTGCCATCGTGCCGCTAAGGAATGCCATCGCTAGCGCACAGGGCAAGATGAGGACGCCGATTGCCGATTCGCTCATGTTGAACTGCTCAACCGGAAAGAGTTTGAAGATCGCTAACGGGAAACCGATTCCCATAAAGGTCACGACGGCAAGAATCAAATACTCAGGAATTTGTTTTAACGAATCGATGAAGTCCTGGAATCCGCTCGAATGCTCATCTTTGACTGGTGGCGTCGAATGAGCCACGCGCTGACTGGCAAACGCCGCCCCGGCAAAAAGAAAAGCCGAAAGGATTATCGCTGCGTAACGCTTGCCTGAAAGGTCGTTCACGAATCCCCCCAGCGGATAAGCCAGGGCAATTCCAATCATGTAGCAGGCATTAAGATAACTCATCGCGTGCTGACGCTCGTTGTCTTCAACTACGTCATTCATCTGGGCAAAGGCCGCAGGCCACAACATGGCGACCGCGATTCCATCAAATGCTCGCAAAACAATAAAAGCGAGGGTTTCGACGGGAGCTCCGTGAAGATGCGGCAGAAAAATACTGATGAGCGAGGTACCAACACTGATGAGCGGTCCCGCAATCATCAGCTTCCGAGTACCGAACCGATCCGCAATATGACCGGTAATCGACTTGAAAACCGCCTCAAAAAAGAGGAAGGTCACCATGACCAAACCGATCACGCTTTCGCCAAAGCCACGATCTTCCTTGAGGTAGATCGGCATCGTCGACAGGTTTAACATCGCGTAGCCGATCTCGGCAAAGAGGGCGATGATAAGGATGTTTTGGACAGGACGTTGCTTCCAACACGGTCGTGTATCTGGCTTACTCATACTCCCTCCTGTTCAAACAGTCTCCTAATGATACTTGCCCGACGGGATTTCCGTTTTATGTCCCAGTCTGATATGCTTGCATCGATATGCTGTCAGGCCTCATCGTCGAGTTCCTTTTTCATCCGCAAGCTTTCGAAATTTCCACGAAATCGCTGATGGAACACGCCTTCGATTTAACCCATGCTCCGTCGCCGGCTTTTACGATGCGACAAGCCAGCAGCTACTCACCAACTTCTAAAACGCCGGGAAACGAAGATTGGTTCGCCAATGACGACTACGGACATTACATTCGCCAAGAGGGCAAAGAGTACGTCATGGCCGATCTCAAGGGCCCAGGTGCGGTCGTTCGCCTCTGGTCGGCAAACCCGATGGGCACTTTACGGCTTTATTTCGACGGTGAAACAACGCCGCGAATCCAAACGAACATGCGCGATTGGATTCAGAATCTGCAGAATCAGCTTCCAAATATCGGCTCGCGGTTTGCGTTTTGGGCCGGACCAGGGTGGGATGTTTACCTCCCACTTCCGTACGCAAAAAGCCTCAAGATCACGATGGAGCCGGGCGAGAAAGACAACCCCAAAGGTCTTTACTATCACGTCGGTTATCGAACCTATTCCCCAGGAACGAGTGTCCAAACCTTCCGACCGAGCGACTTGGAGAGCGTTGATTCGGTTCGCCCCGACGTCGATCCCGACGGCACCTTGCGTGATTCGGTTGTCTTGACTCCCGAACAAAAGCTGAATACCGTGACATTTAGCGGTCCCGGCAAAATCCAAGACTTCCATTTGAACTGGAATTACGCCGACAAAGACTTGCACAAGACTCTCCGGTCAATTTGGGTGACGGCAACTTTTGACGGCGAAAAAACGGTCAGTGCTCCTCTAGGCGATTTTCTAGCGGCGCCTTTCGGACACTCCGACAAAGAATCGATGGAAGCACATCTCCGATTCGACATGCCATTCAAAAAGCAGGCGACCTTTACGTTTGAGCGAAATACCTCATTCGGCGGTTCGTCGGTCCTTGTTGACCTGGTTGGCAAACGTGAAAGTTATCGCGAAACCGAACCGATTTATTATTTCCATGCGGACTTTAGCCGAGATCGAGGACGCACTCGTCCGATGCGCGACATGCATTGGCTCGATGCTCAAGGCGAGGGATACCTCGCGGGGTGCAGCCTCTTGATGCAAAATCCGGCCCGTGAATGGTGGGGCGAAGGCGACGAAAAAATTTACGTCGATGGCGAGAGTTTCCCATCCTTCTTTGGCACCGGCACCGAGGACTTTTTGAATTACGCTTGGGGCTCTCCGGCTCCCTACTGGACTCCGGCTGGTGCCCAGAGTTACACCTCAACGACCCGCAACAGCTTCGGATACTGTAACATTTCGCGATTCATGGCCATGGATCCAATCCCGTTCAACAAATCGCTGAAATTCGATTTAGAAATGTGGCATTGGGCGGACTGTGTGGCGACGTGGGATCGAGTGGTCTATTGGTACGGCAAGGCCGGTTCGCACTCGGTTCAGCAAAGTCGCCCCTCGTGGAAGGATTTGGAACTTCCTGACGTTGCCGACATCATTCGCATTCCCGGCGCAATCGAAGGCGAGAGTCTGAAATACACCAAGACCGGTGGCGAATCCGAAATCCAAAGCGGCTTCGGCGACATGTCGGGCGACGGGCAAATTTGGTGGATGGACGCCCCGATTGGCGCAAAACTAAATGTCGAAGTACCGATCGCGGACGGCGAGTATGAACTCACGCTTGGCGGCTGCTTTGCCCGGGACTATGGCATTCATCAACTCTACTGGAACGGCGAAAAGCTTGGGCAGCCGGTCGATTTTTATGATCCGAACCTTCAGTGGAAGCCAGTCAAGCTTGGCAAGGTGAGAGTCGCGGGTGGCAAGGCCACGTTTACGGCTGAGTGCGTCGGCGCAAACGACAAAGCTGAACCGCGCAAGATGTTTGCTGTGGACTATTTGATTCTGAAGCCCATCAAATAGAACCCAATTGAGGGTTGATCGCCCTCGATGATTTGCTTCCGCGATCATCGAGGGTTCCCCACATGATATTCCCAATAAGTAGTGAGTTCGTTCGGATTAGGAACGGTCTTTCACGAACCCTCTTCGCCATTGACCGACTCGAAATGTGTCTCGTCGGTAGATGTAAAACCTCAAAACGAACGCTCCAATCAATAGCCCCATGATGAAAGGAGCAAATCGAAGCACCACCAAAAATTCCACCATGGATTGCATCATGGATGGGTAATTCAATTGGCTCCGAAGCGAAGCAAAATAGTGCTTCCGATCTGCGACCATTCCGCATTGGAAATATGGACAGTCCTCCACATCAGGCGAGCATCGTCATACTGCTCCTTGCGCGAGAGGCGGCGAACCGCCTCTCGCAAACGCAACTCAAAATTGGCGACTTGATAAGAACTCATATAAGACTCCTATTTCGGGTTGGACCAGCGCGTCATCGACTCCTCTCTAACCGGAACCAACGAAGTCTCAATGTCCAGATTCTTGCGATCAAAAAGGCAATAGTTGCGAGCGCTCCGAAAATCACTATCATTCGCGTCGACGAATCGAACGCGTAAAATATGTAAAACTGGGGACTTAAAAAGAGATGTCCGGTACCTGCGCCGACAGGTCGGTAAGTCATGTACAAAGGCATCATCACATAGGTGCAGGCGGCAATGATTCCCATTGAAATCGGCCAGATCACAAGGGCCGTCTTCCAGAGAAGTCTTCCCGCAAGCATCACACCGATCCCCAACATAAGCCCAAGGTAAAAGAAAATTGCAATCGAAAGAATCGCAAATGCCATAAGAGGAATTCCCAGCCAGTGATTCAACGCACAATAGGTCAAAATTTGACTGGCAAACATCGCCCCAATATAGCCCCATAGCGCAATTCGCTGCATCTTGAGGCCCTTTGAAATTCGGCCGGGATTCGCGAGCATCTGCAAAGCAATGTGTGAGGGAGTACCAAGACGTCCGCGTGCGACTTGCTCAGCATTCATCTCAGTCATGCCTTGACTCATTGCCTCGTGGAAGACATCGGCAAAATGTCCACAAATCTCTTGAATCCGTTCTTCGTATTCGGTCGTCTTTGCGGTCCGACCGACAATCGCTCGCAATTCCTGTTCGAATCGGTCGATAGGATTTGTCATCTTCATGCTTTCCTCGCAACTGGAATCCAGTCAAATCCGAAAAGCCGCACAAGCCCGAGTCCGTAGCCCAGTCCCGACATCATCAAGAACAGGATCATGGTTGAGAGCGCAAGCCTTACAACTGGTTTTAGTCCGAGCAACCATAGCTGGTTTCGATGGTCATAGATTTCTTGCCATCCAGCGAAGGACTTAATTCGATCTCTCTTGGCGATTGACCATTGACGATAGATTGGTGAATCAGGCTTAAAGGAGGCAGATGCGAGATTTAGATCATCTGTCCTGTAAAACTTAAGGGAATAGACCAAGTTTGTTGGATAGTCAACTCTTCCAGGATAGAGGTATTGCCCTTTCTGAGACTGATCAATGCTGAAATAATCGACATTAGCAGCCTGAATTCGGGTTTCAAGATTTGTGAGATCTTTGCCAAACGACGCCTGCGAGGAGGATGCAAATAAATTCGATAGCTTTTCTTCAACTCCCTGAATCCTAGGCATCATCAGGATCTTTTGTTCTGATTCCTTCTTTACCTCCAAAGGGTTCATCAATTGCGTGTACTGGTACACCGCACCGACTAGGACCGAGAGCAACATTCCTATTACAAGTCCCTTCCAGACAAATCGACGAGCTACAAAACAGCCAACCCCCATGAGCACTCCACAACCCATAAGAAATTCCATCGCCGGAGTCAATAAAGAGGTTCGCCCTAAGCAACCCATTATTGCAAGAAAATAAACGACTGTAGAGAGCGTGTAGCCGACCAACATTGCTTTCTGAATGCGGACACCCGTTCGTACCCGCCCTGGAGTGTCGACGATTTGAAGTCCCATTCGGTGAAGGCTTCCGATTCTACGGCGAGCCTCTTGCTCTGCCATGTCTTCATCGCGCCCAGTGTTTCGAGCTTCACTGTAAATCCCCTCGAAGTGCGCCACGATCTCATTGATCGAGTCTTCATGGACTGGATTTCGAGAGATACGTCTCACCTTTTCGGAAAGATCGACCCGGAATCGCTCGATGGCATTAGCCACGATTCACCGCCCAAGTCCGCGCCGGGCGCATGACCGCATTCACCTTATCGACAAACTTTGCGAACTCCTGCTGGCGTTCCCACAAGTACTTCGAACCATCTTCGGTAATCGAATAGACTCGCCGGTTCGGCTTCCCTTCTTGTACCAACCATTCGGCGGTGACATAGCCGCTCTCTTCGAGCTTGCGAAGCGCGGGGTAAAGCTGCGCCTCGCCGTACTTAAACATGTCTTCGCTGAGTTCACGAATTCGCTTGGCGATTTCATATCCGTAGCCTGGTTCGTGCTGAAGCACACCCAAGACCATCGCCTCCACATCACTTCGAAAGTCCATGAAGACATTATATATCAAAACTTTATATATGTTTCAAATTATTTTACAATTGCCATGCTGATGCCATCACCGATAGGCATGAGAACCACGTCAACGCGGTCGTCATGGAATAGAGCCTCGTTATACTTGCGCAGGACCAAAGTGTTCTCTTCATGATTTTCAGGGTCATTGATGCGGCCACCCCAAAGCACGTTGTCGCTAAGGATCACGCCACCTTTCCGAACAAGCTTGAGGCACCGCTCGAAGTAATTGGGCATGTTCGGCTTATCGGGGTCGATGAAGGCAAGATCGAACGAAGGGACACCTTCTGCGATGAGCGCGTCGAGGGTCTCAAGCGCAGGTCCGAGTCTGAGTTCGATATTATTCTGAAATCCTGCCTCCGCCCAGTATCGTTTGGCCACATTCGTAAATTCCTCGTTAATGTCACACGCAACGACCTTCGAGTCCGGTCCCATCGACTGAGCGACGACCAGTGAACTGTAACCCGTGAAGACCCCAATTTCGAGATAGCGCTTCGCTCCGATCGCCTTCGCCAGCCAGCCCATAAAAAGCCCTTGGTCGGGGCTGATTTGATAGCCCGCGTCAGGCATCTGTGCAGTCTCGTTTCGGAGCTTGGCGAGAATGTCGGATTCCTTGAGAGTGACGGACTCTATGTATGTTTGAAGTCCAGCGTCGATGAAGCTCTTGGCCATTTCGCTAGGTTATCCTAATGAGGGCGACAATACTTCATTTTGCGACCGCTTCGACGAGTTGAGAATCACGCGAAAGCTGCCTCCGCCGCAAGAGTGTAGTGACAGACTTCGGATTCCCATGCTGCGAGGTGGAGGCTATAGACCTTGCCACGCGAAGGCTGCCTCCGCCGCAAGAGTGTAATGACGCCTTTCGGATCCCCATGCTGCGAGGTGGAGGCTATAGACCTTGCCACATGGAGGCTGCCTCCGCCGCAAGAGTTTAGTGACTCCTTTCGGATTCCCATGCCGCGAGGTGGAGGCTATAGACCTTGCCACATGGAGGCTGCCTCCGCCGCAAAAGTGTAGTGACGCCTTTTGGATTCCTATGCCGCGAGGTGGAGGCTATACACCTTTTTGATCTCGCTTCATTTCGAGCCTTTTGGGTGTAGAAAGCCCTTCGTTAGAAAGGTCGGTTAGCCTCCACCTCGCGGCGTGGATATTCAAGGGTCTGCCGAAATCTAATGTGGCGGAGGCAGCGTCTCAGCATTGGTTTCAACCTTTTTAGCCCCAAAGTATGCGTTTCAAAATAACTCAGTCCGAGCCAGATTGGGCTTTCGCGAACATCGCGGCGCTGGGCGGGGTAAGCGAAGCGAACTTCCCCTCACGACGCTCGGCGGGGTCTAACGACAGCCGAACATCGGATCAACGACCATTTAGGTGGGCATGGTGCCCCACTTCCAATTGACTTGACTGCCTGGTAAATTGACACCACTTGCAAAATATGTTACTTTTCAGTAACATATAAAACATGGAAGATGCAGTCGTTTGGAAAGCCCTTGCTGACGAAACGCGACGAGGCATCCTCGATCGACTGAGGGAGGCTCCGGCGACAACCGGAGAGATTTGCGAAGCGTTCCCTCAACTCGATCGCTGTACGGTCATGAAGCATCTCGCGGTGCTTGAGCACTCAAGCCTCGTTACGATGCGTCGTGAGGGCCGAAACCGACTGAACTTCCTAAACCCGGTTCAACTTCAAAAAATTCACACTCGCTGGCTGTCAGGCTATACCGCTTCGACCGCGCAGCGACTATTGGATATTAAGAAGCGCGCCGAGGAGATTGCGCCCGCCATGGAAAATACACAAACCACAACACTCACGACCCGTGCCGCAAAGTACGCGTTCGAAGTCGAAATCAACGCTCCCAAAGAAACGGTTTGGCACCTGCTGACCGAAGACTCGTCCTGGTTTCCCGACACCTACAATTCAAACTCTGGCACGAAGGGATTCGTGATGGAGCACCGGATCGGTGGTCTCTTTTATGAGGACTACGGAAATGGAAACGGAAAATTGATGGGTATGGTCATCGGCCTAGATGCTCCAAATCGAGTTCAGATCCAAGGCCCAGTGACCACTGACTTCGGAGGGCCAGCCAATCACATGTTCACGATGGAACTTGTCGACGCAGCCAACGGTTGTGTCTTCAAATTCGATGATGCTCTGTTTGGAGTCTTTCCCGACGAACTCCTTCAAGGTCGTCAGGGAGCATTCAAGGAGCTCTTTGGCGTTCACCTCAAAACCGCTGCGGAAAAGTAGTTTCGAATTTTCGGTCCTCCATTCTTATGGAGGATCTCTACTGAGGTCCCGAAAGATGGGCCTTAATACAGCCAATTTCGGAAGCCAGTTCTTCCGCATCAACCAGCTTGGTTTCCCCTTCAAAATAGGTCACCCGCATCGGGTCGTCGCCCGTATCTTCATAGGGATGTGTCCAAAACATGGGCATACTCGGACAATTCCACGTACTCGACAAGGCGACATGGAAGATCCCAAAGCGTGACGAAGTATCGTAGGCCGATCCGGTCATCGCCTTCCAACTAATGAAATTCTTGTCGTTGGGTTGGGCAAACTTGGGAACGCTGTCGTTATTCGACATGCAGAGTCCATCTTTGCCCGAAAATTCGGCGAGGACTTGGCAACTTCCCGGCAAACCCCAGTAGTTCACCGCAATTTCATCCGTCGGCGTCCTGCTCACACTCATTAAGTAGCGATCGTATTCGCTGATGGAGCTCGGAAAGCGATCATCATTTTGTCCGGCATACATGCTACATGTGCCGAAGAGATTATGCATTCGCGAAATTTCGTGGTCGTAACGCAGCTTCCACTTAAACTGATCGACCCAAGGTTTGCATACGGCATAGGCGACAGCAAAGATGAGGCATGTCACCAAAAGTTCGCCAAACCAGCCGGCCCTCCTCATCGAAGTCGCATTTCCCCCTAGATCGTTCGACGCCGCTTAAATCCCACGGTTCCGAATGCACCTCGTAAAATTATTGGTCGTTCGTCCTAAAAGACGAAGACCCCGCTTCGGCAAAACCGAAACGGGGTCGTGATGAATCGAATGAGAATGAATTCTCAGCGCTTAACGAACTGGAAGCCACGTCGCGCTTTCTTGCGTCCGTACTTCTTACGTTCCTTAACTCTCGAATCACGCGTCATGTAACCCTGAGCACGAAGATCCTTCTTGAATTCTTCGTCGACCGTTACGAGTGCTCGCGAGATGCCAAGTCGAACGGCACCGGCTTGACCGGAGATACCGCCACCTTTACAGGTCGCAACGACGTCGTACTTTGCGTCGAGGCCGAGGTGAACCAGCGGGCTCTTCACGAGGATTTCGAGAACGGGTCGGCCAAGATAAGCTCGGAAGTCCTTACCGTTGATGGTGATATTGCCCTCGCCTGGCTTGAGCCAAACTCGCGCTATGGCGCTCTTTCGTCGCCCGGTTCCATAGTTTTGCTTTGCTGCCATGCGTTATTTAGTCTCCTTCTTAATGCTGTAAGGTTGCGGATTTTGTGCGGCGTGCGGATGCTCATCGCCTGCATAAACTTTGCACTTCTTGAAAATGGCTTTGCCCAGCTTCGTCTTGGGGCACATTCCCCAAATTGCTTTTTCGACGAGCTTAACGGGATCATTTTCCAGCATTTCGCCGCGGGCAACGTTCTTAAGACCGCCCGGCCAACCGGAGTGCCAGTAAATGAGTTCGTCCTTCTTGTTGCCGGTCAAAACGGCTTGGGACGCGTTGATCACAACCACGAAGTCTCCGCAATCCTGGTTGTATTCAAAAGTTGGTTTATTCTTGCCACGAAGAAGCTGTGCGACTTGACCAGCGAGACGACCCACGGGGATGCCAGCGGCATCCACGATGTACCATTTTCGCTCAATCGAGCCACCCTTATTGGTGTATGTTCGATTCATCTTTTCTTCCTATTTATTTCCTTTTTTAAAACGTGTCTTGATCGAAGCTCTGGGAGAGGTTGCGGTGGTCGCGGGGATGCCGGCCATATCGGATTCGCATTAAGCAAAGTCCTTTTGCCGGTAGCACCACTGGCCACTGGTACTTGAGCCGCTCCTCTGGTTGGAGGAGTCTACTGACCTCTACGACATCGCGGTGGCCGCGTCCTACTTCAAAGATCGCGCCAGCCATTCTTCGCATCATTCCGCGAAGAAAGGCGGTTCCAACGATGTCCACCCACACCTCATCTCGAACTTGCCTCACATTGACCGAGTATAAAACTCGTCTTGTGTTGAGTACCGAAGACTCCAACTCTTCGGTAAAGGCTCGAAAATCATGATCACCTACCAAATAACTCGCCGCTTGCTGCATGAGCTCTAGGTTGAGTTCGCGTCCGTAATAGTAGGCAAATCGTTCCCGCATGGGGTCCGGTTTGCCAATCAGAATGCGATACCTATAAAAACGGTCGATCGCCGAAAACCTTGAACTGAAATCATCTGCAACTCGCGAGGACTTCAACACCCGAATATCGGGGGGAAGCACCTTGTTGAGCGCATACGACCATTTTTCTGGAGGGATGCCCTTATCGCAATCGAAATGGCAAACTTGCCCTTTTGCGTGAGCGCCTCCGTCGGTTCGGCTGGCTCCGATGATCTCGATTTCATCGCCCGAGATACGGCGAACAGCTTCTTTCAATGTGCTTTGGACAGTTCTCTGTCCTTTGTTCCGCGCCCAACCTCTAAATTCCGTCCCATCATATGCGACGGTGAGTTTGATTCGCATCACAAAAAATCCCACTGTTTCCAGTGGGATAAATCTTTAGACCAATTCGAGAACGGCGGTCTGAGCGGCGTCGCCTCGGCGGTTACCAGTCTTGGTAAGACGGGTATAGCCACCGTTGCGCTCTTTATATCGCGGACCGATGTTATCAAAAAGGTGCTTGACGAGGTCTTCACCCGTGAGCTTGTTAAACTGAGCTTTCACTTGAGTGGCTTCGAGTTCAGTCTTACCTGCGAGAACCTTCGCGCTGAGGAAGTTGCTCGAACTGTGACCGACGAGGATCTTTCGGGCTCGGCGTCGTGCTTCGAGACCGTCTTCCATCTTGGTCAAAGTAATGAGCTTTTCAACCATGCGCTGAAGCTCTTTAGCACGGCCGAACGTGGTTCGGACGTACCCATGTCGAACAAACTGACGAGAAAGGTTCGTCAGGAGGTGCATCCGCTGATCGGACGGCAGGCCAAGTTTTCTGTGGTCTACTTTGTGTCGCATCGTTGTCTATTCCTTAGAAATCGTCGTCGTCATCGTCGAGAAGGTCGATTGAGCGGTAGCCACCCTTAGACGGCTTGAGCTCAAGACCATGCTCTTGAAGCTTATCGCGAACCTCAAGCAGCGACTTCTTACCGAAGCCACGAATTGCAGTGAGGTCAGCCTCGCTGACGAGGGCGAGGGCACGCAGGTTGAGAATGCCTGCACGTCGAAGACAGTTGAAGGTTCGTTGCGAGAAGTCGAGTTCTTCGATCTTCACGTCAGGAACGTTCTTGAGAATCTCGTCCGTAGTTTGAACTTCGCCATCAAGTTCGACTTGGAATCCGGCAGCGCCGAGATCGAAGAAGAGTCGGAAGTACTTGTCGAGAATATGAGCGGATTGCGAAAGTGCATCGTTCGGAGCAATCGCGCCATTGGTCTCGATTTCGATGACCAGTCGCTCATAGTCCGTTCGCGTTCCAACACGAGTCGCTTCGACAAGGTAGTTCACCTTTCGAATCGGCGTAAATTGCGAACCAACCGGAAGAAGACCGATGACGCCCTTATAGCGCTCTTGCTTGTCCGGAAGAACGTAACCGACGCCCCAATTGACGAAAAGCTCCATGCTCAGCGTCGCTTTCGGATCGCTAATCGTCGCAATGTAAACTTCAGGGTTCACGACTTCAACGCCTTCAGGGCATACGATGTCAGCTCCGGTGACCTTTCCAGGACCGGTTGCTTCGATTTTAATAACGACTTCGTCGATCGGCTCTTCGCTCGTCACCTTTACAGCGACATCTTTCAGATTGAGGATCAACTGAGTCGTGTCTTCCTTGACGCCCGGAATTGGGGCGAACTCATGGAAAACCTTATCGATGCGAATCGCGCAGATCGCAGAACCTTGAATCGAACTGAGAAGCACTCGTCGAATCGCGTTACCGATCGTTTGACCGTAACCGCGCTCCAACGGCTCAAGAACAAACTTACCGTAATCGTCGGTAAGTTGAAGAGTGGAAATAGCAGGCATTCTGGGTTAGTACTCCTAGATCAGACTCGGCGTCGCTTCGGCGGGCGGCAACCGTTGTGCGGAAGCGGCGTTACATCAACGACGTGCGTCACTTCGAGACCACTTGCAGCAAGAGCGCGCATGGCGGTTTCTCGACCGGAGCCGGGTCCTCGCACTTGGATAGAAATCTGCTTGAGACCATGCTCTTGGGCGAGTCGCGAAGCTTTATCAGCGGCGACCTGTGCAGCAAACGGCGTGCCCTTTCGGCTGCCTTTGAAATTGACGTTGCCCGCGCTTGCCCAGCTGATGGTATTGCCGTTCGCATCGGTGATCGTGACGATCGTGTTGTTGAAGGATGCGTGAATGTGGGCAACACCGATTGCGATGTTCTTCTTTTCTTTCTGCTTTCCTCTCGTGTTGGTTTTTCGTGCCATAGGTGCTTTGGTTCCGGACTGGGCCCTCCGACAACCGGAGGGCAATCAAATTTACTTCTTCGCCTTCTTCTTTCCTGCAACGGTCTTCGGCTTACCCTTTCGAGTTCGCGCGTTGCTTCGGGTTCGCTGGCCTCGCGTCGGAAGACCGCGTGAGTGGCGGATGCCACGGAAGCAGCGAATTTCCATCAGGCGGCGGATATTCGTCTGAACTTCTCGGCGCAGGTCGCCTTCTACCTGATAGTCGGCGTCAAGAATTTCACGAAGACGTGTAACTTCGTTTTCGTCCAAATCCTTAACTTTCTTGCGAGGGTCGATGTTGGCTTTTTCAAGCAACTCGATGACGTTGTGCTTGCCAATTCCGTACAAAACCGGAAGGGCATACTGAACCATCTTTTCTCGCGGAAGATCGATACCTGCAATACGTGCCATAAATTCTTATTAACCTTGTCGCTGCTTATGCTTGGGGACGCTGCAAATCACGCGCACAACACCGTTGCGCTTGATGATCTTGCACTTATCGCAGATCTTTTTAACACTTGCTCTAACTTTCATGATCTGTTTTTCCTAGCTCGCCCGTCCGTAAAGTCAAACGACCTCACTATTGATGGGAACGAAAGCACACGCAGAACGTCGCTGACGCAACTGTAAATGATACTCAACGTGTGAATCGTTTTGCAACCCTTATTCGTCCGGCATATTTTTGAGCTATTACGGCCCAGCCAAAATCCATTTTATGCGCACGGACAGGACAATCGTTATTATGTCTCGTTGAAGGCAGCAGATGCGCCAAATGGCTCGCTCGAACAGAAAGTGGTGGAAAACTCGCCGTACACATTAAAGAAGATCGCGATGCAACTTGACTTTCGTCCCGCCAAACCTGAAGACTTCGATTTCTGCGCGAAGCTCTACTATGCTGGAAGAGAGCAGGCGATCCGAGAAGAAAATCTCGACATGAACGTTCTTTTAGATGACCTGCGGCGGCGATGGGAAGTCGCCCAGGTCCAAATCATTTCGCTAGGGGATGAGGCCGTCGGCTGGCGGCAAATCGCGTTGAAAGACGATTCCCTCTTCCTTGTCCAACTCTTCATTCGTTCTGAGTTCCAGGGAAAAGGAATCGGGACCCAAGTTATGCATCGGATCATTGACGAAGGCCGGGCCATCGAAAAAGCGATCACTCTCGGCGTTGTGAAAACAAATCCGGCCTTGCGGCTCTACACTAGATTGGGCTTTCTCATCACCCATGAGGACGAGCGGAAATATTACATGCGACTCGACCTTACATTAGAATAAGCGGATATCTCGATCAGACGCCTTTCCCGAGTAGGAGTCAGCCTTGTAAGGGCGGGCCATTACCTCTTCGATTTGCGAAGACGGAACCAACAATCTAACCCATATTCTCGCCGTTTGTTCGTTGTTTCGGATGTATTCCAGAACGTCGTAACCGTTCGGCGAAGGCATCGTGAAGTCTAAGATTGCTTGATCAAACTCACACGAGTTCAAGAGGGAAATTGCTTCATTACCATCATGCGCAACACGAACGTCGTGCCCAGCTCGCTCAAGGTTAACCTGAAGGAGCCGGACAATGTGCTGTTCATCGTCGGCGACCAGAAACCGCTGGCTTTCTGCCATAAAATCATTCTAATCGCTAAAGCCTGAAGACTAAGAGCTTAAAATTTAATTTCGGTGTCGATACGTAATGCGACCCATGGTGAGGTCATACGGGCTGACTTCGACCTTGACGCGGTCGCCAGGCATGATTCGAATATAGTGCATTCGCATCTTGCCGCTGACGTGCGCCAGCACTTCGAGATCGCCCTCATCGAGCTTGACGCGAAACCGCGCGTTGGGAAGATTTTCGAGGATAGTTCCATCGAGTTCAATTCCCTGCTCTTTTCCGGATTGATCTCCAACTTTTTGTTTAAAGTGTCTGCGTCGCGCCATGTGTTATCTTCCAGTTTACCAAGATTAGTAAATCGGCATAATTGAAGGACGAAATGAAGCCGGACGTCATTGTGGTTGGAGCGGGGGCAGCGGGAATCTTTGCTGCGTGGCGCGCAGCCCGAATGGGAGCGAAAGTCGTGCTGCTTGAGAAGACCAGCCGCATCGGGACCAAAATTCTCGTCTCCGGCGGCGGTAAGTGCAATATTTGCCACGACGGTCCGATCGAAGACGTCCTCAAAGCATTTCGTCCCAACGAGGCGCGCTTCATTCGTCCCAGCGTTTACCGATTCCCTTCAACTTCGATCGTCCCCTTATTCGAAGAACGAGGATTGGAAGTCTATACGCGACCCGACGGACGTATTTTCCCGGTTGATCGAACGGCCAAAGACGTTGTAAACATTTTGAAAGGGCACCTCGAAGAGGCTGGCGTTCGCGTTTTTCTCAACTCGCCCGTCACCGAGATATTGGTTTCTGAAGGTAAAGCCGTAGGCGTTCGAATCGGCCAGACCAACGAGCCTCCGCGAAAGCTGGGACAAACTGATGGCCCCCGCTACGGAGCGAAAGCGTTGCTTTCCGAAGCACTCGAAATCGAAGACGATCATGATCAACTAGAACCGGGAGAGCTTCACGCATCAGCGATTGTTATCTGTGCAGGAGGTTCAAGCTATCCTAATTCGGGCACCACGGGTGACGGCTGGAAGTGGCTCCGAGCGATTGGTCACAGCATTGTAAAAACGAGAGCTGCGCTCGCTCCCATCTATCTCGAAAATGCCGATCCTGACCTGAGCGGCATCGCCTTGCGCGAGGTCATCCTCAAAGCGAGGACGACAAAAGAGATCGCTCGTTGGCAGGGTGATCTCCTCTTCACCCATCAAGGCATTTCCGGACCTTGCGCACTCGGAATCAGTCGGCTCGTCGCTGAGGCGGTTGAGCAGGGCGAAGTTGGGTTAGAAGTTGATCTTGCCCCCGACACCTCAGAAGACGTCTTGCGAGAACAAGCCTTGAAGGTAGACCCAAAACGCTCAGTAAGTTGGTTTCTCGACAACCTGATGCCTGAGCGATTGGTAGCCAAATTTCTCAGGGACTTTCAACTGGAACCCACCACCACATTCGCCAATCTGGACAAGAAAACGCGAAATCGAATGGTTTCAGGAATGAAGGCCTGGCCCATCGGCAAGGTTCGCCATGTTCCACTCGAAAAAGGTGAGGTGGTCGCCGGCGGAGTCAGCCTCGAAGAGGTCGATCCCCAAACAATGGCGTCCAAATTCGTAAAGGGCCTTTACTTGTGTGGCGAGGTTCTCGATGTCGCAGGTCCGGTCGGCGGGTACAACCTTCAGGCCGCGTTTGCTACGGGGTACGTGGCTGGAGAGTCGGCGGCGAACTTTGGGGACGCTTGAATGTTAGTGCGGAGTGCTTAGTGCTTTGTGCGAAGTGCAAAGACTGACGATGGACACATCAAAGCATGACGTACCTACCAGCGAAGATGCTTCTCCGGATTAAGGGAAACGAGTAGGCAAGGTATTACTGCACTCTGCACTCTGCACTCTGCACTCTGCACTCTGCACTCCGCACTCTGCACTGATCAAAGGGCATACTTCGCCAAGAGCCCGCGCATCTCTTTGACCAGTTCCGCCTCAACGTAGATTCCATCTTCTCGGTAATCGACTTTGTGCACTCGACCAAAGTTGTAACACTCTTGGATCAACCCTGACTCGGAATAAGGCACCAACGCCTTAATTCCGCCAAGCAAATCCTGAACCTGCTTACGGATCGCATTGAGGAGGTCATTCATTCCTTCTCCCGTCGTGGCCGAAATCGCAACCGAATTTGGAAATTCGGCGATGAGTTCGCGCCGAATCGCCGGATCATCGATCGCATCGATTTTGTTAAAAACGGTGATACAGGGCTTATCTTGAGCCTTCAAGACCGCCAATGTCTCCATGACTGCATCACGTTGAACGTCCCACGCGGGGGCGCTCACATCGACCAAATGCAAGATGAAGTCGCTATGCGTGACTTCTTCCAAAGTCGATTGGAAGGCAGCCACAAGATGAGTGGGAAGATTGCGGATGAATCCGACTGTGTCGGTTAAGAAAAGGGCGTAACCATCAGGAAGGTCGATTTTTCTTGTGGTCGGATCCAAAGTGGCAAACGGCATCGCGTCAGCCAGAAGCTCGGTGCCCGCCAATCGGTTCATGAGCGTACTCTTCCCTGCGCTGGTGTAACCCACGATCGACGCAAATGGGAATGGGTGCTTTCGCCGACTGGCCCGCTGTTGATCACGCACCCGCTTCACTTCAACGATGTCTTCCTTAAGCTTCGCAATTCGATCGCGTACCATTCGTCGGTCGGTCTCAAGTTTCGTTTCACCCGGACCGCGCATTCCGATACCACCCTTTTGGCGTTCAAATTTGGTGTAAACCGACATGAGCTTCGGCATCATGTAGGTGAGCTGCGCCAGTTCGACTTGCAGCATGCCTTCTTTCGTCCGAGCACGTCGCGCAAAAATGTCCAGGATCAACTGGGTTCGATCCACCACTCGAGTGCCAAAAGCCTCCTCAAGGTTGCGCTGTTGCATGCCGCTCACCTCGCCGTCGATCAAAACGACGTCAGCCTTGAGTTCCTTGGCCAAAATCGCGACTTCTTCGACCTTTCCCGAACCGATATAGGTTCCCTTATAAGGACGGTCCAAGCGTTGCCGGACAATCGAAAGCGGCTCAACCCCAGCCGCCTCACAAAGGCCTTCAAGCTCTTCTTCAACGATCAGATCGTCGGCCTCATCCTCGTTGATGACAACGAGAACCGCCGTTTCGATCGGTGAGTCAAGGGATGCTAAACGCGTCTTGGCCATCAAAAAATTCCAACATAGACGACACCCTGATGGATCGCCTTTACTTCGGCCACAAGTCCCGACACGCAAGCTTCAAAAATAACCTTGCCCTTGTCTGCACTGGCCTTTGTCGCGAAGCCAAGCGAACCTTCTTCGCTGACTTCATCCCACATTTTGACGAGAGAGCGTGTCGGAGGGTCGGACCTCAAACCATCGTCCCTTCGAAGTTCGGTCCGAACTTTGTCGGGATGCAGGTACATCATCAAGCTTGTTTCGGCTTCGCAGGCATGCTGAATACCCTTATCGGGTCCCTCCAAGGAGTCGGCAATCGCCTGATCTCCGAAAGCATAGTAGCCTATGTGACCAAGCGTCAAATTCGGATTCTTTTCTTTGAATGCTCGCAGGGCCACATCGTTGGGACTCGTGTTTCCCCCATGCCCGTTCACCACCAAGAAGCGGTGAAATCGATGCCTGGCCAAAGACTCGATGATAGCCGTCAACGACGCAACATATCCGTCCATTGACGCCGAACACGTGCCAGCGAAGTTTAAATGATGGCCGCTCGCCCCGAGCCAGACACAAGGGGTCATCAACGTCTCGCTCTCCAGGCGCCTTTCAACTTCGCTCGTCACCGCCGACGCCAAAAGTGAATCGGTGAGCAATGGCAAATGGGCGCCATGCTGTTCCAAGGATCCCGTCGGGATCAGAACAACCGTATCGCGGTCAAGGGCCTCGACCTCCTTCCAGGTCATATCGGCGAGAATCATGGGATTAGTCTACAGTTTCAAGTTTGGAGTTTGGAGCAAATCCGCATAACTCCTGGCTCCAAACGACCAACTCATCAATGCGGATTCAAGCTTTTAAGCAAACCCTTGACCTGACCAAGGAGTTCTTTGTCGTGGTGCATTTGCTCATCAATCTTTTGGTAGCCATGCATGATCGACGTGTGATCGCGGTCGCCAAACTGGGAACCGATATGCTTCCACGAGTCACCCGTAATGCGTCGGGTCAAGAAAATAGCGATGTGACGTGCATGGACGACCGGTGCCTTTCTTGACGGTCCCTTCATTTCTTCAACCGAAATGTTGAAGTGATTCGAAACGAGGTCTACGATTTGATTGAAGCCAGGCTTCGCCACCGTGTGCTGGTAATACTGCTCGACGATCGGCTCGGCAAACTCACGAGTCAACTCAACATGTTCGAGCGATGCCATCGTGACGAGTTTCGTGATCGCACCTTCCAGAATTCGAACGTTGCCCGGCACGGTTTCGGCCAAGAACATGGCGACGTCATGAGTGAGCTTGACGGCCAACATTTCCGCTTTCTTTTGGATGATCGCACACCGAGTTTCCGTATCCGGCATTTGGATATCGGCAACCAGCCCGGCCTCAAATCGCGAACGAAGCCGCTCATCCATTTGATAAATGTCTTTCGGCGGGCGATCAGAGGTGAGGACGATCTGCTTGCCAAGCGAATGCAAGTAGTTAAACGTATGGAAAATCTCTTCCTGAGTCTTATCCTTGCCAGCTAGGAATTGAATATCATCCACCAGCCAAACTTCGACGTGCCGATGCTGCCGCCGGAAATGCTCAACCTTGTTGCCTTGAAGCGCGTTGATGAATTCCTCTGCGAACTGTTGGGCCGTCATATACACAATGGACATCGACGGATTGACGGAGAGAATTTCTCGTGCGATAGAGTGCAGCAAGTGCGTTTTACCAAGACCGCTCGAACCATAGATAAAAAGCGGATTAAACTTCATCCCTGGTTCTTTTGCAACGGCCCTCGCACCAGCCACCGCCAAGCGGTTGCTTTGGCCCACAACAAAGTTGCCAAATTGGTACTTTTCGTTCGGCGTGAACCGATTGTTCGTTTCCGTCAAGGTCGAGGTGACAACGGCCTTCACGGGGGCGCTATCGGCTTTCTCGCGAGGCTTCGCAAGTACTTCTAGCTGCACACTTTGGCCGAGTTCGTCACTAAGATAGCTCTGAATGATTCCCGAAAAGCGTTCGCGGACCCACTCCTGAAGAAATCGCCCGGGAGCGCACAGCTTGACCGTATTTTCATCGAACGAAACCGGGGCAAGCGGGCGGATAAAACGAGCCATGATCGGCTCCTGCACTTCACTTGAAATCCTCACCAAAACCCGTTGCCATGCGGCTTCTAAACGTATTCTTGATTCGGAATCTTCAAAGGAAAGCTGGTCTTTCATGGATATGTCGGCGGGGTGCCAGGTGAAGGAGTATACAGCGGAAAATTTGTTAAGAGGGAGAGGTTTTTGGGACTTTTTTGCACCGTTTTTCACCCCCCACTCGTCTTGACTTTCTTATCCCTTTCATTTTCGGTTGACTCCTCTCTACCGGTTCCATTGCTAGGGTAACTTAAGTCGGTAGACTAACCTTGATTTCTTTATGACGACGAAGAAAGTGCTTGGTGTTTTGGGAGGATGCCATATGTCCCCCGCAAGAGTTGCGCAATGGGTCGAAAGCGCGGATGTCGTCATTGCCGCCGACAGCGGACTTCTCCGTGTTCTGGAAGCGGGATATGTTCCCGACATTGTGATTGGCGATTTTGACTCCGTGTCATTAGACATGATCGACCGCGAAACAAAAGTCGTCCATGACACTGGTCAGGACAATACCGACTGTGCGAAATTGTTAAATTTCGTGGAAAGCGAAGCCGGTTCGAGCGTTACGCTGATCTGTGCCGAGGGCGACCTAACCGATCACTTTCTCGATACGATTCATAGCGCGGTTCGCTCCAATGTCGACGTTGTCATCGGCCTCGAAAGGGGCCACGCCCACATTTTGAAGGGACCCGTTTCGAAAACCTTCTCGACAATGGTGGGCGCACGCGTTTCGCTGATTCCTCTCGAAACCATCTCACAAGCATCACTCGGCGGAGTTCAATGGTCTTTCGCCGACCAAACCCTCTCTGTTCGAGGGTTCACAAGCATCTCTAATGCCTCTACCGAACCTTTAGTCTCCGTCAGCTTTCTCGACGGTTCTGGGTACTTATTTATCGAAAGTGAAGACGTTTATTGGCCCTAATCCTTCGTCTCTTCGCGAACCACGAAACCATTTGTTGACCAATATCGTCATTTAACGGTAATTTTTACAGGAATCCACCGAATAATAGATTCTGGGAGTAAACATGATTGACGACACCCAAGTAGCCGAACCGACCGACGAACAAGCCGTCGACACCGTCGAAACGACCGACGAGCAGGCGTCTGCCGAACCCGTAACCCTCAAGCCAATTCTGGTTGTGAAGCGAAACGGTGCGGAAACCGACGAAGTCTTCGTCGTGAACAACCCGACCACTATTGGACGATTCGACCCGACCGTCGGACCGATCGACATCGATCTCGCCGCCCTACCGGAAGGCGTATATGTGAGCCGAAAGCACGCAAAGATTTTCGAGGAAGACGGCGTTTGGAAAGTAAAGGACCTCGGTTCTTCGAACGGCACGTTCATTCTCACCAGCGATTTTGAAAAGGTTGACGAAGCCGAACTCTCCGATGGCATGGAAATCGCCCTCGGAAACGCTCGCTTCGTTTTCCACCTCAGCTAAAGCTAGATTAACTGCACGTCGCGCGACCCTTGTTGGACTTCTCCAATCACCGCGGCGTGTTCGCCAAATTCGTTCAGGGCGTCCACGATGCCCTGAGCGGCAAAACGGTCCACGATAAGGACCATTCCGATACCCATGTTGAACGTGCGGTACATCTCCATTTCCGAAACCTGTCCCGCGTTTTGAATCAATTGGAAAATCGGACTTGGCGTCCACGACCGTTTCTCAATGAGGACCTTCGCGCTCCCAGGCAAGACCCGGGGAATATTGTCAAAGAAACCGCCTCCCGTTAGGTGCGCGATTGCATGGATCGTCGGCTGCTGAAGCAAAGGGTAGACCGAATTGAAGTAACAGCGATGAGGCTCCAGAAGAGCTTTGCCAATACTTCCGTCCAAACCTTCCGGCTCATCGCGAACGCTGTAGCCACCGACTTCGAAGAGGGCGCGTCGAGCCAACGAAAATCCGTTCGTGTGGAGGCCATTGCTGGCAATGCCAACTACAACGTCGCCCGGGCTTACGGTGCGCGGGAATCGCTGCTCGCTATCGACGATGCCAACGATGGTTCCGACGATGTCAATCTCACCTTCGACGTAGACGCCTGGCATCTCGGCCGTTTCGCCGCCAATCAGAGCACAACCCACCTCAGCACAAGCCTCAGCCATGGAGCCAACGACGGCTTCGAAAACGCCCGCTGAAAGCTGAGACGTCGCAAAGTAATCGAGGAAGAAGAGCGGCTTCGCTCCTTGGCAAAGAATGTCGTTCACACAGTGGTTGACAATATCCTTGCCCAGATTCGAATAATCTCCCGCCATTGCCGCGACTTTTGTTTTCGTACCGACGCCGTCGATCGAAGACACCAGGAGAGGATTCGCTATTCCTGGGAACGAGCCACGGAACAAAGCGCCGAAACTACCTAAACCCCCAATGACTTCTTCACCCTGGGTTGCCTGAATCTTAGCGGACACGCCACGAAGGGCTCGACTGGCTTCATCGATGTTCACACCTGAGGAAGCATAGGTCAATTCGGTACTCATCATTATCAATCTACCCCGCTCTACCCTGAATTGGTTTCGCCGAACCGGGTATCATCTTTCGGTTCGGGTCTGTAGCTCAGCGGTAGAGCAGTGGCCTTTTAAGCCATTGGTCGAGGGTTCGAATCCCTCCGGACCCACCATTTGACTTCTGTCCGTTCCGGACACTTAGGTAACAGAAGGTTGATTTCCCTTCGTTTTCGAATGATTTCGAAAACATCTCTCGCCTAGGCCAGCCCCTCGCCCTCGCCCTGAAAAAGAATCGCAACCAATTCCGGCGTATAGTGGTATGAACCCAAAACGCCGATGCAAAGCCCACCTTTCACTTCCAAACAAATCAAAGGTTTCGTCTTCCTGACGATCTGCCTCGTTTTCATCGGCCTATCGGTTACGGTTCTGCTTCCCTTTCTATCCGCGATTCTTTGGGCGACAACGCTCAGCGTCCTGACGTTTCCGTGGTACGAAAAATCGCGGAAAAAATACGAACTGCTTCGCGAGCAAAACGCAACAGGAATAAAAGGGAAAATTGCCAAAGCCGGAGACACGGTGGCCGCTCTCAAAAGCGTTCTCCTTACTCTGCTTGTCATCTGCCTTCCTTTCGTACTTCTCGGCAGCATCGCATTTAGTCAGATCAGCCCCGCGCTGAACGAGATGCAGGGCACCCAAGGGTTTGAGATCACCGACCGAATCGACAAGGTGGTCCATCCGATCACCGAGAAGATTGGTCTTCACGATTTCCACGTTCAGGTTTGGTGGTCCGAGAATTCATCGGAAATCATCAAAAGCCTTCGTCAACCGGCGAGCAATGTCGCCAAGCAAGCCGGGGTCACCGTCTTTACGATGGTCATTGCCCTACTCTCCATGTTCTTCTTTCAACGGGATGGGCGGTCTCTGAAAGAGCCGTTTCTTGAATTCTGTGGACTGCCCAAACAAAAGGGAGAAGAATTGCTTGAAAAAGTTCAAAAGACAATCCGTGCGGTCTTTAGCGGTTCCGTCATTGTCGCTGTGATTCAAGGGACGATTATGGGTATTACCTACGCATTGCTCGGAGTTCCCGGTCCAGCATTGCTCGGGTTCATATCGATCGTATTGTGTATCGTTCCACTGCTTGGCGCGCCGATCATCTATATTCCCGTCGGTTTGCTGTTTTTAGCGCAAGGTGACCTCGTCAAGGCTGGGGTCGTGCTTGGAGTTGGATTCCTTATTGTCAGTCAGATCGACAACGTTTTGAAGCCGTACTTCATCGGCAATCAGGTCAGTTTGCATCCACTTGCCATCTTCTTTTTTGTTCTGGGAGGCATTTCGCTTTTTGGTCCCATCGGACTCATGGTCGGGCCAATGATCCTGACGGTCATCCTAGCCCTGGTAGATTACGTTCGCAGTTTGCTAAACTTGCCGGACGGACATGCAACTCAGTGATTGGCTACGCTCGGCAAGCGCTCGGCTTGAGTCCCTGGGCATCGCCTCGCCTCGACTTGAAGCGCAAGTTCTTGCCGCCCACGCTTTGCTCGTCGATCGAACATGGATTCTCACTCATCCAGAGCATGAAGTCAACGAGTTAGCCCTCGAATCGCTGCTTCAGCGGCGAGAGCAGCACGAGCCACTTGCCTACATCCTCGGCTATCGAGAGTTCTTTGGGCGACGATTTCGAGTGGATCGAAATGTACTGATCCCTCGTCACGAAACAGAGGTTTTAGTTGAAGCGGCTCTTGAAACCGAAAATCGCCTCTTGCGTGTTTTGGATATTGGGACCGGATCGGGCTGTATCGCCATCACGCTCAAACTCGAACGCCCGGATTGGGATGTGTGGGCATCGGATGTTTCATTTTCGGCTCTCCAAATCGCACGCGAGAATGCGGAAACATTGGGAGCCGATCTTACGTTTCGTCACTCGAACCTTTTCGATCACTTAGAAAACGAAACCTTTGATCTCATCGTCTCAAATCCGCCCTACATTGGTCGAAACGAGCCACTGCCCACTGAAGTAAAGGAGTACGAACCAGAATCTGCGCTATTCGCGGACCAAGATGGGCTCGCTGTCTATCAGGCACTAGCCGAGGCGTTTGACCGGCACCTGGCCTCGGGTGGCCGCCTTATCTTGGAAATTGGCCAAGAACAAGGAGAGGCCGTCTCAAATTTATTCCCTGGTTCGACCGTGATGAAGGACCTGGATGGCAACGATCGCGTGGTTCGCTACACGAAGACCGTCTAAAGACGTCCCTCCTCA
>JBEHXE010000012.1:0-102987 GCA_048498855.1 Armatimonadota bacterium | reverse complement strand
TCAAGCATTACGACAAGGTGAAGGCGTTCGACGGCGTCGAGGGCAAAATACGAAGCAAACCGACTTGGTAAATTTTCTGGTTGGGTTTCGCTGTCCATCATGTTAGGATTTGTTGGGTTGACAGACTCGGTCAACACCCTCTGTCATCTGCACACTCCCGTCATGGTGAGTTTTCTGCGCGATGTCATCGGGTTGGTGATCGGCGGGTTGATCGGATTGGGAGCTTGGTTAGTGTTTAGGAAGAAGGTCGTCTCTGCCTTAGGGACGGACAATGGCTAGAATCGTCCTTGCCGGATATATCGGTTGTGGCAACTTGGGCGATGACTCGGTCATGCTTGGGATCGTTGATGGCCTCGGCCCTGGTCACGAATACCTCGTTCTCAGTGGTGACCCCATGGATACCTTTCGCTACTATGCGATGCATGGCGTCCCGCGCAAGAACCTACGTGAGGTCGAAGCCGCGATTCGCGAATCGGACGCGCTTGTCTTTCCGGGTGGCTCCATTTTTCAGGACGTGACGAGCGCACGCAGCACGATCTATTACGCTGGATTGATCAAGATGGCAAAGAAGCACAACAAGAGGGTGCTACTGCTTAATCAAGGCGTTGGCCCGTTGACGACTTGGGTCGGAAAGAGTCAAACCAAGCTGGCAATGAGTCTGGCTGACCTCATTGTCGTTCGTGACCCTGGCTCGCTTAAAACATTGACGGATCTTGGCATCAACAAAAAGATTCATGTCGGAGCCGACAGCGCACTGATCCTTCGCGAACCCGCTCGCGAAGACGACGGGTCCACATATGGCGTTGGCAGTATGAAAGCGATTGCGCTCGCGCCTCGCCCGTGGAAGCATAAAGGCGTCGATATCGTGAGCCTGTTTGGTGAAACGTCTCGGCTTCTCTTCAATGCAGGATTTGTGCCGACGCTTGTCGAAATGGACCCCTTCGAAGATGGCAAATTGCTGGAGGAAATTACCAAGCAGCAAGGTGGTCGGATTCCATTTCTGAGAAGTTTGGGTTCATCACGTATGGTTCAATTCCGATTGGCAAGAATGGAAGGTGTGATCGCCATGCGGCTCCACGCGGGAATTCTTGCGACAACGGTTGGAGTGCCGCCACTGATGCTGAATTACGATCCGAAGGTGGCTGCCTTTGCCCGTCAAATCGATATTGGACCGGCTCTCACCATTGAGGGATTGACCCCACAACGATTATTTGAGACATTTATGGAGCATCACAAGGCAAAAGAGGCCCATAAGCTTGTTATCCTAAAGAAACGCGAAGAATTGCGAGATCAAGCGATGAAAGCCATCGACCTTGCGCGAGACTTCCTCAAATAGCTGATTTCAAATGGCAAAGTGGATTTTCGCTTGCGGCGGTTTAGCGCTTCCGGTGTTGGGTTTTGCCCAGGTGACGCTTCCTCGAAGCGCCGATTGGTGGGATCGCATGCTCTGGTCGCGCCTTTCTTACAGTGGCAGTCGAACTCTGGGCTACCAAAGCTATTCGTTTCGAGGCGACGCGGATGCTTTTGCCTCGCTGACGAATTATGGAACGGGGCTTCAGCACTTTACCGATATCGGAAATCTGTCGATCCAAGGCAATAAGGTTTTTGGTCTTCTCGACTTCCGGGCAACCTTTACCGATAACCGCTTCAGCGATCCGGAGCAACAGCAATACACGCTGAACTACCGCAAAGGATTTTGGGATGTCAGTTACGGAACGGTGCAAGCCTCGCTGCTCAATACGAACCGATTTGCGAATTTTAGCCGGTCGTTAAATGGCTTTGTCGGCGACTATAAGAACGGCCGCTTAGAAACCAAAGTCGTTTCGAGTGAAGCGCGTGGCGAAGCGAGAACGGTGACGATGGAAGGAAACAATACTTCGGGTCCCTATTATCTTCAAAGTGGCCGAATCATTGGGGGCAGCGTCAAAATTCTATTGGACGGGACCGAACTCAAGCAGGGTGAGGATTACATTGCCGATGTCACCGTCGGCTCGATTTCGTTTATAGGTCGCGTCATTCCTCCAACGAGCACCATCGTCGCATCCTATGAATCCTATGATGTCACGGGTAGCGGCGGTTCGATCCGCGGGGCGGGTGTGGCCTATGATCTTGGCTCTGCGGGACGGATCGGGCTATCGACGCAGGAGCAACGGACGGGAACGACGAACAATTCTGCGTTTTTGACCCAACTCTTCCAAGGATTCGGCATCGCCGGCGCGTCGTATGTATTGGATTACGAACCGATCCCTGCTTCGATCCAGGTTCTTGTCAACGGCGTCCAAAGGACGTTTTCGCCCGTCGATGACGGCGTATCTGAGTTCTATCTCAACCCGAGCATCTCCACGGTGGTCATCTCACGAGACGTGATCCCAACGACGGCAACGTTGCAGATTAACTACTTGCCCAAAGTCGTTCAGGCGGTCGACGGAAATCGACGTGTGACAGGATTCGATTGGCGGGTTCCGGTTGGGACCAAGGGCAGCGGCAGTTCGATCACTTACTCGCATGCGAGCGGCAAGATGGACGGCGTGGGCGGCAGCAGTGGCAACGCCGAATCTGTAGACCTGCTGCTGAAAGAAGGAAAGGGCGCCTTTAAGGCCGGATTTCGAAAAGTCGAACCCGGCTTTCGGACGATTGAACAGACGGGATTTAGCCGAAACGAAGATGCCGCCGAGTATCGCTACGATTACGCGACGAAAGGCTTTACGACCAGTTTGTCAACGTCGAATAATTTGATTTCGATTGATACCGGCTCGACTTTGTCGTCGAGTCGACTGATGACGAACACCTTTAATCTGCGCTATTCGGACCCGACGAAGCCGCTCGGAGAAGCGAATCGATCTCAGGTTTTTTCCTACACTCAAACTCGCCTCCTTACGACTGACGACACTAATTTGAATTCGTTGAGCTACAAGGACAGCTTTCGCGACAAAAAGCTTTCGTTCGGGTATTCGATCGACAATCAAACTGGTCATGGCCGTGTCAATGGGGTGTTAACCGGACTAGGAGTGAACTCCTATGGTACAAACGCGGTCTACAACGCCGGTAAGAATTGGTCAGTGATCGCTTCGGCGACGAAGAGCTACGTCCGAACGGACACCATCCATTCGTCGGGTTACGATTACTCCTTACGGGCAAATATGGCGCAAACAGGCCCATGGAGCGGCGGCATCGAATATGCCATCAGTGACTCGGGTGTCCTCGCTTCTCTCGGCGGCTTTCTCAACGGAAGCTCTTTAGGTTATGGAACCGGCGGATTTGGAAATTCGGGTGGGTCAGGGGTCATCAGCACCGGGCAACTTAAGGCCAAGCGAACCGCGTTTAACGCGACGCATCAAGCCGGAGACAACCTGACATTGGGCATGACGTACTCTTCGACAACGCTTGAGGGGTCGACGACAAGCAACTCGCGAATCGACACCGCATCGCTTGATACGAGTTGGAAGGTGAACTCGACGCACTCCCTTGTTTTGAGCCTTGTGAAGGTCCGCTCCGACTTCTTGACTCTCTCGGCGGGTTCGAGCAATTCCGATGTGATCTCGGGCATCTTTATCGGAAATCCGGGCAACATGTGGAGCTATAGCTTTGGCTATAACCTTATGAAGACGACGGGAACATCGCTGGATCAGAACAACGTTGGGATGAGTGGCGACCTTAACTATCGATTTGCAAAGCGGCATCGGCTTTTCGTCAACGGAACCATCAGCCGGACCCGAGGCGCCTACCCTCAAGACGATGTGAGCGCTCAGGCGGGTTATGCCTATTCGTTAGGAGCCGGAATTTCGCTGGTCGGCAAATATTCCTTCCGCGACCTTCGAAATCTCGATCCCACTTCGTCAGGCGGAGCCTTTAGGGCTAACGGCATTAGTTTTGAAATCTCGTTTGACTTAGCGAGTCGACGTTGAAATAATTGAGCGTGTTATACGTTACTAGTGGTATGAAACGTAGTTGGATACCTTTTACGTTGCTGGTTGGGACGATCTTGGGATGTGGCGGCGCGGGCTCCGGTGTTGGAACCGTCGCTGGCTTGGTTCTTGACTTGCAGGGCAACCCGGTGCGCGGTGCACGTGTTTATGTCGATAGTGGCACGCCAAGAGAAACCCAAAGCAATAGCGGTGGCTCGTATCGGCTAGAAGGCGTCGATGCCCAAGACGTCTTGGTCAAGGCTGAATATAACGATGGCTCAGTCAGCTATCAGGGACAAAATCTCGCCCGCGTCTTCGATCAATCGCTTTCGGGCAACACGACAATCATTATGATTCCGTCGAATCAAATCGCAACGATTCACGGCGTGGTCACGGGAACCAACGGCCTGCGCATTCAGGGTGCCCGAATTTCGGCGAAGCTGACAAACGGGACCCAACTTGCATCGGCGCAGACGGTAGCCGATGACAATGGAAACTATACGTTAAGCGGGTTGGCCGGTGGACTGACCTATCAGATTCAAGCCAGTTTTCCCGGTTGGGAATCGGGCGAAGTCTTGAAGACGCCATCGGCGGGCGTCGATCAAACGGTGAACTTCCAATTGGGTGCCAATGGTGATCCAGTTTTGCCTTCGCCATCCAATTTCAGCATTGTCGCATGGACGACTCCGGCTGAAATCACGCGCAGCCCCGATAAGGTTCGAATCTACGATGGCATCAAGAAGATGATCGATCCGCGCTATGTTCGCAAGGCCACGGGCCGATCGACAAGCCAAGGGAATGCAGTTGAAGTTCAGCTCTATTGGGATAAGTTCGACAGTCTTCAGATTCTGGGCTACGAGATTTGGCGAAAACGCAGCAGCGATTCCTGGCAAGCCGTCGATTTTCTGCGCGACCCGCTGGCCGAGTCATATCTGGATAGCGACATCAACCTTCGAGACGGTGTGACCTATGACTATTCGGTCGCTCCGTCGAATACGAACTATCCGAACACGGACAATTCGTATGGCGACTTCAGTTCAACGGCCGAGGTGGTGCCGTTGTCAGATATGAACATCCTAACCCCAACCATGGCGGGTGGACAGGTGACTTTCCGATGGCAAGAGGTGACGAATGCGACCAGTTACACCGTTTACGTTTACGACGAATATCCCGGCTTGGGCGTCCCGACGTACGCGAACAACTTCAATAATCCGGCAACGGGCGTTAGTTGGACGTATAATTTAGCCCCATTGTCGAGCGGACATCTGTATTACTACCTTATAATGGGTAGTAACTCTGACGATTCAGCGCGAACGCTTAGCGCGGTTGGCTCCTTTACCGCGCCGTAATCGTCGGCAACGACATCATGAAGCAAAGCCGCCTTCTTACGATGGCAGTCGCCCTTTTCGGGGCGACTGCCGCTTTTGGACAATCGGGTCTGTTCAAAATCGACCTGAGCACCCGCTCGACTTCCGACCCTCACGCCCTTGCCGACGCCGCTTACAATCAATATGAGCAGAACCTTTGGAATCTGACTTCACTTAATCGCGAGGAGCGGATTAAGCGAGGACTCCAGAAGCCATCCACGCCTTACATTACACCGGCACTCATTCGCTTTGTGAAGAATGGCTACATCATGCCGACGGGTGGCCGGACAAGAGGGACAGGCATCACGCTTTCGATCGATAGTTCCTTTGGAACAACCCGCGCGACCTTCCTTCAGCAGATTTATGATGCGGCCAAGCCCTATATCGAATTGTATTTTGGCGACGCGGCCCTCTCAGGCACCGTAAACGTCATCAATGCAGATGCGACGATCGGTGATCGTCAAGCAATTACGGGTGGTTACTACCTGCCGAACAACGGTTCGGGCGGGCGCGAAATTCGGATGCCATTTAATTCAAGCCTGGAAGTGACGGCGGCATCCTTTATTCACTGCCTTTTGTTGGCTTACCTGCCGGACCCGGCCTACGGATACGATGCCTACCTCGAAGGGCTAGTGAGGGCGGCGACGGCCAAGATTGTAAGAATTCCAGCGGCGACGCAGACCCCGGCATCGGGAACGCTCAGCCAAGCGGCTTTCGAGCAGCTTCTTGCCCAAACCTACGAAATTGGTCCCTATTACGATTGGGCGAACCAGAAGTCGCTTGGCGGCCCCCAATTTATCGCGCCAAACCTGCTCAACGTTCCCATTACCCAGGGAACACGTGGTGGCCTCTTCTTCCAACGCTACCAAATGGCGGGTTCGGCATGGGCAAAGGTTTTGACGGAGCATCCGACCTTCATCAAAGACTTAAACCTTCTCTTCCGGGCCAATACGGGAACGGCGAACAATGCGAGTCAGCTTGAGGCGCTCGCGAGCCAGGCTCTTGGAACCGGAACGGTCGAGGGTGACACGTTCGCAAATTGGGTTCGAAAGCAGTATATTCTTGACACCCGCCTAACGGTAGGAACGAAGCTTCACTCCTTGATTACGCCGATCACGGATGGGCTCGTCGGGGGCTCCGTTAGCAACCCTGATTACGGCGTCTTCAATATTGAGGCCACATGGTTCTCAACGGATGCGTCAGGCAATGAAACCCTTTTGTCCGCCACCGCTTACCCCATCTTTTGGACGACGGATTATCAACGAACCCGAGCGACTTCCCAGGAAGATAAGATGGATATTGCCGGGTCGTACGGTTCGGTGGTTCCCAACTTCCCCAACCGTGGAGACAGCATTCCTTATCGGGTTGCCATCGATTTACCGGTTCAAGACCGAGTCGTTCGTCAATACGTTCCGGCAGGAGCGATCGCAACCGCGACTCAGCAGGCAGACCAAGCGAGTGATTTCTATGGCACAGTGACGGGCTTTGCCGTTCCGAGCGGAGGCTCTCTCTTAATCCGGTTGCCGATTGGAGTGTCTTCGATCGACGTTCCCGTGACGAACTATGCTTTTGGAACCAAGATTGGAACCGCCGAATGGCTCGGCGCTCGAACCCAAACCATGTCGGTGATCTCTCGCGACATGAACGGGGTCGAATCGGTTCTCTACACCCGCGTCGTCGATAAAGGGCCAGGCGCACTTGGAGTTCAGCTTGGGAATGAGCCTGTCGTCAACGCGCAATTTGCCAACAGCCTGAACGCGGGTATCCAGATGGTTGGCTTTACCGGCGATCCGCTTTATTCTGGCTTGGAAGACATCCTTGGGCTTAGCAGCGCAAACTTTCTCGCGGCTCGCTATAACCCAGGAAAAACCACGTACGATCTGTATCCCAATTCGGGTGCGGTTACTGGCGGACAAGGATATTTCCTCCGCGTGCCGGTTGGCGGAAATCCGATTTGGAAAGCGAGGGTCGAATCGGGAACCGCAGTTTCGGTAGCTCTTCGCCCGGGCTGGAACATGGTTACCTGCCCACTCGGACTCGAGACTTCATTTTCGAACGTTGATGTGATCCATGCCGCAGACTTCCCACTTCCTTACGTCTCCGCATCTGGAAACGATGGCAGCGACGCAAGCAGTGCGCTCCTCGGAAAGGATGCTTTCGTCTTCGTCCCCGGGGCGCCAGATGCGGTTACCGGCGTGCCTGAAGGAGGCTCTTTCGTTCCCGCAACTTCGTTCGAGCCTGGTCAGGCCTATTTCATCCGATGCCGCTCGGCAGAAGGTGTGACGATGCTGTTCCGTCCGGATTCCGCGTCTTCATTCCATCGAACGGCTTCGGTCGTGCCGCCGCGCATCTCTCACTTGCTCGAAGTTCAGGTGAGCCGACCTGGCGAGTCATCGTATGCGCGGGTTGGACAAGCAACGGGCGCTACGAATGGCTTCGATCCGAAATTCGATAGCAATCTTCCACCTTCGATTGGTGGGCTTCAAATGGCGGTGCAGAACGGCGAAGTGAGATTCCAGGACGTGAAGGCACTGGGAGCGACGGTAACGAATCGCATAACCGCTTCAGGATGTGTCGTCGGCAAGAAATATACGATTATCTTCCAAACCAAGGCGGGCCGAGCCAATCAGATTCAGATTACGGACCGCCAAACCGGAAAGACACAGTCTTTTGGTGGCGCTACCGGTAGCTTCGTCTTTACGGCATCAAGCACGACAATGTCTTTCGACCTCATCGTTCGAGGCGCACGAGCATGAAAAAAATCTCTCTCATCCTTCTGGTCCTGGTCAGCCTCATTTTGGCCGCCTGTGGCGGTGGAGGCGCCTTTTCCGACATCAATCTCACCGGCCGAGTGCTGGACGTCAAAACGGGTGCTCCGCTGACTTCGGCGGCCACGGTTCAGACCTCGACGGCAACAGTCCAGACCTCGACATTGGATGGATCGTTCTTGGTTGGAGCCCCAAAGGGCATTACTCAACTCATCGTGAACCCGCCCTCGGTCACACCATATCCGGTCTATACGTTCACGTTTCCCGCTCAGAATATCCAGGCCGATATCGGCGATCTTTGGATTGGACCTGAGCAGGTGACGGTGACGGGAATCATTCACAACGCAGCCAACGATAACCCAGTCGCAAATGCGGTTGTGTCCTTCGCGGGTCAATATGCGACGACTGATTCGACCGGCACCTTTACGATTCACAACGTGGCGTACTCTTCGGAGAACACGTCGAGCTTCCTCGGGATCAACGGAACTATTCAAGCCACGAACTTTGTCGGAAATACGTTTACGACGAATGGCAATACTGCCATTTCGGGTGTCGTGGATGTCGGAACGGTGCTCATCACGCCGGTCGATAGTGACAATCCTCCCCCCTTGCCGTACAATATTTGGGGCATCGTCTCTCCGTCCGGCTTGGCCAGTGGAACGATTGTAACCCTAAAAGATTCAGGTGGAACCGTCGTCCGTCGATTTACTGTTGGAACGGATGCACGCTATCAGTTTTGGGTGAATGCGGGTCAATATAGCATTGAATTTGCAAATGGCACGCACACCGCTCCAACTCAAGGCGTCACACTAAATAATAGTTCCGATGTCATCCGAGCCGACGCGACCCTCAATTAAGAAGCGAATTGCAATCCAGTGTTTGGCAATCGTTGCCGTAGCCGGTAGTGGCTACGGCATTTATCGTTTTGCGTCCCGCATCCTTCATCAAGATCCTTTGGCCAATTATAAGAAGGCTCAAGAGGGAGAACTGCCCGAGGCGGTGGCAATCCAATCCACGGATGCCGTCTTTAACCACTTTGAAGAAGGAAAACCAAAGGCAAGCTGCAATGTCAAAACGATGGAGGTTGCCCAAAATCGGCAAATATACAACTTCCGAGGCATCACGAACGGCAAGCTGAAGTGGAAGGATGACACCTATGGTTTCTCGGCTGATCAGGGGACCTGGAATGGCTTTATCAAGAAGATGCAGCTATCAGGCAATCTCAAGCTGAAAGGCGGCAAGATCGACCTCAAAAGCAAATCATTGACCTACGATGAACCGCGGCGAACTTTTGTTGTGCCCGAACAAGTCGTCGGAATGGCGTATGGCGGCAAGCTCATTGCTGCCAATTTTGAATATGACCTGGACCGCGGAAATTTTCGTGCGGGTAAAGGCGAGTGGACGGGTGTTCCTCCTTCCGAATTGCAAGATTCGGTCGGGGTTCAGGACAAGAAGTCCACGTGGAAATTCAATTACGAAGACTTGTCGCGATCGGGCGATGTGATGACCTTCACCAACGCACGAGCGACCGATGGAGAAATCATTGTCAAAGCGCCGAAGATCGAAAGAAATACGAAGACGGACGTTTTGACTGCGACGGGAAGAGTCCAATATTTCAGCCCCAAGGCTAACTTAATCGCCGACAAAGTCGTAGTGTATCGCAAAGAAAAGCGAGCCGTACTGACTGGCAATGTGACGATGTTGGTGAAGCCGAAGATCAAAGAAAATGACCCGGTGACCGAGACGGAGTTGAGTCCATTGCCGCCCGCCGTTCCCGAATCGATTTCTTCGACTCGCCCACCCGCACCCGACGACGATCAGGCGAAGATGACCGAAGATCAGATTCGAAGCACGAAAAACCTTCGCGACTATCCTTTGTCCATTACGGCTCCCTCAATCGAATATTGGTACAAGAAGGGTGAACGCCACGCGAAGATCACCGGCAATCCTCAAGCGCGCCAAGAGATGCCCGATAAGGGTTGGCGATACGTTTGGTCGCATCACGCGAACTACGATGGCGAGAAAGAGATGCTGTACCTCTTTAGCTCGAAGGATACAAAGGGTATCCATGACGTCATCATGAAAAATTCTCTGGGTGACGAGTTCTACGGCAATTCCGGTGAACTCTCCACGAAGGAAGGCGATGACGCATACCACTTCTCCGATGGAAAAGGCGTGACCACCACCGACGACGAAGACCTTCCGAAATCGGGTGGCGATAAGAAAAACGGGGGAGCGACTGGCGGTGGCAAGGGCGGCGGTCTTTCGGGACCTATCGGGCGCAAGGTTTAGAATTCTGACCATAATGTCAGAGTGAAAGTCTTTATCTCTGCCGATATCGAAGGCATTACCGGTCTCGTTTCTTGGTCGCAGTGCAGCCGCCCAAACGGCGAGAGTTGGGACTATCCTTTTGCCCGTCGGATGATGACGCATGATGTCAATGCGGCGATCCGAGGCGCTCGAAACGCGGGCGCAACTCAGGTTGTCGTCAAGGATTCTCACGGGAATTCAAAGAACCTTTTAATAGAGGATTTAGAGCCTGGAGTTGAACTGATCTCGGGGCATGGTTCAGGTCGTGACGGAATGATGGAGGGAATTGATGCTTCGTTCGACGCCGCATTTCTCGTGGGTTATCATGCCAAGGCGGGCACTGCATACGGCATCATGGAGCACACCTATACTGGACGATCGCACCGTCTTTTCATCAACGAAATGGAGGTCGGTGAGATGGGACTCTCCGCCGCAACCGCTGGTCGATATGGTGTGCCTCTGGCTTTCGTCAGCAGTGACGAGCAAGGCTGCGCGGAGGCTTCTTCGTTTTTGCCGGGCGTTCATACCGCGATTACGAAATATGGCTTGGGTCGGTACATGGGACGACTCCTGCATCCATCCGAGACAGGACCGTTGATCGAGGCTGCTGCGGAAAAAGCGCTGAAAAACCTCAATCAACCGTGGACCTTCGACGGACCCTGCACCGTTCGTCTTGAAGTCAATCGAACCGAGGATGCCGACTGGGCGGCGCGGATTCCGGGTGTCACTCGCGTTGACGGCTATAACGTTTCGGCTACATTGCCCAATTATGCCGATGCGCAGTCCATGGCGGTGGTTCTGCTGAGCGTCGGCACCCTCGGCATGGGCGCGCACGATTAGTTTGTAAACCGTTCAGCCATAACACTCCCCCGGGTTCACTTTCCTCGCAAGCCTACCAACGTTCCTGAAAGCAAAGGGGTATGGTTGCTGGCCAGGCAGAAGGCGCCCCGGCGAGGGAGAAAGGATTTCGGTCCCGAGCCTTTGAGGCTATAAGAATAGAACCCTCAAAGGCTTCGTTATTAGGTGTGCAAGAAGAGCCGCTATTGAGGGAGCCCAAAAAGGGCACCTCAACCGAGCGAAGCCATGGAAAGAATTCGTCATTATCCACACGTTCACGAACCAAAACTCCTCCAGAAGGGGAGTCGGTAAGCGCAGCGAACCGGTGGGGGTGATCGGTGAGGGAGAGAATCCTCTAGGTCATTTCGCTCTTGCTGTCAAGCACGCGCCACATGTACCAGCTGGCAATCGAACGATAGGGTCGCCAGGGTTCGGCGAGTTCTTCCATCTGCTTCTTCTTCGGGCGATTTTCCAGACCGTAAAAGCGACGAATGCCTTCTTGAACGCCCATATCGTCCACCGGCAAAACATCCATGCGGCCAAGCTTGAACATCAAAAGCATCTCCACCGTCCATCGTCCGACTCCTTTGATCGGCACCAATCGAGCGATGATGTCGTCGTCTGACATTGTGTGAAGTTCTTCTTCTGTGGGAATAGTTACCGCTTTAGATGCTAAATCTTGTAAATATCCAGCTTTTTGACGGGAGACCCCGACGGCGCGAAACTCTTCCGTCGTCAGCATCATCAGCTTTTCATGCGGGGGATAGGGATGTTCGGGAAAGAGCGCATAAAGTCGATCGCGGATGGTCGAAGCCGCCTTGCCCGAAAGCTGTTGAAACAGAATAGCTCGCATCAAAGCTTCGTAAATTGTTCGTTCATCGCCCTCGTCAACGAGCACACAGGATCCATGCTGGGCAATAAGGGAGGCGAACCTCGGCTCCACATTTGCGAGGTGTTTTTCGGCGGCTTCGATGCTCATCTTGTCTTCCTACGTTAGCTGATTCATAAGGTTATCCGCTACAATGAAAGGCGAGAAATGTCGGTTCGAGTCATTGGAATTGGAGGAGGAACGGGGTCAGGAAAGTCGACCATTGCGAATGCACTGGCCGACCGGCTCGACGCAACCGTGATTCGAATCGATGACTATTACCATCCGTTCGATCACCTCACTTTTGAGGAGCGAGAAAAGATCAATTTTGATGCGCCGGAGTCGATCGATCATGTTCTCCTGATGGAACATCTCACGCATTTGCTCGAAGGAAACTCGATCGAGAAACCTCATTACGACTTCTCTCGCCATACCCGGTCTGTTTTTGGAGACCTTGTTCATCCTCGTTCCACGATGATTGTTGAAGGGCTCTTTGCCTTGCACTGGTCCGAGGTCAACCGACTCTATCACACTTCGATTTTTGTCGAGACTCCCTATGAGGTGCGATTTGCGCGTCGCTTGAAGCGCGACATTGAAGAGCGAGGGCGCGATGCCGCCGACGTGACATTTCGGTTCCATTCACATGTAAACCCAATGCATGAGGTTTACGTGCAGCCAACGGCGGCAAAGGCGGACTTGGTGGTGTATGGTCACGAAGAATTTTCTTCGACATTTGAATCAGCCATGTCACACCTTCTTGAATCGGGCCCGGTTGTGTTGTAGAAAACAAACAGCGAGACAGGTCTCGCTGTCCAAAGCGAAAACAGGTTTTCGCACTCTAAACAATTGTGTATAGAGTGCAAATGCCTGCATTTGCTTTCAGCTGCGAAGCCTGCTTCGCTGAAAGTCTCTTCAATTCCTGTTAACATAATCATGTGCACAGTTGGCCACATGCACCGAGCAAGCTTGTCACCGAGCCCGGGACTTACTTCGTTACTTCGGCAACCTATCATAAGGAGCGATTCTTCAATTCACGCGAAAAACTGTTGCTCCTTCAGTCCATCATTTTCGAAGTCAGCCTTGAATTTAGCTTTGAACTTCAGGCTTGGGCTATTTTTCAGAATCACTATCACCTCATCGGATTCATGCCGATTGACTCTGGCATTCGAAAAATGACGGCGAAGATTCATTCAGTGTCGGCTAGAGAATTAAACCGTCTTGATGAAGCACTGGGCCGGAAGATTTGGCACCAGTGTCGAGAAACTCTTCTGACCTACGAGAAGTCGTATCTAGCACGGCTAAATTACGTTCACAACAATCCAACCAAGCACGGGTTTGGGCCTGCGATTAACTATCCTTTTTGTAGTGCTCACTGGTTTGAAACCCACGGCGACAGAAGTTTTGTTGAGACGGTAAAGTCTTTTAAGTACGACCAGCTTCAAATTGATGACGACTATTAGGGAGAACCTTGTAGAGTGCGAAAACCTGTTTTCGCTTTCGCCTGTCGCTAGACCCCGCCGGGCGTCGTGAGGGCAAGGAAGGGAAGCCTGCTTCGCTGTCTCGAGGCGAGACGAGTCTCGCCACCAAAAGCAGATGCAGGCATTTGCACTCTAAAGCGGATTTAGTCCACGGCGTCACGACTTGCGAGATCGAAGTCGTAAATTCTCATCAAAGCTTCGGCTGACATCGAACCGAGTCCATTGAGCCTTGAAACCGTCGCGGCCACATCGGCTCCATCTTGAAGAGCGATGCTGCCCAGCAATTTCCATTTGTGATCCAAAATGCTTGCCAGGTCTGCTGTCGTGTTGCGCGCATGACCGCCTGGATACATCACGAAGCCTGAGTCGAGAACCGTTCCATCGTCGAGGGTAACCACCATCGAGGTTGGAATGCCGTCAGGGTACTTGGCGTCGTACTCGGCCCCGCCGTGCTCAAACGAAACTTTCTCCATCAAAGCGCGAGTGGAAGGGTTGTGTAATGCATCCTTGCCGTAATCTACCGGAGCCAGCATCAGGGCTTTCCAAAGATCGTCGGTTGTCCTCGCGGATGGGGCAAGCTCAGAAGCCTTTCGCAGGAGAGTTGAAACGATGTAAACCATCGAGTGATCGGCCGATTGACGGGTATGAGGATCGCGTTTGGCTGGGTCGCCGATGATGCCAAATGCGGGTTCGTAGGCCTTGATCACAATCGACTTGGTTTGTCCCACGAAGTTCGGATTTGCCAACAAGAGATCAAGAGCACCTTGGAGCGCACCCGCAGACTGGTGCTCATAAAGGCCCAACTTGAAGTGCATACCCATCACAGCGAAGTCGTCGCCCGAATGAGAGAGATGCAGATCGAACGGAGAGTCGCCGGAGGTCTTGATGAACTGGCGGAACATCGATTCCGGATTACGGAAGATGTCCTTTGGTCCGATGAAGCCTTTCAACGCGCGTTTCGCGCACAAAACCGCAGCCTCAGCCGAGATGGCAGCCGAAGCGCCTTTGGAATCGCTAAGCTGTTTACCGGCGCGAATGGCTCGCCACGGAATGTAGTGAGCGACAAACATTCCGATTGCGCTTTCGGCTTGCTCGGCAGTGCCGCCATGCAGGGCGACATAAACGGCAGCCGACGCGATAGCTCCATGAACAACGTGATCGATTTTGTAAGTTTTAAGGCTAAAAACTTCTGCTAATCGACCACGAATTTCGTCCAACAAGACCATCGCTCGAAGAGCGGTGGCGCCATCGAGACCCCGCTCTTGGCAGGCGGCAACGACGACCGGATAGTAGTCGTTATGGCCAAATTCTCCCGCCACATGACCGAGCGAAGGATTGAATCCGAAGTTCGTTCCGTTGCTATCCCATTCCCGCACAGCCGAGCTATTGGCCACCACAGCTTTTTCAGACTTAACTCGATTTGGCGAACCGAAAACGGTCGATCCCGAGACGTCCGCATAATCAAGGGCTTCCGCTCGAAGAATGGTTGGAGCGTTCGTTTGCAACGCAAGCGCGGATGCGCCGCATAGCAAGGCATCGGTGTGAAACATGCGAGTTCGTTCGAGAACGGCCTGAGAGGGACCTGATCCAAGCTTTCCAGCCAGAAAATCGATGGCAAACTGCCCGATGCCGAGGGCTTGGTTTGTATTACGTTCAAGAACGACAGAGTTCACACTTAAAAGTGTACTCAGGCTTCGTCTTCACCAGCCACGATATTCGCTTCATCGAGGAGGCGAATAAAAACGGTGACGAGGGTCGTATGGGCGGATCGAACCGCGCTCAAAGTCGTTACCGTTAAGATTTCGGTGCCATCTTTTTTGACAGCTGGCGTGCCGTAGTGATCCCCCATCCGACGTTTGGAAGGATTCGAGAGGTAGCGAGCCCGATGCCGAAAGTGGATTCCATGAAACCGGGATGGTACGAGCACTTTAACAGGCTGTCCCGTCAATTCATGGTGTTTGTATCCGAAAAGTCTTTCAGCCTCCTCGTTGGCATATTCGACGGTGCCTTCTTCGTTGACCAAGAGAATCGCATCCGGAGCCGAGCCGAGAACCCGCTTGAGAAGGTCCAGGGTGGCTTTTGCGGTATCGACGGCCTTGGCTTTTTGTGCGAGTTCCTGGCTTAGGCGATCATTTTCTCGGCGAAGTTCATCGAGTGAATGAGCCGCCTTCTCACGCATGAAGTTGGCAACCAATTCGGTACGGCTATGTTGGCCGTTTTTGCCGCGAATGCGACCCCAATAGGTCCCCACGGTCGCCACGCTGATGCCCAACTTTTGTGCAATTCCGGCGTCAGTCAGCCCCTTGGCGGCTAAAACTAATATTTGCCGCTCACGTGTACTAAGGGCACCGGTCTCTTCGGATTGACTCATCCTCAGCCATTATCATACTTGCTGAACACGGTGGAAGGGTAGCCCCGAAGAGTCAATATTCGAGGCTACTGCGGATTGGATTACTCGCCTTCCTGAGGAAGTTCGACGGGGCAGACCGTTAAACCTGCAACCTTTTTATCCTTAAATAGGACGCCGAAGTTGAGACCAGGATAGTAGGTCCACTCTTCGATGGTTGCAGCGCGGACGAGATTTCGAGCAATGCCACCCTTGGGGTCGAGAATTTTGGCGAAGTCGTCTTGCGACATCCCCACAGTGATGTGGAACGAGCCTTCGACCGTTCGATCTTTGGGAAGGATATCGATCGACGCTCCTGGACTATAACTGGTCACGCGTAAGACCTCGTCAATCGTCGAGTCGCCAGATTTTCGGCTATCGGTGATGATCGAAAAGTTTCCATTTCGCCATACAAATTCCTTCATGCCTTCAAAGTTGTCGCTGTAGCGATATCCGTTGTCGGCTTTGCCCAGTTTGGCGAAGATGTCTTCGAAATTATCCAGCATGTTGACCGTGATCGAGCCGTCGGTAAGGCTGAAGACTCGAGCAAGGTACGTCGGTCCACCTTCCGGCTTGCGATCCTGAAGGCTGAACTTTTTACAGATCTCCGAGTAATTGGTCTTCGCTTTATCGTATCCCTGAGCGTAGCTTGGCGTGCGGGTCAGATAGGTATAGAGGACTTGCTCAGCCTTAATCGCGTCGGCCTTAAATTCGTCGCCTGGCACTTGCTGACCGAGATTGACCGCAAGATACGCGTTGTATTTGTTCGATGCCCGTTGCGCGGCAAACAAAGTCTTGAGAGCTTCGCTGACGTTTCCTGAGCGCTGATAGCCGAGCGCGAGGTTATTCGCAATTCGCAACTTATCGACTTCGGTCATCGCTTTTGCCTGGGCCGATTGAAGCGACTTGATGCCTTCTTGAAGGTTTTCTGGCTTGCCATCCGGGTCGAGTACAAGCACAAGACCTTGAAGTTCAAGGGATTCCATGCGCTTAGGGTCGGCGTCGTAGGCTTTCTTAACGTGAGCCAACGCTGCTGCATAATTAGCGCGATCGGCATCCGTAAGGACAGGAGCCTTGCCTTCCCAGATGGGCAAACCTAACGTCGGCCCGAAATCAGGAATGTACCAACCTGCCACGATGTCTTGGGCGACATTGGAATAATAGTTCAGTAAGGACGCCTGCGCGGCGTTGTACTTGCTTTCATAAAAATCAGGAGCGTCGGTGACGGCGCGATCAAATGCGAGCATGGACTGGAGATATCTTCGCGCATCCATATAAGCAAGACCATCCTGGTAGGAAACCATGGAACGAAGGACCAAACTATTTGAACCGACGGCGGCAGCACGGCGTGCTGTGTCGGCGTGGTCGCCGAGTACTCGAACGGTTCCGGGCCAGTCTTTCGCCGATTCGCCAAGTTTGAAAAGCATGTCGATCATGTCTTTTCGGCTGTAACCCGCTTTTTCGAGCGCGGCGGCACCGGTGGCGTCCGCTTCGTACTCTTGTTGACGAGTAAAGATCAGATTAAGATCGTCGGTCTTATAGGATTTCAGCAAGTGCTGTTTGGCGAGGTGCGAAAGCTCGTGAGCAACCACTGCGCGAACCAACCGAACATCTTTCATAAACGAAAGGAGTCCGGTGTAAACCGTCATTTTCGCTCGTGGCTTTGCGTCCTTCGGCGCTCCCGGCTCGAACTCATAACTGGCATTCGCGTTGACATCCTCTTTTTCGACGACCACGCACTTGATCGGATACGTAAATCGTGGGTCTTCCGCCAAATATGGCTTCAACTCATCGACCATCTTTTGCAGGTCTTCGACCGTAAATTTCTGTTGCCGATTTCCCCCGGCAAAGCCCACCGCGGTGAGCGAAAGGAGAGCCGCCCCTACGGCAATCGATTTCATTCGTACTTTCATGTTTCAACTATATTGGCATCTCTGCCCGATTCCAGTTTTATCCAACGCGCGACTTTGAAAATGGTTTCACTATGGAGTCTGGGACCACCAGCAAGGTAGCAGATTTATCGGGATAATGGAAGGGAGAACTTCCTTTGTCCCAACTACAAAGGCGTTGTTGGTTGTTCCTATGAAGTCAAATTACGTCATTCTTGGCGCTGGAATGCAGGGCACTGCCGCTGCATACGACCTCGCGAAGCATGCTTCGCCAGATTCCCTTGTGCTTGCCGATGCGAGTCTTGAACAGGCTCAGAAGTCCGCGGATCGAGTGAATGGTCTGCTTGGGACGAATTTATGTCGTCCGACCACCGTAAACGCTCTCGACCCGGATTCATTGTCTCAATTATTAGCCGAGGCTAATATCTTGTTAAGCTGTGTTCCGTATTGGATGCATCCGAAAATTGCCGACGTAGCAATTGCTGCGAAGACCAATATGCTCGACCTTGGCGGCAATACCGAAGTCACCAGGGAGACGCTTGCCAAGGACGAAGCGGCCAAAGCGGCCGGAGTCACATTGGTTCCCGACTGCGGGCTGGCTCCTGGATTTGTGAATAGTCTTGGGATGTGGCTGATTGAGCACCTGGACGAATGTGAGTCGGTAAAGCTTTACTGTGGCGTTTTGCCTCAACACCCCGTACCTCCACTCAACTACAAAACGACCTTCAATGTTGAGGGATTGGTGACGGAATATGACTATAGTGCGGTGGTTCTTCGCAATGGAGAAATTCAGTTAGTCCCTACATTGACGGAACTTGAGGAGCTTCAATTGGAAGAACTTGGACAAATGGAAGCCTTTGTCACATCGGGAGGAACCAGTATGGCGCCCTATTCGATGCAAGGAAAAGTTCGCAATTACGAGTATAAAACGATCCGTTTCCCTGGCCATTGTCAAGCGATGAGACTCTTCAAGGATTTTGGTTTTTGGCGAGAAGATGAAGTCGATGTGCGTGGCGTGAAGATTCGTCCGAAAGACGTTTTCTGTCGGGTGTTTGGTGAGGAACTGTCGAAGATCAAAGACGTCGATCAGTGCGCGGTCCGAGCGGTCGGGATCGGCTCTCGGGACGGCCAAAACATGAAACTTCAAATCGACATGCTCGATAAGCAATGCGACGAAACTGGGTTTACGTCGATGGAACGCCTAACTGGGTTCTCGCTAGCGACGTACGCGCACCACATCGCCCAAGGCAAGATGGCCAAAGGCGCCTTGCGATATGAACTTGCGATGTCCGGAACCGAATTCGTCGAAGAAATCCAGCGGCGGGGAATTAGGTTGAAGTTCAGCGAGCAGACGGGTTAGGAGTTAGGGGACCATTTCCCCCAACTCCCAACTAAGAACTAACCCTTCGGCGCGTTGGCGACGAGCCAATTCTTGATCTTCGTTTTGTTCTCGGATTTAATCTTTTTCGCGCCCTTGTCGAGCATCGTCATAAAATGGGCGATTTCCTCAGGTTGCGCTGGGTAGCCGGTATTCGTATGGGCATCGCCTTGTTTTTGCAGTGAATTGATGATCATCTTTCCGCTTTTGGCGTCAACGATCGCCATGAAGGGAAGTCCTGCATCCTTGCCTCCGAGAGCTTCCATGTAGTCAAGTCCACCCTCGTTTTCGTCAGCTTTCTTGTCGCCATTTTCGAGAACCGTGATATGGACGACCTCAAGGCCACCTTTGACCATTTTGCCCTCATCGGTGGTATCCAGGAACTTGTCGAATCGATGGCACCAGCCACACCAAGAAGCATGGAAAATAACCAGCACGTTTTTGCCGCTCTTTTTGGCGTCGGCTTGCGCTTTTGCCATCAGCTCCTTGGTCGAAGGGGCTGCAAGGCTCAATCCGGCGATCAATAACAGGGACAAAGAACTCAGAAGTTTCATGATTGTAGGATACGACTATTTGACTTTCGTTTTCTTCTTCAAAAGGACGTTTGCAACAAGATTTGCGACTTTTGCGCATCCTTTTTCATTGAGATGAATTCCGTCAACGCCATAGCAATCGCGAGTATTCACAACCGTGCGGGTATCGATCAGCGTAACAGAATTTGCCTTTGCAAAAGAACGAAGTACCGGCGGTAAGAGCTGATTGACATTGTGGCATTGGTCGTCATCAAGAACGCCTTTTTCGGCTTTGGTGCAAAGCCTCGGCGGCACCAAGAGATAGATGGTGGGATGGGTCGGAAGTTTTCGATATGAATTGACGATTTCCTTAAGGTCGTCCGCGAGTTGGTTGGCGTGTGTCCAGTTTCGGGGATGCCCGTCGTTAGTTCCGCCCATCAAGAAAACGACGTTGGGATTAAAGGCAAGCGATTGTTTGTACTCTTCGGTCTTCATCAGCGGTGGAAGCCAATTGAGGTTCATGAGCGTACAGCCGGTGTGTCCAAAATTCTTGACTTCAAAGCCTCCTCCAAGCCGCTGAGAGAGGACACCAGGATAGCAGGTTTTTGCCCGAGTCGCTTCGGGGAGGGCATAGCCGAACGTGATCGAGTCGCCAACGCAGGCGACTTTGAGTTGAGCCGAAGCCAGCAGCATGGGAAGCAGAAGGGAGACCATGACTGTAGTTTACGAGCAAAACGACCTTCGAGGCTGGAGCGATCTCAAAATGAGCACCTGATTCAGGCTGGTTGAGATGTGATCCTGGATTGGATTTCTTGGAGTAACGACTCGGCTTGCTCGGTAGGCAGGCACAAACGCAAGACCGACCTTTTGCCGTCTTTGAGTTGAAATATGAGATGGGTTAAGGAACGGGAAGGACGCCTGGACCACCATTGGGTAACGGGTCGTTCAGTCCATGGCGGCATAAAGCTTTGCAGTTCAACGTTAGCGATCTCGTCGAGCGAAATGGATCGAAGGTCCTGTCGATCTTTGTCCAACGGATAAATAAAGAGCCTGTCATCCCGAAGCACGGTGCTCAAGCCTCCTTTAAGGCTGGCATTCATTCCAAACCAGTACCTTTCGAGCCGGATCCATGCGATCGAGGCACTGAACTTCCTCACGGGAGAGTCAATAGGCAACAGTGATCCAATGAATAGAAAGTAAAAGACTGTGGTAACCAATCCGGATCCAGGATAGTGGAGCATCACGGTGAAGAAGATCAAGGCACCAACCATATAGGGAAGACGTTCTCGATTCAGTGCCTTTTTAAAAAACACCATCTTCGAAGGCAACCTTAATCCTGCCTGATTGCTTGGCCAAGTCTCGAGTTTTATTGACTTTGCCACCTCAAGCCATCGATTCCGCGTCGACTGAGTTCGAAAGGTCAGCAGAATGCTCTTCGAAAGGTCGTCTTCGGCTTCGATCACGATCCAGTTCCTCAGGTCGTTGGATTCAAAGAGAGTGTAATAGGCTTCGGGTATTGGGTCACTGCATATGCCATGGATGTCGTCCGGACCGATGTCCCAATAAATGTTGCCGATATCGTCGTGGTCAAGTCTCCGAAAGGAGCCGTTATCGTCAACCGAGGCAATCCAGCCCTTCGATGCGGCAACCCAACCGGTGAGAGTTAAACCGCCGTACAAGGCGTCCGGACCAACGAGGCTAAAGTTCTCTCTATGGTGACGAAGTCTTGCCGGGAAATCCACCCACAGAAGCGTGATGAAAATGAGGCAGAGCAGGCCAGCAATCGAAATTAGGATCAACGGTGGATTTGCTTTTTCCCCATAGAACAAATTGCCAATGATCGCAATCACAAATAAACATAGTCCGGCCGAAATCGTATTGATTTTGAGAATCTTGCTATTCGATTTCATGGCTCATTGGGTGAGACCTCTGCCTTTTGAGCTTGGAGACTGGCAAATATCGACTCAGCTTGGTCGGCACCAACCTGAATTCTGCGCTGTGACTGGTCTTCGTCATCCAAAACGAGAACAAGGATTCTGTAGATCGGTTTCGCGTTGCGTTTGAAGAGTTGTAATAGATCGCGGTTTGTGAAAACCGTTCCCCAATTTTCGAGGCGCATGTCGCGAATCTTTTCGACCGGGATGATTTCGGGAAATGCAATTCCATCACGTTCGATTGAAAGATATAGCTTCCCGTTGTCGACAATAGGGGTTCCTCGCTCCTTAGCTTCTGCGAGACCGGCGAAAGAACCCTCAAATGCTAAGTACAGATTCCTTGAAGAATCTAAGAATGGACCAGTCGAAAAGAAGTTGAGCCACCAAAGTGCAGAAAAACCACCGAGATGCTTCCAATGGTAGACGTATGCAGCTAAAGCGAGGATAGAGAGGAGGGTAAGGACACCCCATCGAAAGCACACCGAAGGGATCTTCGTTTTCCAAAGAATTTGCTTTGTCGATGGCCACGTATGGGTTTGGTCGAGTTCTGGCAACGTTCCTTTTTCAACAAGGTCCTTGCATATTTTTAGCCAATGATCACGAGTCCGTTGATTGCGAAAAGTACAGACGACGTTCTTCAGAGGATCATGGGAACAGCTCAGGACCATCCAAAAGCACCCTGTATTTTGATTGATGGCATCCTTCGGGAGCTTAAACGAATGAGTTTTGCCAAGTTGGTCCCACCTTCCTTGAGGGGCACCCCAAAAGACATCGTCGATTTCCGAAAAGAGTATCTTCTTTAACCCCGAAGGGTAAACCGTCGTTCCGATCCAATCTTCTCCGAAAACGAGCCAACCGAGAGTGGTTGGCGATACGTTGACGATGCTTTTCCTAAAGCCATTGAGTTGTGAAGTGAACTTTTCTTTCTGACGCCATTGGCTAATAACAGGGATCGCAAGGATGAAAACGGATGCTAGGACCAAGCTGATGGAAATCAGAAGGGGTCTCAGCCGGAAGTCGTCGGCCGACGCAAATCCTAGCACGCTCAAGGTCCAAGTACACGCCTGACCCACCCACAGGATTAAGGCGCCGATCCTTTGGCGTAAATTCACTGAAGGTAGGTCAGGAGCATAAGAACGGATCATGGTAGCAGCGCGCTCGCAGGTAACCGCTCTTTAAGGTTCTCGAAACACTTTGGTCCGTCGAGGTACTTGACGGCAAACTTCATTTCTCGTTTGGTCTTACCGTCAATATCTAAGATAATGTATCGATATTCAGGGTTGGCGGTACGAAACATGTCCTCAAGACGTTTAGTCCAAATCGTTTCTTTGGGCGTATCTAAGCGACAATAACGGATGGCATCAATAGGAATTCGTTCCATTCGCCGAAGTCCAAGGGCAATCACTGATTCGGCGGTGGCAACCGGGAGCCCTTTTTGAGCATCCTGGAAACTGGAGCCATTCGTCATGGATTGGAATAACCAATTCGTTTTAATGAGTTGGTCCAAACGAGTCATAACGATATGAGAATCAATGATCCAGACGAAGTTAATAATGGGCCAGTAAATGGGCACCTTTTGGCTTTGAAACGCATTTAAGAGATAAGCAAGGAATCCGATCGCCAATGCCCCTTGCAGAAACGGAAGAATGAAGGTGCTTTGACAAAGAATCTGCCACTTCCTGGGCCGATGATATGCTTCAGGCTGAATTTTTAAAGGACCAGAAAGAATCGCCTGCCATCGATCGCGCTGGCGTGCATTGCGAAAGAAATAGAGTAACGATTTGCCAGGATCGACTCGATTTTCAACGATGAGCCATGCACGATTTGGAAACTCGTTTAATAGAATTTTGGGAAGGATATGCAACACGTTATCGATCTGGCCATCGACGACTTTCGAACCTTTTCCAGTGATCACCGCTCCCATTTCTGTTAACGTCATTTCTTGAAAACCGGTATAAATTGATGACGAAGAAAGGCGATGTCGGCTCAGGCTTATCCAACCTATTGGCGTTGCCTCAGTTAAAAGGGCATCTTCTCCTGTCGTGCTTAGCATTGCAAGCTGTCGTCGATATTGATGAACTTCTTGGATGATGACAAAGGCCAAAAACCAAAGCACCAACAATGGGACCGCAATAATGGATAGCATTTTCCATTCTTGTCGGGCTAATCCAATGAAAAGAAGGGAGGCAATTGGTACCAGCCCCCATAGCATTGGAATGATGAAGGGTGAAGGTGTGTCCCAGTCTCTTAATTCCGGTTTTGTCATTTCCAATTCAACCCCACATCATTATAAATCACTGGATTGTTTCAGTAATTCAACAAAACGTTGTGCCGGTAGGGCATTAAGTAAGATTGGAAGCTTCAGATCAGGTTGGTTTTTGAATGTTAGGCAAATCTTCATCAACGCTGGTTTGGACCTGCTCGTGTGAAACAAATCGCGCACAAAGAATGAAGGCTTAAATGGTTCGACCTTGATCTCTTGAATGCTTGAGATGGGAGCAACAATGACCTGACTTTGATTGTCAATGTCACAAATGCCGACGACATGATTCTGAGCAATCGGGACGAGATCTCGCGCATCAGCCTCAATGTCTTCGCCCCCGACCCATAGCCAAAAGCGCTGAATCTTTGACGGGTTCACACCGAACGGATCCGTGGAAAAGACTGAACCTAAATTCAAGATTCCAAAGACGAGCGGAAACCAGGGCCGAGGATTCGCCGTTGCAAATTGGTTGAAGATCATGTCAACTGCAAAAATGGCTACAAGAAGATTGACAGACAAGAATTGAACGCCTCCAGCTCTTAGAAACTTTTGCCACTGCGTTGGCGATCGACGAATTGGCTTTGCGTCCTTAAATTTGGGCCGCAGATCATCCGATAACAACGCCAGCCAAGCGTGAAGTTCTGCTTCGCTGCGAAAGAGCGCCAGAATGCTCTGAAAGGGATCAATGGAATTGGGAATGTAAAGCCACGGCTTATTTCGAAACTGCTCGCGAAGCTCTTTGGGAAGGCTAACGTCCCCGCGACGGTAGTATTGTTTGACTCCGATTCCACTCAGAAAAGGCATCTCAGGTGTCAGAGGTACGCGTTGGGTCCCTGTGAAGGTGGTTGAGATGCCAATCCAGTCTTCTCCGGCCGCGATCCATCCGGCCTTAGTGGGTGAACAGTGGAGGATCGAACTACCGAAGCGCCTTAGGGATTCGTCGACCTGTTGTTGCCGACGTTGCTGCGATTTCCATAAGAGGTGAAAGACGATCAAAGCTCCAGCAAGCACGAGAACAATCGCGAAAGTAGACCAATGGCAAAAATAGGCGACTCCGAGGGTAGCAACATAGGCCAAGACCCCAAGCGTGATGAATGTGCCTTTTCGCCCTGCTTGATCGGTGGTCGTCATGTCTTTCGTTAAGGCGGTTGCGCCAAATAAACCCAAAAATGCAATACTAAGAATTCCGATGAGCGGTTTCTTCCGACATCACCATCATAGCCACCATCACCACGCTTAATCAAGCGTTGTGATGTTTTGCCGCCCTCTATGATCTCGTGCCAGCGTCGGCACCCCTCTTCTCCCCTTAAAAGCCGATTTTATGTCTAATCTCGTTAAACTCGCCCTCCCTACTGGTCGTATTCAACAAAACGTTCTTAAACTGCTCAACGATGCCGGAATCGACGTTCACGGTGGGCCACGTTCCTATCGCCCAGCGATCTCACTCGAAGGATTCGAAGCCAAGATTCTCAAGACGCAGAACATTGTCGAAATGCTCGACATTGGTCGCCGCGACATCGGCTTTGCGGGTGCCGACTGGGTGAAGGAACTTGATGCCGACGTTATTGAGCTTCTCGACACGGGCATGGACGGCGTTCGGATCGTGGCGGCTGCCCCTGAAGGCTTCCCGGATGCCGACCGATACAAGGGCCGAAAACTAATCGTAGCGACCGAATATGTCAAGATCGCCGAAGAATGGGTGACCTCAAAGGGCTGGGACGCCAAGGTTCTTCGATCTTATGGCACCACCGAAGCCTTTCCGCCGGAAGACGCTGACTGTATCGTTGACAACACATCGAGCGGAGCCACGCTTGAGGCGTCGAAGCTGCAAATTATCGAGACGCTTTTGAAGTCGTCAACTCGGGTTTTTGCGAGTCGCCAAGCCATGGATGATCCGGCAAAGCGCGCCAGAATCGAGGACTTTGTGCTGATTTTGCGGTCCGTGTTGAATGCTCGGACTCGCGTGATGGTAGAAGTCAATGTGAGCAAGGACGATCTTGAAGCGGTGGCATCCGTCATTCCGTGCATGCGGCAGCCAACGATTGCGGCGCTTCATGGCGACGCAGGTTACGTCGTCAAGGCGGCGGTACTCCGGTCGGAGCTTCCGACCTTGATCCCGATCATTAAGCAAAAGGGCGGCACCGACATCGTCGTTTCGAGTCTGTCGAACGTGATCCCATGATTGTCTCTACCGCTCCGGTTCACCTACAGTCTGCTCACCGACTCCCCATCAAGGGAGTAGCTTGGGCCACACTCACCCACCTGAGCTCCTCCCCTTATGGGGAGGTGGATTTCATCGAGCCTCAAGCGAAGATGAAAGACGGAGGGGTAGGCGCCCCCCGAGAGGTCACTCCATGAGCCGCACCATATCCATCATCAACACCGGAGTGGCGAACATCGCCTCCGTTCAATCGGCTTTCGCCAAACTCGGATACGAAACCCAGTTTGTTGAGACGCCCGACGAAGTGTTCGAGAGTGCGGCCGTGATCCTGCCGGGAGTCGGGGCTTTTGAAGCAGGAATGGCGGCTCTCAACGATCTCGGATTCACCTTGCCTCTCAAGCTTCGGGTCGAAGCTGGAAAGCCTACACTGGCGGTTTGTCTGGGCATGCAGCTCCTGTGCGAAGCAAGTGAAGAGAGTCCGGGTGTCGTCGGAATTGGAGCCGTGCCCACCACCGTTCGACGATTCGGCGAGGGTGTGCGTGTGCCGCACTTCGGTTGGAATGAAGTCAACTCCGCCGAATCCTTTTTGGGCAATGGCTATGCCTACTTCGCCAACTCGTATCGCCTCGAAAAAGCGCCATACGGCTGGGAAGTCGCGACCTGCGATCACGGTGGAGAGTTTGTGGCGGCGATGCGGCGCGATCAGGTCATTGCAGCGCAGTTTCACCCCGAGATTTCGAGCTCATTTGGTCGGCATGTTTTGGAGACTTGGCTGGAGGGTGTGAAGTGGTGATGTTCGTATCTCTTTTCAATAAGTTCGACTCTCCCGGTTCGTACCTCACCGACCTCTCTCGCCAGAGAGGTATTAGCCTTCAGCGGCTCCATCGAAACGGCGGGTGCACTCAGTTACAAGCAAGGGACGTCCGAATTACAAAGACTTGCATACCTCTCTGGCGAGAGAGGTCGGTGAGCGAGGCACGAGCGAACCGGGAGAGTCGAACATTGGCATTTCGGGAGCTTTCATCATGGTAACCAAGCGCATTATTCCTTGTCTCGATTGTAAAGATGGGCGTGTCGTCAAAGGCATCCAATTCCAAGGATTAACCGACGCCGGCTCGCCCGCTGAGCTCGCGGCAAGGTACGAAATTGAAGGAGCCGACGAGCTCGTTGTTCTCGACGTGGGAGCCTCCATCGAAAGTCGAAATATACAAATTCAGACCGTAAAAGATGTACGAAATGAACTTTCGATTCCTCTCACCGTCGGTGGAGGTGTCCGCGCGGTCGAGGACATCGAAAAGCTTCTCCATGCTGGCGCCGATAAGGTTTCGATGAACTCCGCAGCGGTTGTCCGCCCTGAGCTGATCGCCGAATCCAGCCGAGCTTTTGGTGCCCAATGCACCGTCGTCGCCGTTGACACCAAGCGGTTTGGTAAGAAGTGGCAAGTGCTCACCAAATCGGGAACCGAGGTTCAGCCGCTCGACACCATTGAATGGGCCATGCGGATCGAAGATCTGGGCGGAGGAGAGATCCTCCTTACTAGCTTCGACCGAGACGGCACCCAACAAGGCTATGATCTTGAACTTCTGTTGGCTGTAACCGATGCAGTGAAAATTCCTGTTATTGCCTCGGGCGGTGCAAAAGTCACCCAAGACCTGATCCACGCTTTCGAAGCCGGGGCCGACGCCGTCCTTGCTGCCTCGATGTTTCACTACCAAATGACAACTATCGGAAAAGTTAAAGAAGAGTTACGGGCCGCCGGAGTCGAGGTCCGCCTTTGATCATCCCTTCGATTGATTTGCAAAGCGGTAAAGCCGTTCAGCTCATCGGCGGAAAGGATTTTGCCATCGACGGCGGCGATCCGCATAACTGGGCTCACGAATTTGGATTGGCGTCTGAGATTGGCGTCATTGATCTCGATGCCGCGATGGGTAAGGGTTCGAATCGCGACGTCATTGTTTCGCTGCTGAAGGGGCGGCGATGCCGTGTCGGTGGTGGAATTCGAACGGTTGAGGACGCGCTCTTCTATCTTGATGCTGGCGCGACACAAGTCATCATTGGTACCAAAGCAACTCCAGAACTGCTCTCTCAACTTCCCAGAGAGCGAGTGATCGCCGCCCTCGATACCAAGTATGACGAGGTTGTGGTTGACGGCTGGGCCACTAACACCAAAGCTCGTATTGAAGACAAGATTGAGGAACTCAAGCCTTATGTGGGTGGATTCCTTATCACCTTTGTCGAACTCGAGGGGCGGATGAATTCGATTGATCTTGAGCGGTCACGCAAGCTGAAAGAACTTTGCGGTGACGTAAAACTGACCGTCGCGGGTGGTGTCGCAAGGACCGAAGAAGTGGCTGAGCTTGATGCGATGGGTATCGATGTTCAGGTCGGAATGGCCCTCTATTCCCGCAAGATGAACTACGCGGATGCGGTCATTTCCCCACTCGTCAAACGTATTCCCGAAGGGCCATGGGCAACAGTAGTTTGTAATGAACATGGAGTCGCGCTCGGCCTAGCCTGGTCTTCGCTTGAGTCGATTCGTCTAGCTTTTGCGGAACAAAGAGGTATTTATTGGTCACGCTCGCGCCAGCAGATTTGGCGAAAGGGTGAGACCTCGGGAGCGACGCAGGAGCTCTTGCGTGTTGATCTTGACTGTGACCGCGACGCCATTCGATTTACTGTAAAGCAAAACGGAACCGGGTTCTGCCACCTCGACACGACGACTTGCTGGGGCGATGCCACGGGCTTCACGAAGTTGGAAGAAACGATGGCCGACCGTAAAGCGAACGCCGTTCCGGGGTCATACACGAACCGCCTGTTTAATGACGATGATCTCCTTGATTCCAAAATCCAGGAAGAAGCCAAGGAGCTAGTGGAGGCCGCCGACCGCGACCATATCACCAAAGAGGCCGCCGACGTGTTGTATTTCACCCTGGCCAAGTTGGCCAAACACGGAATTCCCTTGAGCGAAGTCACCGACGAACTCGATTTTCGGTCGAGAAAAGTGACTCGCCGACCAGGAGACAAAAAATCGTGATTCCCGTTCTCCGTTGGTCAAAAGCCTCCCCCGAGGTGAAATCGAGAATTATGGGTCGGGCTCAGGCATCGTTTGCTTCGATAGAAAACGACGTCCGACACTGGATTGACCAAGTTCGCACCCGTGGCGATGAGGCGATCCTGGAGTACATCCGAAAGTTTGATGTGCGCGATGGGATGGTTGGAAAATTCTCGGCAGACTCGTTTGGTGTTGAACACTTCCGGGTGACGGATTTGGATACCGAGCGTGCTTACGACACCATTGATCGCGACCTCTTATTGTGTATTCGCAAACAAGTCGAACTCTCTCGGAAGTTTCATGACGCGTACGCTGCCAATCTGCCCTGGACTTTTGAAATCGAGCAGGTCAATGGAGTGACGGCGGGCTATCGCCGCGTGCCGGTTGCGTCGGCGGGACTATATGTTCCGGCGGGCAAAGCACCCTTGCCAACCGTTGCCCAAATATTGACCGTCGCGGCCAAATCGGCCCAGGTTCCGCGAACCGTTGTCTGCTTCCCACCTACGAACGAAGTGAGCGAAGCCGCTATCTTGGTGGCGGCCCACGAAGCGGGAGCCGACGAGATCTACCGTGTTGGGGGAATCGCCGCCATCGCCGCTTTGGCGTACGGCACCGACACGATTCGGCCCGTCGACAAGATCGCGGGACCGGGCAACCCGTGGGTGCAAGCGGCAAAGCTGATGGTCTCTGGACAAGTGGGAATCGACATGATCGCGGGTCCGAGCGAAGCGATGATCGTCGCGGACGAGACCGCGAATCCGGCGTATATTGCCGCCGACATTCTTGCTCAGTGTGAGCATGGTTCTGACTCGGCGGGAGTCTTGGTCACGCAGTCTTTGGCCCTGGCTGAAGACGTCGCGACGGAAATTCAGAAACAGATGGAGACTTTGGATCGGCAGGGCTATCTGGAGAAATCATTAAGCCAATATTCGGCTTTGGTGGTAGTAGATTCAGAGGATGAGTTGATCTCGCTGATGAACGAGTATGCGCCTGAGCACTTGGAGATTCATCTCGAGGATTCGGCCGCTTTCCTGGCTAAAGTGAAGAACGCCGGTTCCTGCTTCTTGGGTAACGATTCGCCGATCGCAGCGGGCGACTATGCCACTGGGACGAACCATACCTTGCCAACCGGCACCGCGACACGTTTCTCTTCGGCCGTCTCGCCCGAGACGTTTACAAAAACGATCCAGTATCAGCGGGCGTCGAAGGATGGTTTGGCGTACCTAAGGCCAATTGTGGAGCACGTTTCGGATGCCGAGGGCCTCGACGCCCACAAGCGATCGGTGCAGATTCGGTTCGAAGATGAGTGTTTGGGAGTTGTGGGCTTCCAGCCCACATATTAGGTGGGAAAGATGCCCACCGCTCCCATTTAGTTCAACTCGCTCATCTCGTCGCATCCATTGTCACCCAGTCTTGTAGGTAAGCCATCGTTTCAGATTCGGTTTGAGGAGTGAGAGCCCTTCCTCCCTGGGGAGGAAGGGTTGGGATGGAGGGGACTAGGCCGAAGTTGCCATCATTGAACCCCTCTACCCCTATCCCCTTCTCCCCGAGGAGAAGGGGAGCAATCCTACTTCAACTCGTCCAGTGGAACCCAGTCTTGCGGACGGTGAAAATCGATCGCACCCAACGGAATCGCCGAATGCAGATTTTCGGGAGGTGGGTCGGAATCCGGGCATCCATCCGTCAACAGCGTGACATTGCCACGTAAGTGATCAAGCGTCCCCAGACATCGAAAAACCTCTTCTTTCGATACCGAAATGCTGGCTGCCCATCCCGTATCGGGAAGCTCGACGCTTGTGGTTTCGCACTCCGGTGGCTGAACACTCAAATCACGGACACGCGGTCCGGTGAACACGCATGTCCACCAAGCGCCGTTCGGCCCAAGGTTGAACTCCAAATACTTTTGCATCTCGGGAGAGTAAATCCAAAATTCCGCGCAATCACCTTTCCAAAGCCCTTCATAGAAAGCGCCCGGTTCGGCTACGGTAGCGTTAATCGGCCATTTTTCGAGAGTGAATTTCACTTCGAAGGAATCCTCGTGCTCCAAGAACTGGTAGCCCGCGTTATAGATCGAAGTCCCGGCAAAGGTTTCGTTAAGGGATCGCCATTCGCTCATTACTTTTGATATACCCGCACGTAGTCGATTTCGAACCGCGAAGGGAAGGGCTCATTGGCTGGACTTCCGGCCGTGCTGCCGATGGCCAGGTTCAAAATCATGTGCTGCTTTTGGTGGAATGGATTAAAGCCATCTTTATTTCGAGTATTTGAGATATCGGTTTCATTCATCAGGCGGTCATCCACATAGAGGCGAATCCAGTGAGCATCCCAGTCCATCCTCCAAACGTGAAATTTCGACGCCCAATCTTTGTCCTTTTCATAAAACTCCTTCATCGGGACCGCGACCGAATCCCAGATCCCTCCACCTTCTCCATAGGCGGTATTGGCGTGGAGCTTCTGCTGGTAGTACTCCATAAGGTCGATTTCGCCATTGCTCGGCCAAGGGTGGGTGTCGCCAACAAACCAAATCGCGGGCCACAGTCCGTCATGGGGGACGATTTTTGCTCGAATTTCAAAGCGTCCGTAAAGCCAGGAGTGCAAACCCTTGGTGTCGAGGGCACCTGAGGTGTATTCGATCCATTGTCGAGATCGTCGCCAGTCTTCTTGAGGGCGAGCCGCTCCACCAACGGGTTTGCCGGAAACGTTGGGATCGTAGTTGGGATTCAACCGAGGCTCTCGGCGTCCCTCGATAACACAAACGCCATTTTCGACAAAAACATTGCTGCGTTGATACCATTGCAGCTCGCGGTTGCGAACGAAACCCATTTCGTATCCCCACTTCGTTCCATCTACCCGACCCGGTGTATCGAACTCATCCGAAAAGACGAGCTTAAAGTCTGACCCGAGAGCGAGAGCGGCGAGGAGGGCAATGGGCATAGCGATAGTTTAACCAACTCAACCTTTCGATGCATTTGAGACTCAGTAAGGATTAGGACAAGAAACCCGGTGCGAGTTTCCCTGCGTACAGATTGTCAAATGAAAATTCGAACTCTTACCTCACTCATGCTGCTGGCTTTGGCGGCTAGCCAGTGCTTTGCTGACCTTTCGTCTGCCGACAAGCAAAAAGTCGTCGACTCACTTTCGAAGGAAATGATTGACCGTTACGTCGTCAAGAGCAAGGCCGAAGAAGTCGCAAAAATGCTCAAAGCGAATTTGACTAGCGGAGCTTACGATGATCTGTCCGATGGCAAAGCGTTTGCGGCGAAGTTAGCCGCGGATACCAACGCCATTTGCAAAGATGCCCATTTCCGAATTCGCTTCAGCGAGGTGGTTTTGCCTGAAAGAAAGGATGTTGCCGCACCGTCAAAAGACGAAATCGAGGCCCAGAAGAAGTTTGAGCGTTTGATTAATTCAGGTTTCGATGACGTAAAACGCCTTGATGGGAACATCGGCTACATCCATTTCCGAGGATTCTTTGACCCCAAAGCTGCCGAGCGAGCGATCCAGGCTTCGATGCAGTTTGTTCAAGAAACCGATGCGCTGATCTTTGATATTCGAGATAACGGCGGCGGCGATCCTGAGACGGTGAAGATGATCTGCAGCTACCTTTTTGCCAAGCCGACGCTGGTGAATACGATTCTTTTTCGCGAAGGCGACAAAACGAAAACGGTTGAGTATCGAACTGGAAAGCCAAAAGGGAAGGTCTACGACAAGCCAATTTATGTTCTGGTGAGCAAACGAACGGGGTCGGGCGCGGAGGAGTTCGCCTACGATCTGCAAACTCAAAAACGCGCAACAATCCTCGGCGAGAACACGTGGGGAGGAGCGAATCCCGGAGGGAATGTGCGCCTGACGGATCACTTTATGGCGTTCATCCCGGTGGGCATGGCCCGGAATCCGATCACTCAAACCAACTGGGAAGGAACTGGCGTGACGCCGGATATTAAGTGTGATCCCAAGGATTCGCTCAAGAACGCCCAAATCTTGGCGCTCAAGAAACTCCTTGAAACCACGTCTGGCGATGATGTCAAGCGACTAAAAAGCGTCCTGGCCGACCTGGAAGGTTAGGGATTTTTCATCAGATATTCCCACACGTCGGTGGTGTCGAAGAGAGGGAAGGGCCACGGTTCTTCCTTCCCGACACTGTTCCACTTCTTGATTTTGCCCTTGTAGCGAACCTGAAGATAGAACTCGGTCCGGTCGGAACGAATGTCCTTCTTCTTGATCTTCTTGTGGTTCGCGAGGACGGGCCAATTTTGGGGAAAGTACTCTAAATTCGTTTGGTAGTCCTCCCACTGAGCGTCGTTGAGCTTCATGTAGTAGGTTTTGTTCCAAGCTTTGTTGATCACCATCTTGTCCTTCTTGAGAACGAGGACATTTCGATACTTGCCGTAATCCGTTTTGCCGCCAACCTTTACGAGTCGAAGGAGTTCGTCGGATCGGAGCTTCGACTCCTGGATCGGATCGAAGTTCTCTTTAATTTGTCCCAAGCTGACGACAAGGATCGCGGTAAGCATGATAAAAGCATAGACGAATCAAGAAGCGCCACGAAATGGAAAAATTCTGAATCCGCCACCTCGTTCGCTCAGTATCTATGGTTATAACCTCGACGAAAGAGGATCGCGAAAACATCATGAGTGTTGTCTACACCTTATTGGGAGTTCTGTTCGCCTTGGCTGGCATCGTCTGTTGGATTATTATCCTTGTCGATGCTTTTAAGGATTCGATCTGGAAAGGCTTTATAGGGCTCTTATGCGGGCTTTATTTGCTCTACTATGCGTTGGTCGATTTCGAACACGACAATAAGCTACTCATTGTTCTTGTTGCTTTTTTTGGCAGCACAATTGGCGCCGGGTTTATGTCTTTGGCTCACTAGTTGTAGAATAACGACTGAGCGTCTACCTTTGGACGCAGGTGTGGGTAGCAAATGGATATCCTTTTTAAAATTCTCGGGGTTGTATTTGGAATTGCTGGCCTATGGGCCTGGGTCGTCATCATGATGGATTCCTTCGAAGATGAAATCTGGAAGGGCGTCCTTTGCCTGATGGTTCCAATTTATTGCATCTACTACGGTGCCATCGAGTTCGATCATGACAATAAATGGTTGATTTTCTTGACTTATTTATTGGCGGGTCCCCTCGGAATCGTTTTTTGGACACTTTCTTTTATGAAGTAAATTTACTAGGTATCAATTTTCCTGGTAAATATCCGGAATGTAGATTCAAAAATGCCTGTCAAATATACGTGCTACTATCCCGTAATTTAACGGGGTAATGCTGATAGATTTGACAGTTAGTAATAATACAGGTTTTTCTGGTAATCCTACTATTCAGTAAATAAACCGTGATAGTATGAATCTGTCCAGGTGATTGCACTTGGGCAGGGATTTCATAAATGGCTTGTAAAACAAAAATCATGGTGGGGGTTGCGGCAGTCGCTTTTGGCGCTGTTGCAAACGCGCAAAGCTTCAGCTTTGACGCCCCTGTCAATCTCAGCAATACTCAGGCGGCAGGGTCTTGGTATACGGATCGCTACAACCCATCAGGCTTCACGTCTCCCGTGAGCTTCTTGGGCGACAATCGGCTGATGCAGTCGATTTCGAGCGCTGACAGCGCGTCCAACCGACCCTCCACCTACAGCAGTTCCTTTTATAACACTCAAGGACGCAAGTACGATCTGAGCCCGAACGTGACCAAAATGTCGATCGACCTTTACATTCCGAGCGACTGGGGAACCAATGGTCAGCGTGGAGCTGGCTTCTGGGGTACTGCAATGGACGGATCAAACGCCGTATCGTCCTATCCGATCATCGAATTCGCAAGCAATACCGATGCCGATGGTTCTGGCGCACGTTTCCGAGCTTGGGACGACACCAACGGTTGGGTCAGCATGGGGCTCCCTACGGGATTCACCTATGATAAGTTCTATACGCTCAACATCAGCTTGACCGGTGGAAACTTCGTGTACTCAGTCGGCGATGCCTCGACGAGTGTCAGCGCTCTCGGATCAACGTCGATCGGGAACGTCATTCTTCAAGGTTATAACACGACTGGCGGTCGCGACTATGACATCTACTGGGACAACTTTAATGCGGTTCCAGAACCAACTTCGATGGCTGCCATCGGTATGGGAATCCTCGCCATGGCCCGACGACGAAAGAAAGCCCAAAGTAAGTAAGTAAGCAAAAAATGCCCAGCACGGCGGATCCTCGATTGCCCTCCAGGATCCGTCAACACAAAAGAAAATTAGGTTCCGTTTGCCCACGGGACCTCTCATAAGAAAACCACAAAAGAGCGGCTTCGTGAACCTTCATCTGAAAGCCGTCTCGCCCAGAAACAAAACCTATCATCGGCGTTCTCTAGCCCAGAGGACGCCCTTTTTTTATGTTCTGTGAACGCATGTAGAAAAATGGCGAGGTCATGACCTCGCCATTTTTGAGAGTTGTGCCGACTAAGGTTGCACGCTGTATTCGTAAACGTCTTCGATAATCGTTCCTTCTTGGAAAGGAGTTTCAAATCGAAGAATCTTAGGCAGTGCCGTCGCCGGATCGACATAAAGAACGATCGGACTGATCGGACCCTTGAGCGTAAATTTGTCGAGAGTTTGACCGTTATAGCTCACTCCTCGCTCGATCGTCCACTTGGTCGTATCTTTGAGAAGGTTCATGAGATAATCCGCCGATGTTTGTCCCGACGTCATCGTCATCATTTCACCGCCGTCTCCACCCATGATGGCCATCGATTTGGTTACCGACGCGCTACCGCCACTTTTGAGTTCCTTTCCGTTGACGATTACTGTGGAGCCGCCTTTGGTCCCGACCTTACCGAAGTTCACCATTGGAGCGACGCCTTCAGGCAGCTTATCGACTTCCTTGCCGTCGACAATGAATTTCTTGACTTCTTTACCGTTGGCATCTTTCGTAACCTTGACTTCAATCTTTTTGGCGTCGATCGACTTGAGTTGGATGTCAACATTCGGGATATTTTCGATCGCCTTGCCATTCACGAAAACGTGTTTGGACGCACCATCTTTGCCCTGAGTGATTTTAATAACGTTCTTGCCATCGACGGTTTTGTCATCGAGGATATGAACTTTGCCTTCGAGTTCGGCCGGTAGCTTGTCGACTTCCTTTCCATTAACGAAATAGCGTTCGACTTTCTTACCGTCAGGCCCTTTCTCAACTTGGATTTTAACGCCGTTCTGGTCGCCTCCATTGAGAACGATGTCCTTATCGTTGACGTCGGTTATGATATGGAAAGAGGCTTTCATCTTGTCGATATCCTCTTTGCTCATATTTTCAAGATTTCCGTTTCCGTTCAACTTGAAGCCCATCTTGGTCGGATCGGAAATCATAAACATGTTTCCAACCATATTCGCATTGGTCTCGGCACCGTTGGCATCATAAGCGACGGTTTTGCGATCCTTTCCGTTGACCGTGGTCTTCGATTGCAAATGTCGCTTGTCGCCGTCAACGACGAATGACTTAATGGTGTAGTTTTTGATGTCTTGGATCGCTTTCAAAACGCGATCGGGAGTGGCAGCCATGACTTTGGGCTGTGAAACGTAGAAAACGCCAGCGATCGCGGCGATAGATACGAGAGTTGGCAAGGTTGCTTTCTTGAGGATGCTCATTCTAGATTCTCTTCTTTCCCGCTGAAGTGCCAAGATCAGTTCCGCTTTCGCGTCTGGTCTCGGCTCCTCGTCGCGGAGCGCTTGGATTTCTCGTTTCATGAATGGGTTGTTATCGGCACTCATAACGAATCTCCTGATATGTGCTCTCAAGCATGGATTGCATCCTCACTCTTGCGTGGTGCAATCGTGATTTTACAGTGCCGACCGGAGAGGCCGTCACTTCTGCAATCTCTTCGATGGTCAATTGTTGAACTTCGTACAACAGAAAGGCTTCTCGAAGCGCTGAGGGCAGGTGATGGAGCGCCGCCAGCAAAGCCTCGCCGTCTTCGATCGATTGGAACTGTTGGTCCACTTTAGGACTCAACGCTTCCAAAGGAAGGAAGAAACGTCGCTTTCGCCGCCAGGCGATGTACTCTCGAAATGCGATTCGCGATAGCCAAGTTCGGTGGCTTGAATCGCCACGAAAGCTTGGAATCGCTTGGAGAGCTTTGACAAAGGTCTGCTGGGCGAGATCCTCAGCCGTTTCTGCGTGCCGAGTCAGATGGCGTAATAACCTGTAAATGTCATCGTAATGTCGATGAACCCAATTGTTTAGCGCCTCAGCATCCCGATTCCTTAGCTTTTCCAATGTGTCGCAAGTTTCGAGATCCATGGTTCTCCAATGGGTACAGAGTGAGTACCGGCAGGAAAGGTTGAGTAAGTTTCCGAAAAATGCTGAAATCGCGAAGGAATGCCCACTTCCAAGCATACGAAGATACTCTGATGAACTGTCTACTTCGCGTACGGTGAGCAGAGCGGGTCGCCGATCACGATGTCTTCCCAACCCACAAAGCGCGACGCCGCATAGAAGCTCTCCGCCAGCGTCCAACCCGAGGTGTACCGATCGAACAAAATCGTCGGCGACGCGATCGCTTGAAGCAGCGGCTCGTCGCAATACCCTTTGACTCCGGTCACTCGTGCGTGAATCAGATCGGCAATGAGTGATTGTCCGCCCGTGGTCGGAAGGAAGGTGCGACCAGAAGTCGAGACGGCAGTTTCGGCAATCGCGCCCGGCTCAAATCGTAGGAGCTTGTAGCCCTCGGCATCGAATTTGGGATCATTGCTTCCCCAAGAACAATAGCCTCCCAAGCCGCCCTTTCGACCGACAAAGACGTCGGTTCGGTCAACGGTGACGGGAATTCCTTTTGCCGTCAGCTTCTCCCCTGCGACGACCATATCTGCGTCCCACTCGTTGTAAGCCATTTCGTTAATCGTATGGGTGTCGAGCTTTCCATCCGTGACCGGTGGCATAGGAACTTTTTTCACATCGCCAATGCCATGACCCTCGGCAACATCGATCAAGAACTTATTGCCTGGCTTCGCATTGATGGAGTAAGTCGTCAGCATCTTGGCTTCCTCGGTCGTATATCCATCGAGCCGTGTCACCAAGTAGCCTCCAAACTTGGCGTGAGAAAAGCGTTCCTTCGAATCCCAAAAGCGATTTGCCCAACATTTTCCCGTGAATCCTGAATCGTTCAGAACAATCGGCACGACATCCTTTCGTGTCGAATAGTCGAGAGCCGCCAGAGTCGAATCAAGCGAAGGCCGATTATTATTGACCCCGTTTGGCGCGTCGGTTAATCGAATCGGAATCCCTTTTGTGAGAACGATGAAGTCAATCGTTGGCTTCTTGGCTAAAAATGCCCGCAACGGCTTTTCGATTTTCTCTTGGTAATCCGCATATTTCATCGTCTCCTTGCCCGCATCCAAGGCTGAATCCTGGCAATCAACTTTCAGGACGTTCGTTACCTTTCGCCGCTGCACGTAGTCCGTGGCGATCTCAACCGAAGCTGGGCTTGACACATTTTCGATCACGAGCACACGGGATGTGACAGGGGGAGCGAGGGTCGCCAAGGCGAAAAGCATGACGAAAATCCTATCACGTGAGGTCGGGATTGTCAAAAGCAACAAGAATGGGCAACTAATATGGAATCATTCTCGTTAGAACCAGTATGCGGCGACAAGGAATCTGGACAAAGATCGTAGCCTTGTTCGCACTCATTGCCTTTGTGGCTCCCATGAGTGTGCGGGCCGCATTGTGCCTGACTAATCCAGTTGGCATGCGTTGCTGCATGGAAACCATGCCGGTGGCGACGAAGGTTGCCGTCAAGCCGGAGAAGAGTTGCTGCTCAGGCAAAACGGAAGCGATATCTTCAACTCCCTCGGTTGCATCCGACGATTCTTGTAAGTGCGTGATTAAAACGCTCCCGAAAGACCTTCAAGGTGATGTCAAAGTCACTAGTTTAGTGGGGGCTCATTGGCTGGATGATTCCGTTGCCGCGCTTCCCACGGTCCCAAGATGGAAATTCGTACGATTGAGCGATGCCTCAATCTGCCTTTACTTAAGCGATTCAGGTCCCCCACGTGATGGGGTTATTGCGCCAACTTTTGGGCGCGCTCCTCCCGTCAACTAGCCTTCCTTGACTCGATTATCGAGTCCTCGTCGTCGCTAATTGACCTACAAAGGAGAAATCATGATCACTCATCTTATACTTGCCCATTCCTTGGCTCTTTCCGAGCCCCAGAAAGATCAGCCCAAAGTTCGCTTTGGCAAATACGAAGTCACCCTAAGAATTCCTGAAGAAGGATTATTTGCTCAGGAGGAAACCGATGTCGAGTTCCGCGTCGTAGACACCACTCAAAAAGATCCCATTGAAGAAGGCTTTAAAGGGGTTGGTGCGATTGACGCCAGTGCAACCATGACCATGCCGGCGATGGCAGGAATGCCCGCCGCCAAGCCCGCCGTCCACCGCGAAGGAGTACCGGGCGACTACGGAATCGTCCTGTACTTTCCGCACGGAGGAGATTACAAACTCGATCTCAAACTCAATATTCCTGGAGACGGTACCAAAAACGTTTCGTTTTCTGTCCGAGCAAAAGATGAGCGTCCCGCTCACCTGAAGCAAAAGCAACCGTACCGACTGGAGGTTGTCGACTGGCCCAAAAATGCCCCGTCCACCCAGGCGCAAACACTCAAGTTGCGCGTGATCGATACCAAAACGAACCAAACAGTAAAGGCGTTTGATGAGTCGCACACAAAGCGATTTCATTTATTGCTCACCAGTAAGGACCTCAATTGGTTCGTCCACGACCACCCTGAAATGCAGAGTGATGGAACGTGGGTCGTCAAACAAAAGTTTCCCGCCGGGGGTGACTACTGGGTTTATGGTGACGTCGCCCCAGCCGAACAAGGCGCTCGCGTTTTGATGACAAAAGTGAGCCTGACAGGGCCAAAACCAAAGTGGGATACCAAGCCCCGCATCCAATCGGTTTCGGTCGATCAGGGATTACAAGGAGCCTTCTCCTCGCTAGAGCCCATCCAAGTCGGTCGATCGGCAACGATTCAAATTAAGCTTTTTGACACGAAGAATTGGAAATCGACTCCGATCAAGGATCAGTATCTTGGCGCACTGGGCCATCTCATGATCTTTTCGAAAGACGGACAAACGGTGGTCCATAGCCACCCCTTCGAAGATGCCGCCAGTAAGGCTCGCGCAAGCAAGGGTGTCGTTTGGTTCTCGGCCCGTTTTCCCAAGCCCGGATACTACAAGGCCTACGCACAATTCAATTGGCACGGCGGAGTGAGGACGCTCGGCTTTGGCATTCAGGTGAAAGAATGATGACCCTCCTTATCGGCGTCATCGTTGTGATCGCCTTGGCCAGCTACGTCTTCCTGATGCTTCGAAAATCGGGCATCGGTCAACCCGGAGGAAAGCCTGACTGCGGCTGTGGCTCAGGCTCGTCGTGCAAAACTCACTCCCCTAAATAGGATTTGAAACATGAAAAAAATGAACACTTTTCTCGTCGTAAACGCTTTTGCCTTTGCCCTCGCGATGTCGGCAGCCGCCCACGAAGGTGAGTGCCCATATTGCAAAATGAAGCTCGTCCAGAACACCAAAGATCAGGATAACGAGGTCGTGGTGAAGTTTGGAAACAAGCGCATCGAGTATCGCTGCATCACTTGCGTCATGAAGGATCAGGGTCGCTATAAGAGCGATCTGGTGGTTTATGCTCCAAGCGAAAAGGTTGGAGAACCCGTTGTTTTGAAACGAACGGCCGGAAAATGGACAGCTCCCGAAGGTGCCGTTTTCTTAAATGCTTTTACCAAACATGCAGATTGCGCGGCCCTCGCCCGAGCTTTTTCGAAGCAAGAGGCCTTCGACGCCTATGCCAAGGCTCACGCAGTCGAAAATGCAAAGTCACTCACTCTTGATGAGTTTGTGAAGCTCGCCACGAAGCCTGACAAAGGTGACCAATGAGCTTGGTCGCTATCGTGTTGGGAGCCGCACAAGTCGGTCTCCCAACCATGCCCGCCGATCTGCCCACTTGGCTCAATTCAAACTCGACGGATCACCTGTTCTATAAGCCGGCGGCCTACAACTGGGATATTGAGCGAATCCCGGCTTTTGCTCAAGATATGTACGCAACGGGAGTCGGACACGCGATGGCATACGAAGCTCTGGTAGTTGGACAAGCTGCTCAATTGGAGACGAAAACGTTTTCGTCTATTGACTGGGTGTTGAAGCATCCGCCTAAATATCCGGTCGACGAAGGCGCGGTTTCACCAACATTTGAACGAAAATACGGCTACCTCGAAAAGGTTTTCGATTGGGCTCACACCCTTCATTTTCAGGTCATCGACGTCTTCATGCACCCAGGTTGGACCGACGCGCAAAAGGAAGCCGAAGTCGTTCGCCTCTGGGATTTCTATCGTGCTCAGCCGTACGCGATTACGGGCTTGCCGATGAATATGGAAACCCTCGACAGCTATCCGTATTCAGGGATTTTTCGAAAACGATATCCCAATGTGAATGCTCTCTTTTGGGGTTACCACTGGCTTCAAACCGTGAATTACGACATGCTTTTTCGGGTGCCGATTGCCGATCAGTCGCCTCAATATAAGGTGATCGGCGAGCAGTATCATCGCACCGAACTCTATAATACGCAACGAGATTTCATGCCAATGACGGCCGAGATGAGCCCTCGCTTCGCGCGGCAATTTCCTCAGATTGCCAATGCCTTCGACAATCTCCACATGCTCCACGATAACGTGAATGACATCTTGTCGGATGAGAGTTTGAGCGAATCGCAGAGGCAGCAGCAAGTCAAGATTGCTATCTACCGAGTGCTGGCATCAAGTCATCTCAGTGAGCGCTCAGGTGAAGGGAAGCCACTATCGCTTCATGATCATCGCCACCCCGAAGGAATGCCTGGAATGGGAATGATGAAAGGCTCGGACGAAGATTCCATGTATATGGCGGGAATGGGATGGATGAATATGAGTGAATGCTCACACTGCTCGATTCCGCTCGATGAGGGTCCTCGCTGGGGTGCAACTGTCTCGGCAGACGGATGGACGATGTTGGTTCGTTGTCCGATGTGTGCAAGAGATATGGCGAGCGAGACGCCCGGCCGAGTGATCATTCGTGCGGCGACCGAAGATCCCAATCGCATGTTGATTTTGGTGTCGGATGAAGAAGGGAATTGGACCTCGAATATTCCGGGCATCGTCTTCCTCGAACGTTTTGGTGGCCATCCCGAATGTTCGGATTGGTCGCGAGCCTTTACGTCAAAAGAAGCGTTTAGTGACTTTATCCTCAAGAACCCTCAGTACAAAAACGATCAACCGTTAAGTCTCCCCGAGTGGTCTCAACTCAATCACGGTAAACCGGATACCTACCAAAAGATCGATCGACCGAATCCATATAGAGGAGGCGGAAAGTGAGACTCCTTGTGTGTCTTGGGTTGATTGGCTTGTCGATTTTGGTATCGGCTTCCGACCACAATAATCTCGAACCGTCGCGCCCTCTGTCGGTGGAGGACGCTTACTCCATTGCTTACGGTGAGCGAGAAATCCAGATGGGCATCTCGGCTTACGGGCGTCAGAATAATCGACCACTATACAGTCTTCGTTCGGAATTCCAATATGGATTTGCCAAGAATCGCGACTTCTCGATCGCATTTGAAAGCCTCTATCCTCATGCGCCAACTTCTTTCGAGGCCAGCTATTTTGAAAACCTGAACCGAGAAACCGAAAAGGCTCCGGCGTTAGGTTTTCGAGTTAGCACCATGCAAGCGGGAAGTCAATCCAGTACGGAGTTCACGCTGGCCGCAACGAAGGCTTGGCATCAATATGATAAGCTGCACGCAAATCTAGGCCTTGATTCTCGGGAAGCTCCCAAGTTCATCCTCGGCTATTCGTCACCAATCGGTTATCCACGTCGATTCGACACGACGGCAGTAGGTGAATTTGTGTATCAAAATGGCGTGGGTTCCGTCGGGATTGGTTTACGGCGTCAGGTGAGCGCTCAAGGTGTCGTTGATCTCGGCGTCGCCTCGGGTGGCGGACAATCGAGACTCATCCTCGGCTATTCTTTTGGGTTCTAACCTTGCGCTAAGACAATCGGAAGCATCGCTCGAATCGCGCCGACATGGAACGCGGCATGAGCGATGTTTGCGATGGAGTAGGCGGCCATATCTATATCAGCAATGTCTTCTGATGTATCAGTTCGCGCCTGATACCAATCAAAGGCTTCATCAAATTCGTGATGCGTTCGGGTGACGACGTCGGCCCATGTCAACGCATCGAAGTTCTGAATGCGCCAACTCCCTTCCCAGTCGCCTTCTTCCCGTTCGCCGCGACATGAGGCATTAAACAAGTGCAGGTAGTAGCAAAGATGATTGGCATGAGCCCCAATCGTGGCCCGAGCTCCCGGCAGCACCACAGAAGCCTGGGCGGGAGTGATCGTTTCGATCGCATCAAAAATCCCTTCTTTGCCCTGCACGAACCATGTGCCAGATTTTCCTGGCGCAACCCCCTCGAAGGACTCACGAAAAATCTCCAAACACGCTTTCTTGAGGTTGGTGGCCATCAATACAGCATATCAAGAATGTATTTATTTGTCTACTATTTTGAAATTGTGTTATCATAAATATGTCGAAATCACTTCGACGTTATGATCGACCTAGCCTAACACTCAAGATCGTTTTTCCCGTCCCGTTCCCCGGGGCGCTTGATCCTGTTTAGGTCGTTTATGCTTCAAGGTTTTCAACTTACTTTAACGTTAGACCCTCGTGTGGGTCCCCTTTTCGAAAATGTCGATATTTCCATCGGAGACGGCGAAAAAGTCGCACTCGTTGGTCGTAATGGCGTCGGAAAGACAAGCCTCCTGCGTATCTTGGCTCAACTCGACCGGCCATCGAGTGGCCGAGTCGTGTTGACTTCTGGCTCGGCGATTGCTTATCTTCCGCAGGACTTCGACACGGGTTTTGACGGCACATTGGTCGAGCTCTATGAAGGCTCACCTTATCATGCCCTTGCCCGCGCGGCGAGCCGAGTCGGTCTCTCCGTGGATTTGTTGCAAGTGCCGTACACAACCCTTAGCTTGGGTGAGAAAATGCGTGGGGCCATCGCGGGATTGTTGGCGACTGAGCCGACGGTTTTGTTGCTTGACGAACCGACCAATCACCTCGATATCGAGGCAAAGGCATGGCTCACCGAGTTTCTGCAATCTTGTCCAGAGTCAGTGCTGCTTGTCTGTCACGATCGGGCGATTCTCAATGTGGTTCCCGAGAAAATTTACGAGATCACACCAGGTGGTTTGGAGGTGTATTCCGGAAACTATGCACACATGCAGCAAGAAAAGGAGGATTCCCAGGCTCGCCGTCAACGAGAATGGGAAGCCCACCAAGCGGAAACCAGAAGACTCAAAGTCGCCGCTGAGGGCATCCGTCAGCGTGCAGTCAAAACCGGTAAGAAGCCAACCGGCAACAACTATGATGCCTTCCAAAAACCGTTTTTCGAAGCGAAAAAAGCTCGGGTTGAAAAGCAGGCGAAAGCCGTCTTGAAACGTGTCGAACGGGAGATCGATAGCACGATGGAAAAGCCCTTCGTTGCCGACGGAATCAAGATTGAGTTCCCCACCAAACCCCTTCGATCTTCGATTCCGCTCACGATCCGCGGTCTCACGAAATCCTTTGGTCCGCGTCGCCTTTTCGATGGCCTTAACCTCACCGTAGAGAATCGCGCCCGAGTGGCCATCATCGGCCCAAATGGATGTGGCAAAACGACGCTGTTTCGAATCCTCATGGGTCAAGAAAAAGTCGACGCAGGAGAATTTCAGTGGTCTTCGGACGTCAGCCTTGCTGCAATGAGTCAGGATCGAAATTCGATTCCCCTCGACTTGCCCGCTTATCAAGCCGTAGGCGGTGACGCCGAAGCAGCTCGAACCCTCTTGGCTTGTCTTGGAATGCGTGGTTTGGTTGGTGAAAGGCCGGTTCATCAGTTGTCTGTCGGCGAGCGAACCAAAGTCGAAATTGCCTCAATGATCCTGCGAGGAGCGAATGTGCTGATGCTTGATGAGCCAACCAACCACCTCGACATTGCATCTATCGAAGCGTTGGAGGCGGCTTTGCGGGAGTTTCCGGGCGTCATTCTTTTCATTTCTCATGATCGCGAGTTCGTGGACCGGCTTGCGACCGAGGTTTTGGAGATGAACCGAAACGGATAACTGCTCGTCGCGTCCAAGAAAAGGAAAAAGATGGTTACAGGGATTATCGCAGCGATGGTTATTGGGCAGAAAACGCCCAGCCTATTGAAGGTCGCACAACCGATCGCAAAAATTGGAAATTGGGTTGAGGGACTGGATGGTGCGCCGGACTATCAATGGGTTGACGCAAAGACAATCATCTTTGCCGAGAAGTTCTCTCAAGAACCTCCGCGTCTCCAATTTCTTGATGTGACCACCGGCAAGGCTCGCGATGTCGATTGTGCTCAAGAATTCGGTGGCTTTGGAGGGGACTTCACCACGCTCAGGGTCTCGCCGGATGGCAAAAAGATTCTTTGGGGTGGAGATACGAACTGGTATGTCGCGACGTTCGGACAGGATCGAATACCCAGCTTTCCAAGAAAGAAAAATCGTCAAGTCGCGAGTTCAGGATCGCCGGAGGATGATTCCACCCTGTCGTGGACTTGGGACAGTCGCTCGGTTGTAGAATGCGCCCTTTCATTTAAGGGAGAAGTGATGACATCGATGTGGACCCGCCCCATCAACCAAATTGAGAAAGAGAAGGCTTTTCCGGTGATGAAAGGCTACGTCGATTGGCCCGCGACAATCGTGGGCGAGAACATCGCGTTTGGGGTGACCGGAACCGCGATGGGTGCGCCTAAGTCCACTATTGGATTCGTCACTTGGTTGCCCTCCAATCCGACGCGAACACGTAAACAATGGACGGTACAAGTTCCAAAAGGGCGAAAGATCGACCTCTTTGTTCATTCTCATGATGGGAAGAGGATTCTTTGGGACTTAACGGTTGAAAATCCCAAGAGCAAGGACCCTTGGGATTCAACCGGAGAAGAGTTTTGGGTTTCCGACGCTCAAGGAAAGCAATGGAAGCCGATTGCCTCGGTCCCCAATAAGAACGAAGAGTCCGACTCTGGGGTTGGAATGCCAAAGTGGATTCCTGGAGATGAGGCCGTCTCATTTCCCTACCAAGGAAAACTGTATCGTGTCGCTGTGCCAAGGTAATTGGTATCGTAAAGTAGATGCAACGTGTCATGGTGATTGGCAATGGAGGTGGCGGAAAGACGACGCTTTCGTTGCGGCTTGCTGCGACGACAGGGCTGCCCTTGACCGAGGTTGATCTAATTCAGTTTCGGCCCGGCTGGGAGCGGACACCCATCGAAGAAGTTCGAACCCGGCTGGAAGAGGTTCACAATCTTGATGCGTGGATTATCGATGGCTTTGGACCTTGGGATTTGATCGAGAAAAGGGCCGAGTTCGCTGACACGATTATTTTCGTCGATCATCCGATTTGGGTCCACTTTTGGTGGGTATGCGAGCGGCAGATTGCCGCAGCCAGAGGAGAAAAGCGCCTTGGCGGCCCCGAAGACTGCGATTTGCGAGATGTGACCAAAGAGATGTTTCAAACGCTTTGGCGCGTTCATGAAGAATTGCGTCCAAGGCTCGTTGAACTCGTAGAAAGCAACCTTCATAAGGCGATCTGGATCAAATCGCCGGAAGAGCTTGATGCTTACGTGGGTACTTTAACCGAAAAGCAAGGATCTTCATCATAGAGTTGTTCACGAATTAGCCGTAGAATATAGGTAGATGGCCAATTCCGAAAAGCAAATCGATCAAATCGAAAAGACCATCCCGGCGCGTGCGGCTGAGGTGGTTAGAGAGGCTTTAGAATCGAGCCTCCGCGCGGGTAATACGATAGTAGTCCTATCGGATGGTGCACTCTACAAAATCGGGCCTGACGCCGCCAAAGTCAAGATCAAGGCGGTTCCGGTCGGCGTAAAAATTGGTAAAGGAACCAAGTTTAAGATTAAGTGATTCCTCGTGTCCGAGTGTTTGCTGGCCCAAACGGTTCAGGAAAGAGCACAATCAAAAAGGCTCTCCCAAGGGCACTCCTTGGTGTTTATATCAACCCCGACGAATTAGAGATTGAACTTAAAGGCACGGGCCGTCTGGATCTAAGCAAACGAGGGATTCCGATAACTGACGACTTCGTTTCAAGCTTTTTCTCTCGCTCCAATCAAGCGCAAAAGCATTACACAGATAGCGAACTTGCAGGGATTAGTTTGAGAGATGGCTCTATTCACTTCTTGGGACTTGAGACGACTCCGTACTTGGCGTCTATTGCTTCGGATTTGCTGAGGCAGGCTTTGCTCATTGCGCGGAAGCCCTTTTCATTTGAAACTGTTATGTCTCACAAAAGTAAGATTGACTTCTTAGCGCAAGCTCAGGAAAGCGAATTCTGCACCTATCTTTACTATGTTGCCACGGAAGATGTGGAGATCAATATCTCGCGTGTCCAAATCGAGTCAATCAAGGCGGTCATCACGTTGCGGAAGAGAAAATACGTGAGCGCTATATCCGTTCTCTGGCACTGCTATTGAGCGCTATCAAAGTCTCGAATCGGGCTTACATTTTTGATAATTCGGGAGCTCCAGACGAGCACTTCCTAGTTGCGGAAGTCACCAATGGAACAGACCTCGAAATCAAAAGCGACTACGTTCCAAACTGGTTCAACAAAGCCGTGTTAAGCAAGATTATTTAGCCGCCGAGGACTTGGTCAAGGTAGGAGTTTCTAAATTTTCCCGACGGATCGTGCTTGGCGACGAGCGATTTGAAATCTCCCATTTTCGCAAAAACTCTATCAAGCCGAGATGAGTCCATCAAAAAGAGTTTGCCCCAATGTGGCATCGCTCCAAAAGGCTCAAGGGCCGCTTCGATCTCTGGCAACAATGCGCGCACCGAAGGCCAATCCTTTTTCCAAGTAAAATGGATGCAGGTTACGTCTTGGCAATAGGCGGGACTCATCCACAGTCTGTCGGCGGCAGCCGTGCGAATTTCGGAAACATGTAAGATTGGGGCGATCTTCCCCTTTAATGAAGAAATTGCTTGTAATGCCTGGTAAGAATGCTGGCGTGGGACCATGTACTCGGATTGCAGTTCTTCACCGCTGCTGGGCGTGAAGTCCATGCGGAAATGGGCCAGTCGTTCGTGCCATGAACCAGGAATGCCCAATTGCTCCGTGCAGTTTTCGGCAGAGTGGCCGGGTAAAGGGTGAAGCTTGACCGGCGAAAGAGTTGCGCCGTAAAGACTCTCAGGTGGCACTCCCCCAAAACCGACATGCTTTTGCCAGACTTGGTCGATTGTGTCGCTTTGCCAAGTCGTGAAGAAGCTTACGCTGTAAGCGCTACCGGCGATGGTTTCAAAGTTATTTTCGAGTTCTGCGAGCGCCAGGTCTTGGTAAACCATTTGACGAACTTCAAAAGCGGGCCGAACCCGGAGGGTGAGAGAGGTTACGATGCCCAAGGCCCCAATATTCACGACCGCGCCATAGAACTCCTCATTGGTCTCGTCAAGGCGAATCAGTTCACCCATTCCGTTCACAAATTCGATTGCCTTGACGGCCGTCGCCAGGTTGCCATTGTGGACACCCGATCCATGGGTTGCAGTGGCACAAGCTCCAGCCACGGAAATATGAGGAAGGGAAGCAAGGTTGTGAATTGCGGCACCTTGCTCGGCCAAATATGAACTGAGCCTGCCATAAGAGATTCCGCCCTGGACCGTTACAAAGCCTTTTTCGGAGTCCAGCTCAATGACCTGATTCAGTCGAGCGGTTGATATTTGAACCCCTTCGGTGTCGGCTCCGTTGTTGAAGGAGTGCTTGGTGCCAAGCGCTTTCACTTTCGGCGATTGAGCGATGACTTCCTGAAGGCGTTCCACCGTGTCGGGAGCCACGACCCCCTTCGATCCGTATTCAAGATTTCCTGCCCAATTTGTGCTCATAGTCATTCGAACTCAAAATATCCAGAATCAAGTCTTTTAACTTCAAATACTGACTCTATTGTCACACCAAGATTTGCGTCGATCATCAAAGAGGATAACTCTTTTCCATCTATAAGAGAGAGTTGGAGATGTCTCGCATTTTCGACTGCTGCCCGGGCTTTCTCCGTAAATCTTGAAGTAGTCATAAATACGCCTTTTGTTGCTCCCCTTGTAGTCAATGCCCCTATAAAACTATTCACCTCACCGATACTTACTGCAGCGTCCGTATATCGTTTAGCTTGCAAGTAGACATTATCCAGGCCTAGTCGATCCTGCTGAATTATCCCGTCAATCCCTCCGTCGCCCGTTTGCCCGACTGCTCGACCAGCATCCGCAAAGTCCCCACCATATCCCAGCCTGAGCATCAAGTCGACGATAATTTGTTCAAATCTCGAGGGAGTGACCGTTCGAAGAGTTTCAAGCACCTGCTCGTTTAGTGACTTTCTTATCTCTTGAGAGGCTAATCTCATTTGCTCAAATGGAGTCAATTGCTCCTCTCGCCCGTCTATGGTAGGGTCTGAAGAAATAATACTTTTGGTTTGTGTTCCTGAAGAAAACTCGGCAAACTCAGGGAATTGCCTTAAATCGGAGGGATTAATTTGACTAGGTGCAATTTTGAGGAAATCCTTCCCGCGGTCGGTAATCGTGCTCTTCCCTCGCACTGTACTAATAAGCTTTGCTTGCCGTAAATAAGTCAGCGCCCACAGCACTCTGTCCACATATTTTGGCCGACCGGTCTTGACCGCTTCTAGTTTCTCTTGATCGTTCAATTTAAACAAAGCAGCCGCTGATTCTGCTGCCTCAGAATTGTGTACACCAGGAGTCTCATTCACGATATCCAGAACAGGCCTCAAAAATTCAGAGAATTTTGGTACGGGCATTGCATCAGATTACCGTTTGAAAACTTGCTTTCTAGGGGCAATTTGGCGTTTTGCGAGATGGGTGGACGAAGCGCAATGAAAGCGATGTCCTATTAGGATTAAAATTGAAATTCCCTCGATTGAGAACCGTCAGAACCACGCAAAGGTATATCTAAACCAATGATCTTCGCATCTGCGCTTGTGGTTGTCGCCCAGACCTCAACCATCACCATCGACAATATCAAAGCGGGCGATATCTACCGCTATCCCGTCATTTCTGTGCGGGGCGAAACGCAGTCAGATTCCCTGACACTTGGTCTTTCCGATCAAGACCAGCACCCCGCCGAAGTTGCGGAAGGCAAATTCATCGGGCTCATCGAACTCAAGCCAGGGGCAAACACGCTTGTCCTGAAATCAGGCGGAAAGACCACTAAAACGAAGGTGATCTACCAGCGCATGACGACCCCCTACAAAGTTCATGCGATATGGTACGTGTCTTCCGACGAGGGCAGTGATTATCCCTACGCAAAACCTGGCGAGAAGCAGCGACTGAACGACAAGATGGACACCATGCTGAAGATGATGCAGACGTTCACCGCCGAAGCGATGGACTCGGACGGGTATGGGAAAAAGACGTTTGCCCTCGATACCGACAAGAACGGAAAAGTGGTCGTGACGATCATCAAAGCCAACAAAACCGGAGTTGAACTTCGAGCGGAGGATGCCCAAAAAACGTGGGCCGAAGGCTACGACATCATCAAAAAGATCTTCGATGAGAACACCCAAAAATACGCGGCTCTGATGGCCTTTTCGCGATGGGATACGACAACGAAGAAGGCTTCAGGGGCGTTTGCGCTTGGCGGAGGCGCTCAAGCGATGATGTACGGCGGCACGGTCTCGCTTTTCCCGAACTCGATCAACGAAGTGCAATCCGCATTTTTGGATGAAACCTATATCGACCCAGCAAAGACCTACGAAGACAGCGCCTTCCGCAAGACGCGATGGGCGAATGTTTCGACCGCCTATGGCGCATTCTTGCATGAATTGGGACATACGTTTGGGCTGCCGCACTGCGCCGACCGTTTTGGGATCATGTCGCGTGGCTTTGATCACTTTAACCGTCGATTCATGCTCATCGAGCCCTTCGTTTATGGTCAAACTCAAGGCGCGCAGTTTGCTCAAGATCAAATCGCGCGGTGGGATTCGTTCCATGCGTCCCGCCTCAATTGGTCGCCCTGGTTCCAACCCGATGGCAAGGATGGCGGCGAGTTTGACCGCACCAATCCCCCGACGATCAAGATTGACGGAGACAAGGTCACCGTCGAATCCATGCGAGGGATTCGAACCGCCGGAGCGGAGCTTGACGACAAATTTCCGTCTTTCAAGGAGTTCAAACTTGATGCGCCTAAGGTCGTGACGTTCTCGCTTGATGAGCTTCGAAAAGCCATCAAGTCAGACAGTAAAGTGCGGATCACTGCCATCGACACCGAAGGAAACCAGACGGAAAAAGACGTCGATTAAGGTCTGATCCTCCTATTGCCGCGCATGCAGAAACGTGTCGTCGTTATAACGGATGCCCGCGGCAAGCTTCGGTACGATCAAATCATAAGGCGGAATGGTCGGATCGTGCGACGCCTCGACCCAACCGGCACGGATCATCGATTCCAAGAATCCGATTCCGAATGCCAACGCGCTGTCGATGTCGGGACGGATGCCCTTATCCATAATCGCCCGCGCCATTTGGCCATAAACAAACGGCAAATCGCTTCGCACCTGAAGTATTTGCACGAGCACATAATAAAGCCCCGACTTAGGTAAAGTCGCTTCACCTCTTCGCCATCGCTGAATCGGTGTGACTTTTCCATCGGCATAGTGAGCAAATTCATCAACGGTTGCGCCATCCATATTTAACACAAACCGATTGTTCTTCTCGCATTCGAGGATCGCCGAATCTTGCGTCAGGACTTCGATGGTGTCCTTAAAGCTGTAGAAGTCGCATCCGGAGAACCCACTTCCCATGTGCTCGTGCATGAAGCCCCCTGAAGCGAACCACTGGAAGGCGTTATTGGCATCGAACTCAAGTCCAGCATCCTTGGCTATCGTGGAGGTGAACTCCTTACAGTCCGTAAAGCATCCGTTGGCGGTGTACCAAAAGTCGGCGAATTCGATGTGTTGCTTTACGCGACGAGTCTGGTTTTCGTCCAACTGATCCTTGAGCCAATCTGAGTTGTGTTTCTGGTCATCGAGAGCCATGATGGTGTAGGCGACCTCCTTTCCACTGATGTGGGCCATGGTCATACCCGCCGAGAGGATCGGGTCGGCAAATCCTGCCGCCTCGCCAATGAGGAACCAGTTGTCGCCGTGCATTCGCTCGGAGTAGTAGGACCAGTCGCGAGTCGTTCGAATGACGCCCTCACGGGTCGCATTTTGAATAAGTTCAGTGATCAAAGGCTCGTCTGCGAGTGCCTTCTGATACATTTCCTCGGGCCTCATACCCGATTTCTTAAAGTACTCTGCCGGGCAAACAAGTCCGACACTTGTTTTGGTCGAGCTAACAGGAATGAACCAAATCCAGCCGTAACCAATGCTCAAGACTTGGACTCGGGTGCCACCCGTACCAATGCTGAAAGCCCAATCGGTATCGTTCCAATAATCCCAAATGGCGATGTTGCGTAAACTGCTTGGCTCGACAATATCGATCCCCATTTGGCGTCGAAGGAATCCTGAACCACCCGTTGCGTCGATGTAGTAGCGACCGGTGACAACGCTTCCATCTTCCAATTTCAAGCCCTCGATGCGGTCTCCGTCGCAGAGAACTTCGAGGACTCGAGTCTCTTCACGAACCTCAGCCCCCATCTCCTTCGAGTGGTCGAGCAAAATTTGGTCATAGACTCCGCGTTCAACCTGAAAGGCCGTTCTTAAGCGTTGGCCTTGGTACTTCGCGGGGCGAGGTTCATCGACAAAGAGTTCGGGCGGATAGAGTTGGAAATCCCATAGGTCGCGCGTATTTCCCCAGCGGAAAGTCGCTCCGATCTTAATCGGAAAGTTGGCAGCTTCGACTTTATCCCAAACTCCCATCTCGTTGAGTACTGCGTTGATCGGAGGGAGTTGGCTTTCACCGATATGCTCACGAGGAAACTTTTCTCTTTCTAATACCAAGACTTTATATTTTTTCCGGTATTTCTTCAGCATTGTTGCGGCAGTTGAACCTGCTGGTCCCCCACCAATGATGACAACGTCGTACACCTCTCTAATATACAGGTGTTAGAAAAATATAGGAAGGATTCTGAGTCGGCAATTAGGAATTGAGATGACCAAAGTGCAGACTCAGAACCCCGTGGTCACTTACTCGACTGGGATTGTGGTTTCGCGATCAAAGCGGACGCCAAAGGTGGTGCCGGGCTTGAGCGTAATGTCGTGAGCGCTGGTGTTATGATTCGATTGGCTGATAAAGAAGCCCACCACGGCACCAAGCAATCCTCCGGCCAGGAGGTCTCCGCCGGTCAACGCCGCCGCTCCTGCGCCAATTGCCGCGCCGGTAACGATGTAAGAGGACGATTCTGTTTGATAGGGCTTCGTGGCCATTAACCGACCGTCCTTTGTATTGACGGACCGCTTGTCGATTTTCATCGTCGATGCTTCGATGGGATAGCGTGTTCCGTCGGCGAGAACAAGCGTATCAACGTCAAGCTCGATCTTGCCTGGTGTCTTGCCCTCGTGAGCCTGAGCCGAAGAAACATGGCCCTCAACCTTCGTTCCAGCGGGAAGGCCGAAGTATTCCTTCTTCTTGCCCATATCGAGTGTGGCGGTGAACTTATCGCCAACCTTCGCGTCCTTAGAATTCAATCGGTTGTCAAGCTTGACCTTAAGAACGCTGCCTTCCGGCTGGACGGAGACCCCGAGGTTTCCGGCAAAAGACGCCGAAACGATCGCCCCAGCGACGAGTACGGAGAACATCTTGGTCGAAACGGAAGATCGATTGTCATTCATATTGTTCCTACTTTCAGGCCGTTTGCCTTCACTGCTAAGGACCACTCTTTGGGCGAAGCTGTTACGGTGGTCCTGGGTCTTCGGGTTTACTTTTGAGCGATGTCCCAAACCGAATCGCTCATCCATGCCTATTTCGACGCCTTTAACCGACACGATCTCGAGGGAATGTTAGCCACGTTAGCCGACGATGTCGCACATGATATCAATGAGGGTGGACGCGAAGTAGGAGCCGAAGCTTTTCGAAAATTCAAAACTCATATGGATGAATGTTATCGTGAGCAGATTCGCGATCTTGTGGTGATGACAAAGGAAAATCGAGGAGCTGCCGAATTTGTCGTGGATGGCGAATATATTAAAACCGACGGAAATTTGCCCGAAGCTACGGGCCAAAAGTATTCCATTCCGGCGGCGGCAATCTTCGAAATTGTAAATGATAAGATTGTCCGCGTTACCTCCTATTACAATCTCGCGGGCTGGATCAAAGCAATCTCGTAGGATTATAATGCGGCATGTTTCATGGAAACGTTTCACCAGAAATTGCTGCGGGTTTATTAAAGCTTAAAGAGAGGATCGAGGCGGCAAAAATCCCGCCTTCGAAACTCGATGAAACGATCAACATCGCGACATGGAACGTTCGCGAATTTGGTAAGAAAAAGCGCTCCGAAGCAGCGATTCATTACATCGCCGAGATCATCGGCCAGTTCGATTTGGTCGGATTGATCGAACTTCGAGACAATTTGAGCGATCTTGGGCGCGTCATGACGATTCTTGGTCCGTACTGGAAAGTCGTCTATTCGGACATGATTCCCGATTCGGGCGGGAACCGCGAACGCCTCGCATTTCTCTTCGACGAGCGAGCGGTTAAGTTCAACGGTCTCGCCGCCGAAGCAAACCCTCCTCGCAAAAAGAAAGGCTTTGAATACATCTCCGAAGAATCCTTTTGGCGAAGTCCCTATATGGGGTCCTTCAAATCGGGAAGCTTCGATTTTGTCGTGTTGACGACCCATATTCGATGGGGTGACAGTGATCAGGCGAGGATCGACGAACTCGCTCGATTGGCGGATTGGATTGAGGCGAAGCGGAAAGAATCGACCAAAGAAGACAAAGATCTTCTCGTCATGGGGGACTTCAACATCCCATCAACGAACGATGCGATGTTTAACGCCATCACCAAGCACGGTCTGCAAATGCCCAAGGCGCTGCAAAAAATGACCTTTGGCAGCAACCTCGAAAAGGACAAGCGTTACGACCAAATTCTGCATCACCCGATCTATCCCGATAACTTCACGAACGCTGGCGGTGTGCTCGATTTTTACATCGACGAGGCTCACATTCCCGAGCTCTTTCCCGGCGGGATGTCGAAATTCGACTTCACATTTCAAATGTCGGATCACCTCCCACTCTGGATTCAAGTGAATACCGATATCGATGGATTTAAGTTAGAACAGATTCTTCAGAACCGTTCTTGAAGGTGAAATGAACGAATTCTCGGGACCTTGCGTCCTTATTGCACTTCCCAAGGGAAGGTCATGTTTTGGTGGCGATTGCCACCGTGTGAGTGGGTCAAGATGAGTAACACCAAGTGCCAGTTCAACGTGAACACCGCGAGCTTTGCCGGCTCGCCAGTCGAACAAGCCAAATGTCTTCTTCGCTTTGTCAAACGCCAAGGCAACGTTGACGATCAGCCGATTAACTTGCCAGAAACCTTGGCGAGTATCCTCGCGAACCCCGACCGCCTCGGATTCTCGAAGTCGGCCTTGCGAACGCTTTTGGCTGCTCGCGGAGAATCGGAAGCCAACTTTGGCGGATCGCTGGATAAGACGGTGTGCCGCGCCAATAACAACGATGAGGAAGCGTCGTTTGCGAACTACTTTGTTATTCACGACACGAGCGATAAGCTATCTTCGAGCCAAACGTTCGATCCCGGGTTCATCAATACACGGGATTGGAGCGCCAATCACCTTGAAGACCGTGGAGGGATGGATTGCCACGTAGCCTTAAGTCGAGATGGACGGTCCCGGACCTATAACGATTACGGCACTCCTTGGCGTGCGACCCAGTTCGAGATGAAGCATCCTGGCTATCCGAATAGCCAAGCCTCGATTCACAAGGGGCGATTTTTACATCACGAAATGGTTCAGCCGCGAAAGGGTCCAGGAAGCAGCGATGCAGATTCGCCTGATCCTGGTTTCACAACGATTCAGTACGAAATGCTGGCGATGTGTTACCTCTGTGCGAGTTTGCGGAGGGGAAGGTGGATGATTCCGCTTTTCCATTGTGTGCTTGATCTCGGTGTCGGCGATCACGACGATCCTCAGCGCTTCGACATCAATCGTTGGGATCTCGCTCTCAAATCGTTGCTGGGCCAGATGCAGGCATCGCCCAACCCAGGTTTGGGAGCACAACTCCGTTCGCTTCCGCTCAAAGACGATCCGACTTTGGATAAAGTGGCGAACGGGCTGTTGACTCTGGCTGCAACCGGCGGTCTTGTGAAAGGTATTGGCCCCGTCCAAGATGCTTTGAACCTGTTGGCCACAGATACTCCCGAATTTGGGATTCAGCTCGGAGGAAATCGAGGATTCTTTGGCCCGAGAACGACCAAGGCGCTCCAAGCGTTTCAAAGGGCGAAAGGAATGTCGGAGAGCGGCAATGTGGATGCTCAGACTATTCTCGCAATCGATGGGGCGGTCCTTGACTACATGGCGACCCATGGAGAGGGCGATGATTTCAGTACGCCAGCGTCCTCATCCACGACCCAAGATGGAAGCGGAGGATCGACGACGACAGGCCTGCATGGGCGAACGACCAAGCCGAGTGCAGGCGTTGAGGTGACGACAGCCACCGAAACCATGACCGCCAAGCGCGATCATCAATCGTTGGGCGCACCAAAGTCTGTTCAACAAATCCGAACGCATTCTGGCGGCGTCACGACGGTCAAACAGCCGGATTATTGTTGGAAATCTCGAACCTTGCCCGATGCGGTGCTGGTGGATCGTACCGACGGATTATCAAGTGCGGAGGGTACGTTTTCGGGCAAAGCGACGTTTTTCGGCAAAGGCGACAATCAAGATGAAGGGACAGGTGCTCCCACTTTTGGGCTTGTCCAGACCGACAGCAGCGTCTTTGGAATCTCACTGCCAAAACAGAGATTGCTTGACGAAGGGTTAGCCACGCTTGAGGATGGAATCGTAACCGCCACCGATAAGGGACTCACTGCCTTGGTGGAAGTTTTCTTTCCCGATACCGCCCGCTTAGTGAAGCTGCCGTTGGTCGATATCGGACCGTCTCCTGCCACTCACGCTGCCGCCGATTTGACCGTCGCCGCAAGCTGTTTCCTTCAGAAATTGACGGAGGATCAGATCCGCAACCTCGATAATATTCAGGTTCAAATGCGGATCATTTAGCGATGCTTGGTGGGGCCCGAAACTGGTTCCAAGCCCCATCAGGTTATGATCGTGAAGGTTCAAGATATGCGCCGAGATCGGCAATATGCGGCGTGTCTTGACTCGGCGTGATGGTGAGCCTCAATTTGGTCGTTCGAGTTCGGGGGATGGCGTGCATTTGAACCCGACTTGGAGTCTGTCCCTTGGCGAGCTCGACCCATTGCGTTCCATCCCAACGCTCAAAGCGATACGACTGGATGCGACTCTTCTGGTAGTCGTCAAATTTGCCGACTGGTTCCACGAGGGTCAAGACATTGAACTCAGTTGGCTTCTTAAAACTGACTTCAAGCCAACCCTCTGTCTGACCGCTTTCGAGATACCAAGTCGAGCTAAATTTCCCGTCGTTTGCCATGTCTGGGCCGTAAGTGTCAGGGGAAATGCTTGCGTGAATCGGTTGCCCAGTGGTGAGATTCGGGGTGGTAATCACGACGGAAGGATCGACCTTTGGAGCCGGACCGGGGTGCTGCCAGGCTTCGCCGATCTCCTTGAGTCTCGCGAGGATGTTCGGAGCCATTTTGCCTTCGCGATTCGGGGCGGCGTTGAGGATCAGATTACAATGTCGTTCGTTTTGTGGCCTTAACCACTCATCGACGATCCGCTTGGTGGGCTTGAGTGCGGCGTGCTCATCGCCCTGCTTCCAAAACCATCCATCGGTTAGGGTGACGCAGGACTGCGCGGGAATCGAACTGTCGCCCGGGAGTGCTTGACCGGCATTCTGTTCGAACGCTTTGATATCCGAGTAGTAAAGGGCGGAATCGGGATATTGGCTGGCGTTGAGTTCCGAAATCAGACAGTTCGGCTGGAGCTTTTTCACCAATGCATAAATCTCGTGGAATGGCACCTCAGAATAGGGAATTCGGCTCCATGGAGCATCCCAGCCATCGAAAATCAACACGTCGATCTCACCATAGTTGGTCAGGAGCTCCGTAAGTTGATCTTTGATGAGTTTGATTTTGGCGGGCGTGACATTGAAGTGACGGATGTCATTGCGTAAATCCAGAATGGAGTAGTACAGTCCGACCCGGAGTCCTGCCTTTCGAAACGACTTTGCGTAGGCTCCCACGACATCGATTTTCTTGGGTGTTTGGAGGGTGCTTGCGACCTTTGTTTTCGTTGGCCAAATGCAAAATCCGTCGTGGTGTTTGGTGGTGAGACACGCATAGGTCATGCCTGCCGATTTTGCCGCCGCCGCCCACTGATCCGTGTCGAGATTGGTCGGATCGAAAGCTGCGACCGGGCCCGTCGGATCGCCCCACTCTCGATCTTGGAAGGTCGCCATGTTGAAGTGAATGAACATGCCGAAGCGAAGATCGACGAATGCTTGCTGAAGCTGATGAAGGGGTTTGTCGGAATGGTAGGACATCACGGGCGTTTGGGGCTCGAATTCAAAGTGAGGCAGCACGGCTCCGGCCGCTAAACCTGCGATCGATTGGCAAAAGTCTCTCCGGGTAGGCATGGTAAGGAATGACTTGAGTTTAGAGCGAAAATAAGAACATTTGAATTGGATGAATTGAATATTAGTGGTATAAAATCGTAATGTCGTTTTTATGGGATTTGCCCCTGTCAGAACCGCCAAGCGTGGTAGCGATGGGACGCAATGCCCACGGCTTTGAGCCGGTTGACCGATATTGCCTGCCCGATCTTTGGAGCCTTCATCTCTACGGCTACGAGGCCGAAGTCCGAGTGGATGGTAAGGTCTTTGAAGTCTTTCCCGGGAGTATTGGCCTTACACCGCCGGGCCGGACCCTCGAAACCCATTACCGGGGGATTTCGGTCCATATTTACGCCCATTTCCGGGCTAGTGGTGAGCCTAAATCTATACCCATCATGCAGGAATTGGGAGATCGCTACGACGAAATCTATCGGCGCTTGTACGCGGTCCATTCATTGCTTGGTCGGAATTCCGAAAGGGTGAACGCCTGCGTTTGGGATGTGTTGTGGGATCTCGTAAGTCCCGAGACAAGTGAGTCTCATCTTTCCATGGCCCATCCAGCCGTGATGGCCGCCGTCGAGAGAATTTCGAAACGCCTTTCGGAGCCGATTTCGGTCGAAGCCTTGGCCGAAGAGGTTGGGGTCTCAACCAGCTATCTCGCCAAGCTGTTTCGGGCGACCTACGGAGAGACGGTGGTCGCTTTTATTCGACGGCAAAGATTAGAGCGGGCCAAGCACCTGCTCGAACGATCTAAGCTACCTATCAAGGCAATTGCTTCGTCGGTTGGCATCTCCGATCTTCAGCACTTTAATAAGTCGATTCGCGCGGAATTCGGGCGAAGCCCGCGCGAACTACGAATCTCCTAACTTAAAGCTTAGCGCTCATTTTCTTTCGGCGACGAATTCCTAACGCGCCAATACCCGCCGCAATCGCCGCCATCGAAGTCGGTTCGGGCGTTTCACCAATGACTCGAATGGGGTGCGAGCCTTGAATCCACGTTTGGCCATAATCGAGGCTCATTTCGAGCGACATATCGAGGTAGCTGTTAACCGAGTAGCCGCCGGTAACCGGTGTGAAAGTCGTCTTTCCGGTCGAAGCTTCGTTCACGCTTTCGCGGAACATCATGCCGGCTGGAAGCTGTCCACCACTCATGTTGAGATTGACCATCTCGAGGTTATAGGTTCCCGCACCCGCGTCCTGAATCAAAAGTTGCCCGTTCTCGTAGCCGCCATAGCTGGCATAGCTGCTTCCGTTATAGACCGTCATTCGAAATTCATTGCCAGTGAACGTGCTCGTCACCGTTCCTCCACCGGTCGGAGCATTTAAGCGTCCCGTGCCAAAATTGAACTCGAGGTTCGTAATCGACAGGTTCGTGCCCGCAAAGTAGACCGCATAGGTACCTTTATAGCGAGGCGATGGGACGAGATCGTCAGGTTGGAAATAATCTGCGGAAGCAATCGCACAGACACCGAAGCTCGCTAGGAGGGGGATGCCCCGAGACAATATTTTAGAAAACATAGGAGGTCCTTTCACCAAGGGAGGCTGCAGATTCTTTGCCAAGATCGAACGCTCACTCAAACTCTTAACTTGAATCCCGTAGCCCTACCGGGTTAATGGGCAATTTAGCGAGGTTAGATGACTATACTGGGTCGATGACGGGCGCAGCATTGGCAGCCATCTTGCTAAGTCAAACGAACCTTAAGCGGGAGACAAAGACGATTGAAGGCTGGAAGGTCAACGTTCGTGTCGAACTCCTTCAACAAAACAAGGAACAGACGCAAAAAGCACTTGAATTGATGGCTAAACAGTTCAAGGCGATCAAGCGAGCAGTCCCCAAGGATGCCGTTAAGTGGCTCCAAACCATTCCTTTCTGGATTTCGCCCGAATATCCAGGCGTTGTTCCCAGGGCCGAATATCACCCTGGCGCGCAATGGCTTAAAGAGAATGGGCGAGATCCCGTCATGACCAAAGGAATCGAAGTTACAAACGTTCGAATCTTCGAAGCGGAGTGTAAACGGATGCCCGTTTTCTTGCTTCACGAACTAGCACACGCTTATCACGACCAAGTGTTAGGGTTTGGGAATAAGCGAATTATCAGCGCCTTTGAACATGCGATGGCCAGTCACCACTACGACAACGTGGAGCGATGGGATGGCAAGTTTGCAAAAGCCTATGCGATGTCCGATCCGATGGAGTACTTCGCGGAGGGGACCGAGGCCTACTTTGGCAAAAATGACTTCTATCCGTTCAATCGGGAGCAGCTTAAGAAAGTCGATCCAGAGCTTTTCACATTGATGGGCGAAGTGTGGGCCCAAGCTCCAAAGGTCAAAAGCTAAGCGGCTTTGCGTGAGCGGGGCTGGATGCCCGCGAGTTCAGCCAGAAGCAATGAAATGTTAAGCGGCTTCGTGAGATAGGCCTTAGCGCCCGCTTCGAGGAGGCGCCGAATTTGCCCTTCGGTGGCATCGGCACTTAGCACGATGATGGGGATTCCTTTCGTAAGTGGGTCATTCTTGAGTTCCCGGACGACTTCTACCCCCTCGATACTTCCGAGGTTGACGTCGAGAAGCACGACATCAGGTAGCAACTCTTGCACCATCCGCAAGCCTTGGTGGGCGTCGGTCGCCGCCTGTAAATCAAAGCCCTCAAGTTCGCCAATGAGCGAAGTCATCAGTTCAAGATTCGCGAGATTGTCTTCGATGTAAACCATCAGTGTCGTTTCTTCTTCGTCAGGGAATGTAGATATGACCTGAGACGCTTCGTCGGTGAGGCTCAGCGATGGCAAAATGGCGCTTGGCAATTCGATCGCGAAAACAGAGCCATTGAGATCGGTTCGGAGCAACGAAAGTTCGCCTCCCATGACCCGGGTGAGATTCCGCGAGAGGGCCAAGCCAAGGCCAGTTCCCTCGACTCCAGGCTTGCCGAATCGCTCAAACGGAGCAAAGAGTTTGTCGAGGTGGTTTGGATCGAGTCCAAACCCCGTGTCTTCAATCTCAATCCGATACCGGCCGCCCTCTGTTTCGCTGCAACGCACCCGGACTGACCCATTCGGTCGGTTGTATTTCACCGCGTTCGACAGCAAATTAAGGAGGACCTGCATAAGCCGCTGTTGGTCAGCTTGAACTCCAGCTTTCGGTGTGGGCGGTCGCTCGACAATCACGTTGATATTTCGCTCGTCGGCAAGACTCCTGACCAGGCCAATCGCTTGTTGCAAGGGAGCCATGACCTGTACGGGCTCTACAGAAATCGATAGCTTCCCAGACTCAATTTTCGATAGATCGAGAATCTCGTTGACGAGATTCAGAAGATGTTTTCCGGCTTTGAGGATGGCTTCCGCGCTGTCGAGTGTTTTGTTATCGACTTCGCGCATCTGAATCAACTGAGCAAACCCGATCACCGCGTTGAGAGGAGTCCGCAATTCGTGGCTCATGTGCGAAAGAAATTCGCTCTTTGCCGCGTTTGCGCGTTCGGCCTCTTCGGTCGCGCGCACCAAGTCGGTTGTTCGTCTTTCGACGGTTTCTTCGAGGCTTTCATTGAGCCCACTCAGTTCGGCTTTCCGTGCGTTAAGGCTTTCGAGAGTCGAGCGAAATGCTTCGGCGAGATCTGCCAATTCGTCATTGCCCGAGACTTTGACCTCCTTGGGATCGGCGGAGGTGGACAGAGTGTTGGCCAGCGATTTGATCCTTCTGAGAAAGATGAAGTCGATCGCCAGAAAGAGCACGATGCAAAAGAGAACGCTGCCCATGATCAGCCATTTGAATAGTGTCTTAAACGTAAGCACGCCCTGAGCATGGATATTGCGGGGAACGTAAATCTTCTGCACCCAGATCGGATGACCTTGATAATCGCGAATTGTGTAGAAAGCGTACGTCGTGTTTGGCGAATCTGAAATCGATTGAAATCGAGCGCTTTCGGAATCCATCCATGTCGAGTGGATGAACTCAGGATCATTTCGCACATCGGCAAATGGAAGGTCAACGATACCCATCTTCAGGGTGTTTGCCATTTTGCGAAGGTCATCCTTAGCGATGTATTGACCCCATACCAACCATCCGACCTCTTTTCCAGTTCCGTTCGTGCGGGTAATCGGTCGCACGACAATGTTCAAAGGATGCCCCTCATGCAATAAGGTTAAGCCTTTGGTTTGGCTGATTTTGCGAACTTCCTCCGGTTGATCGAGCTTTAACGTCTTGATGATTTCGGCAGCATTGGGGCTGCCCGGTTTCTTAAATCGCGTGGTTGCTTCTGCCGAGACAATCTTGCCGGAATTTTGAATAAAGATGCTCAGATCGATTTTGTTCGAAGCCAGTTCGGACGGACCAAGGTTCACTCGGCTGAACATTGCGTTTCCATCCTGGACGTATTGATAGGCGTCATCCCAACTCGCCCAATCAAATTCTCGCTCGTAAAGATGCTGAAGGAACTGGTCATCGGCGTTTGCGACGCGCTCGACCGTAAGGCGCACGTCTTCGGCCTCAAGTCTTTGATAACTCGAAAAAACGATCTTATAGGCAAACGCGAAGACAATGGCCGCGAGCACGACCAAAGAACTGGCAACGACAAGTTGAACTTTTGCCCTTAACCCAAATCTTATCCTGAACTTCTGATACCTCTGCAACATGCGTCGCTAACCTCAACGACCTGGTGAAAATTGATACACCAAAAACAATGAACGATAAAATTGTCGGAAGAGGGAAAGCCCGTTTACATGAAATTTGCTGCTTTTTTTGACAACTGGCAACTTTACGGTGCAGCAAGCGAGTGACCAACCAGGTGCCAGGTCAAAATGGCCCCATAACCCAGAAAAATGGCTGTGAATAGGCTATTGAGAAGGATGTGCCCCATGGGCATGAACCGAGCCTTGGGCCAGTCAGAGTCTCTAAAATAAAAAATATCGGTTACGAGACGGAGCCCCCAAAAACAAAAAATGATCGTCGCAATCGCTAGCCCGGCCCGGGTGCCATTGAGTAAATCAGCGTGCAAAACAAGAGTCAGGATTCCCCACCCGACAATCGTAAAAACGATAAACGAACCGTACGTCCACATGAGCTTGTGATTGAGCGAACTCAAACGAGGTAACTCCTCCCGCCAACGTAGCCGCGCAGGTACCTGGAAGCTAGCAAAAAGGACGCAAAACTGAGCGACGCCAAGCAGTGTGATCAGAAGCGAGAAAGCCTGCGCAATCGGGATCGAAATCAAGGTGGTGTGCAACCACTCGATGAAGGGCAGAATCAAGCGTTCGCGAAACGACGCATGAAAGAGCATCGGCGTCGGCAGCAGTACAACGGCTCCTACCCATAGCGGCCCTCGCACCTTAAGCCGTCGCTCAAGAAGGGTAAAAACGCCCTGAATTGCGAAGTACAGCATCGGACCACCCCACCCGCCGCTAGCGGGATAGCTAATGGCCAATTCGTGGAGGGCGCCAGAGATCAAGAACACGAAGAAAATGGCGGGCCGCACGCCCAGGCGACGACTCAATCCGGGAAGAAAGAAGATCCGATTCATCTCGACGAACGGTCGATTCCATCGACTTGACCAGAAATTGGCGAGACTGTGAGCCCGCCAAGGTTGGTCGAAGAGGACAGGAACGGGCCATCCGAGCGCCCTCACGAATTCCGTCAACATGTTCGAAACTCCCAAATGGAAGGCGAGCAGTAAGCACCCGATGGCGGCCCAGCCGATCATGTTGGGTGATAGTCTCGGCGAAAAGATGGCAAGGAGAAAAATGCCGAGCAAACCGACCAAGAAGCAAGCCATTCCTGCGCCAAATCGACGACCATTTTCGATGGTTGGTTGAGGTGCGGATCGAAACGGCTGAGAATCAATTCCGGGCCACAGAGTCGAAAAGATGAGGAGCCCGAATCGGTTTGCCCCTTGAACGGCAGCGCGGTCAAGCTTAAGCAGCGAAGCACCCTTGATCACGAAGAGAAGTGTAAGGCTGCCCAGGGCGAGTCTGGCCGCAGGCGTCAGTGATGATGCAAAGATTGCACAAGCAAGCACAATCGAGGCGGGAATTAATAGACTGAGCACGGTTCGCGCGACACGATCACGAAGGGTAAAGGCGAAAAACCACGTTGCGATCAGTGTCGCGAGCGATCCGGCGATGAGGTTCGACCACATATGCTCGATACTCCTTAATGAAGGTGTACCATATAATTTATAGAAATTTCAGAAATTATTGAAATAATTGTGAAATGGAACCAATATGGCGATCCAGCACGATGCTGAGTGTCAACGTCTCTCCTTCTTGACTGCGTTCGATGACCGGCCCAACTTCCGAGAAAAGGCGAATCGCCCGTTCATTGTCCGGCTTGATATTGGCTCGCCATCCGACAACCCCAGTAGCCCGGCAAGCATCGGCTAACGAGCGAAGCAGCTCGTTCCCGATTCCCATACCTTGCCATTCGTCGATGATCACAATCGCAACTTCGCCCCACTCGGGATCGCCGGAATCGCGATAAAAACGGGTCACACCGACTCCATCGCACTCCTGCCCATCGTGTCCGAGCGGCATAGCAACCAATGCGATATGATTCTTGCCGTCGCAATGAACAAGGAAGTCGAGTTCCTGTTCCGAAAACTCAGTCCTCGCATTGTGAAATCGGTTGTAACGCGTTTCAAGGCTCATGCGCCCAAGTCCAAGAACAAGGTAGTTCCGGTCCTCGGGACGGATGGCGCGGATGACGTAAGGACGACCATCCGATGAGTGGCAAACGCGCATGAATACTTTCAATCTACGTTCGCAATTCGGCCTTTGAATCACTTTTGTGGCTTCCTGCCTCTCCCCATTAAGGAGTTAAGAAATGTCACAGCAAAGTTATGAACTCGTCATCGTTGGTGGTGGGACCGCCGGTGTCGACGTTGCCGCCCGAATGAGTCGCCATATCAACCCCCGGTCGATCGCGATTCTTGAACCCAGCGAGCACCATTACTATCAACCGCTTTGGACCCTCGTCGGTGGTGGCGAGGCAACCAAGGAACAGTCGATGCGACTTGAAAAAGACGTGTTGCCCAAGGATGTCGTTTGGATAAAGGAGCGTGCCAAGGAGCTGGTTCCGTCACAAAACAAAGTCATTACCGAAAGCGGTCAGGAACTTACGTACAAGTATTTGGTGGTCGCTCCGGGGCTTAGGATCGACTGGAATGCAATTCCAGGTTTGCCCGAGGCGTTGAAGTACGACCCGCGAGTTTCGTCGAACTACGACTACAACCTGGCCGAAAAGACGTATCAAGCCGTGAAGAACTTCAAGGGTGGGAACGCGATTTTCACCCATCCGGCGACGCCGGTCAAGTGCGGCGGCGCACCCCAAAAGATTCTCTACCTCGCCGAAGATTATTGGCGACGACACAACGTCCGCAGCAATGCAAAGGTCATGGGCTATTTCTCGACGGGATCAATTTTCCCGATCCAAGCCTATGCCAAGACATTGAACCAGGTGATTGCTCGAAAGGAAATCGACATGCACTTCCGTCGCGATCTCGTCGAGATTCGCCACGAAACGAGTCAGGCGGTGTTCCGCAACCTTGACAATCCCGACGAACTCGAAATCGTGAATTACGACTTCATGCATGTGACACCGAAGATGTTTCCGCCAGAGGTTGTCGCCAATAGTCCGTTCGCGGTGGCCGACGGACCCACCAAGGGATGGTTTAAGGTCGATATCAAGACTTTGCAGAGCCCGGACTTCGCGAACGTCTTCGCGCTGGGTGACTCAGCGGCGTTGCCGACGAGCAAGACCGGAGCTGCCATTCGAAAGCAAGCCGTGATTGTCGAAAAGAACATCTTATCGGTGATGAAGGGCGAAGCGCCCAAGGCCGAATACAACGGCTATACCTCGTGCCCGATCGTAACGGGATATGGCAAGCTGGTGCTGGCGGAATTCGGATACGACGACAAGGTCATGTCCAGCTTCCCATTCGACACCACCAAGGAACGATGGTCGATGTACATGCTCAAGAAGCACGGTCTTCCGCTCCTTTATTGGGATTTCATGCTCCGTGGTCGAGCCTAAACACCTTTATAAGAGTTAAAAATCCTCCGCCCCAAGAACGTTTGGTCATTCACGTTCAAGGGGCAGAGGATTTACGTTCAATCTTCGTTGGCTATCGCGCGGGTGATGTGATGATTGAATCCACGCAGAACAAGCCGCACGTTCGGGTGGGTAATGCCGTCTTCGATACGATCGTCTCCAGAGAGCATTTGAACTAGGACCGTTTTGCGAATTTCATTCGAGCGGTTGGGCATTGAGCCGTGGATGGTGAAGTAATGGAAGAACACGACATCGCCCGGTTCGGCTTCGATCGGCGTGGCGGTTTCGATGGGATATTTCGCGAGGATCTCGCCGTCGGCGTGACCGTTTGATTGGTCGAGGCGACCCAGTTTGTGAGTTTCGGGATAGACGCGAAGGCAACCCATCTCGTCGGTCGCCCGGCTGACGTGAATCACACCAGCAATCATCGAGTCCTTGACGCTAGGGAAATAATCCCAATCTTGGTGCATGGGGAACGGAGCCCCGTTCTCGGCAGGCTTTTGAAACAGCTTGGTGTGATGAAGGACAATATCCGGTCCGAGGATTGCCTCGGCCACATCCAGAAACTTCTCTTGGAACAATGCCTTCGCCCAAACGGCCGAAAACTTCTGCACGTTGTGGGTGTGGGTGACCACGGTTTCGGCGACGTCCATCTTCTCCATCGCAGCTCCGCCCCATCGGGCATTGGTTTCTTCACCAGAAGCCATCAACTGATCGACGATACGATCAAAATCTCGCTCAAGTTCTGCCACTTCTTGTGGAGAGAACACTCCTTTCGCAAGGTAGTAACCCTTCTCAAAAAACTCTTGACGGATGGATTCGGCGGTGGATGGCGTTGCGGTTTGGCTCATATGGGAATAGAATAGATGAGAAATTCGGTCGGTTTCCAGCTTAAAAATCGTCAAATTTTGGAGAAAAATGGACAAGAGGACTTACTTGCTCACCGCAGAGCCAGGTGGAATCTGCGTTTTTGATCGGGAGCCGACCAACTCGCAGCATAGCCATCGTTACTGGGAGATCTGTCTCGTCTTGAGCGGCTCGGGGGAGTACATCGAAAGTGGGGAAGTCTACAAACTTCGAGCGGGTTCCCTCTTCGCCTCACCACCGGATGTTATTCATGAAATCCGGTCTCCGGTGACGCGTGACCTTGAGCTTTTCTTCGTCTCGTTTACCGTTCTCGGTTCGCCTGGCGGAATGGACGATGACGATGACGCAATCATCGATGCCTTCATGCGGGATCGAGAGGTCCTCATCCAAGACACGAAGACGCTTCATCCTTACGTCGATCTGATTAACGGAGCGACGAATACCACGATTGCGAACCAACTCGCGAGGCTGTTTGCCATCGAGGCAATGGACCGCCTTCGGCTCGCGAATAAGTCAAATCAAAGCCAGATCGCAGTCACTCCCGACGTCCGCCGGGCGCTCGAACTGATTCGTGCTCGATGCGAGAGCCCCATGACGGTAGGTGATGTCGCGACGATGCTCTCACTTTCTCCCCGTACGATTCATCGCAAATTTCTCAATCAAGTGGGCCATAGCGTGGCCAAAGAGATACGTCAACGTAAGATGCGCCGTGCGGCGCATTTGCTGTTAATGGGTTACTCGGTTCAAGAGGTCGCGAATCGAGTGGGCATCGATGATTCGAGCCAATTCTCGGCGGCATTCCTCGCCGAAATCGGCTCCCGTCCCAAGCATTTTCAGCAGACGTACTTGCCCGGAAACTTAGGATAACCCTTCGAATGCCTCGGCAACTGCGATGCCGAGGCTATATTCCCTTATCGAGGGCACGCTCTGCTAGCAACTTAGCGCTTCAGATAACTCCACCCTTCTTCTTGCTTACGAATCACTTCCGCCGTTCCCGAATCGACAACCTTTGCATAAGGCACAAGTCGGTCCTTCGAAATCTTCAGTCTCTTGAGGGTATTGTTGCAAGCCGCGAACTGAACGCCATCTTGATTGAGCTTTTTCATCCGATCGGTGAGGGGGTTGTTTTGGGCAAAGAGTAAATCGATTCCCGCGCCGTGACAAACGATCTCAATCTCGCACGACTCCTTCCCGAAGGCTTTCATGAGGTTTTCAACATTATTGATCGTATTCGTACGGGCGATCTGGCCCGGCGAATCGAGCTCGACAACGATCCGATGCGCCCTTTTTTGTGCCGAGGCGAAGGTGAAAAGGGCGAGCACAACGAACAGGAGCAAAGTTCTCATCTTCTCTCCATTATGGTTGCGAAACTACTCTATAATGAGCCCATATGAGCGTTGTCCTCGCGGTCGTTTTGGCGTTGAATTTTTCAAATTCGTCGGCTCCCAAATGGTTTAGCCCTTTGCTGGCCGGCTACTTGCTTGAAAATGATGAAAGCCATCGCGATGTGGGTGTTTATGACAAGAGGACGGGTTACTACTTAATCCGATATGCCGAAGGCGATGGAGCGAATTTAACATTGCTTCTGACCAGAGATCGGAAAATGATTCAAGATCAGGGATACAAGGTCCCGAGCCTGCCTGACTCAGGAAACACTCGGTTATTAGCCGAAAAATCCTTGCCAAGCTTGAAGACCGGCAAAGGCATTAAAATTGGCGACACCAAATCTCAAGTTCAATCCTTGTTAGGCAAGCCTCACAAGACATCCACCGAGGGATCTGCCAATCAATACGACGTTTTGTCGTACCAAGCGGCCGTCAAGGCGGACCCCAAAAAAGTGGGATCGCTGGGCCAATTCTGGCAGCAGCGGTATGTCTTCAAAGAGAATCGTTTGATCGAGATCTGCTTCTATCGTGGGCTGGATTAGACTATGAGTCATGCTTCGAAATCTTGATCCGGCCCCGACCTTCACGCTAAACGATCAACAAGGACAAGAGCATAAGCTTGGCGACTGGCTCGGGAAGCCCATGGTGCTCCTGTTTCACCGCGGAACCTTCTGCCCAAGCTCACGAAAGTCGATTGTGAGCTGGCAGGACTTCAGTCGAAGCGTCAACGACTTAGGCTTCGGAATCCTCGCCATCAGTTCGGATTCTGCCGAAAACCAAGCGGCATTTGCCGAAGAATCGGGCATCAAGATCCCTCTCCTAAGCGATCCTGACTTGTGGGTCTCAAAAGCATACGGCGTGTACCTCGCCCACAATAACCAGGCGGGCGACTATGGCGAACCCGCGCTCGTCATAGTCGACGCGAAGGGAAGAGTCGCATTCTCGGCGATCACTTCGGGGCCAAAAGGGATGCCTGAGCCGGGCGCGATCGCCAGCATGTTGATCTTCATGAGCAAGCGAAACGGAGTGTATTAAGCCAAAAAAGCCAGCAACAGGGAAATCTGTTGCTGGCTTGGATGCTCAAGGCTTGGCCGGTGCGTCTGTCGGCTTGGCCAGCGGGGGCGGCCCGCTACCTGGTTGCTTCTGGATGATTTTGTTGGCGTCGTAATCCTCGTTCGAATTACCGCTGCAGCCAACCATGACCAACGCCAAAGCGCTCACAACCAGCAGGGAAACAATCCGCTTCATTCGTTACTTCCACTCTCCGATCTGCGACATCCAGTAGGTCACCGCAGGAGCTCCTGGCCATGCACTACCCGGGACGCGTACTTTGTACATGTCGTAAACGTCGTCGGCAAACGTCTTGAAGGCATTCATCGTCTTGACGTGACCGTCGAAGAACGTGAGCGCAACTTGCTTGGCTCCGATGCCTCGAGCATAGGACTGGTTCGAGTTAGCTTGTCCGCACCAATAGCTGTCACAACCGTAAGCGAAATATCGCGAATAGATGTTCGGGAATGGCGTTCGCGTACCCATGGTCATTGCTGTACCGGCAGGATTTTCAAGTGAATTCGCTTGTCCCGAACCACCCCGAACGTAGACCGGATTGTTATCCCACGTATAAGCGCGTTGCCAAACGGTGGCGTCTTCGCTTTCGACGTCGGTATCACCAAGATTTTCGTTCTTACCAGCGTCACAGTTCAGTGCGTAGGCACGAGGGAATCGGCTAGTCTGGTCGCCCGGATAAGTGTTACCACCATCCGAGAAGTTGTTCCAGTTTCCGTCGTAGGTTGGAGCCGAGAAGATGCCACCATCGCCTTGCGTGGTGTAGAACGTTCCGTCAGCCTTGGGCTGTCGTCCACCATTCTTGATATAAGGCAGAATGGAATCTTTCCAAGTCATACCTTGATAGCGAGGATGATCCCAATTGATTTGATAGACCAACACAAGCGTATCGTCAACGTCGCCGGAATACATCATCATTCCGAGAGACATATTTTTGATATTGCTGAGTTCAGACGTTCGCTTTGCCGCCGCTTTAGCTTGGGCAAAAACAGGGAACAGAATGGCGGCAAGGATCGCAATAATGGCGATGACGACCAGGAGTTCGATGAGGGTAAATGCTTTTTTCATATAATTTCTCTTCTTTGAGGCTTGTCCGTCGGGCTTCAGGGCGCCGAGGATTCGCGGGCGACGAGTTCAGGAATAAGAATCTTTTGTTGAAGTGGTGCTTTCGGGTCTTTCATCTGGGCTTCGATGAACTCCCACGCGAGGGTACACATCTCTTCGATGGGCTGGCGAACCGTGGTGATCGGAACCGGCGCGGTTGCAGTCTCACGAATGCCATTAAAGCCGACGATCGCAACATCTTTGCCAACGTGCAATCCACGTTTCTCAAGCGCGGTGGCGGCGGCGAGCGCGATTTCGTCGTTCATACAAAGCAGGGCTTCGGGTAGCTGTTTTTGGTCGAGAACTTCGTCGAGCGCCTGCTTGGTAGCTCCGAAAGTCGTGGTTTGGATGCCGATGGTCTGGGCTTCTTTGCCTGCGGCTGCCATGCACGCGCAGTAAGCGTCGAATCGAGGTCCGCTGTTGATCAGGTCAGATGTCCAGGGAGCAACGTAGGCGATGGAACGTCGCCCCGTCTCAAAAAGATGATTCATGGCCTTTTCGGTGCCTTTGTAAAGATCAACTCCCACGAAGCTTCGAGCCTCCGACCAATAGGCGCCCATGCTGACAAAAGGAATCAACGGAGCGAGGCTGTCCGCTTGAGTGGCAAACTCTTCGACGGACGCCGAGTTATCAAAAGCGATGATGCCATCGACCGGAACTCTCAGGGCCCGATCGAAAGAGTGAGCCCAGTTGTACTCTTCGTCAACGTCGGTCACGGCCAGGGCAAATTCAGTTCCGCGCAAGAGGATGCGCATAAATTCGAGCACTTCGCCCCGATAGGGCGAGTATTCCAGACTCATCCAAAAGCCAACCAATCCCGTTCGGCCGCTGGTGAGTGCGCGCGCAGCGGAATTTGGAAGGTAGCCGAGTTCCTGGGCGGCTTTGAGAACACGTTCGCGGGTTTCGGGCGCGATGGAGAAATCGGTGCGTCCGCTTAAGACTCGCGACACGGTCGCTCCCGAAATGTTGGCCATCCGTGCGACGTCGTCCCTCGTTGGCCGACCAGTCCCCTTTGACTTTACACGTGTTCTGTACACGTGATCATCATAACACAAAAATCTTTTTCGATAACACGAAAATTTGTGAGCGGTCACGAAAAACAGGCAATTTTGAGTCTAGGCACCCCGCAAAAAGGTTAAGATCCCATATCCATTGATTGGAGGATATGGGATCTCAGGACGAAACCGCAGAGGAACGCCAAATCTGGCGATCATCACGACTGATTGCGAGCCCTATCGGTTGACCATTTGGCGCATTTGCCCAGAGTAGCGGTCACCCTGGATGGCAATGGAACTTGTCGCTTGGTTGATTTCGTCAAGCTCAGCGGGACTCAACTCAATCGCTTCGGCCCCGATATTCTCGTCGAGGCGATGCAGCTTGGTCGTCCCCGGAATTGGCACGATCCAGGGCTTTTGAGCGAGCACCCAAGCGAGAGCAAGTTGTGCGACCGTGATCCCTTTACGATTCGCGATGCCAGAAAGAGTCTCGACGAATCGGGTGTTCGCCTCACGATTCTCGGCTGAGAAGCGAGGAAGATTATTTCGAATATCGCTTGCGTCGAAGGTTGTATTTGTGTCGATTTTGCCCGTGAGGAAGCCTCTTCCAAGCGGGCTAAAGGGAACAAAGCCAATGCGAAGTTCTTCGAGAACCGGAAAAATGTCATCCTCGGGCTCGCGCCACCAAAGCGAGTATTCACTTTGCAGCGCGGTCACCGGTTGAACGGCGTGCGCACGTCGAATAACCTGGACTCCCGCTTCCGATAAGCCAAAGTGTCGAACTTTGCCTTCGTCAATCAACCCCTTAACGGTTCCGGCGACGTCTTCGATCGGCACCTCAGGATCAACGCGATGTTGGTATAGCAGGTCGATCACATCGGTATTGAGTCGCGCGAGCGAGGCTTCGACGACCTCGCGAATATGCGCCGGGCGGCTGTCGAGGCCCGCCATCTTTCCATCCTCAATTTTGAATCCGAATTTGGTGGCGATGACAACTTGATCGCGAATCGGAGCGAATGCTTCGCCCAGCAGTTTCTCATTTTCAAAGGGGCCGTACATCTCCGCAGTGTCGAAGAAGGTGATGCCGCGATCAACGGCGGCGCGGAGGAGGGAAATCATTTCTGACTTGTCGGCCGCCGGACCAAGCCCATAGCTCATGCCCATACAGCCGAGTCCGAGGGCGGAGACTTCGAGGTTGGTTCCAAGTGTTCGTGTTTGCATCGGTTTCTCCATGAGGTTGGGCGGGAGTAGGCATTTCATGAATAAAGTTCCGACATTCGGAACCTGCGTTGCCACTCCAGTTGCACTTCTTGGACTTTATTCTACGACGGGCGTGGGTCCGAATCATTGCCCATTCTTCAACGAGTATAGGAAGATTCTGTAATTCGCGAGGGAGGCTCCCTCTGGTCAACAGTAAAATGAGCTCTGTGATAGTGGCCTTGGTTGCTTTAGGATCGGCTTGGATGGGAAAAGTGGTGAATGTTGAATCATTTGGAGCCAACCCGAATTCGCGCGAGGACGCGACGGCGGCAGTTTCAAAGGCAATCCAGAGCCTTCACCCGGGTGACACGCTGTCCTTTCCGCAAGGGGAATTTCATTTTTATGTCCAATCGGCATTTCATCGTGAACTCTATCTTTCGAACACCGACGTGACAAACCCGCGAAATGTCGCAATCCCTTTGGAAAGGTTGCGAGACATCCGAGTGGAAGGAAGCGCCAAAACTCGACTGGTGTTCCACGGTCGTATCATGCCGTTTTTGATCGACGGAAGTTCAAATATTTCGGTTAAGAATCTGGAGATCGACTGGGAGCGTCCATTGATGTCACAAGCCGAAGTTCTCGAAAGCGACTCAAATGGATTGACGCTCAAGATTGACTCTAGGCAATATCCCTACACGGTGCGAGACAAAAAGCTCGTCTTCCTCGTTGAAGGCGAGAATCGAAGTCCATGGAGTTGGATGGAATTCGATCCCAAAACGCGGGGAGTTGCCTACAACACCGGCGACCGAGGCTGCATGGGTGGCGATTGGAGTCATGCCGTGGTTTCAGAAAAGGAACCGGGTGTGGTCCGGCTCGATTACCCAACTCAAGAGGCTCGACCAAAGGTCGGCGATCAGCTTATCGCGCGGCACGGAGCCCGGGATCACGCCGGAACGTTCATCCAAAATAGCAAAAATATTCACCTTGAAAACATTGCTTTTCGACACACTTCCGGGCTTGGCGTCTTGGCCCAACGGTCCGAAAACGTTTCGTTCAAGCACGTCGATTTTAAGCCGACCGAAGCAAGTGGACGATTGTTTTCGGGGCATGACGACGGCTTCCATATTTCGAACTGCAAAGGCAATGTGACCATCGAAGAATGCTGGTTCGATGGCTTGATGGATGACCCGATCAACGTCCACGGAACGTCGATTCGAGCGATCAAGAAGCTCGACGCTCGGACCTGGCAAGCGAAGTTTATGCACGATCAGTCGGCCGGCTTTTCGTTTGGTGATCCAGGCGATACGGTCTCCTTTCTCTCAAGGGCGACGATGGAATCGTATGGCACCGCAAAGATCGTAAAAATCGAACCCGCGAACATTTCTGAACTCAAAATCATCTTTGATCGTGATATTCCGGCGAAATTCCAAGAAGGGGATGCCTTAGAAAATCTGACCTGGACTCCAGCGGCGACGATTCGGAAGAATTATTTTGGTGGAGTTCGCGCTCGTGGATTATTGGTTTCGACCCCTAAGAAAGTACTGGTTGAGGACAACACGTTCCGGTCAAGCGGAAGCGCAATCTTGATTCCGGGTGATGCCAACGGTTGGTATGAGTCGGGTGCGGTTAAAGATGTGACGATCCGTCACAATCGCTTCGAAAATTGCTTGACGAGCCCCTATCAATTTTGCGACGCGGTTATCTCCATCTGTCCCGAAATCCCTCAAGACGGCGGTCCAGCTTTTCACCGCAATATCCGCATCATCGACAATGTCTTCGTCACGTTTCAAAAGCCGGTTTTGTGGGCCAAGTCCGTTGACGGGCTTGAATTTTCGGACAACTCGATCGAATGGTCGAATGCCTATCAGCCCTGGTTGGGAGGCGATGCGGGACTCACGTTCATCGATTGCCAAAACGTGAAAGTAAAAGGGAATCTTTTGGACGCTAAATATCCAGGTCGCAATGTGGTCATCACTCGGGGCCTTGCGGACACGATTAAGATTTCGGATTGGAAGTAGCCACCCGTGGGCGAGGGCTTCTTGCCCTCGTAATATGAGTTGAAGATGGGGTCAAGGAAGGGAATCCAATGCGTAAGTCACTTCCGGTATCGCTCCATCGGCGAGGTCCCCATGGGGAACTTGCTCGCGTTGCATTCCGAGCTTCTCCAGCACCCGCTGGGACTGTGTATTCTCGATGTCTGTTGACGCCCAAATCCGTGTGAGGTGAAAGGTATTGATTGCCCAGTCGATCACGGCTTGGGCGGCTTCGTGGGCCAACCCTTGACCCCACCAAGCTCGGCCGATGGCATATCCGATCATCGCGCTCCGTTTTTGGGGATCGATCTCAAGATTGACGGTCCCGATCAACGTTCCCTCGAGCACTACTGCGAATGTAGGAGACTGATCCCACAGTTCAGACATGTTGAGATTGACAAAAGTGACCGCGTCTTCTTTGGTAAAGGGCTGCGGAATATGGGGCAAAAAGCGTGCGAACTCAAGGTCGTCCCGATAGGCTTGCGATGCCTCGACGTCGCCGATCTGAAAGGGGCGAAGCAGCAACCGCTCCGTAAGAATTTGAGGCAAACCGCTCACTTCGATCAGTTTAGTTCAACAAATTGAGAACGAGAGTGGCTGAAATGATATGGCTGCCCATCATGGACGCTTTTCAAACTTTCGCTAGGCATTGATTACTTCGCGGCAACTGCTTCCCCATTTTATTGGCCATAGCCATAAACCGTTCACTCTGAGTTGGTATATCCTCGCAGGTAATCTTCTGAGGACTTATCCATACGCTCTTGGTTCTTTTTCAGTTCTTGCTCTATGAATTTCCTATTTTCAGCTCGCTTGGCAAATTCAATATTTCTCTCGTGCACTGCTAGAAGATGTCGAACAAGAAATCCCATGCAAATTGCCGTAACAATTGTGATGCCACACCATTTACTAAGCCTACTTTTTATTTTGACACTTGCGGAATTCCCCATTATAAACTATACCTGCGTTATGTATACACAATTGATATTCAGAATCGCACTTCGCTTTAGCCTTTCTTGTCTTCTTATTTCTAAGGCAATCTTTGTGTTTTTTACCGCAAACAGCCAAAGCATCGTCTAAATTCTTGCCTGCCTTTTCGACACACAGTGGGCCAAAATCATAATACAAAGTCAAACATTTATTAATACAATGCCCAATCATTTCTTGTTGACACTTATTTCTGAGTGTTTTACAGAGTAGAAAGTTTTCAATTGTATAGCCGCCCCTATCCATACAAACCTTAAACTCAAGACGACACTGGTCTTTATGAATACTTCCCCACATCTTATCCGCTTCCTGCTGAGTACAGTCCTTTCTGCAGTCTTTAATAAGGCTACACGTTGCCTCACCAGTCGGATCAATTAATAGAAGTGGGTTGCATTCCGCATATCCATAGGCCATTTCACTCGGCCACAGCGGATCAACGGTTGTCCAAATGCCACTTACGAATGAATAATGGCGAGCCCTTACGTAGTGCGAAGCACCCGTCAAGCCAGTTTGACGGTATCCGTGCATGCCAACCCAGCCAAATCCCGAGCTACTGGACCCAATGGTCGAAATCGTCTTGCCCAGCGGCGAATATCGAGCCTGGTAAGTCAGTTCACCCGTCTCATCGATCTCGCCCGTAATGTTCCCCAACGCATCGGTCAGAACATCCTTACGACCGTTCTCGTCACTGTAACCGATCATTTCGCCATTAACATAATAATAGCTCTTTGTCATTGCCATTAGCTTTCACTTCGCCGACCGTTTGCAGGCAGAAATATGATAAACGATCAGCTTTCCTTCAGTTATTCTATCAGTAGTTTTGCGGGGTGTGACAAAGAAAATGTGAAAGTCGAGGGACCAAGTCAATGGCTCCAAAGTAGAGCTGCCCAACGTGGCTTTCCCGATTCCGCTGAGGCTCCATTTCCTTCGACCTCTAACGAGATCTCAGCGTGATAAATTTCTCATCCCCGTCGCGACCCAATGCAAATAGTGAGGGCCGACTCGATGAATCGGCCCTCACTATTTGGCTGCCCGACTAGGATTCGAACCTAGACATACTGCACCAAAAACAGTTGTCCTGCCATTAGACGATCGGGCAATGAGCCATTAGTATACTTCGGTTCACAATGCCAACTCAACCAGGGCCAATTTTCTTCCTCACCGGAGCACCGGGTGCCGGAAAATCGACCGTCGCCAAAGCGTTGGCGCAGCGGTTCGAATACGGAATCCATATCGACATCGACAAGATTCGACTGATGGTGGCGAGCGGATTAGCGCTTCACCAACCTGGGGTCGAGAATTCCGAAGTCGCCCGCCAGCTTCGAATCGCCCACGTTGCGGCGGGGCAAATGGCGAAAACCTACGCCGACCAAGGTTTTGCCGTCGTAGCCGACCACTGCTCTCACGTTCCGTTCATAGAGGCTTTCCTTGACGAAGTAGAGACGGCGACGGTCATCGCGCTTAGGCCAAATTTGACGGTCAATCAAACCCGAAACTTGCTCAGATCGTCCCACGTAGTCAACTTTTCAGCCCTCAAGCCGGTGATCGAAATGCTCTACGAATCGCTTCCCCTCGAATACGCCGAGGCAGGCATCCCGATCATCGATACAACCGTCATGACGATCGAAGAAACCGTCGACCAAATCCTATCCCTCGGCTAGCCGTTTGGGTTATGCTCCTGGAATGCGAAACTTGTGTTGGGCTCTCGCCCTGCTTTCCGGGATGGCATTCGCCCAAAATCCCATCGCAGCCGAATCCTATTTGACGCCTCCGAAAGAAATCGCAAGCTATTTTGCTCTCCCTCGAAATACACAATTTACGCTTTCAAATCTCAATAGCTCTCGTACCTGGTTTGCCCGAGTCAAAACGCGTGGCCCAGTTCTGCTGAGCGATCTCGCGAACCCATATGAAAACATGGCGGGCTGGATGATCGATTGTCGTGCCAATCGCCAACGAACCATGTCCTATCGAACGGGGGAATCCATCGTTCTGACCAACGCTTCGACTTTTCAGGAGCGAGAGATCAAGCCTCCAACTGGAGCATGGGTGAGTGCGCCAAGCTGGTCGCCCGATGGCACCAAACTGATGTTTCTCGTTCATACACCCGATGCGTCAACGATTTACATCCATGATGTCAACAAAAATTCGACAAGCCAATTGACGTCCCATGCGCTCCTTGCGACACGTGTGAGCCCCGATTGGACCGGTGACTCGAAGGGTGTCGTTGCGGTCTTCGTGCCAACGAAACGCGGACCCGAGCCCATGGCCCCGGCGGTGGCGAATCAGCCGAAGGTTCAGGTGACGAATCCAGAAAATAATCGCCTTCGCACCTATCGTTCGCTTCTCCAAAACCAAACTGATCAAAAGCGGCTTGAATATTTCTTGACCGGTCAACTCGAGTGGGTGGACGCCACGAAGGGAACCGAAAAGGCGATCGGCATTCCTTCGATGATCGCGTCGGTCGATGTGGCCCCCAAAGGCGACTTTTTCCGGGTGACCACCATCGAAAAGCCCTTTTCCTACATCGTTCCGGCTGCCGAATTTGGCACCAACGAGAGCATCTGGGACGGAAGCGGCAAAACGCTCACCGTTATCGATACGAACAAAATGCGAGAAGGGAGTCCTCCTCCCGCCCCCGCCGACGCGACACCAACGCCGCGAACACCGTCGGCTCGACGCCAAATGACCTGGGCTGCCGATGGAAACGGCTTGATTTATGTTCGAACTCCTGCCGAGGAACCCACTAAGAAAGGCTCAGACGAACAAGAATCCCAAAGGCGAGGCGCACGAGGCGGTGCAGCCCAGGCATCGACGAAGGAAGAACTCGTCCGCTGGTCGCCACCTTTTAGAGCCGAGGATGTCAAAGTCCTTTACACCAACGAGCGTGGATTCTCGGGGCTCACGTTCTCTCCCGACGGAAAGACAATTTACTTCAACGAAACGGTAAGCGGGACGGCGACCGAATATCAGGTTCCCCTCGACAAACCTGACGCAAGAAAAGCGCTTTGGAGTTCGAAGACCGCCGATCCGCTAAAGACGGCGGGTTCCCCAGTGTTGACTTATAATGCGTTTGGCGTGCGAACGCTCGATCTATCCGCGGGTACGGTGCTGCTCGAAGGAACCCATACGGGACGCGACTCGGAAAAGGAGCCACCGCGACCTTTTCTTGACTCTTATGATGTTGCAACCGGAAAGACGACCCAAATTTGGCAGTCGGCTGAGGACGCATACGAAACCCTCGACGGAATCTTGGCTGCCGACGGCTCGAGATTCTTGATCGATCATCAATCACCAACCGACGTCTCCAATAATTTCCTCGTTGAAAACGGAAAAGTTGGCAGGCAGATTACGAAGAACGTCGATCTCGCGCCCGATCTCACGAAGACGAAGAAATATCGCATCCAAGTAACCCGCGCCGATGGCTTCAAGTTTTGGGTGAAGGTGACCTTGCCTGAGTGGCACTTGACTGGCGAACGGCTTCCCGCGCTTTTCTGGTTCTATCCGAGTGAGTTTGAGAACCAAGAAGCCTATGACCGAAAGGCGAAAATTGCCAATAAGAACCTCTTTCCGGCTCAAGGGGCAAGCCCCAAATCGCTGATTACCCGACTGGGATGGGCCTTGGTCGAACCTGATTGCCCGATTGTGGGTCCAAAAGCCAGGGTCAATGACTTCTACGTAAACGACCTTCGCAATAACCTCTCCGCCACCATCGACATGCTCGACGCCAAGGGTCTTTGTGATCGAACGAAGCTTGCAATCGGCGGACATAGCTACGGTGGCTTCAGCACGGCCAATGCGATGGTCCACACGCCTTTCTTTAAGGCAGGAATCGCAGGAGCCGGGAACTACAACCGGACCCTGACGCCGATGGCGTTTCAAACTGAGTCGAGAGACATTTTCGAAGCTGAGAGCACCTACCTTAAAATGTCGTCCATGCTCAATGCCGAGAATCTTTCCGGCGCGCTGCTGATGTATTGCGGCATGGAAGATCAAAATATCGGTACGGATCCGATCAACTCGGTTCGCATGTTCAACGTCCTCGAAAGCATCGGCAAAACGGCGGCGCTCTACATGTATCCGTATGAAGACCACGGCCAAATCGCAAAGGAAACGCAAATGGATCAATGGGCGCGGTGGATGGCTTGGCTCGATAAGTACGTGTTAGGGAAGTAACTTTATATTGATTTTGTGAAGTTTTGTACCTAACCCATCCACAAATCTACTGATCGATGGGAGGGATCGGTCGCGCCTCTTGACGGGCCATGAGAGGTCGAATGCTGGCCGAGATGAAACTGAACTTAGGGCCTCGGCAACGATATCGCAAGTCCGAAGGCTTTTAAAGGATCGAAGAGGAACAGTTCGATAGGTTCCATCCTCATCGATAACCCACTTCATGCCAAAGCGTTCAACGTACTTTTCGGTGTCGATGGGTGACTGGTCGGTCAATAGTTCATGGACGAAACTGCGTCCCTTTTCCAGCATCAATAACTTTGAACCTAGGATTTCGAGTTGAAATGGTCTCTTGAGGAGAGCCTTCCGAAGGTTGAACTCCGATGACGAAGAAAAAAGAAGTTTCTCAACTTGGCTAGCATAGAGCGATTCGCTAGCCCGGTCAATGAGTGGATAGATCGATTCAATACCTTCAGAAGGAGGTGAAGAAAACAGGATGTTACAGAACTGATTAAGGTCTTCACGGTAAGACTGATCTCCAAGCGCCTTACGGCAATCGAGAACCCTCAGAAAATCTTCAGTGGTTTGCCCATCGTCAGGACCATTCAATTGAACTGAAATCAGATATTTTCCGCAAGCCGCATTTAAGGTTCCAATGCTCTCGTCGCGATCCCAGTTGAATGAGGCCAAAGCTAGGTTGAGCAAGGACCGGCTGGCCGGGTTTCCATAAGTCCGAAGTCTGGACTTATAAGTTTGATACGAGTTCACATGTTTAAAGAGAAGTTGAGAGATCGACGGTTTTTTTTGTGAGAGTTGAGCTTTGATTCCGGGTAGAGGCATGACCCCAGATTCAAAGTGATAAGTATTCGAAAGAGAGAAACCGCTTCGGGCTGGAAAAAGTGCAGCGCTCGCACTCGAAAGATCGGAGAACTGACCACCTTCTAAGAAGCATCGATAGATTCTCTCAGCTTTCGAAAGTCCAAGTCGCTCTTGCCAATACTGTCGAAAGCGCTCGTGGGACAACGAGATGTCATTGGGCAGAAATGCGAGTTCAGCCAGAATGCGTTCGCTCACCCGACTGACGGAATAGGGTTCGAAAATCCTATTCGGACCCGAAATGAGGAAAGGGGCTTGTCGGGTTTTTGTCGAGTCTTTGTCAAGCGCATCCAGGAGCGCAGGGACGGCCACCGCGTCGAGTTCTTTCAATCGAGAGATTGTCTTCGAGTCAAAGAAGTAAGGTCCTGCGCCCCGATCCTTAATGGTTCCAACAAATCGAAGTTGCTGAACGAGGAGGACAGCTTGTTCTCTAGGAGGAAGCGATCGCATCCTGACGGGATCAATCCACTGCATCGATTGGGAGCCTTCGTCCTTTAGCTGTTGTGCGTATGTCTGCGAGTTGGAAATTGGGATATCCGAATCTTTGTGGGAATCTGAATAGTCGTTTTCCATTCGCACGACATCGCGAAATTCCTCAAGCGCTCTCTTGTCATGACCGGACAAGAAATCTTGAACGGCTTCGCCATAACGAAGGTCGCGATAGCCAGCGTATGAGCCTCGGGTCAAGTATGCGGATGAACTGTCTTTGATGTGCCAAGCCGACAGGCACTTGGCGACGAATTCTTCTTCACCGTGAATCGCCAACAGGATCAAGCAGAGCCACGCGTCGGATTCAAAGGAGATGCTTGGGTTGACATTGAGATACTTGAGAAGCGTACTAAACGGAACCACTTGTCCTGGCGCTTGCACCTTGCTGCGTTGACCGTTTAAGCTTACTTGTATGCTCGATTGTTGAGGGGAAACCCAATGAAGCCATGGCATGGGGTTCAATCCAAAAATGGGTGCCGATTCCTTGACTTTGGCGACCCTTCGAAGCTCAAATCCACGGATATCTGGTAATCCATGATCCAAGAGGAATTGTGCGGTTCGAACGAAGTCCAGCGGAAGCAATTGGGTTCTAGGCGACCATTGGGAATGAGCCTGTCCTATCACCGCCAAAAAGGTAATCAATCCCACTTCGAACTCCCCGCAAGCAACATCATTAAGGACGTCGTTTGCCAGCGAGTGTTTCGTTTAGCGGTCATACTGATCGAGATCATGCTAGCAACCGGTCTTCTCGCAGCCCAGATTGGAGCTACTCAAGAATACAATTCGTCTGCGGTCGTATCCGACCATTATCTCGCGTCAAAGGTCGGCGCGGAAATCCTGCACAAAGGCGGTAACGCAATCGATGCCGCCGTCGCGACGGGATTCGCATTGGCCGTCACATTGCCTTCTGCGGGCAACATTGGCGGAGGCGGATTCATGGTCTATCGGTCGAAATCCGGCGAGACGTTTGCGCTCGACTATCGCGAAATCGCCCCAGCGGCAGCATTTCGCGAAATGTATCTCGACAAGAACGGCAATCCGACATCGGATTCCTACCTGGGACACCGAGCTTCCGGCGTTCCGGGAACAGTGGCGGGGTTCTTCGCCGCACACCAAAAGTACGGCAAGCTTCCTTGGCGAACCTTGATCCAACCGGCGGTTGATCTCGCACAAAAAGGGTTTATGGTGGATGCCCAATTGGCGAACGCACTGAAAAATTTGGCCAGTAAAAACAAGCAGTTTGCGACCACCTGGCGCATCTTCGGGCGGGGTGGGAATTTCTACAAAACGGGCGAAACCTTGAAGCAACCTGAGCTGGCGAAGACTTTGGGACGAATTCGCGATTTCGGTTCCGACGGATTTTATAAAGGGGAAACGGCCTCTGAGTTGGTCGCCGAGATGAAACAAGGAGGTGGAATCATAACCGCCAAAGACCTGGCCGACTATAAACCCGAATGGCGTAAAGCCTTGACCGGTCGCTACAAGGACTACAGCGTGATCACCATGCCCCCGCCAAGCTCAGGCGGCGTGGTGCTCTTGATGATGCTTGGCATGATCCAAAACGACGACCTCAAAACGATGGGCTACGGAAGCGCAGCAACGGTGCACCTAATGACCGAAACCATGAAGCAATGCTTTGCCGATCGGGCCGAATACATGGGTGATCCCGCCTTCGTCCAGGTTCCGATCCAGCAATTGCTTTCGCCCGATTATTTGCTCAAGCGGCGTAACGCCATCAATCCTGATCGCGCAACCTCCGCTCTCGATATCAAGCCAGGTTTAGGGATGGCAAACGAAAAGATGGAGACCACGCACTTCTGCGTCGTGGATGGCGAAGGAAACGCGGTTTCAAATACCTACACATTGAATGACAGCTACGGAAGTAAGGTCACGGTCGACAAGGCAGGATTTTTGCTCAATAACGAGATGGACGACTTTACATCTAAACCGGGAAGCCCCAATCGCTACCGACTAATTCAGGGCGAGGCCAATGCCATCAAACCCGGCAAACGCCCGCTGTCATCCATGACGCCAACGATTCTGACCAAAGGCGGCAACCTTTACATGGTTGTCGGCTCGCCAGGCGGACCAACGATCATCAACACGGTCTTCGAATCGATCCTTAACGTCACGGCCCATGGCATGACGGCCCAAAAGGCGGTCTCGGCGCCGCGCTTCCATCACCAGTGGCTGCCTGACGAAATTTCGATCGAACCATTTGGTCTGAGCCCAGATACGGTCAAGGCTCTAAAGGCAAAAGGCCATCAAATCGGGGTCTCAACGGGACAAGGGTCATGCCATATGATTCTCATTGGAAAAGATGGCTCTCGACAGGTCGGCTGTGATCCTCGCCTCTCGGGCGCCGGACAAGCGGGATATTAGGGAATACTAAGGCATATGTCGCGAATTCAAAAGCTGGCCAATTACCTCGGTGAAGCTGGCTACGATGCATTCTTTGCCCAGACGCCGATCACGATGGGTTATCTCTCAGGCTTTTTCGAAGACGGTCACGAACGGTTTTTGACGTTGGCGATTCACAAGTCGGGTCAATCTCGACTCATCTGTCCTGCGCTGAGTCAAATTCAGGCGAAGCGGATTGGGATTGAAGACATTCGCGCTTGGCGAGACGGCGAGGACCCCCTCGAACATCTTGCTCAACTCTCAGAAGATTGGAACCTCCGTTCGGGCGTGGTTGCAGTAGACGATCACATGCCCGCGAAGATGTTGCTGGAGATGCAGTCCACTCTCCCGGCCGCATTGTTCAAAACCGGCGGAACGGTGATTGCCGAACTGATGGCTCGCAAGGACGACGCCGAAATCGCGCTTATGAAGCGAGCCGGGCAGATCGCAGACGAAACCTACGAATACATCAAAGGGCAATTCAAAGAAGGCATCACCGAACTCGAAGTTCGCGAACTCATCGAGGCCGAGATGAAGAACTGGGGTGGCGAGCCGCAATTCTGCAGCGTATGTTTTGGCGAAGGCTCCGCCGAGTCACACCACATCAACAACAAAACTCGACTCAAGAAGGACATGATCGTCCTCATCGACTTTGGCTGTACTTACGAGCATTACTGTTGTGACATCACGCGGACCTTCGTATTCGGAACGGCGACCCAGGAACAAAAGGATTTGTACAAAATCGTCTACGACGCTCACGAAGCGGCGAGGACGCTTGGAAAGACAGGTGTTCGACCAATGGACATGGATCGTGCGGCTCGCGAAGTGATTGAAAAGGCGGGCTATGGCGAGTACTTTACGCACCGAACGGGACACGGAATTGGCATGCACGTCCACGAAGAGCCCAACATCAATTCAACCAACGACAAGCCGTTGGAACATGGAAACTGCTTCAGTATCGAGCCTGGAATCTACTTGGAAGGTAATTGCGGCATTCGTCTCGAAAACCTATACTATTCGACTGACGAAGGCCTGGTTTCGTTCAATCAACCCATCAGCCCAACTCTGATCGAGATCTAAATGCAAAGAGAAGACCCCCAGCTATCCATAGCTAGGGGTCTTCGACGCGATAGTAATTGAATTTTTACTTCTTGCGACGTCGCAGCATCGCGCCGACGCCGAGAGAAATCGCGATCAGCGATGCTGGTTCCGGCACCGGGTTTGTATGTCCTCGGTTAATGAAGCTTGCGGCTCCACCGATACCGATGATCGATGCAATGCTACTCGGTGCGAATCCCTGTGGGCTCGTCGTAGTCGGCGTCGTCTTCAAGGTGATCGGCGTCTGAGTTTCGGGAACCGGAGGCGTCGGCGGCGTGAATGAAGCCACCATGGGGCCTTCGGTCATGGTCGAAACCAGAACGGTGCTCGGATCAACCGTCGAACCAGAATCGACAACTTCAGCGGAAGATGTCGAATAGGCCTTTACGGGGCCTCGAACGAACGGGTTTGCGCACTTCGCTCGGAGAACAGGGTTGCCGTCCGAGTCGACGAATGCGGGCGTACCCTTCTTGAAGAACGAAATGTGAGCTTTAATAATGCCGTTGTCTGGCGCGCTGTAAATCGTGTAGTAGCCTGATTCCTTCAGCGTTCCGAGGTGCAGCGAACCGACATATTCGAGCACTTCTTCTTTTGACATCGAGAAGTGTCGCATAAATCGATCGGCGACCTGCTTGTCTGATTTGATCTGGGCGACCAACTCCGGTACCGAATTCGCCGGTTTGTTGATGAACGCGTTCAGCTCGGGTCGGGCTAACGCCGTCCCCACGGTTCCAATTGCCAATGCTCCTAATAAGAGTCCCTTCATCTGCTTTACCTTCTAAAACTATCGCTAGATTGTTTGAATCCTTTTTGAGAGCAAATAGAGTGCCTCTAGGACTATTTCTCCAAAAAAAATCCAGTAGAACTAAAACAATTACCAGGCACGCCCTACATTCGGACGTTGCGGCGGATGACTTCGATGGCTTCCGCAGCCGCTGCCTGTTCAGCTTCTTTCTTGGAACGACCGGTGCCCTCACCGATCACTTCCTCATCAAAGAGTACTTCAACCGTGAACTTTTTATCGTGCGCCGCGCCAAATTCAGTCAAAACTCTGTAGTTCGGCGTCTTCTTCCAGATCGATTGGGCGATCTCTTGGAGCTTCGATTTATAGTCGTCAGGATTGACGTCGCCACTGCTGATTCTTAGCAAATATGGGTTCAATTGCTCCAAAATGAACCAGCGAGCGACCTCAAGACCCGATTCAAAGTAAATCGCGCCGAAGATCGCTTCGACCACGTCAGCCAGGATGGACGGCCTTTGTCGCCCACCTGTTGCTTCTTCACTGGGACTTAACTCTAAATAGGCATCAAGTCCCAGGTTCTTGGCGATCTCCGCGAGAGGAGCCTCTTGAACGACGCTGCTTTTGGCTTTCGACATCAACCCTTGGTCCCAGTTGGGATGATGTTCGAAGAGATATTGGGCGACAACGAGCCCGAGCACCGAGTCCCCAAAGAACTCGAGTCGTTCGTAACTCTTGCAAATATCCGTTGGCGCTGCCGATCGATGCCGCATCGCCAGCCGGAACATGTTTTCGTTCTTGAGGGGGATGCTTTTAGGGATCATTGGCGACGTGAAAGAGCGTCTTGGATTCGACGAACTCCTTCCTCGATATTTTTTCGGCTGGTGGCATAGCTCAACCGGATGTGGCCTTTTCCTTCGAAGACCGAGCCGGGCACGACTGCCACATGAGCTTCATCAAGCAAATATTGAGCCAGATCGATGTCCGTTTCGCCTGTTCTGAGGCAAGCCGAAACGTCCGGGAAAGCATAGAAGGCTCCCTTAGGCGGCTGAATCTTTACTCCAGGAATTGCGGCGAGTAAGCCAACGATCAAATCACGTCGCGCTTCAAACTCGACCCGCATCGCTTCCACATTTTCAGAAGGAAGGTTGAACGCAACCACCGCGCCACGCTGGGCGAACGAGGTCGGATTGCTCGTGACTTGATCCTGGAAGTTGCTCATCGCCTTGGCGACCGCCAAAGGGCAGGCGGCAAAACCGATACGCCAACCGGTCATGGCGTAGCTCTTACTGCATCCGCCGACGGTGATCGTGCGATCTTCGGTGCCATAGGTCGCAAAGGATCGCGGTGTCACGCCATAAACGAGTCGCTCATAGATTTCATCGGCGATAACCCAAAATCCATGCTTCTGAGAAAGCCCGGCAATGCCCGCCAAAATCTCATCCGACAGAACGCCGCCCGTCGGGTTCGAAGGGCTGTTGATCAAGATCGCTTTTGTTCGGTCCGAAATAGCTTCTTTGATCTGGTCGAGTTCAGGAACGAAGCCGTTTTCGGCTGAAGTGTAAACGACCTTGGGAATTCCGCCAGCCAACTGAATCTGATCGGCGTAGGTCATCCAATAAGGAGCGATAAGAATCACTTCGTCGCCCGGATCTACCAAAACTTGAATCGCATTAAAGATGCTGTGCTTTGCGCCACAACTCACCACAACCTGTTCCGGTGCATACGTAAGGGCGTTTTCACGGCTCAATTTGCGGCAGATCGCTTCCTTTAATTCTTTGATACCGGCTGAAGGCGTGTATTTGGTAAAGCCGGAATCAATGGCCTCTTTTGCTGCGTCGCAAATCGGTTTTGGGGTGTTAAAGTCGGGTTCGCCCGCGCCAAACGAAATGACATCGATGCCATCGGCGCGCATCGCATTCGCCTTTGCGGTAATCGCAAGGGTGGGAGATGGTTTAAGAATATTTGTTCGCTGCGAAAGTGCCAGGGTTTTCAACGCTTCTTGAGTATAACCTTTAGTGCGGAATGCAGAAGTCAGCACGAATTGTTTTGATTGCGGCATTCTGCGTGCTAATTCTCGCTTTTCTGCTCCACATCGGGCTTGGAGCTTCAAATTTTATGAGCCCCTTGCAGGTCGCACAAGAAATTCTTCGTGGAAATCGAGGCGACGGCGATTCGAACAATATGATCGTGTGGGGGCTTCGTTTGCCACGGGCGGTTCAGGGAGTTGTGGTCGGTGCAATTCTAGGGGCTTCGGGGGCCGCGCTTCAAACGCTGTTTCGAAATCCCCTCGCCGAACCCTATATCGTCGGAGCCTCTTCTGGAGCGGCGATTGGGGCGATTGGCGTTGAAATTCTTGGCCTTGGCGGCTTCTTTTTCGGTTTGCCCATGGCGGCGGCGGGCTTTGCAACTGGAATGTTGACTCTCGGGTTGGTCACATCGCTCGCGCGTCGACGAGGTGTGATCGAAACGCAAACGCTGCTTCTCGCGGGGGTCGTTACTTCAACCATGTTGTCCTCCCTCTTGTCCTGTATGATCCTCTATTCTGGCCAAGACCAGGGGAAAGTTCTCCGTTCGCTCCTCGGAAGCTTGAGCGAAGGCTTTTGGCCGTCAATTGGTCTTATGGCGATCGTCTTTGTTGTCGGCTACACGTTGCTTTTTCGGTCTGCATCTCGACTCAACGCTTTGTCGTTGGGCGAAGAAGCGGCCCAGTCGTTGGGGGTGAATCCTCAGCGCATGCGGTGGCTAGTGTTGGCCTCCGTCACGGCCATGACCTCGGTCACCATCGGCCCAGTCGGGATTATTGGCTTCGTTGGGCTGGTCGCTCCCCATATCGCGCGGCGATTGGCAGGAGTCGATCTCAAAGCAACGCTTCCATTGTCAGCGATTTGTGGAGCGCTCATCCTCTTGCTTTCTGACGCTGTGGCCCAAAGAGGCGCTCAAGGCGCGGGCATTCCGGTCGGGATTGTCACGTCGATTCTTGGCGCTCCGGTGCTGCTGGTCCTTCTGAAACGTCGATAACCGGCCATACTAATGAGTAGATGAAAGAAATCCGCGGCAAAATGGACGCCTCGAAAAAGCAGTTTGCGGTGGTTGTGAGCCGTTGGAACGAACTCATCACCAAAGAACTTCTCGCCGGAACCTTGGCCGAACTCGAAAGCCATGGCGCCAAGAACGTGATTGTCGTTCATGTTTCGGGAACATGGGAAATCCCGCCGGTAGTCAAGCAACTTTTCGAATCGAAGAAGAAGGTTGACGGCGTGATTGCCCTCGGTTGCATCATGCAAGGCCAGACGCCTCACGCCAAGCTTTTGGGCGGAGACGTGGGTGGAGCCCTCATGAGTTTGCAAACCGAGTACGCGCGTCCGGTCGCGTGGGGAGTTTTGACCCCCGACACCCAAGATCAAGCATTGGATCGAGCCGGTCTCAAGATGGGCAACAAGGGCCGCGAAGCGGCGTTGGCGGCCATCGAATTGGCGGACGTTCTTGGTCAGATAGAATCTCTTTAATGTCCCCGGTCGAAGCTATCGTTCTCTTTTGTGCGAGTGCGGTTGCGAGCGGCATCAATAGTGTCGCGGGTGGCGGATCGCTGATCTCCTATCCCGTCATCAATGTTGGTCTTCATATTCCCGGTCGCGAAGCGAATGCGACGAACTCGGTAGGCCTCTTCCCAGGGTCTTTCGCTGGGGGAATCGGGTTCGGTAAGGACAATCTCGAAAAGACGGGCGTCTATTTCCGCAAGCTGCTTATTCCGACCACCCTTGGTTCGATTGCAGGGGCGTTGCTGCTGCTAAATACGTCAGAAACGGTCTTCAAGATCGTGATTCCTTTTCTGATTCTCCTCGCATCGACTCTGCTATGGTTTCAGCCCAAGATTAAGGCCATGCTGACCAAGTCAGATCATCATGTCGTGAGCCCCACGGTGGGCATGATCCTCCAATTCCTCGTTGCAACCTATGGTGGCTACTTTGGAGCGGGAATGGGCATCATGATGCTCGCGAGTTTTGCTCTTTACATGGAAGGCACGACGCATGAACTCAATGCCGTGAAGAGTTGGCTCGGCACGATCATTAACTTCACATGCTCGATTGTGTTTGTGATCAAAGGCTTGGTCCATTATGATCTGGCGGCAGTGCTGATCGTTGGGGCCGTCGTGGGTGGTTTCCTCGCGGCGCGGATGTCGCTGAAGGTCAACCCCGACAAGCTGCGAACCGCCATCGCAATCTATGGCTTTGTCATGACGATCTACTTCTTCGCGAAGATCTTTATGTAAACACCTTCGCGCGGTCGACGGATGATTTTGAAGCAATTGTCACAGAGAAAAATTAAGCTACTCCCCTGATGGGGAGTCGGTGAACGCAGTGAACCGGAGGGGTTCTTAGCCACCTACTCGCCCAAAATTTTCGGAACCAGCCCAGGCCCGCCGTAAATCCAGCCCGTATAAATCTGCACCAACTTCGCCCCCAACTTCAGCTTTTGTTCGAAATGCTCCTTTGTAAACACGCCCCCTACACCGATGAGATTCAGGTTCTTTGGCGCATTTTGCCCAAGGTAATCCAAAACTTCATTGGACCGAATCAAAACAGGCGCCCCTGACAAACCACCGGCTTGATGGATCAAATCCTTGTCCTTGGTCACCAGGTTATGCCGAGAAATGGTGGTATTCGTCGCAATGATTCCGGTGAGCTTCATCTCGACCGCAACTTCGATAATTTCGTCGATCATCCCTTCGGTCAGGTCAGGCGCGATCTTTACAAACATGGGCTTGGTGCTGTTCACACCACGAAGGGCATCGAATATTCGGAGCAAGGGCTCTTTGTCCTGCAAAGATCGCAAGCCAGGTGTGTTGGGGCTGGAGACGTTGACCACGAAGTAGTCGCCAAGCGTTTGAAGCACTTCGAAGCTTTGTCGGTAATCGTTGTGGGCGTCCTCGATCTCCGTGATCTTTGATTTGCCAAGGTTGACGCCAACCGGAATCTTAGGTTTGCTCCTCGCGAGTCGTTCGGCGACTGCGACTGCGCCATCGTTGTTGAATCCCATGCGATTGATCAACGCCTTGTCGGCTGGCAATCGAAACAGTCGAGGTCGATCGTTGCCGGGCTGGGCGTGCCAAGTTACCGTGCCAATCTCGACAAATCCGAACCCAAATCGATGCCAGTAATCGAGGGCGAGGGCATTTTTGTCGAATCCCGCCGCGAGGCCGATCCGGTTTGGAAAGGCAACGCCGAACAGTTCGACCGGGTCCTTGACCAACGGCTCGGCAAGACCGGGAAGGCGGCCGTGGGCAATCTGGTGCATGACCATCTCATGCACTTTTTCGGGATCGATTCGAAACGCAAGAGGTCGAAGAATCGATTCGTAAAGGCCCACTTCTTCATTCTACTTGGCGCCCTGGTTGTTGCACATGCACCTACCCGGCAATTTGAACCGTCTTTAAGGTAGAATCCAGGTTCATTTCGAGCTATTTGCCCATGTCCGATCAAGACCTTTTCAACGACGATCAGCCCGAATCGACCTCCGGCCAACAAGATCAAGACGCCATCATCGATGAGCTCGCCGGTCGTGTCGAAGGCGATTACGATGCAGCCCAAATTCAAGTTCTCGAAGGGCTTGAAGCGGTTCGCAAACGCCCCGGCATGTATGTCGGCGACAATGGGAAGCGAGGTTTGCACCAGCTTTTCCGCGAAGTCATCGATAACTCGGTTGACGAAGTCCTCGCCGGACATTGTAACCACATCACGGTGACCATTTTTGAAGATGGCTCCATCGGATGTGAAGATAACGGCCGCGGCATTCCGGTCGATACCCATGCCAAGATGGGCGTTTCAGCTCTTCAAGTCGTTATGACCGTTCTCCACGCGGGTGGTAAGTTTGGCGGCGAAGGCAGCGGCTATAAGACATCAGGCGGCCTGCACGGTGTTGGCGTTTCGTGTACGAACGCTCTTTCCATGTGGATGGAATCGACGGTCAAGCGAAACGGAAAGATTTATCGACAGCGATACGAAAAAGGAATCCCGCAAGGCGACGTTAAGGAAGTGGGTACGGTCGATGCTGGCGTGACCGGCACGGCTCAACGATGGATGCCAGATCCGACCGTCCTTACTGATGTCGAATACGATCCTCATGTCGTGAAAACGCGAATGAAAGAACTCGCGTATTTGAACCCGAAAACCACGTTCGAGTTCATTAACGAAAAGGATCCCGAAACGAGTGAGACGTATTATTACGATCGCGGTATTACGCAGCTCGTCGAGGATCTCAACGACAGCCACGACACGCTGCACAACGTCATTCACTTCAAGCGAATCCGTGAGTCGAGCGAAATCGAAGTCGCCATGCAGTACCACGACGGCTACAACATGACGATCTTAGCGTTTACCAATAACATCCACAACCCGGATGGCGGGACGCACGTGTCCGGTTTCTCGACCGCTCTGACGCGAACGATCAATGCGTACGCTCGCAAAATGAACTTCCTGAAGGAGAAGGACACCAACCTGCAGAACGATGACGTCACCGACGGTCTTACGGTGGTCATCTCTTTGCGAATCGGCGATCCTTCCTATAACTCGCAAGATAAGGTTAAGCTCGTCACGCCTGAAGTCCAGGGGCTGACCAACTCGCTCGTCGGCGATGGTCTCATGACCTTCTTCGAAGAGAATCCGAACATTGCTCGGAAAATCGTCGACAAAGGCATCATCGCTCAGCGCGCCCGTGAGGCCGCCCGAAAGGCGATGGAAAGCGTCCGCCGAAGCTCTTCGATGGATTCCTTCGGACTTCCTGGAAAGCTTTCCGACTGTCAATCGAAAGACCCGAGCGAATGTGAAATCTTCCTCGTTGAGGGTGACTCGGCCGGTGGCTCCGCGAAAGGCGCTCGTGATCGACGTACTCAGGCGATCCTGCCTCTGCGCGGAAAGATCCTTAACGTGGAACGCGCCCGAATCGACAAGGCCTTGGATAATGCTGAAGTTCAGGCCATCATCGCAGCCCTTGGCGCAGGTATGGACCTGACCCTCGGCAGAAAGCAGATCGAAGATGAGCAGCCCGACCTCGAATTTAGCGATAAAAGCTCTTCGAAGAAAGGTAGCAAGGATCCCAAAGAAAGGGAAGTCGAATTCGACCTCGCCAAGCTTCGCTATCACAAGATCGTCATCATGACCGATGCGGACGTTGACGGCGATCACATTCGAACGTTGTTGCTTACCTTCTTCTATCGTTACATGAAGCCGTTGGTGACGGGTGGATACATCTACCTCGCCCAACCTCCGCTCTTCGTTATTAAAGTCGGTGCGAATGAACGCTACTATGCGATGACCGAAGATGAGCGCGATGAAATCCTTCGCAACATTAAGAAGAAGAATCCGCACGTCACCCGCTTTAAAGGTCTGGGCGAAATGAACGCCGAAGACTTGGAAGAGACGACAATGGCGCCGGATAAGCGAATCCTGAAGCGTGTCCACTTCGATCCCGAGTTCGAAGCCGAAGTCGAAACCATGTTCTCTCGACTCATGGGCGACAAGGTCGAACCACGGCGCGAATTCATCGAGAAGCACGCGAAAGACGTTCACAACCTCGACCTGCACTATTAAGATGGAGTGACGGGCATCTTGCCCGTCTCCAAAATTAAGTCCCTAATCTCTTTTCATGGGCGACAAGGTCGAACCACGACGCCAATTCATCGAGAAGTACGCGAAAGACGTTCGCTCCCCGTCTCCAAAAATTCAGTCCATTTCCACGCTATCGGAATGGACTGAATTTATTTCTGAGCCAGCTACTTTCCCCGCGACGATTCTGCTCGGGTTCGGTCCATTTCGTCTCGAACCTCTTTCTCGTGTCCGGGACGTGAGAAAATGAGGCTGATCAGATCGTGTAGAATGTCATGTTCAGGATCGTAATTGAACCGCATGATGGCACCGGTGGGATTTTCTTTCGTTTTCGTCGCCGGGGATGAGAAGTCGATCATCAACAAGTCCTTGCCCTGAAGAGTTACATGGGAGATTGCAAAAGTTCCGCTGATCGTCTCCATCTTGTCCTCGCTTGGAACCTCCATCTTGAACGTGTAATCGTCGTTGAGCGTGAGGTGGCCCTTTGGGTTTGGATCTGATTGGAAAATCGCAAGCGACCATTCGCCATGGACTTTCTCAAGGTCGCTTTTTGCTTTGGGTGTGCCCGAATGGCAAGCGCAGACTACGACTGCGAGGGTTGGGACGATCGCGTGAAGCTTCATAAGAACTCCTCGATGCCCACAAACGCTGCTTCCAGCAATTCCGCAGTGTGCAGAACCCTTGGACCATTGACTTCTCCGCACCCCTGGGCGATCCAAGCGTGACAACCAGGATTGCCGGTAGCCACCACGTCAGCTTCTGTTGACTCAATGTGTCCGACCTTTCGATCAAGCAGTCGGCGGGCCATCTTAGGTTGGAGAACGTTATAGACTCCCGCGCTGCCACAACACATCATCGACTCAGGAAGCTCGACGAAGGTCGAGTTAGGGATTTCCTGAATAAGCCTTCTGGGTTCAGACGTAATCTTCTGACCATGCGAGAGGTGACAGGCGTCGTGATAAGTCACGCACTTGCCACCAAGGCCCGGCGCTGACTTGAGTTCATCGAGAAGGCCGTGAGTGAGCAGGAATTCGGAAAGGTCGAAGACTCGGGCCACAAACCATTGGACCCTGGTCTGGTGATCTTCTGCTTGGTCTAGTTTTTCAGAAATGACACGCTGGGCGTCTTCCATGGTTCCGGGTGGAATAGAGATATTGAATTCGAGGAGGTCGCCATATTCCTTCATCGTGCTTCCGCAACCCGCCGAATTAACGATTATAGGGATATCGCCCGGGAACTTGTCCACAAGTTCCTCCCCCATCCTCCGAGCTGTCTTAAGGTCACCATTGTGGGTATGTAAGGCTCCGCAACAACCTTGTTCGACATCCTTCACGACGTAGCCGATCCGACGTAGCAAGCGACGAGTGCATTCATGGACGCGAGGGTATAAAACCTGCATCGCGCAGCCAGTAAGCATGTACACCTCGCCACGAACGGATTGCCCGGTGACAATCGGAGGAAGGGGTTTCAGTGCCTGCGGAGTGGGCAAATCGGCCTCAGCGGAGCTACCCGATAGGGCTCGCGAGAAGAAACCCGGAAGCCTTTTACCCGGCAACAGCTTGGCGGCGGCAAGTTGAGCTTTTAAGAGCTTAGGATTCGTTGTCCCTGCTAATAATGCCTGCTTCGTAATGGTCGTTCCGAGTCGATCCCGAGCCATTTCGAGGATCGCTCCGTACTGCACTCCGCTGGGGCACGCCGTCTCACACGCCCGACATCCAAGACAAAGGTCGATGTGCGGCTTGATGTCGTCCCACTGCAATTCGCCTTCAATCGCGCTTCGTACCAAGTAGATTCGTCCACGCGGCGACTCAAGTTCATTGCTCGTCTCGACAAACGTCGGACAGTCTTCGAGGCAGAATCCGCATCGAATGCAGTGGGTCGTCAGTTCTTGAAGGTCGTGCATCAGATGAATCCAAACTCCCCAGGATTGAGCTTATAGGTCGGGTCGAAAATCTCCTTCGTCCGCTTCATGAGGCGTTGCTCTAGGTCGCTGAACTCATCAAGCGCATATTCGCCAACGTGGGACCGCCAAACATGCCCGTCGGGTTCATGCTTGAATCGGGAGGCATCGGGGTCTCCGAAGAATCGGTGATTGCTCAATGATTCGACTAGAGCGAGAGAATTCTCCTCGCAGATGTAATGCACCATTTGATAGTCGTCTCCTTCGGGCTCAAGGTTGTGCTTAAGGAATTCTCGCATTGCTCTTATGCCAGAAGGAGTCGTGTGGAGCAACTCGCCATGATTGAGTTGGATTGGTGGCCACTCGCGCGACTCAGACTTAGGTCGAACCCGCAAAGTTACTTCTTCGACAATGCCAAGTGTATGTCGTGCACCGATGATTAGCTTATGAAGGTCGAAGCCTGTGACGTTCTTGACGACATCTGCTCCTGTAGAGACCGGCTCGCCGTTGGCTAAAACGATCTTCATTTTGACGATCCAATCTCGCCAACTACCAGCCTGAGCCATGTTCCAGTGAGGAAGGTTCATTGCGATGAGATCGCCGATACATTCCTTTTGGCAATCGTCGCGTAATCCAATTGGGATTTCAAAGCCTTGCTCCCGAAGGGACTTATTGAGTTCTGATAGCAAAATTCCTGATTGAACCGAAACAAGTTGGTTTTCCGGGCTAAACCAAAGCATTTGGTTGATGTTATCGAGAAGCAGTTTCTTCGCTGGAGCCCGAACAAGCAGGGGCTGCGGGTCCTGGACCAGGTTGTGGTTTCCTTCCTCGTCTTTCCACGATGAGCTTCCTCTGCCTCTTGGAACCAATCGATAATTGTTTCCGCCTCCGACGTAAAGGTAATCATTTTCTTGAACTGCTTTTGACAGTTCCTCTAACGTCGATGGCAGCAGCCAATTACTCGTGTCGAGTTGCGGAAAGCGATCTTTCATTTCCAGTTCAATACTCACGTTGCCACTCCACGCCACCGCATCCGGTGCTCGGCGCAGCCTCGCTGGTTCGGCAGCACCTTACACGGATTGCAAAGCTCACCGTCGTTAAAGATCCGTTTCACCATCGCCTGCGCCTCAAGGTCCGCCGGAGAGAACATGAGCGGCATCAAATCCATCTTTTCAACCCCGATTCCGTGCTCGCCCGACACCGAACCTCCCAGTTCAATGCATTTCCGAATAATGATCTCGCCCGCTTCGATTACTCGTTCCACCTGATCAGGGTCCCGGTCGTCGAAATAGAAGCAAGGATGGAGGTTCCCATCCCCAGCATGAAAGATATTGGCGACGCCAATATTCTTATCGGCTGCTACTGAGTAAACGAAGTCGAGCATCTCTGGCAATTTAGATCGAGGAATAACGCCGTCATGGGTCACAATCGATGGCGCAATCCGCCCCATCGCTCCCACGCCTTTCTTCCGCACCATCCACAGTCTTGCCCGCTCTTTCTCGTCCTTGGCAAAGCTCATTTCCAAACAACCGAGCCCCTTGCAAACACGCCGTACAGATTCAATTTCCTGATCGACAACCGAAACATCGTCTCCATCACACTCGACCAACAACAATGCCTGAGCCTCGGCCGGAAACTCGAGACCAAACGCCATATGAACCGCGTTCATAATCCCTCGATCCATCATCTCCAGCGCGGCTGGAATGGTTCCGGTAGCGATGATTCCCGCCACGGCTTCGGTGGCAGAGCGAATAGTAGGGAAGGCTACTAATACGGTTTGCACAACCGAAGGAATCGGTGTCAGCTTGACCCACGCTTCGGTCACGATGCCTAATGTCCCTTCCGATCCGCAAATGATGCCCAGAAAGTCGAAACCTGGACCACAACCCAGCTTTCCACCGATTTCCAGTACCTCACCAAGCGGATCGACCATCGTCACTCCCAGAATGTGCTGCACGGTCACGCCATATTTGAGCGTATGCGGACCACCGGCGTTCTCCCCGATGTTCCCACCCAAGGTCGAAACCGACTGAGAAGAAGGGTCAGGAGCAAAGTGCAGACCATGCTCACGAACAGCATCGGAAATCCGTCGATTGGCGATGCCCGATTGAGCCCGCAAGCAACGATTCGGAAGATCAATCTCCAAGATGCGACTAAGACGCTTCGTCGAGATCACGACTCCGCCCAAAGCCGGCATCGCCCCACCCGAAAGGCCCGTTCCCGCTCCTCGGCAAGTGAACGGCACACCCGCCGTCACACACCACCGAACCACCGCCGAAACCTCCGCCGTCGTCTCGGGCAAAACGATCACGCTGGGCTTCGAGCGGTCCACCGTGTAGGCATCACAATCGTAAGCGCGAACCGCCGCCGGCCCATCCAGAACCTGATCGGGCTTCAATATCGACCGAAGACCGGAAAAATCCATCCGTGAATCATTGTATGCTCCCATACAGCGCAGAAAGCTCTCTGGGCCGTAAAAAGAGCCATGGTATTAGGAATTCATCACGTGACGGCAATCGCCAGCCACCCTCAACCGAACGTCGACTTCTATGTCGGAGTCTTGGGTTTACGCTTGGTCAAACAGACCGTTAATTTCGACGACCCTGGCGTCTATCACCTCTATTACGGTGACGGAATCGGATCGCCAGGAACGTTGCTCACCTTCTTTCCTTACGGCGACATCATGCCTGGAAAGCGAGGTAAGGGCGAAACGATGAGCATGACCTTCGAGGTTCCGAAAGGTTCGCTCGATTGGTGGTGTACTCATCTCTCCTTGCATGACGTTCCCAACGGAATCGAAACCATTTTTGGCAAGCAAGTCGTGTGGGCGCTCGATCATGACAAGATGCGGATCGAACTCGAAGAGGCCGAACAAGAGTCAGAACTCATTGAGTGGAAGGACGCCGTGATTCCTACCAATAAGGCCATCCGCCGAATCAAGCGAATCACGTTGGCTCCAAACGACTTTTCGGGGATCGGCGAATTTCGCACGACCGAGGAAGCTCTCGCGGGAATGTTCGAAGCGGTAGAAATTGGACAGGATGGCAACCGAACCAGGTACCAATTGGGAGATTCTGAGGTCGATGTCTATCGTGAAGAAGGAATGCCTCGTGCCCAAAACTCGGCGGGAACTGTTCATCATGTGGCATTTAGCAATGCAAACCAAGACGTGCAAGAAGAGTGGCTGATGAAGCTCATGAAGGCTGGTTTCCACTGTAGCCCAGTGACCGAGCGGGATTACTTCAAGTCGATCTACTTCCGCGAGCCGGGCGGCGTCCTGTTCGAATTTGCGACGTTGGGACCAGGTTTCCAAATCGATGAAGAGGAAGCCACCCTGGGAACTCATCTCAAGCTGCCAAGCCGATACGAACCGCTGAGAACGCAACTTGATGGGATTCTGCCAAAGCTGAACCTCAAGTTTCCGGTGGCCAAATGAGCTTCGAGCACATCCACCTTCCCGCGTCCGACCCGGCCGAGAAGCGAGCCCTGCTTTTGCTTCACGGAACCGGAGGAAGTCAGCACGACCTGGTCGATATCGGCCAGGCCTTGCTGCCGGGAGCCGAGATCGTGAGTCCACTGGGCAAGGTTCGCGAGAGCATCTACTCGCGGTGGTTTAAGCGGTTCGAAGAAGGTGTGTTCGACGAGGAAGACATGCGTCGACAAGCGGATGATCTGGCAGCGTTCCTCAAGGGGTTCGATAAGCAATTCATTGCCATCGGATACTCGAACGGGGCGAATATGGGCGCGGCCCTCATGACTCTGCATCCCCAAGTCCTCAGTGGCCTCGTGATGTGGCGTGGCATGCAGATCTTTCAAGAGCCGGTTCGTGCTGAGCTAACGGGCAAAAAGGTCCTCATGAATAACGGAGTCGTGGACGCGATGGGGCCGATCGAGTCGGCTCGCCGCCAAGCCGAGATCTTTCGACAGTCAGGCGCTGAGGTCGAAGCCAACGAGTTCGGCACGGGTCACGGCCTCACCCAAGCCGACTTTGAAGCGACGAAGGCATGGCTAAATAGCTGACGATTGGCGCGATTCCGGTTGCCTTGGTCCCCGATGTACGAAGTCCCCTCCAGAAGGAGGGGTGTCGATCCGAGCTTCAGAATTCCTGAAGGCTTAAGCCTTGGCAGGATCGACGGGGTGAGTGATCGAAGACTGCTCATCACCCACCCCGCCTGATCGCAGCATATTGATCCTGTTCCAAAGGTTGGGAGCGACCAGGCACCCCTCCTTCTGGAGGGGATTTACTTGGCACCGACACATGAAGGCGAACCGGCCAACCACGGCAACTGGAAGGGTTAACTTCTGCATTAGTCGTTACAACTGGTTCCGACGTCTTTCCGCTTGCGGGATAGTCGAAACCAGTGTTCTTCTCCTACTCAAAGGGTTAGACGGCAACCTCATCAAATGAAGCTGGTGTGGCATTCTCGGCCCACGAGATCTTGACGAGGAACATGCGCGTAGCCGCCACATGAATTCCCCTCCAGAAGGAAGGGGTGTCGATCCGTTCCGGTGGAACCCAGGCCAGCAAAGCCTTGGTAGGATCGACGGGGTGGGTGATCGTTCTTCCGCAAATCATTTGCCAGTCAGCCACGAGCGTTGGCTACTTAACCCAACTCCGCGCAGGGATTACTTTGATCCCACAAGCACGAGAAGTTGGAGAATTCACAAAACCCCAAGTATCAAATAAAATGTAGACATAAGTATACTGTAAGTATATAGGTCACCCACAAAGCTCCCACCAAAAACCGTTAGGAACCATTTTCAGAAATGACCGCTTTTTGTAAGGCTCCCGAACGATGTTCAATGTCGCCAGCTCCCGTTAAGCACTCATCCACGCCGCCTGTGTCAAAATGAACGTATATGGCAGGCCATAGTAAATGGAAAAACATCCGAATCCGAAAAGGGAAGCAGGATGCGATTCGAGGGAACCTCTTCACGAAGCTTAGTCGTGAATTGACCGTTGCAGCAAAAAGCGGCGGCGGAGACCCGACGATGAATCCACGCTTGCGGGTGGCTGTCGATAAAGCCAAAGAAGCGTCGATGCCAAAAGACAACATCGACCGCGCCATCAAGAAAGGTACGGGCGAAATCGAAGGCGTCAACTACGAGGAACTCGTGTACGAGGGAACCGGGCCTGGCGGAATTGGAATCATCCTCCAGTGCTATTCCGAAAACCGAAACCGAACAGTAGGCGAAGTCCGCAGCACGTTCAACAAGAACGGCGGAGCAATGGCCGATAACGGTGCCGTCAGTTGGCAGTTTAAATACGTCGGCCAGATCCAATTTCCTAAGGCCGGAAACGATGAAGACGAAGTCACGATGGCGGCACTCGAAGCTGGAGCCGAGGACGTGCAGTCCGATGACGAGGCGATCACAATCATCACCGCGATGAGCGACCTTCACAAAGTCAACGAAGCCCTCCGAACTGGGGGTTATGATTCGAAAGAAGTCGGTCTCACCTACATGGCCACCAACAAGGCCGAGCCGAGCCGCGAAGACCTGATCAAACTCATCAAGCTGCTTGACGCTCTCGAAGAGCTCGATGACGTCCAAGAGACATACGTGAACGTGGATATTCCCGAGGAGCTATTCGAGGAGGCTTGAGCTTACGGTCTCGGACCCCAATAGTTACGCTGCTTCTGATCGCCGCAAATATTGTTGCGGCGTTCTATTTTTTGGTCCGAACCGATCTCGTCAACTCTTATGGCTTTAAGGCGACTGAGCCATCATTCCTCACGATTTTCACGTCGATGTTCGTCCATGCGAACGCGATCCACTTGCTTGGCAACATGGTCTTTTTGGCCGCCGTTGGCGCTGCAGTTGAGATCGCTACTGGTTCGCTGCGTTTCTTGGTTGTTTACTTGGTCTCGGGCCTCTTCGGCGTGGTGGTTTTCTGGCTCTCCGTACGTCACAACATTGATGCGCCTCCGCTGGTAGGGGCGAGCGGCTGCATTGCCGGGTGCGCGACCTATTACAGCCTGCGCTACACGAAATTGCGGGTTCCGCTAGCACCAAAGGCCTCGGCGACCGTTGCAATCGTCACCATCGTGTGGCTGATCCTTCAGTTGATTGGCGCACTGATTAAGATCGGCGATCCCATGCCCGCTTCTGGTTTCTTCGCCCACCTCGGCGGCGCGATCGGCGGAATGATCTTGGGCTTCGTGTTTCGAGCGCCCGACCTCGGTTCGCGAAAGCTGGGGCACCAAGTTTATGAAGCGCTCAACAGCGAAGGGCCTGCTGCTCAAATCGCCCACCTCAAAGAGCATCTTAAGTCCCATCCTCAGGACTTGGAGATGCACATGAAGCTTGCCGAGGAGTATCAAGCATTAGGGGATGCAAAAGATGAGGCAGAAGTATTGAAAGGTGTTTTGTTCCAACTCCAAGGTGACCAAATCGAACAAGCAACCTTAAGGCTGCTTGAACTCAAACGCATCAGCGATATCCTCCCAGTTCGGCGTCGTCAACTCGCCGATAAGCTCTCGATGAAGACAGCGGCAAAAGTGCTTTGGACGATTGGCGAAATGCCAAAAACCGAACCGCAACGCCCCGAGGCCCTTCTGGATTTAGCCGGGCGTCTGCGCGAAGAAGAACCCAAAGAAGCCGCAATTGCACTTGACCTGCTCCAGGCCGATTATCCGCTCCATAGCGCGACCGAGGTCGCCCGACAAAGAGGATGGCTGGCATGAGCGATTCCTTCAAAATACGGCTTAAAAAACGGCTTGCCATCTTCCTTGGCTTTAACGCCGTCCGCCTGATCGGTGGCAGCTTAAAACTCGAAGTCCAAGGATGGGAACGCTACGAGAACGACGATGCTAAACTCATTTTTTGTGGGTGGCATGGCAAATCCCTCATCTTCGCCAATTACTTCCGCAAGCGTGGCTATTGGGTCATCATCAGCAACAGCAACGACGGCGATATCCAGAACGAAATCTTTTGCCGATTAGGCTATCAAACGATTCGGGGTTCAACCGCCCGCGAAGGGGTGAGAGCCGCCCTCCAGGGAGTCCGCAAGCTTAAAGAAGGCGGAACCATGGCGATCACCGTGGATGGTCCGCGAGGGCCGAGCGGCGTTGTGCAAGGTGGGGTGATGTTGATGGCCCACAAAGCGGGAGCGGGGCTCGTGCCCGTCGGATTTTCGGCCCAATCGGCGTGGTATGCCCGCAGTTGGGATAAATATATGATCCCCAAACCTTTTTCCAAGGCGCGCAT
>JBEHXE010000011.1:0-109948 GCA_048498855.1 Armatimonadota bacterium | reverse complement strand
GCAAATACGCCGTCGTCGCTCATCGCATCGGCGGCGATCTGGAAATACTCCTTCGTGAACAAGAACTGACCAGGACCATCTTCGTGCGGGTTCGGAAGGTCACTCAAAATGACGTCGAAATTCGAGCCCTTGTGGTCCACCAACCATTGGCGCGCGTCGGTGTGGAGCAACTCAGTGCGCGGGTCTTCGAATGCGCCTTGGTGCCACTCTGGCATGTGAACCTTCACCATATCGACGAGTTCTTCGTCGATGTCCACCATAACAGCCTTCTCAACCGTGTTGTGCTTGAGGGCTTCGCGAAGGGTTGCGCCCTCACCACCACCACAGACCACCACTGACTTCGGATTCGGGTGAAGCGTCATGGCCGGTTGGCTCATACACTCGTGAAAAACGTATTCGTCGAGGATCGACGTTTGGATGTTATAGTCCAAGAACAGGGACTTACCAAAGCGCGGGATGTCGCAAATTTGATAGGTCTGATACTTTGTTTTGCCTTCGAGAATCATTCGCTCAACGCGATACTGCCAAATGGCGGCCGAAGTGTGAGTCTCGTTAATGAAAATTCCTGTTGCGTCGCTGGACATTTTTACCTCGGTTATTGTGACATAGATTGACCGAAAGGGTGGTTATGGCAAGGTCAAACCCTTTGCCGTGTCCTCCAACCGCTTGTAAAGAATGTCGTTATCGTTCGGTCCACTCCCCCGCCGATAGTTCACATTGGCCACGTAAGTGAATGTATCGTCTCGGATGTGCATGACGGTGACCGCTCCGCAATAGCTGCCAAAAAGAGTGTAGTGCCAATCGGGTCCTGAGAATCGCTTCGCAAAGAACTCGGCGAGTTCGTTGGTCGGCACCACCCATCCGCCCGCGCCCTGACACACATCCCAACGATAGGCATCCCAAGTTGGGATTGAGCGGGTCGAATAGTAGTCTGTCTCTTCGGGTCGCTTGTCTTTTCGAGCCGCCGTCGTAATAAACCAATGTTTGGGATCAAGAATCGGTCCAACGACCTTCTCTTTGATCCAGGCCTCGTAAGATTTTTGCGTCGTTACTTCAATGACCTTTCCAAGCAGGGAGTATCCGAAATTCGAATAGATGTACTCCCTGCCGGGATCGTTTTCGAGGGGTAATCCCAAAATTAATCCCATCGCCTGATTCGTTGAAACAGGTTCTTTGAGGCCCAGTTCACGAGTCCTCTCCGAAGAGGTGCAATAGGAAATATCCAGTCCGGCACGGATGCCCGATTTATGGTCTAGGAGTTGTTGAATCGTGATTTGGCCCACCCGTGAATCGACCTTTTGACCCTTCGGCACCAGCGGTCCGATCCCGACTTTCTTCAGGATGTCAATCACCTTATCGTTCGGATCGAGATCGCCATATTCGATGAGGTCATCAACAGCTTGCTCGGTAAAGAATTTTGAGACGCTTGAAATTCGAGTGGGCGTTTGGGGGGTCATGGGTCGATTCTCATCGACGTCGGCATAGCCAAAACCTTTCGAATACACCCGTTTGCCCTTGTAATAAATGGTGAGTGAAGCGCCCGGCGCTCCGACTTCGCGCATGTAATCCGAAAGGGTCTTATCGAAAATCGAAAGGTACGGCTCTCCCTCTCCGTTCGAAGGGATCGCGCTTTCGCTCCACTTATAGCGCCCAATGCGCTCCGGCGAGGTTCGCTTTGCTTGCGCGATCGCAGGTCCGGGTATGTCGTCATAAGGGCGACCCAGCCCAAGCACAAAACCTAGCGACACGAAAACGCTCACAGAATCAATGTACCAAACAAAAGGCTCCCACTCTTAAAAGGCTAGTAAGAGTGGGAAAACTGTTCGAGCCGCTACTTTTTGCCGCTCGGCGCGCCGGACGAATCTTCGTCAGCGCCAGACTTGGCGCGCTCGTGTGCTTTCTTGAAAGCATCAAGCTTTTGCTGATCCCAAGTCGCCGTCGACTGAGCAATTGCTTGTCCTTCGGATGCGGTCGGCGTCGGTGCCGGTTCGCTGCTGCCGCACCCAACGAGTGCGACAGCAATGAGGATAGCGACGAGGCCTAGTTTTGCCACCAAACGACTCCAGCTGCCTCTGGGTATGCAAGAAAGTCCTTACAAACCATGTAGCCCATTGGGAATCCATCGCGTGGGAACGGGTGAATCGTAGCCTCAGGGTCGGCGCAGAATCCGTTGATGCGATCCTGGAAGTTCTTGGGAGAAGCAATCCAAGTACCGCTGCTGCCACCAATGAAACCTCCCTTATAAGGGACCGATTTCGCGTGTCCGTCGGCAAAGGACGCAACGATGTTTCCACCGAAGTAAATGTCGTTATTCCGAGTTCCACCGGGATAGTTATCGAAATACCAGTCGATGCCGCCCATCGTTTGTCGAGGCGTGTCGTAGGTGTTTCCGAACGCAAAGAGTTGCGAAGGATTCGCCATTTGCGAGTTTGATTTTCCGGCGTTGAAGCGTATACCGCCTCGACCGCCACAACCGACAACGGCACCACCATCGGAACACTTTTCTTCGTTCAACATGGCTTCGGCGCCACGGATTTCGTAGCCCCAGTTGTAGCCAAAGTCATTCTTGTTGTATGCAATCGAACCATCAGGATTTGTCGTGGCTTTATCGAAATTTTGTCGATAACCCGTCCAAATTTGAAGGTTCTTGATATAGGGATACAACGTGACGATGGGGTCACCGCCCGAACCGCCGTCATAAACCGACGGGAACAGATCGTCGTTATCCGATGAGTAGATCATCGAAGCGGTTCCGATATTTTTGGCATTGCTAAGACACGCAGTCTTCTTAGCGGCGGCTTTGGCTTGAGCAAAAACCGGGAAAAGGATCGCAGCAAGGATGGCGATGATGGCAATAACTACCAGTAGTTCAATAAGTGTGAATGCTTTACGCATTATCTTCCTCCGAGCTAGAAGGTTATAAGGCACCAGTTAAAACCGCGTTAGAATTCTGTTATAGTCTTGTTATTAACTCTGTTAATAACAAGACAGACAGGATCTTTCAACTTGGATTCGCGATGATGTTCCCTGAAATACGGAACTTCTCGGCATTGCCGTAGCGTTAAGAACCTTAACATGAGTTCCTTGACATGGACTCGTGTCCCGCTCACCCATGAGGTCATGAAATCCGTCGAACGCTTTTTGGTCTTGAGGACAATCTGGATTCGCTTGGCGCTTTGTATCTTGTTTCTCTATGAAACAGTCTTCCTCGCCCAATACTTTGGCTACTTTCTCGACCAAATAAGGTTGGGCATCAAGAATCGAAACGTCGTTGGCGAGTTTAGCAGCCTGTACGAAAACAGATTGGATATTGGGCTAGGGATTGCAATTCTCGTGGGAATATCCGTCCTTATGCTCGCCAGTTTCTTTTCAGCAGTGACGATTTTTCGACGCCCGAAGCCATACATTTGCATGGTCGCTAGTTTGCTTCCGTGCAGCTTCCTTTCGGGCTGGGAGCGCTGCTACATCAACATCATCGGATTCCTGATGCTTTTTGCAGTTCTGAACCCTCCCATCTTCCAACAAAAAAGCCCATCTCCTTCAGGAAATGGGCTTTCGGATTCTTAACGGAATCTTATTTTTCGACTTCGTTGCGAGTACCACGTCGGACGACGAGGAACTTAATTCGCGAAGGTTCAAATCGCTCTTTCAGCAATTCGACGGCACGGCGAACCTTGACCGTTCCGCCACAGTAGAACAGGTCCACGGCTGCATAGCCGTGCTCGGGCCAAGTGTGAATCGTGTAGTGCGACTCTTGGATGATGACCGCACCCGAAACGCCATAAGGCTTAAATTCCTTAAAGCATTCGGCGACGATCGTCGCTTCGGAGACCTTTGCCGCATCGACCATCGCATCGCCGACGGTGTCATCTTTTTCGAGCGTCCGACCGTTGCAGCCGAAGAACTCAATCAAAAGATGCGACCCCAGCGAAGGCTCTTCGCCAACGCGGAACGGCAATCCTTCGGAATCCTTATCCAGCCATTCGTTGAAAGCCTCTTCGTCGTCGCATTGAATCATCGTCCAACCGTCTTCGTTAATAATTCGTGGCGGAGCCACGACGAGAGTCGGTTCGATCTTCGGTTTCTTTTCGACGAGACGGCGCAACCATCCCATGAAGCCTAGCTTCTCGGGATCAGCAGCGAGAGCGGCGGTCACTAGACCGCTAACCAAAATTACAGGTAGGTTTGACAATCACACTTTCCTCATTTTTAATAACGTGCGCAGACACAAGATTGCTCTTGCGCGGAAAACCCGACGAGATTGGGACGATTTGAATCGAGCGACCTTGTGCGTTTGGTTCTAGCACTCCGTTGAGCCTCCCCGGTTGCCATCCGTCAGTCTCATCTCTTCGTCTAAGTTTTCGCCTTTTGTGGACATGACTCCACAGAAGCCACTCGGTTACCCGTGTGACGCAATTCAAAAATATACCACTTTTGAACCCTATGTCAATGAATGACGCTTAGTTTCTGGCAATAGTTCCATCATTTATGACCAAGGTCCGGTCCGCATTACTCAACATTGCCGGGTCGTGAGTGACCATGACCAAGGCCCCCTTCTTGCGGTGCCGGTTGATCATTTCAACAACCATTTCGCCGTTTTTGTGATCGAGAGCTGCCGTCGGTTCGTCGGCAAAAATCACGACCGGATCATTGATCAGAGCCCGAGCAACACAGACGCGCTGACGTTCTCCCCCGCTCAATTCGTGAGGAAATCGATGGATTTTTTGCTCCAAACCCAATTCGATCAACAATTCCTTTGCCCTTTCGACCGGCCTCGACGAGACCGCCAACACGTTTTCAAGGGCCGAGAGGTAGCCGAGCAAGTAGGGCTGTTGGAAGACAAACCCAAATCGTTCGAGCCGCAAAAGGGCCCGCTCGTGATCATTCAAGTCACCCAAGCTCTTATCGTTAAACCGGATCGTCCCTCGGGTGGGATTCTTCAACCCGCTCAAGAGATAGAGCAATGAACTCTTGCCCGAGCCGCTTGGACCGAGGATGCCCACGAACTCGCCCGAGCCGATCTCAAGCGAAACCTCGCGGCAAGCGAAGACTTCCCTTTCGTGATCATGATAGATGAGCGAAACATCTTCGGCCCGAATCACTAAACGATCCTCCTTTCGACAACGGCAACAGGGTCAAAATTACGGAAACGTACCCAGATAGTCCCGATGGCGAGAAGAAGGATCGCAATCGGAACCGGCACAGTGTAGCCAACTGCCATCGGATCGGCAATATCAAGATAGAAGGCATGAGGATCCATCAAGGATTTCTTGAGTGCCATAAGGAGAAAGCGGGAAACAAGGAGACCGATGCCCCATCCGCCAAGAATCACGATCACCGACTCGGCCAAGGCTCGTTTTAGGAGCTGCCGTTTGGTTAAGCCAATGGCTTGCAACAAACCAAATTCCACCAACCGTTGGGTTTGATAGATGTTCATCAGCATGCCCATCATGATCGATATGACAAGAACGAGGATGAGAATCACTGCGTCGATGATCTTGTAAAGGACTTCGAACATCTCTCGGCTTTGCTTTTCGATCTTGCCATAGTCGATCAGCTGAGCAAATTTTCCTTTCATCTTCTTATCGGCCCAAAGGTCGTACTTGGGCTGATCGGCGGCATTCTTAGCAAAGATGAGGGCAAAGTCGATTGGGATGGGTTGAGTGTCGACAAAATACTGCTTGTTCGTGATCATCATCCAGCGATCTGACTGGATAATGCCGACAAGCTTCACGGGCGTGCGAGCAAAGTTTTCCGAGTCGTCCGGCTTGAGCACCGTATCGCCAATTTTTAGATTCAGGTTTTTGGCGACGGGAGCGCTCACCATCATTTCGGCCTCACCCTGCTTGGGGCGTCGGCCCTCAATTCCGGTCGTGCCTTGCCGTTTGAGGTAGTAGTCGAGGTCTTTATCTTCAAACCCCATGACCACGAACGGCCACTTTCCGACGATGCTTTTGACTTGGGATGAACTGATTCGAACCAGAATCACGCGTTCAATCGGAACCGGAGGCGCTTTCGTCAAATCAGCCACGAGCGACGGCGTGAGAGTCGGATCAAGCCTCGGCGATACACCTAAGAACTGGTCGGTGTAGCGGTAAATGGTGCGGATGCTAAGCGGGATCGAATTGATGAGCGCAATGATGCTCTGAACGAGCATTACGGCCAAGGAAATAACCGCGATGAGGGGTACCGTCTTGTTTGCGTTGCGCCGCAAGAAAGTCGTAGGCGACAACGGTCGGACGATACGGGACATTGTTAAGATGCTTCTACGTCGCAAAGCGTAAAAACGACGCTTTGCGACAATCGGTTTGTTCGCTTACGACGATTAGTTGGTAGGGTCGCCCCAAACCTTTGCCGTCTTATCAACATCCGACACGAGTTTGTCGAGACAACGTCGCAGAATGGCCGGGGTCACATCGCGATTGTCGATTGCCTCGGCGGCCATCAGATTATCTTTGCTCGTAATGTAAAAGAATGTTGGCTGAACCTTGAAGTTTTCCTTCAAGAGGTCCTCATGCTTCTTGTTTGCGTTGTTCTCACCCAAGAAGACAGTTAGCCAAATATAGTTTCCGCTTGGGCTGATTTCCAGAGCGACCGGGACGTCTAGGCTTTTCGATTTCAGCCCGATCTCGTACTTCTCTTTTCCTTCTTCAGCACTCAAGACCTTGACTTCGTATCCCATGGTCTGCGCCATGTTTCGAAGTGTCGTCGCCGTCAATTTATCGGGTGCCACTTCTCGAGGCGACCGGTCTTGGCTAAGTTGAGGTGCCAAGGTTAAGCCCACCGATACTCCCAGCGCGGCTGCGACGACATTCTGCAGGATTCGCATAACTAATGGACGATTATACGCTCAGAAATGTGTTGCTTATCTTCCGTAACGCAGGAAGACCTCGTTCCCAATCACTTGACTGCTGAGGAGTTTATAACTTTGGACGGCCTCGCGGGGGAGAGCTTCACCGTCGGCATAGGTCGGAATGTCTCGACCCAGTTTGACCTTGGGAGCAAGCGTCAAGAAAAGTTCGTCGACAAGACCAAGTTTAAGCAATTGAGCGTTGATCTCGCTCCCACCGAGCACGTTCAGAACCTCAATTCCGAACTTCTTCAATTCGAGGAAGGCTTCTGCCCAGTCGAGGGCGTCATCGCCAGCCCGAATAATCGTAACCCCGGCCCGATCTTCGATAGCCGCTTTGCGATTTGTAATTACAATCGGCTTCCCTTTGGTCAAGAATTCCGATTCCCAGGGCACGTTCCCTGTTCCGGTGACGACGATCCTAAATTCGGTTTTAGGATTCCAGTTATTGCCGGTCGCTCGGAGGCTATTTGCTCCAGACAAGATTGCATCAGCTTTATTTTCCAAACGATGCATTAAGAAATGGTCTGTTTTGCTGCCCAAATCACTTACTGGCTCACCACGATCGCCCGTGATGATCTTGCCGTCGATTGTGGTCACCATGTTGATGAATACGAATGGGCGTTCCTCGTGGGGATTCTGATACTTCAGATCAGCGTACAGCCCCGTGGTCGGACTCTCACCGACAAGTTCGGCCACCGCCTGTCGAAGAACCGAATACGGTTGCTCGGCCAAGCGCTTGTCGCCGACAAAATAGGTCGGGACATTATAAACGCCGACGTGGTGGGCATCGTCGTCAAACTCAACAATCTTGTCTCGAAAGCTCTTGTTCTGGATCGCCGCTGCCAGGGCCTCAATATCTGAAATAATGCCTTGAGCGAGTTCGAGGATGACCTCCGGCTTATTGATTTCGCGGCCTTCTTCCCAGAACGCATCATAGAGTCGTTCGATGAAGGCATCTTGTACCCCTTCCGTTTTGGCGTATTCGGCCGCTTGATGGGCGTTGTAGGAGCGCATCTTAGGAGGCTTTGGGACGAGTGGGAGCCTTAGCCCGTCGGCCGCAAGCAGAAATTGAAAACGAGTAAGGACGGGCGGCTTGTTTGCCGGTTCGACCTTATTTTCGGGCAGATAGTCCTCCATCCACTCAGGCAAAAGCTCGTAACTCAGCCACTCGATTTCAATGTCAAATTCCTGACGGAGCTTGCGGATTTGTTGGATGGCGACCCAGCACCAGGGGCAAATAAAGTCGTGAGCTACAGGAATCGTGATCGCCATGATGTGAATTGTTTCCTACGTCAGGGACCGAAAAATCAATTCATGACGTTTGTTTTGCGGCTGGTGCGACAATCGCGCGATTCGTAGGCAAATATCGTCTGTTCGCGCTGCTTTAGATAGGGCCGAGAATAGCTTGAGTGAATCCTTTCTTCGAAAAGTATTAGAAGCTCGGGCCTACGGCTCGGCCATTGCCCGTCGGATTCGTAGTCATACTTAATCAATATGACGCCCGCAGCGAGACTTCGACGAATCCGCATCCTCACGCTCGGCTTCATCATCGGCCTTGCCTTGTCGGGCATCACCGCGTTTCCTCTGACCTGGGAGCTTAATATTCTCGTGGACCAGTTTGGCCATGGCGAGAGCGGAACGGCGACATGGCTTCGCCTCGTTCAGCAGGCACTCCAAGAAAACGACGCGAAATATCCGTTCATTGCCTACGGCACAGACTGGCTTGCGTTCGGACACTTGGTAATTGCCACCGCGTTTTTCGGCCCACTGAAAGACCCGGTAAGGAACAAGTGGATCATCGATTGGGGCATCATTGCCTGCATCGCGGTTCCTTTTCTCGCCTTGATCGCTGGCCCCATTCGTGGGATTCCATTCACTTGGCGGCTGATCGACTGCTCCTTCGGGCTTGTCGGCATTGTCCCCCTGATGGTCGTTCGCAAAGATATTCAGGTCCTGGAGCAAACCGAAATCGAAGCGCCATAGAGAATTCGCGAAACTCGCCGAAAATAAAGACTGAACTCGACCTAAATGAGTCGTTCGAGTGTCACTTTAAGTTTTTCTTCTTAAAACCTGACAAAAATGCGAGTTTTGCTCTAAAGAGAATGTGGAAACCTGGTCAATATTACAGTGAGGGTGTAGCCTCACGGGGTAGGTTCGAATGTCGAAGCTGATTGGTTGTGTCGCAGGATTAGTGGCACTGGCCGCCGGTATCTTTGGCAATGTCGAGCCAGGTTTATGTCTACAAAGGGGCTTTATCGCCTTAATCATAGGATGGTGTTTGGGAGCAATATGGCAAGCCATGAGCTCAAATCCGGTACAACTACAAGTACTGCAGCCGGATCAACAAAATCCATCCATGGAAGGAGATAAGACACAAGCTGCATAAGTAAGACAGAGCCAGGGAAGAAACAATGCCACTTAGCGCAGAACAGCTTCAGAAAGCGTGGAAAGATTTTAAGGTTTTTAAGGACCCAGATGCCCGCGCCGAAATCATTAACCATTTTTCTTATCTAGTCAAGATCACCGCCGGTCGATTGGTGACGAGCCTTCCTGGTGGGCTCGACCGCGAAGACCTCGTTGGCGCTGGCGTGATCGGCCTGATCAAATCCGTCGATCAGTTTGACCCGACCCGCGATGTCAAGTTTGAAACCTACGCGATCGCTTTGATCCGTGGCGCCATTCTCGAAATGCTGCGCGACGAAGACTGGGTTCCCCGATCGATCCGCGAAAAACTGAAAGCGCTCGACCGAACGATGATGTCTCTTGAGACCAGCCTTGGTCGTCCCGCAACGGATCACGAAATCGCCGAAGCAATGGTTGTTTCGAAGGAAGAAGTCAGCGAACTCATGGTTCGCATGGGCCGAACCAACATCTATAGCCTCGACGACATCCTGGGAACAAGCGACGGCGACGAGCATGTCTCCTTCCTCGAACTTCTCGCCGACGACGACAGCAACACGTCGGGCGAAGTCGAAGGCAAAGAAATCCGGCGCATTTTAACGTCGGGCGTGGATCATTTGCCGGAACGAGAACGACTGGTCATCGCGCTGTACTACTTCGAAGGTCTGACCTTCAAAGAAATTGGACGAGTCTTAGGTGTCAGCGAGAGCCGAGTCTATCAGCTCCACACCCAAGCCATGAACCGCCTTCGCAACTTTATGCGGCAGGAAGGCGGAATCCAGATCCGGTGATGTCGTGGGCGAAGTCGAACGCATTCGAGCCAGTTTAGGAGCCTCATTCAACGGCTATGGCCAGCGAGTCAACGGCGCCCCCGACCGAAATCCGAAAAAGCACCATCAAGAGGAGCGCCCTCATCACGAGGATGCCCTTGAGCTTCACGTTGAAGAGGGTGAAGAACCCGTGGCTCCAACAATCGTGAGCCCACCTGTCGATCCTGAAGATCATCTCGATTTGTCGGCATAAGTCCTCACTTTGGCACGAAACCTGCTCCCTCCTTGTTCTATCTAAGGAATGTCCAATGCTCACCCGACGGGTACCATGGAGCATAGGTATTTTTACTAGGAGAATGGATTCGTTAATGCAAAAGTCTTTCATCACCGCAACTTCGATTCTTGGTCTTGCATTTGTCCTCGTCGGCTGTGGCAAAAGCGGCGGCGGCAGTGACGTCGTCGCCACCGTTAATGGCGAAACGATCAGTAAGGACGAATATATCGCTCGTCTTGAGCGAATGAACCAAGTGCTTGTCCAAGCCCAACAGGGTCCGGTCCAAGTTCCCGTCGCCCAACCCCTAAGCTTCCAGGCCATGAACGATCTGGTCAAAGAATCGCTCATCATGCAGATGGCGAAGGAGCAAGGCGTTCTTCCGACCGAGAAAGATGTCAACGATGAACTCACTCTCCAAACGACGAAGCGAGCTGATTTTGTCAGTTCGATGACGAGCCAAGGCTACACGCTGACCGACATCAAGAATGCCCTCAAGACGTCGCTGGCCCGCCACAATCTTCTTTGCAAGGGAATCACGATCACTGACGCTCAAGTCGATGCATACATCAAGGACAATCCGAAGCAGTTCGAAACTCCAGCCATGGTTGACCTCACTTGGATCGTGTTGAAAGACGCCGCCGACAAGTCCAAAGTTGACTCAGAAATCAAGACCGGACAGACCTTCGCCGTTATCGCCAAACGATTTACCACGGCTCAGACGGGGCCTCAGTTCCCCAATCGAAACTACGACCAATTTCCTCCGAAGCTCAAGGCGATCGTTGACAAGCTGAACGAGAACGGCACGAGCGACTGGGTTCAAGACGGAACGTCTTTTGTGAAATTCCATGTCGAGAAAAAGACTCCGGCCGGAAAGGTTGAAATCAAGCCGTATATGAAAACGGAGATCAAGCGGCTCCTCGCCGAGCAAAAGGCATCAGCCGCGAAGGATCTTGGTAAGGACTTGCTCGACCGATTGAAGCAGGCAAAGATTGCGATCAACCGCCCAGGACTTAAAGAGCTCTTCGATCGCGCATCGCAGAACCTCAAGGAAGCCGACATGAAGACTTCTTCTACCAACACGGCAGCAGGGGCAGACAACGCTCCGGCAGCGAACAGCGGCGAATAAGACGAAGTCGCAAAAAAGAAAGAGCCCTCTCAACTGAGAGGGCTCTTTCTTTTTTGAATGATTGCTAAGCCGCTACGTTTGAACCGCCGAGGTGCTGCATTAACAACTTCACTTGATCAACACTGAATTCTTCCGTTTTCATGTACGGACCCATCGCGGTCTCGAGACCGTCGAAATTCGGTGAAAGCCAACAACCGAGAGGTTCTTGATTCGAATCAAGTTTGGTTAAAGTTAATCGCAACTGACCTTGTTCCGGAAAACGGAGCCCATAATGGACGAGGTCGGGAATAGAGGTATATACACCGTTGACTGAGGAAGTGCCGTCTGAATAGACTTGCTCACTTACCCAATAGAGTCTTCGAAACATCGTTGTTTTTCTGCTCCTTAGTGGCGTTACGCCGAAGGGAATTATACGCGATCCCGAAAGCGGTTTGCCAACCTAAGCTATTCGACGTCATTTTTCTGCCAATGTTGCCAGTTTAATGGGCCGATATTCCGTATTTTCGGCAATTCTTCGGCGAAGCGCAGGGTGATGTCGTCCCACGACGTGATGGACAAAAAATCACTCATCGCCGAATTTATCGGTCCATTTGCTTTGTGTTACGCGGGAATCCTTTCGATTCACAATAGTGGTGGAAATCTCGTCGTCCCCGCCTTGTGTCATGGCCTCGTGATTGGAGTCTTCGTTTCGGCTTTTGCGGCCATCAGCGGAGGACATATCAACCCAGCCGTGACGTGCGCCATGATTGCCACCAAGCGAATCAAACTCGCCGACGGCATCGCCTACATCGTCGCCCAATTATTGGGTGCATTTTGTGGAGCGGCAGCTGTGCTCGCTTCTGGGCTAGGCAAGGACGTTGTGTCAGCGGGAACTCCGGTTCTCGGCAACGGAATTTCGCCCGTCAATGGCATCGTGCTCGAAGCCATCGCCACGTTCTTCTTCCTCACCGTCATTTTCGGAACGGCGGTCGATAAGCGAGCCCCTAAAGTCGGAGGACTCTTTATTGGTTTAACCATTACACTGGATATTCTCGCAATCGGGCCCCTAACCGGTGGAGCGATGAACCCTTCTCGCTGGTTTGGTCCGGCATTGCTCACGATGGAAAACCTTGGAAACGCGGTAGTCTATTTCGTGGGTCCGATCCTCGGAGCTGTCCTCGCGGGACTGCTCTATGACAAAGTGTTGGCCCCAAACCAACCGGAATGATCGAACGCTTGATTCGAACCGAAGACGATATGCTTGAGCTGGGCAAGAGCCTGGCTCAAGTTCTTTCGGCTGGCGACGTCGTTCTTTTCGAAGGACAACTTGGTGCCGGAAAGACGACTTTGATTCGTGGCATTCTGCAAGGACTCGGTTGGAAGGAGCCGGTACGTTCGCCGACGTTTAGTCTCTTCAGTGTCTATTCCACCAAGCCACCCATTCTCCATGCCGACCTCTACCGCGTCGCAAGCGCTCAAGGAACGGGAATCGAAGACTATCTGGACACCCACCTTTGCCTCATTGAATGGCCCAAGTCCGTCGAGGATTGGACGAACATGGATCTTGCAAAAAAAATCGCGATCCACTTTGAAGGCGACGGGCGACGGGTCGAACTGAGTAACATTTCTCTATGACCCTACGAGTCGGTCTTGTCAGCGCCGCGCACGTCCATACCGGGAGCTATGCCCACCAGTTCTCCCATCATCCGAGGACGTCGATTTCGGGAGTTTGGGATGACGATGCCGAACGGAGTAAGAAGTTTGCGGAAGCAAGAGGGCTCACCTTTTTTGAATCCCTCGATGACCTCCTAGCTGTCAGTGACGCCGTCGCAATCTCAAGCGAAAACAACAAGCACTTGGGTCATATCGAAAAGTGCGCTGCCGCCAAAAAGCACATCATTTGTGAAAAGCCGGTTGTGGCCAAGCGCGAAGAATTTGACCAAGTTCGCGAGGTCGTTCAACAGAACGGCGTCAAATTTATGACTGCGTTTCCCTGCCGCTTTTCACCGGCTTGGAAAGCGCTCAAGGCACGGATCGCGAGTGGAGAGGTCGGAACGATTCAGGCGATCAATGCGACCAATCGAGGGACTTGCCCCGGTTCTTGGTTTACGGACCCTTCGCTCAGTGGCGGAGGCGCGATGATCGATCACGTGGTTCACGTGGCCGATCTTTTGCGCGATCTTCTTGGCAGTGAACCCAGCTCGGTCTACGCCCAAATTGGGAACAACATGTATGGTCAAGTGTGGGATGACACTGCGATGGTGAGCTTGGAATATCCCAACGGTGTCTTTGCCACGCTGGATAGTTCTTGGTCCCGGCCTCCTTCCTTCAAGACTTGGGGCGATGTGACGATGAAGATCGTGGGAGACAAAGGTGTTCTGAACCTCGATATGTTTGGTCAGGGGCTCGATTTCTATCGCAACGAAGCCAAAGTCACGCACGTGATGTCGGGCTATGGCAGTGATCTGGATGGCGCCTTGATGGATTCGTTCGTTCGCAGTGTGCTCGATGACGAACCGATCAGCGTCACGCTCGAAGACGGTCTAGCCGCTGTCTCGGTCTCACTGCGAGCCTATGAATCGACTCGAACGAAGCAAGCCGCCTTGGCTTAGCTTCGGCCAATTTTATAGGTCCGTTCGGTACTTCTGGATCAATTCGCGAGCGACGTCGGGGCCATGCCATCCTGTGATGTCGACCGCCTTATCTTCAAGCGACTTATAGACCTCAAAGAAGTGGCTGATTTCGGCGAGGGTATGGGGGTTCAAATCGTCGATATGCTTTCGATTTCGATAGCGAGGGTCCTTTTCGGCGACGCAGAGGATCTTCTCATCCGGTCCCTTTTCGTCTCGCATTTCGAGAACTCCAATCGGATGCGCCTCAACCAAGCAGCCCGGCACAGTCGGATGACTGATCATGACCAACACATCGATAGGGTCGCCATCGAGGTAGTGCGTTTGGGGGATGTAGCCGTAGTCAAACGGGTAGAACAACGGCGAATAGAGTACGCGGTCGAGCTTGATAATGCCTGTTTCCTGATCGACTTCGTACTTATTCGTACTGCCTCGGGGGATCTCAATAATCGTATTGAAGATTTCGGGGGCTTGTTCGCCAATTTTCGCCATCAGTAAAGACATCGCTAATATTGTGGCTTTTTCATGTTAAACAAGATATCATCCCAATCAAAATCGTGACCTTACGGTAAAACCAAGGAGTGTCTGCCAATCCAGAATTCGATGCGGCCTATCTCAAAACCAAAGAATTTGCTGACCTTCTAGGCAAGGGTCAGCCAAGCGATCTCGACTGGCAGGACCAATTGGACGCAGCCTTCATTCATGGGCTTTTCGACCACGACTACAAACAGCCCTACATGATCGGTCCTGACGGAAAGCGCTACTTTGCGTTTAAGCTGCCCCAAACTCAAAAAATTCATCCGATTATGCCTTCGCAGCCCCTTGACGACATGGTGGAGTGGGGAGCCGGGGCGGCGATCCTGAACCAGCGAGGGGAGGCGGTTTATGTTTATTCGCCGGGAGACGTCGTCTCATTCAAACTCTATGGCAAGGCGGTTAAGCGCTGGGCAGGAGGATGGTCCGAGCTCCCGGACGCTGATAGCTATTTTCAGGGTGGTGAGATGTCCGTTGGAACTCCAAATGAGCACATGATGCCTCCCCTGGCTGCTCGTTGCGCCGACTTTTACCTTCGCCATTGGATGAGCAGCTTTCCGTTCTATTCCAATCGCGAGCCAAGCGTTTGCCTTATTCGATTGAAAGCCCATGATCAACCGGAAGACGCGAGTGATCTCATTTTCAATATCTTTGCCGACGACGAACCCATAGCCTCCTCTGGCGACTCGATGGCCACCTACATGGGTTCTCTTCTCCCTCGCCACCTTGCAAATCGAATCGTGGTCGGGAAACAAGATCCTTTTGGCGATTTACCATACACACCTCTACGAGAATATTTCGAGAAAGCTGGCCTGAGTGCAATCCAAAATTAGTTCACGATCGAAAATTTCTGGGACGCCCAAGCGGCGATCGGCGTCCTATTTTGTAACCAATGAACTTTGATTACGTTTTGCTCATCGTCGCCGTCCTCTTGGGGCTCAGCGTCGTGGCTAGCAAAGTCGCAACCAAAGTCGGGCTCCCCGTCCTTCTGATTTTTATCGGAATTGGGATGCTTGCAGGGTCTGAAGGGCCGGGCGGAATCTGGTTCAACGACGTAGCCGCCACGCAACGCCTGGGAATCGTCGCTCTGTCATTTATTCTTTTCTCGGGCGGAATGGACACCCACTGGGGGCAAACCAAACCGATCCTCGCCAAAGCCCTCACCTTGGCCACGTTTGGAGTCGTGGCGACGGCTGCCATTGTCGGGTTCATGGCCCATCATTTTCTCGGATTTTCGGTCCTCGAAGGTTTGCTTCTAGGCTCAATTATCGCTTCTACTGATGCCTCTGCCGTATTCAGCATCCTTAGTTCTGGCTCGGTGAAGATTAAGGATAGTCTTCGCGCCATGCTGGAAATGGAGTCTGGAACGAATGATCCGACCGCGGTCTTCCTTACGATGGGACTCACCACCGCGATTGCTACCAATAAGCCCTTGAGCCCCGTCATGCTTGGGACGTTTGCATGGGAAATGATTGTGGGCGGACTATGGGGTATTGCCATGGGCAAGTTTGGCGTCGTGCTGATGCGAAAGCTAAACCTCCAGTTTCATGCGATGTACCAAGTAATCACGATCGCCTTGGTTTTGGCGTCTTACTCTGGAGCCGCCATCATGCACGCCAGCGGATTCCTCGCGGTCTACCTTTCAGGTCTCGTTTTTGGTCAGGGTGATTTCGTTCAGAAGAAGGGGCTGGTCAAGTTTCACGACGGTATCTCGTGGCTGATGCAGATCGCCATGTTCCTGGTTCTCGGGCTGCTTGTGTTCCCTTCGAAACTTGGTGGCGTGGTATTCGAAGGGACGGTGATTTCGCTCGTCCTCATCTTCGTCGCTCGTCCGATCGGATCCTTTCTGTCGCTTACGCTCTTCCGCGAAAGCTTCTCAAACAAACTCCTTGTCTCGTGGGCAGGTTTGCGAGGTGCGGTTCCGATTATTTTGGCGACTTTCCCGCTGCTTGGAGGCATCTCCCGGGCGTACGAGATATTTAACATCGTGTTCTTTGTTGTCCTTTTCTCGACGATCCTCCAGGGCACGTCTCTGCCTTGGGTGATCAAGAAATTTGAGAAGTCGTAGTTCAAACCCGCTTTGATTTCATTTGCGCACGCTGCCTCTTCCAACCCTCTCTTTTCATATCCTCAATGGTTGGAGCTAATCCACACCAACTCCAGTGATTGGGAGTCACCTTCGAGGCAACTATTTTCCATGCTTGCCCATTCTTCTCGAGGAGGTAATTTGCGGCAAAGGAATAAGGATCATGAGCGGCGTTGACCGACACGAGGGCGAAGTGTCCGTTTCCGCTGAAAACAGGCAGATCGATGGAAGTGGTTCCGTCTATTTCAACCTTGACCGAACGCTTTAGCGCACCGATTGGAAAGGGGGTTTGGTAATCCGACTTTCCATCGCTGGCTCCGCATTGTTCCTTTACCTTAGAAAGTCGCTCAACAAGAACCTGGTTCGCCTTGATTGTGGCTTGATATGCAGGTAGGCGCTCGCCATCTAGCCGGCGAATTTTGAGTCGTCGAGATTGATCTTGCTTCAACTGAATCTCGTCGGAAATCCACTCGTGAATGGTAGTTGATTCTTTTGGAATGTGCCACTGGTCGGCGATGACCACTTTTGGCTTCATCGAGTCTGGATAGGTCGCTACTTCTTGCATGTAGGCATGCATCGCTGTTGCGATGACGTCATGTGCTGGCAACGACTTCTGCCCCTGGCCCACGGTCAAAAGAGCAGCCATTAGCTCGATCATCCTTCCATCGTATCACGGAATGGATGGCAGTGAAGTCAATTTCAGTCGTGCCACTGTCATCGATCCCTGTCTTGAACGAGGTGAGGCTGCGAGGTGGCAGTGTAGTCAATTTCAGCATGTCACTGTCATCGATCCCTGCCTTGAACGAGGTGAGGCTGCGAGATGGCAGTGAAGTCAATTTCCTGTCATCGATCCCTGCCTCGAACGAAGTGAGGCTGCGAGATGGCAGTGAAGTCAATTTCAGTCGTGCCACTGTCATCGATCCCTGCCTCGAACGAAGTGAGGCTGCGAGATGGCAGTGTAGTCAATTGAAGTCGTGCCACTGTCATCGACCCCTGCCTTGAACGAAGTGAGGCTGCGAGATCGCAGTGTAGTAGTTTCAGCACTGCCAACTCCCAGTGTCGACCTCGAAAAAGACTGCCTTCGTGGCAATCTTTTCAAGGACTCTTGCTAGACACAGATGTCGATGACAGTGGCACGCTAAAACCCGTCTTAACCAATCGGCTGAGTTCTTAAGTTCAACGCTGACAACTCCCAGTGTCGACCTCGAAAAAGACTGCCTTCGTGGCAATCTTTTTCAAGGACTCTTGCTAGACATAGAGGTCGTTGACAGTGGCACGTCCAGGTATCTTAAATTTTCGATGGAGAAGGACATTCGGTTCAAGACTAGGAAATCTTGGAACGAGTTCGGTCATTCACATTTCCTTACATTTTCAACATTTGAACGGCGGCCCTATTTGCTTGACCACCGAATTTGTCGGGTCCTTTCGCAGAAAGTGAACCAAGCAGCAAGTGAACTCGACCTGGCGATCTTGTCCTATGTGTTCATGCCGGAGCATGTGCATATGCTTATTCATCCGTTGCGAGAGGAATATGCCATGGATGAAATCCTGCAAGCAATCAAGCAAGGTACATCGCAAATCTCGAAGAACCGGAAGTGGACTCAGACTAAACTTTGGATGCCCGGAGGCGGGTTCGACAGCAACATTTCACACAGACACGCCAGACTCTTGGCTACAGGTTACGTCAACCAGAATCCGGTGCGACGAGGTCTCGTCGAAGATCCTCTTGCATATCGTTGGTCTTCCGCGAACTGGTATGTAACGGGCGAGCAAGGAGACATCGAATGTCGATATTCAGCGGAACTTTGGGGTTAGACAACCTTTCAGTCGTGCCACTGCTAACGAGATCTGCCTTGAACGAAGTGAGGCTGCGAGTTAACAGTGCCACAATCCTCGCTCTGCTAGACACTGATGTCGTTGCCAGTATCAACTCTGAAGCCTACAAATACCCAGGAGCGTTTTGGTAGCTCACCGGACGGAGCCAACGAAGAATTGCGTGGTTCCCGACGCTGGTAAATCGAACGTCGCTGGATGCTGGATACGGTCCACCATGCTGCATACCTTCACAGACTTCAACACCCGTCGGAAAACCGTTGAAGACGATTCGACCGACTTTTGATTCGACCGCAGGAGCTAACACTTTCACGAAAGCCTCGTCCCCCGCTCCATGCAGAATCGTCGCCGTCAACTGTCCGTGAAGCGTCGGAAAAACGGATAACACCTCGTCGAAACTGTCAGCCGTCACCAGCAGCGCAAATGGCCCAAAGACCTCTTGCTGCAAGATGGGATTCGCAATAAAGTCTTTCAGCGAAGCCCGAGCAAGACCGGCTTGGCCTGGCTCGCCAGGTTCCAATTGTGGTTCGACGCCATCCTGATTCGACAAAAGCTCAGCATTGACGACATAGGCTTCGCCAATCGCGTCGGTCAACATTGGCGCTGCGATCGACTGCATTAGTCGCGTTGTGACTTCGCCACAGAAAGCGTCCCATCCGTCGCCCGCGATACCGATCACCACTCCGGGATTGGTACAGAATTGCCCTGCACCTAAGGTTAGGGATTGGGCGTAGCCACGCGCCCATCCAATCGCATCGTCGGCACATGCACCAGGCAACACGAACACAGGATTGATACTTCCCATCTCGGCAAAGACCGGAATGGGTTCAGGGCGTGCAGCCGCGAGATCCATCAGATGTCGCCCGACTCGTTGAGAACCGGTAAAGCCAACGGCTTTGATATTTGGGTCTTGAACCAGAGCCTCACCAACCGCCGCCTCACCCGGCTCGAGTTGAAATGTCCCTTCTGGAAGGCCCTGACCTTGAACCGCCTCCGAAATCAGCTTCCCTACCAATTCAGATAGCTTTGGGTGAGCCGGATGGGCTTTGGCGACTACCGGACAACCAGCGGCCAACGCCGACGCGGTATCACCACCCGCCACCGAAAAAGCGAGGGGAAAGTTGGACGCGCCAAATACGGCGACCGGCCCGATCGGAACCATAAATCGCTCAAGCTTTGGACGAGGCAACGGCTGTCGGTCGGGCATCGCCTCGACGACACGAGCGTCCTTCCAAGCTCCGGCTCGAACATCCTTGGCAAACATCCGCAGCTGACCGGTCGTGCGTCCGAGTTCGCCAGTCAGGCGGGCATTAGGGAGGTGCGACTCCTCCACGCCAAGGCTGACAATCTCGGCTTCATTCGCCGCCAATTTGTCGGCGATCGCTTCAAGAAGCGAGGCAATCGTTTCGGGCTTGGCTTGGCGAAGCGCAGGAGCGGCTTCGCTAGCGCGACGGCAGGCAGTTTGGATTGAGGAGATGTCAGACATAGCGATTAGGATCGAGTTGTTCGAGCGGCAACGAACTCGATTCGTTGCCTAAAATTTCTGAGACGAGCATACCGGTTACTGGTCCTAAGCTGAGGCCCATCATCGAGTGTCCGGTTGCAATCACAATGTTGGGATGGGTCTTAACCCTTCCAATGTAGGGCAAACCGTCGGGAGAGCAGGGTCGAAGCCCTTGCCATTTCGCGAGTCCATCGAAATCCGAAACTTTAAACTTGGGAAAGAATTTAGGAATGGATTCGATAATTCCTTGGATCCGATGCTCGTTAAAGTTCGTCGAAGGCTCGCCTAGTTCCATGGTCCCACCAAAACGAAGTCCATTTTGCATGGGCGTTACGGCAATTCGAGCTTCTATCAGTAGTGAGCACAAATCAGGAGTCTCAACGGGAGACTCAAGCATCATCGAATAGCCTTTACCCCCCATCATTGGCAGTTTGAGGTCGATCGACTTAGCGAGGTCTTTCGTATAAACGCCTCCAGCGAGAACCACCTGATCAGCATCTATGGAGCCTTGATTGGTTTCGATTTGAACCTTGTCTTGAACCTGCTTTAGTCCATTCACTTTGCACTGATACTTTGTATCGACACCATCCTGCTTCAAACGGCGACGCAATTCTGCGACCAGCAAATGCGGGCTGAGATGGCAATCGTCGTGGAAGTGAACCCCGCCAATTGCCTGCATCGTGATGTTGGGGTCCAGGCGTTGCAACTCGTCAAAATTTAAAACCAAGGCCTTAACGCCCAGTTCGCTGGCCCTCTTGGCGAGGTGGGATTCTGATTCCAAAGTTTCGGCTTTTTGGCAGATCATAACTAAGCCTCGCTTCACCAGTTGATATCCGATTCCCAAGTCTTCCGTAAGTCCTTCGTAGAGACTACGGCTTGTCATATTGAGGTCCCTCAAGATGATTTCCGAATCTGCAACATGCTGGGCATTGGCGTGGCGCATGAACTGAAGGGACCAAAGAAGTTGATCCACCGATGGTGGCATTCGAAACGCAAATGGCGACCGCGGATTAAACATCATCTTTAGTCCCATCCCTACCATTCCTGGTGCTGCGAGTGGTTGAAAGTGACTCGGAACGATCATGCCCGCATTGCCCGTCGAGCAATTGGACGAGTCCTCAGTTCCTTCGTCGACCAAGGTAACCCGAAAGCCTTTTCTCAAGGCGTAGTAGCTCGTGCAAAGACCAATGATGCCTGAGCCAACCACAATGACGTGGCGACTCAAACGATGCCCCACCGAAACGGATCTTCCTCGTCGAAGATCAACGTCGATTTGCCTGTGACATAGGCGCGCCCCGAAATGTGCGGAATCATCTGGTCGCCTTGCTTCGTTACGTAGCCTCGGAAGGTGGTTCCGGTGATGCTCTCCTGAACCCAATGCTGGTCCAAGGCAAGTTTGCCTCGATGGACCATGAGCGCCATTTTTGCACTTGTCCCTGTACCACACGGCGACCGGTCGTAGGCCATGCCCGGGCAAAGCACAAAGTTTTTGCTATGGGCTCCAGTCACCGTTGCTGGGCCAAAGACTTCGACATGGTCAATCAACGCACCATCAGCGCCCGTTATTCCCGCACTTTCGAGAGCGGTTCGAACTTCAGACGTAAACCGAGTCAATTCCTGAATGTTTTCGAAAGAAACTTCGGGGATGAATGGGTGATGCTGAATAAGAAAGAACCAGTTTCCACCGTAGACGATGTCGCCAACGATCGTTCCAAAATTTTCCGTTTCAACCGTCACATCCAACAGATGCACCTTTGCGGGAACGTTCGATATCCAAACGTTTCCATCTTCCTCAAGGTGGGCTTCGACGACGCCAACCGGCGTTTCGATGCGGTGATCGCCAGGCCGAATTTTGTTCATAAAGCGAAGCGTTTCGACGACTCCAATCGCCCCGTGACCGCACATTCCGAGGGCATCGACGTTATTGAAGAACACCACCCCGGTGCAGCATGACTTGTCTCGGGGCGGCACGAGCAACGCGCCTACGATGACGTCAGAACCTCGAGGTTCGAGAATCAATCCGGTTCGGAGGTCGCGATGCTGATCACGTAGGAGATCACGCATGGATACGCAATCGGCGTCCTCGGGAATATCCCATCCTCCGACGACCACTCGCGTTGGTTCGCCACCCGTATGAGAGTCGATGACCTCGATTTGCATTGCTTTTAGACCTTCGGTCGCTTTTCAAGCCCTTCGCGAATCACAGCTTCAACCCGTGCTCGCTCCGCTCCGCTGAGCGTCAGGCGTGGAAGGCGAACCCATTCGGGACAATACCCCGTTGCCTGGGTGGCAAGCTTAATGTTTTGCACAAATTTCAGTCCAACATCGAGATGAAGCAAAGGCGTATACCATCGGTACAACTCGCGGGCTTCGTCCCATTGTCCGGCCATCGCCAAATCCCATAGCTTTTGGTTTTCGTAAGGGAAGGCCAAGCCGATACCGGCGACCCATCCCTTGGCACCCAAAAAGGCGCATTCAAGGGCAAGATCGTCCACGCCGGCAAAGATCGTCAATCGATCGCCCAAGTGGTTGATCAGGTCCGTCACGCGGCGAACATCGCCCGCCGACTCTTTGATCGCAACGAAGTTGTCGGATTCGTTACAGAGAATTTCGAGCAGGGACGGCGTCAAATCTACGTGATACGAAATCGGGTTGTTGTAAATAAGGATCGGAAGTCCAGTTCCCTTTGCGACGGTTCGGTAATGCGTCAAAGCCTCTTCGGTATCGGCTTTGTAAACCATCGCAGGCATCAGCATAATCCCGTCCAGCCCCATCGCTTCACACTTCTGGGTGTACTCGACCGCTTGTTTGGTGGCACATTCGGCCACACCGCTCAAGACTTGAACTCGACCATTGGCAACCTTCTTGGTCACTCGCAAAATCTCAAATTTCTCTTCCCAGGTGAGGGCCAGATTTTCACCCAACGAACCCATCATGACCAGACCGGTCACACCTGAATCGATCAATGCTTCAAGGTGCTTTTCAAGAGCTACATAGTCAATCGAAAGATCCTCATGAAAGGGGGTCGTGACGGCTGGGAAGACACCAGACCAGGCTGGGAAAGTGGACATCGTTTAAGTTTAAACGATTCACGTTTTGTATGTCTATAGAGAGACGCAAATGGGAAGCCGACTGTGCCCCTCTACCCCTGGCCCCTTCTCCCCGGGGAGCAGGGGAACGTGCAGTAGACCGTGAACCCCTCCACCCCTAACCCCTTCTCCCCAAGGAGAAGGGGGACAAGGAGCCGAGTAAACTTCTTTCCAGGAATCTATGCCCCCGCTTGAAGCTCGCCTCATTGGTCATCTTCCGGTCCCCGAAGGGATCATGGCTGAAGTTGAGCTTATCGAGGAGAATCAAGAAACTCACCGTATCCGCTGCCACTGCCGACCCGACGGAACCACAAACCTAAAGTCCAACCTCCCTGGCACATTGGACTACTTGAACGAACGATATGGCAGCCAAGTCATTTGGGCTCTCTGCCGACAAATGACTGTCGGTCCTAAACTGCCCGAGTTCTAAACCAATCCTCTGTGAAACCAGTTTGCCCGTGAGTGGGCGTCCTGAAGGCGGGTCATGACGGCCTCCGCATCAATAGATGTGGAGGCTCAAAAAGACTGGATACCTCGACAACGATCATGGGTGATGTATAGGTTCAAGGACAACCCGCTTGGCTGCGCAAGGCCACGGCAAACTCAACGTTACCGTAGCCAAAGCCTATGGCTTCGATCCCCATATTAGCGAACCGGACCTTCTGGCCGAACTCCTACGCCGGAACCTAGAGCAATCCGCCGCAAGACCCTAGCCGCTGCCTCCGCATCAATAGACAGTGCCGCCCCCGAACCTCCCGGGCCGCGATGTGGAGGCCAAAGAAATCAACATCGGGCAGGTGAGGCTAGATACCGCGATTCCAGCCGCGACGCGGCGAACCATCCTAGCCAGGGACACCGCCCCTGGACTTAACCACACCAAACCAGCGGACTGAAAGGCAGCGCTACCCGAACCCAAGCGACTCGTCACTACGGAAATCTGCCTCAACCACACCAGTCGAACCGACGAACCGAGCCCCTACTTCTCTGAGCGAAACGGCATAAAGAAGTCCTCATCCACATCGTAAACCATTCGTGGCTTCACCCCAAGCTTCAAACGTTCCATCAGCGAAACCAACTTGTACTCGTCTACCAGCTCGATCGGAGGAACGCCATCACGGACCGCTTCCTTCTGCGCCTCCGAAGTAAACGAACCGGTCGTAATAAAAATCCCCTTATCCGTCCGACCACTCATCGCTCCACGGAAGTTTCGTATCTCGCCTGATCCCACCGAGCCCTGATACCGCTTGCACTGAAATAGCACGCGAAACGAAACCAATTCGTTTATTTGGAGGACGCCGTGCCCATCGATCCCGCCATCGCCCGACTTGCCGGTGACGGTCACATCGGCAAACCCGCTCTCGCGTAAGATGCGCTGACATAGGCGCTCAAATCCGGTCGGTGGCAAGGTGCGAAGCGTGTCGATCAAACTCAAGCCGGTACCCGCCTCTTCGTCATCGGTGGGTGCCTTCTCTTCTAAATCAACCTCGACCGCCTCCAGCTTTGCCTGCTTGAACCGCTCTTTACGAATATCTCGTGCCTTGTCTCGCAACTTGCGGGCCTCGTCCAAATTGGCAACGTGGGTCTTCCAACCTTCATCCGTCAGCTTCCAAACCCCTCGCACCGAGCCGTCAAAAAGGCCAATCTCTCGCAGGTCGTTTCGCGCCCAGGCCACTTCGTTCTCCGCCGCGTTCCCACCGGACTTCAATTCTTCGTCTCGCTCGGGAGTTCCGCCCAAAACTCGGTCGGCCACCAGGCGGGCAATCACCCGGCCCTGAGCCTCGCCTCCTGCTTCGCGCAAGGCATCCAGCAATGGCCCATACATGCGAATGTCTTTGATCGAAACCGCTTTTTCCGTACCCACAGTTTAAGTATGTCATTTGACTTTGATAAACAATCATCCGCATCCATAAGCAATAATGAATTTCGTGGCAGATTGGCGAAACAAACTCTATTTCGGCGATAATCTCGACATTCTTCGTCAGTACGTAGAAACTGAGTCTGTAGACCTCGTTTACCTGGATCCGCCATTTAACTCGAAAGCCGATTACAACGTTCTCTTTAAGACCACGGCAGGTGAAGCCAATGCCGCCCAAGCCACGGCATTCAAAGATACATGGGAGTGGGATGAAGCTGCCGCCAAGGCGTATCACGAGCTGATGATGTTGCCCGAGATTCCCGGCAACCTTAAGAATCTCATGCAAGCCCTGAAGGTTTTTCTTACCGGCGATACCGGAAAGAAGGGCAATAGCATGATGGCCTACGTAACGATGATGGCATTACGCTTGGTCGAATTGAATAGAGTCTTAAAACCCACGGGATCACTCTTTCTACATTGCGATCCGACCGCTAGCCACTATATAAAGCTTATCCTTGACGCTGTATTTGGATTTGAATCTTTCAAAAATGAAATAAGCTGGGAAAGGACAAATGCTCACAATGCAAAATCACGCCATTTCGGCAGAGTTCGAGACGTAATTCTCTTTTACGTAAAGAACCCAAAGGTCAATTATAAGTGGAATCAATTATTTACCGAATATGGAGAAAGTCAACTCAAAGAATACCGGACAGATGAACAGGGTCGACTTTACACAACTCATGATTTGACCTTTACAGGTGGATCGGAAGCTCGAAAATTTGAATGGCGGGGAGTTACCCCGCCGGCAAATCGCGCTTGGGGATATTCGCTTGAAAAGCTAGAAGAACTTCTTGCAGATGGATTGATCTTACTAAGAGAAGATGGAAAACCTCGAATGAGGGGACTAAAGGTATTTCTAGAAGATCGTCCAGGAAAGAAAATAACTGACCAATGGGACGACCTTGGTCGAATTGGTAACACTTCGGGAGAAAGGCTCGGATATCCGACTCAAAAGCCTGAAGCCTTGCTTGAAAGGATTATCGAAGCATGCTCTAATGAAGGTGACTTGGTGCTTGACCCATTCTGTGGTTGTGGCACAACAATCGCTGTGGCCGAAAAACTCAAACGAAAGTGGATCGGCATCGATGTCACCTACCTTGCCATTGACCTCATGGAGCGTCGTCTTCTGGACATGTTCACACCTCATGTTGGAGTTCAGACCCTTGCCAACATCACGGTACAAAAGCGAAGACATGCCCTCAAAACGTACTTTGCCAAAGGCGAAGACGAACTTGGGATTGGCCTTCGAACCGGCTTAGCCCCATTCGAAGTCCACGGGGTGCCACAGTCCGCCGATGAGGCCCGATTCCTGTTCGAAAATGATCCGTACCAATTCGAATGGTGGGCTGTCGCCATGCTCGGTGCACAAGGTAAGGAGTTCAAGCGAGGAGCCGATAAAGGCATTGATGGCATCATCAATTTCCAAGACAAGCCGGGAGACTATAAGAAGGCCGTCGTCAGCGTGAAAGGCGGAAAGCTAAGCTCCCCGATGATCCGCGACCTCAAAGGTGTTATGCAACGAGAGGGTGCGGTGATTGGTATTCTCGTCACGAACGATCAGCCAACTGGTCCGATGAAAACAGAAGCTGCCGACGCCGGTCGGTGGAATAGCGAACTTCATCCAGATCGAAGCTTCGCTTGCATCCAGGTCCTTACCGCCGAAGACATCCTTAATGGCAAAGACGCCGACATTCCTCGCTGGGGTCTTGATACGTTCAAGAAGGCAGCCACTGCCAAGAAGGATTCTGGTCAGGCATCACTTCTGGAAGAGTGATATGAAAGTTGAAATCCTAGATAAAGATTACGGTGCACTTATCGGCATCATAAACAATTTGCGAAACCTCATCGCAACCGAGACTTCAACTTGGATGAGCGAGAACCCTTGTTGGGACCCACGTGACGATTTACGGGTCTCGCTTTTCTGGAAGTTGAAGGGGACGCTTGACCCACTCCTACTAATCCTTATCTACAATAAAGGAATTCTCACTCAAGACAGCTTCTGGAAGGAAAATTTTGAATTCGACAAGCTAAAGGAAACGACAATCGATCCTCGAGACAACATGATGTCTAGTGTTGAGATGTTCGTTAAAATTGCATTTGTGCAAGTCTACTTCTCGGTTATGGAGAGCACCTTTCGTTTGCTTCTCACCGCTATTGGTTCATCAGCAGCTGGCCAAGGAACAGCACATGTAGAGAGCGTCTATTTAGCTCTGTTAAAGAAAATCCCTTCAACACCACCGAATTCTATTGAAATGCTCTCGATGTGGCGAATAGTAAGGAATTCTATTCACCACAACGGTCGTTATGTTCCCAAATCGAACCAAGCACTTTCAGAAATCAGCTATCGAGGCAACAAATACAGCCTCTTGGTTGGACAACAGCTGAATTGGATTACATGGAATTTCATCCTCCAACTCGCTCTTGATAGCTATGAGCTAATGAAGGTCATTGTCCGAGATCCTGCCATTAGGAATCTACAGCATCAAATCATCGACCCATCACCTGCAACCTGGTAATCCTAACGCCAAGAGCAAGGGTGAATATTTTTATCCTGAAATCTGTTGATTCCTGGGTAATTTTGCAATTTAGGTTCAAATTCTTTGCATTTCCCACCAGATTGGCTTATAATGGGAATCCGGTTCGCACTGTCGCCACCGTCCTCCGCAACGATGTCGGGACTCTCTAAGGTGACGAACCATGTATTCAGTTAATCGAAACGGACGAACGATTTTCGAATCCGATGCCTGTGGAATCGGATTTTTGGCCTCCCGCAAAGGAGTTGCCCAGCGCGAACTTATCGAACAGGCCCTTTCGCTTACCAAACACTTCGATCACCGAGGCGCACCGGGGCACGGCGCTGGATTTCAGCTCGATATTCCTTGGGCTCTGCTGGTCGACCGGTTCCCTAACCACAGCAAATTGATCGTTCAGCACGACGTGGCTCTTGGAATGTTCTTCCTGCCGTTTGAGTCTCGCCGTCGTCAAAAGTGCATTGAAGAGATCGAGCGAATCGCCGCGCTTGCCGGTGCAACTTGTCTCGATTGGGCCGATGTCCCGATCAACCCCACGGCTCTGCCCGAAAATTCCAGCGCTCGCCGTACGTTGCCAAAGGTACGGCAGGCCATTTTCAAGCGCCCCGACCATTTAAGCGAAGAAGGTTGGTTCGCGTGCCGCTATCTGCTTCGACTTGCCATCGAAAACAAGCTGTATGACATTGCTGGCGACGAATTTGCGATCGTTTCGCTGTCGAACAGAACGGTCGTTTACAAGGGGCTGTCCGAACTCTCCGCCATCGGTGAACTCTATCCTGACTTGCTCAATCGCGATTTCCAGTCTCGCTTTGTCCTTTTTCACAGTCGATATTGCACCAACACGACCACCGCATGGCGACGTGCTCAACCATTCTGGGGCATCGCTCATAATGGCGAAGTCTCGACCATCAGCGGCAACGTTTCGTGGATGCAAGCCATCGGTCAGGACTTAATCCGCAATTTGGTCGAACGCTTTCCTCAACTCAAAAAACTTTCGGATCATGTCGATTCGATCATCTGCCAGGGAGGAAGCGACACCGCTAATCTGGACGACATGACCATCGCGCTCATCGCGGGGGGCATGAGCTTTCCTCAGGCGCTGTTGGCTCTGTTGCCAAGCGCAGAATCTGCCTTAGCCGAGGATGATCCTTTACGAGACTTTTTTGCCGCATCACGGATCTATCTCGGAGCCTGTGACGGCCCGGCGGCGATCGTCGGGTGTGATGGCGACGTCGCGAGCGCCCACCTCGACCGAAACGGCTTGCGTCCCCTCTGGTCGGTAACGACCAAAGATTACGTCCTCGCCGTTTCTGAGTTGACGGGAACGGTTGATTTGGGTGAAGTCGAGGATCAGCGAGTGCTTGGCCCCGGCGAAACCATGCTCATCGATCTTCGCAACGGACGCGTGCTCTTTGAGCAGGAAGTCAAGCAAATGGTGAGTCGCGAACCCTATCCGATGCCCTTTGCCCGGATTGAGCGCGCGAAGCCAGACGAAGGGCCGTTCGACTATCAAATCGAGCATTTGACCAAAGTTCAAAAGTCTTTTGGCATGACTAAAGAGGACATTGAAGTCCTGTTGGAGCCAATGGGCGCCACCGGATATCCGCCCGTCGGAGCGATGGGGAACGACACATCGCCTTCGGCGATGCTCGACACGCTTCCCCGCCGAATCGAAGATCACTTCAAGCTTCGATTTGCTCAGGAAACAAGCCCACCCATCGATCCCGTTCGTGATGCATGGGTTTTTGACGAATCGGCTACTTTCGGTGATCGCAGCGGTCTTTGGGTCAATGCCAACGGTCCACTTTTCGAATTCCCCTATCGCATTCTTGGACACGCGGAAGCAAACTGGCTGCAACAGCGAACGAATGTTCGCACATTTTCTTTGCTCGTGCCCGCTGATGCGGACCTCGATCAGGCGATCCTCGCAAAAGTCGATGAAATCATCTTTTCGACGATGCAAGCAGGCGTGATCATTTTGTCGGATCGCACGCCATCTGAGGATCAGATCGCTCTCCCGAGCCTGCGCGTTTTGTCACTATTGCATGACGACCTCGTCAAAAGTAATCGACGCCATCGGTTCGGAATCCTAACAGAAGTTGGCGTTTGGGACATTCATCATTGCGCGCTCCACCTGACCCTCGGTGCCGACGCAGTCTGCCCGTGGCTCGGCATCGCATCTGTCGGCAAAGAGTGTGAGGCGCGCTATCTTTCAGCGCTCCGCGCGGGAGTCGTCGAAGCCATGTCCATGATGGGTGTCACCCCTTCTTCGGCTTATTGCGGAGCAAAGTTAGTCGAAAGCGTTGGCCTCGACTTCGACTTTCTCAAAGCCGAATTTGATGGAGTTCATGGCCACGTGTCTGGCATCAACGGAAAGGTATTGAACCGAGAGTGGAAGCAGTTTCATACCGAGGCTTTTTCGAGCGACGATGGGCTTGTCGATGCGGGGGAATATCGCCACACACGAGACGGTCGCCCTCACTTTAACAACGCCGGCATCGTTCGCTCCTTACAATCCGCCAGCGGATTCACGAAGAAGATTCACGAGCACAAGCCCGGCACCAAAGAGGCTTATGACGCCTATTCTCGTTTGGTTTCCGAACGAAGCCCCATTACCCTGCTCGATTTGCTTCAAGTGAAAAAAGGCGATCCTATTCCTTTGAGTGAAGTTGATAGCGTCGAATCGATCTTGTGGCGATTCATGGCTCCCGGGATGAGCGAGGGCGCTCTCAGCGAACCGGCGCACCGCGCGATCGCGAGGGCATTTAATATTCTGCGTCGCTACTGCACGATGTTCGGAAAGAACCTCAAAGGTGTTGGGCCAATTGCCAATTCGGGCGAAGGTGGCTTTGACAAGGCGAGGATGCTGAAATCCGATGGAAACCGCAGCGTCCAATATGCCGGAGGGCGATTTACGATCACTCCTTGGACGGCTTCAACCGCGGCTGAAGCCGAAGTGAAATTTGCCCAAGGCGCAAAGCCAGGCAAGGGCGGCCAACTCCCCGGCAAAAAGGTCTCACCCTTGGTTGCAGTCCGTCGCGGATGCGAACCCGGTTTCGAATTAGTCAGCCCACCGATCAACCATAACTTGTACAGCATCGAGGACGTTAAGCTCCTCCTCGAATCCTGGCGATTCCTCAATCCGAACGTCAATTGTGCTCTGAAGTACGTCGCGACGACGGGCGTTGAAATGGTTGCCGTCGGTGGCGTGAACGCGGGGGCGAACAGAATTCACATTAGCGATGGCTGTGGCGGAACTGGCGCGGCCAAGCGGGTCGACCAAAAGCATTCTGGGCTCCCGGTCGTATCGGTTCTCCCTTCGGTTCAAGACATGCTTGTTGAAGAAGGGCTCCGCCACTTGGTTGAAGTCAGCGTCGACGGTGGCATCCAGAATGGGGAGCAAGCGCTCAAATTCTTCTTGTTAGGCGCGGACAAGGTTGGTTTTGGCACAAGTCTTTTGATCGCGATCGGCTGTTCGATGCTCCGCAAGTGTAATCTGAGCGGTCCCGATCCGAGCGACCCGACCGGTCGCCGTCGCCTCGGCTGTACCCCAGGTATCGCCACTCAAGACCCCGAATTCATCGCTCGCTTCACCGGGAAAGCCATCCATGTCGCCCGCTTCCTTCGCTTTATCGCCGAGGACGTCCGCGAGCAAATGGCCGCCGCAGGAATTCGAAACCTTGATGAAGTGATCGGACAGCGAAATCTGTTGGAAGTTAAGCCAGGGTTAACCGGCAAAGCCGCCCTCCTCAACCTTTCGACGCTCGTAAACGCTCCGGGAGACCGTTGCACCACTCGAGACTATGAGGCCCAAACCCAACTCAACATGCCGAAACTGGATCAGCAAGAGATTCAGGCGGCAAAATATGTGGCTAATGGAAAATCATTGGAACTCGAACGATCCCTTACCAATGCCGATCGTTGTGTTGGTGTGAGTGCGGCCGGTGAGATTGCCCGCAAGTTTGGGGACCTCGGCCTTCCCTCTTCGAAACTCACCTTCATCAATCGGGGCAGCGCCGGACATTTTTACGGCGCGTACTCGGTCGAAGGGATGGAGTTCCACATGCGTGGCAACATTGCCGACTCAGGTTTCACCGCGGCTTACGGCGGCATCCTCTCGATCTCGCCGCCCCATGAGCGAACCTTCCTTGCACTTGTCGGAAATTGCTTTGCGTACGGAGCCCGAGGCGGAAAAGCGTTCATCGCCGGAAAAGCGGGGAACCGATTCGGAATCTGTCTGCGAAAGAGCCACGAAGGCACCGGAGCATTGCTCGTCGTCGAAGGCGTGGGAGCCAACGCATTCCAGTACATGACTGGCGGCGTCGGCGTGGTACTTGGCCCATTCGGGCCTAATCTTGGCTCGGGAATGAGTGGCGGAAAGATCTTCGCCCTTGATTCGACGACGAAGAATATCAATAGCAAATACGCCGAGGCCGTCCCGCTCTCCGAAGATGATGAACTTGAATTGAAGGCGATCCTCGAAGAGCATGTGCTCCGCACCGAGAGCAATCTCGGCAAATTCCTTCTCTGCCAGTTCGATGCGTCGCGATTCTGCGTGATCCGCACGAAACTCAAGCCGGACTGGCTGCCTGAGTGGGATCTGGAGTTGGCAAAGCAAAATCACGAAGTGGGCTAAATCGATAGGACCTTTATATAGTTGCCAAAAGCAACTATATAAAGTATGCTTTCCGCAATGAAAGCCTCGGACTTGTCGAGCCAAGTCGCAACCATTCGCGAGTTCAACCGGTTCTATACGGCGAAGCTTGGGCTACTGCGACCCCGTCACCTCGACGGTCCATTTTCGCTGACAGAGGCGCGGGTACTTTTTGAGATTGGGGCATCTCCAAGTATGACGGCGCGGCAACTGGCCGAGCAGTTCAATCTGGACCCCGGATACCTCAGCCGAGTGATCGCCTCCCATATCAAGCAAGGACTGGTGATCACTTCAAAATCGGAAACAGATGGGCGAGAAAAGCTCCTTTCTCTGACTGAGGCAGGAAAGCGGGAAGTTGCGTCCATCGATGCCAAGTCGGCCGAAGAACTCGCGAATATTCTGTCCTATATTAGTCCCGACGAACGAGAACAATTTGCGAATGCGGTGCACTTTATTCAATCTATTCTTAGCAAAGGCTCATTACAAATCAAACGACTTGACAAGATCAATCAGGATGCTATTTCTATTATTCATGAATACTACGATGCAATCGATGTCGTCGTTCGTGATCCTGACGAAAAATTGAATCAGATCGTGGAAGATGCTCAGTCAGGATTTTGGATGGCTTTCCTCGACAACCGCCCGGTCGGGTGCGTCATTTTGCGTCCGCTTCCGAGCATTGCCGAAGCGGGCGAATGCAAACGTCTTTACATCAGGCCAGAAGCCAGGGGCCAAGGGGCAGCAGATCGATTGATGGATGAGCTCGAAAAGTTTGCCCAACAACACTACAAGTGGGTGTATCTCGACACCCACGACGGACTCCAAGCCGCGATCAACCTCTACAAAAAGCGAGGATATGAGACTTGTGAGCGATACAACGACAACCCGCAAGCAACCGTTTTCTTGCGAAAACGTCTGGACCCAACGAAACATTAATCAGGAACAAGACCCATCGTCGGGGCCATACGCGTCGATATAGAGTTGCAATTCAAGCCCAAGTGGGATAACCTACGATTGCAATGGTGCTCACAAATATTGCTCTGGCTATGGTTATGCAAACATCCCACTTTGGTTCCTATGAAGGCAAGCCCGTGACTCTCTACACGCTGAAGAATAAGAACGGCATGGTCGCCAAGATCATGGACTATGGCGCCACGATCGTCTCGCTGACCGCTCCTGACCGCAAGGGCAAATATGAAGAAGTCACGCTTGGCTTCGACAAATTTGACGAATATCCGACCAAGAGCCCCTATTTCGGCTGTATCGCCGGACGCGTCGGAAACCGAATCGCCAAAGGCAAGTTTAAGTTAGATGGCAAAGAATATTCGCTGGCCGTCAACAACGGTCCAAATAGTCTGCATGGTGGACTGAAAGGTTTCGACAAACATATTTGGACGGTGCTTTCGAAACCAACCAAAACAAACCCCTCGATCACGCTGCAATACGTGAGCCCTGATGGCGATGAAGGGTATCCGGGAGAATTGACGGCGGTCGTCAAATATACGCTGACCTCCGATAATTCGATCCGCATCGATTATAACGTGCGCACCAACGCCCACACGATTCAAAACCTGACCAACCACACCTACTGGAACCTCGGCGGCGCGAAGGAAAAAACGATTCTGGACCACCGGATGCAAATTATGGCCGAGGCCATCACGCCGATCGATGAGACCCTGATTCCAATGGGCGGATACATGTTGGTGGACGGAACGCCGTTCGACTTCAATAAGCTCACCCGCATCGGCGACCGAATCGACACGCCAAACGATGATCAGATCAAGTACGGCGGTGGCTATGACCACAACTGGGTCCTCAAAGGTACGGTTGGTCAGTTGAGAAAGGCTTGTGCCGTTCTTGAGCCCAAGAGCGGACGCTATATGGAAGTCTGGACCACCGAGCCCGGCGTTCAGTTTTACAGTGGAAACTTTCTCGATGGAACGCTGAAGGGACACGGCGGAAAGGTCTATCCGAAGCGTGGCGGATTCTGCTTGGAGACTCAGCACTTCCCGGATTCCGTGAATCAGGAGAACTTCCCTTCCACCGAACTTCAGCCGGGCCAGGTTTATATGTCGACCACGGTCTATAAGTTCAAAACGAAGTAGCCCTTATTGATCCCGCCGAGCTTGCGAGGAACGGGTGAGGTCTGAGTGCAGATATATTGATCGACCTCACCTCCTCGCAAGCTCACTTCGTTCACGCGAGGATCCTCTCCTACGAGGAAACGAAAATTCTAGGCTATTTTGTGGGCTTTGGCTTCTGGAAGCAGTCGCTCAACGGTCGCCTTGTCACCGATGGCCGTACCATCGGTGAGGGCGGTTGCCGCTCCAGCCGCTAAGCCCCAGCAAAGAGCTTCATCATCCAACTTCCCTTCTTCGAGTGCCCAAAGCACCCCCGCGATCATCGAATCGCCACTGCCAATCGTGCTCTTCGGGTGCACATGGGGGCTCAAACCAAGATAAGTGCCCGATTGACACGTCATCACGGCGCCTTTGGCCCCACGACTGATCACAACATAGCGGTTTTCACCACCAATGCGCTCATAAAGCTCCTTCGTGGCGGTAATCACATCCTCGTCGGATTCTATGGCTCGACTAAGCAGACGTGCAGCCTCGGCGCTATTCGGCTTGATGAAGTCGGGATTAGCCTTGAGCCCCTCGCTTAAAACAGCTCCGTCAGCATCGAGAACGACCTTTCGCCCGTGCTTTTTGGCAATTTGCGCTAATTTGTAAAATGCGTCTTTCTCAACCCCTGGGGGTAATGATCCGCCAAACGAGACCCAGTTTGCCTTTGGCGCAAGAGTGTCAATCTTTCCCACAAGCCGATCCCATTCGTCTGCTGAAATTGTGGGGCCACGCTGGTTGATCGTTGTTGGTGGAAGATCCGAGTCGTCTTCGACTGAAAAATTGGTACGGGTCTCACCCTTGACTTGAACGAAGCCGTCCAGCACGCCTTCGAGGTCCATCACATGCCGAATGAATGCGGCCGTCGGCCCACCTAAAAATCCTGTCGCGATCGTGACGCCCCCCAAGTGAGCAAAGACCCGCGATGTATTCAGCCCCTTACCCCCAGCATCCTTTTCGCAAGCCAGCACCCGATTCGTGTCGTTTGGAGTGAATTTCTCGACCCGTAAGAGGAAATCGACGCAAGGATTAAGGGTAACGGTCAGGAGCATCTTTGCTAGTTTACAGTTGGGAGTTCTGAGTTGGGATAAAAATTCTCACTCATGTCAAAACACCACCAATGACATCCTGGTACGAACATCAAAAACTAAATCCTAGATTGATCGAAGGATTTGATCGTAATCCGAATGCGAGCCAATCCAAAACCAAATGGCAACACCGTCCTCTACAACGGCAAGGGCACGCCAATGGAGTCCTATTCTCACGGAGTAAATTGGCTCCAGAGGGTGGACCGCAGAGAATTTTAGGCCAGGATGATTCGGGTCCGCAAGCCAAAGGCGATAAGCCCGCGTGGCCCTTTGCTGTACCTCTTGAGGAAGCATTTGAAATGCCTTATTAAATTTAGAAGTCGTAACAGATTTCACGACAGAAGGTCTTCAAGGGGTTTCGTTTTCCCAGCTCGATATTCGGACCGAGCCTCTTTCGCAAGATCGACGAGCGAATCTCGACTCTTCATGAAAGAAGTCTGCCATTCTTCTTCGTCCTTCAATTCTGCAATGAGAAATGCGGCAAATATCTCTTGCTGATCCTCGGGCAATTGGGATGCAGCTTTGAAAGCAGCGTTCAGTGAAGACGACATAAAACTTATATTACGCTATGTCACTAAGGATTCTGAAGTCCTGCCTTTGAATCAAAGGGTAGCTTGGTTGGTGGGCAAATAACAGCTTTAGTCACAAGTCGCGAGTCTATTGAGCTTGATTCCGGTGAGCGACGAGAGGCAAGTTCACGGAAGAGTTTCGAACTGCATCGGGAAACTGACTCCCTTTGCATCGACGGTGATACTTCCGGAATCTTGCATGTTATCGTAGGGGCAGAAGGCGTATTTCTGCCTCGATTTTGGTCCAACGACTTCAAGTTCGTAGCGATCTCGAAAGGGCTGTAGCATAAAGTGCTTGGGCAACTCGGATCCATCGATATAAAGTTTCGTGTTTGGCAGTTCGCAAAAGATGCTAATGGGCGCAGTGATCGCGCAAAAACATCGCCAACTGAGACGGACGACATACAAGAAAACTAAGCATCCGACAAAGGCCCACATGAGGAGTTTTGCCGGACTCAAATTCGTTGATTTGTGACTATTCAGCTCTTGCACACTGACCTCAACAAGCTTTTCAGTCTGAGGATTCCCTGGGCTCTGTGATCTCAGCCCTGATCTCTGTTATTGCGCCATGACTTCGGCCAATAGCAGTTTCTCAGGATCGATGGTCCGCTCGGTGCTCAAGACGTAGGTCAGCGGGTGAGAAACCAGTTTGTTTCCATCGACGCCCGCCATTTCTCCTCGGAATCCGCTGAGAAGACGGTTCGTGGCCAATGCTCCGAGCCTCAAGGCCAAAACACGGTCGAAAACCGTTGGCGAGCCACCGCGTTGGAGGTGTCCCAAAACGAGATAGCGGCAATCGAAACCGGTGTTCTTTTCGATGAAGACCTTGACATCCGACGCCCGCGCAGCCCCTTCGGCGACGACGATGATCGAACTCTTCTTCCCCCGATCCGCCGCGGAGCGAAGGTTTTTGCAAATATCGAGCAACGAATAAGGGACCTCAGGAATAAGGATCGCTTCCGCACCCCCGGCGAGACCAGATTCAATCGCAATAAAGCCGTTTCGACGGCCCATGACTTCCACCACAAAAACGCGTTCATGCGAATAGGCGGTGTCGCGAAGTCGGTCGATGGCCTCAACCGAAATGTTGACAGCGGTATCAAAGCCGATCGAGAAATCAGTTCCTGAAATGTCGTTGTCAATCGAGCCAGGGACACCCATGACGGGGAAATGAAATTCTTCTTGAAGCTTAAGCGCACCGGTTAGCGAGCCGTCTCCACCGATGACGACTAATCCCTCGACTTGATTCTTTTTGAGATTGTCGAGGGCTTTGACCCGCCCTTCGGGAGTTCGAAACTCTGCGCTGCGAGCCGACCTCAAAATGGTGCCGCCGCGGTCGATAATGCCTCCAACCGCCTTGGAGTCCATGAGCTCCGATTCGTCGTTGATGACGCCTTCCCAGCCGTGGGCAAAGCCGATCACTTCGACATTACGATAGAGTGCGGCTCGAACGACACCCCGGATCGCAGCATTCATTCCCGGTGCGTCGCCGCCACTTGTTATCACTCCAATTCGCTTCACGTACCCGTTCATTATGCCCAAAACGCGCCATACTATTCAGCGTGATCTCCGATCGACTGACTCAACCCGTGGGGCGCTTCATGCGTCCGTGCGTGAGCGTCGATGACATGACGAGCGTCTCTGTCGCCATCGAAAGGATGCGGGAGAGTGGTCAAGAGCTTGTTCCGGTAGTCAATGGTGAGCGCGTGGTGGGAATTCTCACCGAATCGGGAATCTTGAGATACGTCGCCGAAGGGGCCGCTCCGACTGCACCGATCACCGAATTTATCGAACCCGCCAGTCTGATTTCAAATCGAGCCACGGGAGCCGAAGCGCTTCGGCAACTCGAAAATCGCACATGCCTCGTCGTGGTCGACGACTATCTGAATCTTTGTGGACTCATTTCGCCGTCGAATTTTGTCGGAACTCCAGCCGACCAAGCCCGACCGCATATGGTCGGCGGAATGGCGACACCGTTTGGCGTATACCTGACATCCGGGGCCGTCAACGGAGGCAAGAGTGGGCTGTATCTTGTCAGCACTGGCTTCTTTCTCATTTCGGTTCTTGTTGTCAGTGGCATGATCATCTCGCTGCTGGAACGCCGCGGGATGCATTGGTTAGGGCTTCCGTTGGTGACTGAAGGCATTTCCTTCCTCGTCATGGCTCTCCTGTTTCGGATTCATCCCATCGCGGGTTACCACGCAGCCGAACATCAAGTCGTTCATGCCATCGAACGCGAAGAGGCCTTAACTCTCGACGTGGTCAAGCGGATGCCGAGGGTTCACCCTCGGTGTGGTACGAATTTAGCGGTGGCCATCACGATGGTCACTTCCCTTACGAGTATCCCGTGGACTCCCGAATTCGAACCTCGACTTTCAATCGCGGCGATTCTCACTCTCTTCTTTTGGAGACCAGTAGGCTCGTTCGTTCAATATTGGATTACGACAAAGAAGCCAACCGATAAACAGCTTGCCAGTGGAATCGAGGCTGGCCGCCAACTGCTCGAAAAATATCAGGTTGCTTCGAATCGTGCCTCAGGGCCTTGGCAAAGGCTATTTAATAGCGGCATTTTACATGTAATGTCGGGAAGCTTCTTGGCGTTAGGAATATGGTCGCTAATCGCTTGGCTTACCGGACTTCCATCAATCTAGAAGTTCTTGTCGCGCGTTTTAGGTATTCTTTAAGGTCGCCGTGTCTATTCTGAGCAACATTGTCCTCGTTCTTGCGATTATCGTCGCAATTGTCTTTTCGTTGCTCGTCCTCATAACTGGCAAAGGCGACGCCATGAGCGGAGGCGGCAGCGTCCGCACGACCTATAAAGGTAAGGCAACTTTCGACGACATCATGTCGCAGGCAGCACTTTATCTCGGCATTGCCTTTATGGCTTTGGTCTTGATTTATAATGTGGTGGCCAATCGCGTTCTCGCGAACGAGCAACGCAGCGCATTTGCTCCGTCGCATTCCGCAACTTCGAGCGCTCCGGCAACGAATAATGCTCCCGCCGCTTCGAACAACGCTCCCGCGGCAAGCAACACTGCTACGAACGAGCCAGCCGCGAATACACCCGCCACAAATACTCCTGCTGCCAACGCTCCTGCGACGAATGCTCCCGCAGCCAACACTCCGGCTACCGGCGCAAATAACGCAGGTTAATCGCGCGGTCTAGGTACCCTTATAGGCGTGATCGAGATTCATGGCGCTCCATTCGATCTTGGCGGCGCTCGACAAGGGAGTCGGCTCGGACCGGATGCACTCAGACTGGCTGGACTGCTCCCAACCCTTTCAAAAGTAACCGGATCTGAAGTCAAAGATCTTGGCAACCTTACAGCCGACCTGACCACCGAAGAAGGTCCGGGGATCCCTTACGCCGAACCCGCAGGTGAGGTTATTTCCCGTTTGAAGTCCATCACTAAAGGGATTCTCGAACGCGGCAACTTTCCCATCATGCTTGGCGGCGAACACTCGATGTCTGCTGGACCGATTTCGGCTTTGCTCGACCGCTACGGCGACGAACTCGGCATCCTTTGGATCGACGCGCACGGCGATGTTAACACTCCCGGCACCTCGGGCACGATGAACATCCACGGAATGCCGCTTGCGCTTCTCGCGGGGTCATCAAGCGGAAAGCAAGGCGAAATTGACGCGGATTGGATGCGATTGCAGCAGTCTATCGTGACCACGACTCTGAGCTTGAGCAATGTGTGCTGGTTTGGACTTCGCGACGTTGACCCCGAAGAAAAATTAGCCGTCAAAAAAGGTTGCCCGATTACCATGCACGAGATCGACCGTGACGGGACGCTTGAGTCTTGGCGCAAAATAGATACTTATCTTCAAGATCGAAAGATTAAGTATCTATACATTTCGCTCGATGTGGATGCGATGGACCCGATCCTAGCCCCTGGCACAGGGACAGCAGTCCGAGGTGGATTGACCTACCGCGAAGCCCACTTTTTGGCTGAGCTAATCTACGAAACACTTCGGCAGCCCGGACACTATCAACTCGTTGGAATGGACGTAGTAGAAGTGAGCCCTATTCACGACAACAATAATCAAACGGCGACCATCGCCACCGAATGGATTGCCTCGCTCTTTGGAAAAAGTATTTTAGGATGATGATCGATAACGGAAAGCGTGTTTTGATGCAAGAAGCTGAGGCTGTTCAAGCTTGTGCTGAGAGCCTGGGCAACGCCTTTGAAACCGCCGCTACTTGGATGATGAATTGCCGAGGGCGTGTCATTTGTTGCGGCATTGGCAAGTCAGGGCACATTGCCAACAAGACCGCGGCAACCCTGGCGAGTACGGGCACTCCCGCTTTCTTTATGCACGCGGCCGAAGCTGTTCATGGCGACCTTGGAATGGTCACTCAGGACGACATTATTTTGCTCTACACGCACAGCGGCGAGACCGACGAGTTGGTCCGCCTCTTTCCCAGCTTCAAGGCGTCGGGGGCAAAAACGATTCTCATTACCGGACGCGCAAACAGCACCGCAGCCAAGCTTTCCGACCTGGTGCTTGATACCGGCGTTCGCCAAGAAGCTTGTCCGAATAATCTGGCCCCTACGACCAGTACCACCGTCATGATCGCTCTCAGCGATGCGCTCGCGATTTCGGTCATGGAAGCGCGCGGCTTTGGCAAGGACGATTTTGCGAAATACCATCCGGCAGGCGCGCTCGGCAAGCGCCTTTTGCTGCGAGTCGAAGATGTCATGCGGCCTTATGGTGAGATCGCGGTGGCTGACCCAACCGACTCGGTCCTGATCGTCATGCAGAAGATCGCGAATGCGGGAGTGGGTGCGGCTTGCGTGGTTGACGGCGAGGGCTGCTTGATTGGATTCATTACGGAGGGTGACCTTCGCCGCCAACTTCTCAAGGAGCCGATCAATATCAATTCTGAGGCGCAGACGTTTATGAACACCGCTCCTTCGGTGATCGAACCGGACTTGCTCGCGATGGAAGCGCTGGAGGTCTTTCAGAATTCGACGGTGAAGATTGGCGAAATGCCGGTCGTCATCAACGGCAAAATTCTTGGGCTGCTGATGCTCAAGGACTTGCTACGTTCCGGCATCGTATAGTTTTTTCGGCGAGGGATTAGTGCTCCGTGCTCGGTTTTCCAGCCTCCTGGGATCAAAGTCACTATCCTCCAATAGACTCGCCTCTTCGCTCCTACTCTCATGGGGAGGTGGCCCGAAGGGACGGAGGGGTCCAGCAGCGTAGGTGATTCCCTCAACTCCAAATGCAGACAAGGAATTGTAAGTCAGCATCACCCCCACCGTTTCGCGAAAGCTCAACGACACCCCCAGGGGTGTAGCGTGGTTATTACCTTCGTTCCAAGGTTCACAACAATCGAATGTCGAACAAAGCTACTTCCCTAGTGTCAAGTGACAAGACATGGTTACCACTTAGGACAAGACATCCTTACCAGTAGACATCTAGGAAACTAGGAAGTCTTGGAGTCCTCCAAGAACGAAGTTTCCCCAAACAACTTTGGGGAATTGAGCATCTTCATAGAGCAGTCCAATAAGTCTTCCTGCAAGGGCATTGCCGAGGTCGTAACGGTTCCCACCGGGGGTGTGGCATGGTTGCTTCCTTCGAGTGCATATCAGCGGCGGCAACCGCCAAATTTGGCCCGAGTCGGGAAACCTCAACTAGCACAAAAAAAATGGGCGACCCGTAATTTGGATCACCCATCTCTTCCGAATCGCTAAACGTTTTTATTCTTCGGTCGGAGTGGCAGCTACTGGAGCTTCGTTTCGAGGGGCTCGTGGCTCTCGCTTTTCCGTATTCATTTCCGAAACGACGAACGGGATCAGCGCCATTTCTCGTGCTCGTTTGATCGCCTGAGCGACTTGTCGCTGCTGTCGTGCGGTCGTACCGGTCTGTCGCGAAGGCAACATCTTGCCACGATCGTTGATGAACTTTCGGAGAAGCGCGACATCCTTATAGTCCACGACTTCGATCTTGTTGAGGGTAAGGTAGCTAACCTTTCGCTTTCGGCGAGGACGAGCTTTGGAACTGACGTCCGCGTCCTTATCTTTCATTGCGGCTTCTGCCGAAAGGGCTTTATTTAGATCTTCACTCATTTGCTCTTGGTCTCCATGCGGGGGCCTACGCCCCGAGCGGGTTAAGGCGAGAGTATACCTGAGATAGTTGGGAGTTGGCTTCCGAGCTCTTACGACTTCCTCCTCTTCTTCCGCTTCCCTCACTAGTTAAGCACCAGTAAAAGTACTAGCTGGTAATTCTTACGGGTTTCTTTTATCACCGTGTTTTTACCAGGTATCGATTTTCGGCTGAGGTGGAAATCCATCAATGTGCTCGGGGTGGGTCATCCGGTGAGCATCGAGTCCTGGGGAGGAATCGAAACCAAAGCGGGAAGCTGAGGTTAAGGCCCGACAGTCACGGAGGATCGAATGTCATTTCAGATTAACAACAACATTGCAGCGTTGGGCGCTTACAACAGCGTATCCAACGTTTCGTCACAGATGAGCAAGTCGATGAATCGACTTTCCAAGGGTCTTCGCATCGCAGATGCATCAGATGATCCTGCAGGTCTCATCTCTTCGGAACTTTTCCGCTCGCAGATCGCATCGATGGACGCGGCAACGCGAAACAACTCGGAAGCTATGAACTACGCCAAGACGGCTGAAAACGCCCTTGGTGAAATGAACTCGCTTCTCGACGACGCACGAAGTCTTGCAATTGCATCGGGTAACTCGGCGACCTTGACGTCGACGCAGCTCGCAGCAAACCAAGATCAGTTGAATTCGATCATCAGCTCGATTGATCGAATTGCTAGCACGACCAGTTATTCGGGTCGAAAGCTTCTCGACGGTTCGGCTGGTGTTACGACCCAGATTTCGAACACTTCGAAGGTTGCTGGATTCAGCTTCGGCGGTACCGCCAACAGCACGACCGTGACGCAGACCGGTTTGATCACGATCAACCAGACTGCAGCAGCAACTTCTGCTCTGTACACGGCTACGGCTCTGTTGACGTCGGGTGCGGCGGCTTCGGGTTCGATCAGCATCAATGGTGTGAGCTTCTCGGTCTCGGCCGGAACCTCAGGTGCAAACCTTGCATCGATGATCAATGCAGCTTCGGGTCAAACGGGCGTCACTGCCTCGTTCACGACCTCAAACGAGTTGGTCTTCACTCAGACTCAAACGGGTACGAACCGATCGATCAACTTTGTTGACACGTCAGGTGCGGTCTCGTCTTCGGCCAACACTTCGGCTTCCGTTACCGGAACCGATGCGACGGCAACCATCAGCGTGGGCGGTCAAAACGTCCTCTTCACTGGTGGCCGCGCAGGTGCCGATGGTCTGACATTGACAGACGCAAGCGGAAATAAACTCGTCGTCACCCAAGGTGGAAACGCGACCGGTACGTCGCTCATGGGTCAGGTTATCGCTCAGGATTCGTCCTTCCAGATCGGATTCCTTGCGAACACCACGGCCAACCTCGCTCTGCGAAACATGAGCGCCAGCCAGCTCGGTTCGGGCGTTTCGGCAGGCTTGTCGGTTTCTAACCTCGACGTTACCACGTCCGCTGGAGCTTCGGCTGCCATCGCGGTCATCGACAAGGCCATCGACGAAGTCAGCCAGATGCGAGGCCGAATCGGTAACTTCCAACGCAACACGCTGGAATCGAACAACCGATCGCTCGCTAGTATGAAGGAAAACCTTTCGAACTCCGAAAGCTCCATCCGAGACCTGGACGTCGCCGCCGAAATGACCAACTACACCAAACTGCAAGTTATGCAGCAAGCCGGTATGGCGATGCTCGCACAAGCAAACCAGTCGGGTCAGTCCGTTTTGTCACTCCTTCGAGGCTAAGACAAACAATCAAGGAAAGCGCCCCGCTTTATGCGGGGCCTTTTTTATTTAGCCTTGAGCCAATTCGAAAGTTCGACAAAGAGTTGGTTAGTGCGAGAGCGACTTGCACCCATCGTATTCAACTTCCGACTTTCGAGTCGAAAGAACTCGCCATCCTCGAGTTCTAGAGCAATCCAACCGCCCAGCATGAGCAGCGAATGAATATTTCCTTTACGAGAGATCGTCTTGATCTGATCACGGTCCAACACGGTAGTTCCCGTTTCAGTCGCAATCGTCAGCTGGTGGGATTCAACATTCAAAAGCCCAATTTCGGCATGCGCGTCCAACACTGTCGGCGGATCGCGGTATACAAATCCGATCAACTCTCCGTCTTTGCCGGTCCTCGCCCGCAGTTCGCGATCGATTTTGGCATTTTCAAAAAAACCCCACTGGTGAACTCCAAAGTAGGCGGCAAAAATTCCTAAGATTGCGCCAGCAATCGGATGAATCAAGAAGCCAAGAGTTCCAACCACGAGCCCCAAAAGCAGCGGGACAAGGTTTCCGAGGGCTTGTCGACGGGTATTCCAAATGCGCGAGGGCACTTGTCCATGTTACACTTGATAACGGTATGCCCGTTGGTCGTTTGGAAGTGTTAAGCATCATTCCAGGGCCCAAAAACGTAGCTCGCCTTGTTCAGCGGTTCGGTCAGTCGGAATATGGACTTGTAACCAGCCTCAATGACTCCCAGTTGCCGATGCTGCGCGCTCAGCTCGACGATCAAACGCTCGTCGACGTGAAATCTTTTGGCGAAGTCGTACGCCAGATCCATCAATTGACTGGTTTGGAAACCCGGCGAATCGCGACTTCGCGACAGGTACTCACCGCGCTGTCGATTGTCTGCGATGAAATCGATTCCAGCAGCGCCTTTCGGCGAGTTGCTGACATGCCGGGGTTCCACGAATGCCTGCTCGAAGCCTTTCGCGAGTTTGGGCATTGGGGCATCATCGGCGCGGAAAACGACAACCTACGCAAGAAGCTTCTAACCAAGCCCGCGCTCACCAAGATCTCCGAACTCATCGAGATCTTTCACGATGTCATCGACATTCTCCACCGCGCCAACGCGACCATCGTCGCCAAGATGATCGCAGAATGTCTCGACAGCAAATTCGATGCGGATGGGCAAGATTCCCGTCTTCTCGTGTTCATGGGCAGCACCGTCCACCCGATGGCGATTCAATGGCTTCATTGGATGGTCGAGCAAGGTGCCCACGTTCAAGTTATTTTGGATCGCCACGCGACGGATGGCGACATTTTCCAACTTTCTCGCGTCATCGCCGACTCACTCGGCCAAGCCCCGCGATCTCCGGGCGAAGGTAATCGCCTCATCAATAATCTTTTCGCGAAAGAAAACCATCCCGGAGCCGACCTCGATTGGGTGGAACTTCACTGCTGTGGCGACCCACTTTCCGAATGTGAATGGGCATTACGCAAATGTCTCGCCATCGATGACTTTGCAAATACGGCGATTTTGACCCGCGACCTCGATCGATATGGTCCAATCTTGGTTCACGCAGGCGAGAGTCTGGGCGTCCCAATCGAAACTCGACGCCGAATTCCACTACTTGCGAGCGGCTTTGCCAAAGTCACGCTCGCAGTGCTTCAGGCCATCGCGAGTGATGACGTGAGAACCCTTACGACTCCACTCGAAACGTCTTATTTTGGCGGCATCGAAGTTGCCAACCTGCTCAATACCGTCCACGAAAGCGCCGGCAAAGACTGGGACGTTCTCGCCGATTATCTTGCTATTACAGAAGATATCGACGACTATGTGCGCGAGGTTTTGACCCATATCAAGGCCTTTCGAGAAGCCAGTCACGAATCGGGTCGCGACCCAGGCAAATGGCACGGAGAACTCAAACTCTTTTTGGAATCGTCGCCCTGGCTCGCCAACGTCCAAGAACGGGATGTCCGGGCTCAAACTTCCCTGCTATCCAATCTCGCCCAAGACGCCACGATCCAGCTCATCCAAAATCCTGAACCCCGCAGCTACTCGGATTGGCTCGATCACGCGACCAAGATTTGGCAGATGAGCGACGTCAGCGTTCCGAGTCGTGGCGACGGAATCTTACTTGTCTCTTCACCCGAAGAGCTTGGTGAGGTGGATAACCTATTGGTGCTCGGAATGCTTGAAGGGTCATTTCCGCGTCGCCGATCTGAGAACGCGGTTCTCAGCGATGAACTCAAACATGGCCTCTCGTCCTTGCTCGATGGTCCACCGCTAAACGACTCGTTCGATGTTGCCAAGAGCGAGCGTGACCTCTTTTACCGGGTCTGTGCCTGCCCATCCAAGGCTTTGTATCTCAGCTATCCGATGTCGGACGGAGAATCCGACAACGTGCCCGCTTTCTATCTCGAAGAAGTAAAACGAATTTGTCACATCGAAAAAGCGGTCACCCACCCACGACGGCTTTTGACCCCACCGGTTGATCAATGCGACTCGCCCCGTGATCAGGTTTTGGCTGAGAAGATCCTTCATCCAACTTTGATTCCCATCAATAACGAATTAGTGGATGATCGCGCCGTCGAAATTGTGCGATTTGACTCCAATAACGTCCAACCTCGCTCCCTGCGATCTTTATTGGAATGTAATTTCAAATTCGCAGCCGAACGGCTGCTTCCCGAGCAGCTTCAGGTTTCGGACCATTGGGGATGGATGCTCGAAGTCCCTCGTCGGGCCAATTTGCTTACCTTGCGAGATCCCCGAGTCGCCCGAGTCGAACTGGGTCGCGTACTCACGGAATACCTTGACGAACTTCGCCCTAAGCTCCCGGCCTGGGAGTTCGATATGATTTATCACGGCGCGGGACGGCTGATCGAAGGTTTGATCGAGCGCGAATTTAGGGCCCGAGAATTATGGGGTCGCGACCCACAAAACACGTCGCTCGATGTGCGATTTGGCGACCCAAGGCTCAACGCTGAGCGGTTCAAATATCACTTTGTGGGTCGAGTCGATGGCATCACGGACCAGGATGGTGTCCGAACGATCCACCTCTATCGTCGGACGCCGCCAAAGGATTTGAAGGAGGAAGCCGTCGATAAGTACTTGGCCGAATACGGCATGTATTTCGCGTCCGCATGGGATAATGTTCCCGAAGTTCGCATCGAAATTGATGGACTTGCCGAGCACCGGACGACCCTGCTTTTTTCAGAATATCAGCGCATCGACAAGCAAGGCGATCAATTTCTTGTGATCAACTTAGCCCGACAATTTGGCAACAAAACCGAACTCGCGGAAAGAATCAAAGACTTGCTGCGAGCGCCCAAGGCGATTGCGGTTTCGGGGCAGATGACCACCCGCGCGGGCGAGCATTGCTCATTTTGTTCCTATGCCGATCTCTGCCGTCAGTCGTTGGGCAGTTCCGACGATCCGTTTGATTTTGGAGTCAAAACCGATGCCCAATAATCCGACCCCCGAACAGATCGAAATCATCAATCAAAACGATGGTTCGACGGTCGTTGTGGCGTCGGCTGGCTCAGGCAAGACCTACGTCGTTGTCGAACGGTATTTGCGATTGGTGCGGGAATTTGGCGTTCGTCCGTCACAAATCCTTACGATCACGTTTACCAATAAGGCCGCCGCCGAAATGAAGCGGCGCATCGTGGATCGTCTATTCGAAAACGGCCTCTTTGAGCAGGCCCAAGAAGCGGAAACCGGCCCGATTCAAACCATCCACTCGTTTTATGAAAAGCTCCTGCGGGAGAACTCGGTCGAGGCGGGAATGGACCCGAAATTCGAGCTTGCGAGTGGTGGCGAGTCGGATCGACTGAAGCGTGACGCGGTTCGTCATGTCATCAATTCGGCCGAAGATGACGACAATGAATTGGTTTCGCTCTTTGTAAAGGCAACAGTCGGGAAAGCCGAATACGGTCAGGTGGGGGCTTACGAAAAACTCGAAAGCGAGACGATCCGGGTGCTGAATCACTTTCGCAGCAGCGGCCACGAACCCTCATTTTTCGAACGCCTCTACGAATCGGGCGAATCCTTTCTGCAGGTCACACACGCCGAACTAATCCGTCGTTTGCCGGGCTACATGCAGATCGCCATCGAACAAAGCCCCAACACCTTTTGGCGAGATGCCGCTTACCAAGAAGCGGGCAAAATACGCGGCGAAAAGTCGAAGTTCCCGTGGCTTCGCGACTCGCAGCCCAATGAACTCGAAGCAGCAAAACTTACGTGTGGCTTGGCTCAGTTAGCCCTCCGTGCGTGGGCTCAATACGAGATTATTCTCGGTCGGGATCGAAAGGTTGATTTCGACGGATTAGAGAGTCGCGCTGTCCGCCTGATCGAATCGTCGCCTCAGGTTCGCCAACGGGTTTCGCGTCAGTTTTTGCACGTCATTGTTGACGAATCGCAGGATCTCAACTCAAACCAGTTCCGATTATTCGACGCCATTGATAGCCAATCGAAGATGCTGGTTGGTGATGGAAAGCAGTCGATTTATGCTTTTCGCAATGCCGATGTGGGGCTGTTCAACTCTCGCGCACGCCAAGGTTCGCTCAAACTCTCCAAGAACTTCCGCTCAGCAAAAACGATCATTAGTCTCGTCGATGTGGTGTTTAGTCAGGCCTTCGGCGACTCCTACTTTGTCGCAAATCCTGATCTGCCATTTGACGAGAGTTATGACTTTACGGGTGTCGAGCGTATCCATTTGAGTTCGAAAGCAAACTGGCACGAACTTGCTGACTTTGTCGCTGCCGAACAAGCCATCGGCACTAAGCTGAACTCAATCTGCATTCTCATTCGCCGCCATAAAGAAGCCGAGGCCATTGAAGCCGCCCTCAAGCGACGCGGCATCGGCGTTCGGATGAATGCCGGTCAGTCGCAATTTTTTGCCCGATCCGAAGTTCGCGATCTGGTCAACGCACTCCTTGCCGTTTCGTCGAAGTCCAACCAATTCGCGTGGCTCGCCACGCTCCGAAGCCCAATCGTTGGGCTCTCGCTCGATTCAATCGTCCTCCTCGCAAAACCCACAGAAGACATGCAACTCAAAGCGGAGGATCAGGCCAAACTGGAACACTTTCAGTCGTGGTTCCTCGACCTGCGCAATCAAGTCGATCACGTGCCGGCGTCTGAGATCTTGTCAAAAATCATCAACAAATCAGACCTGTTCATCAATCTTTTGGAACTCCCCGAGGGGCGACGCCGAATCGAAAACGTCCGCAAGCTCCTCCTTCTTGCAATGGATTCCCCTGAGTTATCTGCCCGCGAGTTTGCCGAATTGATCCGTAATATTGAGCGGCTGCGCCACGACGAAGGCGATGCCGCCACGACGGACGAGTCGGAGGATTTGGTCACGCTCATGACCATCCACAAGGCCAAAGGACTTGAATGGGAAACCGTGATCCTTGCTGACGGCATGGACCATAAAGCTCCTCCGATCAATACACCCATTTTCGACGCTGAGACAGGCTGGCTTGGCTATTGGCAAAAAGGGAAATCGACCTTCGCCGCCGAGTACATCCGCGCCCTAAAATCGCTGAAAGAAAAAGAAGAATTGAAACGGTTGCAGTATGTCGCCATGACCCGGGCCAAGAAGCGGCTCGCATTGACCACGTGGGGTGATTCGAGCGCTGGCTTGATCTCGCTCGTGCGAACGTCGATCGGTGGAAACGCGTTTGATGCATTGCGAACTTGGCGCACTCCAGACTAAAAGCCATCTCACTGAGATTTGCCAAAGTCATCGAGCGCCTTTCTGCCTGATGAGATAAATTCCCTTCGATCTCCATCAATATCCTTCGACGCATACTTTTTCAGGAAGGCTTCGGGATGATCAATCATCTTCTGCAACGTCTTCTTGGTCTCGTCGCAAACCGGAAATCCAACGAGCATGTAAGCGTTGGTATAGCCGCATAGTCTTCCAAATGGATGAGGAACACCAACCCAAATCATTCGAAAGACTTCTCGATGCTTCTTGGCGAAGGCGCGAAAGTGCTTCAGGACTTCATCACGGCTTTTCAGGAGGTTAAAGTTGAAATCAAACATCTTTCCCTCGTCCATCGAAGTGTTGAACTGACTGGCGTCCGGTCCCACGCCTAACTCACCTTTCACAGTCAGTTTTTGCAGGATTCGATATTGCATCGTCTCGCCCAACCGTTTCTGCCCGTCAACGTCAACGATCAGTTCACTACCGATATCCGAAACGTAACAGTCCTTTCCGATTGCAATCGCAAGTTCGATATGATGGAGACGCAAATATTCCAGGTAGTCCGAATGCTGACTCAAAAGAATGATCTCAAGACGGCTCTTGACCTCTCCCCGAATCGTCTCTTTAACCTCAAATCCCATCTTGTACGTCTTGCCAAAATACACGTGGGGATCGAGTTGCTCTTTGTATTCAGCGGAATCGAGGGTCTGAATCGTGCCGATGTAGACTGAATGGGCCCTTCCCACGAAGGCTTCGGCCGTGACGATTCCGCGGCCCGTTTGCGCCCAGGCAAAAACCGGAACGCATCCGATGAATACAAGAACCAAAGTCAGCCAACGCATCACATCGACTTAGACGCAAAATCTTGGACGCGGTTACTACTGGTCTGCCTGACTCAAATCGCGCATAACCGACTCCTGCGAGGTATACAGAAAGAAGCGTGGCAGTATCCGTTGGCATCGTTCAGTTCTCTCCCGACAAGGGCAAGCTAGAGGGCAATCTCGACCGTATTGCCGAGCACCTAATTCAATGTGCCGAAGAAGGCATTCAATTAGCAGTCTTCCCGGAAACAAGCACGACCGGCTATTTCCTTGAAGGGGGCGTCGTCGAACTGGCGATTTCGGCAGAATCGCTGACCCAGAAGCTGCAAGAAAGGATCGAGGGCAAGCTCAAGACTCCTATCGAATTTGCTCTTGGATTCTATGAAGTTCTGGGCGGAAACATTTATAATTCGTCCGCGTTTTTGCGATTCAACGGCAGTCGAATTCAGTGCCTTAAAACTTATCAGAAGTTCTTTCTTCCCACTTATGGCGTATTTGACGAGGACCGTTTTGTCTCTAAGGGCACGGACCTTTGCGTTCTCGATACTTCGGTGGGCAAGACCTCGATGATGATCTGTGAAGACGTTTGGCACTCGATCCTGCCAACGATTAACGCGGTGGCGGGGGCAACCGCGATGATCATTCCGTCCGCATCTCCGGCGCGCGGCTTTCGTAGCGAGCATATCGAGAACCATGAGCGTTATCAGCGGCTGGTTCGGGCGATTTCCGAAGAGCATGGGGTGTATACGTTCCTTGCTCAACTCGTGGGGCATGAAGGTGGAAAGGGTTTTGTTGGCGGCTCGATGATCTGCGATCCCTTGGGCCGGGTTTTGGTCGAGGCACCCGTCGGCGTCGAAGCGATCATCACGGCGAATATCGACCTTGAACTCGTCGCGATCGCCCGCGCCCAAACGCCGCTCATCTCCGACCTTCAGTCGAGTTGGCACAATATCCTCAAGATTGCAAATGAGATCGGCTAACGTTCTAAGCGATTGGTTCTAGTGCGTCGCGCAGTTGATAGTCGGCCAGTTCGCCGAGCGTGAGACTGCCCAGCTTTCCTTTGTCGCCATTGACTTCGGCACCCGCCGAGGAATAGCCAATTACGGCCTCTTCGAATGTGCAGTTTTCTTCGGGCACAAATCCCTCGGGACGATTTGAAGCCGTACGGATGCCATCCATGGGGTCACCCGGCACGATCGGGCGATCTGAGTTAAGACTCAGTCGCAATCCGGCGTCGAGCACCGAACGAGTTCTTTCGAGTTTCGAAGCGACCGCGTCGCCAAGTTGCCGTCGATAGGCGTGACCAAATCGGAGCAAGAATTCCGGCTGGAACGTGACAAAACAATCGAGAGCTTTCAGTCGCTCGATCTGCGCATCGCTGAGAATCATCGCATGTTCGATGCGGTGTCGCGAAGGGTCGCCAGTCGCCTCAAATGCATCCATCACCAAATCTGCCGCATAGTCGCCGATGGCGTGGATCGCGACTTGATACCCTGCGTCGCTGGCCGTCTTGGTCATCATCGTGAGCTTTTCGGGAGCATAGATCAATTGCCCGCTTGTTCCTGGGCGTTTGGTGTCTTGAGCATTGCGAGAAAGCAGCGGCCCATTGGCAGGTTGCCCCGAGTAAGCACCATAAATCGCGGCCGTGGCGGAGCCAATCGCCCCGTCAGCAAAGAGCTTGATCCCCGCGACTCGGATCCGATCCGGGTCCGTAAATCCCTGTTCAAGTTCTCGGAAGTGCTCAAGCCCGACTCCTCGCGGACCGAAGACCTCCTTCCATTGAACATAAAGGCGGGTCCGGATTCGACAGCCCTTTGCGGCCGCGATGCGATAGGCTTCGCATTCGAGTTCGAGCCCGTAGAGTCCGGTCATCATGTCCGAAGCGCTAGTGATTCCCAGATCGGCCATTCTTTCTCCCGCCGCAAGGATCGCTTCGACCATCTCATCGAGGGTGGGCTCGGGCGTGGCCGACCAAACGATCTCATGGGCGTCTTCGAGCACGACTCCCGTCAAAGATCCCGAGGCATCTCGAACGAATTCGCCACCCGATGGATTCGGGGTTGTTTCGTCCACTTTTGCCAATCGAAGCGCCATTGAGTTCGCGACGCTGCAATGTCCGTTGTAGTGTCGGAGCAAGATTGGGCGCTCGGAGGAAACCTTGTCGAGATCGTGGCGAGTCAGATGAGCGCCATCGGCGAACTTGTTGTTGTCGTACTGCACGGCCAACAGCCAGCCGTCGGGCTGCGTCAGATGGCGATCACGTACGGCGTCGAGTACCGCCTCGGGAGTATTGCATGCAGTCAAATTGAGCTTCAGCAGGTCTCGTCCGGTCGCGAGGATGTGGCAATGGGCGTCGATAAATCCGGGCAAAAGGACTTTGCCTCCACAGTCGAGGGTTTGATCAGCGACAGATTCCAGGCCCTGGTGAGTGGGGGCCATCACCACTCGCCCGTCTTCGACGAGCATTTGACTTACTAGGCCCGATCGCCACCAGATGAAGTTGTCGTATCTTGTTCGCATTCGATCAGTTCCCTTGTCACCCGATGCGCGCTTTCCAGTGCGCCTTCGATAAATCCTACCCAGGTCGCGGTGTGCTCACCGGCAAAGTGGATTCTTCCATTCGGCACGACCATGTGTTCGGCATGTTCAAGCGTATAGCCGGGTCCATAGTGAGAAAATGCTCCCCGGGCGTAAGGATCGTGAATCCAGTCATGAATCCATCCCTGGACAAAACTTTCTCGAGATTCCGGGAAGTACTGCGAAATTTCGTAGACGGCGGCTTGAATGGGATCGGGAAGTTGGGTCCACTCAACCGCCCTTTCACCGCAAACGTAGGCTGTTAAGATAGGAGTTGCACCCCGAGTGCCATCCCACATTTGCTGAAGCGCTCCGTCACAATGGAATCGTCCACAGAACCCTCGTTTTTTCCACCAAGCATCGCTAAATTCAAGCACGATCTTGATCGCTCGACTCATCCCGCACGCTTCGATCGCGCAACGTTTTTCTGAGTCTAAAGCGGGTTCGAAAACGACATGTTCCAGACATGGGGGAGGCATGGTCACGACGGCTCGGTCAAAGACGTCGATTCTCTCGGGAAAGTGAAGCGTCACTTGACCCTTTGACTGCTGAACTCGCTGAAGTTCGACACCCAAAACGACTTCGCCCTTGATTTCTTGGCGCATCGATTCAAGCAGTTGAGAAAAGCCGCCGGGAGTGCGGAAAGCGCTCATTTCGCTTTCTCCACGATTGAGGTTTTCTCGGTCGATGTAGTGAACGTAACCGCTCAGCCAGCCTAATAACCCAATTCGGTCGAGGTCATCACCTTCATCGCTGCGCAGGTTCGCCGTCATCCACCAATGGCCACGGTCGCTACTACAATGCTGACGGATGAACGAGGAAAGGTTAATCGAATCATACTTTGCAAACTTTTTGTTCTCCCAAGCCGGGAATTTGAGTTCGCGAGCCAGTGCTCGGGCTGTCAGTTCGACGTTCGTTTCGTCTTCGACCAAATCTTGCCAGAGGTCATCAGTTTGGCGAGTTTCGCCGCGAAAGATTGCCAGCGCTGGTTCCCGCACTGCTTCATCGAGCTTGCCTTGAAATCGTTGCACCAGAGTATGAAGAAGCGGTTGATCGGCGTCGATCCATTCTCCACCGGCCTCATATAGCGGCTGACCATCGCGTGTGACGGTTTCCAGACGTCCGCCAATCCTGTCGCGGGCTTCGAAGACGGTTACCTCGTGGCCATGTTCTTCGAGGAGCAATGCAGTTTGTAGGCCAGAAATCCCGGCCCCGACAACGGCAACCCTCATTTACGCAGCTTCCCTGAAAGGAGGGCAATGAGACAGGTAACAATCACGATCGCGGCGATCAGCTTCGGGATACCGTGCGAATATCCATAGGCCAACACCCCAAGCGCCAGTCCAAAAATTGCCGTCGTGGCCTTAGGGTTAAACGGCTTCGTCAACGCGACAAAGCTGCCACCGAAGCAGAGAATCAAGACCAACGGGATGACCATAGCCTTGAAAATCATGTTGAGACACCCGACAGCGCTTTCAGGTCTTCGACTTGACGGAGATCACGAACGGGAACAAGTTTGGCTTGAACATCCTGGAGTGTCTCGGTATCGCCTAGGCCAACGATTCCAACTCTGCGTTCCCGGGCGATAGGCTTGAGCGAGTCAGCCGAAGGAGGAAGAAGAATGGCTTCAAAAGCGTCGTGAAACTGCCAAACGCTTTGAACGGCAAGCGCGGGTCCATCGGCGAAGAGTCCTAGGAACCGCACATGCCCTTCTTGCTTGGCAAATTCGAGCGCAGCCAGAGCACCGTTGATCTGAAACTCTTCGACCACTCGGCGAACCCGCAGAAAATAGAAGTCGACCATTTCGCGACCAATCGAGGACAGAGTTTCGATCAGGTGCGCTTGAACGAGGTCCGTCGCATGGTCTTCGCTTGTGGCCCGTTCATACTGAATCGTACTTCGCTGGATCAGTACGTCGGTTCCGCCTCGCATAAACCCTCCCCAAAGGGCGGGCTGGGATGAAATATCCATAGGAATCGCCAGGGGACGAACCGCTTCGACGAGACTTTCGGGACTCACCTCTGGGCTCACGCCAAGCGATGCCCACATGAAAGGAAACTCAGTATTGGTACGACCTAAAACCATCTCGAAATCGTTCTCAATGGACGATTCGGTCGAGCAAGACAAAAGCGAAGACGCCGACAGAAATGCATCCATTCAAGGTGAAAAACGCAAAGTTCACTCGCGAAAGATCGTTTGGTTTCACCAGCGACTGCTCATAAAAAAGCATTGCCGCCGCAAAGATAGTACCCAGCCAGCCAATCCACGACACGGGTGAGAGGGCGAACGCGGCCACCAAAAAGCCAACGCTTAACACATGTGAGACTCGACTGATTTGGAGCGCTTTTGCCTTGCCAACCTTCACCGGCAGGGAGAATAGTCCATTTTCGCGATCAAATTCTTCGTCCTGCAGGGAGTAGATAATGTCGAAGCCCGCCGTCCATAAAAGTACCGACATGGTTAGACAGATTGGCAAGAACGCAAGCTTGCCTTGAACTGCGATCCACGCCGCGGCCGGAGCGATGCCAAGCGAAAGCCCGAGCCAGTAATGGCACAGAAAGGTGAATCGCTTGGTTCGAGAATAAAAGATCGTCACAAAAAGGGCAATGGGTGACAAAAGGAGCGTGAGCCAGTTGAGACTTGCCGCGGCAACCAAAAAGATGACGATGGATGCATAGAAATAAAGGTTGACTTGTCGAAGACTTAACAGACCGGAGGGGATCGCTCGCGATTTCGTGCGAACATTTTTGGCGTCGATGTCTCGGTCCGCAATGCGGTTGTACGTCATCGCCGCCGTTCGGCAACTCACCATCGCCACCAAAATCAGCAGAAAGACTTTCCAGCCCGGCCATCCCGTTGGCGAGGCCCAAATCATCGCAATCATTGCGTAAGGCAACGCAAAGATCGAGTGTTCGAACTTGATCATCTCAAGGAACACTCGAAGCGATTTGAGGCCCGAAGCTTGGCCGGATACGTGCGCCATCTGACTCATTCTACGCGGAACTAGAACTCGTAAGCGGCAGGGCCAAACTCGATCTTTCCAGTCGGCGTCGCCTTATCACCCGGTTCCACGTACAGCAAGCTATCCCAATGCAGCTTTCCGCTGGGAGTTGATTGCCCCGAGCCAGAAGTCGAAGCCGGAAGATTTGTGACCGGAATCACGACGGCGCGCCAACCATTGCGGTCGTCGTAACCATCCAGCGTTCCCAGATCGACTCGAAACACTTGTCCGTTCTCATCGACCAAGCGAGCCAACAGCCGGTTATTGGTTGAATCTGACCGAATCCAAATCACTAGCTTTTGCGCACCTTCAGGAACGTCCATCCTTTGTTTTGGCTCAAGACCACAGCCGACTACCCCGGCCGACAGGTCATAGGTCGCGCTTGCTCCGAGCTCGGTTCCCATCACGTCGCCCGAAGTCGAATTTCCATCCTTCCAGGTCTTCAGCACGAGGTCGCTGGCAACCAGATCAAGCTTTTTCATGGAATAGTCGCCAATCTTCTGGGTTCCCATAAACGCCTGGATAACGGTTTCGGGGTCGGTGTCAGCCAAAGGCTCGATGGTTCTTTCGGTCGTCGTCGTCGCAAAGCAACTCACCTTGGCTCCGCTTTGCTTTCGTTCATACCGAAACTCAATTCGCCCTTTGGGCGTGGTCGCTGGGCGGGAAATAACCGCACACCAACCTTCGTTGTCGAGAGGTGGTGCAAAGGCAAGATCAAAGGCGGTGACGACTGGAGTCTTGCCCGTATTGCTATTGGTTTTCGGAGGATCGCTCGGTGGCTTGGTTCCGGTCGAAACCGGAGGTGTTGTGGTGGTGGCGACACTTTGTGACTGATCAATGATTCGGTTATAAAGAGCACGATTGGACGGGTCGGCCATATCATAGGCTTCGAACTTGGGCAATCCCCCCAGTTTTTGATGCCAACGTGCGCGAATCAATCTGCCATCACCGGCCCCCACGATCACCCATTCGAGCGGATCTTTTTTCTGCATTCGCTCGAATACCGTGCAGCCGTGAAACGCCTTGAGTACGAGGCGGGCAGCATCAAAGGCAGGCTTGGGCGAAAGATTTGATCGGACGATGCCATAGCGGTGCTCTCGATTGGTCGCGTTGGGTCCGTCATCCTTCCAATCGTAGAAAATTGAAATCGGGCAACCTGCCGTCGCGCTTAAGAGCCAAGATTTTGCCAAATACATCGCCTGGCGATCTTCGTTCACTTGTCCTCCCTTATAGGTTGAATAACCCCATTCCGAACAAATGACAGGAAGGTGTTCTCGTCCTCGTGGAGCGATCGACAAGATGAGATTCTCAACTCGCTGATAGTCTTTGACGACCGTTTCGGGACCGCTTGAACGGTAGGGGTGAATTGAGACTCCGTCGATAAGGCTCAGGAGTTCGGGAGTAAGAACTTTTCGAAGAAATTCAACATCAATGGTGGAAACTCCCGGCGCAATGATTCGACACTCTGGGTCGGCCTGGCGCATCGCTTTGGCCGCCTTAACTGCCAAGGACGTATAGGCTGAAGGATCGACGATTGGCTTAAAGAACTGATTGACATTAGGCTCGTTCCAAATCTCCCAAACGATCTCTTCGCCCTTGAAGTGCGCAATCGCGGCGGCGGCCCAACTTGCGTAGGCCTCTTGAGCCTTCTCGGTTCGAGGCGCTCCGTGTTGATAGAGATCATTTCCATAATCGAGCACGAAGAGCGGTCGAATGTGGGCAGTCTTGAGCCGTTTGAAGAGTCGATCGTATGTCGAGAAATCGTATTGGCCCACCGTCTTTTCGGTGACATCCCACGAAAAGTCGGTCCGAACGTAGTCCATCCCTGCGGATTGGAGCAGTTCGATCTCGCCTTGAGCGGGTTCGGTGAAGCGAATGTTCACTCCGAACCCTTGCCAGATCTTCTGAGGGGCTGGGGTCTGCTGGCCTAGCATGAAGCTGCAGAGCGCCGCGGTGACGAAACCCATTCCAAGCATTATATCGAAATTTCGGCGTTCAGGGTTCCCGTAGATGCCCTTTGGGGGAGAAAGTCCAGTCCCCTAGGCGATGATGCCACCTTCGGTTTCCAGTCACTCGAACCGGGCAGCCGCGAACAAATTTCATTCATAATCACTGAACAATGGCGTTCAAAATAGCGGTTCTTCCTGGCGACGGGATTGGCCCCGAAGTCATCGCAGAAGCAGTCAAAGTCGTGAAAGCGACGTCTGACAAGTACGAATTCGAAGAAGCGATTATCGGTGGCATCGCCTATGACCAAACCGGGCACCCACTCCCTCCAGCAACCCTTCAGCTTTGCAAAGATGCCGACGCCGTCTTGATGGGCGCAGTCGGCGGACCTCGTTGGGAAAACGTTCAGCCGGCGTCCCTTCGACCTGAAATCGGCGCTCTGCTTGCCATTCGCTCCGAGCTTAGCCTCTACGCCAATGTTCGCCCAGCAAAAACGTTTAAGGCACTTTTGAACGCTTCTCCGCTCAAGGGTGATCACGGCATGATCGACGTTGTGGTCGTAAGAGAGCTCACGGGCGGCATCTATTTTGGCGAGCCGCGCGAGCGACGTGATAACGGAAATACGGCCGTCGATACGTGTATCTATACGAAGGAAGAAGTGCGACGGATCGCCCAGCAAGCTTTCGAAATCGCCCGAACTCGACGACACGAAATCGTCAGCGTCGATAAGGCCAACGTTCTCGAAACCTCACGACTTTGGCGCGAGGTCGTGACCGAAATGGCCGCTGATAATCCTGACGTCAAGGTAACGCACATGCTGGTCGATAACTGCGCTATGCAATTGGTTCGGTACCCTGGCCAATTTGATGTGATTCTGACCGAGAATATGTTCGGCGACATTCTCAGCGACGAGGCATCCATGATCACGGGATCGCTTGGTTTACTTCCATCGGCATCACTTGGGCCGTCCAAGAATGGACGCGCCTTTGGCCTCTACGAACCCGTTCACGGTAGCGCCCCGGATATTGCAGGACAAGGTCGAGCCAACCCGATCGCGGCAATCTTAAGCGCAGCCATGATGCTTCGCTACACGTTCAACGATTTAGAGAACGCCGATCGTATCGAAATGGCATGTGAAAAAGTTCTTGAGTCGGGCCTTCGAACGGCCGACATCTTTGAGAAAGATTGTCAATTGGTGAGCACTTCGAAGCTCGGCGAGGCGATTGCCGACGCTGTCGTCGCCTAAGGCCTTTCTCGGCGGCATCCTCTCCTCTCGGAAGGTTATCTTCTGAGAGGAGGATGTTACGGCTCACTTCAATACCCTTGCTTTCATTGGCATATTAAGGGACTAGCATTCCCATAAAGTCATAATCATGCTAACATCGGAACTAGACCGATGCTGCTCTTTTTCCTTGCCATTCAAACAAGTTCGATCTCGATAGACATCACCCACCAGACTCCGATTTCGCCTTATGTCTACGGGGCGAACAATATGCAATGGGGAAAGATGGGATCCGGTTACCCGTTCGTCCGTCAAGGCGGCAATCGAATGTCGGCTTATAATTGGGAGACCAACGCCAGCAACGCGGGCAGTGATTATCATCACCAGAACGATGGCTACTTGTCGGAATCCAAAGAACCTGGCCTCGTCCCAATGAGCTACATGAAAGCGGCTCAAGAGAACGGAGCTGCCGTCCTTCTGACGATTCCAACCGTCGGCTATGTCTCCGCAGACAAAAACGGTGACGGTGACGTAAATAAGACTCCCGATTACCTCAATAAACGGTTTCTTAAATCCTATGCCAAAAAGCCAGGAGGCAAGTTCGTATATCCGCCGGACACAACGGATAAAGCGGTTTACGAGGATGAATTAGTGGCCTATCTCGAAAAAACGAAGTCGGCCAAAACGCCAGTTTGGTATAGCTTGGATAACGAGCCTGACCTGTGGTCAAGCACCCATGCGAGAATTCATCCCGATAAGCTCACTTACGACGAGCTGATTAAGAACAATATTGAGTTCTCAAAGGCGATCAAATCCGTGGCTCCCAAAACGATGATTTTTGGCCCCGCCAACTATGGCTGGCAGGGCTTCCGAGTTCTGCAAGATGCCCCGGACGCGAACGGACGGGATTTCCTCAACACATATCTTGACGCCATGAAATCGGCCGAGCAGACCGAAGGTAAGCGCTTGCTAGACGTACTCGATATTCATTGGTATCCCGAGGCCCAAGGCGGTGGCGTGCGCATTACCGATAACTCGGCAAAGCCGGAAACGGCAGCGGCTCGTATTCAAGCCCCCCGTTCCCTCTGGGATTCCGGCTACGTGGAAACAAGCTGGATTGCCGATAGCCTGGGCAAGAAACCGATTAACCTTCTGCCGAGAATCTTGGGGCAGATTGCTGAGCATTACCCTGGAACCAAACTTGCAATAACCGAATACAACTATGGCGGAGACAAGGATGCAAGCGGTTTGGTTACCCAAGCAGACGCTTTGGGGATATTTGGTCGCTATGGCTTGTTTGCCGCCTGCAACTGGGGACTGTCGCCCGATGCGCCAGCCCAAATTGCCGGTTTCGAAGCGTTTCTGAATTACGATGGCCACGGTGCCAAGTTTGGTGACATCGGCTGTGCAGTAAGCGGCGAAAATCCGAGGGAAAACTCGGTTTATGCTTCGTTGAATTCCACCAACCGGAAGCGCATGACGCTGGTCATCGTCAATAAGAAAACGACAGATCAATCCTTCTCAATCAGCCTGCCATCGACTCCAAAATTGACCCGCTCCTTTCTGATGGATATTTCTGCGCCCACTTCGCCAAAAGATATTGCGGTCTATCCGTCGGGTACAAATTTGGCAGTGAAGGCTCCTCCCACGAGTGTGATCACCGTGGAAACGTACTTCTAGAGAAATAGAATGAGCCTCCTGAAGGGAGGCTCATAAGATCACGGAAGAAAAACTTCCTATCGCGTGCGATCCGCAATTGCTCGTCGGATCATGGTGTCGACAATGTCTTCCGCAGATGGGTTGTACTCACCACTTTCGATTCGTGCCTTGAGCGAAGCAATCATATCTTCGCGATCTGGCATCTCCAAAACCTGCTTGGTGAGGTCCTTGACGAGTTGGGCATCCCGTTCGGATGCGTCTTCTTCGGTCTCGACTCCGAGCACCAGCTTTAGGTCCTCGTCACGAGTGTCAACTTCGGGAGCGGTGAATCCGCTCAATGCTTTCTTTACTTCCGCGTCTGAAATCCGCATGTTCTTATCCTTGCTCGATCCCAGACAGGTAACTCGGCTTTCTTATTATTGGTCGATGATGACCAAAACAAGACCCATAAGCTTTGCGTGATCGGGGTCGCCCCCGTCGTGCCATTTTCTGTCAGTGGCTTTCGCCTACCATGGTTATCGGACGACTTTCCGAAAACCTTTAGAGCAAACCTCACAAAATTCTAAAGTTTTTTTCTCTCGAAAGTTGGAGTGAGTTCAAAACCTAGTACAACGTCTAGCTCGCGAACTCACCTTATGATAGCGGATTTCGGCAGAAAATTGAACTTTCACCACCAGGAAATTAATGTCATCAAATTCGATGCGCTCCCCTTGTAAAATGCAGGCATGACGTTTCCGGAATGGATGATCCTGGTCGAGCAGGCTGGAGCGTCAGTGAATGGAGTCGACATGAACTGGCTCCAATACCAATATCAGACCCAGCAGCAGCCTTCGTTCGTGGCTCAGATGATCCTCTCGGGAAACGCGCCCCGACCCATGATGCAGCAACCAATGATGCAGCAGCCGATGTATGGGCAGCCCGTTTACCCCCAGCCAACAAAATCCAGGGGAGGAGGGCTCGGCACCTTTTTCAACATCTTCATGGGGATTTTTGGGTTCATCGCGATCGTGGGTGCGATTTTCGTTGGGCTGTACTACTTCGCAAAGGCTCACGAGACTCAACAAAAAGGACACCAACTGACGATCGAGGGAGGAGGGGTGATCGAAGGATACGAACCCCCTTCAGTCGAAACGCTTAAGAGTAAAGGGCTCGATACCAGCCTTAGCTATCCCTATTGGCCCCTCGTTTACGACATGAATATGACGGCGACGCCCGATATCATCATGGGCAAAATTCATAACTATGGCGATAAGCCCGTAAAGAACGTCAAAGTTCATTTCGGGCTCTATCGGGCGAATGGCGACAAGGTCGGAATGGTCGAAGATGCGATCGCTCAGCTCGAACCCAATGGCGTTTGGGAATATCGAGCCAAGGTCAGCAATAACTATGACCAATGTCGATTGGACGATATCACTTTCAGCCAGTAATCTCTCTTACTCGGATAGCACGAGGGTTACCCGCTTCCCTTCGACGACGATGTTGCCCTTCACGTCTTTGAGACTTACACCCGGCAGAGTTAGTTCTTTCACATCGATCTCTCCTCCTTGTGTCGTCGGGGCCTCGGTGAGTTGCAAGTGAACCGTTTTCGCCTTGGTGTCGTGGAGGACGGGACGCGAGGTGTTTTCGGAAAACGACAGCTTCCCGACTGAGCCGCGAATCGGAATGAGACGGTAGATCGTGCGGTCATCATCCACCGAAAGGATTCCGAAGGGAGTGAACGAAAAACCGAGCTTCGGTTCGGCAACATGCGAGTAGTCCACGACCAGTTCGCCCGGAGCCTCGGCAAATTTGGCGACCTCTTTTTGAATGTAAATCGCGCCCTCGTCGGCGAGTTTTTGCTTCTCTTTTCTGAGTTCTTGGAAGCGTTCGGATGCTTCAATTTCGCGAGCTGCCTCCGCAATATCTGACGGAGAAGCAGCCAAAGCCTCACTTGCCAGCGTTGTCAATGTGGCGTCCGTTTTCAAAACCCGGTCATGCCATTTGGCTCCTAATCGATCCAACAAGGCGCCAATCGCCATTCCCGAGTAATAGAGTCGAAATCGCACCGGCGAAGCTCCGTACAGATCATTATTTACGGCAAATTTTCCGCTCATAAAGCCGCGCATTGACTCGATCAGTCCGTCGCGCTCTTTCGCCACATTTCCGTACCCGGGAAAGCCTTGGATCAACCACATGTCGCGTCCCGGCTTTTTGCCTTCGAAGCATTGAAGGGTTCGATATTCGACATACTTCGCCAATCCTTCGCTGAACTCCGTACCATCCTCATAGTCCGCCGACGGCTTGGGCATGAGGGCTCGTCGTCGTTGTCGCGAAGCGAGCCAACGAATGCCTTCCTTTCGGGCATCCTCTGAAGGCTTAGCCCGTAGCGCGGCGGCCAAGAAGTCGGACTCCAACGCGAGCCAAACATTATTATCTACCGATAGCGTGGGATACTTCGCCAATGCGGCTTCGTTCCCGCCCTTCTTGGGCGCTTGGTGGCGTTGGTAAACATGGAAAGCCTCGTGAGCAAAGATCGTCATGCTGCTGATGGGGTTCGAAAAGATGCCCTGAGCGACAACCTCGTCGGCTTTGGCTGGCTCACGAACGATTGAGTCGGCGATGCTTTCGATCCACTGTCGCTTGGTCGATTGGGTGTCGGCGACGACCAACGTTTCTACGCCATTGATGTCGGTCGAGGTGTTTTGCCCGTCGAGATCGAACGTCGTTTTTCCATTTCGGAGGTAGATTTTGCCAATTGGAGAGACGAGCGTCCCGGTGTACTTTCGAAAGCCCGCCGGAGGATTAGGATGATTGATCAACACCTCTTGCCGATTAGGAAAGTAAACCAACACAGGCGTTTGACGGGCATCCCAGCCGGGCCAGACCGGGTTCTTGGAACTGCCGATGATGGACCAAATTTCGGCCGCCTCAACGAGTTGCAACGGATCGATCTTGAGCGTTTGGTCGTCAGTTTGAGCCATAACGGCGAAGGCGGCAAGGAAACTCAGCATTTACGAATCGTAAATTACCACGTTTACGATTCGTAAAGTTCCCGTCATAATGAAAAATATGGATCGCCCACTTTCGACCCTCGAATTAACCGTCTTGGGCGTGGTCTTCAAGCGTGGTCCGTGCGTGGCACACGCGGTGGTGAGCGAATTTTCTGGTTCCAATACCTTCGCCTATCGCAGCGGAGCGGGCTCGATTTATCCTCTGCTCAAACGTATGGATGAGGCGGGACTCGTCAAAACCGAAGGCCACAACTACTCCATCACTGAGAAAGGTATCGAAGCCATGCGGCATTGGATTCTCGCCAGCGGAATCGATCAGCCGTTCTCTACCAGCCTCGATGATATTCGATCGAGAGTCTATTTTCTCAGGCTCCTCGGTCCCGAAGAAATTCAATCATTTCTTTCGAGCACATTGATCGGACTTCAAGAGCTTCTGAATCGATGCAAGCTGAGTCAAGCAGGCTATGAAGAACTCGGTGATCCCTTTAGCAAGCTCGCGATTCTTGGCGCAGTGCGTGAAACGGAAGCTCGAATCGCATGGATTCAGGAAGTTCAAGCAATTCTCAATATGGCCAGTCATGAAGACCGGTTATGATGAAAATATGATCATCACCGCGACGGAGTTCAAAGCCAATTGCCTTGAGTTGTTGGACCGCGTGGGAAAACGGGCGAAACGCTTCAAATAACCAAGCGGGGAAAGGTTGTGGCCGAACTACGAGCCCCGGAGGAGAAAACTTACGGTCCGGGATTTGCAAAAGGTGAATTCAGAATCGTTGGAGACATCATGGCTCCATCCGATGTCGAATGGGAAGCTATGCGAGACGACGCAACCTTAGATCCAGCAAACGATGATCACTGATACGCAAGAGTTGATTTGGTACGCTGACGACAATCCTCTGCTGAACCCTGCTATTCGGGATCGCCTTAATCCTCAGCCCAAATTTAAAGTTTCTTCACGAGGATCCAGCCGATCGATTTATTGCCGCCACGGCGGTCGCCCCGGACCTTCCTCTTGTGACCTACGACCAAAAGCTCATCCAACTTCCCTGGCTTAAGACCATTTCCTAGTACACTTCAGGCACAACTCGACGGAGAGAATTATGCGATACGTTGCCCTGGGACAGCTCCCCAAGAAACACCATATTCAATTTCGGAAGCCCGATGGTGGGCTTTACACTGAGCAGCTTTTTAGCACTCATGGATTTAGCAGCACGATGTCTACGCTGTACCATATCCATCAACCGACGGAAGTTCTCGGTTGGGAGGACTACGGGTCTTGCGCACCGGAATATCTTGAAGATCAACCGCTGCGACACCTTCACCTAAAAACGAAGCGCCTCCAGCCCTTTGGCGATGCAGTCAGCGGACGCACGTGCCTAATGGGCAACGGCGATCTCGAATGGAATCAGGTGTATGTTGCCGATCAGATGCCGTACTTTTTCAAGAATACAGACGGCGACGAATGCTTGTTCATCCACGATGGCAGCGGATATATGGAGTCGCTTTTTGGCACGATCCATTTTCGTGAGGGAGACTATCTCGTCATCCCCCGCGGCACGATTTACAAACTTCATTTCGAAAAACTACCGGTCAATATGCTCGCCATCGTCTCATATGGCAAGATCGAGATTCCTAAGCGATATCGCAATGAATATGGCCAAATGATGGAACATGCTCCTTTTACGGAGCGCGACTTCCGTCCGCCGACCGAATTGCCGGTTCATGACGAAGAAGGCGAGTTTAAGGTTCTGATTCGAAGCCGAAATCACCTTACGATGTACACCTATCCCCGTCATCCGCTTGATGTGGTGGGTTGGGATGGCTACGACTTCCCTTACGCATTCAACATCAACGACTTTCAGCCGATCACGGGCAAGTTGCATATGCCGCCGCCCATCCACCAGACCTTCCAAGGTAATGGCTTCGTCGTCTGCTCATTCTGCCCACGCATGCTGGACTATCATCCCGATGCTATCGTCGTTCCGTACGTTCACAGCAACGTCGATAGCGACGAAGTGCTGTACTACTGCAACGACAAATTTGGCTCGCGCAAAGGCATCGAAGAGGGTTCGATCACGATTCACCCGCTCGGAATTCCGCACGGCCCGCAGCCCGGCGCGGTCGAAGCATCTTTGGGCGCAAAGCAGACGGAGGAATTGGCCGTTATGGTCGATACGCACCGTCCCTTCAAGCTGACAAAAGCTGCGCTTGACATCGAAGATCCAGACTATTGGAAGAGTTGGCAGGTTCGTAAATAGATTTCACCACGCATTTCCAGCGACATATTTTGTCGCGCTGGATTCCGCGTGCAATGGATACCCAGCACGGCGGATTTCACCAGAATTACGCTGAGGATTGGTCGGAACTTCCCGACCAATCCCGTAGTCTCGTGTACCTTGCCCGGATGATTTGGCTCGCGGCGGTGGGTGGCAACGCCGAGTGCGTCGAGCATGGCTGTAAGGCGCTGTGGGAGCAGTTTTGGGATAACGATTACGGCGGTTTTGTTTGGGAAATCGGTCTCGACGATCACGTTATCGATCCTTCGAAGCATGTTTACGGACAGGCGTTTACTATCTTTGCCTTGGCTAAGGCAGGCAAAGTTCACGACGCGCTTTGGGCGTTTCAGTGGCTTGACCTTCATGCTCATGACGACCTTCATGGCGGCTATGTCGAGACCCTATGGTCTGATGGTGAGCGGCGGATCTTTGGCGACGGGACCGATTCGATCGGGACGCCTTATGGGTTGAAGTCGATGAACACCCACTTGCATCTGCTGGAAGCATTCATTGAGTTGTATGCGGCCTCTGGTGATGAACGGGTTCGATTACGACTGCAGGAAGTCTTCCAGATTTTTTGCAAACACTTCATGCAGCCTGACGGACGATTAATTTACTACACGACCCACGACTATCGGCTGGCATCGGATGTTGATTCTTATGGTCATGCTGTCGAATCTGCCTTTTTGGCGATCGAGGCGGCTGAAGCTTTGAATGAAGAGGTGGAGGCGACTTGGGCATTGGCAAGGACCATGGTGGATCGAACCCTATCGATTGGATGGGATAAGGTTCACGGTGGATTGTTCTATGAGGGTGAGTTTGGAAAACCTCCCCACAACCGCGACAAGGTTTGGTGGGCGCAAGCTGAATGTTTGAATGCCTTGCGTGTGATGGGCTCCCGCTACGGTGCGCCTTACAGCGAGTTTTTCGAACAACAATGGGCTTTCATCGAGACCTTTGTGATCGATGAAGTGCATGGCGGTTGGCGTCCGGTGGTCCTCGAAGACGGTTCGCCTGTCGTGGGACACATCAAGAGCGACGCGTGGACCGAAGGGTATCACCAAGGGCGGGCTGTTATGCTTGCATGGCGTCAGTAAGGCAACCACTCACCCGCACTTGCGGAATAAAAGCTGGGAATACCTGTAGCACAGCTAGCAACATCTGCGATGAAGGTGAGAATCAAGCTTGTGAAAGGAACCATCTCGGGTGGCACGGTTAGCGATACCTGCGACGTTAGTCGCTGAGAGTTAACCGTGAATTGACACTCAATCCAAGCCCAATTCAGCAGCAAACACGCACTCGACCTCACTCCATTCACCAAGATAGAACCAGGCAGCAGAAGACCAACGATAGTCCTGCGGTTCAACGCAAAGTCCCTTCTTCACCGGATTTCGATGAATGTAGCGAATGACGCTTCTCCGGGTTCGAGCACGTGTGATGTTGCGATCATGACCTCCACCATCCTGCCAAAGGTCTGTTTCAATCAACTTGCGGTTTTTCGCGCTGCACGAAGGTCCTTGCTTGATTGCCTTTCTGATCAAAGAAATACTGTACGTCTCGACAAGGGGACAGATGAGCAAATGCACGTGATCGGGCATGAAAACATATGCCAAAACCGCAAAGTGATGCTCCTTGGCCGCTTTATTAATTCGAGATGCCAGGAGCTTACAGACTTTGTCGTTTGCAAGATATGGTCGCCCTTGATAGGTTGTAAACGTAAGGAAGTGGAGGTGGCCAGGCGTGTTCAAGTTCTCGCGTGTTTTGAACTTAATGGCCATTTGAAGTGAAATTTACCAGGTCTTTTACACGGTTAACTCTCAGCGACTAACGTCGCAGGTATCGCTAACCGTGCCACACGAACTCTCAGCGACTAATGTCGCAGGTATCGCTAACCGTGCCACACGAACTCCGTCGTAGATGTCGCTAACCGTGCCACACGAACTCTCAACGAACTCCGTCGCAGATGTCGCTAACCGTGCCACACGAACTCTCAGCGACTCCGTCGCAGGTATCGCTAACTGACCCACACGAAATCCCGGCGAACTCCGTCGCAGATGTCGCCAAACGTGCCCCCGATAGACAGGTACTAGACAATCTCGCGGAAATACTCGACCGTCTTCGCCAGTCCTTCATCCAGCGTAGTTGTCGGCTCCCAGCCCAAAAGCTCGCGAGCACGTGTCGTATCGGGTCGGCGTTGTTTCGGGTCATCGACAGCGGCATCAAGATAGACGATGCCGGATTGCGAACCTGTCACTCGTAAGACGGCATGCGCGAATTCCAACATTGTCCTTTCTTCTTGTGAGCCGATGTTCACCGGCTCGTGGACATCGCTCATCATCAGCCGATACACACAATCAATGGCATCAGCATAGAAGCCGAACGATCGCGTATTTGTTCCGTCGCCGTAGATCGTCAAATCCTCGCCGCGCAGAGCTTGGGAAACAAAGTTCGGCACTACTCGGCCGTCATCCAGCCGCATTCGCGGACCATAGGTATTAAAGAAGCGAATGATCCGACTATCCACGCCCTTAAACCGATGGTAGGCCATTGTCATCGCCTCCCCGAACCGCTTGGCTTCATCGTATACGGCACGCGGACCATTGGGGTTGACGTTGCCCCAATAGGATTCTGGCTGAGGGGAGATGAGGGGATCGCCGTAAACCTCGCTGGTCGAAGCGAAAATGAACTTCGCCCCTTTTTCAACGCAGAGGTTCAGACAGTTTTCGGTTCCATGAGAGCCAACCCGCAAGACATCAAAAGGAATCCGCTTAAAGTCGTCTGGCGAGGCGGGAGAGGCGAAGTGGGCCACAAAATCAACCGGACCATCGATCGAAAGCGACTCGCTACAGTCTTGTGCAAGAACCAAAACTCTCGGATTTCCGTCGAGATGCGCGATGTTGCGCGGAGAGCCGGTGATGTAATTATCGACGATAACAACTTCGTGGCCTTCGGCCAAAAGTCGATCCGCCAAGTGAGAACCAAGAAAACCGGCACCACCGGTAAGTACAACTCGCACAAATTCTATTGTGGTCGGAAAATGCGGCGCGGTAAAGTTTTTCAATGCATTTGCCGGATGGCGTTGTCATTAAAAGTTTGAAATCGTTCGGCGATGCGCGCGGTCACTTGACTGAACTCTTTCGTTCCGACGAGTTGCCCCAGCGCTTCCTACCCGAGATGGCTTACATCAGCGTGACCCATCCTGGCGTTTCGCGCGGGCCACACGAACACGTTTACCAGACCGACCTCTTCGCCTTTGTCGACGGTGAATACGAGCTTCGTCTCTGGGAGAATCGAGAGGGATTCGAGCCTTGGGAGATCAAGGTTCGCGTTGGAAAGGACAATCCTTCTGCTGTCATTGTTCCCCCTGGCGTCGTCCATGGATACAAAAATGTCGGCGAAGCCGACGCCTACGTTCTAAATTTTCCCAACAAGCTTTATGCGGGCCAGAACCGTAAAGAAGTGGTCGATGAGATTCGTCACGAGGATATTAACTCTCCGTTTTCAATGGATTAAAAGACCCGGGTCCTGAGTTCTGCGGACTCAAGAACCGTTAATATAGATTGGGTCTCACAAAAAATTCATGAAGGTTGCAGTTGTTGGAACAGGCTATGTCGGCCTCGTTACCGGCCTTGTTTTGGCTGATCTTGGTAACGAAGTCATTTGTGTCGATAAGGATGAGCACAAACTCGAAATGATTCGCGGCGGTGTGCCGCCGATCTACGAACCGGGTCTTGAGGAAATGCTGAAGCGCACTCTCAAGAGCGGCCATTTCAAGGTTTCAAACTCGATTCGCGATGCCGTTAAGGTCAGCGAAGTCGTCTTTATCGCCGTCGGCACTCCTCCGGGAGCCGATGGAACACCGGATCTTTCTGCCGTTCGCGCGGTTGCGACCGAGATCGGCAAGAGCATCGACAAACACACGGTCGTCGTCAATAAATCGACGGTTCCCGTTGGCTCGGGCGATATGGTCGAGATGATCATTCGTGAACAAGGTGTAGCTGCCAACCTCTATGACGTGGTCAGCAATCCTGAATTCCTTCGTGAGGGTTCAGCAATCCAAGACACACTTCGCCCAGACCGTATTGTGATCGGTTCGAAGCGCCGCGAAGCCGCGCTGAAGCTCATGGACCTTTACGCGCCTTTGCAATCGCAGATCATCGTTACCGATCTTAACTCAGCCGAATTGATCAAATACGGGGCAAACAGCTTCCTTGCGATGAAGATTTCGTTCATCAACGCCTTAAGCCGCGTCTGTGAAATGTGCGATGCTAACATCGTCGATGTTGCCCAGGGAATCGGAACTGACTCGCGTATCGGCAAACAATTTTTGAATGCGGGCCTCGGCTGGGGTGGCTCTTGCTTTCCCAAAGACGTTCAAGGCATGGTTAAGACTGCTGAGGGCTTGGGCTACGAATTTGGCCTTCTCGACGAGGTCATCAAGATTAACGATGAGCAAACGTTGAATTTCTTGAACCGAATCGAAAATCAAATTGGCGGATTTTCGGGCAAGACGGTTGGTCTGTTGGGACTCGCCTTTAAGCCGAACACCGATGACATCCGCGACGCAAAGTCCCTCATCATCATCGAGGAGGTCATCAAACGCGGTGGCTCGGTGCGAGCCTACGACCCCGTTGCTGCCGAAAATGTAAAGCAGGTCTTCCCGGACATCGCCTATTGCGAAAGCGCTTATGACGTGAGTGCGGGTGCCCACGCCACTATCGTGGTCACCGAGTGGAACGAATTTAAGAATCTCGACTTCGACCGCTTGGGCTCTCACGCTAACGCCAAGGTTCTCTTCGACGGAAGACGGATTTACAATCGTCGCCAAGTCGAAGGGGCGGGTTGGGAATACTTTACGATCGGTAGCCGATGATTCGAAACGTTGTGACCGTTTGCGATGGCTCCGGTATGACCGGGGGCACGGAGAAGGTCGCAATCATATCGGCAATCGAAATAGCCAAGCGCGGCTTGCGAAGCCTCTACTTTTCGGGGGAAGGAGAACTTCATCCTGGACTCACAGAGGCTGGCGTCGAGGCAAAAACGATGGGCCTCACGGATGCCTATCACACCCAAAGCAAGCGAGAATTACTTTCTCGCTTCTTTTGGCACGCCGAGGCGGGCGACCTCTTTGCCAAGTTTTTGAGCGATTCCAAGCTGGATCCTAAAGAGACGATTATTCACGTTCACGGCTTCCGGCGGGTGCTGTCGGCATCCGTAGTAGCGGCGGCGGCCAAGGCTGGTTTTAAGCAGGTTTTTACCCTCCACGATTTTGGGGTCGCGTGTCCAAACACGAGCTTCTTCAACTTTCCTGAGCAAAAAATTTGCACACTCAAATCCCTTTCTGTTGCTTGTCATCTCTGCCAATGCACGCATAGCGGGTGGCCGATGAAAGCAATGCAGATGGGTCGCGCATGGCGACTAAAATTTGCCCACACGATCAATCAGTTCGACCATTTTATTTACGTCTCCGAATTCAGCCAAAAGATTCTTGAGCCGTACATCCCTTCCCCAACCGCCCAGACGGTTCTTTACAACCCGGTAAGCGACGAACAAGAACCTATCGCGGAGCCGAGCCACTCGGACGTGTTCTCTTTCGTGGGGCGGCTCTCACCTGAGAAGGGCGGACCGCTTTTTGCCGCGGCAGCAAAAATGGCCGGCGTTAAATGTCAATTCATCGGCAAAGGCCCCGAAGAAGAGAAAATCAGGGCTGCGAATCCCGACGCAATCTTTACGGGATGGATTTCGAGCGAGGAGGTTGTTCAGCGAATCCGCAGCAGTCGCGCCGTCGTGATGGCGTCGCTCTGGTACGAGACGGCTGGTTTAAGCGTGCTAGAAGCCGTTTCTCGCGGCGTTCCCGTCATCGTCGCGGATCAATGCGCCTCAACCGAATACATGCAGCATGAGCGAAGCGGTTTGACTTTCCGAACCGGAGACGTTGATTCGCTTGCAGAAGCTTTAAGGAAAATGACCACGGAGAGAGCCAAGGGATATGGCATCAATGCCTACAATGACTACTGGCAAAGCCCGCTCACGATCGAAAAATACATGAACGGGCTTCTGAATGTTTACGAACGAACGCTTAGTTCTTAACTTTGCCTTCGCTGGCTCGGTCGTTATCCGCCTTCGCCATAGCTTCGACCAATCCTTCGAAGCTCAATTGTCGCTTCCAGCCAAGCACGTTTTGTGCTTTCTCCGGATTCCCGATGAGAAGGTCAACTTCGGCCGGTCGGTAGAACTGTGGATTGATCTTGATCACTTGATTGCCGGTCTTCGTGTCGGTTCCAACTTCATTGACCCCTTCACCCGACCACTCGATGGTCATTCCGAGGGCCGCACCGGCAAGTTCGACGAACTTGCGAACTGTATGGGTCTCATTTGTGGCCAACACGTAATCGCCAGCCTCTTCTTGTTGAAGCATCCGCCACATGCCTTCCACAAAGTCTCCGGCAAAGCCCCAGTCGCGCTTTGCGTCCATGTTGCCCAATTCGATGTGGCTCTGGTGGCCATGCTTGACGTTAGCCAAGCCAGCCGTGATCTTGCGCGTCACAAACTCGAGTCCGCGCAAGGGCGACTCATGGTTGAAGAGGATTCCCGAAGAGGCGTGAAGGTTGAACGATTCGCGATAGTTGACGGTGATCCAATGACCGTAAAGCTTGGCGACGCCATAGGGCGACCGCGGATAGAACGGCGTTGATTCGCGCTGTGGGACCTCTTGAACCTTTCCAAACATCTCGGAAGTCGAAGCTTGGTAGAAGCGGGTTTCCGGGCTATATTGGCGGATCGCCTCAAGGATGCGCGTGACCGCAATCGCGTCGGCGTCAGCGGTATAGAGCGGCATCTCGAACGAAGCGGCAACAAAGCTCTGGGCCGCAAGATTATAGAATTCGTCTGGCTTGTGGTCCTGAATCACGCGGCAGATGTTGGTGAACTCGAGGAGTTCCATCGGCACGATCTTGATTTGATCGCGGATTCCAAGAAAATCGAGTCTCCAGAGATTGACGGAAGCACTTCTTCGGGCTGCGCCTAAAACGTTGTAACCCTTTTCCAAGAGTAGTTTGGCGAGGTACGAGCCATCCTGTCCGGTGACTCCGGTAATCAATGCAGTTTTTGCCATAGAGTTGAGACCAGCCTTAATTTACGGCAAATTGCAGGCCAATCTCCAGCTTCTTAACCGATTCATCCCACGAAAAGCCTTTAGCCCTCCCCAAGCCACCTTCGGATAAGCGCTTTGCTTCAGCTGGATCGGTCAGCACCTTCTCGATTGCGTTGGCGATAGATTCAGGGCTACTTGGGTCACAATAGCTTGCCCACTCGCCGCAAACCTCGGGCAGCGAACTTGTGTTGCTTGCCACCACCGGGGTCCCGACCGTCATCGCTTCGAGCGCCGGGATTCCAAATCCCTCGACAAACGAAGGAAAAACAAAAGCTTGCGCTCGTTGCATGAGGGCATTGAGTTCCAAATCCGAAACATAGCCAAGAAACGAGATATCGTCCTTGGAATTGGCGGCTTCCCAAATCTGAGCGACCGAGCTATCGAGCCATCCCTTTGCTCCGGCGATGAGCAGCTTCAGATCATGAAATTGCGGATCTCGCTTGAGAATGTCAAAGCCACGAATCAGCCCCTCCATGTTTTTTCTGGGTTCGACCGTGCTTGCAGAAAAGAGGAATTTATCGGCACCGTATTGGCTTAAATCGACTTGGGAGAGCTCTTCGTCGGTCAGCATCCGCATCTCGTTTCCAACTCCGTTTGGAGCGACAAAAATCTTATTGGGCGATATTCGATATGCCCTGGCGAGTTCCTGTTTCGAAAATTCACTGACCGTGATGAGCGCTTTGCTTTTCTGACAAGCGATTCGGGTCAGTTGGTCGAGGATGATCCGCTTTCGAGGGGGATACCAATCGGGATGCGTACGAGGGAAAGCGTCGTGGGCGATCGCGACCATGGGAATCTTGCACCCGAGCGGGAGGGGTACGAACATGGAAAGCAAGACATCGGCTTTCAGCCTTTTGGCCTCGACTCCGACTCGATAATGCTCCCAAAGGATACGCTCACGCGAATTCTTGATCGGAATCGTGTGCCACGTCACCCAAGGGCATGCTCGCCAACTGTCGGGAATCTCGACATCATCACGCAAGAAGACATCGTACTGATGCCCGAGGTCCGTGATGGTGAGCTGATTGAGCGTCGCCAACATGTGACGCCCAACACCCGCCAGCTTCATGCCCGGCTTTGTCGTAACCAGAAACGCCGAGACGCAAACCCTCATGTGAGGTACTTAGTTTACTGAAGCGTAGCGCGCTTTCTTTCGGCGATCTCGAGTCGGTGTTCGATTCCTGCGATTTCGGCCAGCTTTGCTTCGACTTCGTCGATCACTCGATCTTGCGTGAACATTTCTCGAACTCGTTTGAGCCCTTCGATCTTCATCGAGCGGCGAAGGTCCTTGTTAGCCAAAACCAACTCCATGTGATGCGCAAGCTCTTCGACGTTATCTCGGTCGTAGATCAAGCCCGATACGCCATGGTCAACGATCTCTTCAATAGCGCCCGACCGGCTCGCGATGAGAGGCGTTCCGCTCGCCATCGCTTCGATATTCGTATTGCCAAAGGGCTCATCAAACACGCTGGGGCTCAGAACCGCAACCGCGCGCTGCATGTGTGCATACGTCGATTCGCGAGTATGTTTGCCAATGAATTTCACGCGATGGCCGACGTTCAACTCTTCGACGAGTTGATGGAAATAGTCCATCGTGACCGGATCGCCATGCCCAGCAATCCACAATTCCCACTCGGCTTTTGGCATTCTCTGTTCAAGAATTGCCGCCGCCTTGATCGCAAAATGAATCCCTTTATAAAGGGTAAGGCGCGAGGCCACGAGGAATACCGGCGGATCGAACCGTTCGCGATCAAAGTCTTCCTTAAGCGGGAATTCCACGCCACGATAAATGACTCCCAGCTGGCTTTCTTTGAACCCGGCATCGAGGAAGCGGCGCTTCATGAAGTGCGAGACAAGAAAAACGTTGCGGAGGTCGATTCGTCGCTCGCGGAAGTAGGTAATCGGGCTCGCGAGATTGAGCATCAACCGCTTGAGACGACCCGGATAGATATAGAAGGCCAACCATTCATCGCCTTGGTGGTAAAGAACCGGAATGTTCTTTTTCATGAGGCTGCGAATGACCGAGGTTCCGATTTTGTGGAGTCCAAAAACGTAGGCGGCATCGAAATCATGTTCGGCAAGGAATCGATCGAGGGCCGCTTCGTTGGTTGGAGCAACATCCAACATCTGCGTCAACACGCGGATATTGGCGAGGCGCAAACCAATTTGATTAAACAGATTCCCGATCTTGAATCGCAGGTCGGAGTTCCCGCCGAGAAACATTTCGGCGCTGGACCAGCCGTCTTTGGTCTGGCTCACTTGAAAAATTCGTTGAACCCAATGAGGATCGACTCTTTCGCCTTGATAAGTAGAGCGAAATTCCCCTGTAACCAAGGTGACTTCGTGACCGCGCTCACGAAGACTTTGAGCATTTCGAAAAGCACTCAACTCAAATCCACCGTCATAATCCGGCGGGCATAGATTCGATATGACCAAAATCCTCATGTTGTTCGCCTGAAATGAGCATCCTCGTGAGGCTCACTTTTAACTGGGTTCTCCAATTGAAAACCAACCCTTATAACTTACTCTAAGTTTTTGGGTTCACAAAGCTGACAAGGGTGTCACAAATGACAGGTTTGCCAATCTCAATCGGGAGAACCAGTAAAATTACTATGTATCTACGTTGTTAATTTTCTCTTTGTTCTGGGCTGGAAGCCCTATCGCTAAGCCGATAAATAAGATACGGTCAAGTTGTTTCTATGAATGTCATCATGGTTTGTGAGTCGGCGACGGTTTCCGGCGGAGCGGAAAAAGTCGCGATTCAGGAAGCCATAGAACTTCGACAACGTGGCTTTCGAGTGGGCTTCATTTCGGCAGGTAACGAAGCCGCTCCCGAACTATTGGAGGCTGGAGTGGAGGTGCTTCTCCTTGACACCAAGAGTTTTTTCGAAGAAACACGCCGAAACGTCAAGATTCAAAAGCTCTTCTTTAATGCCGAAATTGAGCGAGCCGTTCAAAAATTTCTGATCGGCTTCGAACCATCAGAAACCATTGTTCATTTGCATACATTTCGCCTCAAACTCAGCGGCGGCGTGGCGCATACGGCGCAAACGCTTGGGTTTAAGACCTTCGTTCACTGCCACGACTACACGCCGGTGTGTCCGACTTCCCTCCTCTATGACCATCGTCAAGGGGCCAATTGCGAACGTCGCCCAATGTCGTTTTCTTGCATGACCTGCGAGTGCCAAAACCAAGCCTGGAAGTATAAGCTTCCAAAGTTGACGAGTTTCTTCTGGAATCAATCCGTTTGGAAAATCAATCGACGTGCCCACGGCCTGATCCATATTTCTCAACTTGAAAAAGCAACCATCAACGACCGAACGGGAAAGGCTTTGCCTGCTTACTATGTTCCGCCGATTAGCAGCCTAAAAGCTGAGGAAAGGGTCGCCGCCGAAAATAACTCAAACTATCTTTTCATTGGTCGTCTGACTCCCGAAAAAGGCATTCGCGCCTTTCTCGATGCGACGACGAGCCTTGGCCTTTCGGCGGTGGTCATTGGCGATGGTCCGTTGATGAATGAGCTTCGCGAGGCTTTCCCCTCGGCTCGGTTTACGGGGTGGATCGACCAAAACGAGATCGCAAACGAAATGCGATTGGCCCGCGCCTTGGTGGTGCCGTCCGTTTGGCGAGAGACCCTTTGCCTCAGCGTGATCGATGCGCTCCAGCAAGGCGTTCCCAGCCTGGTTAGCGACCAAGTGGGTGCGAAAGAATTCGTCAGGGACGGCGAAAACGGATTTGTCTTCACCTCGGGTGGGTTGACCGATGCACTCAATCGCTGCTCGGACAACGCCTTGGTCGCAAACTTGAGCCAAGCAGCCTGGCAAACGTTTTTAGACCGTCCGCCAACCGTTGAAGCCCATGTAAATGCCCTTGTCGAAGTCTATCAAGGTGCTCTAGGTGCCTCTCGATCATGAAACCCGACAAAGTCATTATTGCAGTAGAAGGCGGAGCCCCAACCGGAGGCGCAGAAAGGATCGCATTCGACACGGTGCGGGTCTTATCCGAAGCTGGCGTTCCCGTCGTAATCCTCTCGTCAGCCGAAAAAGTCGATGAGGCGTACACCAGCCTCCCCAATGTGTCAGTGGAAGCTCTCAACCTTCCGCTTCACTTCAATCGCTTCTTCGATGGCGGCAAGAAATTCATGGTTCGAAATCTCATTGAAGACGGAACAATGAAAGCGGTTTTCGAACGATTGTTACCGCAATACGATTCGCCCAAAACCGTCCTGCACGCTCACGGATTTCACAATTTTTTTACTCAAGCTCTGCTCCACGTTGCGACAAGGCTTCAAATGAAGACGGTCGTAACCTGTCACGACTTCGGACTGACGTGTCCGAACGGTACGCTTTATAACTATCAAACGAACGAAATCTGTCGACTGAAGCCACAATCCTTGTCCTGCCTGCGATGCGCGTGCATGGGAGAAAAGGCATCCCGTTTGAAGCAATTGCGATTTGCGCGGACGTGGTCTGCGACTGCGCTCTTTCACATTCCGCAAAAGCTTGACGCGATTCTCGCAGTGTCGGATTTCGAGCGTGAAATTTTGCAGCGACATTTGGGAAACCAGGCGAACGTAACAACTCTGTTGAATCCCGTGGACCCTGCGTCCGAAGTTCAGCAAGCGCCCGCCCAAAGTGACCAATATCTTTGGATCGGTCGAATGACCGCCGAGAAGGACGCCGTCACCCCAGCCATAACATGCCGCGATCTTGGACTTCCGATCACCTTTGTCGGAGACGGACCCTTGCGTCGCGAGGTCGAAGCCGCAAATCCAAATGCAACTTTTGTCGGCTGGAAATCACCCGAAGAGGTGAAGCAATATCAAAAGGCAGCCCGAGCGATGATCCTCTCGTCAAAATGGCATGAAACAGCGGGATTGGTCGTTCTCGAATCCTTGGCGGCAGGCATCCCCTGCGTTGTGCCCGAAACCTCGGCGGCAACCTCATGGGTTCAAGATGGAGTCAATGGGCTCTATTTCAGGGCGGGAGATCAAACATCCCTCGCTTTGGCTCTGCAAAAACTGAAAGACGACGCCACGGTGGAGAGACTCAGTCGCGCGGCATTTGAAAATTATTGGGAATCACCTTACACCATGGAGCGGTATCGAAACGACTTGTTGGCGGTTTATGACGGAGCCTTGCAGAAATGAGACTTGGACTCCAAGCGACAAATATCTTTTTTGAAGGTCCCAAGCACGCGGGGGTGTCCCGAACGTCTCTTCGCCTGCTTGAAGCAATTCTGAAGCACGACGAAAACGAATATGTGGTTTTTGTTCGCCCCGAGTCGCCCATCCCCGACCACTGGCAGCGGATGAGGCATGTTCGAGTGGAACGGACATGGACCAAGACTCGTTCGTGGCATTACTTGGGCCGCGACCTTGAGCCAATCAAGCATCGCTTGAGAGCTTGGTTCTCGGTCTCAGGATACGTTCCCCGAACTCCGGGAATCGTGAAAGGGAGCCTCGTCCACGATATCTTTTGGCGGAAGTACCCCGAGACCTACACGCAACTCGACATTGAAATTCACGAGAAGATGGCTCAGAATATCGCTCGATATTCGACATTCATCGCATCGAACAGCGAAGCGACGGCCAACGATTTTTCGAGCACATTCCACGTTCCTCGCAATCGTTTTGTCACCCTTCCTTTTGGCGTGGGGCAAGCGCTTTCGTTCGTACCCCATGCAACTCAGCGGCCCGACCTGCTTCCGATCGAGCATGAGTATCTTTTTACGATCAGCACTCTTGAGCCTCGAAAAAATTTACCTCGTCTGTTCGAAGCGTTTGCCAAACTCATTCGAATCCCGGACTACGCAGGCTTGGATCTCGTCGTGGCCGGTGCAAAGGGCTGGAAGACGGAGGGAATCGGGGAACGGGTTAAAGAACTTGGCCTTGAAAATCGGATTCACTTCCTGGGCTTTGTTCCTGATGAGAGCGTGCCCGGGCTCTTTCAGCACGCCCGCCTGGCCATCACGCCAAGCCTCGACGAGGGCTTTGGGGTGCCCGTGCTCGAAGCGATGACCTATGGTGCCCTGATCGCGTCGAGCGACACACCTGCCTTGCATGAGATCGGCGGCGACGTCCCCTACTATTTCGATCCTCGAGATGAGGATTCGATGATTCATGGCATCGTCCAAGCGCTTTCGTCCACCGACCGGGAGCGTCGTATCGAACGAGGTCTCAGTCGAGCGGAGACCTTTTCTTGGGAAGCCTCTGCGGCAAAAATCCTGGAGCGAATCGAAAGAGAATTGGGCGTTAAACGGTAGCGGGCTCTGGAGGTAGTTCCCTTCCCGAATAGCCAAACAAAACTCGGATCGGCGCAAACCGACGGAGCATCTTTTCCAAACCGCGGGTGAACGTGACCAATCCAAGCCGTTTGTAAATTGCGGCCAGCAAGACACACATCAAAGGCAGACAGAGCACGACGATGTAGCACCATCGGCCGGGTTGGAACTGCGACACGAAGAGAAAGGCGATGATACTGAGAAGGACGCCCGTCCCCACGACCGAGAACGTGATTTTTAACATCTCGCCCAGTGAAACTTCCTTGACACCATAACGCGAACAGTAATAGTGGATTGGAATGATTTGCGCAAGGTCGATGAAGCAGTTCATCGACGCGACGCCGACCATGTTGAATTTCTTAGCGATGATCCAACTGCACGAAAGCGTGATGATGGAATTCCAGAGCGTGAACGGCAACATATAGTGCGCTTTGCCTTGAGCAAAGAACACTCGCGTAATCGTCGAATGGTGCAACTCCAGGCCGTTGTAGATTCCCATGAGGAGTACGATGATGCCAAAACCAGGAACGATCTTGCCCATCCAGGCGCGAAGGATGACGTCGCCAAAGCCCGAAATGAAGATGATGCCGATCGCAGCGATAAAGCCGAGGAACTTGAAGTTTCGGCGGAAGATGACGGCCAAGCGATGCGGTTCGTTTGCCGAGACGTGCGTCATTTCTGGCGTGATCGATTCGGCGACCTTACCAAAGGCTTCGAGAAGAATCTGGGGAATGCGACAGGCGAGGTTATAAACGCCGAGGGCGGTATCGCCGAGGGCAAATCCGACAAATATTTTGTCAACGATTCCGGCGATTCGAGACGACACACCCGCAACGTAACTCCGCAGCCCCATGTGAATGATGTCGCGACAACATTCCCGGTCCATTTTGGGCAGGACCGGAAAGTCCTTTTCTTTTCGGACGATGTACGCGACCTTAATGACGAATTGCAATACTGAATCAATGAGGGTGCTGAATAGGACTCCAACCGGTGAGCGGAAGATGATCACGAGGACGGTTTGGAGAATGATCGTGAAGACGGGAATGCCTGCCGTTAGGGCCGCGACCTTGGAAAATTGTTCTCTAGCGTTAAAGGGTGCGTTATAAGTCGATCCGTAACTATCGAAGAAGAATTGCAGACCTGCGATGACGCAAAGCGCAGTCAATTCATTCTGGCTCCGGAAGTCGCTGTTTCCTCTGAGGTAGAACGCTCCGAGGCTCATTCCCGTCAAGCCTACGAGTCCGACGATTGCTTGCAAAAATAATCCAGACTGGAAATATTTCCATGCCTTCGCCTCGTCGACCCGGAAAGTTTTCGAAAGAATCTGGATGAGCCCCTGGGGAATGTCAAGGTCGACAAATTGCCAAAGTGCTCGAATATTGGCAATCAAGACAGCAATGCCATAGACGCCAAAGCCAAGATAGTGAATCGCGACCTTCAGATTGATCATCTGAAGCGCAATGATGAAAAATCGCAACGCTACGAGCCACATGACCCCCGCAGATCGTCCGCGGTCGCTAGGCATTGACACCAAGCATTCGAAGCGGTCGGCGAAGAATCTTTCGAATGGCGACAACGATTCCGGTCACCCGGTTCGCCTCAAGTTCTTCACGCCAAGTCAGCGCACCGAGACCGAGAACCAAGGCATAAAAGAAGCCGACAGGCGGGTAGATGATGCTGTTACCCGTTAAGCTGAACGCCAATATGGAAAATGTCGTGATGATCGCGATGAACGCCCACTCTTTCACGTGCGGAGAGTCGCCGGCCACCCGCAGGATACACCCCCCGATAATCGTCAGAAAGATAATGCCAACAATCACAAGACCCAAATAGCCGAAACAAGCAAAGGTTGTGATGTAGTAGTTGTCCAAAACGGTACTCGACCACTTGTCCACCTTCATCATGCGTGAGTTGATCATGAGGTTCGGGTCAGGGCCTATGCCCGTCATGGGGCGTGCTTTGATAATTGGCTGAAGCTGTTTCCAAGCGTCTTGTCGCGCCATAAGCGCGGGGTCGTTCGTGGCCGGACGCAAGCCGTATTCGAACTTCTTGGGGAAGAGGATCAAGGGGACGGTCACGCAAGCCAGAACAACCGTAGTAAACACGATCCCTAGGTTCTTGCTCCGCTTGAACTGGTAGTACAGCATCGGCGTCAAGCCGACAACTAAGCCAGCGTAATACATCGAACGGTATTGAGCGGCAAGGATGACCAACGCGAAGAAGAGGACGCCGCCCCATTCAAACCAACGCAAGTTTCGGCGTACGATCGGAGCTCCGCAGAGCATCATTCCGGCAAAGCCCTCAAAACCAAGCTGCGAAGGATAGTCAGTGGTTCCGATGGGACGGAAGATCGCCATTTCGACGTTCGTCGTAAAAATCCTCAGCGCCCAACCGACACCGGCCAATTGCATGATTCCGACCAGCCCGGAGAAGCCGTAAAAAATGAGAATCGTGACCTTAAGCCATTTGCGAATTTCCGGTCCACAATAAACAGCCTGGATGATTCCCAATGCGAGCATGAGGTAATCGACCAGGTGTGACGTTTGCCAGCCCAGAGTCAAAAACAGGGTTCGCCCGATGTCCTTGTTGATAAGGATTCCATCGAAAATCGCATAGGCATAGAAGATCAGAACCGCAACCGCAGCAAACGGCACACGAGTGGGAATCTTGAATAGTGCGACGCCCGCCAAGAGCTGAAGAAAACAAGAGAGTGGCACGACATAGTCGAGAATCCACCCAAATCCCGACAGAACCTGACGAAACAAGAGGATCGTCATGAACATGCAGAGCAGAGCGTTGAGATAGGCCCAGATCATGAATGCTCGGCGGTAGCCAAACATTTTACGTTCAGGGTCTTTGGCGCGGCGGATAGCATCAAGAACAGGGTTTCTACCCGTGATGGTTTGTGGCAAAACCGTTGAGGCCGCAGCCAACTTCCCTGTTCTTGATTGCATAGCGTCTTATCTTCGGACCGTACTCACGCCGCTTCGAGCGCCGAAGGGTTCTTCGGTTGGCGAAGCGTTCGTCAGTACGATGCTCGTAGCTTTTGCTCCCGACTTGTGCAGGATTTCCTGGGCCACCGGGATGGCGCGATAGCTGGTCGTCTTCGCACTGATGACCAAGCACGTTTCGTCAACGTACTGAGCCAATCGCGAAGCGTCGGCAAACACGTCTACCGGCGGACAGTTGATAACCACAGTATCGGCTTTTTCACGGAGATCTTCAATCAGACCGCTCATGTGCGACGTCAAGAAGTCGGAAAGACCACTCGCCGAGGCCGCACCAGCCGGAAGGATGAGAAGATTATCGTGCTGAGTGCTGACGAAGAGATCGGTTGACTCGCCCGGCAAGATCGTTCGACCAAGGATTTCGGCGACGCCGCTTCGACCTTGGACACCAAACATTTCACTCAAGCGTGGAAGCCGGAGGTCACAGTCGACAAGCACCGTTCGCGAACCAGTTTTCGACATGGCGACCGCAAATTCGGCGGCGGCACCCGTCGAGTCAACGTCTTCGCCGACGGCGGTGAAGAGAAGCACTTCGGGACGATTCTCTTTGGCCATCATTGAGAACGCCATGTAGCGGAAGCTCTCGATCGGCTTGAACGAGCCATCCTTAATTTCGCTGTAGTGGCGTCGAGCCAATGGCTTCGGCATCATCGGGACCGAAGCGGCAACCGGAAGTGCCGTGAGCTCGGCAAGCTGCCAACTCGTGTGAACCGGAAGCTTGAATGATTCAAGCGCGAAGGAGTAAGCCAAACCAATCAATGAACCAACGATCGCGGCGAGAATGACGTACTTCTTAACATCCGGGGCAACCGGCTCGCTGATCATCGTCGGATCGGCGAGGTTCTGGATTTGGCTGGTGGTTCCGTCGCGTGCGGTCTGAAGGTCTTCAACCCACTTCTGGTTCTTTTGATACTGATCTTCGTAGACGAGTCGATTGCGTTGAAGGTCAAGGAATTTGCCTTCGATTCCAGGAATCTCTTGGGCCCGTCGCTCGTATTCGTTGATCGAGCCATTGATCGGTTCGAGACTCGCTTGAATGCTGTTGACCTTAGATCGAGCCACCGCGACTCGGGATTGCAAATCTTGGTATTGATTTGTAATCGCCGTCAACGTGCCAGCATTATAGGGCTTCGCATTTTTGAGCGCGTCCTTATATTTCTTGTTAACCGAATCGTACTTTTCTTGGGCTCGCTTAACGAGTGGAGCATCGTCGGTATAAACCTGCTTGATATTGTTTAGTTCCGTCTCTGCCTGCGAAACCATCAAGCGCAAATTATTGATATCGGGATCGTCCGTTGTCGAAGAAGACGTTCTTTGATACTTGGGAGTTCGATTTAATTCGACGACCAACGCCGCGAGTTCAGCTTTCGCACTGGCAAGATCCGATTCAGACACGGACCGTTTGCCACGGAACTGCTCAAGCGTGTCAGCGATAATCTTCTGCTGTTCAGAGATGTCGGCGATGCTGTTTGACGTCTTCAGTTCTTTATATTGCTTATCGATGTCGTCGAGCTTTCGCTTGGCGCCCTTTGCCGCTCCCGAAACCATATCGAGGGCATCGCGGACGGCGTCTTTTGCCCTTTGCTTTCGATAATCAGCAAACGATAGTGCGACGTTGTTCGCAATCGATGCGGCATCTTCGGGTGAGTAGGCCCGAACACGAATCTGGACGACTCGTTGCTGGTCGGGTTGATATTGGTTGAGTGAAGAAGGAATGTTCAAATCGAACATCGGGAAGAGTTCTTGGAATGTCGCACCCGTATCAAGCTCAGACTTTGCACGTTCGGCAGCCGCCTTCTTCAGGCCTTCACGAAACATTCTTTGAGACCGCAAGATGCCCGCATCCGAGTCAAGGTCGTTCAAGATACCGGGAAGTAAAACACGGCGAACTTCGATTGGCATCGAAGGGTCGGATTGAATGGTTGGGCTACCGGCCAAAAGCTCGACGGTTGCCTCATACAGCTTCGGAGAACGAATTGCGATCACGAAGCCTAGGAGACCCGCGATCAGCGCGGCAAATAAAGTTCTACGAATATGGACCTTTAGCATTACAATCGATTTCCCTTTGAAGAAGTTGGCACAAACGGAACCAAACTGGCCTCAAACCAATAACTCTTTAACATTATTGAATATAAATGCGCTCCCGTTCCAGCAGGCAAACTCATTATGAGCGCAAAAACCCAATATTGCTACCAGTAGATTGGGGACTAATAGGCGCCGCGGCCCCGAATAACGGCGGCAGGCGTCTTCAAAACAATCGATAAATCGACGAGAAAACTCATTTCGTTGATGTATCGATTATCAAGTTCCATCCATTCGTCAAACGTCAGGTCGCTTCGTCCCATCACCTGCCAATAGCATGTAATGCCCGGTTTTACCGTCAATCGACGCATGGCAACTTCGTCGTATTGTTCCACTTCGCGACGAATGGGAGGTCGAGGACCCACAAGGCTCATTTCACCACGCAGCACGCTGATCAATTGCGGAAGTTCGTCCAGGCTGGATTTCCTGAGGAATCTACCCACCGGAGTGATCCGAGGATCATTTTTGATCTTGAAGATCGGGCCGTCCTTTTCGTTTTCAGAGAGCAACTGCTGAAGTTTCTTGTCCGAATCGACGTACATCGATCGAAACTTGGGGAATTGGAACGGCTTGCCGCAAAGCCCAATCCGTTCGCTCCGATAAATGATCGGGCCAGGGCCGCTGAGTCGAACGATCAAGGCGATCGCAAGGAAGATTGGGAAAAGAAGGACGAGAAGCAGAATCGTCACCACGATATCGAAGACGCGCTTAAAGAGCGCGTAACGACAAATTTTTGGCGTTATGCGGGTTGATTCGAAATATGACGGTCGCTCCAAGAACTCATTGACCTTCATATTCTTCTCCATGTGCCTTCTTCATAGCAAAATTGGAACCACAACGTGATTCCTCTTCTAAAATATCGGCAGCCATCGCCGAAGACGGTTACTCCACCGTAACAGATTTAGCAAGATTGCGGGGCTGGTCGATTTCACAACCATTGTTCCTCGCAACGTGATATGCAAACAATTGTAGCGGGATAATCGCCAACAGCGCGTTAAGAAAGTCGAATTTCGTCTTTGGAATCCTGATGACATGTTCTGCCACCTGCCCCATGAGGGCATCTTCCGCCGTCGTAATTGCGATGATCCTGCCTCCTCTTGCTTGAACCTCCTTTACATTAGACACCACTTTGTCCCTGATGTTGGGGTCGGTCGCCCCAAAAATGGACACAACCTTGTCCGTAACTAGGGCTAAAGGTCCATGTTTCATCTCCCCGGCCGGATATTCCTGGGTGGGGATGTAGGCAATTTCCTTTAATTTGAGGGCGCCTTCCATGGCAACGAACGCATCCGCGCCGCGCCCGAGGAAGAAACAAAGAGGCATGTCTCGGTACTCTTCGGCCAATTGCTTCACTTGATCTTCAAGGTTCAGACACTCTTCCGCGAGAGCGTCCATGCGTTGGATTTCTTCTACCCAATCGCTGATGCGCACTCCTGGTACTTCTTGGACTTGCGCGATGTAGAGTGCGAGCAGGGCAAACACCATGACCTGGGCCGTGTAGGCCTTGGTGCTGGCGACCGAAATTTCCGGCCCGGCCTGAGTGAAAATCGTTCGATCGCATTCGCGAGCGATCGCCGAGCCGACGACATTGACGATACCAAGCGTGCGGATGCGTCGCTGCTTACACAGACGCAGCGCAGCCAAGGAATCAAGGGTTTCTCCGCTCTGGCTGACGAAGATCGCCAACGAACGAGGCGACAGCACAGGGTCGCCATAACGGAATTCGGACGAGAAATAGACATCGGTCGGAAGGCGCAAAGCACTTTCGAAAAGGTGCTTGCCCATGAGTCCCGCGTGATAGGCAGTTCCGCAAGCGATGATATTCACCCGGTCGATCTCGTTCCAAACGTGATCGCCAAAGATGCCTTCGAGGCGAACCTTGAGCTTTTCGTCGATGCGACCGCTGGTAACTTGTCGCATGACCTGAGGCTGCTCGTGAATTTCTTTGAGCATAAAGTGCTCGTAACCACCACGCTCGGCTGAAGCGACATCCCACTCGATGTGCATCGGCACAATCGGAAGTTCCTTACCGTCGGCGTCAAGCAACCGAATTCGTTCGCGGGTTAGGACTGCGATGGTGTTCTCTTCCATGACCACCACTTCGCGCGTATAAGGCAGGAGGGCGGGAATATCGGATGCGAGCATGTTTTCACCGTTGCCGATTCCGAGAACGAGGGGAGACGAGTTTCGAACGCAAACGATCTTATCCGGCTCGGTTTGGCTCATGACGACCAGCGCGTAAGCGCCCCGAAGCTTTTTGACTCCGCGTCGCACCGCTTCTTCAAGCGAGACTCCGTCGGTGTACTCGCGACCGATGACGTGGGCGGCGACCTCGGTATCGGTCTGCGAAAAGAATTTGTGCGAATGCCCCAACAGGTCTTGCTTCAGCTCAAGATAGTTCTCAATGATGCCGTTGTGGATGATCGCGATGCGCTCAAAGCGGTCGTAGTGAGGATGTGCGTTTTCATCGGTCGGCCCGCCGTGGGTTGCCCAGCGACTGTGGGCGATGGCGAGTTCCGCTTGCTTGGGGGAGTCAAAAAGAACTTTTCCAAGCTCGGAGAGCTTGCCTGCCTTCTTGGTGACCTTGATGCTGTTTCCATCGAGGTAGGCAATTCCTGCACTATCGTAGCCTCGATATTCAAGGCGCTTTAATTGATCAAAGACAACGTCAACAGCATTCTTGGGTCCGACGTACCCGGCGATTCCGCACACGGTGTTCAGTTTACTAGGTCTGCTACCTAAGTCACCGAACCTTTTCGGACATCTACGCTTTCCGCAGACGAACCAGCGCAATCGACGTAAAGATCACCGCGAAAAGTCCTGAATGCTCTGCCACTCCGTTGACACCGCACGACAAATTTTGAACACTTCGAATTGCCCTAGTCCTTATAATTGGAATACGCTTTGGCGACGAATTCTGCCGAGAAAGGAACGGTAAGATCGACTTTTCTCAGGCTGGGATCTAGTCGTACCGCTTGGTCTCCATTTCCGATTCCCCATACTCGGCCATCAAAGACTCGAATTGAATGCATAAGTTCGATTCCTTCGAGGCTTCGTTTTTCACCAGTTGATCGATTCCAAATGTACGGATCCCAGCCATTAACAAGAAACTCACCCTGTTTGATCATGAGATAGTCATCGAAATGGCCATTGATCGGGAGCCTTGATATGGCAAGGCTGGATAAATTAACGCAAACGAGGTCGGCCCTAGAATCAGAATTGTCACCCTTGTCGGCCGTGATCGTGACGTACTTCCCATCCAAGGACACTTTTGAGTTATAGAGTCGTTCAGTCGTTGTAAAGATCGCTTTGAATCCACTATTTCGGTTCCACTGCATTAGGGATGCCTTTAGGCCATCATCTGAAGCACTGACGAAGTAGGCGGTGTGGGTGGCTGGGATCCACATCGTCTCGCTAAAGCTGTTTCCTCTCCTCTCAATCAGGCCGTGACCATCATCGATCGTCAAGATGCCAGTCTTCCCATCTTCTTGCAGTTTGTACCGCTCGTGAATTGGCCCGGGCTTGCCAGCTTTTACATCGAATTCATATTTCTGCTCGTTGTATACGTTTCGAACATAAAGTCTTTCACCGTCGGCGATAAGGTCAAAGTGCGGACCATCAGTTGGAGCGGGAAAATCTATTACGAATAGCCCAAAGGCCAAACAGTTGAAAACACAAAGCATCGTGGTCGAAATCAGAATTGATAGGCCTATCCACCTGGCGATTTTTCGAGAACGTTCGGACTCGACCACATTGCTATTCTAACTTAACATAAGTCGAGATTCACACCGGCGGTACGCCCACATGGCTTTACTCCACCAAACGAGTCACGCTGCTTTCAAACGTAAATTGTCGGTTGGGCCCTGTTCAGCGATTTTCCTAGGTCTGATGACTGGCCTGTCCGAGTCAGCCAATCCTCCCATCAAGGCACCACCATTCGAACTCTTCGAGCGCTCTTTCCCATTTTCGCTTCGTTTAGGCCTTTCTCATTCGTGCGACTGCAATGCCCGCGAATAGGATACTGAATACGACAAGGGCGCCTATTGGTTTGGCGGCATCCGTCAGTCCCTCGCCGCGGTACATCATGGCGTCGACGCCGTCGATGGCCCACCGAACCGGAATTAGGGCCGAAATGGTTTTCATTTACGATGGCATCATCGAAAGCGGAAACCACGCGCCGCCGAGCATCACCATCAAGATCACGGCGAACATCGATAGGCCACGACTTTGCGCCTCAGAGGATCGGTCTCACCGACGATTGCCCGCCCATCGATCTGTATTGTTCCTGAATCGGGCGAGAGCGTCCCAACGATCATCGAAATCGTCGTCGATTTGCCGGCTCCATTTGGGCCGAGCAGACCAAAACAACTTCCCTTCTCGACCTCAAAAGACACTCCTTGTACAGCTCTTGTGCCTCCAAATGTCTTTTCGAGTGATTGAACCAAAACCACGCAAGTCGTTACGGACGGGAACTTTAGTTTCTCATTTCGCTTGGCATCATACCAAAGGCCCCAACGAATGCCCGGTTTCGCTTAATATAGTTTAATATATTGACAATTCCTTTCGGAAGGTTTATATTGAAAGCTGGGACACTGATCCCATTTGGTTTTGGAGACATATCTTATGAAAATTACGAAGACTTTCGTCTTTTTGGGCGCAATAAGCCTTGCAGGCGGCTCATTTGCAAACATCCTCGTCAATCCGGGTTTTGAGACGGGCGATCTGACCGGCTGGACATCCTCGTCGTTCACCGCGACCAACAACGACGCCCATAGCGGATCTTGGTCGGTCATCAACAACGGCAACTTCACCATCGAACAGTCCTTCGCACCGGTCAACCCGGCCGATGTCACCGAAATTTCGGTTTGGGCAAAGCAACCTGATCTGGGCGGTTTCTTCTTTGCCATTGATCTGATGTATTCGGACTCTTCTTTTGAAGAATTTTATGGCAGCACGGGCGACCAAACGACCTGGACGAAATTCGATTTCGTGTCCAATCTCAACATGTCGAAAACTCTTACGGGTATTCGGCTCTATGGAAATTCGGGTGGAACGACTCAGTACGATGACTTCACCGTGAACGTCAATCCGGTTCCTGAACCCGCTTCTCTTGCGGTTCTTGGGCTTGGCGCTGCGGCGATGATCCGACGGCGACGTAAGAAGTAGTTTAGCGGCTACTTGAGCTGTCTCTCGCCCGGAGGCGGAGACAGCTCAAGTAGGGCGTGGCCCATCCTTCGAATATCCCGAGTACCGGGATGGCCGCGAAACAAAGCTTCAGCCGAGACAGGTCTCGCCTGTCAAAGCTCGAACAGGTTCGAGCACTCCCAAAAAAGAGAAGCCGACTGGGGGCGTGGGCATCCTTGCCCGCGTACAGAGTCGGACGTCCACGGCTACAGCCGAGAGATATCTCGGCCCCGATGAGGCTTCGCTTCCTTCCCTCGCTTTGCTCGCGGGGTCTAGCGACAGTCCAAAGCTCGAACAGGTTCGAGCACTCCCAAAAGGTACTTCACAAAGTCAGAAGCCCTAGCCTGTGTGCTGAGCTTCTGGCCCTGAATCTATTCCATGACAACGCGAATCGCGTCGAGGATCTGATCGACATCCGGCAGCGCCGCATATTCATAGATCGGGTTATAGCCCACGTGGACGTCATCGCGGCACACCAGTTGGGGTGGCGACAAGAACAAATTAAACCGCTCGGGCACGCTCACCATATTGCTGATGATGCTCTGTCCAAAGCCGCAGGTCTTCGTATCCTCGTGGACCACGATCAAACGTCCCGTCTTATCGACCGATTTCGTAATCGTTTCATAGTCACACGGAACGATGGAAATGAGGTCGATGATTTCGCATGACACACCGGCCTTCGCGGCGGCTTCTTCCACCAATTCGAGCGTATTGCCGTAGGTCACGATGGTAACATCGCTTCCCTCTTGAACGACTCGAGCCTGACCGAACGGAACCGGCTTGACCTCGGTCACATCGCGCTGCATTCGGAAAATGTGCTTCGGAATCAACACAAAGGACGGATCGTCGCCGTGGATGCTCGTCCAAAGAATGCCGGCGGCATCTTCGGGCGTGCTTGGGATCGCGACCCTCAGACCCGGCACGTGGGCGAGAGACGCTTCGTTCGATTGGCTGTGCCACAATGAGCCACCGGGCAAGTAGGCTCCGTAAGGAGCGTAAATCGTGATCGGGCACTTCCACTCGCCGAAGGATCGCCATCGCAGGGTGGACATGTTCGCCACGATCTGGTTCCAACCCGGCGAAATGAAGTCGATGAACTGGAGTTCGAACACCGGTCGCCAGCCATACGCGGCCATTCCGATCGCGACACCCATGAGGGTCGCTTCGGCAAGAGGGGAGTTGAAAACCTGTTTAGGGAAAGACTCACTGAGGCCTTTGGTGACGCCAAAGACGCCGCCCTTGGGGTCTTCGATATCTTCACCAAAGAAGACAATCTTAGGATCGGTTTCCAGTGCTTTTTGGAAGGTGGTGTTGATGCTGGAGACCATCGTCATTCGACCAGGAGCCACGGGCGGAGCCTCGGCCACGCACTCGGCGCCCCAACAATCCTTCATCACTTCTTCGGCCCGCGGATCATCGAGTTTTTCGGCGGCCAAATAGTCCTTATCGACGGCCTCGACCACTTCGTCCTGCATCTTGGCGAAAGCTTCTTCGGTAAGAGCACCCTCGGCAATCAGTTCCTCTTTCAGGAGCCGGATGGGGTCTCGATGAGTCATTTCCTCGATGTCATCGAGATCACGGTACACGCGGTGGTCATCCGACGAGGTGTGAGAAGAAAGTCGGTCGAGATCGACCCACATCATGGTCGGACCTTCGCCCTGTCTGGCTTTTTCAATGGCCTTCTTGCCTGCTTCGTAAACCTCAGAGACATGCCGTCCATCGACTTTGACATACGCGTTTTCGTCGAGCAAGTCGAGGTGAAACGGAAGGAATTTTTCGGTGGGCGTCGAAATGCCGTACTTGTTATCTTCAACGACGAAGACGACCGGAAGCTTTTCTTGAACGGCAAAGGCCCAAGCTTCATAGAATTCTCCTTGCCGAGATGACGCATCGCCAACGGTGACCAAGGCTACAGAATCCTTCCCGTCGAGCTTCATCGCCCAAGCGGCACCACAGGCGGGAATGAGATTCGCAGCGGTGATGGTGCAGACGCTGACCACGTTGTGTTTTCGGCTGCTATAGTGGCCAGGCATCTGGCGTCCACCGCTACTGCTTTCTCGCTTTGCAAAGTAGGCCACGGCCAATTCGTAGTTGCTCAAGCCTCGGGCCAACATGAGGCCCCGGTCGCGGTAGTAGGGGAAGATATAGTCATCTTCGCGGAGGCTGAGGGCAAGCGCACCCAATGCCTCGTGACCCATTCCAGAGACCTGGAACCAGCCTTTGCTTTGTCGGAGAAGGATGCCTTCGCGTCGGTCGCCTTCGCGACTGAGCATCATGAGCTTAAGAAAATCGAGCTTGTTCAGCACGGTAGAAGCCTGTAGTGTTGACATAGAATGCCTATCCATTTCGTCGTTGAAAGGGGCGACCGCAATCGTCCGGTCGTCCTCTCATTGTACCGCCCGCAAACGAAATCAACGCGGTGGAGGGGTGATCCTTTTGTCATCCTTAAAACCGTCAATGATTGCATTGGCTGATTCTTTGATCTTATCGAGTTGATTTGTCGGTAAGTCTATGAAGAGCCCAGAAAAGAGCCTTCGTCGTTTGAAAAAGAGTTCAGCCGACGTCATTCGACCGCTCGCGCATTGAAACGACAGCATGACGACTTCTCCCGCTTGAATTTCAACGGGTTTATTCGCGGCGGAGAACAGGATCGTATCCCACGTGTCCCCATAAGTGCGCAGAGTATCGGCAAGATCCCATTCGTTCTTCGGCTCGGGGGTGAGCGCACGAAAGGATATGAGTTGATCGTTCTTAGCTCCCACCGTGAGGCTCACCAATTGTTCTTGCCCCCTTCCGCCCCAGGCATATCCAATCCTTTTTTCGGCTGGGACTTGTGGCCCGAGAATGAACGGATCGCCGAGTCGCTCGGCCAGGATTCCATTGCCGACTTTCGCCGCCGCACCGCCTTTCAAGGGGATATTTTGGAGCCGCGACGTATCGACCGGGTTGAGATGGGCCATTACCCTGAGCAGGGGGAACATGTTGTCGTTGATCAAGGGCAGTTCGCGTTGCCACGAAAGCGCAAACTCGACGTAGTTGAGGCGATCATAAAAGGCGTCGAGGCCGCTGTGTTCAACCCACGATGCGTATTTTTGAATGATTTCACCCGCGCTTTTCGACGGATCGATTTGAGCGATTTCCGCTTCGTCGAGGTGAATTTCCTCGGCGTCGGGCAATTGATCGGGAAGAACCAAGTCGATGTCATCTAGCCGGACAACGCCGTAACCCAAGCGTCGGAGGTCTGCCAAGTAGTTTCCGCCACTTTTGAGAAATGCCAACATGTTGACGTCATTGGCCAAGACTGCCAAAGGACGTCCGACGAATTTAAATTGATGGTCGATCCGATTTTGGAACCAGGGAGCAAATCCTTGTGACTGAATTCCTTTGAGGTCAAGATCCTTCGAGGACACCCCTTCGACTAAGGGGCGATCTCGCGGCAGTTCGGGCAACGGCTCGACAACTCGTGAGGGAAAGATGGCTTTTGCGAGTCTGGGAGTTGGTTTGGCAGGATCGGAATCCAGCATTTTCACCACTTCAAGCTTTAGGCTTTGGCCCGCCGAATCGACGATCTGCAAATATCCCGTCAAGCCTCCGCCGGCTTTCCTCATTAAGAGATAGCACCGAATATTAGGATTGTTCCAACTGTCGATGGCGACTTGAACGACGCGCTTGGCGGCTTCCCGGATGAGTCCCTTGAAGTCAGAAAAGCTGTTCGCGGAGAACGCGAACCATTTTCCTTCGGGCGTGTGAGGCCCAGGAAATTGGGCAAGATCAAACGACGCAATGAGGTCACGAAGTGCATTTTGAAGGTTGGCGCCTTTTGCATGGTCAAGTTGGGATTTCCAATTTTCAACCAATGCCTGCTTCATCTGCAGTTCGGACTCCGGTTTGACACGCCATGTCTCCAGCGATTCCACGCTTTCGCGAAGCGCATTGAGGCTGGACTCTTTCCAATTGCCAAAAAGCATCCAGCGGTGCTTTTTTCCCGCTTCTCGAATTTTTTGCGAGACCTCCTTGGCTTTGAGAAGCTCGTCGCTCGTGATAACTTTCGGAGTCGCTTGCCGGGTTAGGATTGTGAGAGCAAGCGAGATAATCATGGCGGTGGCTACGGAGTGATCTTGACGATTTCCCCGCTGATCGTAATCGCTTCCCCTTCCGGCTTGCCATCCGTTATTCGGTCACCCGAAGCGTTCTTTTTCGTATCTTTCGATTCAAAGATCAAGATCGTTTTCGGGTCTTTGATGTCGCCTTTATACTTTCCGGCAATTTCCTTGTTGAGGGCAAAACCGTACTGATCGGGGTTCGATTCGAGATCAGGACGCTTTAATTTCTTTTCTGCTTCGCCGGGCTTCAGGTTCTGGGTTTGGAGGCGCGTCAGAAGTTCGTCCATCCATTTGTCGGTCGCCGGGTAGGCCTGTTCAGATTGCTGGTAGAGTTCGGCGGCGGTAAACATCGCGGTTAAGCGATCGTGAAGATTGCCCTTAAATGCCTCGGTCCCAGATACATCCTTTTGAAGAAATGTTGGGAGCAGCGTTCGGATTGCCTTACCCGCAGGGCTGAAGGCGGCCACACCAAGACCAACCAAAACGATTAATGAGGCCACGGCCACAACCTTCTTCTTCATCGACATGTCTGTTCATTGTATCGGACGTGCGAGACCTCTGTCACAATTCACTTTGTGGTCGAATTGCCAAAAATTGAACTCATTCAGTCGCCGACCCCGCTTCATCGACTGAATTCCCTTTCAAATGAGTTGGGTATCGACCTTTGGATCAAGCGCGATGACCTAACAGGATTTGCTTTTGGCGGCAACAAAGGGCGCAAGCTTGAATACCTGATGCCCCGAGCCCGTGAGATGAACGCCGATGTAATCGTGACCTGTGGCGGCGCACAATCCAACTTCATTCGGCAATTAGCGGCGGCTTGTTCATGTCAAGGAATGCGGTTGGTGGCGGTGGTCATGCAGCTCCCCTATGAAGACGAACCCGCCGAAGAAGTTTTGCTTCCCACGGGGGGAAATCTGCTTTTGGATGAGATGCTCGGTGCGGAAGTCCATGTTCTGCCGAACGGCACCTGGGACGAATTGTATGCGGCGACCTCCGAGCAAGCGAGTCGATTGAGAAATGAGGGTTTGACGGTTTATGAGATTCCGATTGGCGGAAGCTCACCCGAGGGAGCCTATGCGTTTTTCCGGGCGGGTCACGAGTTGATGGCCCAGGCGGAGCAGCCTTTTGACATGGTTCTTACAGCGAGTTCATCAGGTTCGACTCAAACTGGGCTGACTTACGCTTTTCATGGCAGTTCGACGGTTGTACAAGGCATTGCCTGTGATCCTGAGCCGGATATGCCGGACGAATTCGTCGCGCTTGCCGCCAAGCTCGATTCCCTTCTTTCGATAGATAAAGGTTTAGTCCGGGACGACTTCCGGTTCAACCTCGATTTTGTTGGGCCGGGCTACGGGGTTCCGAGCGAGGCGGGATTGGCGGCGATCCGACGGTTTGCCCGAACGGAAGGCATCTTCCTTGACCCGATCTATTCGGGCAAGGCGTTTGCTGGACTGCTGGACTTGGCGGAGCGAGGCGAGTTGCCTCCGCGCGTTTGCTTTTGGCATACGGGCGGTACGCCGACGCTATTTGCGTTGCCCTAATAATCCCGCAAATTCTTCGCCCATTTGAAGAGGGCCATGATTCCTACCGAAACGAGGAGCTGAAGGAAGAGGTTCCAGAAAGACATACTTTGGTTCTTCCTGGTTTGAGGGAAAGTACTTCGGCAAAACGACGAGGTTAGGTGCCAGTAAAATCTTGGCGAAATTCTTTGCAGATCTGACAAGGGAATGGACGGTTAATTTTCCCTCACCCCCAAACCCCCTCTCCCAGACTAGCTGGGAGAGGGGACTTTTTGTTAGTGGGCGACTTCGACCGACGAGGGCTCTTCGCCATCACCTAGTGCGTTTGCACCCGGTTGGAATCCATCCGGTCCACCGAATGGGAGCGGCTTCTTCATCCACTTGGCGAACAAATTCGACAAGTCATCGAAGATCGTGTACGAACACGGGATGACCACGAGCGTGAGCAACGTCGAGAGGATTACACCACCAAGGATGATGATGAAGATACTCTGTCGGAACTCAGAACCTCGACCGAGGCCAATCGCGACCGGCAACGACCCGAAGATCAACGCGAGCGTCGTCATCAAGATCGGGCGAAGTCGAGTCGGACCCGCTTCCGCAATCGCATCGTGTCGATTCCTACCCCGCTCACGCAGGGTGTTCGTATAGTCAACCAAGAGGATCGCGTTCTTTCCGACCAAGCCAACCAGCGCGATGACGCCGATGAAGCCAACGACACTAAACGATTGGTCGAGCAAGATCAGGGCAAGAAGCGCACCGACCATTGCTTGAGGCTGAGCCAACTGAATGATCATCGGATACAGCCAGTTGTTATAGAGCGCCGCAAGAACCGCGTAGACCGCAAAGATTCCCGTAAAGAAGGCAATCATCAGGTAAGCCGACTCGCGGGCCTGAGTGTCCTGCTCTCCAAGCATCTTGAAGTTGACCGAAGCGGGAACGAGCTTTTCTTTCTTGATCCAATCGCTGACTTGTGAGGTCACAACTCCGTTCGAGTAGCCCGGAAGAAGGTCGGCCGTAACCTGAATTTCTTCGGCGCGGTCTCGTCGGTTGATCGCGGTCAAGCCTGGCTCTTCGTCAACTTGGGCAAGCTGCCCAACGTAGACGGGATTGCCTTGGTTGAACCGAAGCGGAATCGTTCCAAGCGTGTCGGGATTGTCGCGATCAGCATAGTCGAGCATGACTCGAACCACGTATTCACGACCGTTGACGCGCAACTTGTTGTCGTCGTTTCCTTGATAGAGCGTACGCAGCGCACCACCAACGGTAACGGCGTCCATGCCGAGGTCGGCGGCCTTGCGATAGTCTGGGTGAATCTGAAGTTCAGGCTTACCCGACTTGACGCTCACTTCTGGGTTCAGGATTCCAGGAATGGCTCCCGATGCCAGACGGTCGCGAATATCCGCCGCGGCTTTCGTCAACGCCGCGCGATCATCAGACCGGAGCGCGATCTGAATCGCTCGTCCGAAGTTGAAGTTCGAAACGCCCGCGATACGAACCGTAGCTCCCGGAATCTTACCGACGGCCTTGGTCAGGTCGGCAACGATCGTGGGTCCCTTGTTGTCGCGCAGCTTTTCTTTGTTGCCCGACAATTTATCGAGAATAGACCGCCGCTCGTAGAGCTTTCCGGTAACTTCGGCAAAGTTGGACGACGATTGATCGCCACCAAATGCCGTACCCGATTGCTTGCCGACGTCAGTTAGCGTGAACTCGATATCAGGATGCTTGATGAACTGAGCTTCCACGATCTTGGCGACACGATCTGTCTCGGCAAGGCTCGCACCGGTCGGCAGTTCGATGCTTGCACGAACCTGAACAGGGTCGGTTGGCGGCAAGAAGCCGAACTTGAAGACCGCTTCTTGTTTCCAACTACCGAAGAAGAAACCTAGGATCGCAACGACTGGGAACACGAGCCCAAAGAGAGCGCCGCCCCAGATCGGTCGAAGCGAGGCTCGCTTGATTGCCGCCCAAATTGCCACCGTCAGAATGAATCCTACGATCAACATCATGACCGGCGGCTTTCCGGTAGCTGCGCCTACTGCGGCCAAAACGACGCCAACGCCAACGCCCGCATAGATTGCAACTTTAGGTACTACCTTCTTCGAAATTGCACCAACGGCCACGGCCACGACACCAAGGACGATGTAGAACATGAACGGTCCCATACCAGCCTGAATCGCTCCCTGCATAGCTTTCGCCCGAACATCAGCCGGAGCAGAAGCTGGTACAGCGGCACCAGCGCTACCGCCTGCAATCAGCATGAAGACCGAGATCAAGACGGTGTTACCAGCAATGAACGTGAACCAGCGATGGTTCAACGCCCACTCGAGGATGCGTCGGTAGCCGCGTTCCAAAGCGGCAAATCGCTTTTCGAACCAGACTGGGAATCGTCCCTTCGCATGTTCGACATCTTCACCCTTCTTGAACCAACGAGCGGCCAAGAGCGGCGTCAACGTAAACGAAACGAAGAGCGAGGTCAGAACCGCAAACACGTACGTGATTGCGAGCGGCTTGAAGAACTGGCCCGCAACGCCACCGGCAAAACCGATGGGGAGGAAGACCACGACGTCGGCAAGGGTAATTGCCAAGGCCGCCGTTCCAATTTCCATTCGACCATTGATCGCCGCATCTTGGGGATCTTCGCCCAGCTTCAAGTGCCGGAAGATGTTCTCCAAGACAACGATCGCGTCATCGACGAGAACGCCGATTGCGAGCGACATACCCAACATCGACATGGTGTTGAGCGTAAAGCCAACCGCTTTCATCGCGATCATCGCGACAAACAAACACGTCGGAATCGCCAGGGCGACCACGAGTGTTCCCCGGAAGTCGTGAAGGAAGATGAAGACGATGATGGCGACGAGGATCACGCCCAGGATGAGCGAGAACGTTACGTCGTTTAGCGATTCGTCAACGAGAATCGATTCGTCGTACTGGGTCTTGAACTTGACCGGGAATTCCTTCTCGATCTGAGGAATCATTGCCTTGATCGCCGTAGCAACCTCGACAGTGTTTCCTTCCTTCGTCTTCTGGATCGACAAGGCAACGGTGTCATCACCGTTCAAGCGCGCAATTCGCTGTCGCTCTTGAATGGTGTCTTGAATGTCGGCCACATCGGTAATCGGAACCTGTCGAGCTTTCGCCTGCGGATTATTCGGATCGGATACTTTGATCACGATCTTGCGAATCATGTCCACATTGGTGAAGTCACTCTTCAGACGAACCGAAATGTCGCGTCCACCCGAAACGTACTTACCGCCCGGGATGTTCGCGTTAGCATTCGTAACCGCCGTGAGGACATCGCTGACGCCAATCCCGTACTGAAGGAGTTTCTCCTTCTTGATACGAATCTGGATTTCGCGAATGTCGCCACCACTGATATTGACGGTCGCAACACCATTCACCTGGCTAAACCGGTCGAGGATCTTGTCGTCGATCAAGTCGCGCAACGCTTTACTCGAAAGCGTCGAACTGCTGACCGCAAGATTCATGATCGGCTGTGCCGAGTTGTCGATCTTGTTGACCGTTGGCTTGAGAGCATCTTTCGGAAGGTTATTGGTGATCGCATCAACCTTTGTCCGGACATCATTCAATGCGACGTCCGTCGAAACGCCCAATTCAAGTGAGATGACAACTGCCGAGATTCCCTCTTGCGATTGACCTTGAATTTCGCGGATACCGCTGACACCCGAAACGGCTTCTTCAACCTTCCGGGTGATGAGCTGGTTGATGTCGTCAGGTCCTGCGCCCGGATATTGCGTCGTAACGGTAATCGTTCCGAAGTTGACTTCCGGGTTGTTTTCCTTCCGCATGCTCTTGAACGAGATGGTTCCGATCAAAATCGCCGAAATGACGAGAATGAAGATCAGAACCGGTCTCGAGAGTGCGAGTCTTGTAATATTCATTAGGCACCCTTGTCAGCCGGTTTTGAGGTTTCGACTTTGATCTTGGAGCCATCGACGAGAGCTTCTTGTCCACGTGAGATCACTTGACTCGAACTCGATAGTCCCTTGACTTCGATCTGAGAACCCTTCTTGATCCCGGTCGTTACGACGACTTTCTTGGCCTTTCCACCTTCGGCGACCATGACGTACTTCACGCCATCGCGAGAGAGGACCGAACCTTCGTCGACCAGCATCGCACCTTGGTTTTCGCTGATCACGACCGCGCCGTTTGCGAACATTCCGGGGCGAATCAACTCAGAAACTTGATCGAACTGGATTCGAACGCTGAACAGTCGACCGACCGTGTCGCCTTGAGGGCTGATCGCCACGACATGTCCGGGGAACGTCTTCCCTGGTAGCGAATCGACCGAGATTGAAACGCTGGTTCCAAGTTGGATTTTCGAAATGGAGCTCGAAGGCGCTTGGCCATCGAAATAGACTCCGGTCGCGCCGATCACGTGAGCGATCGGGGTCCCCGAACTGACCACAACGCCCGCTTGAAGCGGTTTGCCGTAGATTCGCCCTGAGAAAGGTGACTTAATCGATGCTTCGCGAAGATTCTTTTCAGCAACCGCCAGTTGAGCCCGAGCCGAATCGACCTGAGATCGAGCAGCCGCGACTTGGTCGGTCAGAACCACGTCAAGCTTCTTACTCGCCTTGGCCGATTCGACACCTTGCTCCGCTTGTCGAACCTGTTCGCGGGCGGCATCGATGTCCTCTTGTCGAACTGAATTTTGAATCAGCTTGACTGATTGGAGAGCGTTTTCATATTGAGCAGCCGCGGTGTCAAATGCGTTTTGAGCCGTGTCGAGTTGAGACTCTGCCAAAGCGCCTTCTTTGACCAACTTGCGGGTTCGCTCGAGATTTTTCTTGGCCGTATCAAAGTTGCTCTTCGCGGCTTTGAAGTTGTTCTCGGCTTGTTCTCGTTCTTCGGTTCGCGCTCCGTTCAGCGCCTTTTGAAGGTTGGCTTTTGCTGCTCCCAAGGCCGCTTGGGCTTGGCGCACGGCTGCAGCCGATTTGCTCGGCGTGAGCTTCGCATTGCTAATCGCCTGGTTCAGTTGAGCCTGCGAACTCGACAATGAAGCTCGAGCCTGGTTCACTTGATTCTGAAGGTTTTCAGAATCGAGGGACGCCACGACTTGACCCGCCGTAACGTTATCGCCTTCCTTGACATAGATCGCGGCGATCTTGCCACTCGATTGAGCGCTGATTTGGGCATCTTCAGTGGTTGTGATTTCGCCGTTGATCTGGAGAAGGTCTTGGACATTCTCAATCTTGACCGGTGTCACCGACACCCCAATCACGGGGTCATTAACGATTGCGGCTGTTTCTTTGGCCGCGGCTTGCCCTTTTCGATCGACGCATCCGGTCACCCCAAATGCCATCACGACCGCAAGAGCGATCAGACTTAAATTCTTCACTAATTCCCCTTATGTTCTTCTTCGAATTGCTTCAAAGTCGCTTCGATATCGTCGGCGCCGACCGCTCTTTGCAGATCAGCAAAAGCGCTTAGATAATCATACGTAGAGTTGATAAGATTATTCTGTGCACTGACCCATTGGGTTTCAGCGTCGATAATCTCTAGGACCGTTCCCTCACCAGCGTCGCGTCGAATGCGGGCGATGCGAACGACTTCTTTCGCCAAATCATTCTGTTCAACAGCGGCTTTGTGGCGCGCCATAGCGTTCTCCATGTTCGTGAGAGCGGTTCGAACTTCCTGAGAAATCGACAGCTTCAGCGCATCGAGATTGTTTCGCGTTTGGTTGATCGTCGCATCGGTCTGCTTCATCTTGGCTCGGGCGACTCCCGAATCGAAGATCGGCACCGAGAGTTGGAGCACGGTCGTGTTAACCTCGCGTTGCGGGTTTAGTCCAACCGGATCAAGCGTTTGCTGATTTTGGATGGACAAGTTAAGCGAAGGCTGGAGTCCTTGTCCCGCATAGGTCTTCGCGGCTTTGAGAGCAATGATCGTGTTTTGGAACGACATGGCTTCGGGCCGATTCGTTTGACCCAATTCGATCAGTTTCTCTTGTCCCGATGAAATCGTCGGCGTTGAGGATAATTCTTCAACATCGAAATCCGTTTCGATCGGACGTGAAAGCGCCAGATTCATGGCTTGCTTCGAGACTTGCAGGGCATTTTCAGACGTAATGACGTCCGCTTCAGCCGAAGCTCTTTGGGCCTGAAGGCGAGTCAGGTCAACCTTCGCGATCGTACCGGCGTCGAACTGCTTCTGAGCCTGATCGACACGGGCTTGGATATTCACCAACGCTTGCTTGGAGACATCGACCAGGCCCTTTGCGCGGAGGACTGCCAAGTAAGCCTTGCGAACGCTTTGTTTGAGGTCGTTTTCCGAGGCAACCTTCGTATTTCGTGAGGCTTCGACTCCGGCTTTCGCAGACTTTACGTTCGATTTCCACACACCGGCAATGTCGATTGGCATCGTCAATTGATTCGTCCAGATGTTCGAATCGAGTGGGACGAATTGAATCGTCGTTCCACCGATGTCTGCCGAGGACCCATGACCGTAGCGGATGTATTGATAGTTGGTCGAGAGCTTCGGTCCGAAATTCCCCTTTGCTTCGCGGACTTTTTGCTCGTTGCTTTCGATGGTCTCCTGCGCATTTTTAACGGCATAGGAGTTTTGGAGTGCAATAACGATGGCCTGGTTGACTGTTAATGAGTCTTGATTGCCAGGCAGTAACGATAATGCGATGGATAGAGCTTTAAACGTTATCATTCTTCTTCGGCGGCTATTTTTGCTTCTAGCTTTTGAACACTGGCAGTGAATTCATCCAAAAAATCCTTCACTGCATCGATTTTGAAAATCAGGAGTCCCTTGTGGATCGGATGGTGCATAAACAGGACTTTGTCGCCCGGTTCGATGTTCAATTCCTGTCGGGCTTCCGACGGGATTACCACTTGACCACGGTCACCGACCGTGGCAGACCCATAAAAGGCTTCGTCAAATTTCACGCATTTCTTCCCCATGATTGATTTGTATGAAATGTATGATATCCCAACAAATGTCAGGAATGTCACATGTGTCTACGAATTTCCTTTGAGATCGTTGCAAACAAAGTGCATATACTTGCAAAATGCCCAGTCGTCGTGACGTTTTGAAACTGGTTGGCACCGCATTCGTGCCCAACGTGTTGGCTTTTGTCCCACGTCCATCCAATTCCCGTCCATCCCGGTTGTCTGAGTTACTTGAGCGTGGAAAACCGGAGGTCCTTTCTGGCGACGAATTGAAATATGTGGGGATGCCCATCGGCGGTTGCTTTGCGGGCACCGTCTATATCGGAGGCGACGGCAAACTTTGGAATTGGGATATCTTGAATCAGCCGCATGAGGGTACGGTGGCTCACAAACCGGTTGTGTTTTCTGGTCAGACCTTGCGCGAGCGCGACGGGGCGAACTATGTCGAGCCACCGGAACAGCAATCCGAGTTCGAAACCCAGTTTTCTATCAATGGCAAGCCGCTCGATCATCGTGGCGATTGGAAAATCACATTTACGGGTCAATACCCCGTCGCGACCATCACCTATGAGAATGCTGACTTCGATATCATCCTGACCGCCCTCTCGCCTTTCGTTCCGCTTCAAATCGAAAAGTCTTCTTACCCGGCGGTGATCATGCGCTATTCGGTGAAGTGTAAGAATCCGTCGATCCGCTCAGCGGTCATCGAATGTGTCTTTGAGCATCCGGGGATGCTTCATTCGGAAAAGAGCGCCCGCGGCAAAACGATCGAAGAAAGGATGACCGGCACGTGGAAGGGACTATTCGCCAGTTGTCACGAACCTCTCGATCCTGCCGCCCACGATTTTGGGAGCTTTGCCGTCGTAACCCAACGCGGGACCACCGAAATTCCTCATAACACAAGCTTGCCAGTTGGGAAGGTTCGACGCGAACTCAACTTTAACGATGGCCGTCGTCAAGAGGCAACGTTCCTTTTGGCTTGGCACTTCCCGAATACGAATCTTGATGGGCCGCTGAAAGGGCAAAAGCGATGGTACTCCTCACAATGGAAAGACTCCTTTGAGGTGATCTCTTCATTAACTGGCGATTTGGCCTCCTTGATAAAGACAACTCTTAAGTGGCGAGACACATGGTACAACTCATCCCTTCCGCACTGGTTCCTTAATCGAACGATGATCCCGACGGCGACTCTCGCAACCAATACTTGCTATCGCTTTGCCGATGGACGATTCTGGTTTTGGGAAGGCATCGGATGCTGTGCGGGAACGTGTACCCATGTGTGGAGCTACGCCCAGGCGATCGCCTACATATTCCCTTCCGTCGAGCGGAGCCTTCGAAGAGATATCGACTTTGGACTCGCGTTTCAGCCAAGTGGAGTCATCAATTATCGCGCCGAATTTGGCCAGCATATCGCTCACGACGGCCAATGCGGCTGCATCTTGCGGACGTATCGGGAGCATCTCAACAGTCCCGATCATCGGTTTCTTGAATCCGTGTATCCCAACCTCAAAAAAGCAATGCAAGTCTTGATGGATGAAGACAAGGATCAAGACGGATTACTGGAAGGCAGTCAATACAACACGCTCGACGCAGCTTGGTATGGGCCAATGGCCTGGATCTCATCCCTGTTCATCGCGGCTCTGCGGGCATCGGCTGAAATGGCAACGACCATGAAGGACTCCGAGTTTGCAGCAGCGTGTACCAAACGGGCCGAGATGGGATCGAAGTCGATGTCCAAGAGGTTGTTCAATGGGGAATACTTTATCCAGATTCCCGATCCCGCCCATCCCGAAGCCAATGCGACGGGCATTGGGTGCCACATCGATCAACTCTATGGTCAAACATGGGCGGACTGGGTCGGACTCTCCCCGGTAGTTGGTCGCGATCATGTGAAAACTGCGCTTGCTTCTCTTTATCGAAATAACTTTTATAAAGAGGTCGGCGCCTATCGTCGTCAATCGAAAGTTCAGGGTGGACGCTGGTATGCCTTGCCCGACGAGTCGGGATTGGTGATGACCACTTTTCCCAAAGGCGGTTCGGAAAGAGCAACCGGAGCAGGGCGCGACGCGTGGGCGGCTATGTACTTCAACGAATGCATGACCGGATTCGAATATCAAGCCGCGTCCGGGATGATTGCCGAGGGCTTGGTTGAAGAAGGTTTGACGGTTGTACGGGCGATCCATGATCGGTATTCGCCGAAAAAGCGAAATCCCTACAATGAAATCGAATGCAGCGATCACTACGGGCGAGCCCTTGCTTCGTTCGGGGCTTACCTGGCACTGACGGGGTGGCAGGCTGTAAATGGCGGGGAGCCAGAATTTAAGCGATCAAAGGTGAAAGGGCTCAAGTGCGCTTTCGTGAGTTCGAAAGGTTGGGGGACTTATGAGAATGGCAAGTATCGATATGCCTATCGAATCTCAAAGATTGACAAATAAAAAACAGCCCTCGCTCTTTGGGAACGAGGGCTGTCGCTTCGAAAATATTTACTGGTGAGCGTAGACCGCGATGCGTCGCTTGTTTTTCGGTCCTTCAAATTTGACTTGACCATCAATCAGCGAATAGATCGTGTAGTCTCGGCCGATGCCAACGCCAGGACCTGGGTGGAACTGGGTTCCGCGCTGTCGGACGATGATGGCGCCAGGCTTGACGACTTCGCCGCCGTACTTCTTCACACCAAGTCGCTGCGAATTACTGTCGCGACCGTTTCGAGTTGAACCTTGTCCTTTTTTATGTGCCATTATTAGCTCCCGGTCACCACTTCAGTAACCTTGATGTGCGTTTGCGGCTGGCGATGTCCCCAGCGCTTTCGCTCATTTTTCTTGGGTTTATAGTTAAAAGCGTTGATCTTCTTCGCTTTGCTTTGGCGAACGATCTCACCAACCACCTTGGCACCCTTGATGAAAGGGCTACCAACTTTGGTCTTATCGCCATCAACGACGGCTACGACTTCGGTGAGTTCGACTTTGGCGCCAGCTTCGCCTTCCAGCTTTTCGACGATGATAACATCGCCTTTCGTTGCTGTGTACTGCTTTCCACCGGTCTTCACAATTGCTTGCATCTTCTCAAATCTCCTGAATCTTCAGCCGCGACTAGGCGCAATCAGAAATTATGGCAAATCTCGCCAAGAAATTTCTACGCCAAACGATAGGCAGCCACAGAAGAATAAATATTCTACCCAAAACCTGTAGGATTGCCGTACAAAACAAGCAAAGTTGAACTATCCTTTTGGTTATGTCTCGTTGGCAAGGCATCCTTTTTGCGCTCCTCTGTCTCGTTCTTGTCTCCTGCGGAGGTTCTGGCGGGATCAATGGCATCATTTATACGACTGATTGGACCAATTACCAGGCGGTCGGTCAAATCGCGGGCGCTTCTCAGCGAGTAAGCATTCTGAATAGCGCGGGCCTTTCCGTTTCGTCGGTCGTGATTCAAAACGTGGCGGCGCCGGTGGAGTCAACGAACTTTACGGGTCTGGCCGATGGCGACTACCTATTGCAAGTTCAGCTTTATTCTTCTGTGAACGCAGCCGGGACCCAAACCGGCATTTTTGAGTATCCGGTCACCATCTCAGGGGGTCATGGCACCCAAATTAATACCTCGGTCGGAACCTCGGTCGATGCTATCGGCGTTTCGCCCAGCCAGGCGAGCATCCAAGTTGGACGCGGTGCGTCGTTCCATGCTTATGGAGTCAACCCAGCGGGGGTCAAAACATTTCTTGCCCCGAACGGCATCACATGGTCCGTTCTGGGTGGCCTCGGTTCGATCACCACTGACGGAAACTTTACGTGCAACGCGATCGGTACCGGCAGTGTTCGCGCTCTTTATACCAATGGAAAGGCGGGTACGTCCATCGTCACGGGAACGTCACCCGTTGTGACGAGGACCAAATGGACAGTTCTGGTTTACATTAACGGCGCGAACGACCTTCAGCAGTATTCACTTCCGAACGTGAATCAAATGGAGAAGGTAGCCGATAACCCTGACGTTCGATTTGTGGTTCAGTGGAAAGAGTATCCGGCGGCTTTTGGTGCAGGGGAATTCAACGGAACCCGGCGCTATCTGATCAAACCCGACACGACCACCAACTTGGCGTCGACGCTTTTGCAGGATATGGGCACGACAGTGGACATGGGTTCGCCCCAAACTCTGCATGACTTCATTGCTTGGGGCAAAGCCAATTTCCCGGCGGATCACTATTGCTTGGTGATTTGGAACCACGGCAATGGTTGGCTTCGTTCGCCGGATTCCGTCAAGCCTTACGCGGTTTCGTATGACGACCAGATGGGAACTTCGATCCAGATTTGGGATCTGAACCAGGCGCTCGGTTCCGAGCACTTTGACATCATCTCTTGGGATGCAAGTCTGATGCAGATGCTTGAGGTCGCCTATGAGATCAAAGACAACTGCGACTTTGTCGTCGGTAGCGAAGAAAGTCCTCCCGGCGAGGGCCTTCCCTACGACCTCGTTTTCGGTCCGTTCCGCGACAATCCTGACACCTCGGTTCGCACTTTGACGAAGTCCTTTGTGGATGGAATGCTTGCTCGGTATACGACAACAACCCACAAGATTACTCAGAGCGTCATTGACACGAGTCAATTGACTTCTCTTGCGACGGCAGTAAGCGCGCTTGGCACCGAATTGAAGAATAACTCGTCAAGTCTCACATCGGTCATCCAAAGCACGCGAACAAACGCGCAGGCCTACAGCCCAACCACCGTTCGCTACTATCGCGACCTCAAGGATGTTTGTTTGAACATCGAGGCGGGCAGTTCGGTACCTTCTTCGGTGTTGACCGCGACGGCAAACGTCAAGACGGCGTTATCGAACGCGATCGTTTGGGAGGGTCATAACTCTCTCTCGCCCAATAGCACGGGTATCTCGATCGACTTCTCGCCCAGTAGCGTCTTTGCCGGCAACTTGACCGACTACCAGCGAATGAAATTTGCCCAAGCAACCCAGTGGGACGAGTTCCTCGCGATCGCGCCGTAAGTTCAAAAAAAAATGGGCCCGCAACTTATTACGGGCCCGATGGGCTTGGAGGGTTTTATGGTCACCGGACTCTTATTGGGGGGATAGGATCGGTCCGGTTCTTGTTGTCAGTGAGGTTGGGCCCTCATTGGTCTGACACTTTGGGTTTTCCGCGAATATCGTGCCAAAAACCCTGTGTGGATACCAGGATCAGGCTTCTATGGGGAAATACCGCGTCTTTACTAGGCCTCAATTGTTTAAGAAAAGCCAAATACCCTAATCATTTGTGCTTCTTGATGGGCATCGAGAGATGCAAGTGCTTTCCGCCTCCCACCCATGAGCGTTCTTGTCGACGGCTTGTGGGCTTCCTATTGGTCGGTGCTTCGTTTCTCGCTGGCGGCACGGTCATCATTGGCGAGATAAGTCCATACCAACCAAAGTAGGGTCATTCCGAACCTGGTTTCACGTGAGCCACCAGATACCCTTATGTCTCTTCTAAGTAAATTTTGAACTTGGCCAAAAACAAAAAGACCCCACCAAAATGGTGGGGCTTTGGTCTTTGTCTTTCGAGTGGAATTAACCTTTGAGTAGGGAAAGGACCGACTGACCCGACTGGTTTGCTTGTGCGAGCATCGCCATACCGGCTTGCTGCATAACTTGCAGTTTGGTGTAGTTGGTCATTTCGGCGGCGACGTCCAGGTCTCGGATGGAGCTTTCGGAGTTCGAAAGGTTCTCCTTCATGCTGGCCAGTGACCGATTGTTCGATTCGAGAACGTTGCGCTGGAAGTTACCGATTCGGCCTCGCATCTGGCTGATCTCATCGATGGCTTTGTCGATGACCGAGATCGCAGTATTTGCGCCGGCTGAAGTTGTGACGTCGAGATTCGAGAGGTTGACGCCTCCGGAGACGCCGGTTCCGAGCTGGCTGGCGCTCATATTTCGCAGAGCGAGGTTAGTCGTGGTGTTCGCAAGGAATCCGATCTGGAAGGACGAATCCGAAGCGACGACTTGGCCCATGAGCGACGTACCGGTCGCATTTCCGCCTTGAGTGATCAGAAGTTTGTTGCCTTGAGCATCGGTCAGCGTCAGACCATCGGCACCTGCACGGCCACCGGTGAAGAGGACGTTCTGTCCCGCAACCGAAATCGTGGCAGTTGCATCGGTTCCCGTGACGGAAGCCGAAGTGTTGGCCGAAGACGAGACCGCACCTGACGTGTCAACGAAGTTGATCGATCGGTTCGTACCCGTTTGAGTCTGAGTGAAGACCAACTCGTTTGAGGTCGTGAACGAAGCGGTGACGCCCGTTTGACCCGAAGCCGCATTGATCATCGATGCAAGGTTTGCACCTGAGGTTCCGGCCGAAACCGAGAAGCTCACACCATTGATGCTGATCGAGCCCGAAGCCGCCGCACCTGTCGTCAACAGAGCCGTAGCCGTGTACAGAGCCGAAGTTGCGACCGCGGTTTGGTTGATCGTGATCAAACCGGTCTGCGTCACCGTCGTGCTGTTGGCCGTACCGCCGAAGCTGAATCCAGCAACCTTCGAAGTGTTCGAAATCTGGGTCGTAACACCAGCAGAACCGTCGAGAAGTTTTCGACCCGAGTAGGTCACCGACGAGGAAATTCGATTGATCGATTCAACGATCGAGTTGATCTGGTCTTGGTTTGCGGTCAACTGGGTGGCCGTAAGCGTGGCCGAGTTACCCGATGCGATCGCAAGACTTCGTGCGTCGTCGAGAAGCGAGTTCATTTCACCAAGAGCGTTTTCGGCCGTCTTGGCGTAGTTCATAGCTTCCGTGTTGTTTCGCGTTGCGGCATCCATCGATGCGATCTGCGAGCGGAAAAGTTCCGAAGAGATGAGACCTGCAGGATCATCCGATGCATCTGCGATGCGAAGACCCTTGGAAAGTCGATTCATCGACTTGCTCATCATCGACGAGACGTTAGATACGTTATTGAATGCGCTCAGCGCTTCTACATTAGTGTTGATTCGAAATGACATGTTAGACCTCCGTGTTGTCCGTAGAGTCGCGACCGTTGTCTTCCTGACTTGGCCGGGGCGATACCTTCTTGGTTTCGCTTGGATCGCCGACTCTCTACGACCCCCGTTCAATTACCTGTTTCCACACCCAGTAACATTACTATCCTAGTAAAATTACCAGTATTCGAAAAAGGCTGATAATTATGCTTGGTAGATTCGGATGGCATGGGAAAGAGGAATAGCGGAGGAAGGGGAAGAAGTCAAAGAAGTGAAGGAAGCGGAAGAAGAGTCGGAGGATAAGAGCGAAAGAAGTCGAAGAAGGGGAAGAAGAAGAGCAGGAAGCAGAAGAGAGAAAGAAGTTACCGAAGTGCGAGAAGGGGAAGAAGAAGAAGCGGAAGAAGAGCAGGAAGCAGAAGAGTGAAAGAAGTCGAAGAAGCAAGAGAAGCAGAAGAAGCAGAAGAAGCTGAAGAAGTCACTAGAGAGTGAGAAGAAGAAGAAAATAGTTCCGGAAGGACAGCGAATTTTTCTCTTAATGACATGCTCCTTCCCTCGCTTCCTCTCCCTTCTCTCCCTTTCCTCTCTTCTTCCGCTTCCGACTCTTCCCTCACTTCCTCTCGCTTCCCCCGCTTCCGACTCTTCCCTCGCTTCCTCTCCCTTCTCTCCCTTTCCTCTCTTCTTCCGCTTTCGCTCTGGAATGCGGTGAAATCTTTGGACACCTTCATCTCGTCTCTCCGTTCAGACGGGACTCGAATTGTTGTGGGCTTATGTTGCCAATGGA
>JBEHXE010000010.1:0-118996 GCA_048498855.1 Armatimonadota bacterium | reverse complement strand
TTTGGGAGATCCTATAGTTTCAGGTCAAGTGTTGTGCTTGGAATGTGGTGTTGTGTTTGTAGATTGCAAAGATGACTTTGGCTAGTTTTCTGGCCAGAGCGTTGAGTGCGGCAATTCCCGGAAGTTTTTGTCTGAGCTTTGTGTATTGTTCTTTCCAGGTTTTGGAATGAGACGCGGACATGGCTGCCATGTAGAGTGCTTTTCTCATGTTTGGATCGCCTTGGTGGGAGAGTCTTCTTCTTCCTTTTTGGGTTCCGGAGTCTGCGACTTTGAGGTCGAGTCCCATATAGGCGATGAAGGCATCTCTGTTTTTGAAGTTCTTGGAAGCAAGAGCTGGAAGTATTGCAGCTACAGTTGCTTGCTTAACCGATGGAATCGTTTGCAGCGCCAAAGCCTTTGGAATCTCTCGAAGGATTTTCTCAATCTTTTCATCGAGTTTCTCGATATGGGTTTGCAAGGCTTTCATGACGATGCTGGCATCCTCCCCTAGATCCTCTAAACAGAGCCTAAGTGAGGCTTTCTTTTGCATGAGCGTCGCTCTAGCTCTACTGAATCTGCTCAGACTCTTGTAGGGTTCTGCAAGCGGCAGAAACGGTCTGAGGTTCTTGTGGTGAGTGACAATGAATTCCTGGATGAGCTGTGCGTCTTTCTTGTCGGTCTTGGCCCTGTCATCCATTGCTTTGCGGAAGGCGCTCACCTGTTGGGGTCTGAGTATGTAGACGGTGAATCCAAGTTCCACCGCGATCTCGGCCAGTGGCATTCCATAGCCACCGGTTGCCTCTAGTGCAAGGACCGAACCTTCTGGCAAAGCCTTGAGGAACCTTTTTATTTCCCGTGCGTTATTGGCAATTTCAAGATGAGCCAAACCGTTGTAGATGGCGAGAACCGCTTTTGCGACGTCAATTCCGATGTATAACATAAATGTCCTGGCCGGGATGGAGCCAAAGCCTCGCGCGTTCACTTGTCTGCATTGTCTCTGGAAGTGCGACCTTCCGAGTACGATCCCTCATTGACGCTCGATTAAGGCTAGGACGGGGGAATACTCCACAATGACCGTGAACAAAACGTTCCGGGAAGTGCTCAAAAACCCTTCCGTCCCGGCAATTAAAACTATACAAGTGCTAACGCCTGCGTTAGCTTTCAGACTGCGAAGCCTGCTTCGCTGAAAAGACGATTTGACTTAGGCGGATCGACGGGGTGGATGATGGTGAGGCTCTCGGACATCCGCCCCGCCTGGCCGCAGGAAGTTCTTCAAATCCATTAGCCAGGGGCGACCAGGCACCCCTCCAGCTTGGAGGGGAGTTCAGATTAGGACTACCCGATCTTGAGCACCCCAAAGAGTCCTCACCATTTGGAGGTGCTAATACAGAGCCGCAATCTAAACTTAGTATTTGGTTCAAGCAGAGTCTAACGGCTAAACTAACGCCGTATGCTCCTCGCGTTTGCCATTGCCGTTTGTCAAGCGAAGCCGATTTATCTTGACCCCTTACAATCTCCTCAAACGAGGGCAAAAGACCTTGTCGCACGGATGACGCTCGACGAGAAGGTCTCCCAAATGGTACACGGAGCAGCCGCGATTCTTCGTCTAAACATCCCGGCATATAACTGGTGGAACGAAGCATTGCATGGCGTTGCGAGGAACGGAACTGCGACGGTTTACCCACAGCCCATCGGTCTAGCGGCAACTTTTGAACCTGAATTGATTCACCAAATGGCGGTCGAAACTTCTGACGAGGCGAGAGCGAAATTCCACGATCAAATCCGCAAAACCGGCAGCAGTGGCAACTATCAGGGCCTTACGATGTGGGCGCCGAATATCAATATTTTTCGCGATCCGCGTTGGGGACGAGGTCACGAAACCTACGGTGAAGACCCATTCCTGACCGCGAGCATGGGCGTGGCTTATATCAAAGGGATGCAAGGCGATGATCCGCGTTACCTCAAGACGATCGCAACACCGAAGCACTTTGCCGTTCATAGTGGCCCCGATCCTTTGAGGCACCAGTTCGATGCACGGCCGACGGACCACGATCTTTGGAACACTTACCTTCCCGCCTTCGAAGCATGTATCACGGAAGGAAAGGCATGGTCGATCATGTCCTCATACAACCGAATCAACGGAGCGCCGGCGTCCGCGAATACGCTCTTGTTAGAAAAGACGCTTCGCGAAAAGTGGGGATTCAAAGGTTACGTCGTCTCCGACTGCGGAGCCATCAACGACATCGTAACGGGACATCATTACGCGAAAACGTATGCCGAAGCCTCGGCGGATGCCGTCAATGCCGGCTGCGATCTCGAGTGTGGGGGCGCCTACCAAGCGCTTGTCAGTGCGGTCAAGCAAGGTCTCATCAAAGAACCCGAAATCGACAAGTCGCTCGTCCGATTGATGGAAGCAAGGATTCGATTAGGACTCTTCGATGATCCCAAAACGAACAAATACGCTCAGATTCCAATGTCGGTGGTTGAGAGCCCAGCCCACCAAAAGACAGCCCTCAAACTTGCCCAAAAGTCGATCGTCTTACTCAAGAACAACGGCATCCTTCCTCTCAAGAAAACGGTTCGTAACCTCGCAGTTGTCGGCCCTAATATCGACAACAAAGAAACGCTTTGGGGCAACTATAACGGAACGCCGACCTACACTGTCACCCCGCTCCAAGGGCTGATCAAGACGAGCGGAGTCGATATCGACTATGCCGAAGGCTGCACGATCACGGGTGCAGAAAATGTGACCCTCGTTCCTGCGGGCGCTTTCGTTGCGCATCTCAAACGAGAACTCTTCAAGAACAAGAATTTTGAGGGAACGCCCAAAGTGGAGACCGTCAATCTCGTGAATGAGAATTGGGGCGAAGACGGGCCGGAACGCGGCTTAAACGACAATTTCTCGATTCGCTGGACGGGCAAACTCAAGGCTCCACAAGCCGGTACCTATACGCTCGGAGTCAAGATGGACGACGGCGCGCGACTCTGGGTTGATGGCAAACTCATCGCCGAAGACTGGAAGAATGGTCCGGCGCGGGTCGCCAGCGCCAAACTCGATCTCAAAGCCGGACAGATCGTCGACATCAAGCTCGAATACTTTGAGGCGACAGGCTTTGCCTCTTGTCAACTCGTTTGGGCACCACCTGGCAAGTCGAAGTTCCTCGACGCTCTTGAGGCTGCCAGTCATGCGCAAGTCATCGTCGCCTGCGTTGGGCTCTCGCCCGCTCAAGAAGACGAGGAGGGCGACCGAACGTCGATCGAACTCCCAGCCGTTCAACTTGAACTTTTGAAAGCTCTGAAGGCCACTGGCAAACCGCTCGTCGCGGTGCTCATCAATGGCGGCCCGATCTCATCCCCTTGGATGGCGGCGAATTGCGATGCGATTATCGAGTCGTGGTATGGCGGGCAAGAAGCCGGAACGGCCATCGCACAGACCATCTTTGGAGTGAATAACCCGGCGGGGCGCCTGCCCGTTACCGTATACAACTCCACCGCCGACCTGCCCGATTTTGCCGACTATCATATGGCCAATCGAACTTACCGATATGATGCTCGCAAGCCACTTTATTCGTTTGGGTATGGATTGAGTTATTCCAAATTCGTTTATTCCAAGTGGGAAGGACCAAAGACGCTCACCATCGGAAAGGACTTTGTGGGCCGGGTTAGGGTGACGAATGCTTCAAATCGAACGGGCGATGAGGTGGTGCAGATCTACCTTTCCCGACCAGGAAAAGGCTCCGCAATTCGTGAGCTTCGATGGTTCAAGAGGGTGACAATCCCGGCGGGTAAAAGCGTTTGGGTAAACGTGAGAATTCCCTCTAAGGGCTTGGCCATCCACAATGACTACGGTGACGGAATTCTGGATCTGGGAACCTTAAACGCGACCATTGGTGGATCGCAGCCAGGAGTTTCGGGAATGCCGAAGACGCTGACCACCACGGTTCGCCTCACTGGGGTGTTGAGAATATGGAAATGAAACTCGCTTGGCTTCAGCCTGAGCGAGCGTTCTGACTTAGAAGCCGGTTGTTCCTCGCAGAGTTCCTACCCCCGTGCAAAAGTCGTAACCGACCTTTGCCGAGTTTGGCCCAGCCTTGCCCGATGTGATGTCGCGGAAAGACGTTGTGCCGAGTCGACCATAGATTCTCGTCAACTCGGCCGACGAGGAGGCGGAAGTGAGACCGGTTTGGTTATAGATTCCCGCGATGATTGGGCAGGCGAGACTGGTTCCACCAAAGACCATCCAGGCACTGTTGGTTTGGTCGCTCGGCGCGTAAACGGCGCAACCCGTAAAGGGATCGGCAACGGCGGCAATGTCGGGGTTGCCACGCTTGGTTCCCACGATTGCTTGGACGGCATTTTGATAGGTAGGGCGTCCGAAATAGGCACTGATTCCACCACCGCTCCCTGACCAAGCCGTTTCCGTCCACGTCGCTCCTGATCCTTTGAGCGACGTTCCGCCTACGGCAACGACGTTTGGCGACATCGCGGGCCACGAGCGCTGACCGCCAATGTCTCCCGAAGACGCAAAGAAAACGACGTTTGGTTGATCCCAAAGAGATTCGAAGGCCGCTGCGCCAGAGAATTCGGCGGTGCTGAAACTCATCGATACCGAGCGAACCCCAGGCAGCGAAGCTGCTTTCTTGATGGTGGCGTTGAGATCGCTCACGCTGGCCGAATTGGCTTCGACGAGATAGATTTTTGCGGCGGGTGCCATCGCATGCGACCATTCAATGTCCATCGCCGCTTCTTGGTTCCAGCCCGTGTTCCCAACCGGAGCGCCCGCGTTTTGGTAAACCACTTGAAAGACTTTGTTCGTCCCCGCCGATTGCCGAGTCGATGTCTCTTGCTTCAGTCCATATTGAGCCGAAAAGACATTGAAGTCGCGAAGCGCATTCTTGTAGTGATAGGCAACCACGACGGCATGAGCGCCCGAGCCACCCGTCCAAGCCAAGTTGTATGCGGCGCGAATTTGACTGGGTGAATATCCGGAAGGCGCAAAGATGGGAGTGCTGATCGCAGCGTCGATATTTTCGAGCCCAAGGGTGCCTTTCCAGGCGCCTCTCAGAATCAAGTGATTGGTGTGCGCGACGACTCCTCTGTCCGATTCCCGAACAATTGAAGAAGATGGCACTTCAATGCTAGGATCCAAAATGGGTACCTGCTGAAGTGCGTGGATCGCATTTAAAATCGTCAGCACAATTCTCTCCGCCTCGTTTCCAAAGACTCTTTTGATCGTATCACAATAAAGCTACCGTAGGTGATAAAAATATTATTAAGACATCCTTGGCCGATGTCTTAAGTCCCGTTAGTCCAGATCAAACTTAATTCCTTGGGCGAGGGCTGGACGGTCGTGGCCAAAGTAGGTGGTGCTGGTTTGGCGTCGCATGTAGGCGCGCCACGCGTCGGAACCTGATTCCCTTCCGCCCCCAGTTTCTTTTTCACCACCAAAGGCTCCGCCGATTTCGGCGCCCGAGGTTCCGATGTTGACGTTGGCGATGCCACAGTCGCTGAATCGCTTGAAGTACTCTGCATCCCGAACGTCGGTGGTCATGATCGCTGAGCTGAGGCCTTGAGGCACGGCATTGTGGATTTCGAGGGCCTCTTCTAACGAGTCGTACGGCAGCACGTAAGTGATCGGTGCGAACGTCTCGGTGAAGATCGTTTCGGTTTGACCCTTGAGTTTGACGATGGCCGGTCGAACGTAATAGGCGTCGGGGAAGATTTCGGTGAGGGTTCGTTCGCCGCCGATGACTTCCGTCGCTTCGGCTTTGATGCGGTCGAGAGCTCCTTGCATGCCATTGAAGGATGCTTCGTCGATGAGCGGACCGACCAAAGTGGTCGATTCAAGCGGATTGCCGACTTTCGTCTCGCCGATGGTGGCGTAGGCTTTTTTGAGCGTATCGAAGACCTTGTCGAAAATGGATCGGTGGACAATGACGCGGCGGGTGGTCGTGCATCGCTGGCCCGCAGTGCCGACACTGCCGAAGAGGATGCTTGGGATTGCGATTCCGAGGTCAGCCGACTCGGTGATGATCATGGCGTTGTTACCGCCAAGCTCGAGGAGCGAACGTCCGAACCGAGCTGCGACTCGTTGGGCGACGGCTTGACCCATTCTGGTCGAGCCAGTGGCCGAGATGAGCGGCACTCGGGCGTCATCGACCATGAGTTGACCGATCTTGGCATCGCCCAGAATGACTTGACTAAGCCCCTCGGGCACTCCACCAAATTCCTCAGCGGCTTCGTTGAAGATGGCTTGGCAAGCCAAAGCTGTAAGGGGAGTCTTTTCGCTTGGCTTCCACAGGCAGCTATCGCCGCAGACGAGGGCGAGAGCCGCGTTCCATGACCAAACCGCGACCGGGAAGTTGAAAGCCGAGATGATGCCGACCGGGCCGAGGGGCAGCCAGTTTTCTTGCATCACGTGGTTGGGTCGCTCGCTGGCGATCGTGAGTCCGTAGAGTTGGCGCGAGATTCCGACCGCGAAGTCGCAGATGTCGATCATCTCTTGGACTTCGCCGCGACCTTCTTCGAGAATCTTGCCGCACTCGAGAGTTACGAGACGAGCGAGATCTTCTTTCTTTTCGCGGAGCTTGTTGCCGAGGATTCGGACGAGCTCGCCGCGCCGAGGTCCGGGAATGGTTCGCCAGGCTTTGAATGCTTCGACGGACTTGGCGATTTTGGCATCGACTTCTTCTGCCGTATCGACTTTTAGGCTGGCCAAAATGGAGCCGTCGACTGGAGAATGGACCACGAGGTCGTCGCCCGACACGTCCTCTAGGTTGGGGATGAGGTCATGGAGAAGGGCGGCATTGGAAATCATAGTTTCATTATGTCGGATGACAGGCGGGGCGACTGTATGAGGCCCCGCTAGATCAGAGTTACGATCGATAGATGTACGAGTGGTATGGCACCGGTCGGACGACAGGCGTCCCGCCTGTATAAGGCTCCGCTAGATCAGAGTCACGATTGATAGATGTACGAGTGGTATGGCACCGGTCGGACGACAGGCGTCCCGCCTGTATAAGGCTCCGCTAGATCAGAGTCACGATTGATAGACGTACGAGTGGTATGGCACCGGTCGGACGACAGGCGTCTCGCCTGTACTTACACTTCGATGTAGGCACTGCTCCATCGAAATGCCGATGGCTCCCGACAGAGTCGAGCTTTTACAGGATTCTCAAGGATGTAGCGAGTTGTTTTTGACAGGTGTTCTTCGTTTCGAATGTATCGATCAAAGGATTCTTCATGCCATACGCGTTTCAGTTCAGGATGAATCTTTTTGATTTCGTGGCCAGTAAACGACTTCAGAGATTGCATGGCATCGCTCATCGATTGGCCCTGCTCAAATTTAGCCAAAAAGTGAACATGGTTTGGCATGATGACCCATGACAACAAGGTCATTTTCTTTTCGTGATGATAGAGCAAAGAGTCACGGACAATGAGAGCGCACTGCTCTTGACGAAGAACGCATGATCCGGATCCTTGGTCAAGATGCTTTTGGATGCGAACATCTCTTTCCCGGTCAACATTCCCTTTGAAAGTCTTTAACTCTTGTTTAAGGCTTTGTAAATAGCCTTGTGGAAGGCAGTCATCCAAACTAAAGGTAATGAACTGTGTGACCTCACCAATGTCCAGATGGGGAAGCTTACGTCGATACCAACCTTTGTGCTCACTCACTAAGGGCAGATTACCAATTGAAGATGAAATACAGGCGAGACGCCTGTCGTCCGACTTGTGCACCACACTTTTGAAATCTTGACCCGAGGCTTCGTTTTCGGAACAGTTGTAGTTGGTACAGGCGAGACGCCTGTCGTCCGACTTGTGCACCACACTTTTGAAATCTTGACCCAAGGCTTGGTTTTCGTAACAGTTGTAGTTGGTACAGGCGAGACGCCTGTCGTCCGACATGTGCACCCCACTTTTGAAATCTTGACCTAAGGCTTCATTTTCGTAACAGTTGTAGTTGGTACAGGCGAGACGCCTGTCGTCCGACTTGTGCATCACTTTTCAACGGCTTTAGCGAGTACCGTCGAGACGTCTGTCTTCCGACGGGAACTCATCCGACCATAATGAAGGTATGTCTTCCGTGGAAGTTTCGCCGCCTCAGGTTCGTTGGGACCTTTCCGCCCTTTTTAGCTCAATCGATGATCCGAAGATCGAAGCGACATGGGAGACATGTCATCAAAAAGCCGACGCATTTGCCGATAAGTATCGAAACAAAATCGATACACCGGACCTGCAAGCCGGGCTCCTTCTCGAAGCACTCACCGAGTTAGAATCGCTAACGACCGAAGTCGCAAAGCCGCTCTCTTTTGCTCATCTCCTTTTTGCGGGCGACGCCAGCAATCCGACGATTGGAGCATTTATGCAGTCGCAAATGGAGAAGGCGACCGAGCTTCAGGTCAAATTGATGTTCTTTGAGCTTGAGCTCCAAGCCGCACCCGAAGATGTGATCGCCCGCCTTGCCAACGATCCTGCCTTGTCAAATTATCACCATTACATCACTGTGGCTCGAACTTACAGCCCCTTCCGATTGAGCGAAAAGGAAGAAGTCTTGATGGAAGAGTTGGCCAATACGGGGTCGCGAGCGTTCAATCGATTGTTCGATGAAGTGACCTCAAACCATGTCTACAAGTTCACGTTGAACGATGAGACAAAAGAAATGAGCCAGCAAGAAGTCTTAGCGTTATTGCGGCATGAAGATCGGGCGACTCGCCAGGCAGCGGCGGACTCTCTGACCGCAGGCTTGAAAGAGCAGGAGCGAGTGTTGGTCTTTATTTTCAACACCTTGCTTCAAGACAAATCGATCGATGATCGGCTACGCGGATTCAAATTTGCCGAACAATCGCGCCATATGTCGAACGAATTGGATCGTGAAACCGTTGATTTGGTCGTCCGCCTTTGCCGCGAATACTATCCGATGGTGGCGCGATACTATCGCGTCAAACAGCAGATTCTCGGGCTTCCTGAGCTGACGCACATCGATCGATATGCGCCATTATTTGCCGCTGAAGAAAAGGTTTCTTGGGATCAAGCAAGGGATATTGTCCTGAATGCATTTGGCGAGTTTTCGGTCCCCGTCCGCCAACGTGCCGAAGAGTTCTTCGATAAGAGTTGGATTGATGCCGAGCCACGAAAGGGCAAGACCGGAGGAGCCTTCTGCTCTTACAACACCCCGGATACTCACCCAGTCATTCTTCAGTCGTTCCTTAATAAGATGGATGACGTCATGACCCTTGCCCACGAGCTTGGTCACGGCGTTCACGCCTCGTTTAGCCGGGAACAGAGCTATTTCAACTATCATGGAACGCTTCCTCTCGCTGAGTTGGCAAGCACTTTCGGCGAAATGTTGGTCTTCGAAAAGCTGGTTTCGGGAGCGACAACGAAAGATAAGTTAGCCCTTTATGCCGAGAAGATCGAGGGAATTTTTGCGACGGTTTTCCGCCAAGCGGCGATGTATCAATTTGAGCAGCGAATTCACGAAGCTCGACGATCTGAGGGTGAATTGGCTCCAGAAGAATTCGGCGAAATTTGGCAAGAAGAATTGCAGGCGATGTTTGGCGATTCGGTTAAGCTCGGCGATCAGCATAGCTGTTGGTGGATGTACGTTGGCCACTTTACGGGTTCGCCTTTCTATGTCTACGCATACTCGTTCGGCGAACTCCTCGTGTTGAGCTTGTACGAAATGGCAAAGCAGGAAGGTCCTTCGTTCGCGGACAAGTATGTAGACGTGTTGAAGCTGGGTGGATCGAAGTCTCCCGCCGAACTAATGGCGATGGTCAACGTCGACCTTCAGTCAGAATCCTTCTGGCGTGGAGGATTTGCGGCGATGGATAAGTTCTTGGTCGAATTCGAACGACTTTGGTCTGAGCACAACGGATGATGTGATGTGCGCGGACCTGTCCGCGCTTTTGTAAGTCGGGATTCATCCCGACCAGACGATATCGCTTTGTCCCGCGAGATACATCTCGCAGGACAAAGTGCGAACAAGTCCGCGCATTCCATATCGGTACAATCTAACTTAACCTTCATTCAGTGACGAATGGAGGCATCTAAGCTATGTCACGAATCCTTTCCAGTCTTCCTGTCGGCGAAAAAGTCGGCATTGCTTTTTCCGGTGGCCTTGACACCAGTGTTGCTGTTCATTGGATGCGCACAAAAGGCGCGATTCCCTATTGCTACACGGGTGATCTCGGTCAGTATGACGAGACAGACATCCAGGGCGTCCCTGGTCGGGCGATGCAGTACGGCGCTGAAAAGGCTCGGTTGGTGGATTGTGTCGAGGACATGGTTCACGAAGGCTTAGTGGCCATTCAGTGCGGCGCATTTCACATCACCAGTGGAGGCAAAACCTACTTCAACACAACGCCGATTGGTCGCGCGGTCACGGGCACGAAACTCGTGCGAGCAATGGCCGAAGACGGCGTCTCAATCTGGGGCGATGGAAGCACCTATAAGGGTAACGATATCGAGCGATTCTATCGCTATGGATTGCTCGCCAACCCAGACTTGCGAATCTATAAACCGTGGCTCGATACAGCCTTTGTAACCGAGCTTGGTGGCCGAAAGGAGATGTCGGAGTGGCTCGAAACGCACAAGCTGCCCTACCGGGATAAGAAAGAAAAGGCGTACTCTACCGATGCGAACATCCTCGGCGCTACCCACGAAGCCAAAGACCTTGAGTTTCTGAACACAGGCTTGAGGATCGTCGAACCGATTATGGCGGTCAAGCACTGGGATCCAGCGGTCGAGATTCAGACCGAAGAAGTAACGATTACGTTTGAGGCAGGGTGGCCAGTGGCAATCAATGGTCAGCGCTTCGAAACTAAAGCCGAACTCTTCCGACTCGCAAACGATATCGGCGGGCGACATGGACTCGGATTTAGCGACCAGATCGAAAATCGAATTATCGAAGCCAAGAGCCGGGGCATCTACGAAGCTCCCGGCATGTGCCTTATTCACATTGCTTACGAACGATTGATCAATGCCATCCACAACGAAGGCACGATCGAGAACTATCGCACGAATGGACGACGACTTGGACGTCTCCTGTACGAAGGTCGATGGTTTGATCCCCAATCGCTCATGTTGCGCGACAGCACTCAACGATGGATTGCCAGCATGGTCACCGGCGACGTCACGCTTGAACTCCGTCGGGGCGACGACTATACGATTCTTGATACCAAGGGCGAGCACCTCGCTTATCATCCCGAACGGTTGAGTATGGAAAGTGGCGAATCGGAATTCTCACCCGAGGATCGAATCGGACAGCTTTCGATGCGTAACCTCGATATTCAAGACACCCGCGAAAAACTCATCGGTTATCAGCAGCAATCGGCTCTTGGTACGAGCGAAATTTTCGGCCTCGAAGCCAAGAACGACTAATGCGCGAAGACGTCATCGCCCATTCGAAAGCCACGGCGGAAAAACCGGCGTGGCTCCAAGAGCGGCTACAGTGGTTTAAGAGCCTTGAATTCGGGATCATCCTCCACTGGGGGGTGTATGCCTTTTGGGATTGCTGCGAAAGCTGGCCGCTGGTTCCCGATTGCGATTGGTCACGTCGTGATGAAATCAAGTGTTGGACGGAGCGAAACAAGGACATCGACCTGTTTCAGCATGACTACAAGAACTTACACAAGCAGTTCAATCCAACGGCATTTGATCCTGACGAATGGGCAAAGCTCTTCGTCGAAGCGGGAGCCAAGTACGTTTGCTTTACGACGAAGCATCACGATGGCTTCTGCATGTGGGATACCAAGACGACGGATTACAAAATCACGAGTGACGAGTGCCCATTCCACATAAACCCAAACGCCGATGTCACCAAAGCGCTCTTCGATGCGTGTCGAAGGCATGGATTAGCAGTTTCGGTTTATTTTAGTAAAGCGGATTGGGATTGTCCCTACTACTGGTCGCCTGAGCCGAGGCCGATGAGCCAAACGGCGAATACGGTTGATGATCCCGAAACATGGGAAAAATTTGTTCAGTTCACTCACGAACAAATTCGTGAACTGATGACCAATTACGGAAAAATCGACATCTTGTGGCTCGATGCCGGATGGGTGAAAGGGAAAGAAGACATCCGAATGGCGGAAATGGTTGCGATGGCTCGTGAACTTCAGCCAGGTTTGATTGTGGCCAATCGAACGGTTGGCGACGACTTCGAAGACTTTGTGACCCCTGAGCGTGAGATTCCCGATGAAGCCCTGCCGGACGTCTGGGAAGCATGCTTACCGCTAGGGCCGGATTGGAAATATGTTGAAGATCAACCGCTGAAATCTGCAAAAGAAGTGGTCGAGGAAATCGAGGTTAGCAATCGCCGAGGCGGCAATTTCCTACTTGGAATCGGGCCTAAGTACGATGGAAGCATCCCAGAACGGGAAACGAAAATCCTTCGCGAAATCGGTCATCTGCGCGATAAATAGGCGATTCATGACCGCTTCATACATCGATTTTCAGTTTTCTGCCAAAATTTAGTGAACCCTTTCTACAGGAAAGGGGTACCTATTGGAGAGAGATTTGGCAGATACAAGCGATTTTAAAACTGGCATGGCGTTTCAAATGGATGGAGATATTTGGACGCTTTTAGAATTCCAGCACGTCAAACCTGGTAAGGGTGGAGCTTTCGTACGAACGCGTCTTCGCAAAGTGAAGACCGGTCAGGTGTTAGAAAAGACCTTCCGCTCTGGAGAAAAGATTGATCCCGTGTTCCTTGAGAAGGTTAAAATGCAATTCTTGTACAAACAAGGCACAGAAGCTGTTTTAATGGATTTAGATTCTTACGAACAAATTCCGGTTGAGACCAGCCTTTTGGGAGATCAAGCGGAATTTCTCAAAGAAGAAATGGAAATCGTCAGCCTTCAGGTAAAAGGTGAAGTTCTTGGTTACGAATTACCGAACTTTGTCGAGCTTGAAGTCGTTGAAACTGATCCAGGGGAGAGAGGAAATACGGTTAGTGGGGGAGCGACCAAACCAGCTAAGCTGGAGTCGGGCGCGACAGTGCAAGTACCGTTCCATATCAACACTGGAGACGTCTTAAAAATTGATACCCGTAGTGGATCATATCTCGAACGCGTAAAGAAGTAAAACACTATGAAGCCTGGACCCAAAAAGGACCCGACCGAGTTTCAACCAGACATCCTCGGCGAAATTCCGATGACGCTTGCTCGGTACGCTTTTTGGGGCGGACTGGTGGCTCTCGTATTTTGCATGATTGCGATCGTCTACTTGATGACGGTCGCAAATGGTGACGCCGGAAAAGCGGCAACGCTGGCAAATACGATAGGATTCTTGCAAAAAGGTCTCTTGATCGGCGTGGTTGGAACCGTTGGCGGATCGGCATGGCTCTTTTGGGAAGAAGAAATGATGGTAGGTCTCAACCTCGGTGGGGCCTGCATCCTCTTCTTCTCGTCGGCCATCTTGCCAATGGTGGTTCAACTCACCGATAGCAATAAAGGCGTCGCGGCAGGCTATGAAGCCCTCGGGTTGGGCGGCAAGATTTATCTTGGCTTTGCCCTGGCGATTCTCGTGGTTGATATTGCGCTGCGAATTCGTCAACGAGCCCAGCAAGGTGCGAAGAAAGATAGCCTGAAATACGGCAAGGGTGTTACCGAAGAAAGCGATCGAAAGAACGTCTTCATGGGCAAGTGCTGGCAATTGCCGTACTGCCGAAAATTCGTTCGTGAAAAGTGCCCGATCTATCATGCCCAGCGCACATGCTGGCGAGAAATGGTTGGCTGTATGTGCGAAGAGGCGGTCATTCGCGTCGCGATGGAAGGCAAGCCGATCTCGAAAGAGGCGCTACTTTCCGGTGCGGCGATTCCCCGCAATAACAAGATTCCCGATTCGGCCAAACGTGAACGATGTCGCAACTGTGTCATCTACAACGAGCACCAGAAGCACAAATACAAGCTGGCGATGCCAACCGTGATCATCGGATACGCGCTTCTTTATATTTTGTTTAAAGGGCCTTTGGCCGATATGATCGGTAATGCGCTCGCACGGGGAAGCCGAGCAGTGACCGACAGTACGGGAGGCGCAATCAAAAACGTCCAGACCGGTGACTTCTTTATTCAGTTCCTTGTTGGCGCAATCGTCGTCGTCGCGATGGCGTACACGATCAAGATGGTCGAATACGCACTCTTTAAACTCAAGATCTGATGTCCGGTCTGATCAAGCTCGATGGGTCCCACGGTGAAGGCGGTGGGGCGCTTTTGCGTGCCGCGCTTTCCATGTCGGCTCTGACTCAGCAGGGTTGTCAGATTGAACATATCCGAACTGGAACGAAGTATGTGGGCCTCGATGTTGAAGACATCACGCTGATCAAGGCACTCGCTTCGATCTGTGACGCAGACACTTCGGATCTCACGCCCGGCGCTTTGTCTTTACTCTTTGTTCCCAAACGTTCCGTACGGGCGCTAAAAGGAACGGTTCGCACCGAGAGAAATATTGCGGGTCGAGGTTCGAATGCGCTCGTTGTTGCGTCCGCTCTTGCGCCGATCTTGGCACGGAGTGGGGGGTATTCCGACTTTGAAGTTGAGGGTGAAACCTTTTCGAATAACTCGATGACTTTCGATTATTTCAGATCCGTTTTAGGGAGTTTTTGGAAAAAGCAGAACTTGCATCTCCTGAGCGATATCACGAAAGCGGCCTATTCGCGAGATGCCGAAGGTGGGTGCCGGGTCGAAATCGAGCCGGGAGGCTTCACCGGCATAAAATGCGTCGATCGAGGTCGCGCAAAGCTCCTTCAGGGGGCGGTGAGTTATTCGAAACTGAGTGTTGCCGTGGCGGATCGGGCCGTGTCTCATCTTCAGAAATTAGCGCACTCAGTCAAGGCAAATTTCGACTGCGAGATTCAAGAATGGCCAAGCGATAGCCCGGGTATTCAAATCACCGTTTGGATGCAATATGAGAATGGAATCGGGGGTGGCTCAGCGATGGGAGCCAAGAAACTGCCCGCCGAGCAAATCGCCCAAGAAGCCTTCGAAAAGTGTTTCGATTGGATCGCCGATGAAACTGCGATCGACCCAATTTTGGCAGAACATGCCCTTTTACCCGCCTGCTTCGCCGAAGAACCTTCCGAATTTTCCGTATCTCAACTGACGTCTCGATTTATGACCATCGCCTGGGTTATCAAGCAATTCTCGCCCGTACGGATCGTCGTCAAGGGCAAACAAGGCGAGTCTGGGATCGTGAAGGTCAGTCGATAAGGGTATCTTAGTCGTTATGAGGGCTTGGGGAAGCATCTTCGTTATCGGGTTGTGCGGTCTTGCGTTTGCAGATCGAATTATCGATGTTCCAACCGGACGAACTTTACCAAAAGGAACGCTTGACGTTTCCGTAATGGAGGCTACCAACCAGAGCGGAAGTCGCGATCGATATATTGCCTATTCGCCTTATCAGGGCTTTGAGTTTGCGCTTCGCGAGCGCCTGCGTCCCAACGAGTCGGGCGATACGACGATGGATTTTTCCTACAATCTGATTCCCGCCGTCCCATCAACCTCCCCGGGAATTTCGGTGGGAATGCTCGACGTCCTCGACAAAACTTTCGATGGTCAGCGAACCTTCATCGCCTTTACGTTTCGCGAATTGCTTCAGGTGGGTGATCGTGGCGCTTATGGCGAAGCAACGATGGGAATGCAGTTTGGCCATCTGAACTCGGGATTTGTTGGCGTCACCCTGCCATTGTCCGAAAACTTTCGACTGTTGACCGAACACAATGGAAACCGAATCTCGGCCGGATTCGAATTTGCCCCAACCAAAGATATTAAGGCTCGCGTGGTGACTCAGGAAGGGACCCTGCTGTTTGGTCTGAACTTGTCTCACCGCTTTTGATCATAAACCCGTGCTCGTTGCAGAGGTCTTGAATTCGCTCGGCGAGCACAATCGCGAAAGTCTCGCGGTTCCGCTTTTCGCTTGAGTCTGTGCAGATTTCGGAATAAGTAAACGGCTTTCCATAGATCACGGATACAACGCTTCGACGTGGCTTTGAAGCCCCTTTCGGGAGCCGTTCTAAGGTTCCGACCAAGCCAACCGGCACGATTTGCGCATTCGTCTTTTTTGCAAGCATGGCGACCCCTCGGGCAACGGGCAACATCGTTTCGCCGTCTCCGCGAGTGCCCTCAGGAAACACAAGGATAGCTTCTCCGGCATTGAGAAGCTCGATCGACATGCGAATGGACTCTGTATCGCTTTCGCCGCGGTTGACTCGAAACGCCCCAAGCGAGGCGATGAGCGGTCCGAAAATTTTGTGCTCGAAAAGGTCGGCCTTCGCCATAAATCGCATGCGCCGCGAACAACCGCATGCGACGGCGGGAGGGTCGCAATGACTCACGTGAACGGGGGCAAAAATGACAGGCCCTGTTTTGGGAATATTCTCGCGGCCATACGAACGAAAACCTCCGCCGAGGCGGAAGAAGAACACTCGTACAAGCCACCGGCAGAACGCAAACCAGGTGGGATGCGCCTTAGGGACACTCATTGGCTGGCGTTCTTGGCCAATTCCTTCAGGATGTCGTAAGTAATGCCATCGAGGAAAATCTGCTTGATATAAAGCTTGGTCTTGTCCTCGTCGGGGAGTTTGCTCGCTTTCGTCGAACCATCGGTATAGGTTGGATCGACGAGATTTCGCATGACCGCCAATTGTCCTTCGTTAAGTGTCTTTTTGCACGTATCAAAGAGCATATCTACCATTTCGTTGGTGGCGATCCGGCGGCGGATGATCAGCGCATCTTGAAGTTTGATGAGCTTGGATTGCAACTCACGATTCGGATACGTTCCATCTTTGAGGGCCGAATCGATGGCCTTGTCGATGTCACCATCGACTTTCTTGAGTTCCGCAGCGTCGAGTTTTCGAATTTCAAGCTCCTTGGCGCGGCACTTCTCAATGGTCAAAAGCAGGTCATTGATCTGTTGCTTTTTGAGTAGCAGTGGGGTGACGTACTTGATGATATTCAATCGCTGGATCTTAAACAGAGTCTTGTCGGTATCGATCAGCGATTGATCGGGGGCTTTCTGTGCGAGCACGAAAGTTGGCACCGTCGCAAGAAGTAATGCAAAAAGTACTTTGAATTTCATGGTATCCCTAGATTATGAACGTTTGGCGTCTTCGCCTGTTTCTTCTTGAGCGGCAAGAGACACAAAACAAAGCATCGACGCGACTTGGGAGACCACGAAGAGCATCATAAAAACAAGCACACCCAAGAGCGGGAGCGGAGGAGGACTGTTCCAGTTGGCGACAGCGGAGACCGAGCCGAGGGCGCAAAGCGCCATCGCGAAAGAACCCACACATAACGAAACGCCAATTGTGATGCGCCTTTTTCGCGAAAAAGATTCAAGCAATGCTTTATTTCTTGCAGAATTCCTATACAGCCAAATAGCTGAAATTGCAACAAATACTAGAAAAACAATTCCAAAGACCCAAACCATTACGTCAGTCCTGCCCAAAGCGGTAAATTAGCTCGGTGGTTCTGGTCTTTGGCACGGTATGCATCGACCGAATAAGACGGATTGAAAGCCTCCCCAAGAAGGGCGGTTATTGCGCTGTCGAAGACCAAGTTGAACTCCTGGGTGGCGAAGCCGCCAACACTGCTTGTTATCTTGTCATGTGGCGACAGGAAGTTGCACTAGCGGGCAACTCATTAGGCACCGGCCTCGATGGAGAAATTCTGCGGATGAAGCTGCTTGAAAAAGGGCTTGACGTTCATTTATTGCAAAAAGGTGGGACGACCCCCGTTTGCGACGTTTATGTGACTCCCGACGGTGACCGAACCATGTTTGGATATGGGTTTCATGTCGAGGCATATCACACCCCGTTCGATATGCTTCCGTTCGCCAAAGGCAAATGGTTTACTGCCGATCCCAACGTTCCGATTGCGAGTCGACTTGCGGCCAAAATTGCGCATACAAAGGGGATGAAGCTGTATCTCATGGATTTCGGTCGCGACAACGAAATCATTCCGAAAGGTGCAATCTGTCAATACGGAACTGATGCCGTCGGCGAAAAGGACAATCCTGCCGTTAATCTCGCGTGGGTTGAACAGTGGACGAAGCGTCACAAGTGTACGACGATCCTCACCGACGGAGCGCTTGGCTTTTACCTTGCTGTTCCAAACGAGACCCCCCGACACCTGCCCGCATTTCCTGCCCCGGTCGTGATCGATTCGACGGGTGCAGGTGACGCTTTTCGCGCAGGGACGCTGTACGGTCTTGTCCACAATTATTCGCTCGCCCATGCGTTGCGATTTGGGGCTTCTTCCGCCGCGCTAAAGGTCGCGAACCTTGGCGCAACCGAAAGCATCCCGACGATACACGAAGTCCAGACATGGATTCGTGAGAATCCGCAAATCGCACAAGAGTACGAGTTTTGATCGTATAACTTATTGCATGCCCATTCGCAACATTCCGGAGAACGTGGCGGAAAAGCTCAAGAAGCTTCCGAAGTCGCCGGGTTGCTACATTTACAAGGACGGCGATGGGAACATTTTGTACGTGGGCAAGGCTGTGGTCCTGCGCAATCGGGTCCGCAGCTATTTTCAGACCTCCACGAAGCACGGCATTCGCATTGAACGTTTGGTTTCAAAAATCCGCGATCTTGAATGGATCGTCGTAGACTCTGAACTTGAGGCGTTGGTGCTGGAATGTAACCTCATCAAGCAGCATCGTCCGCCCTACAACGTGCGGCTCCGCGACGACAAAACGTATCCCTACATCACCATAACCAACGAAGCGTTTCCCCGCGTGCTTTTCACTCGCAAAGTTCGCAAGGATGGAGCGCAATATTTTGGACCGTATTCGAGCTCCTATTCCGTCCGCGATACGCTTCAGTTGCTTCACAAGGTCTTTCCGTTGATTCCTTGTGGCAAAAGCTGGAGTGGGCGTGAGGAACAGCGTCCCTGTCTTTACTATCACTTGGGCCGATGCATGGCTCCTTGCGCGGGTCTTGTTAAAAAAGCCGATTACGCCAAGGTCATCGAACAGGTCGGACATGTTTTGAAAGGGAAAGAGGATTTCCTCGTCAACAATCTGAAAAAAGAAATGGAAGCGGCCGCCGAGGCGCTCGACTTCGAAACGGCGGCCCAGATTCGCGATCAACTCAACGCAATCGAACACACGCTGCAACGCCAAAAGGTTCTCTCAAACGATCGCATTGATCAGGACGTGATTGCTGTGGTGAAGGACGACCGTGGCGCGGCGATCCAGATGCTCTACATTCGCAACGGAAAGCTTATCGGTCAGCACCAGTACATGTTGGATGGCGCGGGGGATGTTCCGCCTGGCGAGGCCGTGCAGGAGTTCGTCAAACAGTATTACGCGAACGCGCCAGAAGTGCCGCGAGAGATTCTTCTGCCGGTCGAAATCGAGGAGATGAACATCGTTCAGTCGTGGCTCCGTCAGCGAAAGGGTTCGGCGGTTACGCTTGAGGTTCCAAACGGAGGCGAAAAGCTGCGAATGCTGGAAATGGCGGCCAACAACGCTGAACTTGCTCTCAACGCCTTTTCGGCCGAAATGGAGGCCAAGGAAGAATGGGCCGCTGAGGCGATGCAGCAGCTTCAAGAGGAGTTGGAACTTCCCTCTTTGCCGATGCGGATCGAAGGCTACGACATTTCCAACATTCAAGGAACGGCTCCGGTGGGATCGATGGTGGTCACCGAGAATGGAGAAGCCGCCAAGGGTGAATATCGGCGCTTCAAGATCAAATTCCTTCAGGAGACTCCCAACGACTTTGCGATGATGAATGAAGTCATCATGCGACGACTGCGCAACTATCTCGACGGGAACGAAAAATTCGAAGTTCTTCCTGACCTCTTCATGATCGATGGTGGAAAGGGGCAACTTGGGGCCGCACTGAAAGCGCGGGACGACCTTGGATTGTCCGTACCGATGGTGGGCTTGGCGAAAAAGCAGGAGATCATCTTTGTGCCGACCCACAAGAACCTCGATGGTTCCTATTCTTATCGCGAAGTCGTTTTGCCGTTGACTTCGCCAGGCTTGATGCTGCTTCGCCGTTTGCGTGATGAAGCCCACCGCTTTGCTTTGACGTTCCACCGTAAGATTCGCGAGAAGAGAATGAACGGCTCGTCGCTGGACGAAATTCCGGGCGTTGGTCCGCGACGACGACGCATGCTCTTGCGAACCTTTGGTTCGATTGAAGCCATTCGACGGGCGACGGTTGAGGAAATTGCGGCAGTGCCAACGATGACGAAGGGCATGGCAGAGAAGGTCAAAGAGTATTTGGTCGAGGTTTGACCTAGACATTTATAATCCTAGCCTGGATTTCGTCTGGCGAATCAAGAAGGATTTCCTTTATTTTTTGGGGTGCCAATACTCGACAATCGATTGCATAACCAATATTTTGAATCAAATTGACGAAAGCATCTTGATTTTCGACAGTAGCGAACCCTGCGCCCTGAGACCAAAACTCTGCTAGCGAATCAATTACTTTCTGGTCTCCATACATGAGGATCCTGGCTCGAGCATCCATATGCATTGCCGAGAATGCTCTATGTTGATCTGAACCTCTTGGATACGCTGAGCAACCGGTGATGCCCTTAATTAAGTCCTTGTAAGCTTCTGTCCTATGATCGAGAAGTTTTTTCTTTCTGTCAAGGTTTGCATTATATAGCAAGGCCGCAACAGAGAACACTATTGCACCAACCGCGGAAACTTCCGAGATAGTCATTGAAATGTTCATACTCCTGGAAAAAATCGCGAGTTTCACGATCGCACGAGATAGATTCCGGGACCTTTGCGATACGAGGGCGATGATAACTCGTATGATAAGTTGTATGAGAATCTCACGCACTGCGAAGATCGTCGCTCCTCTTTTGATTTCTGCCGTTTTGGCGCCGATCGCCGTGCCCCAAATTGGACAGCTCATCAAGCTGGTTGGCGTTTGGGAGGTCACGAAGCGATATGGCGGCGAGATCAACGGCGCGTTCAACAAGCTGGTGAAGCGCGACGCAAAATCGGCCGCGCTGACGAAAGTTGTTCCGATCATCAGCGGTGGCATCGGCAGCCGACAAGCCGTCGGTATGGTTCAAGTTTCGGGACCGAAAAAGTACCTCGACAAGGTCAAAGCGGTCGCCCAACTCGACCAGGACCTTTTCGGCAAGGAAGTAAAGATTCGAGCCTTGATTCCAATCGACCAAGACACCATCGGTAAGGACATCAAGCCGGTGGATCAAATTGGTGTCACCGGGATCGTTGATTTGAAGCTGTAAGACAAGGATCAAGGATCAGGGAATGATGGCTCCGAGAAGTCTTAACACTTCTTGGAGCTATCCAAACTTTCAATAGTGAGACTTGTTTCACGCGCAACTAACCAAAAAGGCTTCGCCGTAACGCCAAAACTGAGGGTAGACATCAACGTGCTACCCTCATGTGCGCTTAACTAGCTAACCCGCGTCGGGAGAATTCGAACGCGCCGATTGGGATCTTCTCCAATCGCCTCGCTTGCGAGCCGTCGCGCCTCGATCATTTGAAACTGCACCTTTCGCACCGAAGCTGGCTGTGGGCTGAGTTCAAATGGTTTTCCGCTTTGCAAGACAGTTTCAATCCCGGCTTGCACTTCGGTTACCGCTTTATCGTCAAGTTTCGAGTTATTTGTGGCGGCCTCAGACTGTCCCTTCAACAGGTCATCGAGGGCAGTTGCGATGTTGGCGAATGTATTCGATCGGACGACTACCGTTTTCACGTTTCGACCTGCCAAATCGCGAATCTTGCGCGGCTTGTTTTGATAGGTTGACCGGATCGCCATAACCGCATCCGCGCTTTCGATATCGCCGGTTACGACGGCGCTCGCCTTTTTCTCCCGGATCGCGCGTTCCAAGCGGGTTCGTGCGATACCGTAAGGATAGATGCGAACCAAGACGGACGATTCCGGCTTGCTGGCGATTTGCGATTCTCGAGGTTCTTTTGGAGTCGGAGGATTGCTGTTACGCGCCAAGGCAGGAAACTTCTGATTGAACGATGGATCGCTCAGGTCTGCGGTTTGCTCTTCTTGGACGACTTCCATCTTGCCCTGATCGGTTCGTACCCGAATTTCTGGTCTTGGCGGAACGCCGCGCAGAATCATATCGACCGTTTTTTGGACGTTGTGATGAACGGCCAAACGGTCATAGTCGAGAAGCTCGATCACGACATCGAAAGTCGGTGGCGCCTTCCGCTCGAGAACTGTCTTCTGAGTACCACGGCGTTGAGCTTCGGCGTCTGACAAGGTGACCGCTTGGATGCCGCCAATCAAGTCCGCCAGCGAGGGATTGAGCATGAGGTTTTCGAGCGTCTGTCCGTGCGCGGTGCCGATCAACTGAACGCCGCGTTCAGCGATCGTGCGCGCGGCCAGAGCCTCGGCCTCATTCCCGATCTCATCAATGATGATGACTTCCGGCATGTGGTTTTCCACCGCCTCGATCATCACGTTGTGCTGTTCGGCGGCAATGCGGACCTGCATGCGGCGGGCAAAGCCAATGCCAGGGTGTGGCACATCGCCATCGCCCGCGATTTCGTTCGAGGTGTCCACGATGACAACGCGCTTGAGGACTTCGTCCGCCAACACGCGCGCGACCTCGCGGAGCTTGGTCGTCTTACCGACACCCGGTTTGCCAAGGATCAAGATCGACTGGCCAGAACGGACGATGTCGTCAATGATGTCGATGGTGCCTTCGAGGGCACGTCCGACGCGACACGTCAGACCGACGATTTTTCCGTGTCGATTCCGAATAGCGGAAATTCGATGCAGGGTTCTCTCGATTCCTGCGCGATTGTCGGTTCCAAATTCACCCAATGACTTCCCAACGAAGTCGATGTCTAGATCGGTGACCACGATGTCGTGAAAGCGTTCCACATGGTCGATGAAGCGTGCTTCGGCGGGGCGTCCGTAGTCCAAAACAACTTCGACGAGCCCAGATGTACCGAGGTCTTCGATTCGTTGGCGGACGATTCCGGGAAGGACGTTTAGGAATTCGCTGATTCCATCCGAGTAACGAGCCATTTTTCTGTTTTTAAAGAAGAAGGCTCCTCAGTCGTTGTCGGTGAGGAGCCTTTCCTTTCTTTTATGACGCTTACTTGCGTCGAGCTGCACCCTAAATTTAGTTAAATTTAGATCTTCGTTTGCATTTCGGCGAGGGCGACGGTCGTCTCCTTGGTCTGGCCGTCATGCCAGTACTTCACCTTGACTTGATCGCCGACCTTCTTCGGTAAGAGAATCTTGTTCAAGTCGAATGTCGATTGGATCTTCTGACCCTCGACTTCGAGAATGAAGTCGTTCTTGGCGATGCCAGAGCTCGACGACGGACCCGAGACGCTCATAACGAGCAAGCCATAGTTCGGGAAGTCGGTTCGATTGAGTTGCTGAGCAACGTAATCGCGAGCATAGGGATTGTCAAGCTGGCCGGCAAGCTGTCCCGCGTACTGGATTCCCAGAACCGGATATTTGGCCGAACCGTACTTGACGATGTCGTTGACGATCTTCTTGGCGCGATCGATCGGGATCGCAAAGCCGATGCCGACGGATTCGCCGGTTCCCGATGCAATGGCCGAGTTGATGCCAACCAACTGACCTTGAGCATTACATAGCGCACCGCCCGAGTTGCCGGGGTTGATCGCTGCGTCGGTTTGAATACCTTCAACCAAGCCTTGATCGCCGACCGGAAGGTTTCGTTTCGTCGAGCTGACAACGCCAACGCTGACCGTGTTTTCGAATCCTAGCGGATTTCCGACGGCCATTACCCATTCGCCGACTTCGAGGTTCGAGCTAGAGCCGAGTTCGATGGGGTGAAGATTTTTCGCGTCGATCTTGAGAACAGCGATATCGGACCGCTCATCGGTACCGAGAATTTTTGCTTCAACCTTTTGGCCATCAAAGAGCCGAACTTGGACGCGAGGGAAAACCTTGTCGCCGTTTCGAGTTTCGCGGCCGGCGACGACGTGGTTATTCGTCACGACGATGCCGTCGGCGCTGACGATGACACCAGAACCGGTTCCGGTTTCTTGCTCGGTGGCCTGAGAGTCAAAGAAGCCACGCGTTTTGTCGTATCGGTCGACCGACACGACGCTCGGCATGGCGCGTTTGGCTGCCTCGCGGAAGTCGAATGCGGGTTGGGGGAGGGGATCGTTGGAAGCCTGTTTAAGACGACCGTAGTTGTTGGCGCCTTCAATAAAAATGTCGTCCGGCTTATTGCGAGCCGAAAGCCATTTGTCAGCCTGCAGTGCTCCGAAGACACCGACGAAGCATGCAGCAAGTGTGAGTACAAACCCAGTCTTCTTCATGTTACTTTTTCTTACGATTGGATCGTGAATGTAATAACGTTCGGAGTGAAAAGAAGTTCCGAGACCTAGGTATTCCTTGTGAAAATGAAGTGAAGTATGGAACAACGGTTGTATTGGTGGAAACCTCCAAGCAGGCTGACCGGTGGCTTTTTCTCGACGCGATCCGCGGATTTGCGGCGTTGGCCGTCGTGCTTCAGCACGTGCTTTGGTACGCAACACCTGGCATTGAAAACGTGTTCGCGACGATTTGGAGTCCCGGACGTTTTGGCGTCGTTGCGTTTTTCATTGTTAGTGGCTTCATTGTGCCGAGAAGCCTCGAAGTGAAAAAAGACATCAAGGCATTTTGGACGTCAAGATTTTTCCGCCTTTTTCCCGCTTATTGGGCCAGCTTGGCGATCATCGCCTTGGTTCAAGTGTTGGGGCTTACGTGGCATCCACCGTTTACCGGCAAAATAGCCCTGCAATGGGCGGTCAACCTGACGATGCTTCAGCAATTCGTGCGGGTTCCCGACGTGAATCCCGTCGCGTGGACGCTCGGCCTTGAATTGGTCTTTTACGGAGCGATCACCATCGCGTTCATGCAAGGATTCCTTCGCCGTTCGTGGGCAATCTCGCTTACGTTGCTCAGTTTGCTCTTTGCCGCATCGACGATTCTTCCGGGAGTGTTTCACATTCGATTTCCGGCGGGTGCGGCGGCAGTATGCGGCTCGATCGTGGCGGGACTCGCATTATTCCGCTACTTCAACGGCGAAATCAAAAAACTCGAAGCCGTTTTCATTACCACACTTTGTCTTTTTGTGACGATTGTGTCGTCATTCGTAAATTACAGTACGACGCGACTCGAAAGTGATATTTTGCAGCCGACCCAGCTTTCAGCGATCTCAAGTGTGGTGACGGGATACCTTTTCTTCGTCGCGATGCTCAAGTGGAAGAATTTGCGATTCCCCAAGTGGGTGTTGTGGCTGGGGAAAGTGAGCTATTCGCTATACCTGCTTCATCCGATTGCAGGAATGATCGTGCCGAACACGCTGGATCCCGGTCTGCGCGTCGGTCTCGAGTTGATCCTTTCGCTTGTTTTCGCGTGGCTCGGCTATCGATACCTTGAAGTGCCCAGTATGAACCTCGCGAAGCGCGCATTTGCCAAGCAAAAGCATGTCGTCGCTTCTCAGCAGCCATCCTAGTTCGACCCATCGATACGGTTCCTCGGCTATTCAAAGTAAACTCATTGGGTGGAGACGCGCAAACAACCTTTATTGGGGCTCGATAGGCTTGAGCTCGCCGAGTTGTTTTCGGATCGCAAAGATGCGAAAATGCGCGCCAAACAGCTTGCGCATCACATGTACGCACGAGCCGAACGGGATTTCGGGAAGATGCTCGATCTCCCGCAAGAGTTCCGTGACTATCTGGAGACGAATTTCGTGGTTTCGCCCTTGCACGTGGCCACTCACAAGACTTCGACGGACGAAGTCGAAAAGCTACTTGTCCACAACGGGGATAACCAAGTTTACGAATGCGTCTTGTTGCCCTATAAAGATCGTGTTTCCTGCTGCATTTCGAGTCAAGTCGGCTGCCCGATGGGATGTACTTTCTGCGCAACGGGCTTGGGCGGTTTTGATCGCAACTTGACGCCGGGCGAGATCATTGGCCAATACCTTTTGCTCCAGTCTTTGACGGAACGAAGAATCTCCCACGTCGTTTTCATGGGCATGGGCGAGCCGCTTTTGAACTTAAAAACCATCCTAAAAGTTCTTAAGCTGATGCATGAAGAAGTCGGGCTCTCCTATCGACACATCACGATTTCGACGGTTGGGCTCGTGCCCCAAATCCGTGAACTTGCTAAAGAAAACCTCCCGATTCACTTGGCGCTTTCACTTCACTCTCCGCTCGATGAAGTGCGTGACAAGTTGATGCCGGTGAATCACAAGTGGCCCGTGAAGGAAGTCGTTCAGACGATGAAGGACTATCAGGCGACAACCGGGCGTAAAGTGACGTTCGAATACCTCTTGATCAAGGAAGTCAACGACACTCCTGAGCAAGCAAAAGCGTTAATACCTTTACTCAAAGGAATGCCCAACGTTATCAATTTAATCCCCTTCAACTGGGTCGATACCGGTCGAGGGTTTGCGCGACCAGAACGCGAACGAGTTCGCGCCTTTCGAAAGATTCTCGAACAGGCAGGACTCAACGTAACCGAAAGAGTTGAGCGAGGACATGATATCGCGGCCGCCTGTGGACAACTTGCCGGACAACATAAAGGGAAATTCGCCAGGAGGGATGTATCCGACCCGTTGCCTGTGCGCTCGTAATAAGTCTTCTTTTGGTTGGGTGCGGAAAATCGCAGGACAAAAAGAAAGCCCCGGCTGCGAACAATGAGCCTGAAGCGGCCAACAATGGACCAAAGGACATTGCGATTGCAGTAACCGAAGCCACAAGTACACGTTCGGGAGACAAAGGCGAAAAGCTCTGGACGATCTCTTGGGAGAGCGCGAACCTCGGCATTCAAGACGGCAAGCAATTTGGCTCGATGAAGAAGGTGAAGGGGACGACTTTCGAGACTGGGAAAGAAGCTGCAACATTTTCTAGCGACCAGGCCGAAGCTGACAAGGCTGAAGACCGTCTAATATTAGAGGGGAGTGTTCGGGTCGAGTCATTTAAGACCCCGAAGGCAGTCATGACAGCAAAAAAAGTGGAATGGTTGCCGAATCTAAAAGTGTTTAAAGCTAGTGGCGATGTTCTGATCGATGCCGAAAGAGGAATCGTCGGGCCGATTGATCACGTTTATGTCAGTTCTGATCTTAGCAAGATGGGAACATCTCCGGAATATTTCAAAAAATGAAGCGTCTCCTAATCTTTGCCCTGCTGGGTACGACTGCGTTTGCCGCAACTCAAAATCGGCTCGTCTATCGCGACAGCAAAAAGAATCCACGAATTCAAATCGAGGGTAATAATGGCTTTTTTGCTCCCGACAAGTCGTTTGAACTGAGCGGAAACGTCCTCGTCAAACAGATTGAAGATAACCTGACGATGTCTTGTGGAAAAGCGACTGGCGACTTTGTAAAAGTTGATAACAAGTCGGAATTCGATAACGTTCGACTAACCGGAGGAGTGAGCGCAAAACAAGAAGGCAAAGCCAGCACCCTGACGGCTTCGGGAAGCAGCGCGGACTACGATCTCAAGGGAGCCTTGAGAAGCCTAACCTTGCGAAACAACGTCAAACTTGGCTTTTCCGGCACTTCGGAGGTTAAGGGGACAACCAAAGCCTCGACCATGACGGTCGATGCCTCAAATGCCAATCTCATCTTTCGAAAGACACAACCCGACGCTAAAAAGCGAACCATGCAAATCGAATCCGCAGAAATCGATGGTCCGATCGCTTTTGATGGAGTCGAGGTGTCGACGACCGACGGAAAAGTCAAAAAGCAGAAGTTATCGGTGAAGGCTTCCAAACTAACGTTCACATCGAACGCGGAGACCGGTACATCGGAGGTCCGACTAACTGGGAATCTTGAAATTCACGAGGAAGACGAAAACGGAGATGGCCCCGATATTTCGGGGGCTCGTTCCTTGGTCCTCCAACTCGACAAGGAGTTCAACATAACCAAAGTGAAATTCTCCTCCGAAGGCGTTGGGCAAATTCGATCCGTTTTTAACACGAAGAGCGGCAAGGGCAATTAGTGAAGATCACAACCGACAATTTGCAAAAGCGATATAAGGGACGCCAAGTCGTTCGGGGCGTGTCGTTTACGGTAAGTACGGGTGAGATCGTTGGACTGCTTGGTCCGAACGGTGCGGGCAAGACAACTTCGTTCTACATGACCGTCGGATTGGTCAAACCAAACGGTGGGAAGGTCTATCTCGACGATCAAGACATTACGAAATGGCCTATGTTCAAGCGGGCTCGAGCGGGCCTCGGATATTTGCCCCAAGAAACGTCGGTTTTCCGTAAGCTTTCGGTGCGCGATAATCTGCTCCTCGTTCTCGAGTTAGCCGGAAAGTCGAAGAAAGAACAGCGGGAGAAGGTTCAGGAATTGGCCGAAGAACTCCACATAGTTGAGAAACTCGACTTGACGGCCGGTGTTCTCTCGGGAGGCGAACGGCGTCGGGTCGAGATCGCCCGGGCGATGGCGACCGAGCCGAAATTCATCTTGCTAGACGAGCCGTTCACGGGTATCGACCCGGTGACCATCGAAGAGATTCAGGCGATTTTGTTTAAGCTCAAAGCGCGGGGAATTGGCATCCTGATCACCGACCACAACGTGGCCGCGACGCTTAGGATCACCGACCGAAATTATATTTTGATTGACGGCAAGATTGTGGCGGAAGGCACCAGCAAAGAGATTTCGGACAACGAACAAGTGCGAAAGCATTATCTCGGTCAACAGTTCGGCACGGACATATTCGAAGAAAATGAAGAGAATTGATCGCCTCATTATCAGCGAACTCTTCGGCCCATGGTTCTTTGGGGTTGCGATGTTTACGTCGCTGCTCTTGGCGGCGACTTACTTAGGGCGTATCGCCGACTACGTCGTCCAGGGGTTGCCAGTTACGACGATCATCAAGATCACGTTCCTGTTGTTGCCACCCCTGCTCGTCCAAACGTTCGCCATGTCAACGCTTCTCGGCGCCTTGCTGGCATTCGGAAGACTTTCGGGAGACTCTGAAATTGTTGCGTTGCGTGCGACCGGTGCGAGCATCTACCGCATCATCCGGCCCGTAGCGCTCTTCTCATTTTGTGTCGCCTTGCTCACGTTTTTCCTCAACGATACGTTTGTTCCTAACGCGACCAAACAAGCCCTGAATCTCACCGAGATCATCTCGAAGGACATTAAAAAACGGAAATCGCAACCCGTTTTCAATACGATCACCGAGGACGGGGCTTTGAAAGCGATGATTATGGCCGAGGATTTCAATCTGGCCGATGGAACGCTCAACGGAGTCACGCTCAAGGCTTTGTCGAAGGACGGAGAGCCGACCTTTTATTTAGAAGCCAAGCAACTTAAGTATGAAAACGACAAAGAGTGGCGTGTCATCGGTGGTGCCAAGCTCTACAGCGCCGATCTGAGAAATATCACGATCGTGAAGGGCGATATTTGGCCTGGCGTGATTCCGAAATTGAAAAAAACGCCCCAACAGCTAAATGCTCCGGTTGTGAACAATCCCGACTACTATTCGACGAGCGAATTGCGAGAAATCCTCAGCAAAGCGAAATACGATAAGACATTGACGAAAGAAGAGTATCGAAATCGGGAATACTGGCTCTGGAATAAGTATGCGGTTCCGATGGCCGCATTCGTTTTCGGGGTGTTGGGGGCAGCATTGGGGATTCGATCACATCGAGCCGGTACGGCGACAGGTTTTGCGTTGGCAATCGCCATCATGTTTGCCTACCTGACGTTAGCCAATTTCATGAATGTATGGGCGATGGGAGGAGTGATTCCTCCTTACGTCGCTTCGCTGACTCCAATCGTCTTAGGTTTAGGAGCGTCGATCTTTATCATGTGGAGGAGGAACACGGGCTAATTGGATTTACTTTCGGCATCCTTTGTCATCCTCATGGTCGTGCTCGGCGGCGTGTCGGCTTATGTCGCCGACATCCTGGGCTATAAGATCGGTAAGAAACGGCTCTCGCTTTGGCACATTCGGCCGAAATATGTTGCGCGAATGACGGTTGTCATCGCCGGTGCATTGATCCCCCTGATCGTCGTCGCGCTTTGGTACATCGCGAGTTCCGGTTTTCGGACTTGGATCACCAAGGGACAACAAGCCATCGAGGATGCAAAACGGGCGACGACTCAAGTTTCAAACCTTCAAGATCAGGGCGTCAAGCTCGAACAAAAGAATGCATCCCTTGAAAATAAGAACAAGATATTTGGATCGCAAATTTCGGCGAAGCAACGTGAAATCGACAAGCAGGACAAAGAACTAAAAGCTCAGGCCAGCAACCTCAAGGATCTCAATTCAAAACTGGATCAGTTGCGAAAACAAATCGAAAGTGCAAACGAACTCAACAAGAAGACAAAACTACAGTTCGAGCAAACAAAGATTTCGCTTAAAAAATCGGAAGAATCTTTGAAAGAGGTTCAGGACAAGCTTGCGACCGCGAAAGCTGAATACGAAGCGACGAAGAATCGGTACGACGGACTCAAAACACAATACGATCAGACAAGTTCCCGGAATCTCGAACTAACAAATTCCAATCTTCAACTTGAAAATGCAAATGCGGAATTACAGAAGAATCTGAAGGAATTGAGTTCTCAGATAACTGATCTGACGACTGAGATCAATTCGTTGAAAGGTGACAGGACGGCGGCCGAAAAAGAAGCAAAAGAGTCGATGGAGAAGCGCGACGAAATTCAGCGAAAGTTGAACGAAGTCACCCTTACCATGCGTCAAGCCTACGCTGACTCCGAAGTTAAATTTCGAACCAATAATATCGCTTTCACGCTTGGAGAAGAGCTTGGGCGTGCGGCAATTCCCGCTAATGCTTCGAAGGACGATGCGACGACCATTTATCGAAACCTGACTCGCCGGGCGCGTACCATCGCTTCAGAACGGGGTGAATTACCCGATCCCGCCGCCTATCCGTTTTCTGGAAATGCCGGATTCATCCTGAACGACAAAAAAGACCACTTATTAAGCGAGGACGAGGTTGAAGCTTTCTGGATTTCGATTTTCGTGAACTTCAAGTCCGATCAGGTCGTTGTGATCCGATCAGCCATGAACCGAATTGCCGGAGAGCCACTTATTCTCAACATTGATTTCAAGGCGAATCCGCTAGTATTTCGAAAAGGTGAAATTATCGCCGAATCGAAAATTGATGGGCGTTTGAGCGACTCAGAGATTCGAAGGACTATTCGGGAGTTTCTCAGGACTTTTGTGAACACCAAAGCGCGGCTGCGCAAAATGGTTCCGGTCATCACGCGCGATGGCGAGTCATATGGACAATTTACGGAAGATCAGTTCTTTGATACTTTCTTGCGAGTGAAGGCGATCCCTCGTTTGCTGCGCTTGGTCGCAGTTGCTCAAAATGACACCCGAGCCGGAGATCCATTGCTTATCAACCTGGAGTTGCGTTAAGAAATGGCTAAGAAGACCATTCTTTCCGTCGACCCCGGGACATCCAAGAGTGGTATGGCCCTCGTTCAGCGCACCGAAGATGGTTCGATCAAGCTTTTGTGGCACGACGTCGTGCCGACGGAAGCGGTCATCGTAAAACTCCACGAGGCGTACATCGTTGAAGAGTTTCACCTCGTCATCCTCGGCGATTCGACAGGTTCTAAGCAGGTCAAAACGGCGCTTCGACGCCACTTGCCAAGTATGGGATTGCTGGTTGTGGACGAAACGGAGACGACGATCCAGGCCCGCGAGCGTTATTGGGAGCATAATCCTCGCCGAGGTTGGCGGAAATTTTTACCCGCATCACTCCAGGTTCCGCCCGAGCCGTATGACGATTATGCGGCGTTAGTTCTGGCCGAACGAGTGCTCAGCGAAGGCTAGTAAATCAGCGGACTTGACCTAAAACGGTAAACTAGTACCTATATGTCCCCCAAGATTCGGAATATTGGCATTATTGCGCACGTTGATCACGGAAAGACGACCCTCGTTGATGCTATTTTTAAGCAAGCAGGGCTCTTCCGAGAGAATCAACACATGGCCAACCGGGTCATGGACAGCAACGACCTTGAGCGAGAAAAAGGTATTACGATCCTTTCAAAAGTCGCTTCGGTCAACTATCTCGGTACAAAAATTAACATTGTCGATACCCCTGGTCACGCGGACTTTGGTGGCGAAGTCGAGCGCGTTCTCAGCATGGTCGATGGCGTCCTCCTCGTCGTCGATGCCAACGAAGGTCCGATGCCACAAACGCGCTTTGTTTTGAAGAAAGCGTTTGCCAACGGTTTGAAGCCAATCGTTTTTGTCAACAAGATCGACCGTGAGAACTCACGTCCGGCCTATGCCTACGACAAAACGCTTGATCTTTTCATCGACCTGGGAGCCGACGAAGATGCGCTGTTCTTCCCTGTCCTGTACGGTTCGGGTGCGGGTGGTTACGCTCGCGCTAAGCCTGAAGACGCCGACATGGACATGAAGCTTCTTTTCGATGCGATTGTCGAGCACGTTCCCGAGCCCCGCGTTGAAAGCGAGGGTCCGTTCCGACTTCAAGTCAACAACCTCGACTATAGCGAATATTTGGGTCGAATGTTTGGTGGAAAGGTGCTGCGTGGCGCCGTAAAGGTTGGCGATCGCGTCGAGATGCTTCGCGAAGACGTTGATAAGAAATCTGGCTTTAATGTTACTAAGCTCTGGACCTACGAGGGCATCCAGCTTAAGGAAGTCGAGAGTGTTGCCGCGGGTGAAATCGCGATGCTTGCCGGTCTTGATAACGTCTTGATCTCCGATACCATCGCGCTCGTCGATACGAGCGAGGCGCTTCCGGCGATTAAGGTCGAACCCAGCACGCTGTCGATGAACTTCTATGCCAACAACTCTCCGCTCGCCGGAAAGGACGGCGGCAAATTCCTCACGATTCACAAGATTCGCGAGCGCGTCGAGAAAGAAGAGGCCGTTTCGGTTTCGGTAAAGATTGATCCTAATGCGGCTTCTGACACGGTTAAGGTGAAAGCGCGAGGTGAACTTCAGCTCGCGATCTTGATTGAAACCATGCGCCGTGAGGGCTACGAAATGCAAATTTCACGACCCCAGGTCATTCTCCAACGCGATGAGAACAATCAGATCATGGAGCCAAACGAGGCGGCGACGCTTGAGGTTCCGGAGGATTCTGTGGGCGCAGTCATGGAAGAAATGAGCCGACGAAAAGGCGATCTCCTCAACATGCGAACGAATGATAACGGCACAACTTCGCTGGAGTATTCGGTGCCAACTCGCGGACTCATTGGTTTCCGGTCGAACTTCCTGACGCTGACCCGCGGTCTTGGCCTTATCGGTTCGCTATTCGATGGCTATAAGCCATATAAGGGCGAGATTTCCTTCCGCGTCAACGGCTCGCTCATTTCGAAAGACCCGGGCAAGCTGACCAAGTACGCCTACGAAGACGTTCAAGAGCGAGGGACCTTGTTCTATCCAGTCGGAACGGAAGTCTATGGCGGCATGATCGTCGGAGCCTGCAGCCGCGACGAAGACATGATCGTCAACGCAACGAAAGAAAAGGCGGCGAACAACATGCGGTCGGCGACTTCAGATGCGACCACGGTTATCGATGCGCACAAGGAATTTTCGCTGGAACAGGCTTTGTCTTGGCTCCGGGACGACGAATTGCTTGAAGTGACTCCGAAGCAGCTTCGCTTCCGCAAAAAGATTCTTGATCACAGCGAGCGACGCGTGTCGGAGCGACGAAGCGAAGTCGTCGTTTAGCCCTCTGTTCGCTTTCGCATTTGGCGAATGATATCAAGATGGATCTGGTCTTTTGGAGGACCAGTTCCATCTTTCATTTTTTCGAGTGCCGTAAGGTTGGAAGTGCGTCACTAACGACTAGGCATATTCACATTCGAATTCGTGCTCAATGCCGTTTTCACGCCAAAATTCAAATAGCTGAGTGACCTGAAGCTCGAAGGCCTCGAATCGCTCGGTTGGCGTCAACGCCAGATAGTAATCCAAGACGTCAAGATCGACTCCGTTCTCGTCTAAGTTCTGTCGGTGTGGCGAATCAGCCTCGTTCACATCCTTATTGTAATCCATTGGCGGGGCCTAAGCTTCGAGCGTTTCGAGTTCGATATTGGGACCCACACCGACTCGATAAACACGAGCGTGGGGTCGCGAACGAATGCAGCGGTGGAGTTGCTCGTCGATGAAGTGAATTCCGGCGCCGTCATCCGCTGCGAAGCCGGGTCCCAGTTCACCGTTGTCCAGCATGCGCCGTAGCGACGGCTTTCGATCTTCTTCGCCGTCATAGTGAGGACAGAAGCTGCCTTTGAGCCAACCTAGCCCCCGCCAGGGCGCGAGCGGACCCATCGAGTCCGTGCTGAATTCTTCGAACCAGCAATTGCCGCCCGCACTGACGCCGGTCAAGATCGTCCCATTGTCATAAGCCTTGCGAATCGCGGTATCGAGTCCCCAATCACGCCACAGGACAAGCAGGTTTCGTGTGTTGCCCCCGCCGACATAAATCACGTCTTGTTCGAGCATAAAGTCTTCGAAGTCGAGGCGATGAGGCCAGAAAAGACTTAAATGGGAGGTTTCGCATCCTAAACTTTGGTAGGCAACGACAAATTTGGCGATGTAGTCTTCACTGTCGGCACTGGCCGTGGGTAGGAAGCAGACTTTAGGCGTGGATTTGCCTGTCAGCGAGAGGACATAGCGATCTAGGGCGAGGTTCTCCGGTTCCATGCTGAATCCACCACCGCCGAGCGCCACAATTTGCCTCATGCCTCTTATTTACCCTTAACCTGGCAGCATAGTTTCGCGTATATGATTTTAGAGATGGGTACGCGACTCACGCCAAAGGATATTCATCCTTCGATTTTCGAGGAAGTATTGAGCGTAACCGGTGCATATATGAATGGGACGCTGACCGACCCGAAGGCTGTCAAAGCGGCGACCAATCACTCGTCCGTTTGGTTTTCGGAGTACTGGAAGGGAATCTTCGCGGTTGTCTTGGGAATACTAGGGGCCGTCGCGGCAACCGCTTTCGTGGCTCAATTCCATTTGGGTAAAGGCGTGACGGTTCTGACTTTCGTCACCCTTTTAGCACTCTCGCTCTTTGCCGGCATGAAGGCATACGAGAGGAACAAAAAGTTATTGACTTGGGAAGAACTGGATTCCTTGCGACCAGCGCTTAACCTGACTGAGCACCAAACGCTATATATCGAATGTCTGCAGTACGTCGAAGAATCGAAGGTGTTGGATGCAGATCAGAAGAAATCTTGGCGAGGGGTGCTCTACAACGCACTCGATCAAGCCATCGTCTTGACGAAGCTTTCCGGCGAAATGCAGCATTCGTCAGGTTCGAAAAATCATTCGGATAACCTCAGTGAGATTTCACGACTCGAGGGTCAAATGGATCGGGCATCGGACCCAGTCGCCAAGGAGGCATACGGCGAAAGCTTACGGCTGGCAAAGGATCGACTCTCGAAATGGGACTCGATTGCTTCACAAGCCGAACGTGCGGAGGCCCACCTCGAACTGACGAAGCAGACCTTCCTTAAAACGCGAGATACTTTAAAGGGAATGAGTCTCGAAAATCAAAAATCGATTCTCATCGATCTGGACCCCTTGCGGTCGAATCTCACACGTATTGAGATGGACGCTCACGAAATCCAGCGAGCCATCGAGGAATTGAGGCAGATTTAGACTTTAGCGTGAGAAGACCCAAAGCCAGCGGAGGAAGGGGAGGAAGCGGCAAGGCCAGCAGAGGAAGGGGAAGAAGCGAGGGAAGGGGGCATGCCACTTCTTGCGCTATTCGATCTCCAAAACGTATGCCTATATTCTGGAATGTCCCTCTGCCGCTTTCGCTAATCAGGCTTTTTCCCGGTCTCGCACGTAACGACTGAATGGATGCCGCCACGAGCGCTAAAGTTGCCGACGACGCGCATCCACCGGGGACTACATGCGGCGGACAACTCGTCAAGCATCTGATTGATGACCGCTTCGTAAAAAATTCCTTTGTTGCGGAAGTCGAGGTAGTAGTACTTGAGGCTCTTGAGCTCGATACAGGTTTCGCCTGGGATGTATTCCAACTCGATCGTCGCAAAGTCGGGAAGGCCGGTTTTGGGGCATACGCTCGTGAATTCGGGATTCACGTGCTTAATCGTGTAGTTGCGATTCGGATTCGGGTTCGGGAAAGTCTCCAGTTCGGCCATCTTGAAGAGAATAGTTTACTTGTCGATGTTCAGAAATTGACTGACGGTCTCGTTCTGCCCGATTGCGAACTTGAAATAATACTGATCGACGGGCTGGGGATTGGAACCTCCTTTGACAAGGACCTCATCTCCATCTTTGATCTCTTGAGTCCAAGACATATTGTGATCAAAGCTCGACATCGTCAGGTTGAAGGCCATTTGGTTGAGGGTTTGACCGCTAAGACCGTTCGAAACCAAGTACCTTGCCATTTCGAGGGTGCAACTCCCTGACCCGACCACCATGCTCAAGATCGTTTGCCGCATGGCCTCGGCGGCGTTTGAATCGAGTTGATTCGTACGCAAGCCGGTCGTTTGGGCGGCATTTACTTGAGCGTTGCTGAGGGTTCCCAAGAATCTTAAGCCTTCATAAGCGCTTTGGACCGAACCAGCGGGAAACTTTGCCAACGGATAACCGAGATCACGAGATCCAAGCTGGTTCTTCTTGAGATATTTGGCGGCGGTGACAGCTTGGTCGAAGGTCATGTGAGTCGCTATTTCTCGGGGTTCGACTCGGCTCCAAACGGCTTCCGGGGCCTCGTTTCTTCGATGCGACCAAAATCGATAGTTACGAGCTAAGAGGTAGCCGGAATCTTCTTTGCAATAGGTGCCTGAGTCCTCCATGAGGGCCTTCACATAGTCGGCTGCAGTTGCATATCCGCGCTTTAATTTGACCCAATTCCAGACACAACCTCGGTCGGCTTGAGCGACCATGGGAATACCGGTTGCCAAATGGAACCACCGCAAGTGATCGCCAAGTCGCCGTCGTCCGCTCATCCATTCTGAGGGCCAGTCCTTCGTGGTGTTATCGATCTTCTGCCCGAACTTGGCGGCGACGCCCTCTTTATCTGTCCACGGCTGCAAATCCACGTAAAAAGGCATCTTCCGAAGGCTAGTGGGTACTTCGTTATTAGTCGATGAGAATGCAAAAGGACCTCCCGAATGTGACGAACCGCCTCCTCCGCTATATTCTTTGGGAGTTTCAAGAAAAGTGTTTAGGCTGCACTGAAGATCGCCCTTGATCGGGTCGTATTGCATGATGTAGCAGAGGGATTTTGGGGTTTCGACCTGATTTCCGTAGCGATCCATATACGACGAATATATGTTGTTATAGGAGTCAGATGGATACAGCTTAAGCGGCGAATTGGGAAAGGTGCTTGCAATGATTGGCTCGCCTTTCCAAAAACGATCCATGCCCGACTTGTCTAGTTGAAGCAGCATCCGGCCGATTCCCGTCGATTGTGGATCACCAGCTGCACTGCTGATCGCAAGGTATTTTTGGTAGGCCTCGTCCGTGGCTTTTGCATCCCCGGACTTCTGGGCATCCTCCCACGCGATCCGGAATGGATCAAGGAGCTTCTTTCGATCTTCAAATGACAGCAAGCCTTCGCCAGATCGGTTCATTTTTTGCGATCCGGGAGTATATTTGGCGACGTACTTGCAGATTTCAAGATAAGTTGTTACCGCTTTGCGGTCTTCATCGTCTTCAGCGGTATTGAAATTTCGCTCACGATTCGCCATCGGGACACTCATTTCAAGCCGATAACCGTCCTCGCGTTTCACCCATTCGCAATTGAGGGCTTTGGCGACTTTGTCGAGGGTTTCGTTAAGCGGGCGTTTTTCGACAAACACGTCTACCTTTAAGTCAGCGACTTGGGAATCGACTTTGAGCGGAACGCCTGACGCTTTCTCCGCTTCGGCACAAAAGTCGGCGATCTGACGGAGGCTATCGTCAAAATCTTGATTTGCCGCCAAACGGCTATCCGTTAATAAGGTGGATTGTAAGGCGAGCGCCAACGCTAAAGTCATTTCCAATATCCCTTCCCGATTTTACGACGCGGAAGGGATATGAAATCTTTCAGAAAAACCTTCGCTGAGGATGCTTTCGTAATTGTGTCCACAGTCGGCGGCCCAAGCACACCAGAAAACTAAGGGTTCATCACCAGTATTGATCGTTCGGTGGGCCAACGTTCCATCGATATGGTAGGTCGTGCCGGGTTGTAATGCGACGGTCGTCGTGTTGCGATTCGCATCCATGAGAGCGATGAGGCCCGTACCCGAAACAACGATGATCAATTCCCCATGGGTCGGCTTGAGGTGCCAATGACCACGGGTCATAAAATACTCACCGCCGACATTGCCAGGAAACAGGCGGGTCGAGCCCCAAAGAATGGCGCCTTCGGTGCCGTCTGGTTTTGAGAAATAGGTTTCGGTCTCGTAGAGCGGGGTGTCAGCGATGGCCTGAGCGGCATCGCGATCTCCCCAATAATCAAGAAGATCGCCGACCGTTCGAGTCGAACGGACGGCGTCTCCTGAAAGTTGACCGGTAGCCCAGATGGTCTCGACCATCGGATTACATCTTGTGGATTGCATGACCGGCGGCATCTTCAAATGCTTCGATCACGGCTTCGGCCATCGTCGGGTGAGCGTGGATGACGGTTTCCATCGATTCCAGAGTGGCCTCGTGAACGAGCGCAGTGACGCCCTCGTGGATGAGATCGGAAACGTGTCCGCCGATCATATGGATGCCCAAGATTTCGCCGTACTTCTTCTCAGCAACGACTTTAACGAAGCCTTCGGTTTCGTTGGCGGCCATCGCCTTAGCGAAGATCATGAACTTTGATCGGCCAACGACGACGTCGTATCCCTTCGTTCGGGCTTCCGATTCGGTCATGCCGACGCTGGCGACTTCGGGTGACGTGTAGACCACGTTGGGGACGTGTCGGTAATCGACCGTCTTCGGCGATTCTGGCTTAAGGATATTGTTCACTGCGGCCAGACCTTCGTTCTCGGCTACGTGGGCAAGCTGGATTCGACCGGTGACGTCGCCGATCGCATAGATGTTCGGAACGTGAGTTCGAAGCGTATCGTCCACGACTTCGACGCCGCGCTTGTGGAGCTTAATGCCGATACCCTCAAGGTTCATTCCGTCGATGTTGGCCTTTCGTCCGACGCCGAGCAGAACGACTTGGGTTTCGATAATTTCGGTTTCGGTGCCTTTCTTAATGTGGCAATTCCAACCGGTTTTCGTCTTTTCGACCTTTTCGATGGTCGCGCCCGTTTTAACTGTGATGCCTTGCTTGGTCAACTGCTTGCCGAGTTCGACGCCCAGGTCTTCATCCATGACGCCGACGAGGTTGGGCATCATCTCAACGAGGGTGACTTTCGTGCCGAGACCGTTGAAAACGTAAGAAAATTCACAGCCAACCGCGCCGCCGCCGAGAACGACCATGCTATCGGGGATGAACGGAGCCGAAACGGCATCGTCCGATGTCCAAACGCCTTGATCGCGTCCACCGTCGAGGCCAGGAATCGGAATATGGACGACCGAAGATCCCGTCGCGAGGATGAAATTCTTGGCGCGGTACTTGGTTTCCTTGCCGTCCTTGCCCGTCACCGAAATCGTGTTGGCGTCGATGAACTTGGCAAAACCTTCGACGTGGGTGACTCCGCGCTTCTTGAACAACATGCCGACGCCACCGCGTTCGGCCAAAACGATCTTCTCTTTGCGCTTCATGAAGGCATCGAAATCGATTTCGGCTTTTTCGACCTTCTTGAGTCCAAAGGATTCGGCTTTCTTGGTTTTATGGAGCATTTCAACGCTGGCGATCATCGCTTTCGAAGGCACGCAGCCGACGTTCAAACACGTTCCGCCGAGATACTCCTTCTCCACACAAATCACCTTTGCCCCCATTTGGGCGGCCCGGATTGCCGCAAAGTAGCCGCCAGGGCCAGCGCCAATCACAATAATGTCTGCGTCGAATTGTTCGTTTGCCATAGTTTGCGTTTGCTCCTGCTCTACAGGGATGCCCGAAATCGCCTCAATAATGGAGGGTGCCGGCATCGGCGTGGATACAGCCGGTCCGTTGGTCAGCTCTGTTGCTGAATTTTGCGGTGATTCGTTTTGGGGATCACTCATCGGGCACCGAGAGGATGAGACTCCAGTGTACCTGCTTCAATGTTCGACGAAAACTTCAAAAAAAGCAATAAATTCCCTTTGTGATTTACAGATATATCACGTTACAATGGGGTCGCGAAGAACTCCAATGATGAAGCTTTCCTCCCGCATTGCCCTTAGCTTTTTCATGCTGCTGATGGCAACCTTGTCCTCAGCCGAAGTCACCTTGAGATTGAGCGTCTGGGATGGCGATAAGGCACTGAATACCGTTCGAAAGATCTGTGCCTTGTTCGAAAAGGAGAACCCCGGCGTCAAAGTCAAGCTGGAAAATTACGACTACGCCCTCTATCACCAAAAGATGGTGATCACCTACGCCGCTGGGGTTGCGCCCGACGTCGTCATGATGGATGGTTCGCACTACCAATTCTTGGCGACTCGAAACGCCCTGTTGCCGCTGAATCAGTTCTTCCCTAAGTCGCCCGGTTTCGACATCAAGGATTATTACAAGCCGATTGTCGACTCATACACGTTTCACGATCAGCTTTACATCCTCCCGCGTGACATCGCTCCGATCGGGTTGATTTATTACAACAAGAAAATGTTTAAGGAAGCCGGGATTCCCTATCCTGACGGCTCTTGGACATGGGATTTCAAGGTTCGTCCCGAACTTAAAGAGAAGGATTTTCTCTGGGTTTGTCAACAGTTTGCAAAGCAGGACAAGCAAGGCAAATATGTTCAGTGGGGCTATGCGCCGGGTTGGCCGCAAATGCAGGCCGACACTTATGCGCTGCAGCTTGGCGCGATGACCTACGACGATTATGCTGAGCCGACAAAAGTTCTCATTGATAAGTCCAAACGCATCAAAGCCTTCCAATTTGCGGCCGATTTTGCGAACAAGCTTCATTTAGGGCCTTCGAATTCTGAGTCTGCTGGAGCGTTGATGATGACGACGCAGCAGATGTTTGTCCAGCAGAAGATCGCCATGTATCAGAACGGCATTTGGGAAGTGCCGAATATGCGTAAGATGCTCAAACCGGGCTCGCCCGAATGGTTCGATTGGGATATCTGTTTGGCTCCGGCCTATGTGGGCGAAGACGGAAAGTCGGTTCGCCGTTATACGACGGGCGGATCGGGATACGCGATCATGGCGTCCACTAAAAATCCTGATCTGGCCTGGAAACTGACCCGCTTTATGAGTGGGCCGGTGGGAATGACTGAAATGGCCAAAGCGGGAATCGCTCAGCCGGCGATCCGCCAACTCGCCCTTACAAAAGGCGTTTGGCTTCCCAATGAACAGACTCCGCTCGAAGAACAGTATCCAAAAAATCGTATTGCGACCGACGAAGCGGTTCCTTTTGTCGTTTTCGACCCAACATCTCAATTTGGTATCTCGGTTGGCGACCGCGTCAATAAGGGCTTAGAGGTCCTCTGGAATGGACAAACCACGGCCGAGAAACTCCTTAAAGAAAATCAAGGGCTCGCCCAAAAAAGACTTGACGACCTTCGAAAACAAGAGAATCTTCCCCTCTTTAATTGGACCTACGGAGGTGTTTTTGCCGCGTTCATCGTGCTCGCGATTTTGGTCTACGTATTCAAGCCGGAATTCGGCAAGAAACTCACTCGACTCGAAAAAGGCGAGTGCAAGTCGGGATACAAATTCCTGTTGCCTTGGCTCATTGGGGCATCGGTTTTCACCCTTGGACCGATGATCCTTGCTCTTTTGATGGCGTTCGCCGAATGGGACATCATCTCTCCGGCCAAATGGCGCGGACTGGGCAATTTTCAAGAGGCGTTCACCTCGGATCCGGCTTTCTTTAAGTCGATGACGATTACCGCGATCTATACGGTCTTCAGCGTTGGTTTGGGAATCGTCGGGTCCCTTTGCTTGGCGCTTTTGCTAAACCAAAAGATCAAAGGTGTGGCGATTTACCGAACGCTCTATTACATTCCCACCATTACGTCGAGCGTGGCCGGTTCGTTGATCTGGATGCGACTGCTCAATCCTGACCCTGACAAGGGCTTGCTCAACATGATCCTCTACGGGCCTCACGGAAATTGGCCGATTGGGACTTGGCTCAGCGGTTGGCTGATGGGTGACATCCATAAGCCGGTCGATTGGTTGCAGACTGAATCAACCGCGATGCCTGCGCTCATCATCATGTCGCTTTGGGGCATTGGCGGCGGAACGGTCATCTTCCTGGCAGGGCTGCAAGGCATTCCGCAGCACTATTACGAAGCGGCGACGCTCGACGGAGCGGGCATCTGGGCTCGCTTTAAGGCGGTGACGCTGCCTTTGCTTACGCCCACAATCTTCTTCAGCGCGATTACGGGCTTGATCGGCGCGTTCCAAGCCTTCACGCAGGCGTTCGTCATTTCGAACGGAACGGGAGCCCCGAACGACGCCACGCGGTTCTACGTGCTGCATATTTTCAGCGCGGCGTTCCAATCGGCGCGCATGGGTTATGCGAGCGCGCTCGGATGGGTGTTGTTCGTCATCATCATGATCATCACATTGGCCCAGGTGAAGCTTGGCAATCGATGGGTTTATTACGAATCGGAGGCTAAATAATGCGCAAGCTGCGAACACCCCAAGACTGGCATCGATCGGCGAAGCGGGCCGAAGTAACCGCAAAAGTGCTGCGCGTTCTCCTTTGGGTGATGTTGTTGGCGGGCACGATTTTGTCGCTGGCCCCCTTCTATCTCATGCTCACGATGTCGTTAAAGACCCCCGGAGAAGTGGCCACCAGTTCGGCGTGGGCGTGGCCCAAGGCGTTGCAATGGGGTAATTACGACAAGGTGCTTTCGAATCCGAATGCGCCGTTCTACATGTTCTTGCGCAACTCGATTATTGTCGCGACGGTCTCAACGATCGGCGTCGTTTTGAGTTCAAGCGTTGTGGCCTACGCTTTTGCCCGGCTGAAGTTTCCGGGGCGAGATCGGCTCTTCGTCTTGCTTCTGAGTACGATGATGCTGCCGAGCATCGTCACGATGGTTCCGCAGTACGTATTGTGGAAATACCTTGGCTGGGTCGACACGTTCTATCCGCTAACGATTCCGGCTTTCTTTGGTGGCGGTGCGTACAACATCTTCTTGTTGCGTCAATTCCTGATGGGAATCCCGCGCGATATCGACGAAGCGGCGTTGCTGGATGGCGCCTCTCACGCTCAGATCTTTTGGAATTTCATGATGCCCAACATGGGACCCGCGCTGGCGACGGTGGGCATCTTTAGCTTCATCTATAACTGGAAGGACTTCCAGGGGCCGCTGATCATCCTCAACAGTCCCGAGAAGCAAACGCTTGAGCTAGGGCTCCAAACCTATCGCGCGATGAACCAGAATCAGTGGGAATTGCTGATGGCGGGTTCGGTGCTCGTCATGATCCCGATCATCTTCCTGTTCCTTGCGGGGCAGCGGTACTTCGTGAAAGGCATCGTGATGACGGGTATCAAGTAACGGTGGATGCCCGCCTTCATCAAGGAATTCAAGCGTATTTGGTGTCGGTGGTTCGGGTTGTCGGTCTGATCGAATCGCTCGGATATTCGCGGCCAAAAGATCTTGGGGAATGGTATCAAAGCTCGATGCCTCAACTTGGTCAGTTTGAAGGTGGGATTGAATACTTCAAGCATGGCAGTGGAATCTCGGTTCGTCTGCCGGGCTCACCGATTGAGTTTGATTTCGGACCCGAGGGCGAGGTTGATCACCTTGACAAACATTTCTTGCTCCAATATATCCTTCGTGTAGACGGGGCGTTTGGCTTTGAATCGGAAGCGGAGTTGACGCGAGCCTTCGACGATGCGGTTGGTGATGGCACCTTGGTTCAGGTATCTCGTGCCGCTTATCGGCTGACGTGAACGCGGGGGCGTAAATCGAGAATTGGAGTAGGATAGAAGTCAGGCCAAGGTGTTCCTGAATGAGTAATTTTAGACTGACGACTATGTTGGCCGCAGTGTTCTTGATTGCGGGATGTTCTGGTGGAAAAGAGTCTTCCGATATAAAACTTGAAAGTCCAACAGAAGTTAGCTTTCAGATCATCCAAAATCGGACCCCATGCCAAATACGTGGAAATCCAGATGCTCCTGGAATTGTGCAGTATTGGTATGAGTTTGATATGTCTTGGCAAAAACTGGCAGAACAGGCGAAGACTGATCCTTTTTTCGCAAACTGGCAATCGCATCTTTTTAGTAGAGGAATAGGATTTACATCAGTGCCGCCAGGAAATATCAATATCCAAATTCACGATGGAGGCGGCACTCCATCCACGTACAACGATAAATCCAAATCGAGCGTTATCATTCAGATTCGAAAGTGAAAAGTAGAGTTGATACCTGGAAACTAATCAGATGTCTGATAGGTCTATTTCTAGCCTTATTTTATTTGGGTGTCGGATTATTCTTTCTTATCTCAGGCAAGGCAAGTATTGCGCATCGTGGCACTAATGTTAATACGGGGCATGCAAGAACCGAATATGTAGAAGGTGACGATGCGAGGGTCTACGGGCTGTTCATTACCGTCACGGGAGCGTGTATGGTTGGAATCGTTGTGTTGCTCACAAGAGACGCGTTGACTGGTAAAAAAACGGAAGGGCCGAGCTCGCTTTGGTAACGAAGATCCAATAAGTTGCTGGACACGGGAGCGCCACTCTAGAATTGGAGTAGGATAGAAGTCAGGCCAAGTTCGAGTTCGCTAAGCCGATGGCGTAGGTCGTCAAGAACGGATACTGAAAAATTCGAAATTTACTGTAGATCAAACCAGACGAAGGGATTTATGAGATAGCTTCTAGATTGCGTCGGCGAGCCACTTTGTGGGCTGAGTTATTTCTTGGCGTGGCGAGCCACTTCGTGGGGTGGGTTATTTCTTGGTGTGGCACTGTGTTCCGACATCTGCGTCGAACGAAGTGACGCTGGGAGAAACCAGTGTTTCGCTCAAATCAGATTCCCAGTTTCTTACTTGCATTTACGATAGCATCGACCGCTTCAAGATTTCGTTGGGATGAGAGCTGCCAGTCACAATGAATTCATGAGTAAGCCGGTTAAGTTCAAACGCAGGAAGTCGTGGAATGAATTTGGCCACTCCCACTACCTCACGTTTTCAACTTTTCATAGGAAGTCTTACTTGCAGGATGATCGCATTTGTAAACTCCTCGCCAAGCGATTCAATGAGTCGGCGGTTGAGCAAAACTTCGCGATCCTTGCTTATGTCTTCATGCCAAATCATGTCCACATCTTGATCCATCCAATGGATGAGGTTTACGACATGTCTGCAATTCTCCACTCACTCAAGAAAGGGCCTTCCAAAGCCGCAAGGAACAGAAATTGGATCGATACGGTGCTGTGGGAACCAGGTGGAGGCTACGACAGTAATATCACCAACGTTGCAGCAAGAAGAGATGTCATCGACTACATCCACCAAAACCCAGTTCGCAAAGAACTTGTCGAGGAATCTTGGAAATATCGTTGGTCCTCGGCTAATTGGCACCTAACGGGCGAGCCATGCGATGTGGTGTGTTGCAACATTGAGGAAGTCTGGGTTTAGACTCTGATCGTGAGTCGTCCGTTTCCACTGGCGTCTCCCATCCCGCATGCGGGAAGAGGTCGGGTGAATCTATCTGCGATTCGAATAGCTGTCGTAACTCCCCCGGTTCGCGAACTCACCGGCCCCTCTGAATCAAAGGGGCATGACCAGTGCAACGACTAGTCAGGCAAAAGATGCCAGTCAGGCAAAAGTTGCTTTAACTGTGCTGTCGAGTTAATTCCGGGTGCGGCACTGTGTTCCGATATCTGCGTTGAACGAAGTGACGCTGCGAGAAACTGGACCAAACTCGATTTAGCCGAGCCCGCGCCTCATCCCGCCCACCTCGACGCCAAAACAGGCTAAGATGAAGAATGCTGTCTTCCTTTGCACTCGGCCACGCCTTGTTGCTCAATCCCGCGATTCGTCCCGCCCACGAATTCGACCTTACCAACGTCAAGTTCGACGTCTCGCTCGACTTCAAAAAAGAAGCGATTGACGGCTACGTTGCAAACTCGCTCCTCACCACCAAGGACAACGCAACGCTGGCCTTTGACAAAGGGCCGATGAAGATTCAATCGGTCACCGTCGAAGGGGCGAAGAAGTACAAAACCCAAGTGACCGACACCCACATCTTGGTCAGCCTAGCGGGAGTTAAAAAAGGAAAGAAGCTGACGGTCACGATCCGCTATCACGCTGAACCAGAAGCAGGAATCTACTTCGTCGACGGCCGACGTGCGTATCCGGCAAAATCCAGCTTGGTCTATACGCAGGGGGAGATGGAAGACAATCATTACTGGCTCCCGACTTATGACTACCCGGACGATAAGGCGACCTCTGAAGGCATCATCCGAGTTCCAAAGGGCATGAGCGTTCTGAGCAACGGTAGTCTCGTTTCAAAAAAGAATATTGGTTCTCAAACGGTTTGGAACTGGAAGATGGACCAGCCGATGTCCACCTATTTGATCAGTTTGGTGGCGGGCGATTACTCGGCGGTGCCGGATGGCTCGTTCAAAGGAAAGCCGGTCCAGATTTGGACCCCCAAGGGCGTGGAAGACTGGGGCCGCGCCGCCTTCCAAGGGACGGATAACCAAATCGCTATCTACTCCAAGTTCACCGGAGTCGATTATCCGTGGCAGAAGTACGCACAATCGGCGGTTCCCGAGTTCATGTTCGGCGGAATGGAGAATACAAGCTGCACCACGCAAACGATCGGTGCGCTCTTCCCGCCAAACTCAAAAGGAACCGAGAGCGGCGAAGGCTTGAGCGCTCACGAGTTGGCTCACCAATGGTTTGGCGACTACATCACCTGTCGCGATTGGTCGCACATCTGGGTCAACGAAGGCTGGGCGACATTCATGCCGCACTTCATCAGTCGCGAGCGCCACGGCGAGGACACGTATCAGATTCAGCGTTTCGGAACCTATGAGGGCGCTCGTTACTCGGCTTACGGGAATCCGATGGTGCGAACGAACTACACCGTTCCAATGGAAATGTTTGATGGCAACGCCTACTCGGGCGGCGCGACGCGCATGTTTATGCTGATGCACCAATTGGGCGAATCGACGTTCTGGAAGTGTTGCCAGGCTTATCTTCAAGCCAATGGGCACAAGAACGTCACGACGGAAATCTTCTTCCAGAGCTGGAGCAAGACGTCCGGACAGGACCTCGATGCTTTTCGAAAGCAGTGGTTCTATACGAAGGGCGTTCCGCGTATCAAGGTGAGCCAAGATGGCGGCATGTATAAGATCGAGCAAGTGAATCCGGGATTCGCGCTCGACCTCGACGTTCAGACCCTGAACGACGACGGCGTTATGGCGCGCAAGACCATTCATGTCAGCGATAAAGAGGCCGCCGAGGTTCCGATTGCCGGAGCCAAGACGCTCATCGTCGATCCCGGCGCTTGGATCATGTGCGATATCGACTATCCAGGCTACAGCCAAGACCAATGGATTGCCGCTTGGAAAAATGCCGATAACGCCGCGCAAAAGATGCGACTGCTTCAGAGAGTCGGCGAAAACGGAGAAACGGTGGAAACCTTGTATCGATGGGAAAAGAGCCGAGTCGTTCGACAGCAGCTCATTCCTCATCTCATGGATTCAGCCGAACTCGTGAATCTGTTGGGTAGCGACAACGAGGAAGAAATCCAGTTGGCGCTCAATCGTCTGACGGACCTGAACGACCCGGCGGCCAAGCCAGAAGCTCAGCGCATCTTCGCCGAAACCAAGAATGAAGCGCTGAAGAACAATGCTTACAGCATTCTTCTGCGGCTCAATAACGACGAAGCCACAGCCAAGCTCGGTTGGAATACCACGACCTACAACATGCAGACGAAGGTCATGGCGCTGAATTGGTACGCCGGACACGATAAGGATAAGGCGCGATCCATGGCGCTTGATGCGGTGAAGAACTATGCCCCTGGACCCGTGCGAATGGCGGCCATCGGCGTGCTTGGGCGAGTCAAGGACCTTGACGGCGACCGAGAAGTGTTCGATCTGCTGATTTCGATTGCCAAGCAACGGGACTATGCTCCTATGCAAGCCGCCATCAATGCGCTGGCAACCTATGGCGATAAGGCGGCGATTCCGGTCATTGAGGCAAGAAAGAACCACTCTTTACACTTCGCAAGGGGAACGGTTGCGAGCGCCCTGGCCCGATTGAATCGATAATCCTGCCATAATCAGAGAAGAATCATGGGATTTAAGGTCAGCATCATTGGCGGTGGCGGACGAGTTGGTTCGGACGCTGCCTACGCACTTCAACTCGGCGGGGTCGTTAGCGAGATGGCGCTCGTTGACGCCAATCCGGACATGGCGGCCGGCGAAGCGCTCGATCTACGCCACGGCTCGTCGTTAACGGCAAACATCAAGTTCACGTCGTCAAACGAATACGACATCGTTAACGGAAGCGACTGTGTCGTCATCACGGCTGGTCTCCGACGGAAGCCAGACGAGACTCGTCTCGACCTCATCAACCGAAACGTCGGCCTCTTCAAAGGCATCTTGGAATCACTCAAGGGCTGCAAGCTTAACGAAGGAGCCACGATCGTCGTGGTTTCGAACCCGGTCGATATTTTGACTCACATGGCAGCCAAGAGCGGCATCCTTCCCGAAAGCCAAGTCCTTGGTTTGGGAACGGTTCTCGATACAGCGCGATTCCGATCGCTCCTTGCCGACAAATTTAATGTCTCGGCGCCGGATATCAAAGCCCTCGTTCTTGGCGAGCATGGCGACTCGATGTTGCCGATTCTCTCCAGCGCGACCGTTGGCGGCGTACCGTTGACGTCTTATCCGGGCATCACGCTCGAAGGCATCAAGTACGTTTTCGAATTCACTCGAAAGTCGGGTGCCGAAGTCATCCGACTCAAAGGTGGCGCAGGTCGCGCAGTTGGCGTTTCGATCAAAGAAGTTGTCGAAGCAATCGCGCTCGACAGTCAAGCGGTATTGCCGGTGAGCTCGGTTCAAAACGGAACTGCTGGAATCTCGGATATTTCGCTTTCGCTTCCGACGGTCGTCGGACGTCATGGCGTGGTCAAGGTTATCGAGCCGGTGATCAACGACGAAGAGAAGGATCTGTTGCAGAAGTCGGCCGCGTCGCTCAAGGAAACTTGGGGTCACGTTCAAGAGTTCGAAAACGCATCGGCTTAATCGCTAAGCTTACAAATAGAAAAGCCCTTCCGAATTCGGAAGGGCTTTTCTATTTTGTGTTTCGGATAACGCTTAGAATCGGTAGCCGAAGTAGAGGCCGATGGTGTTAAACGAACCGTTGTTGTTGGACGACGGCGTAAAGGTGCCAGCCGCTTCAACGAACGTGTGGTCGCTGACGTTCATGCCGAATCCACCGCGAGCGGCGAAGACGGTTTCGCTCGAACCCATGAGATCCGTGATCGCGAAGCCGAGACCTGCGAAAGCGTAGGACTGTCGAGCCGCATTGCCTTTTTGATAGAATCGAACGTTGTAAGTGATCGGGATGACCGAGCCCTTACCAAAGGTACCGAGGTTCTTCGAGAAGTAGTCGATAGCCAGATAGCTGTCCGTTCCCTTCGCAAGCGAAGTCGGGTTTTGGAATTCCAAAGCCAAACTTGTAAAGTTGTCGTTCACGCTGGAAAGCGTGTTGTCAAGCGGGAACGCAACGCCGAGTCGCAAGGATACTCCGCCCATTCCAATTTCGCTCTGGGCATATGCTCCGCCCGTAATCAGTAGCGCACCCAGCGCAACGAGAGTCGTTTTCATATCAATATCCGATCGCTTCTTCGGGCAAGCCGAAATCCCTTCTGCCCAAAGTTATGCCTATTTTAACCTAGTATTGTTGCAGTGTCCAGCACTTTAACTGAAATCTGAGGTCAAAATCACAGAATGCCATCGACGCGATTAACCCCTGAGAATAGCCTGGTACTGGTGGTCGATATGCAGGAGAAGTTTCTTGCTCCGATCTTCGAGGCGGAGCGGGTCGAAGCGAGGTGTCAATTTTTGTGTGCGACGGCGGAATTGTTTGGAGTTCCGCTCCTTGCCACCGAGCAATATCCCGAGCGGATGGGTGGCACGGTTGCGAGCCTGACGACCTCTTTGCCAAACCCAATTCGCAAAATGCGGTTCTCCGCCTCGGAGTGCGGTGAGTTGATGAGTTTGGGGCGTCCTAACGTCATCGTGGTTGGTATTGAGACGCATATCTGCGTTTCGCAAACCTGCCTCGACTTGCTGGAACAAGGGCTTCAACCAGTCGTCTGTCCGGATGCGGTGTCGGCTCGAAGTCAGGATCGCCATAAACTTGGCATGGAACGCCTTCGCGACGCTGGGGTTATCCCTATCCATTCGGAAGCGATCGCTTATGAGTGGTGTGGAACGGCGGAAAACCCACTTTTTCGCGACATGCTGAACATTGTCAAGGCCTCGAAATTCTGATACTATCTTCTGTAAAGTGGCGTTGATCGAATTGATCCGACAGGGGCAACCCGAAGCGGCGTTTTCCCTGTTAGAACAAAATCCAGAACTCGCGGATGAGGTCGGCGATGACGGCACCAGCGCCGCGCTTTTGGCGCTCTATTACGGTCAGCGCGACTTGGCCGATGCGATCATCGCTCAGAAGTCGGCATTGACGATTTTTGAGGCCGCCGCATTTGGACGCACCGTCGAACTCGAAAAGGCCCTGACCGAGGACAATAAGGAATCGTTTAGCGCTGACGGCTTTCAGCCGCTCCATTTGGCCGCATTTTTTGGGCGTCAGGAGGCTTTGAAAATGTTGCTTGGCCGTCGCGTGGGGCTCAACACGATCAGTCAGAACAGCTTTGGGGTTGCGCCTCTGCATTCCGCTCTCGCAAATGGGCACGAGAGTATTGCCCGCGAGTTGGTTTATGAGGGTGCGGATGTCAATCTTGCGAGTAAATCCGAATGGACCCCGCTTCATTATGCGGCGCATCTTGGCAATCGTCCGCTGGCGCTCTTTTTGAAGGAGCATGGGGCAATACCTTTGCCGGGCCCAGATGGCAAGAGTCCAAAGGACTTGGCCGAAGAAGAAGGTCACCGCGACGTCGCCGAGGTTCTTTGATCTAAACTCTCCCTCGCTGGTCGAGGGAGTCCGTGAACGTAGTGAACGGGTGGGAGTGGGGTAGCGCTGCCCTTTGGGCCGCTTCGAGTCGACGGTCTTTGTCCAGGGCCTTCAGCCCTGGCTAGGCTAGTCTCGCCGCGTTGCGGCTCAGTTCGATGATTGCTATTAAGGGCCTTCGACCCGGGCTAAGTTAGTTCGCGGCGTTGCGGTTCGGCCGTTCGATGACTGCTATCGAGGGCCTTCGACCCCGGCTAGGCTAGAAGTCATCTCAAAAACTCACGGAACGATTATTGAGTTGCAAAATGACTTCTGGCAATCGTGGTCCTTCCCAAAGATTGGGAAGGTGTCGCACCGCCTTTTAGCCTTGAAGCAAGGACGGCTCAATGCGGTGCGACGGAAGGGATGATTCAAGTAATAAGACAGAAATCCAATTTTGAGATGACCTCTAGTTCGCCGCGTTGCGGCTCAGCCGTTCGATGACTGCTATAGAGGGCCTTCGACCACGGCCAGGATAGTTATCCGCGTTGCGGCTCGGCACTTGGCTCGAAAGGATCGAGGGTGAGGGGTCTTGATGCGAGGATGAATACATTAAGAAATCACACACTCCCCCGGTTCGTTCCTCGCCGACCCCCTCTACGAACAAGGGGGATTTGGGTTGCTCCTCTCCCTCGCTAGTCGAGGGAGTCCGTGAACGTAGTGAACGGGTGGGAGTGGAAATTACAGTCCCAATCGTCCCCACATCGAATCCACTTTCTTCACGACGTCGTCCGCCATGGTGATCAGCTTCGGATAGTGGCGGCTGAAGCCATTCTCACCTGGCCACTTGTGAGTGCAGTCGAACCCAAGTTTGCCGCCAAAGCCCTCGGCCACAGAAGCATGATCAAGCTGATCGACGGGGCCTTTATTCATCAAGGTATCGCGTGATGGGTCGCAGTTCGCGCCGATTCGGAAGAGCACTTCGCCAAGGTCTTGAACATTGCAGTCCTCGTCAAAAATAAACACGAATTTTGTGAAGGACAGCCCACCAAGTCCCCAAATCGCGTTCATCACTTTATAAGCGTGTCCGGGGTACTTCTTTTTGATCGACACGAACGCCATGTTGTGGAAGGTTGCTTCGACCGGCAAGTTCATATCCACGATCTCTGGCACGGTCAGATTGATCATAGGGAGAAAAATTCGTTCAACCGCTTTGCCCATCCAACCATCTTCCATCGGTGGTTGGCCCACGATCGTGGCCGGATAGACGGCCTTGGGGCGCATGGTGATCGCGGTCACGTGAAGGACGGGAAAGTCCTCGGCCAACGAATAGTAGCCGGTGTGATCTCCAAAGGGTCCCTCAAGTCTTCGCTCCGAAGGATCGACGTATCCTTCGATGACCATTTCGGCGTCGGCCGGGACCATGATGTCAACGGTTTGGGCCTTCACCAACTCGACATTTTGCTTTCTCAGAAATCCGGCGAAAAGCATTTCGTCGATGCCGGGAGGCAAAGGTGAAATGGCAGAAAATGTGTAAGCGGGATCTCCGCCAAGCACGACGCACACTTGCAGGTTTTGGCCCTTTTTTCCGGCATCTTCCATCTGCCTCATGCCGGTTTTGTGCATTTGCCAGTGCATCCCGCACATGTTTTTGTCGTGAATCTGAACGCGATACATGCCGACGTTTCGCTTGCCGGTATTGGGATCGTGGGTGAACACGAGAGGGAGGGTTACAAACGGCCCTCCGTCTTCGGGCCAACAAGTCAAAACTGGAAGCTTGTAAAGGTCAATTTCGTCACCTTGCCAAACGATCTCCTGGCATTGGCCCTTGCTTACCGTTTTGGGTGGAACATTTTTCATCTCACCCAACAACCATGGCAGCTTTTTCAAGGCCTCGAGCTTGCCGTTCGGCAGTTCGGGTTTCAGAAGTGCGGCGATCCGCTGGGCATGTTCTTCAAAGTCATCGCATGACAACGCCATGCTCATTCGCTTTCGGGTTGCCATCGTATTGATCGCAACCGGAAAATCATATTTGCGACTGTCTCCCGGTCGAGAATTCGGATGAATGGAACCATGATTGAGAACGGCGCTCATGGGATCGGGAGTGCTGGTACGGTGGGTTGGACCAACGACGTTTTCAAAAAGAAGTGCCGGACCGCCTTTCTTAACCACTCGGTCAGTGATCTCCGTAATCTCAAGGTACGGCGACACTGCTTCCGAAATCCTTTTAAGTTCTCCTTTTGATTCAAGAACTTCGAGAAAATGCTGAAAGTCGCGATACGCCATCCGCAAATAGTCTACGCGTTGAGCGACATGAAAGTGCGAACCGGTTAGAATGATGCCATGCAACGCCTGAATTGGCTTTGGCTCTTACTAATAGCCTTTATGTTGGTGGGGTGTGCGAGCACATCCTCGTCTTCGACCGTGAATGCCGATGGCACGTGGTCCCGAACGCTTAAACTTACGGTTCGAGACGTCCCGAACTTCAGCGAAGATCAAAAAGAAGCGAAAGCGGACATTTTTGCAATCCCGGCGGGTGCTGAATGGAATAAGTCGGAAAAGCAAGGTAACGGCGATACCACCACGACCTTAACGCGAAAGTTCACCGCCGAAGAAGGTCCGGTAACCGACATCATTATCAAAAACAAGAAGGGCACTAAGTATAAGAATTTTGTTGTCGTCCGAAAACTCGATGGAAATCGCCTCGAATACTACGAAAAGATTGTGTTGGTTGGCGATCCGCCTGTAAGAGATTCCTCGGAACAGAAGAATTTTGAAAAGGATTTGCGAGAAGTCCTTCCGGCAGGAAAAGCCAGTGATGAAGAAATCAAAAGGATTAGTCAGCTGACCGAATCGGCCCTGATACGCCTCATTTTTGGCCCGGACGATCACCTTTTCGGCATGATGATTACGAATCTTGACGGCGCCGTCCGGCGGTTGAGAAACAAAGTTGGGGCGACGGAATCTAAAATCTTGTCCGAAGTGCTCGGCAATAAACTGACGCAAGAGGAGCGCGACACGGTGGTCAAAGGGCTGCTGGCGAAATTCGACAGCGACTCGGTGGGACAAAACACCCTCCCGAGTCCGGCCAGCGAATCCGATTCAAAGGATGACCAAGCTCAGTTTATCGGTATGTCGGCAGTGGTCAAACTTCCAGGCAAGATCGTCGAGACCAATGGAGAAATCGATGACTATACTGGCGAAGTTTACTGGGATTTGACCTCCAACTCGGCCGATACCGGAATCGTCGAATTGCGAGCCGTCTGTCAATTGCCTTAAGGACTTTCGTTCTGGTGCGAACGGAACCTTTCGCACCAGAATTCGTTTCATAATTTGGTTATGCGTTACCTGCCTTTCGTTTTGGCTCTCGCCCCGTCGTTGGTTTTTGCTTGGGGTGGCGACGGCCACCAACAGATCGCTGACATCGCCTGGACAAAGCTCACTCCGGCTGTTAAAGCCAAGCTCGAAAAGATCCTGAATGCGGGTGAACCGAAGTTTCGAGTCGAAAGTGGTAACGTTCGAGCCGCATTTTATTCTTCCGCCACGTTCTGCGACTTCATGAAGGGCAAAACCGAGACGGTTTTTGAAGACATCATCCCGTCGATGAACTCGCGATTTAATCCAGACATCGCATCGATCGGCAACGAGGGCGTACGTTGCAAGACGTGGCACTATTACGACGAGCCGATTCGATACCGAGGCGCGAAGCCAGAAATCGATCCGTCGAATGCCGACGTTGCGCTCAATCTGGCGATTTCTGAGCTCACAAAGCAAAACAAAGGCAGCTTGTCCGACCCGAAAATGGCGTGCTGGTGGGTTTATTGGATCGAGCATATTGTCGGTGATCTTCACCAACCCCTCCACTGCACGAGTAGCTTTGAGTTCAACGAAAAAGGGGATGCAGGCGGCAACAAATTTAAGATTCAAAAGGCAGAGGGCGAAGGTACGTCCAATCTCCACAGCTTGTGGGACGGCGGCATCGGTCGAGCGATCGGAGCCGAGCGCGAAAAAGGCCTTGATCCCAACATTGAAAAGGTTTCGGAAAGATGGACCGGCGACAGCACTCTCCAACCCAGTTCAAGCCAGGTTGGAGACCTCAATCCCATGGATTGGATCAAAGACGGTGCTAAATTGGCCGACAGCGTGGTTTATGGAGATTTGCATCAGGGCGACCGCCCCGACGGCAATTATTTAGCGCGAGAAGCCCAACTCTGCAAGAAGCAGGCGGTGCTTGCGGGCTATCGCTTGGCGGCAATCCTGAATAAGGCACTGGGGTAACACTGCATCTTTCCGGCCCCGAATGGCGTAACCTAACTCGGGAGAATGCGAAAGACCCTTAGGGAACAGATTGATGCGAACAAGCGGGGGAGCTTCCTGCTTGTTCTCGTCATGTTGCTATTACTCACCGCGCTTGGCGCGTGTGTCGTGGGTTTGTGGCGAGCCCAATTCTGGTACTTCGGCGCCCTCGGCGCCTTCGGCCTCGGTGCCATTTGTTCTCTCGTAGCCCGCGCTTATGGCCCCAAAATCGTGTTGGGAATCTCGGGTAGTCGCGAAGCCACGGCTCAGGAAGATCAGATGCTCCGCAACGTGGTCGAAGAAATGTCGATTGCGGCGGGTATTCCCATGCCGCAAATCTACGTTATCGAGGACAGTGCACCGAACGCCTTTGCGACCGGAACGTCGCCTCAGAACGGCATCGTTTGCATCACCACCGGCCTTCTTTCGAAGCTGAATCGCGATGAGTTGCAGGGGGTCATGGCCCACGAGCTTTCCCATATCCGAAACTACGACATCCGCTACATGACGATGGTGTCGGTTTTGGGCGGGCTGATTGTTTTGTTGGCCGACTTCCTTCAAAGTCAATTGCGCTGGGGGTTCTGGGGTGGCCGCTCCCGGTCCAACAATAACAATAACGATAACAACAATCCCCTCGGTTTGATTGTTTTGGTCGTCAGTATTGTTCTCGCGATCCTCGCGCCGTTGGTGGGCATGATGTTACAGCTTGCGGTCAGTCGCAAGCGAGAATTTTTGGCAGATGCGAGCGCGGCCGAAATGACCCGTTATCCCGAAGGACTGATCAGCGCTCTCCAGAAGATTTCGAACGATCCCGATGACCTTGAGTCTGCCAATCGAGCGACCCAGCACATGTACATCGTGAATCCGCTTAAGCTGGCCGAAGAGCGAGCCGATCTTTTCAGCACGCACCCTTCGACCGAAGCACGGATCAACGCCTTGAGAGGGATGGAACCGTATTACGAAAAGGAAAGGAAATTTGGCAACCTGAACTAATGCCAGTGTCCGTTCCGACCAAAACAAAATTTTCCACAATTTGCATAACCTCAGACGGTTTCTGAGTTCAACAACTCAAAACCTCAAGTAGATTGCAAAGTTCGCGCCCTAAACTGTTTGAAATACCTGCCGATTCCTAATACGGGATGAACCGAGGAATTTATACGGGGGCACGAGGAATGTCGACGACGTCGCAATGGATGGACGTCATTTCGAACAACCTCGCCAACTCAGGCACCAACGGATACAAGGCCGACACCGTGGCATTTGCCGACGTGATGACGAAGAACCTTTACGCCAATGGCGGTCGGGGTGCCTATCTCGGAACTCTGGGTAACGGACCCGACGCCGTTTCGAATAATATCGACCGAAGCGTCGGCACGATCAAAGCCACCGGTAATCCGCTTGACGTTGCGATTCGAACGCCGCAAGGAATGTTCGCAATTCAACGCGATAACCAAACCTACTACACCCGCAACGGCAATTTCACCCTTGACTCAAGCGGCACGTTGGTCACCGACCAAGGCTATCCCGTTTTGGATACCAAGGGCGGAAAGATCACGGCGACCGGGAAAGACAAGGTGATGATTGATGAGCAGGGTTATGTTCATCAGGGCGATAACGTCATCGCTCAACTCGGCATTTTCGACACCGACTTTCAAAAGGCGGGAAATAACCTCTGGGCTCCGGAACTAGGCAAGAAGCCGATCGCCGTTGCAAATCCCGAGCTTGCACCCGCTGCATTAGAATCCAGCAACGTCGAGGCCGTCCAAGCGATGGTGGACCTGATTAAGGTCCAGCGATCCTTCGAAATGAGCCAGAAGTCGATCCAGACACAGGATGACATGACGGGCAAACTCTTCGACATTTTGAATCGACACTAGTTCGGTAACGAACCATGACCCGGCCAAGCAGGATGCGAGGCTTAGAAAGAGCACAGGAGGGCAGGACCATGAAAAGCCGCCATGTTAAGATCGTTAAATACCTCCGCAACCGGAATGGTTGCCCAACAATTTAATCTGGACGTTATCTCGAATAACCTCGCGAACGTCAACACCACCGGTTTTAAGCACCAGCGCGCCGAGTTTCACGACTTGGTTTACCAAACGGTAGCAGCAGCCGGGACATCGGTTGGTCAAAACTTTAAGACTCCGACCGGCGTGCAATTTGGTCTTGGTTCGATGGTTTCGGCAACTTCGAATGACTTGACTCAAGGCGCTTCGATGAGCACCGGTAACCCGCTCGATTTGATGATCGTCGGCGATGGCTTTTTCCGCGTTCTCAAACCAGATGGCAGCTTCGGCTACACCCGTGACGGCAGCTTCAAAAAAGATCAAACCGGACTGATCGTGAATAGCAATGGCTACCCTCTTGTTCCGCAGATCACCATTCCCGAAGGCGCGACTCAGTTGAATATCGGCCAGGACGGAACGGTCGAAGTCATGATGCCCGGCAACTCGACTCCGACCAAACTTGATCAGATCACTTTGGCCATGTTTGCGAACCCCGCCGGTTTGACCCGTGTTGGCGAAAACTTGTGGGTTGAAAGTGCGGCAAGCGGCGCACCGAACTTTGTGGCGGCGGGCAGCGACGGCGCAGGTACGGTCTCCTCTGGCTACCTCGAAGGCTCAAACGTTTCGGTTGTTGAAGAAATGGTCCGAATGATCAGCGCTCAACGCGCCTATGAAATCAATTCGAAGGCCATCCAGACCTCGGATGACATGCTGTCCATCCTGAACACGCTTAAGAGGTAATCATGATTGGTAGCTTAGCTCTCACATTGTTGTCTGGAACCTTGCCCACGCTGACGGTTCGTATCGAAGGTGATGGTTTCTTCCGCTTCGCAAAAGGCAATCAGCTTTACTATGCTCGACAAGCGAAACTGACGTCGACCAACCAAGGTTTGGTCGGTGGAGACGGTTCGCTGCTGGTTCCGCGACTCATCGCTCCGACGGGAACAACGAAGTTGGAAGTTTCAATGGACGGAATGATTTCCGCCATCCTGCCGAGTGGCAAAAAGCAGATGGGACGAATCGTCTTGGCCATGTTTGATTCGACGCCAACTTTTACTCACGTGGGTAACTATGTGACGACCACGATCAAGCCGACGCTGACGAACCCTGGAGAGGGGATCGCCGGAGTCATTCGCACCAACATGATCGTTTCGAACGCTTCGAAGGTTGGACCGACCAACTCAGCGACGGCACCGACGAAGACAACTGCCGCCGAATCATTTTATACGCCGGCCGCCGAAGTCACCGTCAATTTGAGTTCTGAAATCGACACCGACCATATCCTTCTGGGTTCCATCGCAAAAATCGATGGCGATCCCGAGTTGAAGGAAAAGCTTGCTGCGGTTGATTTCGGCAAGGCACCTCTCTATGGTTCGAAACGAGGACTCACCGTCCTTCACGTTCGCGCCAACATTCTCGCCGCTCGTATCGATGCCACCAAGGTCAAGATTATTGTTCCCGATGGTGCGACCGTCGAGCGAAAGAGCCAGAAAGTCGATCCTGCTGCTGTGGCAGACGCAGTTTCAAAGGCCTTCAAGACGAAGTTTGGTTTCGAAACTCAGCTTCAAGAGAAGATGAAAGTTGTGAGCTATAGCGTTCCGGCTGGTGATCTCACGCTCGATGTCAGTCAATTGAATCTCAACAACACAGAGATTACCGGTGTGGTGGACATCGCCGTCAACGGCAAGATTTGCAATTCGGTTCGCATCAACTACGAACTTCCTTCGCTGTCGATGGTGAAGCGAGGCGATGTCGTTCGATTGCGACTCATCTCCAATTTCGCTCAGGTCGAGGTGAGCGCGAAGGCAACTTCGAATGGATACCTCGGACAACAGATCACCGTTCAAACCGATAACGGAACGTCGCACACCGGCACCCTTATTGGCTCGAACATCGTGGAAGTGAAACTATGAAAATTCTCAGTCTCTCGTTGATCGCTCTTTCGGCTATGGCTTTTGGGCAGCAGGCTGACTCGGAAGGAAACTTTGGATCACTGACGCCGAAGAAGTACTCCTCGCCCTTTAGCGCTCGAACGGCGCGAAAGGTGGGCGATCCTCTCACGGTGATCATCAGCGAATCGAATATCTCGTCTTATCAGGCCAATACACAAAACAATAAAAAAGAGACCAACGTAAACGGCCCAAACAGTGTGCCGCTGGTCGATTGGCTCAAGGTGGGTTTGCTGTCTTCGTTGACGGGCAACTCCTCCTCGAGCACCGATCAGCAATTTCAGACGGCGGGCTCGACCTCGCAGCGAGGAACGATGACGGCGAAGGTCGCGGTTTTGATCAAGCAGATTTTGCCGAACGGAACGCTGGTGGTCGAAGGAACCCGATCGGTGAAGTTCGGACGAGAAACGCAACAATTGACCTTGAGTGGTATCTGCCGAGTGGATGACATTCGGACAGACAACACGCTCCTCAGCGAGAACTTAGCGAACGCTGAGATCAAGAGTGAAGGCATCGGTGCGATCTATAAGAAGCAGCGACAGGGATTCATTTCCAAGATTCTGGGATGGTTGTTCTAATGAAGCTTTTCAGCCTCCTTTCACTCGTTTTGCTGGCTTCGGTCAGCTTGGCACAAAAGTCTGGACCACCTCCTGCTGATAACGGCAACGGTCGGCCTAGCGTAAGCGACGAAATGCAGCGCCGTATGCAGAACATGCAGCGAGCGGAAAGCAGCGGGGTCAACGTTCGACTCAAGGATATCGCACGATTTCGCGGCATTCGACCGAACTCTCTTCTTGGAGTCGGCGTCGTTGTTGGGCTTAAAGGCACCGGGGATACGCGAAAGAATCCTCAAGCCTATGCTGCCATCGCGAACTACATGAAGACGCTCGGCCAGTCGGTCGATCCGGCTTTGATTGAACCGAAGAATTGTGCGCTCGTTTTTGTGAGAGCGGAACTCCCAGCGTTTGCTACAAACGGGTTGTCGATGGACTTGACGGTCGCTTCAGCTGGAGACGCCCAAAGCCTTCAAGGTGGAATGTTGCTCCGCACTGAGCTTTACGCAGTCGGCGACAACGAAACGGTTTATGCAGTTGGCGAGGGTTCGATCAGTATTGGTGGTTTTGGCGCCTCTTCGGGCGGAAACAGCCAATCGGTGGGCTTCTTGACGGCAGGACGAATTCCTAGCGGGGCCATCGTTGAACGCGGCGCTCCGACCAAATTGGTTTACGACGGAAAGATGTACGTCGAACTGCTTGATGCCGACTTAACGACGGCAACGCGAATTCAGGATGCGATCTCGAAAAAGTATCCGGAGTTCTTGCCAAACGCCCAAACCGGAGGCACGATCGAAGTCACGCTGCCCCAGGGAATGTCGCCCGTCGTTGCGATGTCGAAGCTTGAAGAAATCAATGTGATGGTTGATAACGCCGCCGTGGTGGTTATCAACGAAAAGACGGGCTCCATCGCGATTGGCGGCAATGTGCGCATCGCACCGGTAGCCATCGCAAGTGGTTCGATCAGCGTGAAAATCGAGGAATCGACAAGCATTTCGCAGCCGAATCCCTTCACTCAGGGTCAAACGACACCGGTTTCGAATCAGAAAGTTTCGACCGATCAGCGAGATACCGATATCGCCCTCATGGCACCCAACACGACCGTTGCTGACTTAGCGCGCATCTTCCAGGAGTTGCGACTCAAAGCGAGCGACATCATCAACATTTTGCAGATTTTGAAACAACAAGGCGCCCTCAAGGCAAGGCTGGTGATCCAATGATGAACGGATACCTCCAGGCGGCAAAATCGGCCGGCTTGGTCGCCGAAGCCCGTCAGGATCTGGGCAAATTGAAGAAAGCAACCGATGGCCTGGAAGCCTTTATGTTCAAGTCTCTTTTGCAGAACATGGGTGGCAAAAATGGCCTCTTCGGAACGAATATGCCCGGTGGCGAAATCTACCGCGACATGTTTGAAACCAACCTTTCCGATGTTCTTGCCGCCCGCGGCAGCCTGAATGTTGGCAAAACGATTTTCGACAAAGTTGTGCCCATCGCGTTAGCGCAAGCTCAACAACGACTTAGACAATCCACGATCGAGAAAAAAGTATGAAATCCCGAACCCTCCAAACCCTCTGGAGCGAATGGCTTTCCACGTCGGAAAAGCTTCTTCGCTGCCTTCATGAGCAGACGGTCGCCGTCACTCTCCGCGATGTTCCGCGTGTTGAACGACTCCAACCCGAGCTGGACGACCTGACGGAAGTGATCCGAAAGATCGACGCGAAAGCACTGTCCGAAGCAAAAAGGCTGGCCGAAGAGCTCGGGTCTGCGACTCTGAGCCTTCGAGGTCTGGTCTCAGTTCTCGATAAGACTGAGGCGGCACAGGTACAGCTCACTGCGAACAAAGTCCTATCGGCCTCGCAAAACATCCAGGACGTCGTTGCCAAAAACCGAAAGTTATTTGAGAGCGAAATGACCTACATCAATGGGACGTTGACATTGATCGCCAAGGCGGCCGTTGCGGGCAAGGGCCCTTATCGTGCCAAGCGCGGGGGATCCATGTCCGTGCTCGTCGACGCCGCCGCATAAAGTCAGGAGTAAAGAATCATGTCGAGTCCTTTTCAGGGAATTGAAACCGCCAGCCGTGCCTTGCGTGCTTTTCAGCAGAGCTTAGATACGACCGGTCACAACATTGCGAACGTCAATACGGTCGGCTATTCACGACAGACGGTCTCGTTGCAAACGACTGCCGCGTCGAATGAATATGCAAACCGATTGGTAAGCATTGGATCCGGTGTCACGGTCGGAACGATTGGGCGTATTCGGGATGCGATGCTTGAGTCGCGTCGTCAGGCCGCTTATGGTCAGCAGGGACAAGCCGAAAGTTCGTTAAGCAACCTCGAAAAAATTCAGTCGATGTTCCTTGACGTTCAAGGCAGCGGTATCAGCAATTCGCTTGATTCGTTTTTAAACTCTTGGTCGGCTTTGGGCTCGAATCCGAGCAACTCAGCCAACTTATTGCAGGTGCAATCTACCGGTCGCGATTTGGCGAGCAAAATTAGTTCGACCTATTCTCAACTACGATCTCAGGCCGATGGTCAGACGGGACAAATCACGCAGACTTTGACCGACATTCAGAATCTTGCCAGCAAGATTGGCAATCTGAATTCTGAGATTCGCAAGCAGGTCGCACAAGGTGGTTCTCCGAACGACCTTCTCGATCAACGCGACGAAACGATCGCGGACCTTTCAAAGCTGGTCAACGTGAGCACAAACCTCGCCAGCGATGGCACGTTGTCGGTAGCGGTTGGCAGCTTCACCTTGGTTGACCAGGTTGGCGCGAAGCAGTTCCCAACGACGTACGATGCTTCGGCGGGTACCGTTTCGAACTCGGTTGCCTCGTGGGGCATTACCAGTGGGAAGCTGAAGGGGCTTTTCGATACCCAAAAACAGGTTAGCGGTTATATGTCTCAACTTGACGATCTCGCCAATAACCTTCGAACCCAGGTGAACTCGATCAGCATGGGTGGGTATACGGCCAACGGAACCACGGGTGTCGCCTTCTTTAACGATTCGAATCCACAAACTGGCGCGGCAGACTTTGCTTTGTCCTCGGCCGTCGATACCGATTCGAAAAACATTGTCGTGGGAAATTCAAGTGCCTCGGGAGACGGCTCGGCGGCCCTTGCGCTGTCGGCGCTTCGGGATACGAAAATCGCGGGACTGGGAAATCGAACGTTGGGAGCCTTTTATGGCGATCTGGTCAGCACAGTTGGCCGTGATGTCAGCGTAGCTCAAAATTCTGTTGACACGGCGAACGCCATGAGCGAGCAGGTGGATTCTCAAGTTCAGTCGATCTCCGGGGTGAACCTCGACGACGAAATGTCGGACATGTTGAAGTTCCAACGTAGCTATCAAGCCGCGGCAAAAGTTTTGAACACCATGGATTCAATGATGGGCGATCTCATCAATATGTTGAATCGATAACTATACAGATTAAGAAACCGATAAACCGATATTAATACTAGGAGAGAAGCATGAATCGCGTGAGCACATTCTATCAATATGGAACGTTGCAGAGCCAGGTCAGTCGAGCTGGCCAGGCCTACTACGATGCCCAATTGAAGGTTTCTACCGGCAAGCGAATCAATCAGCTTGGCGATGACCCAGTCGGATTCGGAACCGTCGTCTCGATGCGCAGCGTCAAAGCGGGCCTTTCGCAATACTCCTCAAACCTGGATCGTGCGAATAACTGGTATTCGTCCAGCGAAAACGCGCTGTCGGAAGTGACCACCTTGCTCAATCGGGCAAACGTTTTGGCGGTCAGTGGTGCCACGGCAACCGCAGGCTCGAGCGAACGTCAGGCCATGGCGTCCGAAATGACGACGATTCGGGATCGCCTTGTTCAATTGGCGAATACGAAAGACGGCAATGGCGACTACATTTTTGCGGGAACGGCCACCAATACCAAGCCGTTCACAGAGTCAGGCGGAGCCCTCACTTATGGCGGTGACGCGGGGCGGGTAAAAGTTGAGGCTGCTCCCGGACAGACCGTAGACCTCACCGTCCCAGGGCAAGACACGTTCTTTACCAATGCTTATAACAACCTAACATCGACGATCACTGCTCTGCAAAATAACGATACATCAACGCTCAGCAACGCGTCGTTAACGAACATTCAAAACGATTTACAAAGCGTGAACATGACCCGAGGAGAAATCGGGAATCGTGTCAACGCGGTCACTGACTATCAGTCGGATCATTCCCGACGTATCGACGAACTCACAAAGAACGTCTCCGACATCGAAGACGTTGATTTGGCACAGGCGATTACGGACTATCAGAGTGCCCAAACGGCTTATCAAGCCGCCCTCCAAATGGCTAGCGAAGGAACGAAACTTAGCCTTATGGACTTTATCAAAGGCTAAAAATCTATGAAGTTATCAGGCACTCGATTCGGAGACATTGAATACACAAACGACGACGTCATTCACTTTAACGAAGGGATGATCGGCTTTACCGACTATCAGGAATTCGTGGTGGTGAACACGAAGGAAGGGAGCCCTTATAAGTGGCTCCAATCGGTTGATGAACCTCAACTCGCATTCCTTTTGTCGCTTCCCGAGAGCTTCCTTCAGGAATACTCTCCAGAAATTAGTAACGATCAGGCAAGAGCCTTGGGATTGACACAAGAAACGCAATATTTAGTCCTGGTTACGACGACGATCCCACCCGGACGTCCTCGCGAAGCTACGGCGAATCTGGCGGCTCCCGTGATCATAAACTTAGAAACTCGTAAAGCAAAACAAGTCATTTTGGAAGATGAGGCGTATACTATTCGATATCCGATCTTTTCGGGGACGAGCGGTTACGCCAATCAAGCGGCGGCTTAAGACCCTAAGATACGGATGCCACGGAGGGCGGAAGGATGCTGGTCCTCACCAGAAAAGTAAATCAAACGATCATCATAGGAGACAATGTCGAGGTAGTCGTACTCGAAGTACGAGGCGAACAAGTGCGCCTCGGCATTCGTGCCCCGCGTGATGTGTCCGTCCACCGAAAAGAAATTTACGAGCAGATCGCAGAGGAAAACCGGGGTGCAGCCGACGTTCGACCCGAAGATCTCCCGGAGTGATTTGAACCCTCAGCCGCATGAGGTTGAACCCATCGTTCCCTTTTGGGATCGATTTTACGTCGCTGGCAATGCGAGTTTTGTGTGCTTGTTGGTCGCGATCGGCTGGAGCACCGTTTTCGTCGCGCATCCGGCATTGAACTTACTTGCCCTGCTTGTCACGGCGGCTCCCCTTGTTGCGACAGGTATGACGGTTCTCATCGTCGGAGTCAGTCGCCACATGGTGCCTAAAGTTCACCTTTCGACTCCTTTGCATGTCACGGTTCCTTTGGTTTGGTGCCTTGTTTGCTATTTGACCGTTCAGCTGATGGCCACCCAGGAGACGACAACCTCGCAAGTTCCTGAAGCGATGGTGCCTGTTTTGGTTTGGATGAATCCCGCGAACCTCGTTCCTGTGTGTTTGATCCAAATGGCTTTTCTCGGCATGATGGTCTGGGTGTATCGAACGCGGGAGCGCGCCTAATGCAGGTTCATTTTGGAGTTGAATTGCTCAAGCCGGAATGGCAGAGAGCCGTCGTTTGCATCGGAACATTTGACGGAGTCCATGTCGGACATCAGAAAGTGATTGCCGCTGCGGTTGACCGTGCTAAGGAGCTTGAGGTCCCGGTGATTGTCGCGACTTTTGACCGACATCCGGCCATGGTTCTCAATCCGGCGAAGGCCCCCAAGGCGATCGCATCGCTCAAAATGAACCTTGAGCAGCTTCAGATTCATGGCGTCGGCTTGACCGTCGTCTTGCCGTTTAACGCTTGGCTGAGCCGCATGTCGGCTGACGAGTTTTTCCAGTCGATTCTCATCGACAAATTGAAGGCCTCGTGTTTGGTTGTTGGGCATGATTTTGCGATGGGCAACGGCCGTGAAGGCAATACTGAATGGCTCAAGAGCCGAATTGAGACGATTATCGTGCCGCCGTTTGAAATCGATGGCCTCCGCGTGAGTTCGAGCGCGATCCGCGAGTCGGTTTCGAATGGTGAGTTGGACAAAGCGAATCTTCTTTTGGGGCGCGGGTTTGAGGTTCAGGGCTTTGTAGAGCACGGTCAAAAGCTCGGACGAACGCTGGGTTTTCCGACGGCAAATATTGCAAGGAGCTTTGATCAGGTCATGCCGCGAGACGGTGTCTATGCGGCGTGGTTTTTGGTTGACGGCAAGAAATTCAAGGCAGCTCTGGCGATCGGAACTCGTCCAGCGGTGGGTGGGAAGGAAAGGACTATCGAAGCGTTCCTATTGGACTATCCCGGCGAGTCGCTTTACGGTCAGCACATTCGTGTCCGACTCGAAAAATACCTGCGACCCGAAGCCAATTTTGCTTCCCTCGATGATTTGATCCATCAAATGGGCCTCGATGTCGAAGCGGTTCGATTAGGTTTGACGTAACGAAGGTTAAGATGACATCCGGAAAGAAGATTTTGGGGTTTACCGGCGGTGTAGTGCTCTTGCTCGTAATTGGCAAGGTTGGGCTCGGTTTTCTTAATCAGCCCGACGACAAGACGCTGATCGTCGAAGCGGTGAAGGAAGCCCAGAAAGCCAGCCGCGAGGGGCGCCCCGGAGGAGTTTTAGACTTTTTGAGTCTTAATCTCAATTTTAATGGCAGCGAGACCGGCAGCGGTCGGGGGCAAATTGCCGACTATATTAAAAATCAAAAGCCAGACATTGAATTCACCAGTTTAAATCCACAAGTTTTTGGCGAAACGGCGAGAATTGAATCACCCGCGAAAGTGAAGATCGGAATTGCCGCTTTTTCCACCGATGTGACGATTCCAAATACGGTGATTGAACTCAAAAAAGAGGTGGCTCGCGAATGGTTCATCATCCCCACCAAAAAGTGGAAAATCACGGAAATTCGGGCTTCAGTAACCGATTTACCATCGTTGCCGATGGGAAATTGAAAAAACTTGAAACCATTTGTCGGCGGCATCTGTTGTGTGTTTTTGGGTATAACGCCCTCGCGGATTGAACGAATTCAAGAGCCGTTCTTGACGCAAAACAGGAGGAAACTATGAAAAACACTCTCAAGCTTATCGTCGTAAGCGCAATTTTTGGCGCTATTTTGGTTGGTTGCGGTTCTTCGGCTGAAGGTAACACGGAAGCTGGCGCTGCAGGCAACGCTTCGACTTCGAGCACGGCTGCAAACGCAACGGCTGACAACGGCGCTGCTAACACGGCTGCCACCAACGCTCCGGCTGAGTCGAACAATGCTCCGGCTGCCACGACCCCGGCTGCTTCGAACAACGCTCCAGCCGAAAACGCTCCGGCTGCCAACCACTAATTACTTTTCAGTAATTCGATTGAAATCGTCTCCCACACGGGAGACGATTTTGTTTTTGAGGCTGGTAGATTGAGGACACACCATGCTTGATCCTCGCGTTACAAAGCTTGCCGAACTGCTTTGCACTCATTCGTGCCAACTCAACGAATCGGACACGTTGCTGGTTCATGCCTTCGACATTCCCGAAGAAGCCGTCGCCGAAGTGGTGCGTGTTGCCCAAACCAAGGGCGCGAAAGTCGCCGTTCGGCTTGAGAGCAGCCTTGTCCGCCGTCAAATTCTCCACGGGTTGACCGAAGAGAGCGCTCGTCTGATCGCCAACGTTGAAAAGTACGAAATGGAGCAAATGACGGCATATATTGCTCTCCGAGGCACCGATAACTACGCTGAATTGAGCGATGTTTCTGGCGACAAAATGAACCTCTGGTCGCGAGAATATACAACCCCGGTCGTTTTTGGCGTTCGCGTCCCTCGAACAAAATGGGTGGCCTTGCGATGGCCGAGCCCCAGCATGGCGCAACAGGCAAATATGAGCACGCCCGGATTCGAAAAGTTCTATTTCGATGTGTGTACGATGGACTACGCCAAGATGGCCACCGCTTGCGCGCCGCTCCAAGAACTCATGGAAAAGACAGATGTCGTTCGCCTCGTTGGGCCGGGAACCGATTGTACGTTCAGCATCAAGGACGTCGGCGCGGTCGCCTGTACGGGACGTCGCAACATCCCTGATGGCGAGTGCTTCTCGGCTCCGGTCAAAGACTCGATCAACGGCGTGGTTCAATACAACACTGTTTCGCTTTACCAAGGCACTGAGTTTAAGGACATCAAGCTGACGATGAAGAATGGTCAGATCGTCGATGCCGAAGCAGGAGCCCAGACGGGACTCCTGAACAAGATTCTTGATACTGACCCGGGCGCGCGCTACTTTGGGGAATTTGCGATCGGCTTCAATCCTTACGTGCTCCATCCGATGAAGGACACTCTGTTCGATGAGAAGATTGCCGGAAGCTTCCACTTCACCCCAGGAAATTCCTACGATCCGCCCGGAGGTAACGGCAACGTCAGCTCGATCCACTGGGATATTGTCAATATTCAGCGGCCAGAGTACGGCGGGGGCGAAATCTGGTTCGATGGCGTCATGATCCGAAAAGACGGTCTCTTCGTTTTGCCCGAACTCGAGGGACTCAATCCAGACAAGCTGAAGGCTTAGTACAAAGAGGGCCATCCATGCGCAAAAAGCGGATGGCCCTACAAATGTTTAGCGGGTTCGGTAGGTCGAATAGCTGCTTACGGCAATCGGGTTGTAATACCACGATTGACTATAGGGCGGCGGGGTGTAGTTGGTCATATAGCCCGGGACCACCACAGTCGGCGTCGGGTACGGATTGTCATAGTAGGTCGTCGGTCGAGCATACGACGTGCCGACGGTTGTCGAGATTGGCTGAACCCACATCGAAGTCGTTATCGTACTCGAAACCGACGCATCGTTTGAATATTGGTCGCCGACCGCATAAAGCTCCACTCGAATTGGGTGGTAAGGGGTTACGGCAAAGGTGCGCGAGTAATTGCCCTCATTGCCCGAAGCATGGTAGGTCTCGGATGCGACAGGGGTTTGAGGCATCGTCGAGTCCCAAACAACAACTCGCCAGCCAACGTTGCCGTTGCTTGGAGTGGCATAACCGCTCCACTGGACATTGATGTAGCCCGTGTTGGTCGAACCGTTTACCGAATAGATGAAGGAATCTCCTTCGTAGGTCCCCACTCGCGAAATTTGTGCGCTCGAAACTGCTGCGAGGGCCGCAAGTGCGAGCAAGTTCGTCAGTTTTTTCATGGCTTCTCCTTTAGTGAGCGGAGGTTGTTATTGCCCAAGATCCGTTCACTTCTCCATACGCCTTGCGACATCCTGAGCGGTCGGTTTGGGGCGTCGATTTCGTCAGAAGGGGCCAATCGTCCCGGTCGGCGGTCGAGATTGAGGAAAAGGCCTAAAAGGGTAAACTCTCAGACTGAATGGAAACCACACTCGTCCTGATTAAGCCAGGTGGCGTCTCTCGAAATTTGATCGGAGAGATCACGCGTCGAATCGAAGCCCGCGGGCTCAAAGTCTCTGGCCTCAAGCTCATTAACGCAGAACGCGCAACCGTCGAAGCTCACTATGATGAACATAAGGAGCGCCCGTTCTTCAAGGATGTGTGCGATTATTTGACCAGCGGTCCGATCGTAGCGATGGCGGTAAGCGGCACCAACGCAACCAAGGCTATCCGTGCGATGATGGGTGCCACAAATCCGGTCGACGCTACTCCGGGCACCGTGCGAGGCGATTTTGCTCTGACGATCGACGACAATTTGACCCACAGCAGCAGCGACCCAGAAGCCGCCGAACGCGAGCTTCAACTGTGGTTCCCCGAAGGAACCATTTAAAGAAGTTCTTTTCGCGTCCAGAGTAATCAGGACCGAAACGGAATCCTTCTTGGCTCCGTAGCACCTTTCACTGCTTGTCTTCGCTACAATGAGATTAGACAGGTAGGGAAAGGTAACGGAGCCTTCCCACAAGGCAAACCTAACCGTGAGTAACACAGCCGCTGCTAATCGACGATTCGAACAAGCGATCGTTGGCTTTTTTATCCTTACCCCGCCCATCGGAGGACTCGTTGTTCTCTATCAGGCGCTCAAAGATCTTCCCAAGTTTGGAATGACGCTTTTGTGGCTCGGGTATCTCATTGTCCTTGTCGGAGCCCATATCAAATGGGTACGTCCGATGTTGCGACGCTACCCGTGGGTCGCGGGCTATAAAGAGATTGCTGAACGAAGCAAACCGCTCAAAGCGAGACATCCGAAGCTTGTTCGGAAAGCCCTTGCCCACCGAATCCTTCGCTCGACCTATCGATTTGCGTATTTTGTCGCGCTCATTCCCTTCTTCGTGGGCATGTACAAGCTTCACGGACATCACTTCGTGTGGTTCTTTGGAATGTGGCTGATCGCCGGTTTTGGCATCACCATCGGCTATCACCGTGTGGGAACCCACCCGAGCTTTAAGACGAGCCCATTTATGCGAGCCATCTTCTTTGCCATGGGTAGCGTGGCGATCCAAGGTCCGCCTAGCGAATGGATGAAGAAGCACAGCAAGCACCACGCGTTTGGTGAGACGACGGCCGACGTCCATACCCCCTACGTTTTTGAAGAGTCGAAGCGAGCGATCTTCATGGAGCAGTTCAATGGCTTCATGCACTCCTTCGTAATGTGGGCCTTCCGCGAACCGAGCCTCCGCCGACCAAAGGGTATGAGCATCGAAGATTGGAAAGCCGAGCTGATCACGCGATCTCCCGATCCTGCGACGTTCCGCTATCGTGATGAAGATCGCGACCATTGGGAAGTTCGAAATGCCGAAGGAGAGATCGTTGTCAGCACTGAGACGCTGATCAAGAAGCGATGGGCGAGATTTGTGGATGTCATTGCCGTCATCGAGCAAGATGCGGTTGTGACGATCATGAGCAATCCGATCATCTACCTCGCGATCCTTGCCGCTAGCTTTGCCATTCCCTACTACCTCGGAGGAATTTCGATTTGGGAATCGTTGGCCCGCGCCTGTTATGTCAACTGGGTCACATTCTGCGTGAACTCCGTCTGCCACATCTGGGGTGAAACGCCATTCGAAGTACCAGATAACTCGCGAAACAACGCTTATATCGAAATCCTCGCCCTCGGCGAAGGCGGACACAACACCCACCACAAGTCGGAGCTTTGGGCTCAGCATGGTGTCTTTGGTTGGCAGTTCGATCCTAGCGCGGTCGTCATCAAGACGCTTACGGCGATTGGTTTGGCGCATGACCCGAACTTGCCTACTCGTCAGCAGATCGTGAAAGCATGGTTGAAATGGCGGGTGCGAGAGCCTTGGATGCAAGGGATTCCCCTCCGCCCGAAGGACATCGTGGGAAAAGCAGTAGCCTCGGTTGAGGCAAAATCCGAAGAGACCGTTTCGGTTTGATGCGAATCATGCGCCTCTTGCTTAAGGGCAAGAGGCGCGTTGCTTTTGGATATGAAGCAACTTCCGAGTCTCTCGGCTTTGTGGGTTGTCAGGCTTATCTGTCGATACTTGTCCCGTTGTTAAGTATCCGATCAGGTGTCGGTATGAATTTACAACTCCAAGCGAATTCGAACAATCTAAGAGTGGACAAAGGTATACCTAGATGATGACCGCCCAAGAATTGGTGCAGCAAGCGTTTGATCGCCTTGCCCAACGCTCGGGCTTCGATACTCGTCAAAACCAAGTCCAGCTTTCATTGCTCTTGAGCGATATGATCGAGCAAAACTCGACCGGTCTCTTCGAGGCGCCCACGGGCCTTGGCAAATCGTTGGCAACGCTAATCCCGGCTATCGCGAACGCCATTGCCAATGACAAACGAACGGTCATTGCGACTTATACCAACGTACTTGCCGATCAGTATTGGCGAAAGGATCTTCCCCTTGCCCTCAGCCTCTTTGATGAGCACGTTCAAACCTCTTTCTTAATTGGTCGACAGCGTTATGTCTGCTTGATGGGAATGGACGAAGCGCTTCCTAACGAGATGCGCGGGTTTCAGATGGACGCGAGCGAAGGAACGGAGAGCGAGTTTCGCCAACTCATCCGTCGACCCGACCGAGAAATCAATAAGCTCTGGTCGCAAGTTCAAGTTCCGCCCGTTTGTCCCGCTCGCGCGTGTCCCCTTTACGACGATTGCTTTTACTACCAGGCTCGCAAGAAACTTGAGAGAGCAAAGATCATCATTACGAACCACAGCGTGGTGATCCAAGACGCTTTGAGTTCCGATCCTGAGAGTGATCGAGAAGGAATGCTTTTCAAATATGACTTCTTGATCCTCGACGAGGCCCACGACTTCCCCTCGGCGGCGATCAATGGACTTGAATTCGAATTAAGCAATCCTCGTTTGGGGGCATTGACGGGTATTGCGAATCGACTTGAAAATCTCATCGATCCTTTGGCAGATGCCCAAGGCGAATTAGGGGAATGGCATCGCAAAGGCGATGAATTGAGGCGAGAAATTCAGCTTGCTCAGCGGGACCTTTCCATGCTCGGAATGAGTCTCGAGCAAGGCGGAATCGTCGCCGTAACCCCAACCGAGGTCGATGAGCACCCGGCCGTGCAGCGCGCCCACGCAAAACAGCATCTTGCCGAAGTTGAATCGATTGCCGAGCGGGTTCGTTTGGCTTGCGATAAGCATTCGACCGACGCCGTGTTGCGAATTGAACGTTATCGACAGGAAGCCAAGCACCCCGAGTCGAAGAACATTGCCGACTCTTCGCGAAATTACGTCAGTTATGTACGAGATTTTGCGGCGGGCGCCCATGAGTTGTCCCGACCGTCGGGCGCGGCAGTCAGCTATATCGGAAATCCTCGTCATGATGTGATCCTTCGGCGTGACTTCATCGACCTCTCCGAACCGCTCCAGAATCTCATTTGGAATCGCGTGCCCTATGCCTGTCTTTCGGCGACGTTGCAGATTGATGGTGATTTTGAGTTCTTTCGGCAGGTCACGGGGGCCAAAGCGATGTTCGAAGAAGTCTTGCCTTCCCCGTTCGACTACTCGTCTCAGTGTGCGCTCTACTTGCCGAAGCGAAACGCAATCCCGGATCCGACGTTAAGTCGTCAAGGATCAATGGAACAGGTCTATTACCAAGCCGTCGCCCAAGAGCTCAGTCAGATCATTGAAACTTGTCAAGGTCGGACCTTAGCCCTCTTTCACTCGCGTAAAGAGATGGAAGGAGTTCGGAACTATATGACGACACCGGACGATTTGCCGATATTGATGCAAGGGAAAACGGGAATTTCGGTGGTCGGCGAACAGTTTAAGAAGAATATCTACGCATCGCTCTTCGCACTACGTTCATTTTGGACTGGCTTTGACGCGCCGGGAGAAACTTGCAGTTGTGTCGCCCTCGTTCGCATCCCATTTGAAGTGCCCATCGAACCTTCCCAGATTGCTCGCATGGCTTATCTTGCCCATCAGGGACACGATCCATTCCAGACCCATACCTTGCCAAACGCAAAAATAATCATGCGACAAGGTGCGGGACGGCTGATTCGTTCCGAAAATGATAAGGGAATCATCGCTTTGCTCGATCCTCGGATTCAAACGAAACGGTACGGCGAACAGATTCTTGCGAATCTACCGTCGGGAATGCGTCAGTTTAACGACATTCGTGATGCTGCCGGTTGGATCGGTTTGAGCTAAATGAGAGTCATTATCGTTACTGACTATGCGATGGTCAATGGGGGTGCAGGAAAAGTTGCGCTTGAGTCCGCGTGCGCCTTGGCCGACGTGGTCGAATCGGTAACGGTCTTCGCATCGATAGGCGAACCCGCTTCGTTTCTGCTCCAAAAGCCGAACCTGAAGGTGGTCAGCCTGGGGCAAAAAAAGGTCACCGATCAGTCCTATGCGACCTCGATTATTGGCGGTCTCTGGAATACCGAAGCGAGGCGACGCTTTGCGCAGATTCTTGAGGAACACGATCCCAAAGACACGATCATTCACATTCACTCGTGGCGTGATGGGCTGACTTTAAGCTTCATGCCCGAAATCTATAAGCGCGATTTTCGATTTGTATTTACTGTTCATGATTACGGATTGGCTTGTCCATTAGGTGGTTTTTACGACCACCGAACCAAGCGAGTTTGTCAACACCGAGGAATGTCGCATGAGTGTGTCAAGACGCAGTGTACAAACGGAAATCGAATGAAGCGTAATTGGTTCCTTCTTCGACATCTGCTGCAGACGAATCGAGCGCATATCCCAGGAAAACTTCATCACCTGATTGTCATTGGACCCACGACTGAGCGGGTCATGGCGCCCTATTTAGATCCTAAAACCAAGGTTCACTTTGTTCCCAATTTTGTCGACGTAGAGCAAGCCCCTCGAATCGAAGCCGAAAAGAATCAGACCTTTGCTTTCGTGGGGCGATTCTCACCCGAGAAGGACCCCGTGACTGCGGCCCATGCGGCTCACATCACCAACGTGCCCATTATGTTTATTGGCACGGGACCGTTGGTCGACGAAATTCGTTTTGTGAATCCCGAGGCAAATATGCGCGGATGGCGAAAGCCAAACGAGGTGACTGAATTGCTCCAGGAAGCAAGGGGGCTCCTCTTTCCGTCGGTTTGGTACGAAGGTCAGCCCTTGGTGATCGATGAAGCAGCGGCAATGGGACTTCCGGTCATCGTATCGAATGTCTCGGCGGCGACTGATTCGGTTCGCAATTTCCGGCACGGACTCGAGTTCGAAGCCGGCAATATCGATGCCTTGGTGCGCCGAATCAAGGAATTTGCCCACAACGACGTTGTCAAAACGCTGAGCGAAGCGGGCTATCGCAACTATTGGCAGAATCCGACGACGATGGATATTCACATCCTGCGCTTGATGCAGGTTTACGACAAGGTGCTTTCGGATTCAATCACGACAGATTGAATCTCCACCTGTTCTTCCTCGATGATCTCCACTTTCTTGGGGGAATTGGCCTCGCTCTTCTTGCGTCGTCGATGCATTACGTATTCAAAAATCATCGGCAGAACCGAAATACCGACCAACGCGAGAATCGCCACGTCAGGATGTGATTTGATGAAGGGCTGCTCGCCAAGGAAGACACCCATGAACATGCAGACTCCAACCCAAGCAACGCCCCCGATGACGTTGTAAATCATGAATGGGCCAAATTCCATTGCGCCCATGCCCGCTACGAAAGGAGCAAAAGCTCGGATCACGGGAACGAACCGCGTGATGACTATCGCTTTCCCGCCATAGTTTTCAAAAAACTCGTGAGTTTTTGCGAGATTTTTTGGGCTAAAAAACTTTGCTTTAGGATTCGCAAACAACCGTGTTCCAAAGAATCGGCCAAGCCAATAATTCACGATATTGCCGCCTACGGCTGCCGCACTTAAGAGCAGAAAAAGGAATGGAATGCTCAGGCCTTTTTTCTCATCTCCAGCCACGACGCCGACCGCAAAAAGCAGTGAGTCTCCCGGCAAAAAAGGAAAAATTACGACCGCAGTTTCGAGAAAAATCACGCCAGCTAAAAGCGCGTAAACCCATGCTCCGTAAGTCTTAATGGCGTCACCGAGGTGCGTATCGAGGTGTTGCAAGAATTCGAGCATGCGAGAGGAAATCCTTTCGGAAGAGATAGGGTACCCGTATCAACGAAAAAGCCTCATGGTTGGTTGCAAAGCCGACAAAAAGGCGCACAATAGTACTTATGGATGAATTCGGCGTCGTCGGACTCGGTCGTATGGGTGGAGGGCTTGCTTGGCAAGCGCTCGGAAAAGGTTATAAGGTCGTTGGAATCGACCTTCACGAACCCTCCTCGGATGTCGTCGAACGGGGCATCCATTTCTCGAAAGAACTATCGGCGTTACGAGAGCTCAACGGTCCTCGGGTCATCTTTTTATACATTCACGCGGGACCAGCGCTTGATGCAATGATCGAAAAGCTGTTGCCCGTGCTGGATGCGGGCGACATTATCGTCGATGGAGGAAATTCGTATTGGGGCGACTCGATTCGTCGGGCCGAGAGACTTGCGACTAGCGGAGTTCATTTTGTCGATCTCGGCACGAGCGGCGGGGTCGAGGGCGCGCGGAACGGCGCTTGCTTTATGGTGGGTGGCCACAAAGATGCGCTTGATCGACTGGAGCCGATCCTCCTCGATTTGGCCCAACCGGGAGGTTATGCACGTTGTGGTGGTCCTGGTTCAGGGCATTTCGTCAAATTGGTCCACAACGGTATCGAGTTTGGCATGTTACAGGCGATTGGCGAAGGAATGAATCTACTTGAAAAATTCGATCAGCAACTGCCAATTCCCGACATCTTGTCATGTTGGCAAAATGGTTCGGTCATCCGTTCGTGGCTTATCGACCTCATGAAGCAACAATTTGACGAGCAAGGTGGTCTGAGCGTCCCCGGTTACATTGAAGACACGGGCGAGGTGAATTGGCTCGTGAGTGATGCTATGCGAATGGAGGTTCCCATTCCTGTCATTTCTCAGTCGGTCATGCAACTCTTTACCAGTCGCGACGAGACAAAGGATTGGGCAAAAGCCATAGCCATGATGCGACATGGATTTGGCGGGCATCCCTTTGGTCCCAAGCCCGAATTGCAGGAAGATCGGCAAATCAGTCGAGTTGGCGATATCTGGCGACCCGAATAGTCCGGTACGCTCCTTTTCGGCATGGCCCTTCGATTTGATTCGGAAATCCGAACTCTCCAAAAACTCTATCCGCTAACGATTAGCCGAGGAACGATGGCGAGTTCGGACAATCTGTTTGTGACCCTCAACGACGGCGTGAATACGGGCTTGGGAGAACTCTCTCCGGCTACGGGAAAAGCCTGGACCGCTGAACGAGGGCAAAGCCAGCTGAATGCCTTTGTTCATGATTCTGGAATCTTTGATTCCGACGTTCAAATTTCCTCTTTTGACCTTTGGCAAGCGATGAAGGATCGCGAAATCGATCCCCCAGCCATGGCGGCCCTGGATGTTGCTCTTTGGGACCTTCTTTCAAAGCAAGCCGGATTGCCCCTTTATCGCCTTCTGGGATTACCCAAACGAGCCGTGCCAACGAGCGTCACGATAGGGATTAACCCTCCTGAGGTGACCCGAGAACGGGTTCCGAATATCTTGCGGTCAACGGGAGCGAAATGCCTCAAGATCAAACTTGGATCTCCCGAGGGACGAGATCATGATAAAGACCATTTCATGGCCGCCTATGAAGCGGCAGTCCCTTTCCGAGCCAGCCTGCGGGTTGACGCAAATGGAGGATGGACCGTTGGAGAGGCGATCGACATGATTGCCTGGCTCGCTGAACGCGGCGTTGATTATGTCGAACAGCCACTCGCCGAAGGGCTTGAGGCGGGCTTGCCGGAGGTTTACGCCCATCGAAGATTGCCGATCTTTGTCGATGAGTCTTGTCGTTTTTCTTCTGACATCCCTAAGTGGGCCAACTGGGTTGACGGCGTGAATCTCAAACTGATGAAATGCGGAGGGATCACAGAAGCGCTGAGGATCGTTGCGACCGCCCGAGCCCACGGCTTGCAAACGATGATTGGCTGCATGAGCGAGTCAAGCGTTGCGATTTCGGCGGGTGCGGCCATGAGCGCCCTCTTCGATTACATTGATCTTGACAGCCACACCAATCTCAATCCCGATCCGGCGAAAGGAGCAGAGTTAGTCGACGGAATGGTCTTGTCAACGGAAGCGGCCGGACACGGAGCAAGCCTGAATGCTTGATCCAAACCTTCCGCTGGCGATCTATCTCGAAGGTGCGCTCGGACTCGATATTGGCAAGATGGGCTACGGGATTTTGCGATATTCGGCAAATCCGGTTACCTGTGTGATTGATTCGGCGCATAGCGGCAAAATGGTCAACGACGTGGTCGATCTTCCTCGGAATGCTCCTGTCGTCACCGATCTGTCAGAAGCAATCGAGTTAGGCGCGAAGGCCCTCGTGCTGGGAACGGCACCTCCAGGAGGAAACATCCCCGACTCGTGGCGACCCGTCATTTTGCATGCGGTCGAGGCGGGCTTATCGATCGTTAATGGTCTGCATGAAGCGTTAGCCCCCCAATTTCCCGATCTAAAAGTAGGGCAAGTGATCTGGGATATCCGACAAGAACCGAAGGGTTTGGCACCGGGGACCGGCGAAGCTCGCCAACTTGCAAATCGAAGGATTTTGATGGTCGGAACCGACATGGCAGTTGGAAAAATGACGACCGGGCTGGAAATTCAACGGGTTGCCCGTGAGAGAGGCATCGACGCGGCCTTTCTGGCGACTGGGCAAATTGGGATTACCATTTCCGGCGCGGGTGTTCCTCTCGATGCCGTGCGGGTGGACTATGCCTCTGGCGCAATTGAGCAAGAAACCTTGAAGTACCGGGACTCGGATTGGATCATCGTCGAAGGGCAAGGTTCGCTCGTCCATCCGGGCTCAACGGCAACGTTGCCCTTGATGCGTGGTTCGATGCCGACGGACCTCATTTTGTGCCATCGCGCAGGGCAGACTCATTTGAAGCGAATTCAAAATATCCCCATCCCTCCGCTAAGCGAGCTGATCCGGCTTTACGAAGATTTGGCGACAGTTTGTGGGTGCTTCCCCGCTGCCAAAGTGAGAGCCATCGCAGTCAATTCCGGGCATCTTTCGGCCGAGGAAGCGGAATCCGAAACCGAACGGATTCGAACGGAGACAGGCTTGCCTGCGTTCGATCCCGTCCGTGGCGGAGCGTCGGGACTCGTCGACGCAATTCTCGCTTAGCCGAGTGTTTTGATGGCGCCGAGGAGCAGTTCAAGTTCGGCTTGGGTCGTATAGCCCTGAGCCGAAACCCGCATCGTGGTCACACCCTTATATGCGCCAACCGGAATCTCGATTCGATGCTCATTCATGAGGTAATTCTTCACCGTTTTAGGATCCTGATTGGTGATGAAGACCGCGGCCATCTGCTGATGCAAGTCGGTTGTGGTGGGGTACCACGGTTTTACGTTCGGCAGCTTTTCAAGTTCGTCCTTAATCCAGCAAATCTTATTGCGGCACTCTTCGCGAACGGTATCCCAGTCGTGATCCTTCTGAAATTGGATCGCGCTGGGAACGGCAAGGAACGAAGCCGGATCGTTGGTTCCCTGCCACTGCAGCTCATCAAGAAAAGGATCGCCGACTGCCCCCTCGCTTGCCGCACCCCAACTCACGATCAGCGGTTCAAGGAGATGCTTCTTATCAGGTTTGGCGTAAATGAACGCCGAACCCTTAGGGGCACAAAGCCACTTATGGCAGTTTCCGGTGTAAAAATCGACGGATGATTCCGCAAGGTTGAGGGGAATCTGTCCTGCGCAATGCGCTCCATCGACGACCGTAAAAATGCCCCGCTCCTTGGCGCGCCGGCACAACTCTTCCACTGGAAAAAGAATGCCGGACGGTGAGGTGATATGGCTGATGAACAGCACTTTCGTTCGATCGGTAACTTTGCTCCAAATGGCTTCGGCGACTTGATCGAGCGACTCGATATAGTCAGGAATGGGGGCAATTACGTAATTTGCGCCGACCTTTCCGCACACTTTGTTCCAGGCTCGGGTACATGCGCCATATTCGTGCTCGTTTGAGAGGACTTCGTCTCCCTCACCAAGCTTGATCGAGTGAGCGATGACGTTCACGCCATACGTCGCATTTGTCGTAGGAACGAGACATTCCTTGGGCGTACCGATAAATTCACCCAAGACGGTTCGAGCATGGTCGAGTGCGGGCCAAAGCTCATGAACGAAAAAGCGAACGGGCTGTTTCTCAACTTGGCGTTGCCATTTCTGGTAGTCCTCGAAAACGGAGATAGGGCATGCCCCAAATGAACCATGGTTGAGGAAGACGGTGTCATCCTCTAGCAGAAAAAGACTTCGCAATAAACCGGACATAAGTCATGATTGTATCCGGCAAAAAAGTGGGCGTGGCTAAGGAAGTCTAAAGCTCACGCCCTACTCTGGTCTCACGAACCTCGTTAATTACGAGGAACGCTTCATCTTCTAATGATTTCAGCCTGAATTGCTACCGCATTATTACTGGTATTTAATTTAGTAGCGCGAAGAGAAAGAAATATTCCAACCGAGCAAATTGTGATAGCCCATTCCGAAATCGCTGTTGTTGCTCACTGAGGCTCGCAGGCCAATCGAATAACCCGTTCGCCAGATGTTTCTTGCGCCGTAATCGTAAAGGAGGCCAGTCGAAGAAGATCGTCCAACATCGCGAATGCCTTGGTAATAGAGACCCAGTCCGAAGTAAATGCTTTGACGATCGGTCTCAGGAAAGAAGAGGAGGTCGGCGCCAAAACCGGGATCGCATCGATATCCTCCCAGGTACTGAGTATCGTTCGGCCCCGGTCCATCATGGATTTGATTCGAATCGAGATTGATGTCGTTGTACATTCCGAGCTGGACACCGAGCGTGTTGAAGCGCTTGCCGTAAAAGAGCGATCCTCGACCTCGATTCCCAGTGCCAAACCCAAAAATGTTCTTGGTGTATTCCGGATCTTGGGCGTGAACCAAAGTTGGGCAAACTAGCGCCAATCCCGCGGTCAAACTTGTGATGAGTCCCCATTTCATACCCTCACAGTTTAACCACAGGACTTTCGTCTGTGAAGATTTGAACCTGAAAGAATTCCGTTAGCAATGGTTCGCGAAAATCAGAAAAAGGGTGCAAAAAATTATATGTTTTTTGTTATAATGGCTGATACACCGATATACCAACGGCGGTAAGGTACCAAAAATGGCAGTTACGATGCGCGATGTTGCGGCAAAGGCTGGGGTTACACCCACAGTCGTCTCGCGTGTTTTACACAACAAGGCTACAACGGTCCGGGTGAGCCAAGCTACCGCCGAGCGCATCCGCACGATTGCCAAGGAAATGAATTATCGGGTCAACGTGACGGCCCGAAACTTCCGTGATCAGCAGACCCTGATGATTGGCGTTCTCCACGGGATGGGCTTTGAACGGCAACGGCTTTCCGAAGGCAGTCGATACTTTGCGTGCTTGATGGACGGCATTGTGGACCGTGCCTTTCACTATGGCTACAGCGTGACGTTTTGTCCGGCGCTGATGGGCGACAATCCTGGCCAGGCCGTTTCCGATGGGCGCTTCGACGGGTTGATTTGGTACAGCACCGATCTCACTGGTCGCAACACAGAACTCATCCAAAATTGCCTTTCGCCCTTGGTCGTCATCCACGCCAACGAGAATTATTTTGAAGGCAAGATTCCCACCGTCATTTGTGACAACCACGGTGGAATTTCGCTTGCGGTCGATCACCTCGTCTCGCTTGGTCACCAGAACATTGGGTTTGTCCTCGAAAATCGAGAGACGTTCTCAGAGGCGATCGACCGGGCTGATATTTTTAAGCAGGTGCTGACCGAAAAAGGACTTCCCTGTTCGGAAGACAGCATCCTTCTCGCTCAAATGGACCTCAGTGGGGTCCGCCAGCAACTCAACGAAACCCGTTGCACCGCCTTGATCGCATCCAGCGAAAAGCTGGCAAGCGAGGTCTTGCGTGAAGCGAAAGCGGCGGGCGTACGCGTTCCCGAAGAACTTTCGATCATCGGCTTTGACTCCACGGAATTTTGCGAAGGGCTGACGCCAAAGCTCACGGCCATCAATCAGCCGCTACAACAAATGGGCTCGGTAGCGGTCGATCTCTTAATGGCCCAAATTAACGGTTTACCACTTGAACAAAAACACCTCGTCATCCCTTGTGGATTTGATATTCGCGAATCCACCACGACCTACAATCCAACGAAGAAATAATCATGAAACGTAGAGGTTTCACACTTATTGAACTACTTGTTGTCATTGCGATCATCGCGATATTAGCGGCGATCCTATTCCCTGTATTCGCTCAAGCTAAGGTTGCCGCAAAGAAGGCATCGGACCTTAGCAACCAGAAACAATTGAGTCTCGGTAGCGTGATGTATTCGACCGATAGCGACGACTATTTCCCTCGCAATCTATATTTTGCGACAAATAGCTCGGGAAACTGGGTCGAAGACATTAACTGGGCGAAAGCCACTTTGCCGTATATCAAGTCGGGTAAGGCCACCCTTTATGACGTAGAAGGTGGACTATTCCAAACTCCGGCCATGAGTCAAGCTGGTCGCGGCTATGCCGTTCACGACAAGATCATGCCTTCATGCGTGGTCACCGACTGGACTAACCGAAAATGCGACTCGCCGGGCCCTGGTTCGGTCTCGCAGACTCAAATCGGCAACCTTGCCAATAAACTGCTGCTCACGACGACGGGCGTTAACCCAGATTGGAACTACATGCCTGGAAGCAATATGGATTCCTCGTGGTGGTGGTGGGGCGCAACCGGCGACAAATACGATCCGGGTACGAAAACCTGCGGCAACAACTCGTGGCCGCCGGCCGTGTACGGTTCGAACGCTGGCTTCCGCTGCTACAACCAGGAAGGAAACGTATGGCCGGTTTATGCGATGCCTCGGTTCCGCTATGCGGAAGGCGCCAACGTCGGATATGCCGATGGACACGCCAAGTTCTCACGAGCCGAGGGCTTCAACTGGTGCACGATGATGTACATCGACGGACTGTATCCGGGTGACGAATGGACATTCGATCCGGGCAACTTCTGCGCTCAGTTCTCTGCCCTCAAATAAGGTATGAAGAAGCTCTTACTGGTTCTCATTCCTGCGATGGTCATCGCTGGCTGTAATACGGCCGGCGATGAGCCGGGACCAAAGGTTCCTCCGGCCACAAATAGCGAAGCCGCCAAACAAAAGACGGAAAACATGATCAACAGTGCGCCCCCTGAAGTTCGCGACAGAGTTCGGGCTAGCGCTGAGGCTGCGCAACAAGGGAGTGGCTATCGACCACCTGGAAAGTAAGACCATCAAGGTCGTGGCTTTCACGGTGGCAGGTGTTTTGGCAACCCAACTCATGTTGGGTTGCCAGCCAGCCGATAAGCCAGAGGAAGATTTGGTTCCCAAGGTCAACGTGCCGACGGGGTTAGAACACCCTCCGCAGTTGGTTGGTACTTGGTCGGAAGCGAAAGGCAAACAAACCGTCAAACTTGATGAAGATGGCAGCCTCGAAATTCTGTCAAAAATCTCGATTGGAGCCGCAGTGACAAAAGGCGCAAGCCAGGCCTTTGATAACAAAGTGACCGGGAAATGGGGTGTCAAAGACACTCAGTTTTACTTTACCGACATGAAGGATTCTCCTCCCCTGGCCTACGATTGGTCGGCTTCGGGTGAGAAGTTCTATTTGAACAATAGTGGCTCGAAGCTCATCTATACGCGGGTGAAAACGCCGGATTCGAAAAAGAAATAGGCCCGTCGAATTCCTTCGACGAGCCTACTGTATTCCGTATTTGTACTAGCTAAGAAGGTTAGCGGCCGAGGTCGATTCCCACGGAAACGCTGGATTGCCAAAGTGGCCGTTCTTGGCTGTTGGAAGGTACTTCGTGTTCAGCAAGTCAAGCGTCTTGATGATGCCCGCTGGCGACAAGTCGAAGTTCTTCTTAATGCGTGCTACTATTTCGTCGGTGTCGACCGTCTCGGTACCGAAAGTATCCACGTTAATCGCGACGGGCTGAGCAACGCCGATGGCATATGCGAGCTGAACAACGCATCGACCGGCAAGTCCTGCCGCGACAATGTTCTTGGCGAGGAACCGCGAAACATAGGCCGCCGAGCGATCCACCTTTGTCGGGTCCTTTCCACTGAATGCGCCGCCACCGTGGGGCGCCATTCCGCCGTAAGTGTCGACTATGATTTTGCGTCCTGTTAGGCCAGTGTCTCCTGCGGGGCCACCTGTCACAAACCGCCCGGTTGGGTTGATGTGAAACGTGATGTCGGAATTGCGATATTGCTGATACTCCGCGAGCACGGGCTCGATGACATATTCGATCACGCGTCGGCGAATTTCTTCTTGAGGAATCTCGTTTCCGAGCGCATCCACGTCGTCATGCTGATGGGACACAACCACCGTGTCGATGGTTTTCGGCACTCCGTTGTTGTCATAGATGACCGAAACTTGGCTCTTTGCATCTGGGCGAAGCCCGAGACCTGGGTTCGAACGTCGGATTTCGACGGCCTTGCGCATAATGGCGTGGGCAATGGAAATTGGCAATGGCATCAGTTCTTTGGTTTCGTTGGTTGCATAACCAAACATCATGCCTTGGTCGCCTGCGCCTCCGGTATCGACGCCCATCGCAATGTCGTTCGACTGGCCCTGAATCGCCACCAGAACACCACAGTTGTCACCATCGAATCCGACGGCGGTGTTCGTATAGCCGATCGACTTGATCGTGTCGCGAACGACTTCTTGGACATTGACATAAGCATTGGTCGTGACCTCTCCCGAAACGACGGCAACGCCGTGGGCGAGCATAGTTTCAACCGCCACGCGAGACTTGGGGTCTTGCTTCAAAAACTCGTCAAGGAGGGCGTCCGAGATTTGGTCGGCGACTTTATCGGGATGCCCAATACTCACGCTCTCGGAGGTGTAAATCTTCATCTTTCAACCCAAAGGGTACCCGCTTGGGCCCGAAAGATTCCGTGAAGGTAATGTGGGCAACTTTGTTTAAGTGCGTTTCATGAGGCATTGAGCCGTCTTGGCTTTCTTGATACAATGTCTTATGCGTCTTCTTATTGGATTGATGGTCATGCTTGGTGCCACTTTTGCTCAGGCTGACTTGCTGACATATCGTTTTGATAGCGATGCTGAGGGCTGGAGAAGAGGTGATCTCGACGCGACCCACCTCGTCATGAACGACGTGGGGCCAGCGACGTGGAACTCGGGTGGCTATATCGACGCCGCCGACTTTGCTTCTTGGTCGTTTCATTTGAGTCCTTTGATTCAACAGAATTTCTCGTCTGCCACTCGTATCGAATTTGACTACTCTTCTCAGTATTCAGATGGGCCTTATCCGTTCTTGATCATCAACAGCACGAGCGGCGCGTTATTTCAGGTTGCTCAGGTTCCCGCAGATGGCGCTTTTCACCATTATTCGTATGACTTTACGCCGGGAACCTGGCAATTCGTGGATAACTCAGGGGTAAGAGTAGCGACGACTACTGATATATCAAATACGCTTCCTGATTTTCTTCAATTCGGCATCAATGCCGACCAACAAAGCGGACCTGAATATACGAGATTGGACAATGTCGTCGTCGTGCCCGAGCCGATGACGATGGCTGGCCTTGGGTTAGGCGTATCCCTAATGCTTCGACGCCGAAAATCTCATCGCCATAAGTGAAAACCCGTGGGATGAGGGCTCAAAGAATCTGCCGTTAGGAAATGAGAATTCAACGGATGGGCTCATGCATTTTTCGACTGCCGCAAAAACAGGTTCGCGTCATTGATTTCAAGAATCCCAGCTTCGATGAGGCTTGAAATTCGTCCTTGACCAATCTCTTCCATGGCCGCCGTGCAACGGGCAAAGCCAAGGAGTCGCCAAGCCGCCGAAATTCCGCCTGGGCGAGAAATACCGTACGACATGCCCACAATCGCCCGCAAGGCTTCATCCAATTCCATTGGGGGCACCCATTCGGCTTTTCGCTCCTCAGCCGGCAGCGAACTACGGTCACGTAGCGGAACGGCTTTCGTAGGATCGAAAAGGAAATCGCCCTGCTTAAGAATGAATCCTCGACGAGCAGCGGTATCAATGCCGAGTTGAATCGCGGCCTTATTTCGCTGGCTCAGACGTGCGACTCCACATGCCGTCTTCACCCGAAGGCCGAGCAGATCAATGTGCAGCGGACCTTCGTCTGCGACAATGAGTTGAATACAGTTTGCCAACTTTTCCGCAGGCTGATCCGAAAAATCGACTCCATAGAGATTGAAGGTCTGGTTCCAGGCGTGATAGGGTTCCGAAGGTCGATTTGCGTGCACCGGAGCGCTCCCTTCGGCCAAAAAGTCTTGAAGGGTCGCGACCGTTTCCGAAGGTGAGTCTTCGGTGGCTTGGCGTTCCGTCTGGGCGGACTCAATCGCTTCACGACATCGACGAATTTCTTTTTCGCGGTCCTGCCACCAGTCGGTGCTCCATATTCGATGGATATTCCATCCGCGAGCTTCCAAGGCTTGTTGACGTAGCTTGTCTCGATCACGTGCGCTTCGAGCCGAGTGGTAACTGGCACCATCGCATTCAATTCCCAAAAGATAGCTGCCGGGCTCGCTGGGATGCCTTACGGCAAGATCAATATAGAAGCCGATGCTTCCCACCTGCGCATCCACGGAATAGCCTTCCCGCCGAAGTGCTTCGGCGACTTCGATTTCGAAGACCGAATCTTCCTCTCGCCCGCTCGGACGAGGATCGTCCAAGACGCCAGTTTCGGCGAAATGAAGGAACATCTTCAAGACCTCAACGCCTTTCTTCGTCTCCTCCGAAAGTCGAATATCACCCGATGTGATACTCGAAAAGATCTCGCAACGCTTGCGGGCGCGACTCATAAGGACGTTCAAGCGCCGCTCGCCTCCGTCGGCGTTGATCGGGCCAAAACTCATCGCGAGGTATCCGTTCTCGTCCCTCCCATATCCAACGCTGATCATGATCACGTCGCGCTCGTCACCCTGAACGGATTCAAGATTTTTGACGAAGAGTGGCTCATGGGCGTGGCGGCTGTTGAACTGTTCGAAAACGCCCGGATTCTGATTCCTCAAAAGGTCGATCGCATCTTCGATGGCTTCTTGCTGTTGTTTGCTGAACGCTGCGATTCCTAACGTGTCCTCCGGGTGATCTTTGATTTGTTGGAGGGCAGCCCGGGCAATCGTCTCAGCTTGCTTGATATTTTTGCGACTCTTGCCACGATCATAAACCGAAGTCGGATCGTAGTGCCAACGCAAGCCGAGGCCCCCTTCGGCGGCGTTGATTTGATACGATGGGCTCGGGAAAACAACTAAGTTGTTGTTATAGAACGAGGCGTTTGACGGGCGAATCAAAGCCGAATGAAGACTTCGGTAGTGCCATCTGAGGTCGGATGTTCTCGACGTTCCCCGGACGACCGAGGCCATTAACGCCAAGACGCTTTCGAGGTTGCCCAAAATTTGAAGAGACTCCTCCTCGTTCTCATCTTCTTCTTGACTTAACTTGTCGAAGAAGGAGGTGGGCGGCATTTGTTTACTGTCACCGACGACGATCGTTTGATCGGCCCTTAGGATCGACGAGAGGGCATCTTCTGGCTTGATTTGACTTGCTTCGTCAAAGATCACAACGTCAAAACGCATGTTGTTGGGCAAGAACTGAGCGACACTGAGCGGGCTCATTAAGAAAACCGGCTTCATTTTCTGAATCGCTTCCCCAGCCTTTTCCATCGACCAGCGAATGGACTTGTGACCTCTTCTCAACTCGGTTTGCTGCCGCAAGTGAAGGAGATTTCCCCCCGCCAGTTCCCAATTGGGAAGTCCGGCAAGGTGGCCCGCAATGACCTTTGCTCGGTTGTAAGCCAAGATGGTCTCGTCAAGCCTCCGATATTCGATAATTTGCTGCTCGTGTTCGTGGCGAACGAACGCCTGGATCGAGGGACGTGTCATCGCTGCTTCGAGCAGAACCCCGTCGAGATAGCTTCGTTGAACGGCATCGAGCAGCCGCTCGCTTGCGAGAGCCCAATGATCTCCGGTCATGGCCACGGCTTCTAAGCCTGACTCGGCAAGGCTCTCGCGAGCAACATTAAATTGCTGAATCTCAGGCAAGCGACTCAAGCCCAATTGCCATCGCCCCAGGGCTTCGCTTTGCACTTGAAAGGGAGTGTCCACGCCATTAGCGGGCTTAAACGAGAGCTTTTGTGCGATATTCGCAAAGCTCAAGCACGCCTTTTGGGTGGACTCCAATGCGGCCTTGGCATTGTCGAGAATTTTGTCGGCCTCGATAGTTCCCTGAAGGAAATCGAGAAGCCCGGCGGGGACTTCGCCCTGATCCACCGCCTTCCTCGTTTCCAGACACCAATCGAGAAGTTTAGTAAGCACCAAGGGGTCTGAGTCCTCTCCCCGCCAATGGATTCCGAACATCTCGCGAACTCGCCCTTCATGAGTCGCGATCAATTGTCGTTCGTTTTGGACTTCGAGGATGTCTTCGATGATCGCTAGTCGTGATGATGGATCCCTAGGAGCTGTCGCCGTAAGAAAAGCCGAAAGCTCGCGGTTCTTGGATCGAAAATCGCCGCTAAAGAATCGGTACCACTTTGGAGTCCATTCGACGAAGGCTCGATGAGCGCCTTGAATGTTACAAGTCCAAAGTGCAGTGGTGACATAAGGTTTCTGCTTTTCGGTCAAGCGTTGCACCTTTTCCAAGCTGGCGATGACGGCGCGGATCGACTCATTTTCCTGGGCCCAGTTGGCCGTCTTGATTGCCACTCCCTCGTGAGGCGGTGCCGAGAGGGCGCGTTCGGCGCACGTCACCATGGTCTGGACATCACTTATCGTTTGGGGCTTTGGCAAGCAGAGACTTGTCGCAACGTTGTTTGCAAGTTCTTGGCTCTCCCCCAATTGCTCGATTGCGGTGGGAATAAGGGATCTGAGTTCGAGGGGCAAGCCAGGCGGCACGATCTTTAGTTGGCACTGATAAAAAGGATGCTGGGATGGAAGGCCAATCTCACGAATGCGATTTTGAAGGGCTTTGATGGCTGGGAAATAGGATTGAAGTGCCGACCAATTCATGCCCTTGAGGCTAGAAAAATCGATTCGGAAAGGAATGTCTTCCTCCGTTTCGGGAGACAGCAGGCCGCGAATGCCGATGGCTTGATGAGGCGTTAAGCCATAGGGTTCGATTTCCGTATTGACGGCAAAACTATATTGATTCAGGTCGTTTCGGAGCTTCGTGAGTCGAAGAACTTCTTCGCTTGCCGGGCGAAACTGGCGAGTCAGCCCCATGACGCGCTTCAATTCTTCGTAAAAGTCTTTCCTTCGGCTGGCTCGATTGTGAAGTTCTAAGCAGGCATCGCCCAGTCCGGCCTTATCCAGCCGACGGAAAACGACGTCCAGTGCGGCCATCTTTTCCGAAACGAAAAGGACCTTCTTTCCTCGGGCGATGTATTCGGCGATGAGGTTGGCGATGGTTTGCGATTTTCCGGTTCCCGGAGGGCCTTCGATGACCATCGAGCGACCAGTTTGAGCCCGAATGATCGCCAGCGTTTGGGAACTGTCACAGTCGTAAACCTCATGACATTCATCGAGTGGTCGATAAGGATCGATGAACTCCCCTTCGCCAACGGTAGGTTCGGACGGACCGTATCCTTCACCCAGCATGGCTTGGATATCTTTGTCGGCAGTGGGCAGATTTTCCGGCGACCACTTGTTCTCTTCCAAGTCCTGATACATGACCAATTTGGCGAACTGAAAGAAGCCGAGTGCAACGAAGGAATGATCAACCTGCCAGCCCTCTTGATTGCGAACCCGACTCGCGATCTCCCGAAGGTAGGAGTCAACGTTGGAATCGTCTTCGAATAGAGGGAGGCTTAGTCCGAACTGCTCTTTAGCGAGGATTGTCAGGCTTAAGTTCGCGCCAATTTCGCCACCGTCGTACAATAATCGGAACTGCCCGTTTGCGAGGCGCTCAAGCTTAACGGGAATAAAAACGAGCGGGGCAATCCGTTCGACTTCGCTGGCCTCCGACTCCAGCCAGTGCAGGGCTCCCAGCGCGAGAAAGAGGACATTCAGTCCCGTTTCTTCGCGGATCGAGTTGGATTCGCGATAAAGCTTGGTCAATCGTCGCTGCAAATTTGAGACGGTTTGAGGTGTATTGAGCTTGGTGTCGGTTTGATCGACATCGGCAATGCGATAGCCAGGGAGCCCCTGTTCATCTCGATAGGTGGGATCGCTGATGACTTGTGGCTCTAAGTAATTTTTGAGTTCCTCTTGGGCCGCGAGTTGTAATTCGGCCATGACCTCTGGGTCATCGAGAGCATCCAGAAAATCGGTTTTTCTCGTTGTCGCCTTGATCGGATCAGGCACTCCGACGAACGACATTTTCTTCTGATCTTCAACCAGGATGCGATGGACTTGGGCAGGGGACTCGCCAACGATCTCGACTCCGGCAAGCGATGCCAGTCGATATGCGATCATCTTATTGCGAAGCGAGGTATCGATGAGTTTCTTTCGAAGCGCTTCGTATTGCTGTTTGACATCCACCATCCGTCAAGAACCCAAAATGACATTATAGTCGTATCAACGCAAGAAACCTTTTATCGCCTCATCTCTGGCCGGGTGTATAATATTTTTAGTCGCTGACGCGGCAATTTAACTCAGGAGGTCTCAAGAAACAATGTCTGTCTACACCGTCTCTTCACGCTTGAACTCCTGCGCTTGCGTCTAATCCTGCCCCGGGAGTTCCCTTGCCATTCGAGGCTTTTTCGTGCCTCACCGGCCCCTACCAATTCCCGAACCAGTGAAAGAAACGATTTCTCAGAAACTCGTCAACCGCCTGTCACACCTCGATTCCGAGCAGTTCGACAGCCTGATTCAACGCGCCAAAATTCTTAAGAAACGATCGGGGCGTCCCGGCGATTCACTCGACTCTTGGATCGAACGAGCCTTGAAAAAGGACGAGAGAAGCCGCCAACAGGCAGAGAACCAGAGGGCAGGTGTGGTCACGAGCGTTTTCGCCACCGAAGCTAATGTTGAGGCTGAAGGGCAAATCGTTCGTGTCTCACTAGGAGCCTTCACCGTTGTGCCAGGAGACGAAGTGGTGATTGGTGAAATGGGTGGTCACGATGCGATGGTCGAACTTCGACCTCGCCGCACAAAGCTCTCTCGCCCCGATGTCGATAACGAAAATAAGGAACGCCTCATCGTCGCGAACATTGATCGAGTCGTAATCGTTGTTTCCGTGGTCAGCCCGCCCCTGCATCCGCGCTTGATTGATCGATATTTGGTCGCGATCCAAAATGGAGGTGCAGAGGCGATCGTCTGTGTCAACAAGATCGACCTGCTCGACAACCCGGATGAACTCGATGTTCTCGAACCGTATCGCCAGATTGGCGTCCCGATCCTCTTGTGTTCAACGGTGGATGGTCGTGGGCTTGACGAACTGAGAACGATGGTTGCGGAGAAAGTTGTCGCTTTTGTCGGACACTCGGGGGTCGGGAAATCATCCCTCGCCAACGCCTTTGCGCCTCAATTGGACCTCGTCACAGGTGGCATAAGTGAAGGCTATGGAAGAGGTACCCACACCACGACGGTCAGTTCACTGCACCGTTTGCCAGGTGGAACCACCCTCATCGATACGCCGGGTATCCGTTCGTTTGGGCTCTGGGCCACGAGTCAAACCGAGATCGAGCAAGCGTTTCCAGAATTCGCAAATTTTGCTTGCCGCTTTCGAAATTGTAGCCATACAAGCGAGCCTGGATGTGCCGTGATTGAAGCGGTCGAAACCGGTCAGTTATCGGCTGACCGGTACGACACATTCCTGCGCATAAGCAAAGAACTCGCGTAAGCGCGTTCAATACATTTCTTTGTCGCCGTACATCGTTTGGATATACGAGATCTGCCCGAGGTGGTAATTGAAATTCCATCTTGGGTAGTCCATCATTTCGAGAACGGTATGGTCGCGCCCACCGTTATACGGCAGCCATTTTGTATCCTTTAGCCGCTCGTCGGAAAGGGTTGCAAAGAGTTCGGCAAGCTTATCAACTCGCGCCATACACTCCGCTTCGTATTCCTCCACTGAGAGCGGTTGGGTCGGATCGAGGCCAGGACTGCTGGGATTATCTTCTTCGCGGTTGTCAATCAGATCGTAAGCCCAGGTTGGGCACATTGCCAGCTCCCAGCAGATGTTGGTAACGGATCGGGCACCATCCGGCTCCCATCCTTGTTTGTCGGCCGGTACCGACTTTGCGTATCGAAAGACCTCGGCGGCAGCCGCCTTGGTTGCATCAGCCAAATATTGTTGAATCGTCATATCGTGCTCCAAAAATAGTAGACATATATATACTTATCCAAATCACCCCTTCTTGTCAAGAGCCTTTACCAAAATTTAGCGAAGAAGTCCCGTTTGAATCTTGGTCACGCCTCCGTCACGCCGGAGCATTAGGATAACGGGCATGAAGAAAACAATGTCACGCCATATGGTGTGCTTCCTCATGCTCATTTCCTTGCTCCTCGCGGGGTGTGGAGGCGGAGGTGGAGCCCCGGCCTTTCCATTTGCGGGAGTCTATCGAGGGGACTTCACAGGAGCGACTGCTATGTCTGTCGTCGTCGAAATTGGTTCGGGCGGGGTAACGAATGCAGTGGTTAGCGACTCGACCGGGGTGCTGGTTTCTGGGGCGGGTACGACGACAACTGATGGCACCGTCTCCGTGTCAATGACGGGAACAGCCGGAGCAACCGCGCTCTCGGGAAGCTTTACAAGGGGGCGAGCCCCGAGCGGACTCAGCCTCGACTTAAGTGGCGGAATCAATGCCAACGGAGTCAATGCGAATTCGACCGGGAATGTGTCCGTTTACAAAGGAAAATACAAATTTCAGTTCACTGGTTCATCGTCGGGTGATCTACTGGTCACGATCTCGAACGATGGAACCGTCTATAAACGAGTTGGAACGAGCCTAACTCAAGTTGGCAAAGTCACGCCGACTGGGGCCATTTCGTTTAGCGGCACCGACTTGGTGACACCCTCAAACACCAACACGGTATGGACGGGGCAACTCTTTGTGACGCCGACGTCGTCCGGTGGCTCCGGAACCTATGTTGGCAAGTCTGATTCGTCGTTTGCCGGAAGTTGGAACGCGGTTCCTGAAACACCTATCACCCCCATCTTCAACCACGTTACGGCGGTTAAATCGTTGAGCGTAAGCGAATATCCGTCGGTTCAGGCATTCTCGCCAAACGGACATATGGTTGGATTTTCGGGCTCCAAGTCGGTCTATTGGGATTCTCCCACTTCAGACCCGGTTGAGCTTTCGAATCCTGGCAGTACGACGATCACATGGATGGTTGGAGTGAACTCTTCAGGTGCGAAAGTAGGCTATTCGTATATTCCCAACAACATCGAAACAGCACTTCCGGTCTATTACGCGCCGGGTTCTACTTCGCCGTCTGTGCTCTCTCTGCCCGACCACTACATCGGCGCGTCCTTAAGCGGAATCAACGATGATGGGACGATCGTTGGCGTTATCGTTCATGAAACCGACCGCGTTCTGAAGCCCTGTGTTTGGCCCGCAGGAGGCGGCCAGCCCTTTATCCCGCCCCAGGGCGACATGGGCGGAATTGCCAACAACGGCGTCATTGTCTGTCTCGCGAACAAGGGCTATCTCGACTCGCCCAACGCCCAACATATGATTCCGATTCCACCCGCAAATGGATACTCTCCCCTCGCTCTAAACGGTATCAGCGCAGCCGGAGTCATCTTCGGAAATGGTCCGCTGAACGATGATGGATTCAAGCATCCAATTGTCTGGCCGATTCTGACTCAAGCCGGAATTCCGTTGAAATTCATCAATGGCTTTACTGAAATGACGGTCGCTGACGCTGGACCAAATGGCGAATATGTTGGACGGGGCCTCGCGACTGGAGCGATGAAGGCTCAAGGCATCTATTGGGCCAATACCGGCAGCGTGGCCCTGCTCGACGACATTGTGCTCGACAATGTGATTGCATTCCAGGGGGCTCAAGCCGTCTTCTCTGATGGAGCGATTCTCGCATACGGCACCTACCCGAACGGTGGATTCACGATCTCGTACCTGCAAAAATAGAGCTTGTCCGATTCGAATGGCGGGGCTTCATGCCTCGCCATTTTTCATTTCGGATGGATTTACGCGCTTTTTTTGCGTATATCCGAACAAAGGGCCGGTTTGAAGCAACTGTATCGATTGAGAAACTCAGCGACCCCGCGAGTTTGTGAGGAGAAACTGGAAGCAGAGGATTTTGCCCTTGTCGCACGACTGTATGCCGATCATGCGGACCAACTGCTCCGATTCTGCTTCCGACTTTGTGGGGACGCCGATTTTGCGCAGGACCTCCTCATGGAAACTATTCATGCGGCTCCGGGGGCGATCAAACGCTTTGACCGGAAGAGCACGGTGAAGACCTGGCTGTACCGAATCGCCCTCAATAAATGGCGAGAAAATCGTCGTACCCAGAGGCGGCGCGATGAACTCGACCGGGGCTTGATCACGGCTAATCCCGAGCCCGATCGAGCCCTCGCAATCGCGATCGAAGCCGAATTGACGACGCTCTCCGAGCCTCTGTTAGAAGCGTTTATGTTAGTGAAGATGGAAGGTCTGAAGTATCGCGAGGCGGCTTCCATTCTCGACGTGCCGGTGGGCACCGTTCAATCCCGCGTACATGCCGCGTGTGATCAACTGCGCGAGCGTCTTAAGGAGGTTCTGTGATGTCCAAGTGTTCTTCTGTGGTTGAAAAGCTTAATGCCTTGCTTGACCACGAATTGGCGGCTGGCGATTGGGTTCGCGTCCGATGGCACCTTGCCACGTGCGGCGAATGCCGAAAACGCCTCGTCGAATATCGCCGCCTAACGGTTGCTGCGAAGCAGGTGCGTGCTGTCCAACCTCGACCTCAATGGATTCGTTTGGTTCCGGCATCGGCGGTGGCGCTTTTGCTCGTTGCGATTTTCGTGACGAGGTTCTTACCCAAAAAGGAAGAACCTCTGGCGATCGTGATTGATGAAGCCTCGCTGGCCGGAGACCTTAAGCCGACCTCAGCGTTTTATGCCGAAGGAAACAGTCTCGTCCTGAGAGATCCTAAGAACGGAATGGTGTTGGCCAGTGCTCCGGGCCACACTCGCCAAGACGCCTTTCAAGCGATTTCGATTGCAAACAAGGCCCAAAAAACGACGAAGCCCAAGGCCTTTCGAATCGAACTTGATCAAGCCGAACCTGGTCTGGGTCCGAAAGTTCCCGACGGGTTGGTGGCACTACAATCCGCCGATGTCATCAAAGAGGACGAGCAGATCGTCATTTTCTTTTCGGGCGAGACTGATGACCTCAAAGGGCTTAAGCTGCCAGTGAAGGGACCAGTCTATTTTGTAAAGATCATCGATCCAAGGTTCTTTTCGGATATGAATCTGGCGCTTCCTACCGAGACGTTCCTATTGCCACCGAACAAAAAGCCCTCGGCAGTCAACCGTTAGGCATGAAGAACTCAAAACGGGCGTTTACGCTCATCGAGCTCTTGGTGGTGATCGCCATCATCGCCATCATTGCTGCGATTCTCTTTCCGGTCTTTGCGCAAGCGAAAGGGGCGGCAAAAAAGACGGCCGCGATCAGCAACTTAGACCAAATTGGAAAGGCAGTACAGCTTTATTTGGGAGATAACGACGATCATTTGCCCTGCAAGTATGGCGAGATACCTAAATGGCCGGGTTTTGGAGAACTGCTGATTTTGCTCAGTGATGAGATTTCGATGATCGACCCTTATAAGCCGTATGTGAAGAACAAAGATGTTTGGTTTTCGCCGGAAGATCGCCTTACTCAAAAAGAACCGACAAGCTTTGCCTTTAACGGCCAGCTTATCTACAACTGGTCGATGAGCGAAATTCCGCGACCCTCAGAGGTTATCTACATGACCGATCGTACAGATATTCCTTTGGGCCTGCCGAACGGGATGAATCTTGACGAGTATCACTGGTGGACCTTCACTCAAAACACTCTCTCCAGCGAGAATGATCTTCCTGGTGTCCTGGTTCCTGCCAAGGTTGTTCGAGAGGTCTCTCCTAATCGATACACGGGCAAAGTCGCGGCGTTTCAGTTTCTCGATTCCCACGTCAAAGCAATGAAATTTGACCAAACTTGGGGCGACAAGAATCACAACCTTCACCTTGCAACAAAGTCATGAAAAACCTAATCTACGTTTTAAGCCTCGCCCTTCTCACAACTTTCTTGGCTGGATGCTCCGGCAGCGACAAATACGATCTGGCTGCTCAAAAAATGCAGAAGGAACGCAATGCACGCGCGGAAGTTAAGGCCGAAAGTCAAGAAATTACGCTGCCCAAGGGCACGTCGCTCAATGAAGAAAAGACTTTTCATAAGGGCGACAAACTGCCAGATGGAACGGTCGCCACCGAGGACATGAAGGCGAAAACCTTCACTATCCAAAGCGATACAAAATAGGCCAGCACCTTCAATCGCTATAAGTAAGGCTTATCAAAGGCAGAGTTCGCCTGTCAAAACCATCTGGGCCGATCCGCGAAGATAGACTCTTTCTTCGCGGACTTCCACCTCGACTTCACCGCCACGCGCCGAAGCCTGATAAGCGCGAAACTGGGTTTTTCCGAGCTTGGCGGCCCAAAAGGGCCCGAGCGCACAATGAGCCGACCCGGTGACCGAATCTTCGGGCACACCGCTTCCGGGAGCATAGAAACGAGAAATAAAATCGTAGTCCTTGCCCGGTGCCGTAATGATCACGCCTCGGACCGGCAGTTTCGAGAGAATGTAATGATCCGGCTTCGAGTTACGAACCAATTCTTCCGAGGCCAACTCAACCAAATAGTCCATTCCATTTAATCCAACCGAAACGAATGGAGCGCCAAGTGCCTCTTCCAAGCCTTCCGGTGGTTCCGCGTCTCGAACGGGCTTTGCGGGAAAATCCATTTCAATGCGATCCCCGATTTTTCGGCAAACGAGCATTCCCGAATGAAGCGTTTGGAAGATGGCTTCATGGTTTTCGGGCAACTTCCCGGTTGTCCACAAAACATGTGCGGATGCCAGCGTAGCGTGTCCGCAAAGCGCCACTTCGACCGTTGGCGTGAACCATCTCAGGCTATATCCCGTACTGGTTGGCCACAAAAAGGCCGTCTCGGCATGTTTCATTTCTGCAGCCACTGCTTGCATCCAAGTAGCCTCGGCGGGCGAATCGAGTAGGCACACTCCAGCAGGATTCCCGGTGAAGGGTCTGTTCGCAAATGCGTCGACGACATAGATCGGAGTGGACACGACTAGTAGATTACCTTAGTCCAGTTTCAGACTTTAGTTCCGAAAGGTATACCGATACCCCGGTTTGCGCCGATCTCCGCGCCGCTTCCATTAACAGGACAACGTCGATTCCTTCGTCCAATTCCGGCGAAGCTGGCTCATCGGTTAAGATAGCTTCGGCGAATGCGTCGGCGTAGCGGGCGAACTCGCCATAGTGCATACCGTGGACTTCGTTGTTGAAGAAATAGCCACGTTTTTCATAAAGCCAATCCTCGGTGATCTCGGCACCGTCTTCACCGGTTCTCTTAAGCTTCATGTCGTGATATTGAGCAAGGCTCGATCCCCGAGAGCCGTACACCATCAGCTCGATGGCGTTGCGGGCGGTTGGCAATTCGACCAGGCCATAGTGACCAAAAGCACGACCCATCCGTCCGTCCTCCGATTCCACTTGAACGGAATAGATGTCGGGAGAGGAGAGGCCCACCTGCCTCCCCAAAGCAGAAATCGAACCCATCGCCTGGACCGACTGGATCGGACCGAGATACCATCGCAAAAGGTCGAGCGGATGGCTCATCCCGAGAAAAATCCAGTCGGTATCGGTAACCGCCCAGGGGCTCTTGTCATAAAACCAATCCATTCGATGGCAATACTGAGCATCGACAAACTCAATGTCTCCAAATTCTCCTCGGTCTGCGCGACGGCGTTGTTGAGAAAACGGCTCGAAGAAGCGGGTGCTTTGGCCAACGAGCAATCGCTTGCCGGTTCGGTCTCGGGCCTTCAATACGGGTCCCACTTGAGCAAGATTGTTGACGAGCGGCTTGGTGCAAATAACGTGTTTGCCCGCCTCAAACGCTTTGACAATCAATTCCGCGTGCGACGCATCCGGGGTGTAGATCGCGACAATATCGATTTCTGGATTGGCCAAGAACGCTTCGAGCGTTTCGGGGTAGTAGAGCCCCGGCACCAGATGCTCAGCCGCTTGGCGTTTGGCGTGGTCAAGATCGAATCCACCCACTACATAACAGTATTGTGCGCGTCCAGACTCGCCCGGTGACAGAAGATGGCCCTGACTCACCGAATCTGGAATCGAGTAAGTCAGCGCTTTTAGAAGGCTTTTGCCTTCGTGGAGACCAACAATTCCGATTCCCAAACGCTTGCTCAAAGTACTTCCATTATGGGCGTTCGACTTTGATTGCTTTGCCGTAAATTGCTTGCGCACCAACCCACCCGTTTATGCGACCTCGATTGTTGCCGATCAAAAATCGCTGACCATCGATCGCCTTGATGAGGTGCAGATAGTCGTTCCCCTTACAACGCACCAGCACAATATCGTCCTTCTGAAGCGTCAATGGATCGCAGGGCTCGACGGTGACGAGATCGCCGTCATTGACTTTGCCGGTCATGGAGTGCCCCCGCGGACGTATCTGAACGGTCTTCCCCTCGCGCAATGCATTCTTGGCGTACATCGCCCAACTCATCCTTTCATTAAACCATGCATGATTCGAAATAGAATGGAGCCATGAGTTCGCTTGATTGGAATCTCCCAAGAACCGAAGATGGTTTGCAGGAATGTCTAGATCGCATTCGTGCCCTTCGCGTTTCGGATGAACAGATCGAATTGGGAAATGGACTCTTGGCCCTGTCGTTCCTCGTCAAATGGGTTCGATCCGATACGGACACGCCACCATTCCAACGCTCCTATGAGCTAGCGATGGAAGCGCTCAGTGTGTTCAGACAAGCAAACGACGACCGAGGGCAAATCCGCGCCCTACTTGGCGCATCGCCCTTCACATCCTCGATTACTCGAGATCAGATGCTCGCAGAAGCGGAAACCATTGCAAAGCGCCTCGACGATGAAAGACTGTTTGCTTTGGTCCTTGCCGCGCGGGCCCGGTCAATGGCGATGAAGGACGAAGAGGCGGCCAAAAAATTGCACCTCGAAACTCTCGCTATTTTTCGTCGTGTCGGAAGTTGGTCGGATCGGGCCCAGTGCTTGATTAGCCTTTCCATTGTTTCTGGAAAGGCGGACGAGAAACGAGACTATGCCATCGAAGCTGCGCATTTGTACCGCATCAACGAAGATTATGATGAAGCCTCACGATGCATGTCCATCGCCCTCATGAATGCTAAGGAGGTCACGCCGCTTATCGAGTTAGAGGCATTGGTCGAGCTAGGACTTGAGGATTCCCAGAGGGCTCACAACGCCCCTCAAATGAGTCACTTTTACGACCAGCTTGCACTGATTGCCGCTGCTAGGGGCCAGTCTGAACTGGCCAAGGAACGACATCGTCTTGCGAAGGAGCTTGAAGACGTGGACGGGAGATCTCCTCTCGAACGATGGAAAGAAGATATCGAGATGACGAAACTGATGATCGATATGTGTAAAGCTCAGGGGCATCAAGAAGCGGAAAAGCTATTTAAGGACGAACTGAAACGACTTAAGGCGGACAAGCCACAATAAGACCCTTTGAATACATGGTGGTAAAAGAGTGGTTGGAACCCCACAGGTTGTTTCTTCATGCCCAATACACAAAGAACCGGCGTTCGGGGCATCATCGCCCGTTTATGTCGCTTCGTCCGGTAAGCAAACTGCTTCAAGAGTTGGCGGGATCATGGAGCCGATGTTCGGTTAAACCTTCTTAAGCCATGGCGAACCAACTTCTCCAAAATCGGTTCCATGGGGGAAGCAAAGCCCAAACTCTTGCGAAAGGATCTCATGCAGATGATCGAGGTTCTCGATTTCGAAACGCCTCAAGATTTCGGCACCTCTGCGGTGGGTAAAGGTTTCGTTCAATAATCCCACGCGTTCGCCATTCGGACGTGCGAGCGCACAGAAAAGGCCTTGCTTAAATTTTGACTTTGGACTCGTACTTGTCCACCAACTCGCCAACTCTCGATCAATGAGTGGCATCTCTTCACCCGTAAATTCGTAAACGTCTGTCCAAGCGCCATCCATGAGAAGCTGATGGTAATAAAGATTGTCTTCGTGGACTACCCGGCGCTGATCGTGAGGAGTCGATTGTTCGACGTCGAGGCAAAATCGAATGGGAGCCGTCAGGGATGCGCCCCCGACGCCACCGTCCATCAGCCACGTTTTTCCATTCAAATCAACCTTGACGAAAAGATGTGTCCGCGTTGGCAGAAACGAACGGTCGACGCCAAGCCGGACACGCCCCGAAAGCGGTTTGGCATCGAATCCGATTTGTCGCAGCACGGCAAGGAGAAGGCCATTTTGTTCGAAGCAATAGCCGCCACGTCGATCTACGATTAGCTTCTTTTGCAGAGATTCCTCGTCAAGAAGGATCGGAAGATCACGAAGCACATCGAGATTTTCGAAAGGAATGTGCGTCGAGTGACCCATCTGGATACGCGAAAGAGTGTCGAAAGTAAGTTCGAATGAACCAGAAAAGCCAATTCTTAAGGCATAAGACGACAGATCGACGAGTTGGCTCACCAACCAAGTCTACCGACCTCCCCTTTTCCATCCGTCCATAAATTCAATGACGGAAGGCCGTTCGGTAAGAGACGGATAGGTAAAGTGGGGCATCCGACGGGCGATGCCCGCTTTGATAGATTGGGGTTATTAGTGAAAAAAACGATTGCGGAATGCGCGGAGCTCGCAGGGACTCACATAGCGACGGCATTTTCCGCCATTCTTAGCGGTTCGCACCATCCGGGCTATCGCCCTCTTTCAAGCGGAGGAGTTTTGCTCATCACGGGGATCGACCACCCAATGGGGAACATGCTTTGCGGTCCGAGCAATGCGGAAATCGAGGAAGGCCTTGCGGCGTTGATTGAGTGCGAGAAGCCTTCGATGGCGACATTCACAAGCGCCAGACCAAGCCCAAACGAAAGCCTTGTCGGGCCCCTCGGCTTTCAGTTCTATCCGCCAACTCCGGCAATGGCGATTGATCTTGATTTGTTGGCAGAAACTTCCCTGCCCGACGGATATTCTTACCGTCGACTTGAGCCGAGCGACTCCCGGGCGGGTTGGGCGCAGGCCGCCTCCGCTGGATTTCAAATTCCTCTCGAATTTTGTAATTTAATGTGTCCCGAGTCGTCGAAAACCCAAAACGAGACGGTTCATTTCTTCGTGGTTGAACAAGGCGATTTGGTTGTTGCGGTCTCTTCGATGATCTGTAGCGATGGAGTAGCGGGGATCTACTGCGTGGCCACACTTCCCTCTCATCGCGGTCGTGGCCTGGGTGCGCACGTCACCGCCGAACCATTGCGGCTGGCACATGAGATGGGTTATCAAATCGGCGTCCTTCAGGCGTCGAAAGCTGGATATCCGGTTTACCAACGGCTCGGGTTCGAGACCGTCGGTTCAATTCGGATGGCAACCCGGATGCCAAGCTAAACTATTTGTCGAGGAGCTTCACGGCTTTCTGCATCCATGCGTCAGGACTGGTTGGGGTCACAAGCACCTTGGGTCGCCACAGATGTCGTGGCGTTCCATCGATATGAAACACCTGCTCAGTGGGAAAGAATGCGCGCGTGCCAAGCGATGGCAATTCGACGGAATCGACGGCGCCTCTTAATCCTGCCATTTGCGTTCCGACAACGATCGCCCGACGCATTCCGTCAAAACCAATTGCGATTCCCTCCCCCATACTGCTGGTCCATCGACCGACTAGGACAACGAGTTTGGCAGTCACCGGGTTGGTCAGGCGCGGAGTGGCATATTCGACCCAATCACGGATGGTGTCCGTATTTCGTTCTTCGACTCTGTGACGCTGAAACGGCATTCGGTGGGCAATAAAAAGGCCCATCATTCCGCGGGCAACATTGCTATTGCCTCCACTAGGGGTATTCCGCAGATCGAGAATCACTCCTTTTGCCTTTCGCATCGCAGGAACTGCTTGATCCATCTCGCGAATCAGAGCATCTTCTCCCAGCGAGTTCTCGGGGCGAAGATAGACGATTCCATCTTTTCGCACCGTGACCGTCAGCGCATGATCCTGCTTGGGAGATCGGAAGGTGGGAACTTCAACGGTCCATTCTTTTTTGTCTCGCCTGAGTTTGAAAATTCGAGCGACGTTCCATCGTCCAGCGATCGCCGAATTCAAACCCCACGAAAGGCTTCGTTCTGTTCGTGCGGCATTTCGCAACCAAGCCGCAGTGGCTTGATCGGGGGATTGATTCCCAATCGTAAGGATTTCATCGCCGTATCGGATGCCTCGCTTTTCGGCTTCTGAACCCTCTCGTACCTGTGCCACGAAGGCTTTTCCATTCTTCCATTCGGCGACAAAGTCGGTCCCGCTGGGGACCAGTTTGGGCGACGAATCATTGTTCGTGCCCAACGAAGCATGAAAGTCGTGAAGGTCCCCAATCACGTCCTCAAAAACAGCTAAGGCTTCGTCGCGATTTTTGGCCGATTCAAGGCGAGGTCGATACTGCGCCATCATTCGCTTGGTATCGATATGGTCAGTGCGCACATAAGCACCATAGACATCGAGATCGGAAAGAAGTTCGGAAAGATCCTTGGTGTAGTCGGGTAGGGTCGTGAAATGGGCGGCAAAACCCAAAAGTCCAAGAATCATTTAGTGAGTCTACCGATCCGCAGCAATTTATTTTTTTATGAAACGGAACGCCTGAGTCTTCGTTAACGCTTAACACTAATAAGCGCTCGCAAAGAGTGCAGGGGTTTAGATGAAGACTCAACGAATCATCCTTATCGTCATTGCCGCTTTGGGTTTAACGACGTTAGCACTTGCAGTCGCGGTACCGGTCGTCTTTGGCGTTGCCAGCTCGATAGCTGGCTACTAGCTGGCAAGCGGAAGAGACACTATGGTCGCCACCGCAATAAATCTTTTTATTGGTGGGCTCATCTTCATCGCCATTAGCGCTCTTGTGTTTTGGCCACTTGAAGAGCTGCTCGAAGGTGGTGCAACAAGACCGAAGTTAAAAGATCTGGCTTCGCTCTGGTTCTATCAATCTTATGGCCTGTGGATAGCGGCGGGAATGATCCTCGAACTGGCCTACTTTATCCGGCAGTTCATTCCCAACGAATGGAAGCAATTCGTCATCGATCAGCCATTTTGGCTCCAGACGTTTGTTGCCTTAATATTGGCTGAAGTCTGGGTGTACTTTTTCCATCGCCTTTCGCATAAATGGGAATTCCTGTGGAGATTTCATAAGGTTCACCACACGCTAGTTGACATGACTTGGAGTGCAAGCTCGCGCCAACACCCGGTCGATTTTCTTCTTATCATCGTTGGCGCAAACCTCCCGGCGATGATCCTCGGCATTGATCTTAAGTCGATCGCCGCTTTCATCATCCTCGAAAGGTTTTACACGGTCCTGCTGCACTCAAATCTTAAGCTCGATTGGGGTTGGTTCACGAAAATTATTTCCAGCCCTAAGCTTCACGCTCTGCATCACAATCCTGAGTGTCGCGGCAACTACGCGGGCATCCTCAGCTTGCTTGATGTTCTCGGCAGAACTTATCGATCTCCAAAGGTAGAGGAAGTTAACGCGGAACCCGAGTACACCAGTTAATCTCCTCCACACCATGGTTCATCGCCAGTTCGGAGAGTTGTCCCATGTGTCCGGCCAAGTGCCGAATATTAAGAATTTGGTGATCGAGTTTGCCAATATTGGGATACCAACTGAATCCAGACTCTTCGGATTCGAGATCGAGACGATCCACCCAGTCGCCGATGTTGGCATCGATGAAGTCGCAGTAGTCAACTAGATCCTGCTTTGACCAAACCACTGGGTCTGGCTTTTCCCTCCAAATGTCATGGTAGTCGCCAAGGCGCCAGGCTTGGAAGTCCTCCTCCCGTTGCATGGCGTACAAGTGGGTGTAGAACAGCGAGTGGGCGGCAATTTTCCAATTTTTTCGTGGCCCCATCCCTTCTTCCCACAGGTGATCGGGAAAGTCGATGATGCATTGACGAAGCATCGACAATCCTGCCCGATATTGCCCCGTAAGCGCTTTTTTGATGTCCATTCTTATTCCGTTAAAAAGTTTTTGACTCTTCCTAAAATCAGTTCGGCGGTTTCTCGGTTGTATTCGGGAAAGACGGGATCGCTAAGGATATGCCCTGGACCGGGATATTCATAAAGTTCTCCACCAACCTGTTCACACAACGCGGCCATAACGCTCATGTCCGTCCAAGGGTCTTCGCTCGTCTGGTGAATCTGAAGTCGGACTCCTGCGGGCCAGTTCGGAGCGAACGTTCCACCTTGCACGCAGCCATGCAACAAGATCGCACCTTTGGCCCCTTCTCGCTTTTCGGTAAGTCGCTGGGCATAAACTGCCCCCATCGAAAAACCGAGATAGTAGGTGTCGTTTGGCACCTCGGCAACGGCCTTTTCTGATTCCGCGACCATGCCTTCCCAGCCCATGACATCCTCCTCGTACTTGCATCCCTCTTCAAGCGTGTCGAAATGTTGACCTTTGAAGAGATCGGGGCACCAAACCGAATGCCCATCGGCGCGAAGCGACTCCGCAAAGGCCTGAACTCCCTCAGTTAAGCCGAGGACGTGATGAAAAACGACAACATTAGCCATCGCTCTATCCTATCATGCGAGAGATGAAGTAGACAAGTGTTTACATTCAATCAAAATCCAAATCACTCACACTGAGATAACTTCTAGGCTGTATCTAAGTCCTTCAATCCGTGGATGGAGAAATATAGAAGTCTATATACGTTTAGTATAAATATATATGGCATTGAATATCAAAAACGAAGAAACCAGTCGAGCCGTTGCTCGATTGGCGTCTCTGACTGGTCTCAGCCTTACCGAAGCGATCAAGCAAGCGGTTGATGAAAAAATAGGAAGGATAGAGAATGCGGACGACCGTATCGAGCATATCCTTGCTATCGGTCGCGACTGCGCTGCCCGCTTGCCAGAAGCGCTGAAAACCCGCGAGTATGGGGATATTCTCTTTGGTGCAGATGGGCTTCCATCATGATTATTGACACGTCGGCCCTCATTGCAATCCTTCGGGCGGAGGTCGAAGCGAAACCGTTGGTTTTGGCAATGCAACGATCGAACACCCCCCTTCGAATGTCCGCTGCCAGCTATGTCGAGGTAGGGTGCAGTTATCGATCTGGCCCGAAATCCGATTGCCAGCAGAAGAGTCGACGAATTAGTTCGTGCCCTTGGAATTTCCATTGAATCTGTGACGCCGGAGCAAGCAGATTTAGCCCGCGAAGCATATCGAGACTTTGGAAAAGGAACGGGGCACCGAGCCAGTCTTAATTTCGTTGACTGCTTCAGCTATGCCCTGGCAAAGTCGGTCGCCGAACCGATCCTCTTCAAGGGGGATGACTTTGGACATACCGATCTCGAAGTGGCTCGCTACGATCCACATTAGGCTCTCGCAATATTCCGAACTCGGACGCAGGGTTCAACTCCAGCAAGCCAATGGGAGATGGCCTGCTGGTCGGGGTTGAATCGCTAGTTGCGGGACCACCGAGCGTCGAACGCCGGCTTCGTTTGGTCAGACGTCACATGCATCTCTGCCCCTCCTGACGCCGAAACCCGAAAAACTTGAAGCGTGAAGTTGTCGGCCGCTCGAACACTATGAAACGCGACTTGTGTCCCATCGGGCGACCAAGTCGGATGGCTGTCATTCGTTCCGGTCGAAATCGCCACCTTTCCTGTTCCGTCGGCGTTCATCACGGTGATAACTCCCGACTGGCTATAAGCGATCTTTGTCCCGTTAGGAGACCAGGCCGGATCGGTTGCGCCAGTCGAAGATATGGAGACCGCGTTCGTGCCGTCGGCATTGGCAACCATAATCGTCCCACTGCCACCGAGTGGACTCTGCATGAACGCGAGTTTCGTTCCGTCGGGACTGAGAACTGGCGAGAAGTTGTGGGGCAAAGTTCCGGCGGTTGGGCTGGTCAGTTGGGTGACGGCGCCACCGCCGACAGGAATCGAAAAGATCTGCGAATTACCGGCCCCGTCGAGATCGCGCACGAACACAATCGTCATGCCATCTGCCGAGAAGGTCGGACTGCTGTCGTTGAAAGCCCCATCCGTCACCTGAGCCACCTCCGACCCGTCGATCGCGGCCACGAAAATCTGATCCTTGCCGCCGACTTTCTTGGTATACGCAATTTTCAGACGATCTCGAGAAATTGCAGGTGTGTCGCTCTCCGAGCTTACGAGTGTTGTTCGTAGTGTTCCGTCGCTGCCGATCGAATCGACGAAATCGTTCGACGAGCCAACGGTCGTAATCAACATTTCAGAAGAAGCAAGTGGGGCGACTCCGGTCGCGAGTGAACCGCCACATCCAGAAAGGCTAAGCGCGGCGATGAAGGGAACTGCCAAGAACAATCGTTTTCTCATTGGAAGAGTTATACAAGCGAAGCGTGACGGCTCCGTGACAAGCAAGCATCCTGTCAAACTAGATTGAATGGCAAGGACGGTTCAGCTTCAACCGATCATCGCGGGCGATGAATCTGTCCTCTTGGCCTTTGTTCAAAAGTACTATGCGGAAGATCACCTTGTATATAACCCAAAGGTTGAAGCGGCGGTCTTAGAACTCATCGAACATCCGGAATGGGGCCGACATTATCGAATCCTTTCCGATAATGTAACGGTGGGATACCTCGGACTCACCTATGCTTTTGACCACGAAGTCGGCGGACGATTTGGCACGATCACTGACTTCTACATTGAGCCAGAGCATCGGGCGCATGGCATTGGCACGGTCGCTCTTCAAGAGACGATCAAGCTGGCAAAGTCGCTCGGCTTAAGGGAAATTGGGCTCGTGGTTCTTGACCATAACGATCAGGTTCGACCGTTGTACGCGCGGCACGGCTTCCGACCGGATACCGATCGCGGCTGGATGTGGCTTAATCTCGATCAAAATTGATCGGTCATGAAAAATTGAGGGATACCGGGAAAGCGATAACCCATCAGGTAGGTCGTCACCGAGGCCGTTCCGAGAGGGATTTCCAGTCTGTCAGTCATGGACGAGAGTCCGACCCATTCGGTCCCCGCGGGAACGGGCAGGCGCTTTTCGGACGATGTCAGAAGCGCCTCGCGAACGGCTCCATGCTCCAAGCAGAGGTATCCACCTTTGAACGCAAACGACTCGCGGAATTGCCAGGTCCAATACTTCCAGCGAAGGTCATCCCGGCGCAAACGAGAGTCGTCTTCCGCTGACCAAGCGGCATAGAGCGTACGAATTTGGTCGAGGCTGATGCTTTCGAGCGAGATTTCAAGGGGGATTGCGCTGATGGGTCCTTGAACGACGCGGTCGATCCCTTCAAAACCGAGCGAATCATACAAACGAGTGTCTGCCGCGAACAGCAATGCCGGGCCTTCATCGCGCTTTTCCGATTCCTTCAGAACTCGTTCGATCAAACGGCGAGCATAGCCTTCTCGCTGTCGCTTCGGCTTGGTCGCGACGCCAGCAATTCCGATAGCGTTTCCCCACCCAAATGTGAGCGAAGTGGTTGTCAAAATGCTGACCATCTCACCCGCTTCAAAGAGCGCCCACTTTCGATCCAGATCGAAAAGGGGTTCTTCTTTGAAGAGTGATTGGGCGCGGGCAAAATCCAGATTAAAGACTTCGCAAAGGAGCGCCAAGAAGGCGTCGGCTTCGTCGGGGCGGATCGTGCGAATTTCCGTCATTGTGAGAACTTAGGGAAGTTTGAAAGGAGGTCCGGTCGGAATTGCCGACTCAAACTTGACTCTGACGTGGATGAGCAACGGGATTTCCAGCGCTTCAGGTATAAATTCGGGGTTCGGATCGGAAATGTTCATGTAAATCTTGGGAATGCGGACCCCAGATTTGTCCACTGCTCTGGCTTCGACATCGACACCTTCTGTGTTCATCGCCGCTGCATAATCGACGGGCACCTGGACGGAATCCACCCGGTTCACGTCGGCAGACGCGCCAGTGACATAAATTTTCTTGGGAAAGACTTCGATGCTTTCGACCCGCTTTCCGTTGGGAAGCAATCCTGTCAAAGTCCCTTTCACATCGACCTGCTTGGTTATGACCGTGTCGATGTTGATCGTAGCCATGATCTTTTCGCTCGTCATGAGGCTTCGAACCGAGGTCGGAAACACAACGACGGGATAAGACGTTTTCTCTTTTGTCGCACCAGCAAGGTCAACAATCGCCGTCGGCTGAACGTTTTTTATTTCGTCGTGAGTCCCCGCAATCGAAATCGAAATGTCGGATGGGATGTTGGTCGCCACGAATTTCCTTCGGTCAAGATTGGTGGGGGTCAGCGCTGCCGAGAACGTCTTTTGTTCCGGTTTGGGAGGCTTTCGATTTTCGCTGTTATAAATTCCCGCCCAAAGGAGGACGGAAATGGTCAGCGAGAGCAGAGCAATAGGAATATTGATTTTGCTCATTCGCCAGCCGTCTCCTTTTTGTCCTTGTCACGCTTTCGAATCCGCTTTGGCGGATTCTCTTCTTCAGATCGGGTGGTGTTGGCGATCAAAAACTCTCGCAATTCGGCGCTGCTAGCGATCGTCTGGAGTTTGCCTTCAGATGCGACCCGAATGCTGCCCTTTTCTTCACTTACGACGAGGGCGATCACGTCGTTTTGCTCGGTGACGCCGAGCGCGGCGCGGTGACGCATGTGCAAGTTCCGTTCAATGCGCGATTCGCTGAGGGGAAGCCGACAAGCGGCGGAAAGGATGTTGTTGCCCCGGACGACGACCGCTCCATCGTGCAGCGGGTTCTGTCCGTAGAAGATCGAGCCCAATAGCGAAGTCGTAATCTTTGCGTTCAGCATGACCCCGGTCGCGGCGATCTCGTCCAGGTGTCCGCCCGTTTCGATGACGATGATCGCACCGATCCGGTCGCGCGCCATTTCGGAGACGGCCCCGACGATTTCTTCAACCGATCCTCGATCCAGATTCTTTTCGTGTCCGGCATCCACCACGCTTTCGGGGAACCAACTGATCTTCGTCAATCCCTCCAACGCCTGCCGAAGTTCGGGCAAGAAGAGGATTGCGAGGGCGACTGGGCCCAGCAGCACCGCTTTTTCGAGAATCCAGTGAAGGGTCGAAAGTCGGAGGTAATCGCTGATGAAAAAGATGGCGGCAAAGACCAGAAGTCCTAACAAAATTCGCCAGCCCCGACTGCCCCGAACCATCATCAGGAGCTTATAAATCAGGAATGCGACGATGAGAATATCCACAGCAGTAACAGCTAACTGCTTGGACTTCAGATCGTGAAACACATTAAATGCAGGCGAATCTAACAAAGGATTACTAGGATTCTATCTGTATTCGAACCCAAAAGGCATCAGACATTTCCATAATCTAGTAGTCCCATGTTACGCGACGGTAAAACTGACGGCCAAGAACTTCGGTCTCTCGACGAAATTCGAAAGGATATCGACCAAGTCGATCGGCAGCTCGTCGAGCTGCTTTCCCAGCGCACGAATCTTGCGATCGAGGTCGGCAAGATCAAGAGCCGCGACGGCAAGCCGTTTTTTACCCCTGAGCGTGAGCGCGCCGTTTACGAGCGGTTGAATGCGATGAATCAAGGTCCGCTGCTTCCCAAGCAGCTTAAGTCGATCTATCGCGAGATCATCTCGGCGGCAATCGCGGCCGAAAAGCCGTTGACGGTAGCCTATTGGGGGCCTCCGGGCACGTTCACCAACATGGCGGCCCTGCAGACTTTCGGCGGAAGCACCGAATTTTCTGCCCAAGATTCCATTTCCGACGTTTTTAAGGCCGTCGAAAACAATAAGGCGGACTATGGCGTGGTGCCCGTTGAGAATTCGGTCGCGGGTGTCGTGCCCGAAACGCTCGATATGTTCCCACAGACGAATGTGAAAATTTGTGCGGAAACTTATGTTCCCATTGATCACCATTTGGTCAGTATCGCGTCGAGCCTTGAAGACATCCGGAAGGTCTATGCTGGTCCGCAGCCCAGCGCTCAATGCAAGCGATGGTTGAAGATGAACATCCCTTCTGCCGAGATCATCGAAGTCGTTCCGACCGCGAAGGCAGCGCAAACCGCGCTTGACGATCCCCATGGAGCCGCGATTGCCAACGTGCTGGGTGCCGAGATGGTCGGTATCCCGATCCTGCAAGAGCACATCGCCGACAACCCCCAAAACCGCACTCGATTCCTGGTCATCGGCTACAACGAACCGGTGAAGACGGGACGCGACAAAACGAGCGTGATGTTCAACTTGCGTAACCGCCCGGGTGAGCTTTATCGCGCGCTTGAGGCCCTTTACGAGCACGGAGTCAACCTGATGATGATCGAGAGTCGCCCGGCTCCTCGCGCGTCGTTTGAATACATTTTCTACACGGATTGCGCTGGACATCGAACCGACGATAACTTAGTTGCGGCGATCAATCGTCTCAAGGGCCAAGCCCTCGAAACAACGGTGCTCGGCAGCTATCCGCTCATCGAATCAAACGCGTGAACCTTCTTGCCCACGCTGTCCTCTCGCCCGACAAGGGACTGATTCGCGTGGGTAACGTCGTCGCGGATTTCTTGCATCGCAATGAGACGGACTCGCTAGAGCCGCGCCTCAAGGTGGGTTACGACCTTCATCAGCGTATCGACAAGTTCACAGATCACGATGCTACCGTCGCGCGATCGCATCAACGATTGATTGGCTTTCGCCGTTATGCCAATCCGCTGGTCGATGTGTTTTACGATCATTTCTTATCGAAGCATTGGTCGGATTCGGACACGTTAGCGGACTATGTTGCGGACCTATACCGATCAATCGAGGACACGGCATCATTGCTGCCCGAGGGATGTTTTGCTATCTCCCAGCGCATGATTTCGGACGATTGGCTGAGTCAATATGATACGTTTGAGGGCCTGGCCGTCAATTTGGCAAGAATGGAGCGTCGGATTCAATGGGGCTCGGGCCGCACGGTCGATTTGGTCGGATCACTGACCGTTTTAGAATCGGACTACGCTGGATTTGAAGCCGATTTTCTCGAATTTTGGCCTCGATTACAAGCGCACCTGACCGAAAGCTTCCCATCCTGAAGGGCGCTTAATCCTTCTGAGAATCGACGCCCATCGCCGCCGCAGGGCTGACGATATCGATCAGAACGCACTCCTCCAATGCGGTGATCCCATGCGGATAATTCGAGGGGAAGTGGATCACTTCGCCGCCAACCATCTCGACTTCCCTGGCTTCCGGGCCAACCCACCAAACGCCGCGTCCCGAAATCATGATCGAGGTCTGTTCGCTTTCGTGTTGGTGCAATTTCACCACGCATCCTTTCTCAAGAACGACCTTAGCGACCAGATTTCGCTCGGTGACGAGCTTTGTTCGGTGAAGGAGGCTGATGGGATGGTCGGTTTCGAGTGCAGACCACGGCTTTGGGGTGACATCCATAACCCAACTTTACTGGATGGAGCCATAAAAAGTTTCGGAGTGAAACAAGGTGGCGGACAGGGTGGGATTCGAACCCACGGTAAGTTGCCCTACTCCGCATTTCGAGTGCGGTGCACTAGACCACTATGCGACCTGTCCGGGAGAGATTATGACTCAAAAAACGTCAATTGGTGTACACCAGACCCGCATCAACCAGTAATTTCTGCAATTCTGGTAAGGAAAAAGGGCCTTTGAGCAGCTCGCCTTCGCGAAGGTAGAAGCCGGTTTTTTTATCTCCATTTGAGACCACAAACGGGTAAATCGGCACGAAAGGAAACTTCTTGGCGAGTGCGTTGGCTTCATCGACTCGGTCTGGTCCGCTTACCATGACCGATTTATTTTGAACCGTGTCGAATGCCGCATCAAAATAACCCGACGCCACGGAGGAGGCTTTGTGGGTGATTGAGTTAAGGCGCGCGAGAATGTTCTGCGATAACGATGTGAGGGCGCTCGCCTCTGAGCGGTCCTCGGATAAAACCGAGTACTGATGTGCCAATCGAATCGCTTGCGCATTCATCGATTCCCGCCCGCGATCGGCCAAATCAGGGGCGGCCGAACTGAATTCGAATCCACCGCTGATGCCGGGCTTTGTGTTGAATAAAAGCCCCGTCTCGGGATCGCGAAAAGTCTTAATTGCAATTTGGAGGGCTCGCTGACCTTCGCGAAGCGGATTGATCTCCCCGGTCGCGGCAAAATTTGCCAAGCCGCAATCCGCGAAGGAAAGATAGGTGCCGAGCCAGCCCGGACCCAGTTGCCGATTTCCGTACACTCGAGCAATCGAAGAACCGCTGAAAGCCGAATAGACTTCCTTTGCCAACCCCAAGGCGCGGTTCAAAAATCGAGTGTCGCCCGTGTATCGGTAGAGGTCGAACAATCGAGCGGCGACATACCCAACCGTCGCAATGTGGTCAGGTTCAGAAAGCGACGGAGGGACATCCAGTTTTTCCTTCAAGATTTGTCGAAACTTAAGGAAATCGCGATTCCCTAGCGAATCTAAACTCAGAAGTGACGCGAGGTCTTGATTCGATGATCGATCCGTCGTGACGAAAGTTTGAAGGAGGTTGATCTCCTGAGGACTCAAAATGGATTGCATTCGACTCGATGAAAGACTCGAACGACGACTTCGGAAATCGATGCCTGAATCATTGAGGCGAGACGCACAGAGTCCCTCGCCTTGCGAGAACTCAGTGCAAACCTCGTTGCCAATGTCCATCGCGAGGAGACTCAAGCCCGCGTCAATGTCTGAACAAGCCAATTGAGCGATCACGACGGCGCTGAGCGCGTTATGGGCCGACGATTTGCTAGTGTCGATCATGCTTGACGACGGAGTCGTGCGAGCTTCGCGATAAAAGCCTCCGTCGATCGCATCGTAGAGCGGAGTGATGGCGAGTTCGCGCGTGATTTCCGCCGCCAGTCGAGAATCGCCAGTCTTCGCCAATGTTCGAAGGGCCATAGGGCGAAACTTGGTCGAACCGCCCACGAAGATACCGGGCGCGGCGAATTTGAACTCCGACTTGAGGGTCTGATTAAAATCTGAGAAGGCAGGCAAAGGCTCGACCGACGCTGTGATCAGTGCCTGAAAGTCGGCGTTTTGCTGGGTCTGAAGCGTCTGTTCGCGCGAACCTTGTCCAAGTTCTTTTTGGCATGAAATAAAGAAAGGCAAGATGGCCTCGGGACCAGAAAACTGGAAGGGATTCTCCAACGGAAAGTGATCGATCAGATGTCCGTCGGAGTCAGTTACCAGCAATTCGATTCCGGGTTCGATATAACGGCCCAGGCGCTGTAAAGGCAATACAGTTTGCGCCCATTCGGGATACTGGTCGAGATTGATTTTGACGGGGACGAAACTGCGGTTGACGAACCGGGCGACTTCGGGATCGCGAAAGTCGTCGAGTTCAAGTTGTTTCGCATAGTAATTCGAAGGATCGACGAAAAAAATCAGCATGCCGAGCTTGCGACGCTTGGCTTCTTGTTGTCCTTCTTCGATCGTTCGCTTCCAGTCGATCTCGACGATCGGAGCGGGCAAGGTTTCGGTTGAAGGCAAAGTGATCAGGTACTCGGTAGGGGAAGGTGGAAGCAAGGGCTCATAGAGCACTTTAAAGCCGCCGATGAGGCAAAGCACGACAATTGCGGTGGTTGTCACTCCAAATGAAGGCTTTCTCATCCCTAGCTCATTATGGGCTTGTGCTAAACTCATCTTCTATGGCGATTTCGCTCGATGAAGTCAGGCACGTGGCAAAACTGGCCCGACTGGACCTGGATGAGTCTGAAGTCATGTCCCTTCAGACCGAGCTCAATGCCTTGTTGGGGCACTTCGCCGACATCCAATCGTTGGATACCAAAGACCTTGAGCCGATCCTCCACGCATCGAACCTCACCAACGTTTGGTCGGAAGACATCGCGGGCCCCTCGCTGAAGAGGGAAAGCGCCCTAAAGAACGCACCGGTGAGCAAAGCCGGTCTGTTCCTTGTCCCCATGATTATTGAGGATTAACCAAGCGAATGATCACGCAATTGACTGCGGCTGAGATCGCAGCAAAGCTCAGAACCAAAGAAATTTCCGCTCCCGAAGTTACGAAGGCGTTTCTCGACCGGATTGAATCTGAAGATTCCAAATACGGCGCGTTTCTCGCCATTGACGCCGAAAAAGCTTTAAGCGAAGCCAATGCTGCTCAAGCCCGGATCGAAGATGGCACTGCCGAGCCATTGACCGGTGTACCAGTCGCGGTTAAAGACAATATTTCGACCGAAGGAATTGAGACGACCTGTGCCTCAAAAATCCTGAAGGGTTACATTCCGCCCTATGACGCGACGGTGGTTGCCAAACTGAAGCAAGCCGGGGCGATTACGATCGGAAAGGCGAATCTCGATGAATTTGCGATGGGTTCTTCGAATGAGAACTCGGCTTTCAAGCCCGCCCGTAATCCGTGGGACACCGCACGAACGCCTGGTGGTTCGTCGGGTGGTTCTGCCGCCGCCGTTACCGCCGAAATGGCACCCATCGCCCTTGGTTCTGATACCGGCGGCTCGATCCGCTTGCCCGCGTCATTCTGCGGAATCGTTGGCTACAAGCCAACCTACGGTCGTTGCAGTCGTTACGGTTTGGTGGCGTTTGCTTCGAGCCTCGATCAGATCGGTCCACTCGCCCGCACGGTCGAAGATGCGGCTCTATTGGCGAATGCGATTACCGGCCACTGCAGCATGGATTCAACGTCGCTCCCAAGTCCTGCGGTTGATATTTCCAATCTGAAGTCTGGTTCATTGAAGGGCTTAAAGCTGGCGTTTCCTAAAGAAATGTACGGCGAGGACACCGATCCCGAAGTGCGAAAAGCAACCGAGGCCGCACTCGACGAGTTGCGACGAGAAGGCGTTCAGATCGACGAGATTTCGATTCCTACGATTCCTCTTGGGGTGACCACGTATTACATCATCGCTCCGGCGGAGGCGAGTTCCAACCTCGGTCGATTCGATGGCGTTCGCTATGGTCCCCGTTCGCAAGGCCAAGGCCACATCGACGTGGTGGCAAAGACTCGGGCCGAAGGGTTCGGTCACGAAGTCAAAGCTCGAATCATGATTGGCACCTACGCCCTCAGTGCGGGTTACTATGACGCGTTCTACCTGCGAGCCCAACAGGTTCGAGCGAGCATGACGAACCAATTTAACGAAGCGTTTAAGGATTACGATCTCGTGATTTCGCCAACGGCTCCGGTCGTCGCCTTTGAAATTGGCGCTCTCAGCCAGGATCCGATGCAAATGAAGTTGTTGGACTATTGCACGATTCCTGCCAACATGGGCGGCTTCCCAGCGATCTCACTGCAGGCGGGATTTGCTCACGGAATGCCGGTCGGAATCCAACTCATGGGGCCCCACATGGGCGACGAAAAAATGCTTCAGGCGGCTTTTGCAATAGAAAGACTGTTCGAAACACAACGGAAACGGCCTCCGATCTCGTAAAGTTAAGCAAATGCTGAGTGAGGAGATTCGAAAAGCCGACCAACGGATTTTTTGGCGTGAATTCCTTCGCTCCAGTCGAATCGTCCTCCAATTGCTCTTTCTTCTCGTTGCGTGGCCGATTTGTCTTGGGCTCGGCGGTCCAGGATATTTTCTCATCGCCCTGATCTTTGGGGTAGCGGTTCAGGCAGTTCTTGCGAATGCGGCCGCCACACGCAAGCGATTTATTAACGGTCGCTTTTCGGCGCTTTGGAACGGATGCCGGGAGCGCTACGAAAGCTTTGAAGAGGGAATGAACAAGCTCCGCAAAGCGGAGATCGCTCAATTCCAAGAGCTTCCAAGCACGGTAAGCAGTTTGGCGATGACAATCTATAACGCCTTGCGCCGAGCCGATATCCTTTTCGAGGAAGTACTGCAATCCGAGGGTATCGATCGCGTTCGTCCTGGTCTGCCGATGTTTAAACCAACCGACCCGCAGGCACAAGAGCTTTATCGTATCGCCGAAAAGAATCTCGGCGAATACCGCAGCCATTACAACGAACTGATGGCTGGCATCCAACGGACCGAAGCCCAGGCAACCGTCTTCATGACGACGATGGACAACCTTCGTGTGAAGATGTTGGGATATCGCCTCATAGGCAAGAACCCGTCAATGAACTCGGAAGAGTTCCTTTCGGTCCTCGCTGAGGCCCGCGCGCAGTTGAGCGCCATCGATCAAGCGCTCGATGAACTCGATTTGTCGCATTATCCAAAAACGATTGCCGTCGTTCCGTCGCCGCCCCGCGAAGAAGATACGGTGTTCGATAGTTTCGTTTCGGAATCCATTCCAACTGAAGAAGAGATGGACAAGCCGCAGAATATCGAGGGATCACTATGAGCGTCGTGATCCAGTGTCCGGCCAAGCTAAACCTCTTTTTGAGTGTTGGCCCAATTGATCGAAGAGGCTATCACCCGTTGCGAACCATTTTTCAGGCAATTTCCCTCTATGACGAACTCCATATCGAACGCGCAAAGGAGTTGAGCTTTGAATGTGACGATCCGTCGGTACCGGAAGAGAATACGGTTACAAAAGCCGCGCGGCTGATGATGGAAGTTGCCGATTTCCCACCGGTTCATGTGAAGTTGATTAAGCGAATCCCCAGCGAAGCCGGGCTCGGCGGCGGGAGCAGCGATGCCGCAGGCATTATTCGGTCAGCTCGGCAAATGATGGACAATCCATTCCCCGAATACGAGCGTAAAGCCATCGCCAAATCAATCGGGGCGGATGTGCCGTTCTTCTTAGTGGGCGGACGCGCAAAGGGAGAAGGATATGGCGACAAGCTGACTCCCATGGCATCGCCCAATCCTGTCGAATGGTACGTCATCGCCCAACCGAACGATCGCTGCGGCACAAAGAGCGCGTATGCGAGTCTTGATGAGAAGACTTACGAGTGGCGAGACTTCCCCGAAGAGGACGTTCTTTATAACGATTTCGAGCGTATCGCCCCGTGTGGATCGCTTGAATTGTTAGAGCGTTTGCTCGTCCATGGTGCGCGCGATTCTGGAATAACGGGTTCAGGTTCAGCGGTCTTCGGACGGTTTCGGTCCGAAGAAGAAGCACGACTGGCGGAGGCGAAGTTAAGGGATGAAGCCCCCTTCGTCGCCGTCGCCCATTCGCTCTAAAACTCAGCCCTTTGTGCTGAGATAATCGTTCCAGACTCTCTCAATATTCAGCGGGTGCCCAATCTCAACGATCGTATCGTCGGGAAGGATGGCATAGTACGTGTCGGGCTTAGCCCGTTTGGCCAACTCAGTACAAGATTCAAATTCTTCCTCGGCTTGTTTCTGAATATCGGCGGGAACACTCTTCCATTCGTTTTCAAAGTCGCCGACTTTAGGTTCGGCGAGTTGCTTCGATTGATTCAAAACGATCTTCGGGGTCCGGTAACGGTTCGGGTCTTGGAGCGCGTAGGCGATGCGAAGTTTTGCGGCGAGGTTCCAGGTTGGACTGGAAGTATCTGGCAGCATGATGGTTTTGCACACGAAGTCGTAATCGCGATTAGGTGCTCCGAAAAGCACGTTCTTAAGTTCGGGTGTGGCCTTGGGTGTCAAAAAGCCGATCATTTTGATTTTCGCGGTCATCGACCCGTAGAGCCAACCGTGCTTGGTGAGCATTTGCTTCCAAGTCTCCATTGAAATTTTCGGCAGAGAAGCAAGCCGAGCTTTTGCGGCTTGACCGCTATCGGCGTCTTTGTCGCCCGCCGAGAAGCCGAATGTGGAGAAAATTGCAGCCCCGCAAACCATCAAGGCGAAAGACCTCATGAAAATAAAGACGGGTTTGGGTATAATAAAGCCTCGCGCGGCGGGTGTAGCTCAGGGGTTAGAGCGTCTGACTGTGGCTCAGAAGGCCGGGGGTTCGAGACTCCTCATCCGCCCCATTTCCTCTAACCTCGTTTCTTCGATCCACTTGCAAGCAGGAGAGCGGAAACGAAAAAGCCCAAAACTAAACTGTGAAACAGGTCTTGTATGTGTCCGGCTGGCATGTAGGGACTGGCGCTCTGGTCGATCAATATCACAATCGCCAGCCCCACAACGAAGGTCAAAATGAATCTTCCTGCTTTTGACATGTTCGATTTTGCCATGAATCCCTATTGAATTGTTAATAACAACGGGATAGCAATGATGTGAAACCATACGGTTGACATCATGAAGAAAGCTTTTACGCTCGTCGAACTCTTGGTGGTCATTGCCATTATTGCAATTCTTGCCGCGATCCTATTCCCCGTATTCGCTCAAGCAAAGACGGCGGCGAAAAAGACATCCGCTCTGTCCAACATGAAGCAAACCGCGCTTGGCGTGCTCATGTATGGAGGTGACTTTGATGATATGGCCGTGATCCACTATGGCACTGGCACAACAACCGACCCGAATCCTTATCACAACACCGACACTTGGGTTGGTCGCGTGACTCCATATGTAAAGAATCGACCAATCTTCTTTGATACGACGACCGCAGAGCCCAAAGAAGACGCGAAAATTGGAAGCACGCCTTACTACTGCGACAAGTACTACGACAACTGCACGGGCGGCGGATCGTATTATTACACTTGGCAGTGGGTTACTAACCTCAGCATCAACTCAAGCGGATTCTCATACGGCGGTTCAGGCACCTGCGCCTCTCCATCCGAATATCTATCGCCGCGATCGTTGACCGCGATTGAGAGCGTCTCCGACCGTCTTATGGTCGCACCGACTCAATATGGAACGCTGCCTTTCTCCTGGATGTATTTCCGAGCTTGGGAAGGTGCTTGGCCCTATATCGATCAGTACGTCGACGGCTTTAGCTGGTACGCCCTCAACTGGGATGCCCGAAAACGATGGGGCACTCGCTTCAGCGGAGCCTATGCCGACGGTCACGCCGGCAAATTTGGAAGAGAAAAGTTCGTTGGCTACTCTTCGACCAACCCGGCGCTCACCGAAGCCAGCACGACGGCTCAGTATTGCCAAAAGCGAATCGACAAGGATATTGACAAGTTCTGGGGTAAGTCTTGGTCCGCCGACTAGTCATCGCCACTCTCGCAATCGGATGCTTGATCGGTTGTTCGAGCGAAGAAGGCAATGCCGAGGACATGCATCTCAGTGCTCCCACGGTAAAGTCACAAGGCAACGTCAATGACCAGCAAGCCCGGGGGATGACCGAAGAAACCACCCGAGGGATGGGCGAAAAGAATCTCGGCGAACGCCGATAATCTTAAAGGGACGAGACGAATGTTTCGTCCCTTTTTGGTTTACTCCGCAGTCAGTTTTGCGACGAGCTGCTTCGTTTGCTCAAAGGCGACTGGGTCAAATCCCACCTCGACTTTGCGAACGACTCCCTGTTTGTCGATTACCACAAGTTGCGGAATTCCCGTAACCCCATAGTTGCGGTTATTCTGACCGGACGCGTCGAAAACGATAGGCCAAGCAATTTTGTAGTTCGTCGCAAAGGACTTCATCAGTTCAAATTCCTTCTCGACTTTGAGGTCTTTTGTCGTGCCGTAAAAGCCGTAAAAGCCGGTAAGGCTAATGACTTGTACGGTTGACGGATTGGCTGCTTGAAGTGCTGCAATCGATGGGAGAGCCGCTTTGCAAGGGCCACACCAATGGGCCATAAAGTCAAGAACGACGACCTTGCCGCGAAGCTCCGAAAGTC
>JBEHXE010000009.1:0-119628 GCA_048498855.1 Armatimonadota bacterium | reverse complement strand
AGGGCAAGGGCAAGGGCAAGGGCAAGGGCAAGGGCAAGGGCAAGGGCAAGGGCAAGGGCAAGGGCAAGGGCAAGGGCAAGGGCAAGGGCAAGGGCAAGGCTTTGCTATTCTCTCAGGATGCTTTTGCTCCTTCAAAGCATTGGCAGAGGGTAAAACTCGTCCATCTCAGCATCAAAGAACAAACAATGGCTTAGGAAATGTGTTCCGGACGGCCACATTCTCGGTTCAATCAAGATCCTAAAACCCGTGCAATATGGATACTTGATTGGCGTCTGCCTCGATCGATATTCGGAAAAAGGCCTCCGAAGAGTCTACGGATTCTGCTCTGTCGCTGTCGACTACAGGGACCATATTCCCTTACTCCTGTGCGAGTACTTCTGGCACAACATTCAGTTCGAAAATCTAGACTCGATCGTTAGTAACATCCAAGCTTCCTTGGTTCGCTACCAATCGCGATTGGGAACCTTACAGCAATTTGCCGCCACGAACCTTGAGTACATGTACAAATGGAGGGCAATGACTGGGCTCCTCGATGTCGTCCAATCTCACTATCTGGACCCCAACTGCCCACTTCCCGACTTCGAGCTGACGGAAGAATCCATCCGCAACAATATCGATATCGAATACGCTTATCAGGAAGAATCGCTTAGACAGATTCTCATGTTGGTCGATGAATGGAAGAGCCCCGACTTAGTGTCGATACGCGCGGCGCGGGTTCAGAATTGGGTTCAGAAGCATAAGGTCGCCCCGACGATTTTTTCGGAATGGGAAAAGTAATGGCATTCTGAAACCCTCTTGTTTCCTCATCCTGGTTTGAGACCAGCGAAGCTCGGTCTTTATCGGTATCGGTAGATGACGTAGCGCGGGCGCTCGACCAGAACCTCGCCCAGACTTGCCATTGGTTTCTCGTCTTCTTTCTTTATGAAATAGATGAAGACGGGCATTCCCGAGAGGCGGCGATCCATGAGGCCAAGCTGCCAAATCATCCACTGACGACTATTTTCGACCGACGCAACCGTGCCTCGATTATAGAGATCGCGAAGGTCAGGACCGATTTCTGGGGCGTTTTCGAGTGGTTGTTGGAACGGCATCGAAAAGAGGTTGTTGACGTAGCAGCTTTTCTCGAGCAGCAACAGGCAGTCGGCGTGAAGGATGGACGGATACCAGCCGGGTGGGCGAAGGGGGGCGGCGCGCACCGACACCATCTGATAGACAAGGCTTTCGTTGGGGATGACTTCCAAGTCGTCATGCAACTGATCGAAGGTCTTGTTCCAACTTAAAAATCGTGAACCGATGTCAGCCGATCGTCCGAGCAACAACGCCAAAATCAGCATTGGCGAGAGTTCCAATCCGTTCATGGCCGCCGCGCCCACCAATATGGTCCAAACGGAGATTCGCCCCGAGAGGTAGGCACTGGTCATCGCCATGTGGGGCAAGGCCAGGCCAACCAATGTAAACAGGGCAAGGAGCAGATATGCGAGTTTGGGTTGCTCTTTGCGCTTCATGAGTAGCCATACGGTGAGCCCAACGAGGATCAGCCAAAAGGCGAGATCTCGCCAAAAATCGGAAAAGTACGCAGGAAAGAAGACGTTGCGGACGTGCTGGGTGAACGGGTCGTAACGGAAGCCGGCCGAAACCGCCGCCGTCGTGCAGAGCTTCATGTAGATGAGCGAGAGGACGCTCCCGATGGCGAAACCCTTCCAGAGCCCCGAGCATTTGTCTTTTTGCCACCAAGCGATGGCCATGAGGGTCATCGCGCCGAGCACGAGCGCGAGCAGGTGGTTGAGCAGAAGGATTGGGAAACCGACGGCGACCACGGCGGCGCGCCACTTGGGTTTCTCTTTCAAAAGCAGTTGAACGCCGACAAAAAGGATCGAGAGTCCAATGCCAAATAGATAGTTAATGAACCCAAAACCGAGCACATAGCTGTAGGAAAATAGCAGTCCGAAGAGACCCCATGCGCTCCACTTGCCCGTCAAGGCGCGATTGAGAGTGGCGAATCCTGCGCCGGTGATGCCGATCATGTTGATGAGAAAGATCTTCATCAGCACGAGGGCGTTGATCTTAAAGAGATAGACGATCGGCGTGACAAAGAGGTCTACGGCTAAGTTAGGCAGCAGTGCCCAATGGACACGATAGAAGTTCCAAAGCGAGTGATTCTGTTCGAGCGAGGCCAGGACATGAAGTCGCGCGACATGGTTCGGCGTATCGACGCCCGGCACGCCATGAAGCATCAGGATGGGGAACGCCGTGGCGGCCCACGCTATCAGAAACCAAAGCCAGAATTTTTTGGGCTGCATCAAGGCTTTTTGCGACAGCAATACATCGCTTCTACTTCGTCGAGGCTCAGGGGTCTCCTTCCCCAATAGCCAGCCGTACCGCCATAGACGGCATCCACGACGAATCCAGCCTGCTCTAACATCGCCACAACTTCGGGCGCAATAAATAATCGTTCGTAAACTTGGATCTGCTTTGTTCCACCGGGAAGCTGCCATTCATCCATGTAGTTGCTCACCATCGTCGCAGGATTAAATCGACCATCGGCGATGAATTCGTCTTTCATCTGCCGAATGACGGAGTATCCGTTGAGACAGGTTACGACCAACGGGGCATTTGGTTTCAGGTGGCGGGCAATATTTCGGTAGATCGTGAGATCGTGCTGAACCGGATTTTCGCCCTTCTCGATAAGGCCCAGCGCGCCTTCGCAAAGGCAAATCGCAGCATCGAATAGCTTATCGAGGGCGAACTCATTGGCGTCGAGATTCAACCACTCGATGCTTCTCTCTTCGAGTTCGCTTACCGACGCGGCATTCTGCTTTGCGACTTCGAGCATTTTCTCGCTGAGGTCGAGGCCCGTCATCTTAAAGCCTCTTTTTGCGAGTTCGATGCTGTGGCGTCCCGTTCCGCATCCGATGTCGAGGATCGTTGCCCCCGGTTTGAGCGGATATAGCGAAAGAAGGAAGTCAACTTCTTCAACGGTGTTCTTGGTGAACGGATTCTCTTCGTAGGTCGCTGCTTCGCCATCGAAGAAGTCCCTCCACATTGAACTCATAGATTAGTAGGGTACCTAGAAGGGCTCAGTGCGAGGGCGAGGGCGCGGTAAATTCTTGTACGGCCAGGCTTGTTGCTTGCGGCTTGTCGCGGAATTATCGTTCGGATCCCTGACAAAAAGCGGTCATTTTCTAAAATGGTTCCTAAAAACCTTTCTTGCTTTGGTATGAAAGGAAGACCTCCCCATCGAATTTGAAATGCATATATATAGTATACTATTGTCTACATTTTTAAATGATGCGAAGCGAGCGTGCAACTCAACTGTGCCAGGAAAAAGGTTGCAGCTTCGTCTCGATTCGCTCACCTCAGAAAATAGTGCCTTTGCGGCGTGATTTTCCAAGAGCTCTTCCTCCGGCGGGATATTTGACACGCAGTGCCACGACAAGTTTTTAACCCTCCTATGCTAGTGGCTTATCGGGGTTAAAAATTGCCTAAATTATTGAGTGAAATTAAACAATTATCTAGGTACTAATTATACACAAATATATTCATAATGTACTAGAAGCCTTTTTCCAGGTCTATTAAGCTTGTATAAATCCCTTATATTAGGTACAGTTTTGAAATAAAAGAAAATTTCAAAAAAATCTTGATTTACCCCGGTGTGACCCGATATATTTTTGACCTATGAGCAAATGCATGTTTGCAAATATCCTTTGTGGGACTCTTGTCGTGTTTTCTGCCGCTACCGCATCCGCTCAGGTTGGAGCGGGCGGAGGTGGATACGGTTCTACCAACTGGCAAATTACGGTCACTTACAACGGTTCGGACACATACGTCTATCCGGTTTACGATGGAACTTTGCACGGGTACCGCTTGAGAACCGACGTGCGAGACTGGGCGACCAATAATTGGACATTGGACGGAATAAGCCTTCCCGGCCTTGGTGGTCCTTCGAACGCTTCTTGGAACACGCCGACTTCCTTTACCGGATATGCTGAGTCGAAAGGTTCAGCCAACGTCAAAGTTAAATGGATTGGGTCAGGAGCCGCGCCAACTTATTGCTACTTAATGCTAACATCCTCTGCTGGAGCCGCAGATCAGGCGGAAAATGCAGGGACATATACCGCGTCCAATGGTCAAGGAGACCCAGCGATCTCATCAACAGGCTCAATTTCCAGCACCGGCACGCATGCTAAGCGTCTGAAGTTAAGTATGGGCGGTGAGGCAACATATACGGTTTCAATGAATGCTAAAGCCTCTCGGACAGGGACCTCGGCAAATCTTGTCGCAAGCGCGGCAGAATCGCATACGCTCGATGTGAAGGCAATTAGCCTATTTATTGAAACATACTCTAGAACCCCAGATAATGGCGCAGACTCCGGACCGGTAATTCGCGTTCCGGCATGGACAGGCGACATCGAAAACGAACTAGCAGAAATTGCTCCTGAAGATACTGATCTCAGTGTAAACATTCCCGTTACTCGAATTGGATCATGGTTACATCCCGAATGGCAGTTCACCTCAAGCTCATCAAGTGGGTCGAGAACTGAGAATACAGGAAACGGATTGCCGCCTTCAGTCGATTCAATAACCATCTCAAAATACTATTCATTAGAGCAGCTGGGAAATATGCGTACGACTCCAGATATTATAACTCTGGATGGAAAGCAATTTGATTTGCTATCTACAAATGTGGGCCCATTCAACACCAAAATCAAAATAAAGGTTTGGGCACCTGAAAGAATATTAAGTAAGAGGGAAGACGATACAACTGAAACGTCGCATGTACCATTCCCGGATGGGGTTGATGAATATATCCTTTACCCAGGTGGAAGTAAGTCATTTGGTGAGGCAAAGACAAAGCAAGATACTATTAGAGCTACAGTAACAGTAACTGGAGGATATTCAGCAACTATAACACCGGTAAAGGATATTTTTTCACTTGGAGTTAAATTGGACGTAGGCGCATCGCTTGGGCAGGATATGAGTACATCTTATTCATATACTACTTTGGCTAGCATTACATGCCCATCCTCAACGACCCCATACAGATTCTTCAATGAATTAACGGTGCAACATTTCAACGTACATCGCTTTTTAGGATTGTATGACAGCGCAGGCTACAAACAAGAAGATGAAGACACGGTGATGGACTATAAAAAGCCTTACGTTACTTACATTTCCAAAAGCGTGCCTTACAATGACGGTACAAACTAATGATAAACGTTGTTTTTTTGCTTTTTCAAAAACCAAGCTTTGAGCCATGGTTTGTAGGTTATCTCGACAAAAGAGGAGAAATAGCCATTCAGTCGGAATACAAAGCACTTTCCGGGTCGTCAGATCCCGGAAAAGTGCCTTTTGAAAAAGCCAAGAAAATCGTTGAACGAGACAGAGGGAATCCCGTTGCATGGAAATTGCTAATAGATGTTGGATACCTCAATCATCGGCTATATGATGTTGCAGATACCGTGGCGAATGTTAATTCTATAAATCTGCGTCGCGGTGAAAGCGACGGATTACGTCAAAGTCAATATTATGCAATAAATGTACTGCGAGGAAAGTTTGCTTACTTCGGTGGACAAATCGGGACGAGTGAGAGATGGGATCAGATAGTGGATAAGTACCCGCAATTTGGAAAGGAAATGGTGCTGAACTTGAAAGAGACACCGCCATTTAACGTCTGCTTAGTAACTCTTGACTTATCAGATCAATCGCCTGAAACAATGCTAGGATTCTTAAAAAGAATTGAGAACCAATACCCTCATCGATATGAGACGGAGTATTTTAAATCGTATATTATGAGAGTAAATGCGACTTTAGTTGGCAATCACGGCAAAGAAACGATAGTAAATCGATATAATCCAGAAGAATATAATAAGCATTTGCACAAAATGCAGGAAAAATGGCCCAATGAAGCTACGCCTTACTATTTACTCATGCTTGCATACAAAGGCATTGATAAGGAAAAGGAGACTCAATACGCTAAACAATATCTTAATCTTGAAAAAAGATCGTTTAGAGTTTCTTGGTTAAGAAATGCAAAAGCATCAATAAATAAGTAGTGATTAAGATTGGGTTCGCTTGAGACGACTTGATGAGGAGATAGAATTATGGTCACCCAATCGCAACACCCACATGTATCGAAGCAATAGGACTTCCTCTTGATGAAATTAGAAAAGAACCACTGACGGTGTACGACAAATTGCACGACAGATAGGGTGTACAATTACAAACGCTATCTTCCTCGTTTCTACCTATTTAATGCTTCATTTGGGTGCACGTAACCAGTTCCCATTAGACCGACCATTGTGTTTCTGAAGAACACCTAAGACCAGATAAGCAGTAAAAGGTAACCAGTCAAAAGTGATAATCCTATGCTTAAATTCACTTTCTCCTATTTGGATGCGAATTAGTCTCAATCTTTTGCTTTAACCATGATATCGTAGCTTTGTTTTGTGTAGTTCGCTCCAGAGTGTCCAAAATACTACTGCCATGTTTATTCCTATGTGGAGGGTCTGCCTCTCTTTCGATTAGAAACTCACTAGCTTTTAGCTGGCGAGCCACTGCGTGGGCTGGGCTAACAAATTATGACGAGGGGTGGCCTATTTAACCGACCCCTGCGAAGCTGAGAGGTTATGCAGGGGCAGATGGGCAATCATGGCCTAGGTCATTCTGTCACTCAAAAAGGCTAGGGTAGTGAACACCATGAACCTATCCTGCCCCACCAGTGACGTGCCATTTGCAAGATGACCACCGATAAGTTAAAGGGGTTTCGACAAGACCTTCTACAACGGGATTCTGATGCACATAGGAAATCACTTCTTGTCTTGCTTTAATTTCGGTCGTAGCCTCCACCTCTCTCCCACAAATCTGTTTCTACCCAACCTTTGCGCTTTACCTTACCATTCGGTTTCATCAGGCATCTCCAATCTTTTCAAAGACCTGCATAACCTCTCAGGGGCAAGCCCAGTGGTCGGTTATACAGGCCACCCCTGTTTGGAACTTGGTTACGCAGTCCACACAGTGGCTGGAAGAGGATATTATGAAACACTGGCAAATCGCAGCTATGCAGATTGTCTTTGCCAGTGCCACACACATACTAGTCTCACCCATAGCAGTGGCTCGCCGTTGAAATTTAGCAATAGAATCATCCATGCCACACTCTGAAACATTAATCTAATTGTCGTTGTTCAGAATCGATTTTCCTTAGCAAAGCTTTGGCTGCCAGAGAACCATTGTGAAAATTGCGGGTAGAAATCCGGTCCGTTACTTGTTCAAGCATGTTACGAGCATTTCGATAATCACCGAGTAGCCTAAAACATCGAGCTGCAACTACGTAGATCGAATATACGTAAGGAACTGTGGCATCTACGTGATCCCAGTAAGCTTCCCAGTGCTTTTCAAGGAGATGAATGCCCATCCTAGCTTCACCAACATTGCATGACAATTCAGAGACAAGATGAAGAAGCGAATCCGCATCACGAAGATGAGGTTTAGATGAGGACTCAGCGGAAAGTGCGCCAAAAGCTTCTAGTGCTACACCGTGGAATCCTAGTCGAAAAGCAAGTTGTGCGAAGGTAACACCGGCCCAGGATCTTGAATGTTCAAATTGCATCCAACGAGATCCTAACTCGGTGTAATGTTTCTTTAATATCCTTTCGTTTTGAGTCGACCTTAGGGCTGATATTGCATTCATAACGATTAAATTCTCACCAGGTTCTCCAAGACTAGCTTGAGCCTTTTGATTCGTTGCCTGAAGTGCGCTGAAGTGCATGAGCTCACTATTTCGGTATTGTGCCATTAACTCTCCCGATAACCGGTCTGCAAGGATGTTCGTGGCTAGAGTCCAGTTTGGATTTACTCTGCTCCTAGATTGGAATACAAGAAATAGCGATCGAAGTCGAAGGATGTCAATCTCCTCAGATCCACTGCTATCAAAGTTAAGCGAACTAAGTGCTTCATATGGATCACTAAACGCCCAAATAGAGTCACACAAGGTTGCATGCATTAACGGACAAGAGTCAAGATAAACATATTCGTCCCGTGAAATGAAGTTATGCAGAACCATTAATTCTAGTACTGACGTAGATGGGCGCTTTTTACCACTCTCCCAACACGAAATGGTACTCTGGCGAATCCCGAGAGAATTTGCGAATTCTGCTTGAGAAAGGCCCGCCCTGAACCGTACAGCTAATAATACATCAGCCAAATATGATGTTTTATGGTGATTGTTAGCCTGGTTTCTTTTCACCATATTAAAGTCGAAATAGAGTGAGAAAGAAGCGCGTAGCTTTTCGTCCGCATTGACAGAATCCAACAAGAGCATCAAGCGATCCTTAGAGGGAATATGTTGCTCATTTTCAAACTCGGATATAGCAGCGCAAGAAATGCCAGATATTAAGCTAATGTAATCGAGTGTAAATCCCATGGTTACTCGGCGTTCTCGAAAAGACGCCCCAGGTGAAAACCATGAATTTGACTGATTCACGACGATGTTGAATATAATACACATTACTGAGCAGACGAGATTATCGTAGTTTTTCGAAATACAGACATATTTTCGAACTTCGGACATTGGTTGGACTTTTAGAGTGGAAGCAAGGTGCAATCTTTGCATGAAACACAAGGTTAGTTCTCTCGTGGGTCTGCTAGCTCTCGTCGTGATGGTATTCGGATGTGGAGGAGAAACGACTGGTGATCAGACCACCTCTACCACTGCAACGACAGCAAGCACGAGCAGCACATCTTCAACAGCTGGTAGTACAACATCTACCTCTTCTACGTCAGGTGGGGGCGCTCCAGTGGTGCGCGATATCGCTTACGTAGATCCATCGCGAAGTCAAGTAGCTACTTGTAATGTGAATGGCGGAAATAATTCTACGGTCAGCTCTGCAGAACGAAGCGTAAGTTCCGTGAAGATGAGCCCGGATGGTCAGTGGATCGCATGGAACGGCTACGACTCAACGTCAACATACCGCGTATATATTTCCAAAGTCGACGGTACATCAAAGAGGCAAATATCGTTGGGAAGTGAATACATCCCCCAACCTGCAAGTACTTTAGGTGCAATTGCCTTCTCGAAAGATAGTACTAACGTATTCTATCTGTCTCAAGATAGAACGACTTCTCCCATCGCATATCGAGTAATGAGGTGCTCAGTCGTGAGTGGTACTTCAGTTAAGATTTTCAGCACCACTAGTCAAACCATAACTGAAATATCAACTAAAGTCGGTAATAATCCGGTTCTCATAACAATGCGAGCTGTCAGTAACAATGGAACATCGACATATGATGATATTTATTCAATTGGAAGTGACGGTTCAAACTTAGTCAATCTGAGCAATAGTGCCGGAACAGATAATTTTCCTGTAGCAAGTCCTGATGGCTCTACAATTGCGTTTCACTCACTTCGGTCCGGCGCTGATTGTGTCTATACAATGACATCGACCGGTGCAAACCAATTGCGATTGAGTAAACCTCAGAATCTAACCGGTTTGGACGGGGCAGATATCCCTTTCAATTTCAACTCTACCGGTACAAAAATTGCCTATTCCTCCGTGAGGAAATTTATTGTAGGCGTACGAATTATCAATGCGAGTGGAGGTGGAGATGTACTTGCTGCAAGTAGTGGTGATCTTCCAAAATTTGCATTTGAAGGAAGTATTTGTTATCTCGGAGGATCAGCACTCTATAGGGTTAGTAGTTCCGGAGGCAACCCTGTTGCAATTGTTGGCTCTAGGCCATACACATATGACTTGAGGTAAATCAGATTCTACGGCTTTGAGTCGATAGTATAGAGTTGGTCCGTCTTCCTCTTTCGAAAGATTAGTTCAAGTACATAGTGGTGACATTTGTGTACTAAACTGGTTCGTCAAGCCATTGACGCAGGCGGACTAACTTGGGTGGCACGGTCAGCGACGTCGCTTCTTGGACTCTTGCTGGATCAGGCCATCCCAGGGGTCTCCGCTCATGCTTCGCTGCGACGCCCTGGCTACCTTATGCGATCCTTCGGATCGGGAGGACGATTCGGGTACCAGGGTTTTGTCCCTTCGCTCAGTTGAAACGCACCGTTGGTGCTCATGGGAATGTCGCTGCGTGGGGTGGATGGAACTCAGAATCAAAGGGATGGGTTTGGTTGGTCGGTTGGGGGTAGCCCCTACGGGGTCTTCGACTTCGCTCTTTGGACTTGTGTCGGTATCGATTCGAATAGCAGGGCTTCGCCCTTCGCTCAGTTGAGACGCACCGTTGGTGCTCATGGGATATCGAGTGGCTATGTGTGGTGGGCAAATTAGTCGTAGCATGGTTAATATCCATCACTCAATTTCCTGTGCAGAGAGTTACCAATAAGACCCCAAGAGCTTGTGCATCCTCTCCACCGGTAAATGTCCGCTGTTCTCCAGCGGAACCGCGAATTCTTCGCCCGGCTCATAGCCTTGCGTTTCGTAGAACTTGACTCCAGTCAGAGTGGCGGTCATTTCGAGTTGCGTAAATCCGACTTCGAGGCCCGCCGCTTCGTAGCGTTGTGAATCGGGACAAAGTTGGGCTTATGCAGGGAGTGATGAAGACTGACTTGTGGCGCTTTTGCTTAGGGTCGCTCCGTGGGGGTCTGCGACTACGCTCCGTGGACTCTTGCTGGATCGGGTCTTTCCAGGGGGCTCCGCTCATGCTTTGCTGCGACGCCCTGGCTACCTTATGCGATCCTCCGGATCGGGGAAGGACGATTCGGGTACCAGGGTTTTGTCCTTCGCTCAGTTGAAGCACAGCGTTGGTGCTTATGGGAATGTCGAGTCGTGGGGTGGTTCGACCTTTGGGTCAGAGGGGCGGGCTTGGTGCTTTTGTTGATTCGTCGGGCTGGCGTGACTCCCCTGGGTCGTTCTTGAACCTCCTCTGACATCAAAGGGGCAGATTGGTTGGTCGATTGGGCTGTTAAGGTTGCAGCCCCGATTCATGAGATAGCGGTACTCATCATATGCCCATGACTCTTGGCACCATGGATGCGCCATAAGTAATACATGAAGCTTCGTATTTCCCATTCGAGCCATTTCTTTACTCAAGTGTATGTTCTTGACAGGAACTTTTACACTTCCGGCGGGGCTATTCACTACACAAAAATATGCTGCTGCATGATTTGGCAGTGATCCCAGCGGAGGCCCGCCAGAACTCATCAGAATGCTATCCGCTGCCGGCTTACCCTCAAAAGGCAATAGGGTATTCGATGTTTGGCTCGATATTGTGCAAATAAATACGACAGTGTTTAACATTGCTTTCCACACTCATTGTTTCCCGAACCATCCAAATCCTTGTTTGGACTAGCGGAGGCTGTCGGTCGAAGCCTACCTTGCATGTGCAAATCTGGACAAAAGGCGAGGCAGCAATCCCAATGACCAGATAGTAACTTGAAGGTGTTGCCATCCAAGGGCTCACTATGCGGGTAAAGGATCACCGTGCTTAAGTGTATGCCGCACGAATAGTACTCCAACGCACAGTGGATCGCCGTTGTTAGGTCTCACGGTCAACTCCCATCCCGCAAGCGGGAAGACGTCGCTGACCGTGCCACACGAAAACTACTTCACCGCACAGTGGATCGCCTTTTTAGGTCTCACGGTCAACTCCCGACCCGCAAGCGGGAAGACGTCGCTGACCGTGCCACACGTGGGCTTTTCCGGGTTCGGGCTATCCAGATGTATGGCAAGCTTCTTGTTTCCTTTGACCCTTTGCCCTTGGTTTCGTGCAAAACTAACGGACGTGGAGGTCCGCCAAACGATGAAGTTTGTGCTGCCGCTGGTGGCGGCGTTGGCTTGCCTGAGTTGCGCCAAGCCCGACGATGGGCGGATCGTCTTGCGAGTTGCCACGTGGTCGGGGGCGGGAGAGGGCAACGATTTCGACAAGTTGCTCGACCAAATCTATCGAGATTTCGAGAAAGAGAATCCCGACATTCGTTTGGTGATCGAGAACATGCCGGGCGACTATGTGCCTAAGGTCATGCTAAGTCACATCGCGAACGTCGTGCCCGACGTGACGGTGCTCGATGCGTCAAGCTCGGCGTTGTTTGTCAAAAATGGAGTGCTCGAAGACCTCACGCCTTACCTCGACAAGGATCCTAGCTTTCCGAAGAGTCAGTTTTACGACAACACGCTTCAAGCGGGGGCCTATCGAGGCAAGCAGTATTCGATTCCCGTCGATTTCACACCGATGGTGATCTATTACAACAAGGACCTTTTCGATCAAGCGCACGTGCCTTATCCCAAAAACGGATGGTCGTTTGAGGACTTTCAGGACACTTGTGCCGCTCTGGCCAACGGAGGAAAGAAGGCATTCGTTTTGTCGACCTGGATGCCGGGTTGGGTGATGTGGCTTTGGAATCACGGAGGGGCGGCTCTTGATCCAAGCGGAACGCGAGCAACGGGGACTTTGGATTCGCCGCAGAACGCGGAGACGATCGGGTACCTCAAGGGTTTGGTCGATCAAGGCTATGCGCCCAAGCTGAGTGAGGTCGCGGCGACGGGTGTCGATCCCTTTGAAAATGGCGATGTCGCGATGGCGGTCAATGGGCATTGGGCGCTCGTCACGTACAAGAATTCTAAGAAAATCGACTGGAAGCGGCTGGGAATCGTGTCGATGCCCACCCAACTCTCGTCACCGACGACGGTTTATTACGCCTCGGGACTCGGGATCGGGGCGGGGTGCAAGCATCCTGACGCGGCTTGGAAGTTCATCAAGCACTTTACAAGTTACAAAAATCAGCTTCGCTATAACTCGACGGGCATCGCCGTTTGCGCTCGAAAAGATGTTGCCCAAGAACGCGCAAAAGAACCGATTGAACGCGACTTTTTGGGTTTGATCGGCGGAGCAAAGCCACCCACCGGAACTCAGGTTGAGGGTTATGCTTTTGTTGAGCAACAGGGCCAAAAAATGATGGATTCGGTGCTGAATGGTCGTAAGACGCCATCGGAAGCCCTGCATGAAATGGCAACGCGGATCGACAGGGAGTTTGCCAAATGATGAATCTTCGTCAGAAAGAAAATCGGGCGGGATGGCTGTTTGTCGCTCCCGCGACGATTCACCTGATGCTTTTCGCAATTCTCCCGATCGGGTTTACGCTCTGGCTGAGTTTGTTTCGATGGAAGCTGTACCGGCCTGACCGCAGCTACGTCGGGTTGGGCAATTATTCTTATTCGCTGACCGACCCAGCGTTTTTGAACTCCATCTGGAATTCGCTGAAATATGCGTTGATGGCCGTGCCGAGTGGCATCGTCGTTGCGCTGGCGATTGCGATCTTGCTCAATCAGAAGATGCGTCTGAGTGCGTTCTTTCGAACCGTTTACTACCTTCCGGCCATCTCAAGTGTGGTCGCGATTTCGATGGTTTGGATCTATATTTTCTTGCCAGAAACGGGACTCATCAATACGATGTTGGGGTGGTTCGGAATCAAGAGCATCGACTTTCTTGGGAAGTCGGAAACGGCTTTGTGGGCGGTTGCGTTCATGTCGATATGGACAGGTTTGGGTCCCAAAGTCATCCTCTTTATGGCTGGATTGATCGGCGTTCCTCAGTCGCTTTATGAAGCGGGTGCGCTCGACGGGGCGACCGGCTGGAAGGCTTTTCGAAACATCACGTTGCCAATGTTGATTCCGACGACTTTGTTTGTGGTCGTTACCTCGACGATTGGCGCGATTCAGGTTTTCACTCCGATCTACATGATGACGAAGGGAGGCCCAGAGGACGCGACCGAGGTCGTGGGCTATCACATCTACTCCGAGGCGTGGCTTTCGTTTAACACGGGCTTGGCTTCGGCCAAGTCATTCATTTTGTTCGTGTTGATCGCGGCGGTCGCCTACGTTCAGTTTCGAATGACGCAAAAGCAGTTGGAGGGGCATTCGACGTTTTGAAAGAACGGGCTTCAGCTTTCAGTTTTCGGGGCAAGGAGGAGACGAGGAAATGATGGGACCCTTATCGCCTTCGACCCCAACTCATCGATTAGGAGTAAGAACCTTTGAGGTCCCTCCACCCCAGGCTCCTCCTCCCGCGGTGAGGAGGGGTTCTCAAGGAGTCTCTATTTGAAGCGAATTCTCTCCTCCGTAGTTCTGTGGGCGCTCGCGATCTTTTTGATGGCTCCGTTTGTATGGATGGTGCTCATTTCATTTCATGGGCCGAAGGAAGCGATTCCGCCACTGGCAAAAACCGTCCCGACTGAATGGCACCCCGAAAACTACTCGTGGGTGTTGTTTAACCCTTCCCTTCCCGTTGCTCGCTTTTTCTGGAATTCTGTGTTTGTGACGGTGACAGTGGTCCTCCTTCAGCTCTGGGTGACATCGATGGCGGCGTATGCCTTTGCACGACTTCGATTTAAGGGTTCGGGACTTCTATTTGCCATCTTCTTGAGTTCGATGATGTTTGCCGGGAGTGTGATGCAGATTCCGGTTTACTTGCTCATCAAGGGAATGGGATGGCTTGACACGTATGCCGCGCTCATCGTGCCGGGAATTAGCTCGTCCTTTAATGTCTTTTTGCTGCGGCAGTTCATGATGTCGATCCCGAAAGAACTCGACGAGGCGGCCAAACTCGATGGAGCCACGGACTTTCAGGTCTATTCTCGGGTCATTCTTCCCCTTAGCAAGGCTTCGCTTGCGACCGCGGGCGCTTTTACGTTCTTTGGGGTTTGGACCGACTTCTTTGGTCCGTTGATTTATACAAATTCGACCGAGATGCGAACATTGGAAGTGGGGTTGAGTGTTTTTAAGAACTCCTATGGGGCGACGGCGTGGCCGCTCCAAATGACGGCGGCGGTGATTGTCATGTTGCCGTTGGTCGTCGTTTTCCTCTTTTGCCAGCGATTCTTTGTCAAAGGGATTTTGGTAGGTTCAAATAAGTAATTCTGTAAGAACATATTAAGACATATTTCAAAATTTGTCATAATATATACAGACAAATGAAATCGACACATTTGCGTAGGAAGCAGCTTGATGAACTTCTCGCTCGTCAGGTTGAGGTGGTTCCGCGCCCCCACGGGGGATGGCTTCGCGCGATTCGTGAGTCGTTAGGAATGACCCTCGACGGGTTTGGCAAGCGGCTTGGTGTAACCCGTGCCACTGCACATCAGATTGAGAAAGCCGAAGTGAATGAGTCGATTACGATTAAGCGTCTTCGGGCGGCAGCGGCCGCGCTTGAGTGCGATCTAGTGGTGACCATTGTTCCGCGCCAATCCTTGGATCAAGTCGTCCACGATCGCGCTTATCGGGTGGCTCGACAAGATGTGGAATGGGTGAATCATTCCATGGCGCTTGAATCTCAGGCTTTATATGATGAAGCCAAGGAGTCACTCGTCGAAGAGACTGCGCAGAGGCTCATTGAGCGAAACGATCCCCGAATATGGACTTCCGACTAGACGCTGGTAATACCCCACTTGACCCGTCCGAATCGGAAGGTCTTATTCCAAAGTTATCGACCCAAGCGGAACTCAACGAATTTGAGGCGAGAAATATTTTGGAAGCTGTTCTTTGGGCAAAGACAAATCCGAAGGCGCTTAAGGATCTCCTTGATATCGATGCCCTGTGTTTGCTCCATCGGAAGATGTTTGATCGTACTTGGCGATGGGCCGGCCGTTTTCGCAAAACTCAGAAGAGCATCGGAGTGGAGGCTTTTCGTATTTCATCTGAGCTCAAGAACCTGGTGGAAGACGTGAAAGCCTGGATTGAATTTGAATCCTACCCAGCCGACGAGATTGTGGCCAGGTTTCACCATCGCCTCGTTTTCATTCACCCATTTCCAAATGGAAATGGCCGTCATGCTCGACTGGCTGCTGATCTGTTGGCGCGGCAGTTGGGAATCACGCCTTTCAGTTGGGGAGCTCATTCTCGTCTTTCGCTGGAGGAAGTTCGCAGGAACTACATTGAAGCTCTGCAAGAAGCCGACCGGCATGACTTTGCCAAGCTTCTCAAATTTGTTCGGTCTTGAAAAGACTCGGTAAGATGCAAAAATGGGTCCAGAACTTGTCGAACAACTCGAACACTTGAATACTCGAATTGACCAAATGGTCGAGCGAGTCCGACAGATGCCATCGGATCAGCAACGCTCGCCAGTGGGCAAGAGTTTTGCACCCATTCAAGCGCTTGAGCATATGGCGGTGACCGAGCAAATCTATCTGGATATTGTCAAGAAAACGGATCCCGCAAAGCTGAAGGGTCGGAAGGGAAAGCCCAATTTTATTTATGGAAAGGTTCTTCAAGCGCTCAACAAGCCGGCCAACGTCGCTTCGTTTAGTCCGAAGCCATTCCATCCCAAGGAGACCCTCTCGGTGGACGAATCTGCCGCCAAGTGGAAAGCTCGGAGGGGGCAGCTTCTCGACTACCTTCGACCCTTTGGGGACGATGATGCGGCGATCAAGCACCCGCTTTTTGGATTTATGAGCCCATACGACATTTTCATCCTGCTCGAAAAGCATCAGGACTACCACGATGCTCGGCTATCGAGCCAAATGAATTAAACTAAGAGCATGTTGCTCCCAGCGTTGCTCGCAACCGGCCTCGTCGCTCACCAAGGCAGCTTTGAAGTCTTTGTTCCTGCCAAACCAGGCGAAGTGATCCTCAAGCCTACCAAGGAGGACCTTTCACAACCGGCGCTTGAGATCAAAGGCGATAACAAGGTGATCGACTTTAAAGGAGCCACCTACGAAGGAACGGATCCTAAAGTCGAGCCGGATCAGCGGAAGGGGCTCGGCATTCGAGTGTCGGGCAAAAATATCACGATCAAGAATCTGAAGGTGCGAGGCTACAAGGTTGCGTTGATGGCGGTCGATTGTAAAGACCTTAAGCTAATCGACTGCGATCTGAGTTACAACTGGAAGCAGCATCTCGGTTCGACCCTCGAGAAAGAGGACCTCGCCGACTGGATGAGCTATCACCAAAATGAGAAGGACGAGTGGCTACGATATGGCGCGGCCGCTTACTTCAAGAACGTCGATGGCTTTGAAGTTCGCAATGTGCGCGCTGTCGGCGGGCAGTGCGGCCTGATGCTGATGAATAGCAATAATGGCTTGATTTGGAACAACAACTTCTCGTTCCTCAGCGGCATCGGACTGGGGATGTATCGCAGCAGCAATAACCGAGTGATGCACAACAACATCGATTGGTGCGTGCGTGGCTATTCTGATGGCGTGTATAACCGGGGTCAAGACTCGGCGGGCATTCTCATCTATGAGCAAAGCCACAAAAATACATTCGCTTATAACTCGGTAACTCATGGCGGCGACGGCTTCTTCCTTTGGGCAGGTCAATCGACGATGGATACCGGTGAGGGCGGCTGTAACGATAATCTTGTTTTCGGCAACGACTTCAGCTACTCGCCGACGAATGGTATTGAGGCGACCTTCAGCCGAAACAAGTTCATCAATAACAAACTCGAAGAGTGTTGGCACGGCTTCTGGACGGGATATAGCTACAACACGCTCATCGAAGGCAATTACATCTCGAATTGCGAAGAAGGAATCGCGCACGAGCACGGTCAAGACAACACGATCGACCTCAACACCTTTACGGGCAACAAGACCGACATTCATATCTGGGCGAACGGAGGCGAGGACCCGAATTGGGGTTATCCCAAGCACCGCGACACGCGCAGCCGGGACTGGACGATTTCGGATAACACTTTTTTCACCCGCGAGCAAGCGAGAACTTTGCGAATGAGCACGACCGATGGTGTTAAGTTCTCGGGGAACACCAACTTTGGGGCGAACTTCGAGATCGCCAGCGATGTGCAGAACATCGCTTTTCTCGACACCTGCATTCACGGTGACGAAAAGAAGATCAAGATTCCCGGCATGGTCACGCTTAAGGGAACCAAGTGGGAAGCGGTGCCGAAGCAGATGGAGCTTCCAGGATGGAATCCGAAGGATACGGAGGACGCATACGGTAAGGATTCTCCGGACCTGTTGAAGGGCGGCAAGTGGCCATTCGAGAACTCTCACCCGGGTCGGAAATCGATCATGGTCGATGAATGGGGACCGTATGATTTCAAGAGTCCGAAGCTTTGGCCGGGACCGATCCAAAAAGATGGCTATCAGAAATATTCCGTCTTCGGCCCATCCGGGACTTGGAAGCTGAAGAAAGCCGTCGGCCTCGACGTGTCGTGGTCGAAAGGGCAAGTTCCGGGCTATTTGAATATCAAAGCTCAACCAGGAACCAGCGAACAACGTCTCGAACTCGTTTATACCGGAAAGTCGTTTGTGGACTATAAGGGTGTGACTCACCAAGCGGGTGAGCCTTTCACGCTCTCGCTCACTAAATTTGACCTTCCGATTGATTGGACGGTCAAATTCTTTGAATTCGATAAGGACAAAGAGGATCCGCGAAACGCTCTTGAGGCTTACAATGCCAAGCGCGACGCCGCAACCCTCGAATTTCACAAGACCAAACTCGATTACACGGGCTACGGAAAGTTTGAAAAAGGTGTCCCGAATAACCATTTCGGTACGGTCGCGACGGGATCGTTTACGATCAAACCCGGCGACTACACGATTGAGCTAACCGCTGACGACGGGGTGCGGGCTTGGCTTGACGGAAAAATCATCGTTGACGAGTGGCACTATCAGGCGCCCACCACGTTTACCGTGAAACAGAAATTGGGTGGAAAGCATCAGCTTCGGATTGAGCATTTCCAACTCGACGGCTATTCGGCGTTGCAGTTCAAGATCAAGCCGGCGAAGTAAACTCTAAGTCTATGATCTCCAAGGACCCTAACGCCCCCATCGGCGTGTTTGATAGCGGCCTTGGAGGTCTGACCGTCCTCAAAAGTTGCATTGAGGCAATGCCGAACGAGAAGTTCGTTTACCTCGGCGATACCGCGCGGACCCCTTATGGCTCGAAGGCTCACGAAACGATTTGTCGCTATGCACTGGATTGCACCGAGTTTTTGGCCGGTCACGATGTGAAGTTCATTGTGATTGCTTGCAACACCGTTTCGGCGCACGCTTTGCCTGAGATTCATGCCCGCTACGATTGTCCGATTGTGAGTACTGTCGAGCCAGCGGTGGATGCGGCTCTCAAGGCTACGCGTAATCATCGCATTGGAGTGATCGGGACCAAAGCGACCATTGGTAGCGAGGTCTATCAGCGCGCGATTCAATCCGCTTCGCCCGGGGCTGAGGTCGTCGCAAAAGCATGTCCATTCTTCGTTCCTTTGGTTGAGGAGGGCATGGTCGAAGGGGAGATTGTCGACAAGGTCGTGGAACTCTATCTCGAAGAGTTCCGAGGGGTCGATTCTTTGATTCTTGGCTGCACTCACTATCCCCTTTTAAGCGATTCGATTCAGCGATTTCTTGGGCCAGAGGTAACGCTCGTCACGTGTTCGGATTCGATGGCTGAAGTTGTCAAGCAAAGACTCTCGCTTGATGGGCTTGTGTCCGAAGTCAATGAGCCTGCGGTCGCATATTTTGCGACCGATGCCGCCGACCGTTTTAATCAGTTGGCGACCTGCCTGGTAGGTCTTGAAAATGTCCAATCGACGCATATCGACCTATAAGCGTTAAGGAACTTCCATCGACTTTTTCGTCTTGAATCAAGAGACCGAATGGCCCGAAAGAAAAAGAAGACTTCGTCGAAAGCGAAAAAGGATTGGCTCAAGTGGCCGAGGATCATCACGCCTACGCTTTTTGGTCTCTATCTCTTGGTGTTCTACTTCTGGATCGATGGTCATTCCGAGTCGAATTGGCTGACCTATTTTGTTACGGAAAGTGGATTTCTGCCTGGTCTCGCATTCTGCTTGTTGATGGCGATCCTGTCGGTTCGCCGATTTCGGTTCACGCTGGTGTGGCTTAGTCTCTTGGGCCTTGAGATTTTTGTGGGTGGACATCCAACTTTTGGTTCCCGACCCGAGGCTGGAACGGGCAAGACCATTCGGGTGATGACCTATAATGTTGCGCATTTCGATCTGGATCGTCCCGGGGTGATCGACGATATGCGGCAGGCGAATGCCGACCTTATTTTCATTCAGGAAGCTTGCAAACCGGAAGAGCAAAAGCAAACCGGCGAGATGCTCTGTAAAGAACTGAAAGGCTATCAGTACGTGTCGGCCTCATCGAATATGATCCTATCTCGGTTTCCGATCAAGTTCGAGAAGTTTCTCAATGTGCCGACGAAATGGCCGGTCAAGCAATTTCCGATTGCGACCGTCCAGAGTCCACTCGGTCCTCTACGGGTGATTTCGGTTCATATGGAACCGAGTTGGGTCGAGAAAATGCCGCCTGATTTCGGCGAATATATCCCAGTTGTGAGCAAGGTCGTTCGGGATCGCCAAGCGCAGGTCGATTTGCTGATGGCTTCATTACGACCGTCCAAGATTCCTGTGATCATGGCAGGAGATTTCAATGGAACGCCGGGCTCGGAATCGATCCGTCGTTTGGGTCAGTACTTCACCGATTCGTACGCAACGACCGAACGCGGATTTGGGATGTCGCTACTGGCGAAGCTGCCTTATAAGCGGATCGACTATGTTTGGACGCGTGGTCTGACGCCGCTCCAGACAGAGGTTGTGAAATCGATGGCAAGCGACCACATGCCAGTGGTTGCGGTGATCGGCAAGTAAAGACAAGTAAGATGCAAACGATGAAAGTTCGCGTTGCTGTGGTCGAAGAAATTGGCACTCCCATCGTCATCAAAGAACTTGACCTTCAGCCACCAAAGCCGGGCGAAGTTTTGGTGAAAATTCGGGCATGTGGAGTCTGCCATAGCGACTGGCACCTCGTGACGGGAGAAACCAAGCATCCTTTACCCGCAGGGCTGGGGCATGAAGGTGCGGGAGTCGTGGAAGATCTCGGACCAGGTGTCGATGAACTTGCGGTGGGCGATCATGTTGCCCTGAGTTGGGCTCCCTACTGCGGCGACTGCTTTTATTGCCAAAACGGGCAACCGAACCTCTGTGCTACCTATGTCGAGCCGATTTGGGCGGGGACGATGCTCGATGGAACGACTCGGCTTTCTGACCACGGTCAGCCGGTTTATCACTATTGCGGACTGGCGTGTTTTGCGGAATATGTTGTTGTCCCCGCGATGTGCTGCGTGACCATGCCCAAGCAATTGCCATTTGAAATTGCAGCCGTGATCGGTTGTGCGGTTACGACGGGCGTTGGGTCGGTGGTGAATACCGCCAAGGTTCAAGCTGGGCGTTCGGTTGTTGTTTTTGGAGCGGGAGGAGTCGGCCTCTCGACGGTGATGGGAGCCAAGGTCATGGGGGCGAACCCAATCATTGCCATCGATCCCTCTGAATCGCGGCGGGAGGCGGCGATTGATCTCGGGGCGACTCATGTTTTGGAACCTGGAGCTGACGTGATTCAGCAAATTCGCAATCTGACAGAAGGTCGCGGGGCCGACTACGTTTTTGAAGCGATCGGGAATCCTCGGGTTCAGGAACAGTGCCTCGATGCGGCGCGCCCAGGAGGAGAGATTATTTTCTCGGGACTGTCACCGATGGGATCTTCGACAAATCTGCCTGGCTCGATTTTGGTGCGGCAAGAGAAGACGGTGAAAGGCTCGTATTATGGGTCGGCAAATCCGCCGATCGACTTTGCTCAATATGCCGAATGGTATCAGATTGGGCAGTTGCCTCTAAACAAATTGATTTCTCAGCGATATACCCTGGATCAAATCAATGAGGCCTTTGCCGATATGCTTTCGGGCAAAGGCCGCCGTGGGGTTGTCGTCTTTTCTTAGTCTTGGCGAAGGGGAATCAGAGCCTTGAGTCGAGGTTCTCGGATCCAAAGCGCGAACCATGCGAGCATTCCGAAGATCACCGGAAAGACGTCGTTGAAAAGGCTGATGTCGGCGCGAAGATTGGTCGCCACCGCTCCGCCTAAATATCCGGTGAGGATAATCGCGCCGAGGATAGCGGTTTTTCGAAAGGCATAAAGCACAGTGCCGATGAGAAGCAAGACTCCCATCACCGCGATTGAACTTTCGGGGAAGCCGAGTTTCAGTGTCGCTTCGACAACTGGTGCCGGTTTGACGAGTTTCATCACACCATCAAGGCCAAGAAACGCGACGATAAGAGAACTAAGGATTCGACCGGCGAGAATGGCACCGTTCGACCGAGTTTGTGACTGAGTTTGCATGGTTATTGATCTGTCGTACGAGGGCGTCGCAAATCGACAGAGCAAGGAAGAAACGCGCTGGAGCGTTGCCATAAGAAATTTCGGAGCTTCGGATATCAGCCTGTTAACATAACGATATAATCACGCCATCGTGCTGACTGTTTCCGTCGCGCTTGCCGCTTCAACGCTGACTGGCTTTGCTCCTCCGAGGGCATGGATTGCAGGATGGGGCGATGCACCCGACCTCGCTTTTGCCGCTGACTTTTTGGGCAGTGGCCGCGCGGGCATGGTGGCATTTGATCCTCGCGGTGAAGGCAGTCTTCATCTTTTGCCCACCGTCGATGGCTTTAAGCCATCTGATGGCGTTCAGATGAGTGGCAATTTTGGCAAGAATTGTGAGGCGGTCGCCGTCGGTGGAAGCACACCGGTTGCGATTGGAATCTTTGAAGGTAAGCAGCTCAGGCTCGCGAAACGGGTCAATTCCTTCCCTCTCCAGGTGACGGCGGACTGGGTAACTCTGCCAAGAAAGGTCGATCATCCGACGATGGCAATTTTGGAGGATCGTCTTTACGTCTTCTCTTCGCGGTCTGGTGATGGGTTTCGCGTCGGCATCGATAGCCGAATTGTCGAAGCGATTCGGCTTCCAAGTGGGGTGGCATGGCTCGGGGATGCGGGTAGCGATTTTGTGGGTAAAGACTCGAAGGGCACGATCTTTTGGATGGATCGAAATACTTTCAAACGAAAGAGTGATCTGGGAAAGGAGTCGGTTGGTTCTCAGCCTGCGGCGATGCCGGGACTGGTCGTCTTTGGGGACACCGCCTGGACTCCGAGCAAGACGATCACACTGGAATCGGATGGTTTGCCGAAGGCAGATGTCAAGCGCGCCGTCGGCCGGAGTGGACCACTGGGGCGACCGATCATCTACGAATGGCGTCGCGGTAAGGAAGTCGGAACTGGAACTCTGGTTGAACTTCGGCGCGGGATTGTCGAAGAGGACAAGAATCTTAAAGATAGCGACCCTGAATCGGATGCGTACAACCGCTGTTCGGGCAACGACGGATTGCTCGACGGTTGGAAGCAGTATGGATATCGAGGCTTAGATTTCAAAGCTCTCGGCTGTAAGCCGGGGCAGGCGGATGTTATCTGTCTGATTTCGCGATTTGACGGGGTGAAACAAGAAACGCTCGATGCGGGCGTTAAACGCATCGAGTCCTTTTATGCCAATCTGCCTACGAAGAATGCCGATGGCACGACAGGCATTCACTTTCACCCCGTTCTACTCGATGCGGTGAAAGGCGACGATGAGCGGAATTCGTGGTGGATCAATCGAGGCAAATTCTTGCCGGATAAATGGCGTGGGCTTGTTCACTGGATGCAGGTCACGCCAGGCGGAGGTGGACAATCCAACGAGCTTTCGGACGGGGGAACGTGTGGTCAAAATGCCCTTTGGGCGGTCTTCGTTCACGAGTTTGGCCACCAACTCGGTCTTAACCATGAAGGTTTCTCTCCGGGTTATGCGTCCCCCATTTATACAAGTCTGATGAACTATACGTATAGCTATCGGTTCAATGACAGTTTGGAGAATGTACATTATAGCGATGGATCGTTTGCCAGTCTCAAACTCAAAGAGAGTGATCTTGATGAGACGCTTCCGTTTCCTTTTGACAAGGTCCAGTTTCTCTCAAAGGGACCCTATAATTTCCCCTTAAAAGCCGATGGCGACAAAACGCTGGTGGACTGGAATCGAAACGGAATCTATGGCGAAAAGCATGTAAAAGCAAGCATTACGTATGCTTATTCGATTGGCGGCGGCACCCGCGACGATATGGGTCGAACGCGAACGAAAACGGCGCCTTGGCTTTTTGAACACCGAGGTCAGGCTTACCTGCTTTTCGGCAATAACGATGCTCATCCTGACCCGAAAATCGATCCGACCCTGGGACCTGACCGCCCCGGACGCTTGATCTTGCGCCACATGATCAAACCGCAGCAGTGGGAATCGGAAATCACGATCGAGTCAGGCGGATTGTCCGGCGACCCAGTTGCGACAAGTTACGGCGGCAAGATTTTAGCGGCCTATCAAACGGTCGATGGCGTCATGGGACGTTGGATCGAGCCAGGGAAATCTGACGTCAAGATGTCGAGCCCATTTGTGATTGATGCGAACGAGGCCCTGATTCCAACGATTGGCGTCTATGGCAAGCGGGCGTACGTTTTCCTTACCAACCCAACGGATGGCAAGGTGACCTATCGAATTTTTAATGGGAAAGCCTTGGACAAAGAGGCGAAGACACTCGATTTTCTCAGCAGCAATCCGGTCGGAATCTGCACCAATACCAAGACTGGAGAGGCGATTCTTGCGTTAGCTCAGGATCAAGATAAGGGGCGTAGTAACCGCTGGCAGTATCGCCGCCTCACCGCCGATGCTGACGGTACTCTTCGCCAGACGGCGGGGCCTTTTTGGGTCGAAGGAGAAACGGGTGGCGCTCGCGGTTCTGGGCGCATGATTCCGCTTTTTGATGCGACCAAGGATGCGGGTCCTAATGGACGAGTCATCATCATCGCGAAAGGTCTGACAAATGCGACAACGCCTTGGAGTTGTTGCTATATGGCGCATGAGATTGCCGATCCGAAGTTCCATGGAGGCTGGCTTGTCAAGCGTTACTATGACGAATGGACCCAGAGCCGTTCGGCTCCGGCGGCCTGTTGGTTCAAAGACGATATGCTTTATGCCTATCGATGGGTCGACGGTGGTCAAGGTGAGACGGACAATATGCTGCACGTTGCCTATCGAGGTACGGGCCTCCAACAAGCAACGCTGGGCGATTTCGACGACATTTCCTACATTCGAGGATTTGGACTCGCAAATAGTATTCCGGTGTTAGGGCGAGGTTAAATTCGGACGACGAAAGTCGTCACTGAATTCTCACTCAGCGTCGTCGTCAACACATTATTGGAAATCGGAAGCGGGCTTAGCTCTTTAAGCTCCTCGGATGCGCTGGTGCGAAATGTCTTGGCTGATTTCGCGACGCCTTTGAAAGCCGAAAGGTTAAACGTAGCGTCTCGACTGGGACCTTTGTTGACGGTGACGATGGTCAATTCGCGACCTTTTACGGCAGCAACCGAACGAGGATCGTCCGTTTCGATGATTGTTGATCCGGGTTGAATGAAGCGACTGAAATTGCCCATGACAAAGAACTTCTTGTGGGTCACGTACTTTTCGCCGCGATGATTGAGATCCATGTCGATGAGACCCCAATTCGAGCCAATGGTGTCGATGACTTGCCAATAAATCCAGGCGCTCGCCTTCATGTCACGGATGTCTTTCACGATTTGCTCGGCCATCGTGATTCCGCTCGGGTCGTTGTCGCCTTCTTCCGACATCCAGAGACGCTTTTTTGCTTCCTTGGCTCGCTTGGCGAGGGCGAGCTGCTGGGTTCCACCGTAATGGTGCGTGTTGATGCGCCACACCAAGTCCTTTGCGGTTGGGGAAAGTGCGTCCCAGCTTTTGACGGCGGTATCGATCCATGATTCGTCGGAGGCGGCGATTTTGGTCGTCGATTTGGCTTCTTTGAGGTGTTTCGCGACGGCTTCGATGATTGCCGATTGGGCCGGGCCCATCGTCACGCGGCATCCCTCTTGTCGCCCTCCTGAAGGCCACCAGTCGGAATGCGGTTCGTTTAACGGTTCGAGGGTTTCGAAGGTGATGCCCCATTCTTTTCGGAAGTGCTCGTTGACAGTGACGAGATAGTTCGCGAAAGCGTCGACGTTGGCCGCCGGGAGGTTATCTTTTCCATCTTTGCCTCCGGCGGCGCATTGGCTTTCGGTCATCCAGTAGGGTGGCGAGTTTGAGAAGGATTCAAAGCGGTTGGCCCCGAGTTCTTTAGCCCGTTGAAGGACCCATCGCTGCCCTCGGTCGGCGTTCCAATCCCATTCGCCATCTTTGGAGAGGAAGCCCGGAAGTTGGGCGCGGTATTCCATGTGGTGGTGGGCCGGATTCTCGCCGCCCGCGATGTTGTAGCGAGCGATATTCATCTTGAGATAGCCGTAAAATTTCTGAACGATCTCTTCGCGAATGGCAGGAGGATAGGTCCCCACGACGTGCGCCCACCAGCAGAGAGAAGTTCCCCATCCATCCCATTTTTGATAGCGAACCTGAGGATCGACGGAGATGGTCGATGGAGTCCCGATCAACAGCGCGGCGAGGATTGCGGCGGGCATGTGGGTTAGGTTACATCATTTAACATTAAAGGGTCTCTGGTGTGAGGCGTCCCAACGAACGATTTGGCCGCGAATGGCGAAAAAGAGGATGGCGACGATTAGGGCCGCGACGAGGAGAAAATTGCGGTTCAGCCGGTCCATGAATTCAGCATATCGTAGATTCCTCGCGTTGAGGAATCGAAGGTCGTGGAGGGGTGCATTTTTGAGAGTATTCGTTGTTTATTTCGTTCGCTCGATGGTCATTGCGGGCCTGAACTTCTGACTCATTCTCGAACGCCGTCTGTCTGGGTTCGTTCGAGGATGTAAAGGGAGCCGCAACGCGGCGAGACTAACCTAGCCAGGGCCGAAGGCCCTGGAATCAATCGTCATTGTCCCGCGGCCCAACGGGCAGCGATACCAGTCCAATCGTCCAAAATTCCTTCATGCCACAATCACTATCCCAAGTCTATGTTCATGCCGTCTTTAGTACGAAAGACCGCCGACCGCTCATTACGCCTGAATTTCGGCGGGAGCTTTATCCTTATCTTGGAAGCGTGGCGAAAACAAATGGGCTTATTCCAGTCCTGTTCGGAGGAACCGACGATCACGTTCATCTCCTTTTCGGAATGTCGCGGACCATTACCATGGCTAAGGCGATCGAAGTCCTCAAGACAAGTTCCTCGAAATGGGCTAAGGAAAAATTCGAACCACAGTTTTCGTGGCAAACCGGTTATGGGATTTTCGGAGTGTCTTACCGGGAGCTTGCCGCCGTTGAACACTACATTGCGAATCAGGAAGAACACCACCGAAGAGTGTCGTTTCAAGACGAATACCGCGCTCTGCTTGCGGAAGAGGGAATCGTGATCGACGAGAAGTACCTTTGGGACTAGCGCTGCCCGTTGGGCCGCTCGATTCGGCAAACCGTTTCCCAGGGCCTTCGACCCTGGCTAGGCTAGTTCGCCGCGTTGCGGCTCGGCCGTTTGATGACGACCATCCAGGGCCTTCGACCCTGGATAGGTTATTCTCGCCGCGTTGCGGCTCATGTCGGACTCTCAATGGTCGATCAATCTCTTAGGAATATGATGCCGCGTCGGGGCATTTGACGATTTTAGTCGGTTAACGCTGCCCTTTGGGCCGCTCGGTTTGGCCAACCGCTTCCCAGGGCCTTCGACCCTGGCTAGGGTAGTTCGCCGCGTTGCGGCTTGGCCGTTTGATGACGACTATCCTGGGCTTTTGAACCTGGCTAGGTTAATATCGCCGCGTTGCGGCTCAGTTCGATGACTGCTTCCCAGAGCCTTCGACCCTGGCTAGGTTAGTCACGCCGCGTTGCGGCTCAGTTCGACGACTGCTTCCCAGGGCCATCGATCCTGGCTAGGTTAGTCTCGCCGCGTTGCGGCTTGGCCGTTGGCTCGAATTGATCGGAGGTGGGGTCGTAAAGGAGTCTTGGTGCGAGGATGAGTACGTTAAGAAATCACACACTCCCCACGGTTCGTTCCTCACCGACCCCCTCGACAAGCAAGGGGGATTTGAGTTGCTCCTTTCCCTCGCTGGTCGAACGAGTGGGAGTGGATTATAAGAATCCCGGCGGCTTCCCGATCCGTACTAATCCTTAACTATGCCGATCAACACGGGTTTCAACGGTAATGAGATTTTTTGCCTTCACAAGAAAGGCTATTCGCCTGGCGAATTAGTGATCGGGAACTCGGTTTGGTCCGTCGGATTTTTGGGCGGCATCGGCAGCGCGCTTCGAACGATTGCGGGCGGTGAAGTCACCCAGATTACTGAGATCATCCACGAAGGGCGGAAGTCGGCTCTCGATCGCATGGAAGCATGGACCGGTCTTCATGGTGCCGTCGGGATCACAGGGGTCACCAACGAACTCGTGATCCACTCCGGCAATATTGAGTTTTTGAGCATTGGATCAGCGGTGCATCGCGATAACTATAATGCGACGGCTCTTGAGTTCACCAGCAGCGCCGACGGTCAAGAGTTGTACTGTCAGCTCGACGCGGGGTTCACCCCGGTCAGTTTTGCGTTTGGGAACGTTGCCTACTCGATTGGCTTAGGCGGTGGCATTATGGGTAGCCTCCGCAGCCTTGCCAAGGGTGAGATCAAAGAGTTTAGCGATGTTTTCTATCACACGCGCCACCTCGCGCTGGAGCGTATTCAAAAAGAAGCGCTTCAGAAGGGCGCGAACTGCGTTGTTGGCATCAAGACCAGCATTATTAAGTTTCAAGGTCTGCAAGAGATGGTCATGCTTGGAACGGCCAGCCGACATCCTGCTTACGGTCCCGAATATGACATGCGTCCGGCGACGTCGGACATGACCTGCGAAGAGATGTGGAACATGATCCACATTGGCTATATGCCACTCGAACTGGTCATGGGTGTCAGCGTTTATTCGATTGGAATTGCGGGTGGCTTTTCCGCATTCTTTAAGTCATTTGTGAAAGGAGAGATCGATGAACTTACACACTTAGTCTATGACGCTCGCGAAAATGCTTTGAACAAAATGATGGAGCACGCGGTCGCATGTGGAGCCGACGACGTCATTGGCATCAAGACCTATGTTTACTCTCTCGGCTCAGGAATCATCGAGTTTCTCGCCATCGGAACGGCGGTGAAGAAGATGGATGGGTTGAAGACGGCCAGCGAATTTCTGCCGCCTCAAGCCGTCATGCCCGATAAGGACACATTCCTCAATGTTGCCGATACCGTCATCGGAAGCAACCTGAACGAAGGTAAAAAGTTTAGTAATATGTAACTCCCAGGTAAATTTAAGGGGGTCCTTTAGGTTGTTTCAATGAAACAGACACGTTTGCTTGCCTCATTCTGGGTTGTCGTCGCGGCGGCGATATTCACCATTCCTTCCTTTGCCCAGGACGGCAACAGTCAAGGGAAACCAACTCAAGGAGGCACAGGAACCACATCCGGTGGAACAACTGGCTCCTCGACCATTCCTACCAAGAAGGATCAAAAGGACAAGAAGACTCCTCCCGATGACCAGGATAAGTCCTTCGACCTTGACGATTTCTTGGGAAAGAAGAAAGACAAAGATCCGAAAGAATTAAAGAATCCTGATGCTCCGACAGAAACCAGCATCCGCAAGGTTCGGCGCATCGGAGCCGTCAGCCCATTGGCTACCGGATATAAGCCGTACATTTTTGATGACGGCCCATTTGAGGGACTTGAGCCGTTTGGCTACGCCTACTTTGCCTCGGCCCGTGAGGCGCTGAAGACGAGGAGCAAAAAGGATGATCGTCAGGAATATCCTGTCCCGTTGTCCAACTCGAAAGGCGACAACGGAATCAATCCCAACGAATCGATCGCTGGTCCAAGCCAAATGGCGTTTACGAACATCAATGTTCCCGCGCCGGACCGGTACCAACTTGGCCCTGGCGACAAACTGATCGTTCGGTTTTGGAGTCCGACCGAAGATGCGGTTGAAAAGACCTTGCTCGTAGATGCGCTCGGTAACGTCAATGTGCCGATTATGGGCACGAAGCTGACGGTTCGCGGAATGACCTTAAATCAGGCTCAAACGACGCTCGAAAAGGAAATTAAGAAAGGCTTGAGAGATGCCCAAGTAACCGTCAACCTTTCTGAACTTAGAACGATTTCAGTCTCGATTGTTGGCGAAGTCGTGGCGCAGGGCAACTATCAATTCCCTTCGGTCATGACTTTGTTTAACGCGCTGTATGCGGCGGGTGGACCGACCGTTAATGGTTCGATGCGCAATATTCAGCTTCGTAGAAGCAACGGAAAGGCCCTGACGATTGACCTCTATGCTTACCTTCTGAAGGGAGATGCGTCGATGGACGTGCCCCTCCAGCCTGGCGATTTGATCCTAGTGCCCATCGCGACGAATCGTGTTGCAATGAAGGGTGAGATCGGTCGTCCCGCCGTCTACGAGGTGACCGACAAGGATTCGCTCAAGGATGCGATCACCTTTGCGGGCGGGGCAAAAGCTTCGGCCGTCACCGACCAGATCGAAGTCGCCTCGACGAAGCCTGGCGTTCAACGACAAATTGTGAACGTGAATATGCAGGAAGCCGCATCAACAAAGCTGCATACCGATGATATTGTCACGCTTTACCCAGTTCGGGATGAACTGCAAAACACCATCGAGGTCGAAGGCGCCGTCGATCAGCCCCGCAAGTATCAGTTGTCGAGCAATATGACCGTTGCCGATGCGATTCAAAACGCGCGTGGACTTTTGAATGAGGCCTTTACCGCTCGTGCCGATCTCTATCGACAGAATCCCGACAAATCCTTTACGTTGATTCCGATCAATCTATCGAAGGCGTTGGAACGAGACCCGCAAGCGAATATCACGCTTCAAAATCATGATCGCCTAAAGATCTATTCGCAGCAAGAAATTTCTTGGCTCGATAATCGAACGGTTACCCTTCGTGGTGCCGTCCGGAACCCGGGCAAGTACGTTCGCATGGAAGGCATGCGGGTTCGAGACCTCCTTCTCCAAGGGGGCGGACTGCAGCCAGATGCCTCCTACGAGACACTGTTTATTTATCGCAAGAATCCAGATGGAACCGAGGGGCCGCTGCTTCAGCTCGATGTCCGAAAGGTTTTGGCCGGTGGGAGTGAGGATGTCGTTCTGAGCGACCTTGACCAAGTTCTGGTCTTTACAACCTCGGAAGCGAAATTCTCTCCTGAGCGAACCGTTTCGATCAATGGAGCGGTCCAACGCCCAGGGAACTATCCTCGATCTGAGAATCTGATGTTGACCGATCTCATCAAACTCGCGGGTGGGCTCATGCCGGCGGTAGGACCAACGGTCCAAGTTTCTCACGCTCGGGTGCCAGAGAAGACTCAGATTGAGACTTATCAGATTGGTGAACTTGCGCGCGGTGTGAAAGATGTTGCGCTTCTGGATGGTGATGTTGTCACCATCCCTGAGCGTGGGGACTTCCAGGAAGCGCCACTTTTGGTTGAAATCCGCGGACGCGTGGCGAAACCGGGTGTGTATGCGATCAATTCTAGATCCGAAACGCTGGCCAACCTTGTTAGTCAGGCTGGTGGCCTGACCACAGACGCGTGGGCAGTTGGGGCGCAATTCCTTCGCGATCCCAAGAACTTGGCTTCGGACGCTGAGACTCGTCTTTCGCCTCGTGTGAAAAGCGTTTTCGAAGTCATCCATAAAGCGCAGTACGTCCGGGCTCTGGCAAAATCCGATCTGGATAAGATTCGTATTTTGAACTCTCAAAGTAATCAAGCGCTCAATGGACTTGCGATTTTGTCGGGACTAGGCAGCAGCAGCACGACGCAGCTTCCAGCTTCGCCCGATGATTTGGAAGCGGCAAAGAAACTGGTGCAGCAGCGCGACTTGGTATCGCCGGCGCGTGACCTTAACAACGACGAGTTGTTGGAGAGCGGAAATATTCCGATCCGGATGGACCTTGCCCTCGCTGATCCGAAGTCGCCGAACAATTTGATTCTCAAGGACGGCGATATTATCGTCATTCCCGAAAAGCCGACTACGATTGCGATTCGGGGATCGGTATTCGTGCCGTCGACCATTCTGTACGAGGGTTCCAAGAATCTCCAGTACTACTTGGATCGATGCGGCGGCCCCACGATCGATGCCGATAAGGATCAAATCATCATCATTCGAGCGTCAGGCACGATCACAAAGGCTCGTCCGAGCACACGAATTGAGCTTGGCGACACGATCTTTGTTCCAACGAAGGTGATGGTCGCCCAGTTGTCCGACGGTCAGTCGAACGTTGACGCGATCTTCAAGCAGATCACCAATATCGGATTCTTGTACGTGATCATGCGAAACTTGATCAAGTAAGTTCACGATCTTAGGGCCCGGTAAGATATCCGGGCCCTGGTTTCGTGAATCTCAAGTAAACTCTTTTCATGAACCAACGGTTACCGGAATGGCTAACCATTCGGGTGCCTCGCCCGGACACGATCAAGCAGGTTGAGCAAATGATGCGCTCGAAGAACCTGCACACCGTTTGCGAGTCGGCCCGCTGTCCCAATCTTCCCGAGTGTTGGAGCAAGAAAACTGCAACCTTCATGATCCTCGGCGACACCTGCACCCGGTCGTGCGGCTTCTGTGCGATTAAGGTCGGTCGAGGGTTGACGGTCAACCCCCACGAGCCTTCGGATGTCGCTAAGGTCGCGGCTGACCTCGGCCTCAAGCATATCGTGGTCACAAGTGTCGCCCGCGATGACCTTCCCGATCAGGGAGCGGGGCAATTTGCGCTGACGATTCAAGAACTGCATAAGCAAAATCCGCTTTGCATCGTCGAGGTACTAACCCCCGACTTCAAGGGCAATCGCGATTGCGTTCAAGCTGTTTGCGACGCCAAGCCGGAAATTTTCAATCACAACATTGAGACCGTCGAGCGTTTGCACACGCTGGTTCGGCCACAGGCTAAGTACAACCGGACTCTGTCGGTTCTCAAGATGGTTAAGGAAATCGATCCGTCGATCTACACCAAATCGGGAATCATGCTGGGACTCGGCGAAACGCGAGAAGAGATTATCGAGACCCTTCAAGACCTGCGCGATGCCGGAGTGGATGCGGTGACGATTGGTCAGTATCTCCGCCCGACGATGCGCCACTTGCCGGTCGTCGAATACATTCATCCTCACGCATTTAAGGAGTATGAGCAGATTGGTTCGGACATGGGCTTTGCCTTTGTGGCAAGCGGTCCATTCGTACGAAGCTCGTACAACGCGGTCGAATTCAGCAAGAAAGTTATGGGTGACCGCTTGAATCAACTGGATGAGTTCGAAAGAGCGAAGTACATCAAGGACCTCGAAGACCAGGCTGAGCAGCACGCCACGGCCTAATATTTATTGGTGGGTGAGAGAGGAAGCACTTCTTACCCACCGGCCAAGAGCCCTTTTCTGCGGCTGGCTCTTGCACTGAGCTTCAAAAAGCGTCGTATCCTATAGGCAGTCGGAATGTGGAGTGTGCCAGTAAGGTTTTTGGTAATGTGGGCGCCCGTAACGGTCGTGTCGATTGCCAGCGGCATCTATCTCTATGAATGTGCCGGAGCGCTTCTCTCGCCGGGAACTGGGTTTACATTCGATTACTCGACGCCCGCCGGTCCGCTCAGAATTACTTGCGACAACTATTCGATCGACCTACTGCAGCAAGCCATTGTTGCTAAAAACCTCAAGATCAGCAAGGAAGACGGCACGGTCGTCGCTCAAATTCCTCAAGTACTCGCAAAGGGAATCGCCATCGACGATGGCCTTTCGCCAAAGGTGCAAATTAAGGATGGCGAAGTTTGGGTTAATCGAGACGTCAAGGGCGATCTCGACATTCTCAAGTACTTGGCTCCCAGCAAAGGGGGCGCTTCTGAGCAGTCTTGGCAAGTCAGCTTGAAAGACATGACCATCCATCTCCGTGACTGGAGCGCAAACGGAATTCGCAATGACGTCCGGATCGCAAGTGGAAATTTTGCCGGAATGGGAGACGATACCGAGGGCGCGATTCAAGTCGATGCGGTTGGGCTTGCACAATCGACGGTTACGTTTAAGAAAACAAGCGAATCAACCCTCATATCGGCAAAGAACATCGACGCGAAAATAGCTCCCGTTCTTGCTCGACTGCGGGCCGGATTAGAAAAGAAGCAGATCAAACCGATCGATCCTCTGAAAGTTTCGGGCGGAGATGTTTCCGGCGATTTCAAGATCCTCATACCAAAGAAAGGCAAGCTCCGCTTCGAGTCAAACCTCGTTGCCCAAGCAAATTCGGTGCGATGGGACCAATATGTGGTGGACCGATTCCAGTTCAAGGGTGCCGTAAACGATGTTGGTTTGGTCGGTAAGGCCGAGGCAAGTTACCAGGGGCTTACCGCCACTGCCGATGGAACGTTGAATTATCTCAATCTTCCGCTATTTGGCGGAAACGTGAGCGTTGCCGGCTTGACGCCACGTCACCTTGAGCAGTTCAAAGTCAAACTGCCGAAAGACGTTACGTTCGCGTCCGCTCAAGCCAGCGGTTATCTCACTTATTACAGCAAGCAAATTGGATGGAAGGGGAATGCGAAAGTCAATTCCCTGGCGGCCTATGGCTATAAGGCTCCTCAGGTCGATGCTGATCTCGCCCTCAAGGGCGATCAATTGGCAACGGTTTTACATCCTGTGACCATTGGAAGGTCAACGGTCAGCGGAAAACTCGCCTATAACCTAAAAACTCAAGCCATATCGGGAAGCATTACCACGCCAGAGGTCCACGCTTCAGATTTCTCGAAGTGGTTGCCCGAAAACGTCTTGCAATCGAAGGGGCAACTCACGGCTGTGGTCGAAGGATCGATTTCAAAGCCGAACGTCTTGGTGAAGGGCACGATTGATCCGCGGATTAAGTTGCCGGATCGTCTGTTGGCGCTTCATCCGGCAGACGTGGTACTTCGATATGATGGCCAAAAGCTGGTGCTGGATCGACTTGCGATGAACGACCCGGTGGGTTCCTTCTACGCCACTGGCACGATCGACCCGAAAGCTGGGGTGAATTTGCGTTTGGTCGGCAATGACGTCGATTTGTCGAAGCTTTCGGGAAGCACGGCGGGTCGGGTCGACCTTCAGGGGCAAGTGTTGGGTACTTTGTCGGATCCGCATTACTCGGGCAAAATCCAAGGATTCAATATCGGCTACACGGGTATGCCGGGGCGCATTTTGGCGGTGGCAACCGACTTCTCCGGGGATCGTTCCACGATCAAATTTAAGGATATTGAAGCGATGGACGGGGCGAGTCAAATTGTTGGTTCGCTCGGCATTGGTTTCGAAAATCAACACATTGGTGGTTTATTCGCGGTCAAGGGCATCGACATCCGGGATTTATATGAGGGTCCGGTCGGCGGAGTTCTCGACTTAAACGATGTGGTTGTCTCGGGAACGGTATCGAACCCACTGGTCCAAGGCTCATTTGAAGCAAAGAAGCTTCTGGCCTTTAACTACGCAATCGATCTCGCGAAAGGATTTGTGAATTATGACGGCGAAAACATTCACGTTTCGAATGCCAGCGCCACCTTCGCAAAAGGCATCGTCAACAATATTACGGGCCAGCTTTCGGTCAAGACCAAGAACGGCAAGCTGTCTGGTTCGTTCGAAAAAATCGATCTCAACGACGTTTCACAATCGGCGCTGCAAAATGTCTCGGAGTCGGATGGTGGCAGTGAGCCCCCGATTGCAACGAGCAATATCGCCATCAAGGGCTTGACGTCTGGGAACTTTGACATTGGTATTGAAGGTGGCGTTTTCGCTAAGTTGACCAGCAAGGGACGTGTTGACGATGTGACCTTTAATAAATCGCTGATCGGTTCTGGTGATTGGGATGCGGGATTTAACGGCAACGACTGGACGGTCAACGCTTTTATTGGTTCGCTCGACGAATATTTTAGAATTGACAATGCGACCTACACGCCGAGCACCGACGCGATCAGCGGTGAGTTCCTGACCTATCAGATTCCCGTTCAAGAGCTATTGGTGGCGGCCGAGCCGAGTTTGAACTTGTCTGGAGATAACTTAGACAGGCTGCATATGGTGAATGGGAAGCTAGGCACGCTTTTGCAGCTTTCGGGCACGGTTAAAAATCCGACCGTCGAGATTCCAGAATTTGAAATCTCGGCGATCAAGCTTGGCGACACCAACTTGGGAGACTTTTCGATTAAAGGAACCTATAAGGATCGCGATTTCACCTTCCGCGAGGGGCTTCTTCAGGGCCCCAAGAACGCAACGCTTGTCCTCCCCTTTGGCGCAAAAATTACGCTGCCCGATAAATATGCCGTTCCTGACGGCACCGCAAAGGTTGCTGGTGTCTATCGAGCAAATGGCCAAGTGGACATCTCGGGCTCCATTTATGGCTTTCCGGTAAGTAAATTTTCCTCCATCGCGCCATCGCTCGAAAATGTCGATATCTTTGTCAGCAATGCTGATTTCCGCCTCCGGGGTACGACCGAGAAGCCCGTTCTTCAAAGCAAAGTCTCCCTGAGCGCCGGTGCGACTCCCAATGGCAAAGCCCCTCAGTCCGGGTTGCTGGCTTCTCGTCTCAAGGTCAATGCAAATGTTTCCGTGAGTCCCGAAAAAGGGCCCGACAATCGAGCGATTCGAATCGATACGGATGGCGATTTTCATTTGAGCACCATCGATGGCAGAATGAGCGGCAAGATTTACTTGGATTCGAAGTTCGAAGTTGCGAAGTCGGCGCCTCTCGACGCTCATCTTAAATTGGATGGCGATCGGGATGTTTCGGCCTTCTTCCAAGGAATTGATGGTGTCGCTTTTGGTGACGATGGTGTGAAGATGAGTGGCGGATTCGACGTGGGTCGGACCTGGGACAATCCGTCGATTAGCGGTGGTCTTGAGCTTAAGACGGCGGCGGTTCGGTATTCAAAAGTACAAGATGTCATCGGAAAACCGATCGATTTGGTGTTGCGTGATTTGTCGGTCAAAGCTTCCATCGAGAATGATCCGAAACAGGGATACATCGTCAAAGCACAGACACAAACCTCTTCGAACTATTCGAAGAATAATGGTTACCTCGCTCTCGATGCGGCCGTCAACTTGGGCGATCTCAAGCCAAAGCCGAACGACAAGGGCTGGAAAGGCAAGGAGATTTCGGGAACCTTGACGGCCAAGAACTTTGGTGTATTCCAGTCGTTCCTCCAGGGAAGCTTTGTTCAGGCCACGCTCGACACGGGCGATGAGGGACCGATTAAGATCGCGGGAACCCTCGAAAAACCCAAGATTTCGGGAGATATCTACTTTGCGAACGTGAAGACCATCCTTCCGACGTTGAATCCGACCAAGAGTGGCAACCAAACACCTGTGTTGGATCCGAGTTTTGATCTGCGTTTCTTTGCGAAAGAACCGATGAACGTCAAAGCCTCCCTCGCCGAAGTGAACGCGAGTGGCGACGGGTCGCTGAAGGGCACGCTTTCGAATTTGAAGGCAGACGGATTATTGACGGTAGATAGCGGATCGCTAACGCTTCCCGGCGGCAACGTCAAACTTTCGCCCGATGGAACGCTGCGCCTTCGCTATGAAAGCACGCCGTATAGTAACCGCGCTCAATTGATTGCCAATCTCCACGGTGAAACCTCGCTCACTGCACTTAAAAATGGCGTGACTCCCGAGCGTTACGACATTTCTCTGGATATTAACGGAGATCTTTTGTCGAACTCAAACGGCCTATCCTTGACGGCTTCGAGCCAACCTGGCGACTTGACACAAGATCGAATCCTCCAACTGCTAGGAAGAACGGATATTCTCACGAGTTTCCTCCAGTCGGGCGTCAATTCGAGCGTTGAGTCCGAATTGAAAGGCGCATTTGCCAGTTTTGCGCTGCCGTCGGTCCTCAACGGACTGACAACAGACATTGCACGTAACTTCGGCTTGGACTATTTTGGGGTGGATTATAACGTTTTTGAGCAGGCATCGCTTTCCTTTGTAAAGCGCCTGGGATCGGATTTCTACTTCCAGGGCCGTCAGCAGCTTTTCCAGCCGCTTCCGGGACAACCTTTGGCCTACGACTTCCGACTTTCCTATCGTCCTCGCCGAGGGCCAAATGCGATTCGCGCCTTGTCTTTCTCGATTGGTACGGACCAATTGAGGCCCTACAAACTTTCGATTGATTTCACAAATCGAATCCGTACGCGAAAAGGACCGTAGCAATCGCGAAAACTACGCGTCCCAAATAAATAACGCAGGTACATTTAATGTGTTTGCCCAGGGAGGATCGAATTTAGTGCTGGCTCGAATTGGAAGTGTGGCTTTTCTTATGACAATGGCGGTGATCGCCTCAGCGCAGGATGCTGGAAAGATCGATGAGATCACCATCCGCGGAAATAAACGGGTGTCGGCCGTCGCCATCAAGGCCAATATGCGGGTCAAAGAGGGCCAATTGCTCAATGTGGGCGCCCTGAAGGATGATTGTCAGCGCATTCGCGATATGGGGTGGTTTACCAAGGTTGACTACACGACGACTCCAGTCACGAATGCATCTGGAAATTCTTGGAAAGTAACCATCGATATTCAGGAACACGATGTCGTTAAAGAAATTGCGATTGTCGGCAACACGGCGATTCCGACTGAAGATCTGTTGAAGCTCGTCACGTTCCGTCCTCAGGCCGGGACCAAAGAAGACGACCTCAAGCCGTTTAACGATGCCGACCTTAAGCCGACGGCTGATGCGATCAAGAAGGCCTATTCCGACAAGGGATTTTTCGGCCAAGTTGAAGGAATCGGTCCAGACCAGTACAGTCCTTCGACCGTCGTCATCAAAATTCGTGAACTGACCGTAAATTCGGTTACCGTCGAAGGATTGACGAGCACCAAAGAGCGCGTTTTCCGACATCTGATCAAGACCCGACCCGGACAGCCGTACAGCAACCAAAAATGGGGCCGCGACTACAGCCGGATCATGAACTCTCAGTGGTTCGAGGGCGTGACTCCGAGCATTCCAAGCCAGACCGAAGAGGACGAAGGCAGCGTGGATTTGAAGATGAGTTTGAACGACACGAGAACCGGTCTCTTTAATGCCGGCGTCGTTCTCGATCCTCAAAATTCCTTGGCTGGCGCCATCAGTTACTCAGATTCGAATTTCATGGGCTCGGGCCAAAGCGTCGGGTTTAACTACACCCAGGCGACGAGAGGCTTTGGAGGCAGTATTAGCCTCGACTACGCAAATCCGTTCATGGACTCGAAGGATACGTCGTTCCAGGCTTCGATTTATGACCGCCTCATCTTCCGATTCACGAACGGCATTGCCTCGAATGCGAGCACGGCGGATCAGTATCAAGAACGACGAACGGGTGGCCGATTCTCATTCACCCGTCCGGTGAACGATCGCCAGAGCTACGGGCTTTCGTCGCGGTTCGAAAAAATTCACACTCAGAATGCGACATCGCTGACCACTTCGGGAGCCGTTCCTTACGTCCAGCAGGACGGTGAAGTTGGATCGATCGGGTTGTCATCGATTAAAAATACTCGCGACTTGGACTTCGACCCTTCGAAAGGAAACTACCTGCGTATCGACCTCGAGCCGGGCTACTCCGTCATTCGTCCGGTCGCCGTGACCCCTCCCGACACTCGAAACGTTCCAGAAGGTCGCTACGCTTTTCTTAAGGCCGGATTCGAGTTTCGAACGTATTACACGCCGAATAAGCGCCCCCGAACCAAGGATGATATTTCCCGCGAAGTTTTCGCGTTCCGACTCAAAGGCGGATTCGTTTCGGGAACTGTTCCCTTCTTCGAGCAGTACTTTGCAGGTGGAAATGATTCGGTGCGAGGCTATAACGAAGACCGCTTCTGGGGTAAGAAATCCATCGTTGCGACCTTCGAATGGCGCAAGCCGATTCAAGAGCAATTTAGCCTGGTTACCTTCGTCGATTATGGCGGCGCATGGGGTGGATACGCAGGCATTAAGGACTTCGAACAGAGTCAAGATGCGACGTTCCACTATGGGTATGGCGTTGGAATCCGGTTCCGCACGCCGCTTGGACCGATCCGACTCGACTACGCATTTAACGATCAAGGTGGTTCAAGAGCCCACTTTATGATCGGAACCAGTTTCTAAAACAAGGAAAACAACTGAATGAATAAATCATATTGGACAGGATTTCTCTCGGGCACCACGGTTTTGGCGCTAGGGATGACCGCGATTCTCGCTGGAAGTGGATTCCAGGGCGCGAACATGAAGATCGGTATCGTCGATACGAACGACGTTGCCCAGCAAGTCGCGACAAATAAGAACCTGGTCGAACAGCAGAAGAATCTTGAATCGGATCGACAAGCCGTCGTCGATTTCCTGCAGCACTATCCGATCCTCAAGAAAGAGGAAGCCGATCGATTCAAGGCGCTTCAAACCAAGGCGACCAAGACCGATGCTGAGAAAGCCGAGCTTGAAAAGATTAAGTCGACCGCCGAAGAGACGCTTCGAAAGTTGAAAGACCTGGAACTCAAGTCGAGCCCTACTCAAGATGAACTGAAGTACATGGACGAGTATCGTCAACGTCAGGAGGCGATGGGACCATATATTCAGGGTCTCGTCAACGACTTCCGTGAGGAATTGACAAATATTCGGTCGCAAAACCAGAACTTAGTGGTGAAGGCTGTCACGGCTGGTATCGCTGAAGTTGGTAAAAAGCAGGGTTATACGCTTCTGTTTGACAAGAACACTGCGCCCTACGCCGCAAACGATGTTACGGCCGACGTCCTCAAAGCCTCGATGAAACAATGAAAGCCCGGCGCCTTGCTTTTTCTGGTTGGATCGTTGCCGCCGCATTGGCGGGTGTCATGTTTGGCAGCGGCTATCAAACCCCTTCGATCAAGTTGGGCGTCGTTGACCTTGTGACCGTCATCGAAAAAAGCGAAGCGGGAAAGCAGAGTAAGAAAGAGCTTGACGACATGCAATCGGCACGTCAGACGCTCCTTGAGTTCGTCGATCAGTATCGTGTGTTGACGATTGAGCAGGCGAATCGCTTGAGAGAGCTGATGCTGAAAAAGGATCGAACCAAGCCTGAAGATGCCGAACTCGACCGCCTCAAAGCCGACGTGATCGCAACGAGCAAACGTTCGCAGGAGCTGGCGACCAAAGCGAACCTGACGCCAGAAGAAAGAACGCTGGTTGAGGAATACTCTCGCCGCAGCCAGATCATCAATGACCTATCGACCCGATGGGTTCGGGAGTTCTCAAATGAACTCCAAACGTGGATTACGACGCGAAAGTCGGATAATTATGATAAGGCAAGAGCCGCAGCGAACGAAGTTGCGGCCAAAGAAGGTTATACAATGGTATTTGACGGGTCGGCCGCAATCTACGGAGCGAACGATATCAGCGATCTGACCCTCGCCGCCATGAATGCGAAACCTTAAGTACCTGTCGTTTCTTTTTGTTCTCGCCGGGTGCAGCCCGGCTCCTGAAAGGGTCTTTGTCGATCTTGAAAAGGTCGCCTTGGCCCCCGAAGCGAAGATTGCCGTTCAACCGCCGACTCCGAGTCAGTCCGGCCCTTTGAACGTGGGGTCGACCAGCATTCCTGGGGATGAAGCCGTCGAAGTCGAAAACCTGAGGGGCGATCAAAAAGAAAAAATCCGGGCTGAGGTTGAGCGAGTGACGAAGTCGGCAATCGCCACCATTGCCGAGCGACTGCAAGATTACTATCAGCGCGAAATCGACGAGTTTTATAAAGAGCAGATCGCAAGAATTGCTCCCTTTAAGGATCAGTTAAACCAGGATTACTTAAACAAATTGAGGGTCATCTTTGAGGCGTCGGCTAAAAAGCGTGGACCCCTGCTCACACGGTTTACATTTCTAACCGAATTCCCTCCCCCTCCCCTTGACGATATCGTTCCCCTCGATGGCGAGGATCTGACCAAACGGGAAAAGGCAAAACGTGAGGAGATTCGCGAATTGCAACGATCCATCAAAGAGATCGATACGGCCTATGAGAATGACGTCGCGGCCCTTGACGCACAGAATCAAGACCGATTGAAAGACGAGGCGGCAAGCATTCTCGAATTGGTTGCCCAAAAGAAGCGCGATATCGATGCGAAGGCTGAACAGGAGGCGACCCAACTTGTGCGGCGATTTAGTTCGGGATTATCCCAGAGAATTTTCAGTCGTTATACTTTTGCCCTCAAGGAAATCCCTACAAAAACATTGAACTTCCCGCAAATTGCAGCCCAGCCTGGAGTTCCGGGGGTACCTTTTGACAAAGTAAGATTTAGTCAGAACGATAAGGCAACGCTCACAAAGCAGCTTGAGACGTTTCTCAGTTTGAAGCGATATGAAAGGTCGCCGGACAAGTTTGGAGCCCGAGACGTTACTGCGGAATTTATCGAATGGAGAAACAATCTAAAGTCTGGACACTGGGAGAACTGGCAGAAGTCCTCGGCGCCGAAATAGTCGGCGATCCTGGCCTGATCATCTCAGCTCCTGCAACTTCTTCATCCAGTAATCCCAACGGTCTCGCTTTTGCCGAATCGGAAGCCTTTTTAGAGGAAGCACGTCTGAGTGAGGTTGGCGCCGTCATTGTTCCGGACTCGGTTCGAGAGTTTGCCAAACCAATCCTTCGACACTCTGCTCCTCGGCAGGCTTTTGGAAAACTGCTTCACTTGTTTCATCGTCCTTATCCTGGCTCTCCGGGGATCCATCCGACCGCAGTTGTCGATCCTTCGGCTTCCATTGCCGAAAGCGCCTCGGTAGGAGCTTATGTCGTGGTTGAGGCCGATGCCGTCATCGACGAAGGAGCCAATATCCTTCCGTTTGCCTACATCGGCGAACGGTGCCGAGTTGGTGCCCAGAGCGTTGTGCTGCCACATGCGGTGTTGGTTCGCGACGTCGTCATCGGGCAGCGGTGTGAAATCGGGCCCGGCGCGGTTTTGGGGCATTCGGGATTCGGATACTACTGGGATGGAAGTCGTCATGTCGCGATCCCTCAGGTGGGCGGCGTCGAGCTCGGCGATGCCGTCGACATTGGAGCTTTAACGGCGATTGATCGAGCGACGGCGGATGCAACCACCATCGGCGATGGGAACAAGCTCGATAACCTGATTCAGGTAGCCCATAACGTGAAGGTCGGACGTCACGGAGTGATTGCGAGTCAGGTAGGAATTGCGGGAAGCACGAGAATTGGCGATCGTTTGATGGCGGGCGGTCAAAGCGGATTTGCGGATCACGTCAATGTGGCCGACGACGTGATTTTGGCGGGACGTACCGGCGTGATGTTATCGCTTGAAGATTCTGGTTACTATGGCGGTGCGCCGTGCATGCCGATTCGTCAATTCCATCGAGTTTCGACCATTACTCGCGAATTGCCTGACCTCGTCAAGCGCATTAAGGCCCTCGAAAAGAAAATTCAGGAATTAGAGGAAAAAGCGTGATCGTCGAACGCCGGACTCTAAGCGAAAAGGTTTCGTTGTCGGGGCGGGGGCTCCACTCAGGGGAGCCGGTAACGGCTACGATTCTTCCCAGTGAACGTGGCATTTGGTTTCGTGTGGGGGAAGAAGAGGTGGAGGCAAACCCACACAATGTCACGGACACCTCACGGTGTACCGTCTTGGGCTCGGTGCGTACGGTTGAACATATAATGTCGGCGTTTGGGGCTCTTGGGATTACGGATGCCCAGGTTGAACTCAGTTATCCAGAGCTACCGGGGCTTGATGGGAGCGCGAGAGAGTGGTATTCGCTGCTGAATCAGACGCAATTTGAAGAACTTTCTCCGATAGAGCTTAATGATATCTATACAAGGCTTTATGTTCATGCGGACGACATCAAGATTGCCGTCGGAAAGGGTCATGGTCATTGGCGCTTCGATTTTGTGACGGGCGAGCGATGGCCCGGCGAGATGAGTTTTGATTGCCCTGAGGTCGTCGCCGCATATGCCTCAGAAATTGCCCCGGCGCGTACGACCGTGTTCGTGGAGGAGATCGCAATGGCAAAAGCGGCGGGATTGGGCCAGGGTCTGGACGAATCGTCTGTCCTCATCTTGGGTACCGAAGGGTACGAAAATGAGGCCCGATTCGAGAGCGAACCGGCGCGCCATAAACTGCTTGACTTAATCGGCGATCTCTACTTGGCGGGAGTACCGATCGACCATCTGAACGTCGTCGCGACCAAAAGCGGACATCGCCGCAACGTCGAAATGGCGAAGCTGTTGTACGATACAACTCGCTGGAAATAGCGGAACGGCAGGCTCCAGATTGAATCTAAAGCCTGCCTTCGTTCGGCTTGTCAAAGGTGGCTAGGCCACTTTTCGTTCGTCTCCGACCTCATTGGACGGAAACAATTCAAGAACTTCGACACGCCCGTCCACACCCGACGCGTTGGTTTGCGTCGCATAGTCATCGGAGACTACCGGTGCCAACTTGTAGAGCAGCGTATAGGTTCCTACCGCGCCTACGATGTAACCGAGCAACATTGGTACGAGCATCACTGGGTTTATTGGCCATTTCGCGCCAAAACTGGAAGGTCATTTTGCTAGGAAATAGAAATTTGTTGGCAAAACCTCACAAAGCTCTTAAAGATTTTCGCTTAACAGCCCTGAAGGAATTTGTAAACAGCCCGATACAAATACCGGGATCGAACGAATCTCAACGAACAAAGGGTCACAAACATGTCAGTAACGGATTTTGAATGCGCCATTGCTAAATCGCAGATTGCGCGTTACATCGCAGGAGAGAATCTCGCACCGGAAATCTCTCGCCAACTTGAAGCGCACATTACCGCGTGCCCTCGTTGCAAACAATTGCTGCAAGAAAAGAAGAACAGCTTGGAAGCGATGATCGAAGTGAAGAGTGGCTCGGAACCCCGAACCGAAATCAATGTCCCTTCTCAACCAGTTCCTATGGTGAGCGGAAGCACGGCGTTAAAGCCTGAGCCAACCATGGAGCAGGCGGTTGAAGCCAAGGCTATGATGGCCGACGAGGATCAACCTCGAGTCTCCCTTAGAGAAAAGCTTCGCGAACAGGCCCGCGCTCTGACGCAGAAGGAAGACAACACGATCGACATTCCGACCGTTGCTCCGGCTTTTGCCCACAAAGACAACCCTCAGGGTGGCATCAAACTGAAACTCGAAGAGAGCGAAGAACCCAAGAAGAAGAAAGGACTTTCTTTGTCGTCGTTTGCGCTCTATCGCCGCGTGCCGGACGAGGTTGAGGAAAAGCCCGCCATGACGGTCGATAATATTCGTGCGGCCAAAGAGACCCTGCAGCGCCAACCGAATGGTTTGCGACGACCCATGCTTTACATGGTTGGCCTTTGTGCCGTCATCGCCGCGATGTCCTTCTTCTTAAAAGATCCGACTTCCCTTTTTGGTGGCAAGGTTGCGAGCCAAGATCAGGCGACGAAATCGAAACCGGTCAAGCCGACACCGGTCAAGAAAACTCCTAAGGTATCGAATGCTTCGGTGAAGCGACAGAACTATTTGAGCCCCGGTACGACTAACGCTGAGAGCTTTATCGATACCGCTACGGATTCGCCTGCAGTTGAGCCGTCGGGTAACCAGGCGCCGGTCAAGGCACCCGTCAAGCCGGTGGTCAAACCAAAGATTGCCGCTAAGGCCAAGCCAACAGCCGTGAAGTCGGCGACCAAGAAGGCGACGCCTAAGAAGCCAGTTGCGCCAAAAGCAACGACGAAAGCGCCGGTTGCGGCAAAGACCGTGACTCATAAGCCAGTCAAAAAGGCGGCGAAGAAGCCGGTAGCAAAAGGTCATACGACCGCTCACGCCAAGCCCAAGCAAAACGTTGTCAAACTTTACGCCCCAGAAACCGCTGCTAGCAAGGAGCAGAAATAATGAAGAAACCTCTCGCCACGATCGCCGCTCTCGCGATTGCGCTCAGCGCTTTCGCCCAAACCACTCCTTCGAAGACGATCAAGATTCGCTCGAAGGGAGACGATATTCGCAAGGTTATCGACTCCGTTTTTGAGCAGAGTGGAAAGCAATACATTCTCGAATCGAACGTCTACCAAACCATCTACATGAGCTTGGATGATGTGACCTTCGATAAGGCTGTCGAAATTCTGTCGAATATCGCTGAACTTGAGTTTGAAGAAAAGCAAGGCGTTTGGCATGTTCATTCGCGAATCAAGTCGGTGACCCCCACCGTAAAAACCGCTCCGGTTAAGACGCCAGTAAAGACGGCCGCAAAAACGACCAAACCAGCTGAGAAAATGAAGCCGTTGCCTATCGCAAAATCGACCACCTCGACTCAGAAGTTTGCCGAGGATGAAGACGAGACGATGGGATCTCCGGCTCCAAAGCCAATCAAAGTCGATCTTACTGGTCGTCTCACGGTTCAGATGAAGAAGATGGATATTCGGGAAGTTTTTGGCGAATTTGGCCGACAGACGAAGATCGATATCGAGATTGACGAAAATGTGCCGAATTATAAGTTAGACGCCTACTTCTATAACACTTCGTTGAAGTTTGCGCTCGACAAGATTTGTAAAATCGCCAATCTTAAATACACTTTCACACCGAGCAAAACGGTACGCATCAGCAAAGCCTAAGCTCAAAACGAGAAGCCACAAGCAACTCCTCATTCCCGTGTACTGTGAACCCAGTGCACGGGGTTTTTTCTTTAACGGCGACCGTAGTGGCGGTTCTTCTTAGGTCCCTTTTTCTTCTTCGCTTTTGGTTGAGAATGGAATCGCTGAGAAGGTTCTTTGTAGCGAGGCATTGTCACTTCACTCCAAAGGGCCGAGAGAATCCACTCAGCGATCTCACGAATCATGCTTTGGGTTACATCAATCGGCGGGTTCGGGTTGCGGAATTCGGTCTAAGATCGTCTCGATCGTATCATCGCTAAAACCTCGTCCAGCGAGAAATCGTGCGACGCGACCTGGATTTTGCGAACCACTGAATTTGGCGTCGACCAAAACAAGAGCCCGACTCAGTTCGTCTTGATCGACATCGAGAAAAAGTTCATCGATGATCTCTGTCGGAACTCCTCGGCTTTCTAACTTGCCCCGCAAGGCTTGATCACCAATGGCTCGTCGGCCTTCATTTCTTTCGACCGCCAAACGCGCCAATCGGACATCGTCAAGAATGCGTCGAGTTTGGAGAAACTCAAGCGCCTCAGCAATGACGTTCGGCTCGAACTTTACTTCGAGCCGAAGCGAAACTTCTTGAATCGTCAAATCTTGCCGCTTCAGAATCTTGAGCGCAGCAAGAAGTGCGGCGTGAACGTCAGATGTCATCCTCGAAGTCAGGCTCATCTTCCTCGACGACCGCCTGGGCCGGAAGGTTGGCGCGTTCAGCCTTGAAGATGTCCCGAATCTTGCCATCGATTTCGGCAAAGATGTCTTGATGTTCTTCGAGGAAGGAGCGGGCGTTGTCGCGGCCTTGACCAAGCCGTGTCTCGCCGTAGTTGAAGTAGGTGCCGCTGCGGCTGATGATGTTCTTGGCGGTACCGATGTCGAGTACGTCACCGGCCTTGCTGATGCCCTTGCCGAAGATCATGTCGAATTCGGCTGTCTTGAAAGGAGGTGCAACCTTATTCTTGACGACTTTGACCTTCGTTCGTGCGCCGATTTGATCCGTGCCGCTCTTGATAGCATCACCCTTTCGAACTTCGAGGCGAACACTGGCCCAGAACTTGAGGGCGCGACCGCCGGGAGTGGTTTCGGGGTTGCCGTACATGACGCCGATCTTCTCGCGGATTTGGTTGATGAAGATGCAAGCAGTCTTCGATTTATTGAGCGTGCCACCGAGTTTTCGGAGAGCTTGGCTCATCATTCGAGCCTGGATACCCACGAACGAATCGCCCATTTCACCTTCGATTTCTGCTCTTGGGACGAGTGCAGCCACTGAGTCGATGACGACGAGCCCGACGGCACCTGACTTGATGATCGTGTCGGCGATCTCTAGCGCTTCTTCACCACTGCTTGGTTGAGAAATGTAAAGCTTGTCGATGTCTACACCCAATGCCCGGGCGTATTCGACGTCGAGGGCGTGTTCTGCGTCAACGTAAAGGCAAATTTCGCCCATCTTTTGGGCTTCGGCCACGCAGTGCAGCGCGAGCGTTGTTTTACCGCCTGATTCCGGTCCGTAAATTTCCGTAATTCGACCCTTGGGTAGCCCGCCGATCCCCAAGCACATATCAAGACTGAGCGAGCCGGTCGGGATGGCTTCGATCAAATCTCGCTGATCGCCACCCATCTGCATCACCGAACCCTTTCCGAAGTTCTTCTCCACCTGGCTAAGCGCCATTTGGAGCGCTCGCATTTTGTCGCTACCGCCTCCGTCTGCTAAACCTTTTTCTACATCTAATCCTGCTTTTCTCACTTTATTCCTCATTTCGTTCTACATGTTTTATAGACGGTTGTCTAGTATTTATAACTCTTTTGCCTAACACTATGTCAAGCCCAACGATGAAATTTCTGATATTTGTTCGTCGCGAACTGATTCCTAATTATGTTTTAATCAAGTGTGAGAGTTTTCGGGCGCCTTTTTGCTTTTCTTGCGATTGCCCTCACTTCTCTCGCCTTTGCAAACGATGAGGTCGAAATTCGGATGCTGCCAGGTGGTGGTTATGGCATCCCACCAAAGGAGTCCACGTCGATCACCGCTCAAGTCCGTCGCCGTGTCTTTGAAGAGTTTCATCGTTTGAATCCTTCGGTGCGAGTCGTCAATGCCGGAGGGCTTAGTTTCAACGGAAGCAACCTCGACGACTCAATGTTCTTGATGTCCATGGCGGGCGACTCTGCCCCCGACATCTTTTACGTCAATTTTCGTCAATATTACACGTTCCTTGAGCAAGGCTTCTGCCGTCCGTTAGACGACCTGATCGCCCAAGATCCCGAGGTCATGGCTCGTTGCAACCCGATGGTGAAAAAGGTTTTGACGAGCTATGATGGCAAGGTTTACGCGGTTCCCTTTTTCCAAGTCGCCACCGCCCTCTATTTTCGTCGCGACTTTTTCCGTGAGGCTGGGCTTGATCCCGACCATCCACCGAAGAATTGGGATGAAATGGTTGAGGCAGCGAAGAAACTCGCGAATCCCAAGGTGGGGCGATTTGGGTTCGCGCTGTCGAGCCCTCCGGGCTATCAGTGGTCCAATTTTCTGTATGCTGCCGGAGGAGAATCAGTCCAGCAGGATAAGGATGGCAATTGGAAGTCGGCGATTCACACGCCTGAGGCGGGCAAGGCGGTTGAACTTTTTCGCCGTTTGATGGTGGGTGCGAACCCTCCAGGTACGATTTCGCGTGATCTGACTGACGATATTCGTCGCGGGAAGACCGCGATGTGGCTGGGCTATACCAACGACGTTGTTTTGCAGCAAAGCGAGTTGCCACCGTCGGTGGTGGGGATTGCGCGAGTGCCAGCTGGACCGGCTGGGTTTTCGAATGAAGTCAATGCGGGGATGTGGGCGATCAGTTCACGCGTGACTGATCCGGCAAAGTTGAAAGCCTGCTGGGATTTCATCAAATTCTTTGGCAGTGACGCGGCGGCAAAGATCAATACCGACAAGATGATCGAGCTCGGGATGGGCAACTTGGTGAACCCAAGCTGGCTGAAGAAGTTTGGCTATAACGACCTTCTCGCCCAGGTCGATCCGGCTTATGTTCAGGCAAGCGATGAGCTTTTTCAGACTGGGCATCCTGAACCTTATGGCAAGAATTGTCAGCAGGTTTATTCGGTGCTCGACAATGCGCTTGATCGGGCGAGGTTGAATCCGAACGAGTCCACCGACTCGATCTTGAAGGCGGCGGAAGGAGAGATGAACGAGAAGCTCTTGGGCTATACCCCGCCCGAGATCATGGCCCGTCAACGAGGTTGGGCGGCGGGAATTCTTCTGTCAATTTGTATAGGAATTGTCATCTTAGGTGTTTATTTCTATCGAAAAGCAAAAGCGAATCCGGTCGAGTTTATTGAGCGCATTCCGGCAGGAACGAACCGCCGAAAGATGCGGCGATTCTTGTTTTTCTGCCTGGGGCCAGCGGTTCTTTCGATCGCAGTTTGGAGCTACTATCCGCTGGCCAAGGGCCTTGAAATTGCGTTTCAGGACTACGGAATCCAGCGGGGAGCAAGGTGGGTTGGGCTGGACAATTTCATCGGCGTCTTTACTCAGCCACTCTTCTATAAAAGCCTCTGGAACAGCGTTGTTTATGTCGCGCTGACCTTGCTCATTGGCTTCTTTTTGCCGCTTTTTCTTGCGCTTGCGCTCAACGAGATTCCGCGCTTTAAGGTCTTCTTCCGAACGATTTTCTACCTTCCGGCGATGACGTCGTCGATCGTCATCGCGTTTGTGTGGCGTCAGTTCTATGACAAGAGTCCGACTGGACTTCTGAACACCTTGACGGCACCCATCGTCGAGCATGTTGTTAATCCGGTTTTCAAATTGGTCGGTCATGCGCCTTGGCCACTTACCCACGATTGGTTGGGCGATCCTTCGCTCGCGATGTTTGCGGTTGTGCTGCCGGGCATCTGGGCGGGTGCGGGTCCAGGTTCGATTCTCTATCTGGCCGCGTTAAAGAACATTTCGGAGGACCGATATGAAGCCGCCGACCTCGATGGGGCGAATTGGATTCAAAAGATTCGTCATATCACGCTGCCTGGGCTTAAGCCACTCATCATGATCAACTTGCTCGGGGCGTTCATTGCCGGATTCAAGGCGATGGAGAACATTTTTGTTCTCACGATGGGCGGCCCGCTGAATTCGACGCGTACGATCGGGCTCGAGGTTTGGCAGAACGCGTTTATGTATCTGAAGTTCGGTTATGCGACGGCGGCGGCGTGGGTGATGGGTTCCATCCTCGTGGGCTTTACGTTGATCCAGATTCGGTCGCTGTTGAAGATGCGCTTCTCGACGGCGAAAATATAAGGTAAGTCAATGAGTTGGAAGAATACGTGGATCATTCAAGATGAGCCTGCAGAGACTTCTTATCATCGAATTTGCTTTTTCTACGTCCTATTCCTGCCGGTTTTGTATGTTGCTCTAGGGCTTCGAACAATCTTAATTCTCGAACCATTCGAATGGTTGCGGATCGCTTCGGGCATCGTCATCTTCATGATGATCCTTGCCTATTGTTGGCGGATAAGAAAGGGACTTCTGCGGAATGGAATCCGAAAATTTGATTTCGGAATCTTTATTATGTCGATGCCAGCTCTGGTGAACGTCGGGAACCTTAAAGGAGCTTTCTACTTTGGTTCAGACGGACAGTTGAGTCGCCCATGGCTTTATTGCGCGACGATTTTAATAGGTGCGATTATCATGATTTTGATTGCACGGCGTCAACATAAGCCCCTCGCCCACTCGAAGACCGAGAAATAGTCGGAGCGATACGGTTCGTGTAGGCGGTCGGTCATGTGGAGTGCGCGGATTCATCCGCGCTTTGTCCAGCGAGATTTATCTCGCTGATCCTCAAAAGATTGCAAAATCAGCCGATGATCGTCCTATGGACGCCACGAATGGTGCCTTGGCTAAGAATCAAACGCCTCGCTACTATGCGACAAGGTTGGCTTTTATGATTCCGCTTACCGCATGGCCAGTCCTGATTTACTTTCGATATTTGGGAATGCAGCCTTGGGGGCGTCATGAAGCCTCAGCAACCGCGATTAATGCTCCGACCTTGTGTGGAATCATTATCTTTGTCTCTGCTCTGTCCATCGTTTTGACACTCTTTGGCAAGTCATCCTGGAGCGTTAAGATCTCATCGATCCTCTTCATTATCCTTAACTTTTGGCTTGCTACAAAATTCGCTCAGGCTGGCGTTATTTTCTATACCTAAGCGTTCGCACGGACTGTCACGGCGAATCGCACGCTCTTCTCAATTCGCCAAGCAATGAGGCATGCTGGTTCGCCGTCCATTTTAACCTGCTTCATGACGGTGACGGGATCGAGTCCGGCTCCGCGCTGCTTCACCTCGAAAACACGTAGCCCATTGGTTCGTAAGGCTTCTTTGATCCGTTTAATATCAAATGCGCCGTGGGCGACAACGCGATAAGAGGTTAGCCATTCGGACTCAAGCCAGGAGCCGGTGAGGTAACCGGGCGAATCGCCAAGTTGAGGAAGATTGAAATGTCCCAGCGCGTGGGAGCGAACGGCGGCGGGGTCGGCATCATAGATGAATTCACCAGGTTCGGTTTCGAGATCGAAGACTTCGCATCGGGGCAGGGTTGCGCCAGTTTCGACGCGGACGGCGAAGCAGCCGCTTTCCATTCCCACCTGTGCATGGGGCTCATCGACTCCCTCGATCAGCGAGGGAGATTTGTCTCCATTTATGAGTCGGCCAGACCAGGCGATGGCTTCTCGGCATTCGCCTCGATAAGAAATGAATTCGACCCGGTCGCCAACTGAGGTGAGATATTCGTCGCTGAGAAGGGGGGAAAGCTTGATGCCCGTTAATTCGCGATCCCGAGGGATGTCGAGGGGATTCGGTGAGTAAGACGTTGGATCGGCCAGACGGCGACCAGTCGAGTCACGGCGATCAGGGTCGGCCCAGATGTAAGGGGCGTCATGGTTGAGAACGTAGGCTAAGCCATCTTCGACTCGCACCTCGGCACGACTATTGTGGCGGGCGTAAGAAGCTCGCAAGGGATCGATTTCGAACCCAACCGCGGTTCCAAATGCCCGCAGATCGCTCCCGATCCCGCAGGTGATGTCCATGACCAGAGCATCCGGCGGAAAGCGCGACGCGTGGTATCGGGCGACTTCTTCGTGGGTCGCTTGTTCCAATGCTTCCCGTTCGAAGAACATCGATTCTGGGTCAGAAAACTTGGCTCGGGCCTTCTTTCTGAGTTCGACTTGCTGAAGCGCCCAGCGAGATGCCTCGGGCCCAAACTGCTTTTCGAGTTGCTTGGGCGTCAGCAATAAGGCTTTCGATAAGGCTTGTTGCCAGGCGTCAGGAATCAAAGCTGAGAAAGTGTACTTGGCGGGAGGATCTTCTCAAACGGCTTCAACCCAATCTTGTCCCCGCATGAGCGGTTTGCGTTCGCCACTTGGCAAAATGCCGTCGACTTCAATCTCGGGCGAACCAATCATCCAGTCAACGTGGATTTTGCTCGTATTCGCGCCCGCTTTGAGGCGGTCTTCAGCCGAGAGATCATCGTGGCCGGGCATGTTTTCGCTATAACATGCGCCCATCGCGATATGGCATGAAGCGTTCTCGTCGAAGAGCGTGTTGTAGAACAGGAGTCCGGTCTGGGCTACCGCTCCACTTGGCGGAACCAGGGCGATTTCGCCAAGCCGTCGAGAACCTTCATCACTATCGAGAAGGCCAACGAAGGTTTCTTGCCCGGTTTTTGCCTTCACATTTACGGCCACACCGTCTTTAAATTCGACCTGGATTCCCTCGACCACTTGTCCGCGAAGCGACAGAGGCAGCGTGCTCGAAACCGTGCCGTTCGTTCGTTCGCGATGGGGCATGGTAAAGACTTCTTCGGTCGGGATGTTGGGCGCGTTCTTCACGCCATTCTTGGCATATCCCCAGCCGCCAACCCACTTATGGCCGTCCACGAGGCCCACCTCGAGGTCGGTGCCCGGGCCTTTGAAGCAAACTGAGCGCAGGTTTAGCGCATTGAGATAAGCCTGTCGATTTTCTAAGCTATCACAATGGTTTTGCCACGCCTTGAGGGGCTCGTCATTGTTGAGTCGTGCGACCGAAAAGATCGCATCCCACAGCTTTTCGATCGCCGCCGTTTCGCCTTCGCCGGGGAAGACGCGTTGTGCCCATTTCGGATTTGGAACCGCGACCACGCTCCAATTGATCGCCATACTGCCGATGATCTCGCTGACCTTTTTGGTGGCTCCACTCACGGCACCATACCATCCGCCCACTTTCGCAGGATCGATGTCAGCGAGGAGGCCAGGGTCTTCGCTGACGACACTCAAACGGGCTGCGCCTGAACCGTGGGCGGCGGCGATGCCGTCGAAGTACCACTGCGGCGCATAGGATTGCGCTTCGTCGGACCCGTTGAGGAACCGAGACTTGACAATTTGCTCGTCGTTGTAGAGCACCTGCACATTCTTGGCTCCAGACTGATAGGCTTCGGCGACCAGCATTCGAACATAGTCGGTGGCGAAAACAGGGGCCGAAATTAAAAGCTCTTGGCCAGGTTGAACGTTGACGCCAAGACGAATGGTAAGGGCGGCATAGTCTTTTAGCTTTTGGTCAAATGGGCGACTCATATGCTCGAAAGACTACCGAATCTGGGGCGTTCGCCTTCGACAAAGGGCGCAAAATCCGGTCTCTTCGTCGACGGTCTTAAGTGCCCTTTCAGCGTAAGACATGGTGCAGCGCTTGGTTTTGCAATGGTCCAGCCCCAAGTTGTGTCCAATTTCGTGGACGGCCACTCGGCAAGTATTACCCCTCCGGTTCACTTACGGCCCGTTCACCGGCTCCCCATCTGGTGAGCAGCGTTTCGTACTTTCTCTTCGACTATATGTCCCCATGCTTTAACTCACGCTTTCCAAATGAGACTGTGGATGGCGAAAGTACGTAATTAAATTAGGTCAGGGAATCTCTTTTCCGGTCATTTGAACCCGAAAAGGTATCCTTAACACTAAAGAACGCTTGCTGGATTCCGTTGCTCTTATTGCCAGCGAGCGCGACGAGATTGATTCAAATGAGTATTGAAAAGCAGATTGCGGCAAAGAAGACGTGGCGTGAGAAAGTTGGCTTGGCAGAAATGCTGAAGGGTGGCGTCATTATGGACGTTGTGAACGCCGAACAGGCAAAAATTGCGGAGGATGCGGGCGCCGTCGCCGTCATGGCCCTCGAACGAGTTCCGGCCGACATTCGAAAAGATGGTGGCGTTGCGCGAATGAGCGATCCAGAATTGATCATCGGCATTAAAGAAGCGGTCTCGATTCCGGTCATGGCGAAGTGCCGTATTGGTCACTTTGTCGAAGCCGAGATTCTTGAAGCCCTCGAAGTCGACTTTATCGACGAGTCAGAGGTTTTGACTCCGGCTGACCACAGCAACCACGTGGACAAACATGCTTTCACAGTGCCATTCGTCTGCGGATGCCGAAACCTGGGTGAGGCTCTACGCCGCATCGCCGAAGGTGCCGCCATGATTCGAACGAAGGGCGAGGCGGGTACCGGCGACGTTATCGAAGCTGTTCGCCACATGCGAACCGTGATTGCTGAAATTAAGATCGTGCAGAATGCACGCGAAGATGAGCTTTATGTGTTGGCAAAGGAACACCAAGCTCCGCTCGAACTCATTCGCGAAGTGAAGGCACTTGGCAAACTGCCGGTTCCGAACTTCTCGGCAGGTGGAATCGCGACTCCGGCTGACGCGGCGCTGATGATGAAGCTCGGCGCGGAAACGGTCTTCGTTGGTTCGGGCATCTTCAAGTCGGGCAATCCGGCGAAGCGAGCCAAGGCGATTGTCGAGTCGGTTCTGTTCTATCAAGACGCCAAGAAACTGGCCGAGATCAGCCGAAATCTGGGCGAACCAATGGTTGGCATCAACTGCGACAGCTTGGACGACAAAGAACTCCTCGCGACTCGCGGCTGGTAGGTCGAGAAAAGGCTTCGCCAGCTTGGCGGCTCTGAATTTTTGGCGAGCTTCGCCGAGGTGAGCAGGTGCGTTACCCGAAAGTGGACGTCAGTCTCCGCCCAAGTTAATTCCTTTCCTAAGGTGAAGGAATTAACTTGGGCTCGTTCTATCGCCTAAGAACCAGGTCCAGTGAACACCAGTTTTTAGGCAAGTGTTCTGAGCACTTTGATTGCATAGATCATCGCATCTCGAGGACTGGTGTCAACGAGAATATTGTTTTTGCTTTTCTGAATCATCATGCCATCGACCAAAGTCTGGTTGCCGAGATGGCGTGGAATTTGGGTTTTCAACCGCCATTCGTCCGAGAAAGATAGAAGTTCCTGCGCCTGTGCATGTTGTCCCGCCTCTTGAATGATTCCGGCAATGCATTCGAGGGCACGGATTTGGATCATCACGTTTTTTGCTCGATAGGCGGCTTTGAGGCTAAAGATTGCGGTGTCAATAGCCTTGGGATTTCGCGTGGCTTTGTAGATCACATAGCTGGCAAATGAGATTTGATTTCCATAGGAAGGCTCATATTGGCGTGCAAAAAGCATATCGAGGACGAGTTGAGCCTCGACGCTTGCTTCCTCGAATCGATTCATCAGCGCGAGGCAATAGGCGAGCGTGTGCCGGTATCCGCAAACGCGGATGTCGGCGATAGCGTCTCCGAAAGTCAGAAAGAAATCGGCACCTTCTCGCGATAGAACGGCAGCTTCTTCAAACCGGCCCAAGCCGACGAGGGCAGAAGCTTTGTTGAGATAGTAGACCATGGCTTCTTCCTTTTGATTCGCCGCCATCAGACTCGATATGCATTCTTCAGCCAAGGAGAGGGCCTGTTCACTGTCGAGTTTGGTCAGGCTCGCAAAAGAAAGGTAGGCAAGGGTGGCCCCTCTTACGAAAGGATCGACGCTCACGTCGAGAATCTGATTTCCGAGCCTGAGAATCCCCTCGATATCGCCTTTATTGGCATCGAGGCTCATGAGGTTGAGCGTGCATTTTTGCCACGCCAACGAACGGTCGTCTGTATCTTGCGAGAGTCGGGTGAGAAGTGAATGAGCGGTGTCGAGAACGTTTGCCTCTTCGAAGAAAGCGCACCGGGCGCCAAAAAGTGAGCGGGCGACCTCTGGTTCGTCTTTGAGTACTCGCGCGACGACTCGCGTAAACAGTTCGACTTCCTTTGGGGATAGGGGTGTTTCGCCTTTGGCGGCAAACGAAAAAGGAGACTCACGTAGAGCGGCGGCGTGTTCGAGGGTTTGGGGATCGAAGTCGCCTTGGAGAGTCTCACCGTAGGTTCGTCGCGCCTGGCTAAACCGGGTCAGGGCCTTGGTCTTCTCGCCGAGGAGCGTACTGGAGTCGAGATATTGCCGCCACAGATCGTTGTCGTAAGGATCATGATTGAATCCAGCTTCAATGGCTCGAATCGTGAGGCGGTGATCATCCGCTTTTCGGGCGAGCTGGCAGGTGCGACGAATGGCTTCGAGGGCCACTCCGGTCCACATGGCTCTTTGTTCGATGGCCCAATCGTCATCGAATTCAGGAAATAATTTGGCGGCAAATCGATCGAGGTTAGCTTCTAATATCCGCAATTCTTCGGCTTCGTCAACTTCGTCATCGAGTTTGGCGAGAATGTCGATGAGTTCAGCCGTATCGACCTCGACTAAGTCGGGATTGAGGCGAATTCGCTCATCGTCTTCGATGAGCGCCCCTCCCATTTCACGGCGAAGCGTGCTCAGCGCAACCCGCATTCGATTGGAAGCGGTTTTGGGATCGAGATCGGGCCAGACAGTGGGGATGAGGCCCTTTCGACTGACACCGGCATCCATGTTGAGCGCAAGTAAGGCGTAGATTCGGCCATAAGAACGGGTCGGAATGGTATCGTTTCCACGCTTCAGCACAAACTCATTCAGCAGTTGGATACCAAATTTCATGGTCGAATTTTAGTCGGAAAATCAGCAGTGTAAGTTGAATTTCGAGGACGAAGAATCTATCTAATGCCCAGCTAATGCGGCTATTGTAGGCTGATTTCATGTTTACGTGCTTGAACAAAACACGAATTGCATTGCTGTGTGGAGCCCTTGCAGTTGGCGCCAATGCTGAGGCAACGATTCTAACCTTCGACATTTCGGGAATCTCAAATTTCCAATCGGTCAACCAAAGTTATGGAGACAACGTAACCGCCACGACTATGGGGGGAGTTGGTTATGGCGTGGGAGCTGAAGGCTTTACGCCGAATGTAGCCGTGACCTACGGAACCAATGACCCCGCCTTATGGACTTCGGGCTACGGGAACCTGACCAACGTCCTTTTTGAGGATCAGGACAGCACGGGAATTCTCACGGTGACGTTTACGGCCGAGGCAGGATTCGATGCCGTTCTTTATGGCTTTGACCTTGCCGCTTACACGACGGCGTTTGCCAGCGATCCAGTCGTTCAGAGCATCACGGTGAAGGACGGGTTCGGTGCTTCGCTATTTACTCAAGCAGGCGGCACGGTTTCTCGGACGGGGCATAGCTCGCTGGACTTTTCGGCGGCCCCGTTGGTGGGAAGTACCTTGGTGGTGACGGTGGATGCGCGAAATCTTGGCGGATTGAATGATGACATCGCGGTCGACAACTTGCGATTTGGTCAACAGGCGGCAGTTCCCGAGCCGGTTTCGATGCTGACCCTCAGCATTGGGGCGGTAGCGCTTTTGCGTCGCCGTTCACGCCAGGGCTAGTCATAGGCTTGACGATGTTCTTCGGCTAGCGATACTTTCTCGGGGTGCGAGCACCCCGAGCTCGTTGCGGCAGGCTCCCTGGGCTCGGCCCATCGTGCGAATCGATGCTTGCTTCACCAACTTAGTCATGGTGTTCCGGTAGGCGATCTGCCTAATGAAGAAGTCTTAGGTTTGATGGGCGGAGGGATAGTTGCCGGAGAGAGATGGACTACAAAGTCGCGGTTCTTGGCGCGGGGATCATCGACTCCGCCGTCGTCGGACTCATCGGGGCCAACCGAGTAAAGGATCCAGCCTTTGGCGAGTTTCTTCAACCGAAGCGGTTTTCCATCGAGATCAAGCCGGTGTCGATCGGTAAGGGGCAAGCCTCGCGTGGGCGACCGATTTTCTTTAAGGATCGTGATGGCCTGAAGGAGGGCATATCGTCGAGCCGTTTCGGCCATTTGTGACGCGCCTGAGCCGAAGGCTGCAGTTGAGATAAATCGGAGAAACGTGTAGCTTAGATCACCTTTATCAAACATTCCCTCTATCCCTTGGTAGGTTTTTCGAACCGCAGCAAGATTCCATGGATCAGTTGGGAGGTTTGGAAATGTCGCGATGTAAAGCTCATCGATTCGCGCTTCATTGGCTTCGAGAAACTTTGGTATGTGGCACATCGGACGTAATTCGGGAATTCCATTTTCGTCATTTAGCACCGCGGGTCTTCTCTTGATGAGATTAATTCGATTAATTGCGAGAGCGTGATCCATGATGGCTGCCTTGCGGAATTCATAAGGTTTATCGAGGGTTTTCACGACCTCCTCGAATAGGGTTATCCATTGATATTCACGGGCATGCTTGGGGATTAAGGTTCGAATCAAAAGTTCAATTCGACCTGCAAGTGCTTGGCGGTCCCACATCGCATTGCTGGTTGCCTTGTCATCAAGCACCATTGCGATTTGAGCGGCGATCATTAGACATTCGCTCGTCCGGTCGAAATCGCCATCTTTTGCCGCTTCGGTTGCAACTTTTGTCAATTCGATCCCCCAGTGGATCGCATTTGAACGAGACTTCGATTCATCAGCGTAAAGCGAGTTGAAGTCCAATTTGGGAGAAAGAAAGGGGCGTTTCAGAGCATCGTTAAGCCGCGGGAGTGTTGCGCGGATGGTCGGCCATTGCTTTTGGATCTTTGCGGGAATCTCTTCTCCATATCCCAGATCAGGCGGTGGCAATTGTGCAAAGATCGAGTCCATATTCTGGTCGTCCGGAACTTGATTCATTTGCTGAATGGCGGTGGGGTCGATCACGAGGCCGAGCTTGAGAGCCTTCGTTCGATTTTCGCGAAAATGGCTAACGGCGGCTGGGATGCCCGTCAAAAAATAAGCGACGGCTAAAGCCGCTATCAAGAGCGAAGAGATCACAAGAACGACTTTGCCGACTTTGCCCCACTTCGACTTCTTTTCGACGACTTCCCCCACCATCAAATAGGGTTAGACGTCAAATCGAGCAAGATGATTGCTCAGGGGAACGAGAGTGGCTTGTACTTGATGGGAGGTGGGACCGTGGCGGAGGATAGGTGGACGACAACGTCTCCGTGTCCACTCTTGATTTCATTGCCTCCGTCATCCACTCCATCGCCCCACACCGAGTACACGATCCAGCCTTTCGGAAGATGTTTGATTCGGATGGGTTGATCGTCCAAATCAACCGAGTAGCGTCCTGTTAGAGGAAGACCTTTGGCGGGGTCGGCATGAGTGCGAAGGATTTCGATGGATTGAAGAAGGGCATTTCGACTTGCGGTTTCTCGGCGAATTGCTTGAGCGATATTTGACAGGCTCAGCGAGAATTGTTTAAGAGCGCCATAGCTCCAAGCGGTTCGATTGACAAACTCATCGCCTGCTTTCGTCGCAGTTGTCACTTGTTTCAAATTGTATGGATCAAGCGGAAGCTGGCTCATCACCAGGGCAAATCGTTCGTGAACACGAGACTCAAAGGCCTTGAAAGTTCTTGGCACAAGCTTTCCAAACCGAACAGAAAGAGGAGAGTCCTTGTCTTTCATTGCATCCTTCAGAACGAACGGCGATTTTTCGAGGGAAGCACAGGCATGAAGGCAGAAGGTGTAGTCGGTATGAAGAATTGGGCGCAGATCATAAGGCTGATCGAGTTGAGTCAAGATGCGATGGAATGCTTGGAGCCATTGATCGTCGTTCGAATGTGACGGAATCATTTCGCGAATGGAGCGTTCGAGGATCTGACTTAAGGTTGTCCTCACGAGCAGATACGTCGAATCTCGATTGTCCGAAACATGGAGGGCCAAGTGGGCCGCCAATGTTAGATTCCGCTCGGTTTGAGCGAGATCGCTTTTCTTCTCATAATATCGTGCCATTGCGTCGAGCGTTTTAACCCACATCCGCGAATTCCCAGCGCCTTTCCACGATACGTACATCGTCCCCAAGTGTTTTTGATCGAAGATGATCGCTTTTCGTTTCGAGGCTTCTTCGATCTTGGCTAAGCCATCTGACAAGAATTTTTGATTCTTGCGCATGTAGGCATCGTCCAGTTCCATGCTTTGCGGGAGTTTGGGAGTTGGTAAGTTTTCAATCAAGGCGGCCCCATTGTCAGATTCCGGCAACTGAATGAGCTCCCGCTCTTTCGCTTCGTCCTTTGCGAGCCAGACGCGTTCGGCGGCGGCTTTATTGTCTTGCAGGGCCGCACTCGCTGTGCCCACGTCCAGGCGGCTGTAGGCGACACCAAGGCCAACCAGTACGATTGTAAATAGGGCCACGAAGACCAGTCCGACCTTTCTCCACGGATTGCTTTTCGGCAGTCTTTCTGGATCACGACTCATTGTGCTGACTCCGGCAATTGGATCACAAAATCACCTTTTGACGGGTCACCGCTGCCGCTTGAGACAAATCGGTATGGCTGTACCAGACGCCGTATGGGACGAGAAGGATCGAGACCAGGACAGTCGCCACGATCAATGGCTTTTTCCATCGACCAAAGAAGCCCTTTGCGGTTGACATGAAAGTTCTTGCGGTGGGTCGCATGGCTGCGCCCTTTAGTTTTAGATACGGAAGCGAATCGCCAAAGGTTGAGGGTTCTTCTCGGTCGTTTGGTTAGCTTTTGGGCAGGCGAATGCCCCAATCGCCTTTTTGTTCTTTCATTGGGGCACCGTTGTTGTCGATTTTGTCTGGTCCGATCGAATAGACCATCCAGGATCCATTCACGAGTTTGAGACGAAGTGGAGAGCCGTCCAGGTCGAGGGCGTAACGTCCTTTGAGCGGAAGACCCGCCTTAGGGTCGGCACGCTTCTTAAGTATTTCGAGAGCCTGAAAGAGGGTGTTTCGGTAGGCGACTTCCCTCGCCATCGCTTCGCCTGCATTCGAAAAAACCGGAGCGGCAATCGAGAGAATTGTATAACTTAATCCTTGAGACATCATAAACTGATCGGCTTGTTTAAACGCTTTGCTGGTGGCTACCAGGTCGTAAGGGTCCGAGGGCATTCCGCCAACGATCAGATTGTATGCTTGGTCAATTCGTGATAGATTCGCTTTTTTGAATTGCGGAATGAACTTGGCGAATCGCAAAGGTGCCGGGATTGACGAACTTCCCATTTCAGAGCCAAAAGTCGCAGGATCTTTCATTACCATTTCGACCGCAGTGACGCCGAACCAGTGCTCAAGTTGCATGATTCGTTTTGGATCGTAGGGCTTGTCGAGGCGCTTTAAGGTTGATTCCACGACATTTTGCCATTCGACCTGCGTTCCGTGGGCATCAAGGATATTTTTGAGCTGGTTTTCAATTTCGAGCGTTGAGCTGACTCTGATCAGGGCCGCGATGAGCACTCCGTCCTGATCCGATGCGGTTGCCAAATATGCCGCGAGGGAGAGGTATCGTTCCGCATTCTTTGGGTCGTTGTGTTCGACCGAGAAGGATGCCATTTTATTGAGGAGTCGAACCCAGGTCCGGAATTGAGAAAATTCAGGAAATGTCATGTTGATGGGATTCGAACGATCCCGAGGAAAGATGAGGTATTTCTTCTTGCTTGCTTCTTCGAGGGTTGCGACAGAGGATTCAAAGACGTCCCATTTCGCCTTCACACTCGCCTCGGTAAGCTTCTTTTCGTTGTCCCAATGATTTTGCTGAGGGACGTTGAGAACCTTTGCGACCAGCGATGCTCCATTTTCTTCGGGAGGTACCTGAAAGAATCGTTGTGCGTCTTCGGGAGTGTAAACCAGCCCAAGCTGCACGCCTCGATCATGATTCTTTTGATAGTCTCTTGTAGCTTCCCCCAAGTCGGTGCGGCTGTAAACCGCGCCAAAAATGCAGATTAGAATCGTCACAACGATGACAGAGATTCCAATCGGTCTGGACCATCGATTGGGCTTGACATCGATATCCAATGGTTCTTCGTTCGTTTGTTGTTTATTCATCCCATCCCTTTAAGAAAATCTCTTTGAAATTGCTTCGAGTCGCAAGAGGAGCGACTTGGTTCTTGGCGTGAAACTGAAGGGGCCAAAGACACGGGTTAGTTCTTTGGTGAGTGGATTTGACTTTCCTAATTCCGTCCTGATGGTCGCGTTCGCTTTCTCGCCAAGATCGAAGGAATAGGGATCGGCGTTGACGATGCGAAAGCCTTGCATATAGGAACGGAGAAGATCGCTTTTTGTTGCCTGTCGAACGATGGGAACGTTCATCCATAGGATTGTTCGTCCGTAGGGTGATGTTGGGTTGAACCATTGCAACGTCCAGCCCTTTCGATCCATGTCGAAGGCATAGAATTGAAGATTTTCCCAATACATCTGTCGGAAGTCGAAAGGCTTGAGTGCGATTGTGCAGATCGAGTGGACAGCTCTTCGAAGTTCTTTTGAGGCAGGATTGGCAGCCGAATAAGCGATGACATCATTCGCGAGATTGACTTGATCACCTATGGACATGGCCCAAATGCTGCTGTTTGATCCGCTCCGCCACCGGATCAGCGCCGCGTCCAAAACGAAGAGTCGCTCCGCTTCGGCAAAGTTGCCTTCTCGTGCGTGAGAGGATGCCAGCGCTCGGGCGGTTGATAAGTTCTCCAGCGACATGGTCTGATATTGAAACTGCCATTGGTTGTAATCGGGGACGACGACGCCATCTGAGGTTGCCAAATCTGCCAGTTGATCGACGGCGGGTTGAACTTTCTGCCACAACGCTTTCGTCGAGGGCTTCCATTCAAATTCTGGTGAGGCGGGCTTGGCGGGTTCGAGATAGAAACGGTTTTTTCCGGCCGCCCCCGTGAGTTGCTTCATGCATTTTTCAACTTGGGGAAAAAGGTTTTTCTTGTTTGCAGTCTTCGCTTGACGAAGTTCTGCTTCCGTTATGGGAATGCCGAGGCTCTTTGCCTCTTCGAGGAGGCGGGGATATTCTCGCGATCGACTCAGAACGCCGACGGCTTGGAAGTAAATAAGGCAGATCGCGACTGGCAAGACGAAGACCAAGCCCCCTACGATCAGCGGTTTGCGCCATCTTCCCCCCAAGCCCATCGGCTTATCCACGAAACGATAGACGTAATTGCTTCGAAACCGATTGCTCAACTTTGAAAATTAGGCGAAAAATTTATTGGGTGATCGGACGTGAGAGCTTTCGCATATTGGCTTCCATGGTTGCGAAGCCGACATCGTTTTTGGGCGAGGTTAAATTTGCGCCAAGTTGCAGTAAGAGATCGGCGCTGGCTTTGTTGTTTTGAACTCGACTCGAGAATCGAAGCAAGATCAGGGCGTCGGTTCCCTGCCAGTGGTTTTCTCGCTGGAGCCGACAGAAATTGAGAACGTCGGCAAAGCTTTCGTATACCCGTGATTCCTGGGCATCGGCGACGAAAGGTAGTTTTCGGCCGAAAACCGTTAGCAGGGAAAGGTTGGGCGGAGACTGATAATTCAAGGTTCGTCGGTCGATTTTTCGGTTGCCTTGAAGAATATTGAGGTTGTTTGTCAACCTGAGTTGCTCTTTTTTGAACATCGCCGTCGTGCGGAAAGGCTGGCTGAGAATTTTCAGTGGTGGTTCGATCAGCGACTTGCGCGATTCGACCGGGAGGTCAGATGATTGAACGACCAAGAGGTCATGAAGAATGGCATTGGTGGCTTCCATTCGAGCCACCAGACTCGAATATGAATAATTACAGTCGAGGGCGGCGGCGATGCGACTTGCCAGCAGAATCGCATTTCGCTTGTCTTCAAGTTGCGTTTTAGCATCGAGCGTCGTCGCGTAGTCGAGAATCTGCTGCACGACCTTGGGCATTGCCGACGCGTATTCGTCGGATTCTTGCTCGAGATGCAGCGTCTTGGGGACCTCGGACTTGATTTCTGAACAGTCGCGAACAAAAGACTCGATTGCTTTGGGGGGTGGCGTGGCTCGAAAAAGTTGAGTGGAGGTTGCCAAGCGGTGAGCATCGACAAGAAATTGCTCGTCCTTCCGCGCGCTCCAATCGCCCGTCTTATAAGTTAGGTATTCCTGGTCAGAAAAGAACCCGTCGTTTTTATGAACCACGGCCTTCCAGCTATCGAGGTCCTTGGAATACTGGTAGGTGCTGTTGCGGATGTAGAAAACGGCGACGAGTCCCACGAGGCAACTCACAAGCACGACCAGACTGATCGCAATTCGGATCGTCCGGAGTTCATAGAAAACCCTGCTTCGCTTGAGGAGCCGTTTCACCTAATGGTTATAAACCATTTTGGGTGAGGATTTCTTACGCGGTGCGTCGCTTTCGCGAACTAAGCAGCTTTGTCCGGTCTCGATATTTATTCACGGTTCGACGCGCGACATGAACTCCCTTACTGGCGAGAATCTGAGCAATTCGTTCGTCGGACAGCGGATTGTCTGGATTTTCGGTCGCCAAGATTTCTTCGATCATTTTTTGAACACGAAGTGCGGGCTTGAAGAAGACGTCGAACGAAACGGTTTCACCGGTCGCCAGTTGGACGAATTTGCCCTGGGTGGCTCGGCTGATCGTGCTCTCGTGAAGCGAAAGGTCGTGGGCAAGCTGGGTTCGGGTCAGGGCAAGCAAAAAAGTTGCGTCGCCGGTCGTTACGAATCCACCTTGATTCTCAATAAGATACTGACCGATGCGGAGCATCGTTCGATGTCGCTGATCGAGACATTCGATGAAGTTGCTCGCTCGCTCGACAAAGTGCGAGACGTGTCGTCGTTCATCTTTGTCCTTGCGACGATCTTCCTGAAGTTCAGCCAATCGCTTTTTGTAATAGCCGTTGAGGGAAAATTCCAGGCTCGTCGGTCCTTTTACGGCGACGTCCCATCCCTGTTCGCTACGACTGAGAACGATATCCGGCTGAATCGCGGGCAATCGGCTTTCGGATGTCGAAGAACCATGCTGGAAGGACTCGCCCGGGAACGGATTGCAGCCCAGGATCAGGGCAAAGACTTGGTCGATGACGTCGGTGGTGACGCTATATTTTTTTGCAAGTTTTAGCTGCTTGCCGTTGGTAAAGAGGTCCAGATGATCTCGCACGATGCGTCGAGCAATCTTGCCTTCGAGTGTATCGATGTGGCGCAGTTGAAGGAGGAGCGATTCCTGAATTCCGTTCGCGCCAATGCCCGCAGGTTCACACTTCTTGAGTTCACTGACGACGTATTCGGCGTCTTCGATTGAGCAATTCGCGCCCAGTGCGATTTCTTCGATCGGCTCGTAAAGGTATCCGTTGGGGTTCAAGCATCCGACGACGAATTCGCCGACACCACGCAAACTGGTTGGAAGTTTGGCCAGGAGTTGGCCGCTGACGTGTTCGCCAAGCGTCATGTCGGACGAAGCCAATTCGATCCATGACGGAGTATCGTCATCGGTGGGAAGGCTGCGCCAGAGTTCGCGATCGTCGCCGCGAGGCTTCAGGTCACGTCCGGCGACACTTTTTTCGATCATCCGATCCGTGAGAGGATCATCTTCGGGAGCGATGCGCTCAAGAGCCGGATTCTCGTTGAGTTCGGTCTCGATCATCTGCTCAAGCTCTTGTTGAGTCAATTGCAAGACTTGACTTGAGAGCAGGAGCTTGGGATCGACGCGTAAACCCGTCTCAACTCGCTGACTTGTTCGATAACCGATATTCAAATGCCCACCCTTTGGAAATTGCTTTCCCGGGTAGTCATTGCCACACTTGACTTGAATTCGACCTAGTAGAGTTGCTAGCTAGCGGTCAATGATGGCAGATTTGGACGAAAACATAAACAAAAGAACCCCGACTCATCGAGTACCGGGGCTGGGCTTTTTTGTGTTTTGGGGGACGGTGAATAAACCGATCAACTGAGCTTGACGGAATGCTTGGTCATTTCCATCTTGCACTTGAAGCACTTGCCTTCCTTCGTCGAAGTTGTTTTGCAGTGATCGCACTCGTAATAGACGGCAATCTTGGTGGTCTTGCCGTGACACATAGGGCATGCGCCGCCCTTGGCCATATCTTTGTTGCAATGGTCGCAGTGATAGACCACCGAAGCCTTGACCTTCATTTTTGGCATTTTGCACATCTTGCATTTGCCCGCCTTCATATCGGCCATGTTGCAATGATCACAGACATATACCGTTTCGGTTTTCGGCATCATCGACTTTGAGTGGCCCTTTTGGGCGAAAGCAGTGGCAAAAGCCAAAAGCATGATCAGGAAGAGGCTGACTCGTTTTGCAGTTAACATTGGGTTTCCTTATGGGGGCAAACACCAAGGGGCGGCGCTGCCTTACGAACTGAATGCGAAGGCTCTCGATTTGGTTCCAAAAATGTTTGAGCTATGCTGAAAATGTGGTGCGTCTGCATATTCGCGTGGAAGGTCTGCCAACGACTTGGGAATCCTATGGGGCCATTTTTCTTCAGCTTCAGACCAAGAATGGCTTTGAGCCTCCGACAAACGGAGCCTATGTGGTTTCAATGGAACGAAAGCCGAACCGCAAAGGTGAGGTTCATTGGGCCGGCGATGGAGTTCATTTCCATGGCGATGGGCGCCGATTTATTTACCTCTCGTGGGTCAACGAGCGAGGCGAGCGATTTCGGCGGATTAAGGTGTACCTCGACCTCATTCCCGAACTGGAATCCGGGAATGAGGACGTGTTCGTCACGATCGCGGGAACGATGAAAGACGGCTCGCCGGCTTGCTCGACCGCAAAAGTGATCTAGATCGAATCCTTTCCGAAATAGGGCCGCAAGGCTTCGGGAATGATGACGCTTCCATCTTCTTGCTGATACGCCTCTAGAAGTGCGGCGAATAGGCGAGGAACAGCGACACCCGACCCGTTTAGAATATGAACGAATTCGGGTTTCGCGCCTGCTTCTGGGCGGAACCGAATGTTGGCTCGCCGGGCCTGATAGTCGCCAAAGTTCCCGCAGGACGACACTTCGAGATACTTTTGGGCTCCGGCCGCCCACACCTCGATGTCGTAAACCTTGGTACCTTTGGCGCCCATATCGCCCGTGCAAAGTTCAATGACGCGATAGTGCAGTCCCAAGGCTTGAAGGATGGATTCGCCGTCTCTCAGCAAGGCTTCGAGTTCATCATAACTCGTCGATGGCTCGACGAATTTGACCATCTCGACTTTGTCGAATTGATGGATGCGTTGAATTCCGCGGGTATCTTTTCCGGCGGCTCCCGCTTCGCGGCGGAAGCAGCCCGAGAAGGCGGCGTGCTTGATCGGTAATTGTGAAGCGTCAAGAATTTCTTCGCGGTACAGATTGGTGACCGGGACTTCCGCAGTCGGAATGAGATAGAAATCATCCTGAGTCTTGTACAATTCGTCTTCAAACTTTGGAAGATTTCCCGTCCCGATCAGAGACTCTCGGTTGACGACGAAGGGTGGATAAATCTCCTCATAGCCATTCTTCGTGGTTTGAAAATCGACCATGAAGTTGAAGAGCGCGCGTTGAAGTTTTGCGCCGACTCCCCGATAAACGACCCAGCCGCTTCCTGTAATCTTTGCGCCTCGCGCAAGATCAATCATGCGGTGCTGATCCGCAATTTCCCAGTGTGGCTTGGGTTCGAATCCGAACGACGGTTTTTCGCCCCATTCGCGGACGACGGGGTTCTGAGTCTCGTCGTCCCCGTCCGGCACCGACTCGTGAGGAAGATTAGGGAATTCCAATTCGATTTCGTAAAGCTTGGCTTCGATGTCGCGTTGCTGGGCCTCAAGGTCGCCAACCCTTTTCTTGAGTTCGGCGGCTTGGGCTTTGGCAGCTTCCGCTTCATCCTTTTTGCCTTGGCCCATGAGCATGCCAATGCTTTTGGAAACTTGGTTCATTTCGGCCTGGGCATTACCAGTTTCGGTGGCGATACGGCGGAATTCTCCATCGATCGACAGAAACTCATCGACGATCGACGAATCCAGGCGTTTGCGTTGGATTCCGTGCCGAACCAGGTCCGGCTGCTTTCGAATGAGTTCTCGGTCGAGCATAAGACCTCAATTTTAGCTGATTTGTGACCCTGGCTAATGAGGAATCGTCAGAGGACAATCTGCACCGAAAAAACACGAGGTTTATCCTGTAAAGTGGACCAAGACCGCCCAGACGGTCCCTGTTACGAATGTTTTGAATCTCGCACACTTGCGAGGACTCTTATGAAAGAGTAATAATGAACCTGTGGCATTACGCCACGGGGAATATTGGAATTCGAACGGGCTGCTGGCCTCCTCATAAGAAACTTAGGAAAGTGTGAGGAAGAAGGTAAGTCGGTGAGAATTTCAGTTCCACAGGAATAAAGAGGAGAACTGAAATACTAGCATGAAGCGAACTTACAAGTACGCTCTGACGGTGGTCCTTGGTCTGGGCATGGTAGCAACCGCCTTTGGTCAAGAGAGCTTCCCGGACGTGAAAGATACTCACTGGGCGGCCGACAGTGTCAATCGCCTGAAGCTGGAAGGAATCATCCACGGCGACAGCGATGGCAACTTCAACGGCAACCGCACGATGACTCGATACGAGGTTGCGACGATCGTTTATGCGGTCTACAACAAGCTCGTCGGCTTCAATACCGACGTTGAGAAGAGCCTCGAAGCTCTCGAAGCGAAGATCAACAGTATGAAGCCGGAAAGCAAGCCGGTTGACGTTTCGGACATCAAATCTGCAATCGAAGATCTGCAGAAAGAAGTCGGAACGATCAAAGCTTGGGGCAGCGACCTTGCGCAACTCAAGAAGATGTCGAGCGCTTATGCGAACGAGCTTCGTTCGCTGGGTGTCGATGTCGAAGCCATGAAGAAGAACATCTCCGACTTGGCTGCTCGCGTTGCCAAGCTTGAGAAAGGCCCGAAGGGCATCTCCATCACGGGTGATGCAAACTTCTGGATGGCTGCTTCTTCGAACGCAAATGGTTCGACTGCGGTCGTCAACCAAGACGGCAAGTTCCTCCAGGGCTACGGTGGTGGCGCTGGCGTCGATACGCTGTTGGTCATGCACGAGCTTGGTCTTAAGATTCAAGATCAGGATGCGCAATATCCGTATAAAGCTGAAGTCGTGGTTGGCAACACCATCAACGACGGTGGCGGCACGGGATTTGGCAACCAATCGGCTCTCGCAACGACGGCCGGATCGGTGATGAACACAGCACAAACGTCGGTCTACCTTCACGAAGCAACTGCGACGATCAAGGAATGGGGTCTGACGGCTGGACGACAAGGCATCAAGCTCAACAAGTTTGTGCTTTCTCGACCGGATACGACGTCGTTCTATTCGAACTCGCGATGGGACGATCACACCTACCGACTCGATGGCGGTATCTTGAGCTTTGCCAATGGCGCAGGTCAAGCATTCTGGGGAACGACCAATCAAACCGTTACGACCCAAGGCGTCAACGTTCAGCCTCTTCAGTTGAACTCGCTCGGTGTCGAACGATTGATGGGTCTTTCTTATGACATCAAGTTTGGCGGAGACAAAGGCAAGCTCACGGCTTCCTACGTTGACTTCGATGGTTCGCTCGGTCTGACGTTTGCACTGACGAACGGTTCGACGGCTCAGCCATTCGGAACGATCCAGCCAAGCGGCGTGACTCGACAAAACGTTTATGGCGCTGACCTTAACTACGACTTCGGCGGATTGACCCTCGAAGCTGGTGGTGGTAAGTCGGTTTCCTACGGTATCGCTCCGAATAACGGTGGCGGTGGCAACCAGGAATCTGCTCAGCCGATGCTCGACACGCTGGTTGATTCGGCAAACGGTCGATGGAACGTTGGACTCGGAAAGAAGACTGACACCTATGCGTTAAAGGTGAACTACCGAAACGTTGAACAGAACTACGTGGCTCCGGGTGACTGGGGTCGAGTTTCGATCTTCCGAAACTTGGTCAACACGAAGGCTCTCAATGTCTATGGTGCATTCAAGCTCTCGGGTTCGCTCCATGCCCACGGTTGGTATGAGCGAGGCGAAGCGATCACCGGCGTTGGCGACTATAACACGTGGAAGGCTGGTCTTGGTTATCAGCTCACTTCGAAGTGGGGTCTTGATGCCTCTTACGAGAACGCTAAGTTCCGAAATGGCTTCCAAGGTCTTGCCAACAACGCTGAAAGCAAGTTCACGACGGTGAACCTCGGTTACGATCTCGGTCAGAGCACGATGTTCCACATCTTCTGGCAGAACGGCGACCTGAACAACATCGTCACCGCAACTCCGCAGCTCGGAACGGCGCAGAAGGGTTCGTTCTACGGCGCGCAATTCTCGGTTAAGTTCTAAATTAGGAGCTTTATCGAGCGAAAGGTCAGGCGTTTGCCTGGCCTTTTTCTTTATGCGAAAAGGGTCATTGAACGGGCAAAACCCTTACAGACGGGCCTTCCCTGGCAAAATTGTCAGGCTTTTTTGCTTATTTCGGGACTTTTGCGTTGCAGAGATTGATCCTGGGCGTCATAATAAATATGGCGTAATGCCAATGATGCAGGATGCACTTTGTGTGCTCATGCGAACGGGATTGGGTTCTATAAGAAACTTAGGAAAGTGTAGAAGCCTGTTTTGTTCGTTGAGCCGAACTAGGTATGTCCTGTGTCGCCAAAAATAACAGGAGATACGACACAGTAAAAATGAACAAAACGTTCAAGTATGCAGTCTCGGTAGTTCTTGCTGCGGGTATGGTTACCCCTGCCCTCGCTCAGCGAGATAGCTTCCCGGATGTTGCAGATACGCACTGGGCTTATGAAGCCGTCACTCGCCTTAAGAAAGAAGGAATCATCACGGGTTACCCAGATGGAACTTTCGGTGGCAAGCGAATGATGACTCGCTACGAAATGGCGAGCCTGCTTTACGCTCTCTACATGAACCTCAAGAACGTCACCGACGGTCTCGATGCTCAGATCAAGACTCTTAGCGATAAGGTCGACAACATGAAGACTGGCGGACCAGATAACAGCGATCAAATCGCTGCTCTGCGCGACGCAGTCGCCGACCTCAAGAAGGACGTTTCGTCCATGAAGTCTTGGGGCGATGACATCGCTCAGCTGAAGAAGATGTCCAGCACCTATGAGAAGGAACTTTCTCAGCTTGGTGTTGACGTCGAAGCCATGAAGAAAGACCTTTCGGACCTCGATGCTCGCGTTAAGAAGCTCGAAGGTAAGAAGGGCAGCATCAACATTTCGGGCGACGCCAACTTCTGGATGGCTGGTAGCTCGAAGGGTAATGCTGGTTCCGCCGCTCTCAACAGCGACGGTCGCATCTTCCAAGGCACGGGTACGGGCGCCGGTATCGACACCCTCACCGTTCTTCACGAACTCGGTCTTCAGATCTCGACCAACAACGAAACTGGTTCGAACGTCTACGGCGAACTCGTCGTCGGTAACGCTGTTCAGGGCTTCGGTCCTAACTCGTTGACGACCTCGCTCAACGGCACCGCTTACAACGCTGGCGGCACCGGAACTTCGGTTTACTTGAACCGACTTTACGGCACGCTCAACGACGGTATCGGTGGTTTGAACTTCGATGCGAAGATCGGTCGACAAGGTCTTAAGCTTGGCAGCTATGTCTTCCAACGACCTGACAACACCACGTTCTTCAGCAACGAGCGATGGGACAACGGCGAATTCGCTCTCGATGGCGCTTCGCTTAAGTTCGGCCTCGGCGCAAACACTGACCTCGGTCTCTTCCTTGGTCAAGTTGCGAACATCACCGATGCTTCGGGCAACAACGTTCAGCCGATCATCGTTGGCGAACCGCAGTCTGCTACGGGTAATACTGCTGCTCTCAGCGCTGCTCGCGCTATGGGTGGTAGCCTCGGATTCAAGATCGGCGAAAATGGTAAGTTGAACCTTACCTACATCGACCTCGATTCGAACACCTCGGCAAACACTCCGGTTGCTAACCGACTCGAAACCTACGGCGCTGACCTCGACTGGAAGTTGAACTCCAACTTCGGTCTTATGGCTGGTACCGGTAAGTCGCAGTTCAAGAACGGCACGAGCAATGTCTCGTTCGGTAGCAAGAACACGCGAACCAACGTTGGCCTCAGCTTCAACTCTGGCGGTCTGGGACTCGATGCAAGCTATGCCGAAATCGGTAATGCTTACGTTGCACCTGGCGACTGGAACAAGGCTGCTATCTACCACAACCTCAACGACCTTAAGCAGTCGTCGATCAAGGCTAAGTATGCTGTGAACGACAAGTTCACCATCCGTGGCGGATACATGAAGGGTGACCAGATCTCGGTCTCGAACAAGGATGCTGTCAAGAGCACGACGGTTGGCGCTGATTTCAAGATCAACAACAACTGGACTCTCTCGGCTGACTACGAAGACACCAAGTTCAAGGGTGGCTACGTTGTCGACGGTACGACTCCTCAGTTCAAGTTCACGACGATTGGTTTCGGCTACGACATGGGTGCAAACACCATGTTCAAGCTGTTCTACCAAGCTGCTGACATCACCGGAATCACCGCTGGTTCGTCCTTCTACAACCTCACTACTGCTGGTGCGATGAAGGGTTCGTCCTTCGGTGCTCAGTTCTCGGTTAAGTTCTAAGACTTAACTCACGAACAACAAGAAGAACCCGACTCCGGTCGGGTTCTTTTTTTATTTAGGTTCGGTTAAACTCTGGGAATGAAGCTTTTATCCGGTGCGCTTGCGCTGGTTCTCACTTCGGTCTCGTTCGCTTCCATTATCAAACGTATTCAGTTCCCTGCGATTTCTCCCGACGGATCGACGATCGTCTTTAGTTGGCAAAACGACCTTTGGTCGGTTCCCCGTGTCGGTGGAATGGCGACGCGCTTGACCGTTCATGCGGCCATCGACTCGCGGCCCGTATGGTTCCGCGATGGTTCGCGCCTCGCGTTTGCCTCGGCACGCTACGGCAGCATGGACATCTTTACCATGAAGCCAGATGGCACCGACCTTAAGCGTGTGACCTATGACTCCAGTTCAGAAATTCCAACGTCGGTTTCTCCCGACGGGCGTTTCATTTATGGTCAAACGAACTTGTGGAGTCGGGGCGATCTCTTTCGGGTTCCGGTAACCGGTGGTGACCTGCAACGCCTCACTTCGCATCCGTTCGAGGCACCATTTGCGCCGTTCGTCTCGCCCGATGGAACGAAGGTTTATTACAATCGTGGTTCATACCGCGAAACCGCGTGGCAAAAGCCCACGATGCAATCGTCAGCCCTGCCAGAAATCTGGGTTGCCGACAATACGGTGCCTCTCTCAAATCATCGACGCTTGACCAATAACGAATTCACAGATCTGACTCCTCAGGTGCTTGAGGATGGATCGATGTATGCCGTATCGAATCGTGGTGGATTTCCAAATGTTTGGAAGCTCGGGCGTAGCGAGAAAGAAATCACGCATCACAAAGACGGCACTTGCCGAAACTTAACCGTGAGCAAAGACGGCAAGTACATCGCGTACGAGTTTGAATCGAGCCTGATGGTGTATGACAACATGCAGGAGACTTCGGCTGAGGTGGTCGTCAACGTGCCGGACGACGACCGAAATAATCCGCTTGAGGACATTTCCCTCACCGGTGGAATTCAGCAGATGGCCGTTTCGCCGGATGGCAAGCGGTTGGTTGCGGCGGCGCGGGGCGATCTCTTTCTTCTCCCCGAAAAAGGCGGCACCACTCGGCGACTGACGACAAATACCAAACGGGACTACTCAGCGCAGTGGCTTGATGCCAAAACGGTCGTTTATACGGCCATGGAAGGCTATCGACGCCGTCTGAAGACGGTAAGCGTCGATGGTACGGTGAGAGACTTCATCAGCGACCCCAACGTTGAGGTTCACAGTCCTTTGGTTTCTCCTGACGGCAAGATGGTTGCCTTTCACAAAGGCGACAGCGAAATCTGGGTGGCAGACACTTCAGGTCAAGGAGCACGATTAGTCGTCAAAGGCAATTTCCGCAACGCACTCGAAGGCGGCGCTCCGACCTTCTCTTGGTCTCCCGATAGCAAATACCTTGCGACAACCTTTTTGGTTGGGCGGCGCACGGACGTTGGGCTCGTTGACTTGAAGAGTGGAAAGGTCACGATTGTGGCGAAAATGGTCGACCGACCGCAGAAAGGCGACGTGTCGGTCCCTCAGTTCTTACCAAACGGGCGCGGAATCTTCTTTACCTCGCCAGAATTCGACGAACCTGATCTCTTCATCGTTGACCTCGTTCCCCAAGACATCACGTTTAGTGAAGACGACCTCGATAAGATCGATACGCCGCCGAGCAAAGAGAAACCAGCGGTCGATGTGAAGGTTTATGAGCCCAATCTTAATCGGCGTCTTCGACGTTTGACGACCAAGGGTTGCGGCCCCGTCGCGCCGGCCCCCGACGGAAAATCGATCTATGCTGTGACAGATGCTGGATTGCAGATGATCAACTCGGCGACTGGAAGCGCGGTCACGATTTTGGCGAATGGACCAACGGTAAACGTTCAAGACCTGCAATTCACCAACGGCAAGCTGTATGTGATCAATAACGGTCAAATGGCAACGCTGGCGACGGGCGGTCCGGCGGCGGCCCTGAGTCCAATCTCCTTCAATGCCCAGTTCTCGATCAATACGAAGGACGAAGAGATGGCCCTCTTCGAAGAAATTTGGTGGGCCATGTCGCAGATGTATTACGATCCGGGCATGAACAAAAAGGACTGGAGCGGTATCCGCGATAAGTATGCGAAAATCGTTCCTTATGCCTACGACCGAACGGACTTCTATCGCATGATGGGCGAAATGATGGAAGAGTTAGACTCTTCACACTTAGGCTCAAATGCTCCGGCAACCGATTTTCCGGGCACGAATAACGACGCAACTGCGTTCCTTGGTATCGACCTCGATGCGGCGGCTTTGAATTCTGGTTCTTACATGGTTGGTCGGGTGGTGCCGAACTCTCCGGCCGATCAGCCTGCGAGCCAATTGAAGGTTGGAGACAAGATTCTCGAAGTCGATGGTCAGCGAGTCGGTGAGACGCCCTTATCGGTGCTTTTGAATCGAAAGCAACTGAAAAAAGTTAGCCTCACGGTTGAGCGAGGTGGTCAACGAATGAACGTGCTCATTAAGCCAGGCGCCAACGGAATGCGACCAGCCTTGGAATACGAAGCATTTGTTGAACAAGAGCGACAAATGGTCGACAAATTGAGCGGCGGAAAGCTGGCCTACCTCCATATCCAGGCGTTCGATAAGCGGTCCCTTGATCAATTCCTCCGTGAGATCCGAACGGAAGGTGAGGGGCACAAGGGCGTCATTATCGACGTTCGATTCAACGGTGGTGGCTCGACTGCGGTGGACGTGCTCGGGGTGTTGATCAAGACGCCTTGGATGATCCGACGAACACGTGGCGAGTTCGGCCTGAACTTGAGCGAAAACATCTTCCGGGGTGATGCGCTTGAGATGCCAACCGCGTTGATGTCGAACAGCTTCTCGTTCTCAAACGCGGAAGTTATTTCGGAAGGATTTAAGGCTCTGAAGCTTGGACCGGTGATCGGCGAGCGAACCCCCGGCTATCTGATCGGCACTGGCGCATTCTCGCTGTGGGATGGCGGTTCGATCCGAATGCCCTCGATTGGCGCTTACGCGGTCAACGGAACGAATCTTGAGAATAACGGCCGCAAGCCGGACCATACGGTCTGGTTCGATCCGAATGCTTGGATGGAAGGTCGAGACCTCCAGACCGAGCGAGCGGTGACCGAGCTCTTGAAGGATATCAAGAACTAGCGTAACGGCCTTAAGCAAAAAGCCCCTGAGACCATTCTCTCGGGGGCTTTTTTGTTATTTGATGATGAGGCCCTTAGATCGCTCGACCGACAAAGGGCGACAAGCCCTTCAGATCGTCCATCAAACCTTGGAAGGCATCCGGTGTGAGGGCTTGTGAGCCGTCGCTGAGAGCCTCTTTGGGATTGGGGTGCATTTCGACCATGACGCCGTCGGCTCCGGCGACCATAGCCGCTTTTGCCATCGCGCGGACGTATCGAGCGACGCCGGTTCCGTGCGAAGGGTCGGCAATGACCGGTAGGTGAGAATATTCTTTCAGTACAGGAATGATGCCTAAATCAAGAACATTACGGGTGTAAGTGCTATCGAAAGCCATGATGCCGCGCTCGCAAAGCATGACGTTCGGATTGCCTTGATTCAGAATATATTCGGCCGCTAACAGGAATTCGTCGACGCCCGCTGATGGGCCACGTTTGAGGAAGACCGGCTTTCCACTTTTTCCGGCTTCGATGAGCAATGGAAAATTCTGCATCGACCGAGCGCCGATCTGAAGAATGTCTGCATATTTGGAAACGAGGGGCACCATATCGCCGCTCATGACTTCCGTGATCGTGACGAGGCCGTACTTGTCGCCAACCTCTTTCATGATCTTCAGGCCTTCTTCGGCGAGACCCTGGAAAGAGTAGGGCGAAGTTCGTGGCTTGAAAGCGCCTCCGCGAAGAATCGTGGCTCCAGATTTCTTGACGACTTCGGCAGCGGCCTCGAATTGCTCGTGTGACTCGACCGAGCAGGGGCCACCCATGACGACGAAAGAGTTTCCGCCGATTTCGACATCTTTAACCTTGATGATCGTATTTTCATGCTTATACTCGCGGCTGGCGAGCTTATAAGGATGAGAGGTCTGCGTGACCTTGCTGACGCCCTCCATCGCGTTGATTTGGGCGGCGATGTTGGTGCGTTGGTCGTTATTGAGCGACGCGGGAATTCCGATCGCGGTTCGGCCTTCGCCCGGGAGAACGAGCGGCTCGAAGCCACGGTCGCGAATGAACGAAGCCACGGCTTCAATCTGCGCCTCGGTGGCGCCAATTTGCATTACAATGATCATCTGATCTTAAAAAGTTACCCTTTCGTCAGGGCCTTTAGCTTAAGCAGCATGGCGTATGCCAAAGCCTTATCCAATTGTTCATTTCCTGATTCGCATCCGGGCAGGAAGAGACAACCAGGACAACCACTTTGACATTCGCACCGCCCTACACGGTCGATTCCCGCTTGCAACAGTTCTTCTGCTCGCTTGAAAAGGGTTTCGGCGAGGCCGATTCCGCCGGGTGTTTGGTCATAAATGAAGACGACCGGACACATCGTCTCGTGGAACATGGCATACCAAGAAGAGCCGAGGTCGTTGGGATCGCATCCGGCAAAAAGCGGCGCAAGTGAGAGGAGCGAGTGTTCGACCCCGTGTACCCCCGCCGCCTGTAGCTCATAAAGCTCCATATCGAGCGGGGGCAAGTCGATTCGTAGGCAGACGGTGTCGAAGGTTTGAGGCGGGAGTTCCAGTGGGAGCACATCGACCACGGTGTCGCCATCGAAGCTCTTTTTGCTATATCCAATGATCTGACTCGTCACCGAACATCCACAAAGCGAAAACGGTTCGTTCTCAGCAAAGGGATGGCCGGGTTCAAGAAAGGTTTGGACTTTGGCTTGGGTGTAATAGCTGCCGTGGAAGCGTTCGAGTCGGGCTTCGAGCCTATCGATGTTGAATTGAACAACTTCGAATGGCTCGCCGCGATGCATATAAATGGCTCCCTCGTGGGCTTGGCGAAGGGCGCGACTGTATTCCATGGTGCCCAATTCTTCGCCGCCTACCGTGAGGCTCACGGTTTCACCTCCAGTGCCGCGAATGCTGACTTTGAGAGCCGGCGGTTCGAAGGCTGGATAGTAGAAGTGGCCGCCTTGGAAATTCAACTCGCCGGTCCGATCTTTTTCTTCCGCAATTTCAAGCGCGTTATCGGTAAAGAGTTCGCACTCGGACGGTGCCAGCGGACGCTCGTAGGCGGCGCAGAGAAGTTGTGGGCCGAGGATATTGGGGTTCATCGGTTGGATCGTGACTGATTCGTTGCGTCCGTTTAAGAGCCTTTCGGGATGATCGAGAAGATACTGCTCGAGGGGGTTATCACCCGCGATGTACAGTGCGAGCGAATCTTTTGTGCCTCGGCCGGCCCGGCCGATCTGCTGCCAAAAACTGGCTTGCGATCCGGGATATGTGTTTAAGATTACGGCATCAAGATTGCCAATATCGATTCCAAGTTCTAAAGCGTTGGTTGCGGTTATGCCCTTGATCTTCCCTTTCAAAACGGCTTGTTCGATTTGCCTTCGTTCCTTGGGCGTATAGCCCGCGCGGTAGCTTTCGACTTTCTCGGCAAGCTCATCGGAGAGCCTTTTTCGAGTGTAGCGGAGCGTTAATTCGGTGGCGATGCGAGATCGATTGAAAGCCAGTGTCGTGGTTCCAGTCTCGACCAGAGAAGCGAGAGCCTCGCTCGTGGCAATGTTTGAACTCAGTCGCTCTTGGTTGGGCAGGAGTGGCGGATTAAGGAACACGATAGAGCGTTTTCCGCTCGGTGAGCCATCCTCCGAGATGTGGACGGCCTTTCGGCCGGTTAAGCCCTCGAAAAGCTCCTCGGGGTTGCCGATGGTTGCTGATCCAGCGATGATTTGCGGTTTGTTATGGTACCAAGCACAAAGGCGGAGCAAGCGTCGAATGACGAGGGCGACGTGCGATCCAAAGACTCCTCGATAGGAGTGCATCTCGTCGATGGCGATCACGCGGAGTGACTTCAAGAACTTTGTCCAGTTGGCGTGGCCTGGCAGGATCGCCGAGTGAAGCATGTCAGGGTTCGTCAGGACGATATTGCAAAGATTTCGAATTCCGGAGCGCTGACTTTTGGGGGTATCGCCATCGTAGGTTGACACACGAACCGAAAGGTCTTTGGCCATCTCATTAAGGCGGCCCATTTGATCGTGGGCAAGGGCCTTGGTGGGATACAAAAAGAGCGCTCGGGCCATCGGCTCTTCGAGACAAGCCGCAAGGGCGGGCACCTGGAAGCACAGCGATTTGCCTGAGTTTGTTCCGGTCGAAACGAGAACATCCTTCCCTTGCCGAGCGGCGGTAATGGCGTGGTATTGATGCGAATACAGCTCCGCGGGAATCTTCTGGAGAAGCGGGGTGGGGAGTCTTAAGTCGTTTGCGACAGTCTTACCCGGTCGCCGTTCGATTTCCTCAAAAAAGACAATTTGATCGGAAATTGAAGGCGAAAATTCGGGTGTGTCCATAGCGGGACGACTCACTCATTTAGCTAGTCGCGATTCTCTTCTTCCTCATCCGGCGAGATTAAGAACTCAGAGGTTTTCTTGTTTCGTTGGACGTAACGCACCGCAAAGGCACTGATCATAAAGAGGATGGTGAGTGGGACCGCCATCATCAACATGGTCGGAATGTCATTACTTGGCGTAATCGCACCTGAGATGAAAAAGATGGCAACCGCAGCGTGACGCCAGTATTTTATAAGCGTCTTGGAAGACAAGAGGTTGAGCGCACCGAGGATAAATACAACGAGAGGGAGTTGGAATCCAATTCCAAAAGCCAGGATGCTTTTGAGCGAGAACATCGCCATCGTTCCCGCTTCTTGGTTCAGATTTGTCTGGTTAAAGTAAACCAGATAATCCGCAAACCACATAAAGGCTCCCGGCAAAATCAGCCAGCAAAAGAAGCCGCCGAGAATGAAGAGAAGCAGGCTGATAGGGCCAACCCTTTTAAGGGGTTTTTGTTCCTCAGGCTTCAGCCCAGGTGCGATGAAAGCCCATAACTGCAAAACAATAAACGGGAAAGATAGGATCAGCGCGCAGTAAAACGAGACTTTGAAGACCAACATGAACGGGTCAGCCGCATGAAGGAATTGCTCGGTGAAGCCTGAGCCTTTTGGCAAGTGGGACTTAACCGCATTAACTGCGCGGATGGTCAGGAAGTCATAGATTTTGGCGAAGTTGAGCCAGGCAATGACCCAAAAGCCACAAATGATAAGAATGGAGCGGATGATGCGAGTTCGAAGTTCTTCGAGATGCTCGACCAAAGACAAACGGAACTCCTCGGGATTATGATCCGGGGAGTTCCATTTTAGTTTTCGACGACTGTTATCGTTCGACGGGTCTTGGTTGTCCTTATCGTCCACCGTTAGAGTTTACTTCTCTAGAACGAAAAGGTACTGGATTCGCGTTCGAACAAATCCCATTGTTCCTTGCGAACCTTGGTTAAAGCCGCCATTGGGGCCGAAACCGCTGCCGGAGCCAGGAGCGCCCTGAGGAGCACCACCTCTTTGGCCACCGCCACCGCGAGGGGTTGGGCCTTGGAAGAAGTTACCCATTCGGAAGTCGCCCGGAGCCTTTGCGCCACCCTTGCCTTTGCCCGCCGGAGCTGGTCCGCCAGATGGGCCAGGACCGGCCGAAGGACCAGCGCCGTTTCCGCCGCCACCCGTGATTCCGAAGTTCGCTTTTCCTTCGATGGTGATGTCGCGGAAGTACTTTACGACCACGCCGGTGTCGAGTGCGAACCAAACCGTTTCTTCAAGGGAAACCTTTTGGTCAGAGATTGCTCCCGCGTTCGCTTCGGCACGCTGGATGCTGGTCGTTTTGGGAGCGGCCGTTCCTTGCGCGATCGTGTTCTTGATCTTTGCACAAGGGTGTCCCATCTCCCATTCCACGCCGAGGAGTTCACCTCGAGCCGGAACGATGTTCACAACCGACTTTTGGGTGTGAGCATTGGCGAGGTCGATTGCGCCGAGTTGGAAGTTTGCACCCCAGGTGTCGCCCGGCTTGACGCCCTTCGAAGGAAGAGTCGGCAATGGGAAGTCGGCGTAAAGGTTCAGTCGTTCGCCAACACCAACGTTGCCCTCAAGACCGAAATAGTCAGGAATGGCACCAAAAACTTCTCGACCGGTCGGAGTGATGCGCATGTAGATGGCCGACATGTTCTCCGGATAGTAGCGGGCGGGCGTTTCTGAGTTTGACGTCGTAACGTACGAGAATTCTCGTCCTTTGATGCCTTTGTCGGGAACGATTTGCATTCGGATGAGACCGTCGCCGTTGCCATAGGCATTGTCGCAGGCGTAGAGCATCTTCAGCGACTCACCGTCTTCTTGGATCTGGAACGGGCGAGATCCCTGCTTCTTTTGGTCTACTTCGGTGATGGCGCTCGTGATGACGCGCTGTTGAAGTCGATAAATGCGTTCGCTGCCTGGATTGAAGTGGTAGCGAAGCTTGAATCCGTCTTCGGGAACCGGAATGCTCGATTGGTTTGCAACCGTGATGTCAACGCTGCTCGTGTCAACGATTCGCGGTTGGTTGCTGTAGTCCACGTAGAGCTTGGCTTCAAGCTTGTGGGTGCCGTCAGCGATCGCCTTGGTGTCAAGAAGGTATTCGTAATACTTCTTGTCAGGGGAAAGCTTCGGTGCGACGGCTTCGAGAAACTCGCCATCGACGAAAATGCCGACGTAGCCGCTGTCCTTGGGAACGCTATTCTTGGGGAATAGAACCCGAACCATCTCTCGGACCTTGGATCCGTCGAATGGTCGTACGATGGTGAATGACCCTTGCGCGTTAACCGCAATAATGGTCGCTCCCGCAAAAATGACGCTACTTAATGCCCGTTTCATATCGTCTGTATATCTCCGGCCTAGTGAACTCTACCGCTATAGACGCCCAATTTTAGCGTGAAGTTACACGCCACGACAAGCCTTTTTCGCTTCATAATTTGAAATAAGCTTCATGACTGCCAATCTTCACCTCGATTCTTTGAACCCCGAGCAGCTTGAGGCGGTGGTTTATCCGGCCGGTCCGCTGTTGATTTTTGCGGGTGCGGGGTCAGGGAAAACGCGGGTCATCACGACTCGAATCGCCCGATTGTTGGACGAAGGGGTGCCCCCTTATCGGATCATGGCCGTCACCTTTACGAACAAAGCGGCCAAGGAAATGGTCGAGCGAATCGAAAAGTTGGCAGGAGCCAAGGCCCAAGGCATGTGGATCGGCACCTTTCACTCGCTCTGCGCCCGAATTTTGCGGATGGAAGGCAGCGCGATCGGAATCGATCGAAATTTTGTGATCTATGACGATGGGGACCAAACGTCGCTGATCAAAGACATCCTCAAGCAGCGCAATATTGATGATAAGTCGATCCAGCCCCGGGCAGTTCTCAACGAGATTTCGAGCGCGAAAGAAAAATTGCAGAATCCTGAGAAATACGAAGCGCGTGCGGCAGGATTCTTCGAACAGACCGTTGCTGGCATCTATAAGCTTTACAATCAGGCTCTCCAGCGTGCGAATGCGCTCGACTTTGACGACATCCTCTTTTTTGCAAATCGCCTATTTGAGCAGCGAAAAGAAGTGCTTGAAAAGTATCAAGAGCGATTCTTGCATGTGCTGGTGGACGAGTATCAGGACGTCAATCTCGCCCAATATAACATCGTCCACATGATCGCGGGTAAGCACAGGAACATTGTCGTGGTTGGTGACGACGATCAGTCGATCTACGCTTGGCGGGGTGCCGACGTGAGCCTAATTTTGCGATTTGGCAGCGACTACCCAGACGCAAAGATCGTCAAGCTCGAACAAAACTATCGATCGACCCAGACGATCCTTTCCGCCGCTAACGAGGTTATTAAGAAAAATCGGTTGCGAGCGAATAAGCAACTGTGGACCGACAATGGCGAAGGCGCTCCGGTATCGCTGACCATGTCAGGCACCGAACAAGAGGAAGCGATGAACATCGCGGCCCAGATTCTGAACGATGTCCGGCGGGGTCGACGGCAGTACCGAGAGTTTGCCGTCCTCTATCGTACAAATGCACAGAGTCGCGTCTTGGAAGAAGCGTTCCTCACCAACCGAATTCCCCACTTGCTCATCGGTGGTCAGCGGTTCTATGAGCGAAAAGAGATCAAGGACATGCTGGCTTACCTTCGTCTCATTTATAACCCGAAGGACGACATTAGCTTTAAGCGCGTTGTCAATGTGCCCACGCGGGGAATTGGGAATTCTGCTATTGCAACGATGGAGTCTTTTTCGAGCCGGACCGGGCTCAGCCTTTTTGAGTCGGCTAACGATCAGGGTGTTCAATCGGGGTTGCAAAAGAAGGCGGCGAGCGCCCTTGGGGTGTTCTGCGATGCGATCCGCGAAGGCCAGGACTTGGCCGAGCAAGGGCCGGTAACCCCCATTCTGCGTTCAATCATGAACCAGAGTGGCTATATCGAAGCGCTGAAGCAAGACCATAGTGACGACAGTATCGCCCGGCTCGAAAACCTCCAAGAATTGCTCAACGTGACGAGTCAATTTGATGAGACCTCGGACGACCCAACCTTGGGGCCATTTTTGGAAAGCGTGTCGCTTGTGGCGGATATTGATAACCTTGTCGAGGGGGGCGACGCCGTCACGCTTATGACCTTGCACTCGGCAAAAGGTCTTGAGTTCCCGGTGGTGTTTTTGGCGGGACTTGAAGAAGGGGTCTTTCCGCACTCGCGGTCGCTTTACTCGGATACGGAGCTTGAAGAAGAGCGACGGTTGGCTTATGTGGGCATGACTCGTGCGCGGGAAGAGTTGCACCTGAGCCACGCTCATCGTCGGTCGCTTTACGGAATGCCGAATTTCAATGCTCGCTCGCGCTTTGTTGACGATATTCCCCCGCAGATTCTCGACATTCGAGGGGATGCCGGTTACTCGTACAATCCTCCCATCCGAGCTGTCACCCAGCAACGAACGGGAACCTACACGATTACTGAGCCCGCCGCGCCAAAGCCAGATCGGGCTTACAAGCCGCTCTTCGAAGTTGGCGAGCGCGTCAAACATGCCAAATTTGGCATTGGGGTGGTCATTGCCTGCAACCCGATCAAAGACGACTCAGAGGTCACAGTTGCATTTCCTGGCGTCACTGGAGTGAAGAAACTGGTGCAAAAGCTCGCTAAACTAGAAAAGATATGAAAAGGATCGCCATCCTCGTCCCATTTGGACTGCTGATGGCATGTGGCCAAGGTGGGCCTTCTTATCTTCCGCTCGTTGACGAGAAGACTTGGCAATACGCCGTTACCAGTAATTTTCAAAATAATGTCGCCACGATTAAAGTCGGGCCTAAGGTGAGCGTTGGTGGGTTTTCGGGTCGCACGCTGACGAGCGAACTGGGGGAATCACGCCTCGCATGGGATCGTCACCGTTTGGTTGCATCGATGATGGCCAACACGATTTTTAATCCGCCACTTCCCATATTGGTTGACGACAAGATTCCCGACAAGAAAAAGAATCGGGAAGCCGAGTTCGTTCCTGTCGAAGAGTGGAGTGGCACGTTTGAAAGCCTGGGGAAAACTCGACACGCGAAGGCGACGCTTAGTCAACGAAGGAGCACGCTGCAGATGACGGTTGGAGAAGTCAACGTGGTGGAGACGGTCATCAAACTTCAAATCGATGGAATGAAAGATGATGTGCCCTTGGAACTTCGAACTTGGTTTGAACGCGGAAAAGGTATCGTCAGGCAAGAACAGCGTACAAACCGAACATTAATCGTCGGTTTGGAGTTTCTAAAGTAATAGCATGGCGGAACAAGTAAGCATCACGGGCCCTAAGCTGATCACGCTCAAAGACGTGAAGGCGAACCCCAAAGTAAAGAAGCTCATCGACGGCGCAAATGAAGTCATGAAGGCGATGGGCTACACCGAACACGGCCATCGGCATGTCGGCGTGGTCTCGTCGATTACGCGTTACATTCTAGAAAATCTTGGGACGGCTCCTCGCGATATCGAATTGGGCCAAATTGCTGCCTATCTTCATGACATCGGCAATGTTATCAATCGGATCAATCACCCGATGCACGGCGCTTCCATCGCGTTCGTTTTGCTCAACGAAATGGGGATGGATTGCATCGAAATCGCTCCGATCCTCGGTGCGATTGGCAACCACGAAGAAACGGGTGGGATTCCGATTTCGACGATGAGCGCTGCGCTGATCATCGCCGACAAGAGCGATGTTCATTTTAGCCGCGTCCAGAATCCGATTCTCGAAACGTATGACATTCACGACCGCGTGAATGCGGCCGTTCAGAAGAGTCGAGTCGAAATGGACAACGATGCGCGAACGATTCAGTTGACGTTGGAGATCGATACAACCTTGGCGACGGTCATGGAGTACTTTGAAATCTTTCTGAACCGCATGATCATGTGTCGCAAGTCAGCGGCGCTCTTTGGTTATGAGTTTAAGCTCAATGTGAATGGAACGCTGTTGGAGTAGCCGCCTCTGAAGCCTGGGATTGTGGTATTCTAGTTCCTCAACTCTCTGTTCCGCATTTTGTCGGAGCTGACAGACCAAAGGGAGAACTATGGCAAATCGAAGTTACGAAGCATTTTATATCGTCCGACCTGATCTGAAGGATGCTGAAATCCAGAAGATCACCGACCGATTCAAGAAGGTTGTTGAGGACAAGGGTGGAGAAGTCTCCAGCGCGGAAAAGTGGGAAAAGCGGAAGCTTGCCTACGAAGTCGCCGGACTCAAAGAAGGCAACTACATCCTCATGAACTTCACGGCTCCTGGCGATGCCATCTCGGAATTGAACCGATTGATGCGCATCAGCGATGACGTGGTCCGACATCTCGTTACCCTCAAAGAGGCCTAAGCACCATGAGCGTGAACCGCGTTGTACTCATCGGACGACTGACTCGCGACCCTGAGTTGCGAACGACGAGCACCGGGCGCAATGTCGTTGAGTTCAGCATTGCGGTTCAAAAACGCATCAAGCCCCAAGACGGCTCGCCGGACGCTGACTTTTTCCGAGTGAAGGCATGGGGCCAAACGGCTGACTACGTCAATAACTACATCGGCAAGGGACGCTTGGTCGCGGTTGATGGACGTCTCGAAACGCGCAAGTGGACGGACCAAAATGGGACGAATCGCGAGACGATCGAAGTGGTTGCCGACAACGTCAATGGTCTTGACCGACCACGCGACGGCGAAGGTGGCGGCGGCAATAGCGGCGGCGGATACTCTTCGGGTGGAAACAGTGGCGGAGGCGGCGGTTCACGACCGGTGAGCGCGGCTCCGAGCGAAGACGAATACGATCCGTTTGCCGACGAATAAGTCGGAGCATGGGCGTCTCGCCCGTGAAATGAAGAAGCGAGTGCGGGAGACCGGACTCGCTTTTTTGTTATAAAAGTGGATTTGCGGGAGCGTTAAGAATTCGCTCCACTCTGACCGCAGGAGTCTCTTGTTCCATGGCCTGATATTCATCCCACGAGATCCGGTCGAAATCGTGCTGCATTCGGCTCTTCAGCAATTTCTCAAGAGTGAAATTATTCTCAAGATACTGATTAAAGGTGAGAAGGTTGCCGGAAGTAAAGAGGATGTGAAAGTAGTCAACGTAGTCCCCCTTGTTTCCAATCGATTGGTGAGAGTTGAAGATGCGGGCAATTGACTTAATATCGTCGTCAACCACGATGTGACCGTTCGCGTCGTAGAGAGAAATGCGGTTACCTAAAATCTCGATTCGCGCTTGAGTGTGATTGTCTCGATATAGCTTTCGGATCGCAAAAAAGCTGGCAATGGCGCCGAACCCAATCCAGAGGAATCCGAGCGACCAATAAGATTGGGACGGAAAGAATATGCCATTTAGAATTCCTGCGGGAAAGGCGGCGACCATAGAGCAGATAAAGGCAATCGCGCAGCCGCCGTAAAGCATGTTGTCGACCGTTTGGACGCGAAAGACTTTGGGTGTGGGACTCGGGACACCTTCCACGAGGCGAGGTTACCTCGGTTGTCAAGTGGACATGGCTCTGACGAAGTAAACTAACAACCATGTCCATCGACCTCAATTCCCGCGACGCCGTGACCGCTCTCGACCCGAAAGGCATGCTCCACTTCACCGAAGAGTATCCGAACCAATGTCGACACGCGCTTACCCTCGTCGAGGGTGTTGAATTGCCATCGGGCGACTATACGGTTGCATTGTTGACCGGACTCGGCGGCTCGGCGGTTGGCGGCGACTACGTTCGGGCGATGTTCGATGCTTTCGGCAAAATTCCGTTCATTGTCAACCGCGACTATCATCTTTCGTCGTATGTCGGCAAGAACACTTTGGTGTTCGCGACCAGCTATAGCGGCAACACCGAAGAGACGCTCAGTGCCTATGCCGACGCGAAAGCAGCCGGAGCGCAGGTGATCTGCGTCACGAGTGGTGGAAAGCTCAAGGAACAAGCCTTAGCCGATGGATATCCGGTGATCACTGTTCCCGGTGGGCAGCCGCCACGAACTGCGCTCGGCTTCATGCTGATCCCTGTTTTGGCCGCTTGTGTAAAGATGGGCCTCCTACCTGAGCAGGACTTTGCCGCCGCGTTTGATCTCCTCGAAGGCTTGTGTGGTGAGTGGACGGTCGAAGGTTCGAATCCGATCGCAAAAGATCTCGCTCGTTCGCTCGAGGGCAACCTCGGCATCATTTACGGGCTCGGCGGTTGGCAAGCGATCATCGCGAATCGATGGAAAGGCCAGATCAATGAAAATGCGAAGAATCACATCTTCGTCAATGCCTTCCCGGAGCTCAATCACAATGAAATTTTGGGTTGGGTGAAGGCCGATGGTCAGGGCGTGGCGAAGTACGTCGGCATCGTGCTTGAAGACGGCGATGAAAGCGCAAAGATGAAGAAGCGTGCTGAGGTGACGGAAGGCCTCGTGAAGGATCTTTGCTCATTTACGCATGTTCAGGCCGTCGGCTCGACCTTGCTCGAAAAGCTTCTTTCGCTCACTTATCTCGGCGACTTTGTCAGCCTTTATTTGGCCGCGTTGAACCAGGTCGATCCTGAGAACATCGACTCGATCAACATTCTGAAAAACGAACTGTCGAAGGTTCAGTAAGCGTAGCGGACCCAAACTTAATTGGTGCGGAGATTAGACAAATATCTATCTAATCTCCGCAACCCCCGCCGATCGCTAGTCGCTATCATATGTAGGGCAATTTGATGGAGAACTACGACTTCGAAGAAGGGCTTAAGTGGGCCCTCACCATTGACGGGTTGGCTTCGCGAGTCGAGAACGGCGACGTGGATCGGGTACTTGACGAATTACTGCGGCTGCAAGGGTCGAATATTCCACAAAATCGACAGGCGGACTTGAGTTCCCTGCTTGCTCGAACGTATCACGAACTCGGGCGAGCACGAGAAGCTGAGGACGCCTATCGACAGGCAATTGCTGAATTTGAGCTGACCGGCCAATACTGGCGGCAGGGTTCCGATCTCAATAACTATGCTGGTTTGCTTCGAGACCTTGGGCGCTTAGACGAGTCTCGAAATATGTACCTGGCCTGTATCCGCGCCCATGAGCGCCAAATGGACCAGGAAAAAGATCCGCCGAACGTGGATCGGATGCGCCAGAACGGTCAATCGGAAGATGAAATTGCGGAGACCCTCAAAATGCTTGAGCGGTCGGCTCGCGAGGAGCATTTTGCTCAAGTTGCCTTCATTGCCCAGGCTCATTACGGAATAGGCAATGTCAACTTCGATTTAGACGATGAAACCGAAGCACTCAGGCATTACGGCCTCTCAGTTCAAAACTATCGCGTTGCGGCCGAAGAGTTTCCCGAAAAGCACAGTGTCAACTACGCTATTTCGCTGGGTGCTTGGGCAAAGCACGCGGATGAAGATCAAGCGGGACCTGCCTTCCAAAAGGCATATGATCTCTTGCAGCCTCATGCAAACGATAGCCTGATGAGAAGGGTCCATTTTGCCAAACTGTGCTTGGACTTTGGTACGTACGAGTCGCTTCAAAGCAACTACTCTCATGCCATTGATTTGTTCGAGCGGGCCATTGGGGTCTTCCAACGAGCCATAGGGTCCCAGCCAAGACTGGTTCCAGAACTTGGCATTTGCTATTACAATCTCGCCATTTGCTGCTCGGAGACCGGGGCTAAAGGGCAAGCCATTTATGCACTCAATCAGGCGATCGAATTTTTGAAAGCCACGGGGGATGCCGGACGAATGTACTTGGAGGGGGCGGAAAACGCATTGAAAGACATCCAAGGATCACGCGATACGGAAAATATGGACGACCTATCAAATTTCTTGGACAATCCGACATTGGAAGACTTAAGCTCAAGACCACCTCAAAGTCAGGTAGGGGACTCGTACCTAGTCGAACTGTTTGCTGAATATCACAGGATGATCGAAAACGGACAAGCTCGCCGAGTCTTGGACGAAATTGCTGAAGGAGATGCTGCATTTGTTGGGCCCTCGATCAACTGCATCGTCCATTCGATCTCGGGATTGGCTTATTACTCCCTTGGCAACTATGAGTACGGCGATCAAGAGTACGAACGAGCGATTGCGCTTGCTGACTCAGCGGGAGAGCAAGAACTTGAGGTGAAATTTACGGGGCAATGGGCCAAGCAGATAGCGGATCGGGGTGACACGCCGAAAGCGCTGGAGCGATACACGGAAGGCATCCGACTGGCAAATACCTATCTTGAAGATTTCAAAGATAGCGACATGCCGCCGAGGCACAGCTTTGTTATCGACGTGATTCGAATGCATCGAGAAGTTGGATGTATTTACTCCAGCCTTGGCCGTAATGAAGCCCAGGATTCCTTTCAAGATGCCCTGATGGTCATCCACGATTTCCCCTACGAAAGCTCAAATCAGTTCAATTTTGAGCATTCGCAGGTTCTGACAGCCATGGGAGAAGATTTCGCTTTGAACAATCAACTGCTGGCTGCCGAGGGCATGTTTTCTGAAGCAACCGATATTTTGCGATACGAAACTCGCGATGGAGCAGAGGAATATATTCCCTACCTTGGCGCTGCGATGACCCGATTGGGTGAGGTGCAATGGCTCATGGGCAAAAAGGACGACGCGATGCGCAACCTTGAATATGCCACTTTGCCTTACGGTCATTTATTTAAGTTTAATCCTGATAAATACTCCTACGATTTTGCCGTTTCTATGGGCAAGATTTCTCATCTTTTCCTCCAAACCGGGCTCAAGCAGCCAGCAGTCGATGGCTTTGAGAAAGTGGTGAATTTGTTTCGAAGGCTCGCTGCATACGATCTAGATCGCTATGGTGAAGAGGCTATGAAAATGATGGGTCTGTTGGCGGAGGCATACCGATCGAACGGAAATGAAAGCCAAGCTCTTTTGGTTTCTCAAGAAGCGGCAAAAGTTGCTCAAGACCTCGACTCCCCCCGAAAACTGGACGTCTTTCATGACTCAATGAAACTCGGAGACGAACTGTTTCAAAAGCAAGACTACATAGGAGCCGTCGAAGCCTACGAAGACGCGTTTAGCATTCGTCGGACAGCCGTCTTTGACTCGTTGGAGTTGGCCAATGATTACATGAACGCTGGAAACAGCCTCATGACGATGTTGCTCTATGCCCATCAGCCCACCCGAGCGAAGGAGGTAGGCGAAGAGATGCTCGAGAGAATGGACAAAATTCGATGGATGGACGATGACCGAATCGTCCACCGAAAATCCAATCTCCATAATAACCTTGGCGCGGCTTATAATTTTCTAGGAGACCCTGAACTCGGTCTGGCCAGCAAGGAGCGAGGCGTACAGGCTTTGCGAGAACTGGCCACTCGCCGACCGGATGACTACAACGGAGAGTTTGCCAGTACGCTCACAAATCTGGCATGCGCTTACGGCAATTTTGACAGGCTGAGCGAAGGCTTAGGTGCGATCGAGGAATCATTAGCGATCCTGCAAATAGAAGTTGAGAAAAAAAATCGCGTCAGATCGATTCCGGATTACGCAAAAGCTCGTAATGCCTATGGCAATATCCTGAGCCGAATGAATCGACCCAAAGAAGCACTCGACGAAATCCAAAATGCCCTCTCGTTGTTCGAAAGCTTGGTGAGGGCAGGACGAACCGAGTATGAGCATGGAATTGCCGATTGTTTACGCGATACCTTTGCTTGCCTAGTGTATTTAGAGCAATTCGAAAAGGCGGCGATGGCTGGGGAAGAGGCACTTAATTTGTATCGCAGACTTGGCCAGCGTGATATTTTTAGGTACTTCGATGAGATTACAAAACTGCTTTCTGGGCTGGCTCGCGTCTATACCGATTCGGGGCATTACCGCAAAGCTATTGATACTTATGAGGACGAGGCGAGGTTGTACTCGATTGTCGTTGAGCAGAACTTTGGCCAGATCGCTCCACAAATCGCGTCCATCCGAACGTTTCAAGCGGACTGCTATTGCCGTCTGTTTCGATATGAGTTGGCCCTGGATTCGGCTACGGAAGCTTATAAGCTATATGAACCGGGCCAAGCCGATTTTAAATTCGCTTATTGCGTCAATACGGCGATCTTGGTTGAAGCCCTCGAAATGACGGGAGAAACTGAAAAGAGCCGGCAGCTCCTTCGGGAGCTCTTGCCCGTTCGAACTCAATTGAAGTCTTACTTGAATGAAATGAATCAAGACTTTGTGGTCTCAGTCTTATCTCGGCTTCGCAAGATCTTGAACGATCGTCGAAGATTAGCCGAGTCTATTCAGGTTGCCGATATGATCAGGCTCATTTCGTAGTGTTATTGGTGATCTTCTTTAGTTGAGAGAAAGCCGGTGATGAAGGTGTCGTCAAAACGTCATCAGGGACTTTCGAGCTTGTCCTACAGCACTGCTTAAGCGAATTCTCCACTCCCACCCGTTCACACGGCTTCGCGTGTTCACGGACTCCCTCGACCAGCGAGGGAGATGAGAATTTATGATTTTGCTGGTTATTGAAGCCTCTACAGCTTCGACTCTAACAACACTCGAATGCCGCCATCTTGATGATGCCCCGTGATTTCAAACCCAAAATCGCTTGCAGAAAAGGACTCCGGTGGCAATGAAGCCGTTACTTCACCAAAAACATGATCTCAGATTTCCATTTGCTCTTGTCTGGCTCAATATCTGGGTCTGAGTAGTAGTATTCAATCCGGGAAACAAATTCACCTGACTTCGTCATTTTAAATTTCTTGCCGTGCTTCTTGGCCCAATCGATGACTGCGCCGTTTTGAGGCACCAGATTGTAGAAGTCGCCGCGATGAAACAGCGATACGTATTTACCTCCAGGGATATTGCCCGTTCGAATCTCTCCTTCTCCTTTGATGACCTTATCGACCACCACACCGATTTCGATCTCCAACCCTTTCTCCATATCAACTTTGTAGTAGCGCAAGAAGGCCTCGGCTGGCTTCAAGTGATGGTCAATTGCCCATTTTTGAATCTTCGGCATTAGTCGTGGAAAGACGGTCGAAAGAGAACCCATCGTCTCTTTTGTGCGGATGGCAACGTAAGGAATGGGCTTCCTTTTCACTAGTTCAGGAACTTCTGGTTTTTGTAAAAGTATTGTTGCGAGGGCTATCGAAATACACATAAGTTGCTCCATAGTAAGGCGACACCAGCCGCCCGTAACAGGTTGTCGGATGAGCGCTTCTCAAATCGACAGGAGTCAGGAAAAGTTCGTAACGATCCCATATAAAGTATCGCTATCATAGTAAAGGTGAAAGATGGGTGATGACGACATTGACGGTGCAAGGCTGTGGACTCTTCCTTTTCAGCAACTCGAAGCTCTGATTGAGACCGATCGAGTATCTGACCCCACTTCGCGGTGCGGGCGTAAAGATCATGAACTCCGCCGATTCGTCTCGACGTTATTCTGCTTAAGCATTTTCAGTGCAATGCTCTTCGGATGCAGTCCAACAAAACCTGCCGAATCCGATTCCCTTCCCGACAACTCAAATATCGATCGAGACGCCAAGGAAATCTTGGCAATTTCGCAAGAAATGTCCTTGAATCACCGCCTCAACCCCAGCGATAAGAGGTTTTTAGAGAGCCACATGCGCGACCGGTCGAAAGGAATTCCCGCCGCGTGGCAGGTTCTCAACAGCGCTATGACTCAAAAGCTTTACACGTGGGATGAATTCTTAGTTGCCGTCAAATCGAATCTGAAAAGCTTGGAGGGGGACGATGCGATTCTTTTTCTCGATCATTTCATGGCCGGAATAAGCGCCCTTGGACGTCCCGGAGAAACTCCCCAAGATGTTCGTAAAACGATTCTGTCCGGTCGAGCGGATACGATCCCTTCGGATGAAAAGAATTGGGTGAGAGAATGGCTTGGGTCCCCCGATTTTCGGGAAAATACCTTTGCGGCGGCTCTTCTGGTTAGCAAGTCCCGAATAGCCACTCAAGATCGAGATTGGGCGGTAACGGAACTGAGGAAAATCCAAAAGGCGACATCCCAAATCAAGAAAGATAGTCCTGAAACGATCAAGGCACGAGTTTCATTTTGGAGCCTCGTTGAAGAGGTTGTGGCTTTAAAAGCATCCGCGAAGCCTCAATGAGTGCCGTGTTTGGAAAACTCGAAAGCCGCTCCCGAGGATTGAATGGTTGAGTTTGGAGCCTGGGCGAGAGGTCATCACGATGTCCAACGAAGTCGTTCATCAAGCATTTCCTGAAATGCTTTCGAAATCCTGCTCCTTCCCCCGACCGATACCCGTCTTGAATCATTCCCGATGCATTCCCGCGACGACGTAGCCAAGATTTTGCTGCGTCCCTACCAAGCCAAGGCGATGGGCCAAATCTTTGCCTGTCGGGATCGTGGGATGAAGCGAGTTTTAGCGATTTTGCCGACGGGAACGGGCAAAACAACGCTCTTTAGCGCCCTGATCGGCGAGATCTACAAAGAATCCAAAGCGTCAACTCTCGTTCTTGCCCACCGCCGCGAACTCCTCGAGCAGGCCGCAAAGCGAATCGCCTTACAGAACCCAAAGCTTAAGGTCGACATTGAGGGAAACCTCAAGATCAAACCGGACAAGCAACATGTGATCGTCGGATCGGTTCAGTCACTCGGGAAGGAGCACAGCACCCGCTTGGGTGAGTGGAAACCAAGCTGCCTGATCATCGACGAGGCTCACCACGCCCCGGCGGATAGCTACCAAAACGTCATGCGCAACGTAGGCGCGTACGACGGAACCTGCTTTACAGTCGGGGTCACCGCCACCCCGCACCGGATGGACAATCGCCCTCTCCATGGCGAAGAGGAGGCTATCTTTGAGGAAGTTGCCTTTACTTACACGCTTCGCGAGGCCATTGCGGATGGTTGGTTGGCCGATCTCAAAGGCTATCGAGTGGCAAGCGGAGTTGATCTTAGTCGAGTACGAATCGTTCACGGCGACTATAGTTCAAAGCAGCTTCAAGAGGCCGTCAATACCGAGAGTCGCAATCGAACAGCTTTTGAAAATTGGGTCAATATTGCCAAAGATCGGAAAACGATCATCTTCTGTACGGGCGTCGAACATGCGAAGTCGGTAGCCAGCCTCTTTCGCGAAGAGGGATTCAAGGCTGAGTCGGTCGATGGCGCGATGAAGCCCGAAGAGCGGTCCAACATTATGAACCGGTTCGCTTCGGGGCGGACCCAGGTGCTGACCAACGTTGAAATTGCGACCGAGGGGTTCGATGTTCCGGACGTTGGCTGCGTTCTTTTGTTGAGGCCGACCAAAAGTTGGGCCTTGTTCTGTCAAATGATCGGACGGGGCCTGCGGGTTTTGCCGAACACGATTGAAGGCATTCCTGACGCAACGGCCCGGCGCGACCGAATTCTATCTTCGGGCAAGGCGGACTGTATTGTCATCGACGTCGTTGATAACGGCAAAAAAGCCCTCGGACCCAAGCCGGAAAAAGAGGAAGAGACTCCTTCGCTGAGCGCGGTCGTGGGCTTGCCCCAAGATTTCGATCTTGAGGGCCACACTCTTTTAGAGGCGATGCAGAAGTGGGATCAACTCGATCCACGCGCCCAAGCCCTGCTTTTTCGCAGAAACATCAACTTCGACGAGCTTGATCATTCCCTTACTGCCGTTGACATCCTGGCGGAACTTACGCCCCCGGAAGAGATCATTGGGGTGAGCGGCAATGCGTGGATGAAGGTGGGAGATGGGCGTTACCTTCTGGCGTGCGGTTCCTCGAAACTGGAAGGGCATCGAATGGCGGCGATTGAGGAGGATGCACTGGGCTTCTACCATCTGGTTCTGACTTCGGCGACTCGCGACCCCATCGAATTCGAGCTTGGACGGGATGTCGAAGAGGCATTTCGCCGCGCCGACTACCGAATCAAAGACGTCTGGCCGTTTACGCGTGGGCTCACCGTCGCCAACAGCGGTTGGCGGAATAACGGTGTCACTCAGGATCAAAAAGAAGAACTTCGAGCCATGGGAGTTGAAGAAACCGTTCTTGCGATGCTCGACACTGCCGGGCAGGCTTGGACCCTTTTGGAACTCAAAAAGCGTGAACTGAACCGCGTGTAGGTTTCGACAATTCGTTGCCTGTAAAGAGTTTTTACGACAGGACAACGTTCAAAAAGTCGGCTGAAGACTCCCCCATCCAGGACTTTAATAGGGTTAAATAAAGGGGTCGGAGCCATGAGTCAAGTTAAAGGTTTCAATATTTTCAGAAACTTCGTAGCTTGTCCCGAAGAGTCGGGAGATCGCCTGGTAGGTAATACTTCCTTCGCAAACTTCGCTTGGTTCTCCCTTTTCTACAACGTTCTCGTCGTTGCGTGGGGTGTTTTCCTGCGTTCGATGGGTTTCGGTGATGGTTGTGGCGCCAACTGGCCACTTTGTACCGGGGCCAAGGATCCTGCCAAGGGTCCGATGGCGACGATGATAGAATTTTCGCACCGGGCTTCGACGGCTTTGGTTGGTTTGCTTGCGATCATCATGGTCGTGTGGGCGATCCGAGTATTCCCGAAGGGGCATCCGAGCAAGAAATTCGCGGGCGGATTCCTTTTCTTCACGATTCTCGAAGGTTGGATTGGTCGTTACTTAGTCGTTCATGGGCTGGTGACGAGCAATGACACGGTTCAGCGAGCGATTTGGATGGGAGTCCATGTTCTCAGTACGTTTATGCTGTTGGGCTCCATTGCGGCTGGTGCGCTCTGTGCGAGCCGAATTCGCCCAGTTCAATTCAAGTCGCAGGGCACGGTTGGCTGGTTGCTGGCTTTTGGTTTTGTCGGAACGATGCTGCTGGGTGTGAGCGGGGCTATCTCCGCCTTTGGTCACCAAGTTCGTCCTGATGTGCAAGGTCTGAGCGAAATGTTGAAGCCGGCGGCGTTTTGGGCAAACCGACTCGCGGTTGCTCATCCGGTTGGTTCGGCTTCTATCGGGCTCTATCTTTTGCTGATGTGTAGCCTTATCCAGCACCTTCGCCCGGATCCATTCGTGAAGAATGCGGCAAAGGCGCTGATCGGAATTCTCTTTATCCAGCTCGCGGTTGGCGCATTGAACATTTTCTTCAAAGCTCCGGTGGTGCTCCAAATGGTTCACCTGGTGCTTGCCGATCTCAACTGGGTCTCCGTCGTCGTATTGGCGATCGCGGCTCTTGGCACTGGGATTGAGCCAGTCGAGGCTCGACCGGCCCCCGAAGAGGCCTTGCAAAGCGGTCCGCTCAAAGGAAAAGATTTGATTAAGGCTTATGTCGCGTTGACGAAGCCGCGAGTCATCAGTCTGCTCCTCTTTACGACGATGACCGCGATGGTCGCGGCAAAGGGCGCTTGGCCTGGCACCTTCCTCTTTATCATTGTGAGTCTCGCGGGCTATATGGTTGCGGGCGCGGCGAATACGATTAATATGGTGATTGATCGCGACATCGACATTTCGATGAAGCGAACATCGAAGCGGCCGACGGTTACCCAGAGCATTTCGAGCATCCATGCATTGATTTTCGCGTTCTGCCTTGCTTCCCTTTCTTTTGGCCTTCTGTGGGTCTTTGCGACACCGCTGAGCGCACTGATGGGCCTGAGTGGGCTTGTGTTCTACGTGGTCATTTATACGATGCTGTTGAAGCGTCGAACGTGGCACAACATCGTGATTGGTGGTGCAGCTGGCGCATTCCCGCCGTTGGTGGGTTGGGCGGCGGTGACCAACGATCTTCCTCCGCTTGCACTCTATCTGTTTGGCATTATCTTTGTCTGGACGCCGGTTCACTTCTGGGCTTTGGCGCTCCTGATTAAGGATGACTATGCGGCGGCTGGTGTGCCGATGTTGCCGGTTGTGAAAGGTGATCGCGTGACGGTGATCCAGATTGGCGTTTACACTGTCGCTACGATTATTGCGACATTTGTACCGGCTTTCTTCCCGCAAGTTGGATGGATCTACATCATCAGTGCGGTTGTCCTCAATTTAATCCTCGTTCGTAGTTTCTGGCGCCTTTGGAAAAATATTTCAGATCGGCCTCGTGCGAGTGGTTTGTTCCACTACAGCATGCTGTATTTGGCCATATTGTTCCTCATGTTTGCCGTTGACAGGGTCGTGGTGATGGGATGACGGTACAGCATTTCGAGCCTCAGACTCGGTATCATCATTTTTCGTTTGCGTACGTCAGATTCGCAAACTGCGACAGCCTGCAAGGAAGCGGGGCAGGCGCTAAAAAAACGGAGCTTCAATAAAGAGATATGGGTTCGCAGGTATTTAAACCAAACGCCAACTCAATTGCGCACATGACGATCGTTGCGATCGCAGTGTTGCCATTGACGGTTGGTCTCGCGCTGGCGGCATTGTCCCGCTCGCCAGCTAATACCAAGGTTAACATCGCTAAGAATCAGCCAGTTCCCTTTTCCCACCAACACCACAACTGGGAGCTAGGAATCGACTGTCGATATTGCCATACGAGTGTCGAGAAGTCGAGCTATGCCGGCATTCCTCCGACGGAAACCTGTATGAGTTGCCACTCGCAGATTTGGACTAACTCTCCGCTCCTTGAACCCCTTCGTGAGGGCTATGCGACCGGCACTCCGATCAAGTGGAACAAGGTCAATAAGGTTCCGGATTTCGTTTTCTTCAATCACTCGATCCACATCAACCGTGGTCTCAACTGCAATATCTGCCACGGCGCGATGCAGGATGAGCACATCACGGCAAAGGGTAACGCCTTCCAAATGGCTTGGTGTCTTCAATGTCACCGCGCGCCGGAGCGATACCTGAGCTGGAACAAGGACCTCGCGAAGGAGAACCCGGGTCTGACGCCGCGGGAATTGACCTTCAAGCTCTATTGGAAGCTTCAAACGGTTGGTAAGGGTAACCTGACCCAGACTGAAACTGAAGTGATCAATAGCACCTTCGATGGTTCAGATAAGGCGCAAGACATTGCTGACGGTAAGGAAATCGTCGACCGACTTGGCATCAAGACACAACAGTTGGCCGACTGTTCGGTGTGTCACCGATAAGGGAATTTTTGATGGAGAAGCAACAGATTACTAAACAAGAAGCCCTTGAGAAGATGCGCAGCGAGCTGGAAGGCAAGCGGGGCGAGCGCTATTGGCGAACGCTCGACGAAGTCGCGCAGACGGATGAATTTAAGCTCTGGTTTGAGGATGAATTCCCAAATCGAAAGGATCTCTTCCAAATCGACCGACGAACGCTCCTGAAATTTGCAGGTGCCTCTCTGGCGTTGGCTGGTTTGGCTGGCTGTCGCGGCGTATTTCTTCCTGAAGAGAAGCTGGTGCCTTACGTGAAAGCTCCCGAAGAGCTGGTGCCAGGCAAGTCGCTTTTCTACGCTTCAGCCGTAACGCTCGCGGGTTACGCGACGGGTGTCTTGGTCGAACAAAGCGAAGGTCGCCCGATCAAGCTCGAAGGTAATCCGGATCATCCGGCTTCCTTGGGCGCACTGAGTTCGATTGGTCAGGCTGAAGTTCTTAATTTTTACGATCCAGACCGAATGCAGACGGTGATTCAGCGGGTTGATCCGACTTCTGAGTTGGGTGAAATCTCGACTTGGGAAGAATTCAGCAAAGCTGTCACCCCTCAGCTCGAAGCTCATGTTGCGACGGGAGGAAAGGGTCTCGCGCTTCTCTTTGGTGCGGTGACCTCGCCGACTCAGGCTTCACTTGTTGATCAATTTAAGAAGAAGTATCCAGCGGCTAAGGTTTATTCTTACGAGCCTGCGGGACGTGCGTCGGTTAATGCGGCCGTTGCGGCGGTTGTAGGAAAGGCTGGAGTTCCGGTTTACGATTTCAGCAAGGCGAAGGTCGTTGTCTCGCTTGATGGCGACTTCCTAAACCCGGTCGATAATCCAGGTGCTTTGGCTTATGCGCGACAATTTGCGAAAGGTCGAAAGGTAACGGGCGCTCACGGTGAAATGAATCGCCTGTATGCGATTGAAGCGAACTGCGGATTGGCCGGTGCGACTGCAGATCACCGATATACGCTCAAGCCGAGCGAACTCTACGGCGCGGCTCTCGCGTTGGCGGGTGCGGTCGGGCTCTCCGTTCCGGGTGGATCGGTATCGGGTTCGCTTAAAACGGACCTCGAAGCCATCGTTCAAGACCTCAAGTCGAACATGGGGCAGAGCATTGTGGTTGCCGGTGAGCACGCTGCTCCCGAAGTTCATGTCGCGGCATTCCTGATCAATAACGCTTTAGGAAATATCGGAAAGACGGTAAAGTTTGTCGCTTCTCCCGAGGCTTCGATTGGCTACGGTTCGCTGGCTGATTTGGCCGCTGACCTCGATACGGGCCTGGTCGACGTTCTTTACGTGTCAAACTCAAACCCGATCTTTACGGCTCCGGCCGATCTGAAGTTCGCGGACAAGTTTGCGAAAGCGAAGCTGAAGGTTCAACTGACGGCGGTCGAGGATGAAACCTCGGCGATGTGCGATTGGATTCTTCCTTTGGCGCACAGTCTTGAGGCTTGGGGCGATGCCCGCGCGTTTGATGGTACGGCGACGATTGTTCAGCCGCTTATTGCTCCGCTCTTTGATGGTCGAAGCGAAATTGAAACGCTTTCCTTGCTTCTTGGAAATAGCCGAGGCGGCTACGATCTGCTCCGCTCTTATTGGCAATCCCAGAAACTGGGTGGCGCGAAGTTTGAAGAAGGATGGCGAACGGCGGTCCACAATGGCGTTATTCCCAATTCGGCTTCGGCTGCAGTTGCGATGACGACGTTGACGCCGAGCTTGCCAAGCCCAACGCCTCTCAATTCGCCCTACGAAGCGAGCTTTATTCCCGATCCGGCGGTTTTCGACGGTCGGTTTGCAAACAACGGATGGCTTCAGGAGTTGCCGCGTCCTTTGACGAAAGTCTGTTGGGACAACGTGGTGACGCTCTCGCCCGCCGACGCTCAAGCGTTAAAGGTCAAGTCGGACGAAATGATTCGAGTCACGACGGCAGTTGGCGAAGTCGACGGAATCGCTTATGTCCTGCCCGGTCAACCAAAGGGTTCTGTCACGATCAATTTGGGATATGGCCGAACGAAGGGCGGCACGTTGGCTACGGTCGGCCTTTCGAATGGCGGCGATCAAGGCGGCGGATTCAACGCCTATAAGATCCGAAATTCGAAGACTCCGGCATTCACGGCAATTTCTGAGATTAAGGATCTGAACACCGAGCAGCACCTTGCGAGTACGCAGGGTCACAGTCCGCTGGGTGGCAGCCGAATTCCCGATCACCGAGACATTCTTCGCGCCGGAACGCTGGAAGCCTTTAACAAAGAAGGCATGGAAGCGCTCATTCTTGGTCATGAATTTGACGAGAAAGAGATCGAAGAGTCGAACCTCTTCCCTGAGGAGACCTTTGAATGGGATGGCGACCAATGGGGAATGGCGATCGACATGAACGCCTGTACCGGTTGCGGCGCTTGTATCACTGCTTGCCAAGCGGAAAATAATATCTCAGTCGTTGGTAAGGAACAGGTTGGTAAGGGTCGCGAAATGCATTGGCTCCGATTGGACCGATACTACTCGGGTTCGGATGAAAATCCGGACGTGGTATGGCAGCCAATCGCGTGTATGCACTGCGAAAAGGCCCCTTGCGAACCAGTTTGTCCGGTTGCGGCAACCGTTCATAGCCACGAAGGTTTGAACCAGATGGTTTACAACCGATGCGTCGGTACCCGTTATTGTTCTAACAACTGTCCTTATAAAGTCCGCCGATTCAACTACTTGAACTGGACGGACAACCAAGAGCAGTTCACCAAGAAGGTTTCGCCGCTCAATACGCGTGTCATTCCTGGTCCGATCCGCGAACCCAAGGCCGACGGCGTTCAGTTGCTCAAGTTGCTGAACAACCCGGACGTTACGGTTCGAGGTCGTGGCGTCATGGAGAAATGCACGTACTGTGTTCAGCGAATTAACGAAGCTCGAATCGAGTCGAAGAAAGCTGGCCGACGTATCGCCGATGGCGAGATCGTGACGGCTTGTCAGCAAACGTGTCCGAGTGAAGCGATCGTCTTTGGCAACATCGCCGATCCGAACAGCGCCGTTTCGAAATTGCGAAAGGACCCGCGAACTTACATGCTGCTCGCTGAGCTTCAAACGCGACCGCGAACGACCCACATGGCTAAGCTTCGCAATCCAAACCCTGAAATCAAGAGTTCAAATGAGACCACGGAGGCCCATCACTAATGGCGGATAGCAGAATTAACGACCTGCTGATTACCGGCGATCAGACCTACGCAACGATCGATTATTCGGTCGGACGTCTGGTTCTCGACCAGAAGTCTCACTCGATCGCTTGGTTGAAGTGGCTCATTGGCGGCGTCATGGGAACCGGCGTCCTGATGGTCAGCCTTGCCTGGTTGATTTTCCAAGGAACGGGTACCTGGGGTAACAACGTTCCGGCGGCATGGGGCTTTGACATTGTCAACTTCGTTTGGTGGATCGGTATCGGCCACGCGGGAACGCTGATTTCGGCGATCCTGCTCCTTCTCCGTCAGCAATGGAGAAACTCGATCAACCGCTTCTCGGAAGCCATGACGATCTTCGCCGTTATGTGCGCGGGTATCTATCCGCTCCTCCACACGGGACGACCATGGAACGACTACTGGCTGTTCCCGTATCCGAACATTCTCGGTATGTGGCCGCAGTTCCGATCGCCGCTTCTCTGGGACGTTTTTGCGGTTTCGACGTACTTTAGCGTTTCGCTCGTGTTCTGGTTCGTTGGACTGATCCCCGACTTCGCCACGTTGCGAGACAAGTCGACCAATCGCTATGCGAAGTTGATCTTCGCACTTCTTGCGATGGGTTGGCGAGGCAGCAACCAGCACTGGCATCGATACGAACAGATGTATTATCTGTTGGCTGGTATCAGCGCCCCGCTCGTTCTTTCGGTTCACAGTATCGTTAGTTTCGACTTTGCGATCTCGATCGTTCCTGGTTGGAACGTCACGGTCTTCCCGCCATACTTTGTTGCGGGTGCCGTCTTTGCGGGATTTGCAATGGTTCTTACCTGGGGTATCCCGCTTCGAAAGTATTACAAGCTGGAGCACCTGATTACGAACCGCCACTTGGACTGGATGGCCAAAATCACGCTGGCTACCGGGTTGATCGTCGCCTACGGTTACTTCTTGGAAGTGTTCTACCAATGGTATAGCGGTAACCCGTTCGAGTTCAAGCTGCTCACTAGTACTCGTGTGGACGGCATGTATGCCAAATTCTATTGGGCGCTGATCGTTTGTAACGTCATCGCACCTCAGGTGTTCTGGATTCCCAAGATGCGAACCAATACGTGGGCGTTGATCATTGTTTCGACGTTCGTCAGTATTGGAATGTGGCTTGAGCGATTCGTTATCATCCCGATGTCGCTGACGAATAACTACTTGCCGTCGAGCGATAAGCCGTACTATCCATCGTTCTGGGACTTCGCGATGTTCGCGGGCACCCTTGGCTTCTTCACGATGCTGATGATGCTCTTCATCCGATTCCTGCCGACGATCAACATTTTCGAAGTCAAGGACTTGCTGTACAAGATGAAAGGACAGAAAGAATTTGTCGAAGGGCAAGCGCCAGTGGAGGTGAAATAGTTGTCACACGACTTTTCCGACCCGTCTGGTCTCTACGCTCTGGTTGGGGAATTCGCAACTCCGGAAACCCTGATGCAAGCGGCCGAAGAGGCGCGACATGCCGGTTACTCGGTCATGGACGCTTACTCGCCGTTCCCGATTCACGGTTTGAGTGAGGCGATTGGATTTCGAGATACCAAGGTGCCGTGGACGGTCATCATGTTTGGTCTGATCGGCGTGACCTGCGGTTACACCCTGCAGTTCTACACCTCGGTTATCGACTATCCCATGAACGTGGGTGGCAAACCGCTGAACTCGATTCCTTCGTTTATTCCGGTCAGCTACGAATGTACGATCCTTTTCGCTGCCTTTAGTGCCGCGATCGGCATGTTCGTCTACAACCGACTGCCGATGCCTTATCATCCGATCTTTAATGCGAAGAACTTTGAACGGGCAACCCAAGATCGCTTCTTCCTCGCGATCGAGGCGAAGGATCCGAACTATGATTCGTCGGCCATCGAAACGCTGATGCGAAGTAATGGCGCCCTGGAGGTATCCGAATGCGAATATTGAGATCGATCATCATTGGCGCGGCCGCGATCAGCGTCGTTGGCTGTAACACGGATATGTGGGTGCAGACCAAGACCGCTCCCCTTTCTGAAAGCGAATTCTTCGCGAATGGCGCCGCTTCTCAGCCGCTTGTTCCGGGAACGATCCCTCGCGGTCACCTTCGCGAAGATGGAGCATTTTATACCGGCATCGAGAACGGCAAATGGGTCGACAAGATTCCGGTTAAAGTTGACGAAGACCTGCTGAAGCGGGGCCGCGAAAGGTTTGATATTTACTGTTCGCCATGTCACGGACGTCTCGGAGACGGACATGGCATGATCGCTCAACGCGGCTTCCAATTGCAGCGACCAGTTGGCAATTATCACACAGACCGGTTGCGCAAGATGCCAGTGGGGCACTTCTACGATGTTATTACGAACGGTTACGGGGCGATGTATAGCTATGCTTCGCGCGTCGAACCGCAAGATCGATGGGCAATCGTCTCGTACATTCGTGCGCTTCAGATCAGCCAACACGCTTCGGTAAACGACCTCGACGCTACCGAACGAGCACAACTCGACCAAAAGATGGATACCAAGAAAGAATCTCATGAAGGAGAAGGCCACTAATGAGCGAAGCAGTCATGCAATCTGACGTGATCACGTCGGGCGGCGACGATAAGCCGAACTTTATTAAGTGGAAGCCAATGTTCGCTCTCGGAGCGCTCATCGGTGGTTTAGGGTTATGGGCCGTCCTGATGTTTGGCGGCGACCAGTTCGCTCTCAGCGGATTCATGTTCGGATACATCTTCTGGGTTGCCGCAACGCTTGGATGTTTAACGCTGACGCTTCTGCATGGATCGATCAACAGCAGTTGGACGCTCGCCACGCTTCGAATTTTTGAAGCGGGATGCCACCCATGGATGTTCGCTGCGCTCGGATTCTTCTTTATTCCGGTTCGAGCTCACATGGACAAGGTCTATGACTGGGTGAGCTTGATGGCTAACGATCCGACGATTCAATGGAAGAGTGCGTATCTCAACCAGAAGGCGTTCGACATCCGATTTGTCGTCTTCTTGGTCTTGATGGCGATTATGTCCTACCTCATGCAGCGATCGTCGCGACGCCAAGATAAGTCGATGGATGACAAGGAACGACAGTTCCGAACGAACTTTGGTTCGCCCGGGTTGGTCATTCTTGCTCTGATTGTCACCTTCTTCCTCACCGATATCGCGATGTCTTTGACGCCGAAATGGTACAGCACGATCTATCCGCTTTGGCTAGTCGTTGGTGGATGCCAAACCGCGCTCTCACTTGCGATCATCCTGGTTTGCAGCAATGCGAACAAGCAACCGTACAAGGATTCGATGTCGCCAGCGCTGACGCGAGACCTCGGCAACATGCTGTTCGTTCTGACGATGCTTTGGGGTTACACCTCGGTTTCTCAGCTCATCATTCTTTGGAATGGTAACTTGCCTGAAACCGCGATCTTCTATGCCCACCGCGGCAGTGACGCAAAGCTCGGTTGGAACCTTGTTGGCGCGACAACGATCTTCGGATGTTTCATCATCCCGTTCGCTTCGCTGCTTTCGACGCGACTGAAGCGATATGCGATTCGAGTTCGAAACGTTGCTCTCTTCATCTTCGTGTTCCGAATCGTCGACGTGTTCTGGATCATCGCCGCATCGGTCCCTCACCGACAGTGGGCAGAAGCAAGGCCAACCGCATGGGACATCTTCGGATTTTTGGCGATGGGCCTCGTTTGGATGGCGATCATGCTCAACCGAGTCGGCACCGCCCCACTTCTTCCGCTTTATGACAAACGACTAAAGGAGGCTAAGGCTAATGCACACTGAGTTTAAACCGGAAGATCCGGATGTCTTAAGGGAAATGGGTTACGATAATCGTGACCTTAAAATCCCATTGGTCAAGAAGTACACGATCGCAATTACGGTGAGCTGCATTCTGTGCTTTGCCGTGTCGATTCCGGTCTATAACTACTTCACGACGCCAGGTGGCATGTTCACGTCCATGACGGGACGCGATCGCCAGCCCGCGCCGGCTTCCAAAAATCGAATCCAGCCGCCGAATCCTCTTCTTCAAGATAACTTCACAACGAAGATGGATATCAAGGATCTCCGCCGACATGAAGACGAAGTGATGTCTTCCTACGGCTGGGTTGATCAAAACAACGGTGTCGTTCACGAACCGATCGAAAAAGCCATGAAAACCGTTATTGAGCGTGGCGTTGCGACCGGTGAACAGGTTCCCGCGGTATCGAAAGGTAACACCATCATGCAAAACGCGGTTGGACCAGGAACGAGTCAAGAGAGGTAAATGAAGATGAAAAAGAAGACGAACCCTATTTGGATCCCGATTTTCGCTGTCCTCCTCGTAGTAGGAGCCGTCCTTCTTATTCGTCCCATCAAGACCGCCGGCATCTTTGCCAAGTCGTTCGACTTCAAGCCGCAACCCGGCGCCCAGATGCCCGTCGATGCCAAGTTGACCGAATCGGATGGAAAAACGCACCTGTTCGGTGAGTATTTCCGGTCCGGTCGCCCGGTCTTGCTTTTGCCGATTTTCTATCACTGCAACGGCGTGTGCTACACCGAAACTGAGTCGCTGAAGAAGATGCTGATGGTGGAAACCGCTCTCAGCACGAAGCGCTCGGTGGATTCAGTGATCCCCGGTCGAGATTTTGATCTCGTCGTCGTGAGTATCCACCCCAAGGAGACTGCCGACCTGGCGGCCGCAAAGAAAGCCGAAATGCTTTCGGTATTCCGCGAGGCCTGGGAAAAGCAGACTCCGGAAATGCAAGAGAAGCTCAACGAGTACGTCGAGCGCGGCATCCATTTCACGGTTGGCGCGCCCGATGAAGTTCGAAAGCTGACCGACGCGATGGGCTTCTTCTATTCGTACGACGAAAAGAAAGATTGGGTGAATCACCCGGCCGTCGCCGCCTATATTGCGACATCTGGAAAGATCGTCGCCTATAACACGGGTTCTGACTTTCAGACCAAGTCGGTTCGCAACAACATTCGTGAGTCGATGACCAGCAAGGTCCAGCCGATCGGCGACGTCTTCCTTCTCGGATGCTTCAAGATGGATGCGTCGAGCCCACGAACGCGAACGATCGTTCAGATTTTGAACTTCTCGGCAATCGCGATGGTTGCCTGTCTTTCCTTCCTCATTTGGCGCTTTAACAAGCACTACCCGAGCAATACGCTTTCCTCAGGTGGTCCGTCGGACTCAACCGGAGAATCAACTAAGTCATGAACTTTGCGAACTTTCCTTTCACACCGCCTGCGGCATCGAATTTTGCGACCGAAATGGACGCACTATTTTATTCGATCTTGGGTCTCTCGATCTTCTTTGCGGTAATCACGTTCTTCTTCGTGGTCTACTTTGCATTCAAGTATCGAGCCGGATCATCGGCAGATCGGTCAAGCCCCGTTTACGAAAACATGAAGATGGAAATCGTCTGGATCGTCGTTCCGACGATTTTGGCGTTGATCTTCTTTGTTTGGGGTGCGAAAGTTTATGCCGCTACACGAATCCCACCGAAGGATGCGAAGGAGATTTACGTTGTTGGTAAGCAGTGGATGTGGCACATTCAGCATCCGAACGGTGTTCGTGAAAACAACACGCTTCACGTCCCCGTCGACACTGACATCAAATTGACGATGATCGCTCAGGACGTCATTCACGCGTTCTATATTCCGGCGTTCCGAGTTCAATTCATGGTCGTCCCTGGCCGATATACCCAGATGTGGTTCCGACCAACCCAGGTGGGTAAGTATCACCTCTTCTGCAACATGTATTGCGGCGCTCAGCACTCTGAAATGGGTGGCTCGGTCATCGTCATGAGCAAGAAGGATTACGCCGAGTGGCTTGCGAACAACGGTTCGGTTCGACAGAACCTCAGCCCGGCTCAGGCTGGTGAAAAGCTATTTAACAAAATTGGTTGTGGTAACTGCCACGGTGCGACCGATCTCCCGCCGCGCGCTCCATCGCTCCGAGGCCTGTATAACCAGACTCGCGAGATGGACAACGGTCAGAGGTTCATCGCCGACGAAACCTTTATCCGCGAAGCGATCCTTCGCCCGGGTGAAAAGGTTCGAAAGGGTTACTACAACACCATGCCCGTCTATGACAAGCAGTTGACCGAAGACCAAATCCTGTCTCTCCTTGCTTTCATCAAGGCTGGCGCTGTCCCTGCAATTCCGGGCGGAAACATTGCCCAGGGCGTTCCGGGTGTCCAAGCCCAGGTTCACGGTAAAGCAGGTCTCAATTCGAATGCGCTTGAGTTTAATGCTCAGGGCGCCGACGCAACTCCGACCACTCGCGAGGGCAGCCCCGCGGTCGGTGCTATGGCTGCAGAAAAGGTTGATCAGAAAAGATGAGTACGACGGTAACGACCCCCATCGGTAATGTCGAACCGGCCCCGAAGCCGAAGACGAATTACCTGACAAATGGACATACCTTAAGGTCTTGGCTCTTAACCGAAGACCATAAGCGCATTGCCATTCTGTATCTCATTTCGGTCAGTATCTTCTTCATGCTGGGCGGCTCGTTCGCTGGCATGATCCGATGGGAACTGATGTCGCCGGCCGGTACGACGTTCGAATCGGACGTCTATAACCGTATCTTTACGGCCCACGGCGCGATCATGGTCTTCCTGTTCTTGCTGGTTGCGGTACCTGCCGTCTTGGGTAACTTCCTATTGCCCTTGATGATAGGGGCGAGGGACCTTGCCTTCCCACGAATCAACCTTCTCAGTTGGTATCTCTATTCGGTTGCAGGCATCCTGATTTTGATCTCGGTCACCACGGGTGGTGTCGACGCAGGATGGACCTTCTATACCCCTTATTCGAGTTTGTACTCCAACAGTAACGTCTCCCTCTGTTTGGTCGGCGTCTTTATAGGAGGATTTAGTTCGATTACGACGGGTGTCAACTTCATCGCGACCGTCCACCGAATGCGAGCTCCAGGTATGACCTGGTTCCGAATGCCGCTGTTCGTTTGGGCGAACTATGCGACGGCCATCATCATGATGCTCGGTACGCCGGTCGTTGCCATCACCCTCCTTTGTGTCATCTTCGAACGAACGTTCCAGCTTCCGATCTTTAGCCCAGAACTTGGTGGAGACCCCGTTCTCTTCCAGCACATGTTCTGGTTCTATAGCCACCCGGCGGTTTACATCATGGTTCTGCCGTCGTTCGGTGTCATTTCCGAAGTCATCACGGCGTTCTGTCGAAAGCGAGTCTTCGGTTATCACTTCATCGCCTTCTCGTCGCTAGCGATTGCGTTCCTCGGCTTCTTGGTCTGGGGACACCACATGTTCGTTTCGAGCCAGTCGATGTACCAAGGCGTTGCCTTCTCACTGATGACCTTCTTGCTTGCGGTTCCGTCGGCAATTAAGATCTTTAACTGGACGGCCACGATGTGGAAGGGCAACATCCACCTCAACTCTCCAATGATCTATGCGATTGGCTTTATGGGCCTCTTCTTGATCGGTGGTCTGACAGGTCTGTTCCTTGCAACGATGGGTACCGACGTCCACTTGACGGCGACTTACTTCATCGTGGCGCACTTCCACTACGTCATGGTCGGTGGAACGGTTATGGGCTTCCTCGCGGGTCTCCACTTCTGGTGGCCTAAGATGACCGGAAAACTGTTCAACGATAATGTTGCACGATGGAATGCGATTGTCGTCTTCCTCGGCTTCAACCTCACGTTCTTCCCGCAGTTCATTGCCGGTTGGATGGGTATGCCGCGACGCTATCACTACTACTACTTCGCTCCGGAATATCAGCCGTTCAACATCATGTCCACCCTTGGTGCGACGGTTCTTGCGATTGGCTTTGTCGTTCCGGTTTGCTACTTCATCACGTCGCTCTTCAAGGGCAAGCCTGCGGGCGACAATCCTTGGGGCGCTCACGGACTTGAGTGGGCAACCACTTCGCCTCCTCCTACGGAGAACTTCTACTACGACCCAATCGTGACCGACGACGTTTACGATTATGACCCGGTGGCCGAGCACGAGCAATATCTCGAGCGACAGCGACAATTAGGAGCGAATGCTTAAGAATGTCATCTCACGCAGATAGTCCGGTTAAGTTTCAGTACCACGATATTGATCAGCAAAACGATACGTATGTGATCGGAATGTGGTCGTTCATGGTCACGGAGATCATGTTCTTCGGCGGCTTGTTCTTGATCTACACCCTGTACCGCATGAACTATCAGGCTGACTGGTGGAAAGCACATGAGCACTTGAGCTGGCAGATGGGCGGCATCAACACGCTTAATCTTCTGATTAGCTCGGCGCTGATGGCGCTTGCGGTTCGCGCCGCGCAATTGAAGGATCGAACAACCGTCCTAAGGTTGTTGGGGTGCGTTGTTGCGTGTGGTGGCCTGTTCATGGTCATCAAGTACTTTGAGTACTCCAGCAAGATCGCTGACCATCTCTACCCAGGACCGAGTTTCACCACAAATCCTGAAGTTCTGCACGGCGCAAATCTCGATCACGCTCAGTTGTTCTACGGTTTGTACTTTGGAATGACGGGTCTGCACGGCGTTCACGTCGTTGTCGGAATGCTGCTGATCAGCGTGTTGATGCGGTTCTGGTACAAGCGAAACAAGCTCGTTACGGAAGATTACATTCCAACCGAATTGATCGGGCTCTATTGGCACTTCGTTGACATCGTTTGGATCTTCCTCTATCCGTTGTTCTATCTTATGCCACAACCTTATAACGTTATCGGAGGTCACCACTAATGGCTAAATCACCATTACACGCAGACGATCACGGCCATCATATTCACCCAGTAGGGATGTATATTAAGACGGCATTGACCTTGGGTTTCTTCATGGCTCTGACGATTGTGATGGCCCAAATCAATATCGGCGATTACATTCACAACCACCAAATTGGTTACTATATCAACAATTTGATTGCGGTTGGAATCGCAGCGATTAAGGCCTACATCGTCGTCATGTTCTTTATGCACCTTAAGTGGGCGTCGAGTACGGCCAAGACTTGGGCGCTGATGGGCTTCTTCTTCTTGCCGGTTATGTTCTCGGTCTTCGCCGACTACTTCACGCGAACGCACGAAGTTGTTAATGGCTGGATTCCTGGTCAACACGAAACCGCGCTTCCGCGAGTGATTGGTTCGAAGGACCAAGAAGAACTCGACCCACGTTACACCAACGAGCAAAACCGAAACCCGCGCAGCTCGCTCTGGTAATTCAAAAGTTGATCGATTCAAGAAGCCGCAAGCGTTAGTTTGCGGCTTTTTTTATGGGTGAAACCTCGAAGTCATCTGAAACCGGACGGTGCTCCGTGTCGTTAGGCTTCAGGAATCAGTTGGCGAAATTCATTGTCGATCCATTCGACAATCTCTTCATTGGTTGCATCTTTATCGAACTGTCGCACTTCACCCCAGTTCGCTGACACCCAGGCCAAAGCCGGGCGCGGAATCAAGCTGCCGTAAGGCACGATTCGGTTTGTATTTTTCAGTCCGCAGCAAATCACCGGAACGCCTGCCATTCGAATGATCAGGGCCGCACCCGGCTTGATTTCTTGCAAGCGGCCGGATTCGCTCAATTGCCCCTCAGGAAAGACGCCAACGGCAGCGCCGCCTTTTGCGAGTTCCGAAGCGATTCTCAGCGATGCCCGATCAGGCTCGCCCCGTTTAACCGGGAATGCGCCCCACCACTTCATGAGGGGACCAACGATCTTCATATCCCACAACTCGCTTTTACTCATGAATTGAATCCCGCGAGGACATGCGGCCTGCAACACAACCGGGTCACAGTCGGCGAGGTGATTGCAAAGAATGATCAAGCCACCTTTGCGGGGCACTCGATTCCAGTTTCGAAAGCGAAACGGGCCCAACAAGGTCAGGAGGGGAAACACCACCAGATACCGGAGGATTTCAATCATCCAGTGCCCGTGCGGTTTTGGGAGTTCAATTTCTTTGGCCATCGACTGCCGCCTTCAACGCTTTATAATACGTGGCGTGCTCGAGGGTTAGGACCCTCGCGGCGAGCGATTCAGCCGTATCGTCTGGCAAAACTGGGCATGTGGCCTGCATGAAGGTCGCACCTTCGTCATACTCTTTGGTCACAAAATGGACCGAACACCCGGACTCCTTCTCCCCTGCCGCTAGCACAGCCTCGTGGACATGCTGACCATACATACCCTTCCCTCCGAACTTTGGCAGCAAAGCGGGATGAATATTCAAAATACGCCCCTCCCAGCGATTGACGATCTTCTCGGGTAGGAGCCGCATGAAACCCGCCAGGCATATCCAGTCGGTGTGCTCCAAGGCGCGCTCCATGTCTTCGGCAAAGGTGTCACCATAGGGCACGACGACGGTTTTCAGACCCAATTCCCGCGCGACCTCGAGAGCCGGAGAGTCCGTTTTGGGAGCAATGACACTCTCGACAACGAGGTCGGGATCATCGGCGATGTGACGCGCAAGCGCAGCCATATTGCTGCCTCTTCCCTTTGCTCCAACGATGATACTGACCCGAGTCACAAATTCTCCCGCCAAAGACTACCAGGAAGGACCTGGTTTCATGAAATTTAACCCGCATCCACGTCAAAATGAATTCAATGTCCAACAAAATTCGCGTTCTCATTTGGGATGAGAACCCCTCGCATCGATCCTTCGCAATTTATCCGAATAGCCTCCGGGCGGCGATCGCCGAAGGGCTCGAAGGACTTGATTCCAGTGCGGAACTTGAAGTCAAGACGGCGCACCTCGACGAGGAAAACCAGGGCGTGACCCAAGAAGTGCTTGATGAAACCGACGTGCTTGTTTGGTGGGGTCACGCGCGACATGGCGAAGTAAACGACGAGATTGCGGAGATGGTGAAGAACCAAGTCCACAAGCGCGGTATGGGCTTTATCTGTCTTCACTCGGGACATTACAGCAAGACCTTTAAGGCCGTTTTGGGTTGCACAGGCGATCTCAAAGGCGGGTGGCGCGAGTCGAACGATGTCGAAACGGTTCAAGTATGTGCGCCTTGGCATCCGATCTGCAAAGATGTCGAAACGTTTATCATTCCGGCCGAGGAAATGTACGGAGCGCCGTTCGATGTGCCGCCCCCTCTCACTAATATTTTCCAATCTCACTTCTCGATTGGTGACGAAACCTTCCCCAGCGGAATGGTCTGGACCGTCGGCGATGGTATTGATCCCGAGTTCACTTCGGGTCCGGGTAATGGCGCGAACCAGGGTTATGGCATTGGCCGCGTTTTCTATTTCCGACCAGGACACGAAACCTACCCAACCTATCTTCAATCCGAAGTTCGTCGTGTTATCTATAACGCAGTTCGCTGGGCCGGAAAACTGAAGTAGTCAATCTTGCGGCGAGGGTGGTAAGGTTAGGCCATGAAATGGTCACCTGCTATCCTCGCTTTTGCGCTCTTCCTAGCCGGATGCAATTCCGGTGGCTCCGCCGATGCGAATAACGACGCGACGTCTTCGGCGGCGGCAACAAACACTGCGCCACCCACGGCTTCGGGCAACGGCGGCGGGGTGACGCCGATGGCCTCCGGGATGGCCGGTGGAGCAACCCCTATGGCGGGAACCGAATCGGTTCAAGGCTCGGGCGGTGGCAGCGTCGCAATGGGGGCAAAGGATTACGCAAAACGAAAAATCGCGGGTGCCGGTGGCAGTTCTGTGAGTCAGATGCCCGATGGCGATTCAGGTCAGTAGGCAAATCTGGGCCTTGCCCTAATTTCGTTAGTCGGCCGACCGTTTGCTGCCGAACGCCAGGCTGAAAACAGCCATAATGGGTTCTATGCATTTTGCAACGAAGGCGTTGAGGGTCGGCCAAGATCCCGATCCAAAGTTTAGGGCGGTAGTGCCTCCAATCTATCAGTCCTCGACTTTTGCATGGGAAGACCTCGATCATATTCCGCCGATCGATTATTCTCGATGCCAAAACCCAACGCGAGAGATGCTCGAGAAGGTTATCGCTGCTCTCGAAAATGGCTCGTGTTGTACGGCGTTTAGCTCCGGAATGGCAGCAGTTGCCGCAACGTTCGCCTTGCTTCAGCAAGGCGATCATCTTTTAGTCGCCAATGATATTTACGGCGGCACATTCCGACTGGCCGAGAAATATCTGCCTCGTCAGGGCGTGAGCTATTCGAGTTTTGACGCTCAGAATCCTGAAAGCATTCGATCAGTCGTTCAAGCGACAACGAAGCTCCTGATTTTCGAGGGTCCGACCAACCCAACGATGCGAGTTCCTGACATCAAAAAGGTTACGGAAATTGCCCATGAATATGGCCTGATCGTCGTTTTCGACAACACGTTTGCTTCTCCGGCGCTACAAAATCCGCTTGAATTGGGAGTCGATATCGTCCTCCATTCGACCACAAAGTACATCTCTGGACACTCGGACGTGGTGGGTGGTGCAACCATCACGAATAACGAAGAGCTGGCCCTGTTCATCTATGAATGGAACAAGGCATTTGGGTCCAACCCGTCTCCTTTCGATAATTGGCTGTCTCTCCGTGGCGTTCGATCGCTTTCTTGCCGAATGGAGCGACACTGCAAAAATGCTCAGGAGATCGCCGAATATCTTGAAAAGCACCCTCGTGTGACAAAGGTTCACTATCCAGGCTTACCTAGCCATCCCGATCACGAAGTGGCCAAGCGACAAATGTCAGGCTTTGGCGGCATGGTATCCATTGAATTTGAAACCGTCGAAGAAGCCCGATGGGTCGCGGAACATGTCGGCGTCTTCTTGTTGGCCGAGTCTTTGGGCGGAGTCGAGAGTCTTATTGCCTATCCACCGTTGATGTCGCATGCGACGATGACCGAAGAGCAGCGGCTTGAGCGCGGAATCCCGCCGACGATGCTTCGATTGAGCATTGGAATTGAGGATGCTCGTGATCTCATCGAAGACTTGGAGCAAGCGATCGCGTCGGCTCCGGTCCGCCAAACGGTCGCGCATTAAAACACTGCGGTATATCGGCAATTTTGCCGATATACCGACTATAGTGTCCAAAAAAGTTCAAGGCACTGGGGGTTCGGTCAATGAGGACTCTGCTTTTGGGGCGTTTCATTCGCTTTTGAAAAACGTTCTCGATGTTCTCCCCGATGCTGTTTTGTTTTTTTCGCCAGAAGGAGAGTTGGTTTATGCCAATGAGTCGCTTGGGCGTCTTACCGGTTATCCGGTTGAGTCTCTCTATGGTCAAAACTGGCTGTGTGTCAGTTCCGAGACCTCCTCGATGCTGCTCCAGCAAGCCGTCGTTTCGCTTTCAACCAAGAAAGGTCCGATTCGCCACGAGGTGACGCTGGTTCGGCCCGACAAATCCGAACGTATCGTTAGTTTTACGTTCCAGTCATTGGTACTTGAGTCAGGCGGCCCGTATGTCCTGGCCTACTGTGAAGACCTTACGACCTCTCGCCACCTTTCCGATATCGCCGTCGAAAATGAACGTCGGCTTGGAACGGTTTTGGAAGCGATGAGCGAAGGCGTCGTCTTTCAAGACCGGCAGGGTCGCGTGATTCTCAATAATGAGGCTTCTGAACTGATGCTGGGCTTGAGCGCTGCTCAACTTGACGGACGTGATTATCGCGATCCGCGCTGGATGGTAACGCGCGAAGACGGTTCGAGCTTGCTCCTCAAAGATTTTCCCGCGCAGGCTGCGCTCGCGACCGGAGAGGCCCAGGCAAATACGGTCGTCTGTGTTCATAAGCCAGGTGGAGATGTGATTTGGCTGAATGTCAACGCGGTCCCGGTTTACGATGGCTCGTCGAGCGATCCGTATGCGGTCGTCTCCAGCTTTTCCGACATTACCGATCTCAAGCATAAAGCCGAGTTGCTGCGTGACCAGATGCGGCAGTTGCACGAGGCACAAGTTCAGGTCGAGATTCGTCAAAAGGAACTTAAACTCGCGAATCAGCAACTGCGCGAGATTGCGGAGATGGATGTTCTCACGACCCTCAAAAACCGTCGTGGATTCTTCGAACGACTTGCGGCTGAAATTGCGATTGCCACTCGAAACGGGATCGTATTTTCGGTGGTGCTTTTTGATATCGATCACTTTAAGTCGATCAACGATCAGTTTGGACACCAGGCGGGCGATGAAGTTCTAACTCTCGTCGGAAAAACCTTGAAGGCCGAATGTCGAACTTACGACTTTATCGCTCGATATGGTGGCGAAGAATTCGCCCTTATCCTGCCCCACACGAACAAAGCTCAAGCCGCCGTCATCACCGATCGATTGCTGACAGCCATTCGTTCGATTCGGTGGCAACGTCAAATTACGGCGAGTGCTGGTATTTCTGAATTTCCGTCCGACACTCGAACCATCGACGAGATTGTGGAGAAAGCGGATCAGGCGTTGTATAGTGCGAAGGCCGCCGGTCGCAACCAATTCTTATTGGCAGCTTAAAGTCTGGCTACCCAGTCAGAAACTGGGTAGCTTGAACATCAGCGTTGTCGTCCGCTCTTGGCGGCGTCGGCAGGGTTCGGCGCTGCCGGACCTCCCATGTGCGCTCGCATTTGAGCTTTCTGATCTTCGGGAATGTTCAGGTTATTGATGAATTCCTGTCGATTCGTATCTGCCTTTTTGATTTCTTCCTGAGAAGGGGTGCGATTGTCGTCGCCGCTGCAGCCGACGAGACATCCTGCCAAAACGGCAAGTCCAAGAAACAGGCTAATCAGTCGAGTTTGTTTCGTCATAGTGTCATTGCTCTTGAATGCAAAAGTGCGCTTAAGCCAAGAGGCCTAAGCGCACGATCGGACTTAGAATGGCTCGCTTGGGTAATACCATCCGTAAGTCCAACTTGCGGTCGTAATGCCGCCACGCTGAACGTAGATGTTCTTGAACCATTGGAGAGCGCCACGCTTGATCGCTTTGGCATGTCCGTCCGAGTAGCCAAAGACGCCGGTACCGCTGTAGCGATAGCGCGGGTGGGCGGCACATTCCCATGCTCCTGAAGTCGAAGAACCGCAGTCGGTATCGTAGACCGGCGAGTAGATCGGGCTGCCCGGATTTTGCGAAACGTCGCCATCTCGATAGACGGTGCTTGCATCGCCTGGGGTGTGGGCGATCGAGTCGATGTATTGGAATTGCCAATCGACGAACCACGGGTAGTTCCACTTGTCGGCAAGGTTGTTGAGACCTTTGCTTGCGATCAGGATTTTGTCAGCGGGAGCGTCGAGCTCGGTTTGCGACATTGAGTTCAGGACCTGACCAGCGCCGTTAAACCAAGGCTGGCCGCCGTCGTAGTTGTCGGCACAAATGAGGCGGTTGACACCGAAGTAGTAACCGTCCGTGTTAGGATCGGTGACGTTGACTGCCGGGCCAGCAACATCTCGGAAAATACCGTCTTTACCAGTGCTCACCTTTTGGTTCTGTGAGTTCGTGCCATAGTCGCCGTTTTTGACGTATGGGTAAGTTGTCGTGGTCCAGGTGATATGCGGATAATTGGGGTCACCATCGCCATACTCGGCCATCGGGAAGAAGTCGTCGGAATCGCCACAATACATGATGAGTCCAAGGCTGGACTGCTTGACATTGCTAAGAGTTGCGGCCTTTTTCGCGGCGAGCTTTGCTTGAGCAAAGACCGGGAAAAGGATGGCTGCAAGAATAGCAATAATGGCGATGACGACGAGAAGTTCGATAAGGGTGAATGCTCGTTGTTTCATGGTTATTACTCTGCTTTGAGTGGTTTCGCTGTCGAATCCCGCACGTCGAGCGTGCAGGGGAAGGTTATAGAATGGCTATGAGGCTTATTGCCTCGAATCATGTCGAGAAGAGTCTCACTGGCGCACTTGGCCATCTCGAAGATGGGCTGCCGCACGGCGGTGAGGCGTGGAGAAGTCGTTTCGCAATACTGCGTGCTGTCAAAACCGATGACGCTAAGTTGATTTGGTACCGAAGCGCCTACGTTCTGCGCTTGACCGAGGATTGCGCCCGCAAATCGCTCGGTCCAGCAGATAATGGCGGTTTCTTCGGGGCGGGTATGCCACCAGGACTGGAATGCATTTCCGGCCCAGTCCCACTCGGCAATGGTGCCTTTGTAGGCATTGTTTGTACGCTTGGCGAGGGCATTCTGAAATCCTTCGATGCGCGCGAGGCAGTCCGGCGTATTGCGTTCTTCGGTCTCGTGGGCAAAGAGAATTTTTCGATGACCGAGATTCCAAAGATGTTCGACGGCCAAGTCCATACCACCTTCGTTATCACAAGAAACGAAAACGGCTTCCGAAGGGGTTTCGGGAGCTGAGGCGTTCATCGCCACAATTGGAATCGGGCTCTCGTGAATGATCTGAAGAGCTTCTTCGTCACGGGTCAGTTTGCACCAGACGATGCCTTCGAGTTGTCCGTCTCCCAACGTCTCAAGGATGTTGTCATGGTCGAGCTTGGGCAGGATCGTAAGGCGATATTCTTTGTTGAAGAGTGCCGAAGCGACCCCGTCGAAAAGATGGACATAGTAAAGCGGTCCACCCGAAATATTCGAAAGATGTTCGAAAAGAAGTCCGACGGTATGAGTTCTGCCCGTCAGGAGGCTTCGCGCCAAAGCGTTGGGTTTGTAATTCAGGCGTTCGGCAACCTCACGGATAGCGGCGGCTTTTTGGGGGCTGACCCGAACGCCTTCCCCTTTGCCATGTAGGACTTTCGAAACGGCGGTGCGTGAGACACCTGCCGCTTGGGCCACCTCGCGAATCGTGACTGGCATGATGCGAATTTTGCCCGCGACCGCTTAGGCAATCCTCCCAGACCGGAGGGAATTCTTATTTCTATTGATCGTATGCTTCATCGCAACGTGCTCGACCTTTAATCGTCTGTGATTGACGGGTCAATCGATTGACCCGTCAATCACTATACACGAAAAAGCAAATTCTGCCTACTTTTTTAAAAAAATCCAGCACAAAGCTACTTGAATCGCTAATTTTAGATTCAATAAAAGAAAATGCCCGCTCAGATCGGTCGACCTAGGCGGGCAGGACTTCGAGGCTATTTACCGCACGTGCAGTTCGTACAGGTGCAGTTTTCGCAGTTACAATTTTCGCAACAAGGGTTCACTTTTCTCCTCCCGAGCGCAGCAGATTTCGTGTTGGCTGAAGTATTCGGCGAGTTTTGCTTGGGCGTCGCGATTCACCGAGCAAAAGACGTTCTTACCGCGTTTTTCCATCTCAATGAGCCCGGCATTGCGAAGCTCTTTGAGGTGGAAGCTGAGGGAGGACGGAATTTTTTCCATTCCCAAAACGCGACAAGACACTTCACCGACGGTTGGTCCCGGGGGACCGAAAACGTCTTCTCGGTCCTCGATTCGAATCCCACAGCAAGTCTCGCGCAGAAAGCTGTAGATTCTTAATCGGGTCGGGTCGGCCAACGCCTTCATCATAACGACGATGGTGTCTGCACTCATGTCTCTATTCTACGCCAATAATTCTATAATTGTCGAACTATCGAATTAAATGGGTTCGATTGCGTTTCGGGGTGACATTCCTTGTGATTCAAGCCAACCGGCAGCCATCAGGGCATTGCCTGCATCGTTAAAATGAACTCCATCGGTGGTTAAGAGAAGCTCGTTCGGGCCACCCACCGCATGAAATTCAGCGAGAACTCGACGGAACTTTGCGAACATATCGATGAACTCGGCTCCCGTTCGTTCGGCCACTTGGCGTTGGGTCTCGACATAGTCAGCGAGGCGTTGATTTTCGTCACTATCTGGGTCTTCATAGATTCCCGTTGGAGACAAGAAAATTACTTTAATATTCTCCTTCCTAGCTTGTAGTGCCATGGATTCGATTGCCAGTTCGTACACGTCGATTGGGACGCCTTCTCCACTGTCGCCACTCGCAAGTCGACTTCCGTCGCGGTGAAAGTTATGCCAAACATCGTTAAGGCCCACATTGATCGTGACGAGATCAGGATGCTGGTCCAACACGTCGGTTTGGAATCGGGCCAACATTTGCGTGGACTTGTTGCCGCCGATTCCTGCATTGATAATTTCAATGGGCAGGTTCGGATCATGTTGGATCAGAGCCTCATGGATCAGGGTGATAAAGCCCTGGGGCGAGGTCCCAGCTTCGGTGATGCTCGCCCCGAGAAAGACGATTTTCACGGTTTAATGCGGTTGGGGATGGGGACTCCCATCGCACGCAAGACGCAGTCGGCCATCAACGCATTTCCTTGATCGTTCATATGGACTCCGTCCCCAGTTAAGAGAAGTTGACTTGGACCCGCCT
>JBEHXE010000008.1:0-154156 GCA_048498855.1 Armatimonadota bacterium | reverse complement strand
ACGAGGAGACTTCCCACTTTACAAAAAGTGGGAAGTCAAGTTCTCATTATATGCGATTATCGAAAGTATCATTCTCACTGATTAAAAATCTGATCAAATGTTGCTTAAGTGCGACGAAACTATCTGCTCTGGCTTCGCCCTTGTTCAGTGCACCAAATGGGTTGTTTTCCCGTAAATTGGCGAGCAGTCCAATTTGAAAATCCTTTTTTTAAGCCGATATTCTTTTCCTCGGTCTACGAGCGGCGGAACGGGAATCGCTGTATACGAACTAATTAAGGAGCTTTCGGCTGCTGGCAACGATGTAGAGCATTGGACTTGGCCCCCTCCAAACGGGGGGCTATTGGAAAGTAAGGCAGTTCCAGGGGACCTCGCAAAACTGCAACGATTCTTTCAGGGTTCTATCGATACAGACAATTCGGACCTACGACTCAACAACATTCTAGATATCGTCCGCACCAATTCAAAAATGTTGGAGCAATTGTCGGACGAGCGATTTGATGTCATCCACGTGCATAGCTGGGAATCTTTCTTGTTTGCGATCGTCGCGAAGTATTTTTGGGAAGTGCCATTGTTCTTCACGACCCATGATGTTATGGCTGGCGGTTCGCCAAGTGACGCAGAAGTCGATGATTTATATGAGTTCGGGCTGTACGGTGAGAGCAGCTTAATGAGAGAGGCGGACGCGATATTTTGCGTGTCAAAAATTAATGAAAATCGAGTTCTTTCGATGTACAGAAGCCCCTCCCCACGTACAATTGTAATTCCGAATGGAGTGGATCTCGAAGTTTTTTCTCCTTCAACTGAGGCAGAGGATTTGCCGGATGAAATTAAGGACTTGAAGGGCTTTGTCCTTTTCGTTGGAAGAGCGGTTGCCACCAAAGGCATCGAGCGAATAATACTTGCCGCCAAATCTCTTCCGAGTTCGATCCCATTCGTATTTGCAATCGGCACTCTGCGGAGCGACGGCCTTGAGACCGCTGGTGCGGGTGAGTACATCGACATTTTGGAGAAGCTCTCGAAGGAACGAACCAACGTGTTTGTGTTAAGAGATGTCTGGAGACGAGAGTCAGTGGCTACTCTCCATTCGAAGGCAACAGTTGTTGTAATGCCTTCCATATATGAGCCGGGCGGACTTGTTGCATTGGAAGCACAAGCATGCGGAACACCGGTCATCGCCTCAGATACAGGATTCATGAGCGAATGCGTCATTCCAGGAGTAACAGGTTTCTTGATCGACAATGACTTGGATGATCTGCAATATAGCGAAAACCTGAGCAGGGCCATCACGAATATTTTCAATGACGATGATTTGGGCTCCAATATGGGTCTTGCGGCCAGAGCCAACATCGTTGAACTTCATTCGTGGACCAGTCGGGCGTCCGCTCACCTTGCGGCATATAGCGAAGCGCGTATCCACACAACTTAGTCTCCCCAAGCAGTTCTATCGATGGCAATGAGTCATGATTTGCTTGAATCCCTTTACGTTCGTCGAAGGTTCTCTACTAAGTCGTTAAATATTTGTCGCCTGCCCATAGATAACGGCAACAAACTTCGTGAATGGCAACTTTACGTTCCGTTACTATCCTCCGGCGATGTTTTCGACGTCCACGACTGGGGCACCGAATTCCATGAGCATGATGTGATCGGAAATGTGACTCCATTCATCCAATCGGAATGTGAATCGATCGAGAGCATGACTCGCTTCTTCCGATTGTAAGAGGGTTAAGGTTTTCCTGCTTGAGAGTCCTAGTTGGCTCTCAATTGGCTCTCAATTGGAGGAGAAAATAAGAGACTTCCAGAGACGTCTGTAGACTCAAAATCGTTTGTTTGAACCTATAAATACTTCCTTGAGGTGGTATTGCTCAAAAGGCGTGAAGGATCGACCAGCTTGCCGAGCTGCAGCACCGGACCTAGCTTCAGAGTCGTACATAAGCGGTAGCCTGAGACGGTCTCAGCTAGCTACTTTTCGCGATCTCTTGCTGTTCTTTTGAAAAATGTATAAAGGCGATATTATAGTTCAACATGATCAGGCTTCACTATCAAAGCAAACTAGATAAAGATAAGTATCCGCAAGCGTGATATAATTTGCCCAGGACAGGGTTCTCTATGGAGGCAATTACCAGCATGAAATCGATCAAAGCCATCTTATTTGACGTAGATGGAGTCGTAAATCGCCGGGAGGCATACTTCGACGCAATTTATGCCCAAAAGCAATCGATACCGCGAGAGACGCTGACACCCTTCTTTCGTGGGCCGTTTGCCTTGTGCAAGACAGGAAAAGCGGACGTAAAAGAGGAACTATCAAAACTTCTTAAAGAGTGGAATTGGACGGGCTCCGTTGATGAGCTGATGGCCTTCTGGCTCGAGACCGAAAACCAACCCGACTCGCAAGTGCTAGGCCTTGTGGAATGGCTCCGAACCAAGTCGGTGCCATGTTATCTAGCAACGGACCAAGAAAAGTATCGGGCGAAGTATTTGATGGACGAAATGTCAATGAGTCAATACTTCGATGGTGCATTTTTTTCGTGCGAGCTGGGGTTTCCCAAGTCTGACCCGGAATTCTTTTCAACGGCGCTTAGATTGTTAAACCTGAGTCCAGAGCATGTGTTATTCGTAGACGACGACATAAAGAACATCAATATCGCTCAGGGTTTAGGAATTAATGTAATTCACTTTTCTGGAGTGGATGACATTTCACATATCAAGTCGTATTTTGCTCAATAGCTAAGCAACCAAATGGAGAAAGTTCGCCAATAGTCTCTGGTTAGGTCCGTAGGTTTAAGAGAATGTCAACCGCAGGTGAGCAGAAAAATGTTTGGCATTACTACGGAGAATCTTCTTGGACGGTCGTGTTTGTACATGGCTTCCTCTCGAACTCGAACAGCTGCTGGAGAAATGCGTCATCCCATATTACATGGCCTGAATTAATAGACAGAGATGAGCGGCTAGGGAGGCCAAATATCTTCCTTGCAGATTATAGTACTCGGGCCAATTGCCCAGAGATCGGATTCAAAGAGCATGCTGAAGAGCTTTTTTCCTATTTGTCTTCGGATTTAAATGGTTTGCCTGCTCCGATCGATGAGTCATTCATTGTCTTTGTCTGCCATAGTGCCGGAGGAATCGTGACTAGAGAAATGATCGACAGGAATTGGGAGTCTTTCAAAGGCAAAACAATAGGGCTGGTCTTGGTCGCGTCGCCCACGCTCGGTTCAAAATATGCGAGCGGGCTAAGACTCGTTTCTTGGTTGTTCAGAAACCAGCTTGGAGGCCAACTTCCATATCGTCACAAGGATTTGCTCAACCTCCACGGAAGATTTAAGGTTAGATTGGAGTCACAGCCCGGAGATCCCGAGATATTTGGCGTTGAATTTTTCGAACAGTTTTTCCCCCTTGGTCCGCAGTGGTTTCGTCCACTGCCTCCCTTAGTTCACCGTCACTCAAGTGGGAAATATTTCAAGCATAGTAGAATGCTGCCGGGTACAACGCATTCAGAAACCGCAAAGCCCTCGGATCTCCGCCATACGACCCACGTTAGTTTTCTCGAATTCTACGAAAGAGATATTTCCAAGAGGCTAAAAGCTACAACGCAAACCATGCCGTCTCGTAGGGGAATATCCGTTAATGCTCGCAACAACCTTGGCCACAGAACTAACCAGCAAGTGGTTGGCAGAAGGGACTTACTCCTGTACGTCAAGAATCTGCTTCATAGGGGAAATAGGCACTACATTGTTTTGCTAGAAGGCATTGGTGGCGTCGGAAAAACAACTATTGCGGAAGAAATTGCATATCACTTTATTGACAATTACACCGAATTACCCTTTGAAGAGAGATTTGAAGCGGTCGTATGGATCTCGGCACGGAAGCAAGAATTGTTGCCGACGGGTAAACATACAACGCGAGAAGATTCCAGTAATCTGAAGGATCTATTTCGTGAAGTCGCATTCGCGATGGACCAGAGAGATATTTTAGAGTTACCCATAGATCAGCAAGCCAGTGCTATTCGCAATGAACTTGCTAAGCACCGGTCCTTAATTGTTGTAGACAATTTTGAAACTGTCGAAGACCTGAAGCTAGAGCAATTCATTTCGGAACTGCCGCGACCAACAAACGTTATCATAACCAGTCGGAGAAGGTTTCCGAGTTCCGTCTCCGTGCCAATTCTTCCATTCGATTTCGATGACTCTCTAAGTCTAGTTCAGGAACTCAGTAATCAACGAAACATAGAATTGACCGATAAGAATCAGGAGAACCTTGCCAAATTAAGTGGAGGAATTCCCTTGGCAGTAATTTGGATGCTTTCACTTTTGTCGAGAGGAATCGAATTAGATATTGTTGCTGCACAAATGTCGAGTGGTGATAACGAGTTATGTAGGTTCTGTTTTGACGAAGTTGTTGCTTCTGTTAACCATGATCAAGCATTAAACCTCCTCAATGCGGTCAGTCTATTCCAGAATCCGGTTGACAAGGCTTTAGCGTTCGAGGTCGCAGGGCTTAGCATGTCTGACGTTAAAACCCACGAAACTCTGGCCGAGTTGGAGGACGTCAAACTCGTAGAAAGAAGTTCGGGAAGCCTTTTCCTATTACCCATCACCAGATCCTACGTGCTCTTCCGACTCCAAAGTGCTCCCGAAGAGTTAGAACGGCTACTTCTCAAGTGGGAGGAATTGATTGTGAAGTCTGCTTCGCCTTACGCAACAGTTGATTGGATTTGGAAGGATTTAAGGCCTTTGAAGACGACTGGGCAGCACATCGCTCAGTGTTTTGAATGGGCGCTTGAGAGTGACCGCGTAAATACGGCAATTCAATTAGCGCCCGCCTTAGAGTTCTTCTACGACCTTACAGGCGAGTGGACTCGCCGACTGGAGATGAATCTAGTTGTCGTCAGTCTCTCCCGATTGGCCGGAGACAAGAAGGGAATGTTTATTGCCTTGCGAAACCTCTGTGGACTGTACTCACAAAAAGGAGAATTCGACAAGGCTATTATTGCCATGGAGGAAGGACTGACTATTGCAGAGTTATGTGGCGAGACTGCATGGAAGTGCAAGGCGCTTGTGAGCTTGGCAGGGGCAAACAGAAGACAAGGAAACTACGTTGTGGCCAAGGGTTTTTGCGATTCAGCTAGGAAGATCGCTGAGCAGTCCGTGTCAGTGTCGTCGAGGGCGATTATTGCCAGCATCGAATATGAGCAAGGAAAAATCGCCAGAGACACCGAAGATTGGACTGAAGCAAGGCGACTATTTTCCGCAACCAGAGATTCCTTCGGCGGAGCCGACAAGTCAAACTTCGATATTAGCCGGGCTTGGGGAGTTTTGGCAAATTGGGCTCACGTAGAGGCCAAGATTGGTGATCCGACAGCGGCGCGGTCAGCATTCTTGCAGTGCATCGATCACTGCCGTAACGTCGGGAGCAAGGGCTCCTTATCAACGCTCCTGCTACGACTAGGTGAGTTGGATGCGCTTTATAGCAGGCCAGCGGAGGCCAAGGCGTCCCTAATGGAATCCCTTGAGCTAAGCACTGAATTAGGAATGATAAGAGAGATAAGCGAAGCAAGAAGACTACTTCTTGACTTAGAATCCACCTGACGGAGCAACATGCAATTGAGGTCCAAGAATAAAAGAATGAATAAACAAATAAATGAAGAAACGCGAATTGCTTTATGTGGCCTGCCAGGTGCCGGGAAGTCTACCGCCGCTGGTTGCCTAGAATTGCTATGTTCAGAATCTAATATAAGCTTTCATAGAATTAAGCTGGCGCAACCCATATACGAAGCACAAGCTGCCGTTTACAAGATTGCAGGCACGCCTCTGGATAACTTTTTTTCTCAAGATGGAATGCTACTTAATGATCTCGCGAGCCACCTCAGAAGAATAAATCCCAACGTAATCTTTGAAGCATTTACCCATGCCCTGGACAATATTGAATACGCTGAGAATAGAATTGGTAGGCGAGTCATAGTGTGCGACGACATGAGGGCATCTGAGTGCGATTACCTTCGAAACCTTGGCTTTCGATTTGTATTAATCCAAGCACCGAGAGAAATAAGATTTATTCGCAGAGGATCTCGAGGAGACATTTCCCTGAGCAGTGACGATCACGCCACAGAATCCTGCGTTGAAGGAGCCATCTGCGATTTTGTGATTTCAAATGACGGATCGATTGCTGATCTTACAAGAAATCTAAGCTCTATACTCCTTGGTGAGCAAAAGTGATATTGAGTGGTCCAGAGATTGAGCGTTTAGTGGAGTCAGGCGATCTAATAATTGACCCATTTAATTCCGAACAGATTAACCCCAACAGCTACAATTACCGTCTCGGCTCGACAATTAAAGTGGCCCCTTCCTTGGTCCTTGATCCGATGGACCGTCAGAAATGGGAAAGCATTACGATTCCGGATGGTGGGTTCGTTCTACTGCCCGAGAGACTCTATTTGGGAAGTACAGTGGAGAGAATCGGAAGCAAGGAATTTGTTACGACCCTCTTCGGTCGGTCATCAATGGGAAGGCTTGGCCTATATTTGCAAGTTCACGCGGATCTGGGGCATTTGGGCGCTATTCATCACTGGACTCTAGAGATGGTGGTTGTTCAGCCGCTAAGAGTTTATGCTGGCATGATAATTGGTCAAGTCACCTTCTGGGAACCTACGGGTGAGCGTCAGCTATACCAGGGCGTCTATGCGAACTCAGCGGGCCCTCTCGAATACCAAGTGGAGTTGACCCGTTGATTCTTACTGGACCCGAGATCGAAATGCAAGTTAAGGAGGGTAGGATCGAAATATCGCCGTTCGACTATGATCAGCTGAATCCTAATAGCTATGATTTTTGCCTCGGCAAAGAGATTCTGACTTACTCACGATATTTGCTCGATCCCAGAGAGGAACAACCCACTACTTCCATTGAGATTCCTGCAGAGGGAATGGTCTTAATGCCTGGTCGTTTGTACCTTGGACACACTGCAGAGAAGATGGGTAGCGACCATTATGTTCCCATAATTAGAGCAAAATCATCGATTGCAAGATTAGGACTTTTCATCCACGTGACCGCTGATCTAATTGATCTTGGCTCACACAACCAATGGACCTTGCAATTAAACCCAATTCAGCCGGTGAAAATATATGCTGGAATGAAGATCGGGCAGGTTACGTTCTGGGTGGTAAGAGGTGAGCCAAAGTTATATTCTGGGAAGTACCAGGGTACTACAGGTCCGTGTGGTTACAGGCTCCCAAAGGAGGAGAATGCTCTCTAGCCGAGGAATAGTCGATTTCGTCAGGGCCGGGCTAATCGCGGTCCAACCTGCTTTTGATGAAGCTCAATTGCGACCATGTGGCCTACGTGTCCACTTGTCGTCAAAGTACTTAGTTCCACTGTGTGGCCAAACGATCGATTTGCGAAAGGAGCAAAGCGAGTGCCTAAAATTTGAAGAAAGGTTTATAGGTGAGGATGGTATAGTGCTTGATCCGGGAGCGTTTGTTCTCGGAAGTACGATTGAGTGCTTCAAACTCCAAGACGGTATTGTTGGAAGGCTAGATGGAAGGAGTTCGCTGGCGCGTATTGGGCTGGCAATTCATTGCACTTCCAGCACCATTGATTGTAATGAAACTGATTTGAGGTCGATTGTACTTGAGATATTCAATCACGGCCCGCATACCCTCATTCTAGGAGCAGGACAGTCCATAGGAATGGTGAGCTTTGAAACTTTATCACCTCCAAATTCATCTGGCGTCATTGTAGATCAGTATGATGGTCAGGTTGATGCCGTTAGACCAAGTTTGCGAAGTACTCCTGCCTACCGAGGCTAGTGACGGTGCAAGGTTTTTCTTGGTTATTTGGTCTCTCAAAAGTCTCTCAATTGGAGGAGAAAATGAGAGACTTCCAGACACGTCTGTAGATTCAAAATCGCCTCTTTGAACCTCCGAAAGCTCCGTTGAGGTTGTAGGGGCCATACTAACCTCAAAACCACTACTGTTCTTCCATCGCTTAGCATTTTCCAAAAGTACGGTGCTCTGCTCGAACGGGCTCTTACTGATATCGGGAATTAGTGAAACCGAATACCCAGGACTTTAAGATGTCCATTTCGGGTATGACCACGAAGGTTGCGAACTCTTTTCAGCTCTTCTGGTAGTCTGAGGGCTTGTCGCCTTGAGGTGTGAGGAATCCGGGAATCTTTTGTAAAGCTCTGTCGACTATCCCCTGGTGATAAGGTTTGAGGCCAACTTCGTCTCTCAAGAAGTTCTGGAAGCTCGTGTGATAGAGGCGGTACTCAGGCTCTCTGGCTTCCAACAAGACCTCATCCAGAAATTGCCGCCAAGTGTTTACCACTTCCTGAATCCTCAGTGGGGATAAATCCGTCCACTCTGCAAGCTGACGAACGGAAACGGCACTTCTTACTACTGCTAAATAGCAGATGACCGGCTCGTAGTCTCGCTTGAAAACATCTGGCATGTGTGACTTCATGGTTTGCCAGTGTCGACGGTAATATGCCTTTAGCCCCACTGGCAAGTTTCGCACTTCATCAATTGAACCTTGCCTTATTAGGCCGTCCTTGATGTCCGGTAGTACGTAAACCAGGTACATAAAATTGCCCTCTGACTTCGACTGGAGCAAGTCCACTAAATCTTCGATCTCGATTCCCCAAGATCGTAGCCTCTCGTCCACTAAGACTTGGTGCGACGAGATGAAAGCAACAATATACTCTCTAATATCTTCCTGGTTCCGTTCATCGAGGTGCCGCAAGACAATCTCCCTTTGTTGGTCCACAACAAGCGAACAGTCGTCATTCTCTCGCGACGTTACAACAAAGAACACGCGCGGTGGAAGGGAGGGGGGGAGAAAGAGGCAATTAACGTTTGATGGGAGGCCAGACGTATCAGCTTCGTCCAAGGCATCGACGACAACAATAAGCTTGCCATCCTCCTTCTCCGAGGCTTCTTTTAGCAGTTGCGAGAGAAAGCCGCTATCCATTGCTGCTGTCGGGGGTAAAGTACTGTACGGTAAGTCGTACCGAACGATCAATTGAGCACAGACGTTCTGAAGAAAATCTCTTGAACTGCGAATATTCTGGCTCGCAATATTGAAGTGATGAACACAGTTGTGTCGCTTTACAAACTCTCCCATTAGAGCCGTTTTGCCAATCCCTGGCTGACCCCTGACTACGATGTATCCGGAGCCTTCGCGATCTCGGTTTAGTGCTTCCTCAATGGTGTCAAATACGAATTGACGCCCGATGAATCCCCTAGTGCGCCTGTCAATGTATGTTTCGAACTCCTGACTCCTAATCAGAGTCGCAAGTTCAGGCTCTGCTCCCTTGAGAATACTAAAGATGTTCGTTTGGCTATTTCCTGTGCCAATTTGAACCCCTTGGCCTCGGCCCAACTCGATCTTTGGGTTTTGGCTTTTAGACATCCAATTTGCCTACACTGTACATCAATCTTTGTTAGTCGATCCGAAGTGATTTTCCTGCTTGTTGCCGTCACCCACTTGCTGACCCTGAACTGGTCCACTTGTTGTAATATTGTATTTACCTTGAGCGTACTTAACTGGATCGGAAAGTTCAAGCACCCGTTGAGCTGCTTCAAGTAACTCGGGGTCGTGATGAAGATTGCTTGCAGTAATCGCCTTCTCAAGGGGCTTCTTCCATGTCTCGGGATCCTTCGAGAACTCGTCAAGCGTATTTGTCGAATGACCGCCCTTATGAATTCGGTCTGAGATGGTTGACTTTAAGAACGAGTATGCATCGCTCAGGGCCGCAGAGCCAACGTCTTTTGCTGCGGCAGTTGCACCGGCGACAAGAGAAGCAAGGATTAGGCTGACTGGTTCCATTAGTTTGGATATCTGACATTATACTGCAGTTTCATCTCGTTGGCTGCGTGCAATTTATCGGAGAGAACGGACCGCGAACGCCAGAGCAGTAAGAATATAAAGTGATAAAGGATAGCAATTATAAAGGACTAAGCCCTTACGAGGTCACATTCCTGCTCCACCACGCTGTAGAGGCACAGAGGTGGGATTTAGCAGCGACCTTACTCGTTGACTTCGAATACGTTGACGCATTCTTGAATACACCGGCTCGGGCCCAGATCGTATCTGTATTCGAGTCGGCACACGCCAAATTAATTGCAAATGGGGTTTCTGCTGGGCCATTTTATGCTGGGTTCATGGAGTTCATCCGGTCTAACCTCTATTTCCTCATCCAATTCCCTCAAGGCGTTTTTCAGCAAGCAATCAATTCGCCTTCAGACTCGGCGATATCGATCCTAATAAACAACTATCTGAGGTCAAAGGGCAAGGTGGAGATACCTCACATGCGCTGGCTCAACAAGTCTTCGACAAACAATCCACTAATTTTACGTATCAATGGCGAAAATGGCTGGATGCAGTCGTGTGCATGGCTTTCTAGTGACCAGGTGGCTTCTGTTAGCGACGGATCCTACGTTCAGGGGTGGAGTCGTACGTCGGGTGAGTTGCTTTTTGAACATCACATCCCCGGAATAGAAGTTCTGAGTTTTTCTGAGGATGGCGAATGCTTACTAGCAAGTAAAAATGGGGAGATCCTAATCATTGAAACAAAGGTCGGTACTGTGACAGCGTATCCAACCGCTTTCGGGGTTTACCGGGCCAAAGCGTCCGCTTGGACACAGAAGAAAGACCGTATTGCGATCGGAGGCGAGGACGGCATTATAATTCTGGATCGGCTTAGCGGAGAGTCAATATGCATACAGGGCAATGGCCTTCTTGCCAAGTGTTGCGCCTGGTCCCCAGATGGCAACTTAATAGCGATATGCGTCGGTGCAGAACCAATTCAAATCTGGGATGTCACCAAGGGGGCAAGCGTTGGGCAACTCGGGGATGCCAGGATGGTTGTGAAAGGCAATGTCCACTCTTGGACGACCTTCGCCGGGCACAGGGGAGGTGCGAACACATGCTCTTGGTCTCCGGACGGTAGGCTCATAGCCTCAGCATCTGGCCACGGATTTGGCATGCATGACGATGACTTTTCGGTGCGACTTTGGGATGGGCATACTTACGAAGAAATCCACGTCTTTGAGGGGCACCGGGACAAAGTCCTGCATGTCCATTGGTCTCCGGATTCGAAGAAACTTGCTACTGCCTCTGGAAGTGTTATGACCCCCGGACCTGACAACACCATACGTATCTGGGACGTCAACCGACTTAAGGCGCTAGGCTCGCTTCATGGCCATACAAACGAGGTCGTCAACTGTCGTTGGCATACTGACTCGAACCACTTACTTTCCTGCTCCAAGGATGGAAGTCTTGCGATCTGGGATGCCCTACATGCCGAAACCAGAGCAACGCCGGCCAGACATATTTGTCCCTCTCCAGATGCAAGTCACATTGCGACATTAAATGTGGATCACTCGGTTTCGGTAATAGCTGCCGAGTCGAGTCATGTCGTTGCTCACTTTGAGGGCCATCAGGATGAAGTAACAACTTGCGCATGGGCTCCAAATGGCCAGTTTTTGGCTACTGGTTCGCTCGACAGAACCGTCAGGATCTGGGACGTGTTTCAACAACGCCATGTAGGCACGCTCACAGGGCATACCGGAGATGAAACATACACGGCTGGTGGGCAGCGGATGGTGTGGGGTGCCATAAACGATCTCGTGTGGGCGCCAAGCGGTGACTTCATCGCATCTGCTGGCAGTGATCGACGGATATTCATTTGGGATTTTGTGAGGCTCTGTCAGCATCGAATGCTCCTCGGGCACACGGGTCCGGTCATTCGGTGTGCGTGGGACTCCGAAGGTACGAGGCTCGTCTCTGCCGGAGGGTCATTTGAACACATTCAAGACATGAGTACGTTGCTTTGGGACGCCAACAGAGGGTGTGAACTGTGCAATATCCCGCCGGACTGCACCCATTTGGAATCATTTAGAACTCTGGCTTGGCCCTATCTTCCTGATCAGGGATATTCACTCGCAAGTGGAACGATACGCCTCGTTATCATGGAAGAGAGCTACCCGAATACTTCCCTTGAGTTCCATGAGGTCGCCACAGGCAAGGCATGGAGCGTTCGCACGGGCCATCGTCCGGTACTCGCAAGGTCGAATCCATGCTGCACTCGTCTGATTGTAGGCGATGCTGAGAACTTGCGCGTTTTCGATGTAGTCACTCAGGGGGAGATTCTTCGCTTTCCACTTGCGTCCAGAGTTTTGCAGATATGCGTTGCCGACGGTAGTGAGAAACTATTCGTGCTTGACGAAGCGGGCACCTTATACATTTTGACTTCAGCTGTCCCGGAAGGCGATGCCATTAGATGCCATTTGCCTGAAGGAGGTCGAACCAAAGACGAAGATGTGTCACAATCCGAGTCCGTCGAAGATACGCCGAGTTCTGTAACTTTGAGACTTCCCTGCTGGCCCACATCCAATAGTAAAAATGACCAGGCTGAACCTTGCGACCCAGCTAACGGTGAAGCATGGCTACGTTTTATTCGAGGTCACCTTGTCAATCACACGGCACAAGATGAAGAATTGCGAGACTTTTTTTTCAGATTGGCACTTCTGGAACCCACCAGCGAGACGTATTCAGCTGCAATCAAGGATCCATATGCCGAAAGCATAGGTCAGCTGAATGCAGCACTCTGGACGATAGGAGCATCTTTGCTCAGGGACGATAAGACCATGGCCAAGAAGTTTCTTGAAACGGCTTTGGTGCATGATCCAGGGAACGAACAAGCTCGATTCCAACTCGCCGACTTAAATGCCTAAATTCCACAGCCACCATATTTTCCAGAACCTATCGCTTCACTGCTGAACTGTATGCGAGAGAGTAGGACAGCTCAAAGAGCTTCCTCGGCATGGATTGGTTTCGTTCAATCAAAATCGTCCAAAGCATGGGGATGACTGCGCGACTTAACAACCCCAGCACTCTAAATGGTCTCGGATAGCGGTTATCAGCTTGGATCGCATGCATGTCCAGAGCAACCTGCGCTAACTTCCGGCATCTACAAAGGAGTCATGTACTCCACCTAGTAGCTGCGAGGCTACAATCACGCCGACGACGAGATTTGGGCGATCAGAGACCGTATCTCCTACCCAGAGGGTCGTATTGCCAAGGCCTGCATGCTGAGTCGCAAGCCCAAGCCATTCACGAACTAGCTGCCTACCCCTCTGGAAAAAGGAGTTCTCGGGCCAAGCCGTAGTGCAAGCATCAAAGTCCGCAAGCGCACCAGCATAATCTCCGGTCAAGTATCGCATCGCGGCCCGCACAAACAACGCCTCAGATGCTTCTCTCTGCAACAGCAGTTCATCTGAAACATAGCGCAGTGCCTTATCTGGATTATTAGCTTTGAACTCAAGTAGACCTTGTAACAACGATGCTCCGCTATGGTGTCTCCCTGAGGTATTTGCAAGAACGAGATCGTTAGCTGCAGCGTTGGTTGCCCCATCTAGGAATAATATGTTCGCTCGCCCTAAATACAGCCCAGGCTTGCAACCCAACTGCAGTATGAGGCCGTCGTAAAGTTGAAGCGCCTTCAGCGTATTTCCCCTCATGGCAAGAGACGCACCAATATATCCAAGGAGTGATAGACAAGAGTTTTCACCACTGCCTGAGACGAAGCAAAGTTCCAACGCCTCAGAACTGGTTATTTCCGGCATCTGATTGAAGAACTTAAAGAGCTTCAGGCCCGGAGTACCTGTCGACCCTAAGCCTGCACCAGGTTCAAGTCGATCCAAGAGGCGCTTTCTGCTCTCACGAAACATACGGATTGAGCGCTCAAACATCTCGCCTCCACGCTCAATGCCACTATCCCAATCTCTCTCATCTTGATCTGTGGTCATAGTCAATATCGATGCCTAACCGAGTTCAAAGCGCTAGAGGAAATCTTTAAGTCGGCCCGAAACACGGACCACGCTTGCTCAAACCAGCTACCGACCTCAAATATCTGGCTAACGGACTCAAGACAAAGACTTTCTTGACACTCCCCTTCACAAGGCTGCGACGACGTTACGAATGACAGCAACTCTGCACAGCTTTCGGGCCTCATCTTGAGAAAGGCGAGGCAGTATGAGTCCATTTTCAGAAGTTGGGCAGCAATTAGGTTTGCGGCCGCAACTTCAACTGTCATCGAATCTAAACGTGTTTCCCAGAGTTCGGCACTTTGCAGATCGCCGCAGTATACGAAATATGCCAAAATATCGAGAGCAGCGTCCTGCCTGTGATCAAAATCCTTAATTTGTCCGTAGGCTCGGATTGCGAGTCCTAGGCAGTGAGCTGCGCGTAAGCGCTCATCAGCTTCCAAATATCCCCTCGCAATAGTAAGGAGTCCACTAACAATCATGTATGGTTCTTGAACCAACAGCAGGAAGTTCTCGGCTAAGACAAAATTCTTCTCTTCCGACAACGTACCTATGAACTTCAACAAACTCTCGGAAAGCATCTCTCTATATCGACTATCTTCGCCGAGTGTTGACAGGACACCTATACCTTGGTCTAAATATCCGCATTTAACTAGCACTTGAGCTACGGATAAGGCATAGCCATGGCCTGCGCCCATTTCGTAACGCAAGGCGAATTCGTTGATTAAGTTTTGGCAGGCCTCCATAGCCATATCTGGCATGTCACAGTGTTTGGCAGAGTATGCAATGATGGAATAGCTTGGGATCGAATGCCATCTTGGAAATGAATGGGCGGCCGCTTGAATCGCACGTTGAAGCAAGTCATTTATGAGGACTATATCTTCATGTGCCTCACTGAGGATATCGGCTGCTGCCGTAGCAAAGAAGACAACTGTGTTATATCTTTCGTTCCGCTCTTCAAGTTCGATGGCATGTTCAAGAAATCCCAACGCGCTAGAGACGGAAGACATTTGAGACAAATGCTTCGATAGCGTACGGAACGCAAGATCGTAGTCCACCAAATCCAAAGCCGTGTTTGATCTGTCAACGTTGTGCGTAAGCCATTCTGCGACAAGAACCGCCAAGTGGGAGTTATCTGGAGCGATGCTTGCTACACAGGCTAGTGATCTAGCGTGTAGTTTGGGGTCTTGGATGCGAGCCAGACACAATCCACAGCGTTGACCGTCGTCAAGCTTCGCAAACGATTTAGCAAGTTCGTGCCAACAATCGTCGTTTAGGTTAAACCATCGCCCCAAGGTGGCTTCGTAGTATCGGTCGAAATCGTCACCACAAGCTGCGGACTCGCTAAGTGTGATTTCTAAGCATCTAACCAGACAGTGTATACACTCATTCGTTGTCATATCTAAAGAATTCGAATTACGCGAATCAGTGTTACGTTTACGAAAAAAGAAACGCAGGAGATCCGGGACCTCTGATCTTTTCCCCATCAGCCAAAGATTCTTAATTCCCTCCAGTAACACCGCTGAGCCGGCATCGAAGGCATGCTCTTTGTACAGGGAAGCATTGTACGGGGTAGAGTGATAAGCATTAGGCCCTGCGGGAGACTCGAGAAGTCTAGTGCGCTGGTAGAGGTCAATCTTAGCTAACGCTTGGATTGGTAAACCTGCATCAGCTAGCCTAGTTGCTGACTCAAATGCATTCCGAAAACGACTTAGCTCGCGGAGAAAGCCATCCCGCAACCTCGCGGCGAGACGAATATTCCCAATAGATTCGCAAGCCAATATCAGAGAACTGCGCGCCTCCTCCATTTCCCCACCATATGCGTACGAGGCAACTTTTCTCCCTTCCCACCATTCCTCCAGGTAACAGACTGCCATGCCTCCAAATGGGGCCTCTCCGTGTGAATCAGTGATCTTCTCAACGATCCTAACTAACTCTCTTAGGATGTCCTTGCTTATTGACCGCCACGCATAACCAAGCTCCCGAATGGTGTTGGCTAAGTTGCAAACCAGGACCTCGCATATGACGTTGTCAAAATCCCAACTACGGCCAATTTCATGTCCTTGGCAGTACTGGAATTGTTCAGACACGCTATCTAGCAATAGTCCCAAGAGCCGCTTTACGTGTTTACGGTCTGTTGCGCGAAGGGCAGCGGGATCTAAGCTTCGGAATTTAAGGATCGCGGAAACGATCTCACTGTGCGAGTCCGGCATTCTAGGACAGTCTAAGCGCGTCCGATCAAGGTGGTCGCAAGGCTCTATGTGCGAATCAGAGAGGGGTCGATGTCGTATGGCGAGGGCGTGTGCGTAAGGCGATTTGAGATGGTCGGTTGCCCGGTCGGTTTGGTTGTGCATGCCGTGCCTCTCGAGTATTTTTAAAAAGGACAGCCACGCCCGATCATGGACCGTGAGACGGTCTAGCACTTCCGGTAGGTCTTGTCGAACCGGTGATTGTCCCTCAACCACAATTGTTGCGTAACCACGGTTTGTGCGAACTTCACGAAGCTTGGAGGTGCCCTTTTTCGAGAGATAGGTGAAATAGTCTTCAGCAAGCCCGACCGCCGCCGCTCGTTGCCCCTTGTTTAGGAGCAGCTCAAGAGTTGTATCCAAGTAGAAAATCTGATCTGCTAGGCATTTCGTTTGGAAGATATGATCGCGTAGGTGAATGACACTGCTTGGGAGAGCTTGGCGATCTTCGCAAGCCTCAAGCAATCGGCAAAGTAAGCGTTCGTAAGCGAGGTATGCACCCACGGTTCCGAAGCCGGACTGCTTCCCATCATCTTCCAAACCTGCTTCCTGTGGCCGATCAGGTGAGGTTGAAAAACCAGCCAAGTAGAGTGCCGAGTGGTAAAGCAGGGCAAACCGAACAACGATCGCCTCGTTCTGCCTAAGTCCATGGTTGCCGCACTTCGTGAGGCCAATCCGAAAGTCCGCGACTATGCCCAAGGGATCTCCGAGCCGACGGAGTTTTGTGCGCAACCAGTCGGGCGATGACGCTAAAACCTGGTATAAAAGCTCAAGGTCGCCGACCTCAGAAATGTGATGAGCCAGATGGTCAAGATCGTAATCTCCTAGTGCTCCAAATCCATTCTCATCATCCGCAAGGCGCATGGCTCAAACTCATGAAGGATGTGCCGCAACGTAATGGTTGCATGATTCTCGAGCAGTCCCATTACATAGTACACTTTGTTGACTGTCTCCCGGCGTCAGGATTACGAATAAATCGTTTGCCAAAATGTTTGCGATGAGGAGGCGGATGGCTGTCATGGAGCTATCTGAAGACAGGAGAAAATATTTGTAACGCTTGGCGCGAATGTTGACAGTCTTGGGACTATGCTGTGCCGATTCCCAAAGCCGGAGAGGAATCTCGATGGGGTTAGTTACGGAGTTTCTCACGAAGCTGGAGCCAGGCGGGCCCCAGCCTTTTATTTGCCTAATAGGGTGCCTAAGGCTGTGAGTATGATCCCAGGATGCGACTTGGTCTCTCAAAAGTCTCTCAATTGGAGGAGATATTGAGAGACTTCCAGAGACGTCTGTAGATTCAAAATCGCTCGTTTGAACCTACCAAAACTCCGTTGAGGTGGTAGTGCTCACAAGGCGTGAAGGTTCGAGTCCTTTCCCGCGCACCAGGTTCAAATTATGGCAATTTGGCCAATAATTTGATTTGGCAAGCGAACAATAAGTAGCTTGGTCTCCCAAAAGTCTCTCATTTTTTTGTAGCACTACCATGATATCGTAGTGGTCATAGGGTTGGTTGGTTACTCCAGATAGCGCATTTTGTGCGCTATTCACCTTAAGAGTGGAAGCAGTTAACGATCTGAACACCATGTGGATTTAATTCTGGATGACGAGCGAAATCTAACATAATTTGATACGCCGGATCCTCAAGAGGGCTCGGGAACAGCAAGTCAAATGAATGTCCTGTCGTGTAGTGGCTCGGCTTAAGGCGAAAAGCACAGATCAGAGTTTCTGCAAGCCGATTCTGATGATCTGAATAGCCGCCAAGAAAGAACTTTCCACTTTGTGCAAGTGGACGAGCAGCAACCAGTCCAAAGTCCTCGATAACTGTACAATCGCGAAATGAAGCCTGAACAGAATGGGTGATTTGTTGGCAAACGTAAATCATCGGCCAAAGCATCGGATCAGTGGGCCACTTTGATGCGGAAATCTTCCGATAAGAACACTTTCCATGGCTGTCGCGGTGAAAAGTATGCGTCGCGAACCAAGCCGCTACGGAAGCATCAGTTGTTATATCAAGCCCATGCGTTGGGATACCGTAGTGCTGAGCGAGCGCCATGACGGCGTAGTCGATCTCGCACAAAGGGGACTTGCAGAGCTCTCGCCATTTTCTTTCATTGAAGTTCAAATGCGAATCGACGCCAAGAACGTTGTTTTCCAAGAAGTACTTTAAAGAAAAATGTGTGTAATCGCAATCGAATGAAGTTCGATCAGCTGTGCTTAATAGGGATGGTTCGAAATCGCACGAATTACCAAACAAGAGTTTTCGGACACCTTCACTGCGCTTCAGCGAATATCCAGAAGTAGATCCTCGAAAGAAAATTCCATTGTCGGAGTCATATTTAGGAATGCCCTCAAGATGGTTATACAAATCGTCGACCGAAGAAATATCTATGATTGGAGCACAATAGTGCTTGCATCGTAACAGCCCAGCGTGCTTTTGGTTAGCATAAAATTCCTGGTAGTGATCACGAAACACATTGTTTGATCCGTAAAGAGCTTCGTCAGTTAGATCCCGGGCTACAAATGGGGCCCGATAGTACTTGTCAACCAAGAATCCAGGCCTCTCCAATGTAGGAGCATTCGCAAATTTCTCTAGATTGGCTGGAGGATTGGCAGCATTAAATTCATTTATACCAATACCTCCCAAAACGCTCATATCGCCTTGAAGAAGCAAGAGCTTGGTTGCAAGCATCAGGGGAATTGCGATGAGACCGCCCTCATCTAGGATTTTTGCATCTGATTCTGAATACTGGACAGACTTAGCGTATTCGACGTTCTTGTTGGAGTTTCGAATCTGTGGTCTAGTGGCATAAAAGCCAAAGTACTGGCAGTTGACTGAACCTCCGGTCCACTCACCTAACGATGCGGCAGCATAGTGCCATTGGGTAGGCATCACTTTTGAGTAGTGGCCGGCAATTTGTGCGTTGGAGGCATCCCAGCCGCTCCTTTGCAGCTCTTCAGAAGTTTGCCGAGATTTTCCTGACAATGCCAATCTAGACAGCTCTGAAACGTTATAGAGTTGGCTTAGGAACGTTGAGAAGACCAGGGGCCAAGGTGTCGACTCCTCCCAAAAAATACTGCCATTGGCCAGTGTTACGTTTCGCGAGTATCTCGTGCTAGCAATTTGTTTCAAGAGATTTGATGTGCTCGTTGCCTTTGCCATCGGAGAGTCCGCAAAGAACTTGATAATTCCGACATTCAATTGCAGGTGCTCAAAAATCGCTAGCCACGCGCCAACAAATGCTTCAGGATTGCGGTTAGAAGCCGGTATTCGAACTCCAAAATGGCTGACTTTGGCAGTGTCGTTATATTTCGCGTCCTGAATGGCCCTGAGATCCGCAGCATAAAATGGAAATGGAATTTCGGAGAAAATGCCGAAGAACAATTGTTGGATTTCTTCCGGCCGAAAGTGTTTGTTGATAACTTCTTTGCTCATGCGGGACCGTTCTAGCTGAAAGTTCAGTACTCACATTTTGTCATGCAATACATTCTCGATGGTAGAAAGCGGACTGGTCCATTAGATTGCGCAACAAAGTCTACAACCCTTCGTAGGGTCTCTCAAATGTCTCTCAACTGGAAGATATATTGAGAGACATCCAAGCAAATCCGTAGACTTAAAATGGCTCCGTTGAGCCTAAAGAAATTCTCTTGAGGTGAGTCTGGAGTGTCAGCGAAGGCTTAGCTCCATAAAGGGCTAGATAAAATCGAGAGCAAGCGGTTATATTGACAGTAATTAGCTATGGCAAAGCCAGATGGAAATGCAGCAAAGGAGTTGCTAAGTACGTATTCCCGTGAACTCGCGGTTATGCGGACTCAACAATCACAAGGAAGGCTGGCTCTCGTTTTGGGGGCAGGATTCAGCGACACTCTAAATTTCCCAAGCTGGGATAAGCTTCGCGAAGGCTTGGCAGAAAGCCCACAGGTTTCCGTCGGCAAAGCACCCAAACAAAGACATTTGAAAAAGGGCGAAGCCCTATACCAGTCGTTCAGAAAGACCCTTTTGTCGTCAAAGGAACTTAAACGATTTTGGGAAGACCAGAAGGTTGACGAAGTCGACCGAGAGCATTCTCAAGCCCTCGTCGAGTCATTTATCGATTCGGAATGGCTGAATCTAATTACGAGCGTTTTGTATAGCGAACACGACACTTCGACAGGAAATAAGGGTAAACGAGCGAAGAATCTGGTGAAGCTGGCAAAGAATAAATACGCTTACAGCCTTATCCAAGCGTTCGCCGAACCTGGAAACACGATAATAAACTATAATTTCGATGACTCAGTAGAACTTATCTTGACCGACATCGCGTCAGGACGTCCCGGCTCCTGGCATTCATCCTGGACTTCAGGACCTAAACGAATTACAAATAAAGTAAATGTCTACCATCCCAATGGATTCCTGCCAGGAGACCGTCGAAAGGGCAAAGGAAGTACAGCTGTCACACTGCTCGAAAGTGCTTTTCAGTCCCAGATTCACGAAACAATGACTGGCTCTAACGCTTCATCCACAGCTTTTTTTCTCGAGAACACTTGCCTGTTTGTTGGCGTGTCATTTGATGACCCAACTTTGACCCACTATCTTTCACACTGCGCTAGGATTCGACCCGGACACATTCATTTCACCCTAGTGATGGTTCGTGAAGGTTTAGAGCTTTCGCAAATAGAGCAAGAAACAATTAGAGATACGCTCCTTACGCTGTATAACCTTGTACCCATTTTCCTTCCTGAAAATTCATTCTCAATATTTGCTGAACTTCTAACCGATGATGGTTTTGCACGCCACAAGGACTCATGCCTTGCAGACGAGAATTCCTTCAAATTCGTTTACTATGTCACAGGATGTGTTAGCTCAGGAAAGTCAAGTGTTCTCTCTCACCTGACCGGTTTTAGCCTGCACGGCGAGTGGGAAGACGATATGCCAGAATCAATGAAAGATGATCCCAATCGACTTCAGCCCCGGCAAATAAAGGACATCGACAAGTGGGTTGATCGGCAAATTGTTTCCAAGAATATTCGCGCTCAGGAGGCCAAAGCTGGGTTGAACGTCTTTGATCGCTGTCCACTGGATGCACTCGCCTTCAAAACAGGTGCAGACCGTCATTCCCGTGCCAAGCAGATGAGAGACGCCCTGGGGAACCGAAAACTAGTGTCGGGGACAGTTTTCGTGCTGATAGGAGAACCATACGAAATGTGTTCTCGATCGATCAAGCGCAACAAAGGAGTGGACCAACAGTGGCTCAAGAATCAGCAAGACGCTATTCTCGACGTGTATAGCGGTAAGATTCCAGGTATTCACTTCATCGACACGAGAGGGCGCTCACTCGGGACGGTCGTTCAGGACATTATCAAAATCATTTTTTCGAGCCAGATAGCCCGTGCCGACTTAGATCAGATGTTGCTAGACGCGGAACAGCGAAATAGTTAGAGTCGATTCATATGAAAGTGGCTCTCGTTTCTTGCTCCAGTTCCAAACTCAGCTACCCAAGCAAAGCAAGGGACCTATATTCCTCGCCGCTTTATTTGGCGAGCCGTACGTTTGTTGAAGGGCGATATAACAAATGGTATATCCTCTCCGCCAAATACGGGCTGCTTGAGCCGGACCAGAATATTGAACCCTATGACGAGACTCTCAATAAGAAGTCGATGGTTCTACGAAAAGCTTGGGCATCTGAGGTTGCGACATCACTCGTTAAGTTGTTGCCGAAGCATTCGGTCATTGATATTTATGCCGGCGCAAGTTACTTCCAACTCCTCCGTCCACTTTTGGAGGAACAAGGTTTTGTTGTCCGGGTGCCACTTGAGGGTGTCTCTCTTGGTTTCAGAATTCCATGGTTTAGGAACTCGACGACGAGCGATGCAGACTCGTTTTATCGGTCCGTAGACAAGCTGCGCCAAGGTGGCGCGGTTGTTCCATTCGATCAACTCGCAAAGGCGCACCTTCCTGAGAAGGGTCTCTACCTTTTCTTTGAACCGGGTGAGAATCGTCGGGAGTCAATAATTCCGAGGGTAACAAGAGTGGGAACACATGGCGTCTCCCTGGGATCCAAGAGTACGCTCTGGCATCGCCTAAAAACCCACCTTGGAACGCAGTCTGGAGGGAATCATCGTTCTTCCATTTTTCGCCTTCATGTTGGCGCGGCACTTATCGCCAAGAACAACTTTGTGTGTGATTCATGGGGGATCGGTCAAGTTGCCGATCGACAAACGGTAGATCAAGAACAGGCGGTTGAAATGGCCGTGTCGTCCTATATGAGGCAGTTGCATGTGGGCTGGTTAAGCATCCCGGATGATTCGTCCTCAAAGTCTGACCGCGCGGTTTTGGAAGCAAGTATTATTGGCTTTCTCTCGGGTAAACAGGCTCCATTAGACCCACCTTCACCAGATTGGTTGGGGTTGTATAGTCCTAAAGAGACTATCAAATCGTCTGGAATGTGGAACCTAAAGGCTATGCACTCGAATCCTCAGCCGGGTTTTTTGGACATGCTGGAGTACTTTGTTGATGTCACTTTGGGCAACTACGCAACACCATCCAAATCGATGGCTCCGTACTTTTGCAAGGAACTCCCACCGAGCAACTCTCAGTTTCATTTACTGATGGACGATGAGGAAGGCTAATCTATGAAACAGCGCATTTACATTGCAGCTCCACTCTTTTCCGAGGGAGAGCTTGAATTTAATTTTAAAGTAAATGAACGCTTACAGGAGTGCTTTTCAACCTTTCTTCCTCAGAAAGATGGCCGCCTCATTGTTGAACTCATTAAAGAAGGGGTCCCAAGAGAAACCGCAGTGCAACGGATTTTCGATCTTGACACACAGGCAATAGAGTCATGCGATATCCTTCTCCTGATCATGGATGGACGTTCAGTCGATGAGGGCGCGTGCTTTGAACTAGGATACGCCTATGCGCTTGGAAAGCTATGCGTTGGGTTACAAACAGATCAGCGTCGTCTGCTGCCTTCGGGAAATAATCCAATATTAGAGTCGGCCCTTTGCCGAATATTTGAATCGATAGACGATCTCACTAGGTGGTTGTCCTCAACGGAGTTTGCGGCAGAACTTGATGCGAAGAAGCTTTAAGGTTGGATCAAGAGGTTCCTTTGACGTCAATGCCGAACACCGAACTGAATAGAGAGGTTCCAGAAAAAGATCCCGGCGGCGACTTCGTACATACCCACAGAGTCCGCAAACAGTAGATGCTCCGAATTGCAATCGCAGCGAACCCTCCCATTTAGATGGGCACCAATGCGCAACATGCAGAAGACTGCAGTCGGTCTCTCAAATGTCTCTCAATTGGAGGACACATTGAGAGACTTCCAGAGACGTCTATAGATTCAAAGTCACCCCATTGAACCTACCAAAACTCCCTTGAGGTGGTAGTGCTCACAAGGCGTGAAGGTTCGAGTCCTTTCCCGCGCACCAGGTTCAAATTGCAGACTCCCGGTTGATAATTTGATTCGGTAGACGAACATAAATTCGCGTGGTCTCTCAAAAGTCTCTCAATTTTGTAGCACTACCATGACATAGTAGTGCCTTGCGACCCGCCAGTCGAAAAATCCAGCTTCTTAAGGTTTTAAGTTGAGGTTGTTCTGACACCTCGTAAATTCTCAATTGTTGCAGTTGCTTTGACATGGAAGTGTCAAAAGGATGGACCTGAGGCTGCTCCTCAAACTTGCGAGACCAGCTAGTTAAACCGCTTCGCGTTAGCCTCGAACATCTCGTGCAGCTTCGCCGCCTGAGCGTCGTAAGCATCCTTGTCTGCCCACATATTTCGAGGATTTAGAATTTCGTTTGGAACATTTGGACACATCGTAGGAATACTCAGACCGAATATCTGGTCGATTTCGTACGCCACTGAGTCCAACTCGCCGTTAAACGCGGCATGAATCATCGCCCGAGTAAACCCAAGCTTCATCCGCGAACCGACGCCATACGGACCACCCGTCCAACCGGTATTAATTAACCAAACACGAGAACCGTGCGCCTCGAGCTTTTCACCCAGCAACTTGGCGTAAACCTTGGGTCGCAGCGGCAGGAATGGCTGGCCAAAGCAAGCCGAGAAAACGCTCTTAGGTTCGATGATACCTTTCTCGGTTCCGCCGATTTTCGCGGTGTAGCCGTTCAAGAAGAAATACATCGCCTGTTCGTTGGTCAATTTGGAAATCGGAGGTAGAACGCCCATAGCGTCACACACGAGGAATACGATGTTCTTCGGGTGACCACCAACCGATGGCACCATAATATTGGGGATATAGTTGATTGGGTAAGCCGCTCGAGTGTTTTCGGTTAGCGACTGATCATCGTAGTCCGGGCGCCCCTGTTCGTTGAGAGTGACGTTCTCGAGAATCGCTCCAGTCCGAACTGCTCGGTAGATTTCTGGTTCCCTATCTTCGGTGAGGCCAATGCACTTCGCGTAGCAGCCGCCCTCGATGTTGAAAACTCCATCGCCGGTCCAGCCATGCTCGTCGTCGCCAATCAGCATTCGGTCCGGGTCGGCCGACAAGGTGGTCTTTCCCGTGCCGCTAAGGCCGAAGAACAGAGCGGTATCGCCTCCCTTACCCACGTTGGCCGAGCAGTGCATGCTCAGAACACCTTTCATTGGCAAAATGTAGTTCATGATCGTGAATACCGACTTCTTCATCTCGCCGGCATACTGCGTACCACCGATCAGAACCGTTTTTGACGTCATGTTGAGTGCGATGACCGCATCGCCCTTGGTGCCGTCGGTTGCCGGGTCGAACTGCAGTTTGCCAAAGCCGACCACGGTCCAATCCGGCTCGAATACCTCGAGTTCCTCATGGGTCGGTCGAATCAAAAGCTGCTTAATAAAGAGGGCGTGGTAAGGTCGTTCGACGATGAATCGGGTACAGATGCGATGGGCTGGGTCGGCGCCGCCATACGTGTCGATGATGTAAAGCTCGCGGCCATCAACGTAACCTTGCATCTTGTTAAAGATGCCGTCGAACACTTCGTCCGACATGCGGTTGTTGTTTTCCCACCAAATATCGCCTTCGTGGGCGGCATCGACCACGGTGTGTTTGTCTTTAGGAGTCCGGCCGGTGTACTCGCCCGAGTAAGCAACGACTGCGCCGGTATCAGTGACCTTGCAGTTATCGCGTTCTAAACAGTGTTGGATAAGGGTCTCGACGTCGAGATTCTTGTGGATCTTAGCGGCGCTGCTGAGATCCAATGCGTAGAGATTCTCCTTATCAGTATTCTGAGGTATCTTGTCTTTTTCCACGCGAGCTTTCGGGGCGGCGGTCTTCGGCTCATTTACGTCATTACTTATCCGAATTTCCTGAAGCATCTCTTGAAGTTTAGGTGGCAGTTTATAAGGAATTAAATTTGCCAGGCGATCAGCAAATAATCCAAAGTCAGAAGTCAATTTGCTCGATGCTTTCGCTTTTTTTATCAGCCTGCCTATAAGATCATTTAAGAAGTCATGGTCGTCAGATTCGGCCAAAAAATCTGTAATTCCATCCAGACTAGCAAGTGTTCTTGATGCGACTATGTCTATAATATAGCTGGCATCTCTTAATCTTACGAGCTCAAGGCATAAGAAGTAATCTTGAAAGAGTGTGTGAGGAAATTCTACCATGTCTTGATCTGCTTGAATCAACGCACCTTTTTCTATCAATGCTCTAATGGTATCTTCACCTGTACTTTTTTCGAGTGATACGATGTTCGCCAAGGAAGCGATAGAATCAATCTGCCGTCCTGTTTTAGCCATGCTAAGAGCGACTTTACATGCGGCTAAAGATAATTCTTGAAATCTGAACTCTTTGGTGTCAACTTGAACTCGCTTTGCTATATCTCTCGAACCCAATAATATCTGAAAATACTCTCGACAGAGGTCGTTATGGCTTACAGGAATTCGATTAAGTGCGATAGTAACACTAAATAAAATGGAAGCCATTAACGGCGAACTTATAAGTGACTTGAAGCGATGATTATCTCGAAGTAATTTTTCCAAAGCTTCAAGCTTCGAGTTTTCTGCGCGACTCTCCGAAGTTGATTGCTGTGCGGCAAAAAGATTTCTGAGCACAGCCAGCTGTTCTGACTCATTGAGATTCTGGATTTCGAAAGAAGCAAATTCTGCTCGTAAAAGAGGCTCATATGTGCCAGTAGTGCGAGACGAGACCACTATTAACGTATCGGAGGGCAAATTCGTAGATAGATTAAGAATCCAATCCTTTGCTTCCGTCCTGTTGTCTGAACTCACTTCGTCCAGTCCATCTATTAGAAGGATGCCACGTCCTTGCATGACAACGTTTTGAGCCCATTGCGGAGGAATGTTCAATTGACTCGCATTTCGAGACACCAGTTCGTCCATTGAAGGGAACCTGCCATCCGAGTACTCGCGAAGGCGACAATAGATGGGGATCTTTCTAAACCGGATGCTGATGCGATGTGAGGAAGGCGTGGTATCGCCACCACTATTGTGACTATTGTAAGCCGCGACAAGTGCGAGCGAGGCTCGCATACCGATCAACCTAAGTAGCGACGACTTTCCGCTGCCTGGACCTCCCAGAATTAATATACGGTTAGCTTTTTCATCGCTCGACAGGATGTTGTCGAGGCTTAGTCGTTGATTGAAGTCGCTCTGATTTAAGCCTATCGACACAAGGTGTGAAGCGAAGGGTATGTCCCCCCTGATAATCTCGCCGTGGAGACTACGGAGACGCAAGGTTTGGACCATGAGATTAAGGTACGACTCCTCAAAGGAATTTTGGATTATCACGCCTCCTTTTGAATTCTGTGTCCTAGCAGAGACGTCTTCAGATTTTAGAGTCCCTTCCGTTCCAAAATTGAGAAGGCGGCGAATTCGAATTGACGCCTGGAGTAGACGGCGAGCATCTTTAGATAAGCCGAATGCGCCTTCAGGGTCCGCGGCCAATAAATCAGTATCCATTCTGACGCCGAAATTTTCGTGAAAGTAATCCGAAATCAGACTTTCAACTTGAATGCCAACCGAACGAGGGACTCTCATATACAGAGCCTCTCGGACACCTGGCGAGAATTCAAACTCGCCGGTAGTCTCTAAGGGAACCACCAAGTCGCTATACAATATCTCTCCGAGAGCAGTGACCGAGGGATTATCGGAGATGACATTGTGAACAATTCGCATGACTGGCAGAGACAAGTGAACTGTTGCTAAGTGAAGGATAAGTCGGATTGCCTCGGCACTAGCCCATTCCATGAATGAATCAATCCGATCCCCGGGGGTAGTGTTTCCCTCAAAAGAATTTTGCGATGGAAGGGAATCAAGATCGATGGCCGGTACTTGACTTCGAATTCCTACAATTAGACTTGAATAGGCATGTAGGGAAGCTGGCGTTAGGGTGAGAACAGGCAGCGAAGACCTGCTCAAGATATTTTGCTCGTCTGTACCTCCCAGCGAATTTTCGATTAAGGTCATAGACAAGCCAGGATTCAATATGCCAGGAAGCGAAGAATGTAGCCATCGTGAAGGGTAGCCAGTAGCGGACAGGTGCCATAGATGGGGAGGCAGCAAGTGAAGTAACGCCACTGGATTGGTTTGCATCAGTCGCTCGCAGAATCGTTTGATGGAACCATTACTCCAAGCCACGCCTCTCCCTACGGATGCAAGAAGAATAAGTCGCCTTCCTTTTGGATCGGTTAAAACTTTAGGTGCAACTGACTCACTTTGGGCCGATTCAGCCATAAATCCATGCTGCAGCTGTCCGCTTGGAAGGAGTGTCCATACTTTAACCTCGCGGAAGGCGCCTTGAAGTTGCAAAATCCTTGAAAACTCTGTTAGAGTCTCTTTCCATATTATCGAGTCTGAGTTTGACTCAAGTACCAATGCGACATCGAGCCAGCACTTAGGCTCCAGTCTAAACTTCGGCTCAAAGAAGCCTAGCTCCGCCCTATGTTCTGCAGTAGATTCCTCGTCAAAGATGCGAACTCCGTTGCGAGAACGAATGCTCCTGAGGGGCCTAAAAGACCGCCCTATTTTGAGTGAATTGGGCAAAGCCGAAGCAGAAGGCGCTCCAAAAGGAGTTACTCGCTCCTCAAAATTATGAGTAGAGGTGGAAGAGCCGGCATAGACAGGTAAGGTATCGTCTCCAGTGGTAGGCTCTGCAACTGAGTCATGTTGCAAGTTTTGTCCGGACTTAACAGCAGGATTTGGCGAAGAAGCTTCATCATCTTCTTGGGTGCTCATGGTCGGTGCTGATTGACGAGTCTTTTTCCGACTCTTGTTCGATGAGCGAGTCCGAGGAGCCGAGGCTGGCATCTGTTTCGCCAAAAACACGACATCAGCTAAAGATTCTAGGTCAACCTCAATTGGAAGTTGGCTTTCGACTATGAAGGACGCCAACCTCTCAATCATAAGCTCTCTGAACCGGTGAGCCGCTTAAGTAGCATCTTCCGAAGATAATCACGTCGTTCAATGGGGACATCTGATTCGCCAGCCAAAAGGAAAATAGCACTCAGAAGTTGATCCGTGGCAATATCACCACCTCCAGAAGTTAGGAAACTCGAAATCAAGTCGATCGCTGCATCGTCGCAATGAAGTCCGTGCGACTTTATGATCTCTTTTAGCTGATTCTCATTTGGAGTTCTCACTTTGAGGCGGATGCAGCGGCGGAGGAATGGTGCCGGAAAGTCGCGCTCGCCATTGCTTGTAAGGACAACTACGGGATCCCTCTTGCGTTTGCACCTTACAATTCCATCTTTAACTTCACGTGATACGCCCTCATAGTCCAAGACATTTACGCTGCTTCTGCTCTGGGAAATTCGTTTAAGTTCAGGAATGACAAATTCTCCTTCTTCGAGAACATTCAGCAAATCGTTTGGAAGGTCAATGTCGCTCTTGTCGATCTCGTCAATTAGGATGACTCTGGGATGCGAATTGTCAGGGTGCAAGGCCGAACCAAGTGGACCCAGCGTAAGGTAGTCCTCGATCAGTTTGGATTCTTCAGGGCCACCCTGCAAGCCTTGAAGCCGGCCAATCGCATCATATGAATAGAGTCCCTCTTTAAGCGTTGACCTGGTGGTGATATTCCACACGAGAACACTTTTCAACTTGAGGCGGTAGGCAATTGAAAACGCAAGGGAAGACTTGCCAACACCCGCGCGACCAGTGATTAGTAAAGGCCTTCTAAGATAGATTGCAGCATTAACTGCATCGATTTCTTCCTGACTTAGTAAATATGTCCGGCCACGAGCCTTCAATGCGTTCGAGCCTCCCGACTCTCGCCATGCAGGAGGGTCCGGCCACTCCTCAACTGCTGTGGATTCGCCTTTGCCAGGGAACAAGCCCCATTCACATAATTTGTCAGTTGTATGACTGATTGTTTTCTTCATTTTCTTACTCTAGCTATTTTCTCGAAGTTCTCTTGGTACTCGGTCGGGTCCGTCAACGATCAAAATCGCTCCTTTCCAAGCTGGATTCTCCTTACCTTGATAAGCCAACCTACGATGCTTAAAAATAGCTTCGGGAAGTTGTGTCGGCTTTGTGTTGCACAACTTCATCTCTGCAAGGGCCTCGCACTCGCGTGAGTCCGCCGAATGAGTTGCAGATCTAAACCAAAGCATCGCGGGCATACCTGTCCCAAGAATGGCGGCAAAAATGTCACGCTTTCCCGAACCAGAATGAATTTCTGGAGCAGACCTAAGCCCTACACAGCCATGATCCAAAGCATGATCATCGTCGTACCGAAGCCGAAGTTCGCGCACATCCTCATCATTAATAAATGCAATCCCTGGAATTTCCTGACGAAATTTCATTTTCTCTTCTCTAGAAAGAATAGAGCAGTAGTTTGTCGGGCGTCGACTGATCGGATAATCCTCGCCTAAGGTAATTCCCAACTCCAGGTTCCTATCTCTCGGGGACGGCCACCCCTCAAGGTTCAAATCGAAGAAGCTCACGGGCAAAAAAACTTCGATTGAAATATGACTGGATTTAATTTGTATTCTTTCCTGAAGGGAGGTAACCCTTTCCTGGAGACATTGAATTGCGTCACCTATATGGAGATCAACAGCGCGCATACCAATTGGTTTTGGTCTCAATACCTCGTCAATATCAGGAGACCAAAACCATTCTGAAACATCAAATCTATCCTTTGCATCAGGTCGCGGAGACAAAAGAAATGTTGACCAATACTTTGCGTTAAGTTTTGCAGACATATTTAAATTATGCGTACAACTAAAGATTTCAGCCCAATTTTCAAGTTGCTCGGCTAATACACGGAAACGGGCATCACCAGATAATCCTTCAAGTTGTTCAACGGTACGCAATAATTCCACAACAAATGCGAGCGTATCATTATATCCAACATCCCCTACACGCTCTAGCAAAGTACTCCAAGTTCCGAAAGAGGGTGGAATATACCATGCAAACAGAGTCTTTGCTAAAGCGCACGCAGTTGTAAGGAGACTTCGATGAATCTCCAGCATATGGAACAGTTCGCTGAATTCTGCGGGACTAATTCCTTTAAGTTCTGAGCCAACTCCAATTGGGGGCCTTTTGCCGTCTAGTACCCGACGCAAGCAGCGGTCTTGTGCGGTAATAATGCTAATGGTCGGAGTGTCTATGGCTACATCCTCTTTGCGAAGTGAGCGCATATGTACTATTAATGGGCTGGATTCTCCGACGAGAACAGGTGTCCAATTCTCAAGTTTGAGGTCGCTAATCACTTCCAATACTATGTCAGTGAAGCAGCCGGTCTCTCCAAAGACGGTTTGTCCGCCAATTCGGCTTGCGAAGACGGCCGATTGGTTGCATAGTAGTACCTCCGGATCAATAGGGATGCCCAAGGGTCGAAACTCATGGGGGAGCCAGCCGCTGTACGAGCATGTGTCGAAGATAAAAAGCTGCTCGGCGATAACTTTCTTATTAAAACCGCGGAGGGAAGCTGCAATTTTCTCAAAACTAGTCACGACACGATCATCTGGCTGATCGCTCACAACAAGATGTTGCACATTTTCGAAAGAGAACCCATGGCCAGCCCAGTAAAATATTAAATTATTTGGAGGTTGCTTTCGAATATCTCTAATTGCCTGGAGCAACAATGCCTCCGTAACTTCGGAAGTATGCACCTTTAATTCATCTGGCACTAAATCAATATCCGAAATAAACAGACGCACATCTTCATGTGAAAACCCAGATTTCAAGAGATGTTTAGCAAAATCAATTGCCGAATTGGCCGCGCCGGGAAGTTTGCCCAGCACTTCGTAGTTGGAAATACCGACTACTATTGCTTTTGTATTCATGATCCTTCCCACTCTTTAATGGCTTGAAATACTTGTTCGTTAGACCAATACGCTGAATGAGAATCCATGAAAGGTCTTCCGTTATCGACTTCGCAGTCAGACACTCTGTCGTCGATAAATACACTGGCTGCGAGATAACTTAGGAAATCCCGTCTGTCAAAGATGTTATGCCATCGCGGAAAATGCTTAGGCAAATATTCACCATATGGCAAACTGGCAAGTGCATTTAGTTCGTAGAGAAGCGGAGCCTGAGAACCTACCGTTACGATCCCAGCAATTTCGAGGTCTTTACAAATTAGAAGGTCAACCGCGGCAATTCCTCCTAAACTATGTCCGAGTAGTATTACTCGGTTGCTTATTTGCTTTGCTTGGTTAACTGAACCCACTATCACCTCACGAACCAGTTCACCTCTTGCTTGGTACATGATTATGTCTCCAAGCGATGGCGAGGCAAAGTCCGAATGGGCTCCTCGGTTTTCGGTCAGAAAGCGTGTCAGCATGTATTTAGCCGCATCCGATTTTATTCTGCGAAGCCAGCTTGCACTAAGTGAACCGGTTTGGCCTAGTTCAATTGAGAGTTGCGTCTCCCAAAGGTTCCTTAGAGAGGGATCACATTCCAGTGCTGAAGTCTCACCCTTGGATCGACTGTGGGCAACAATCATTGCTACAAGTGCTCCTGGAAGGGCTGTCTGCGCTAAACTCGGATCAGCGCGGCCCGCGGCAGTTGTTGTATCGTCATCGATCAATTTTGTTGCCGCGTCACCTAACTCTTGCTCTGATATTTCGCCGCTAGAGAGCAACTTTGAGATTTCTCTTGACCAATCACGATTGGCTAGCCGCCTGAGGGCATTGTTGGAATATTGCCATACTTGAGTGGGCATTGCCGATATACTAGCGTTGGTTATTGCAATTGATCGGAGTTCCAAAAGAGGATCTTCGAATAGCTCTGCAAATAACTGGGCTTGGACTTCCAGATCACTAGGTGCTCTTCCTCCGGTGACATCATAGGTAGGGATAGATTGAGGTTGATCAGGGAGTCTGACACCACAACTAGAGCCCCATTCACAAGAAATAGCTGCCGCTTGATCTCCATAGACTCCTTCAATGCCTTTTTGAATTAGTTTTAGCGAGTGGGTAGATGCTGGAGGGCGGACACCTGTCCCATGAACAAATACAAAGCAGACTTCGATCATGGGAATAGCCAAGATAAAACTTAGCATAAACTTTCAGGTGGAAGCTTAACTTCACACCAGAAAGTTATGCTATCTCTATTCTTGAGTTCAAAGCGGAAGGCATATCTCGACACGTTGCGGTTGCCGGGTTCCTGAAACCGCCATCTCGTGCCCATGATTGCGCCCACCTTTCACGTGCAAGAGATGACTTTTGTGATTTGGTCTCTCAAAAGTCTCTCAATTGGAGGAGACATTGAGAGACCTCCAGAGACGTCCATAGATTCAAAATCCCCACTTTGAACCTACCAAAACTCCGTTGAGGTGGTAGTGCCCACAAAGCGTGAAGGTTCGAGTCCTTTCCCGCGCACCAACTTCAAATTTCGAACAAGTGGTCAACTTTTAGTTCGCCTGTCGAGTAATAAATCTCTAGGTGTCTCCACTTTTTAAACACTACTCCGATTTAGGGCACTTCTCAAGTTCAAATCCTGCACTGTCTTCTTTTCAAGTTTCGTAAAAAAAGACCAGATAGGGAAAGTTCGTTCTGTGAAAGAGCGAATGCAATACCAGGATAGAATAAGTATTCTAACAACGGGAATGAGACCATGACGATTGCCCTAACCATCCTTCTGGCGAGCCCATTCACCCAGCAAGCCGCTCCTCAGATCATTCTTGGGCCCGATGACAAACCGGCTTTTGCAGCGGCTCCGGAAGGATTCGATCAACCACGTGAGAAGGCATCTCACGGCAAGGTTGAAGAGGTCGAATATGATTCGAAGTCAGTTGGCGTCAAGCGAAAAATGGTCATCTATACGCCGCCCAATTACTCTGCTGACAAGCACTACTCGGTCCTGTATTTGCTTCATGGAATTGGAGGAACGGAATGGGAGTGGGTTGGCGCCGGCAAAGCAAATGTCATTTTGGACAACCTCATCGCAGACGGAAAGATCAAGCCGATGATCGTCGTTATGCCCAATGGGCGAGCAAGACCGAACGACCGGGCCGAGGGCAACGTTTTTGAGAGCGCCCCAGCTTTCGGTGTCTTTGATAAAGACCTCCTCGGAAGCATCATCCCCTACATCGATTCCCACTATTCGACCGTTGCCGATCGGGCCCATCGGGCCTTGGCTGGACTCTCGATGGGGGGCGGGCAATCGCTCAATTTTGGGCTTGCCAACACCGACACGTTTGCCTATGTGGGAGGTTTCTCATCCGCTCCGAATACCTTCGCACCCGACAAGCTCGTTCCCGACATTGCGAAGGCCAAATCGCTCAAACTGCTTTGGGTTTCCTGCGGAGACAAGGACGGCCTCATTGGAATTAGTCAGGGCGTCCACAAGTACTTGAAGGAAAAGAAAATTTCCCACATCTGGCACGTCGATTCCGGTCAACATGACTTTCCCGTCTGGAAGAACGATCTTTACTTGTTCGCCCAACGAATTTTCCGACCATAAGCTTTCTTGCCCCTTTTGATTTTTCGGTAAATCATGTAGAATGCCCTCGATCGGCAGGTAATCGACATGAGATCATTTCAGTTTCTGACAAGCTGTCATTCAAGGGGCCAGGTTCTCTTTTTGGTTTCCGTGCTGTCCTCATTAACCATGGCCCAGAACGACAAAATGACGTCGATCCCAATCCCCAATCAACCGGCTGCAATTGTGCTCGGCACGGGTAAATTGCCAGAAGCTACAGCCGAGGAGACCTGGCACTTTCAATACGGCAAAAAGTTTGCACGAAACGTGAGTATCGCGACGCTTACTCCGTTCCTTCCACCAAAGTCGAAGGCTACGGGTGCGGCCGTCATTGTTGCTCCTGGCGGCGGATTTCGCACACTCTCAATGGAAAACGAAGGTTGGGACGCAGCTAAGGCATTGAACAAGAGGGGAGTTGCCGCCTTCGTCTTAAAATATCGGCTGAATCCAACGCCCGACACTCTCGCTGAATTTGAACGTCAACCATTTGGCGCACCAGGAAAACGTCCACCGATGTCGGGTGACCCGTCGCAAGCTCTTGCGCCCCAGATTGCGGATGCCACGGCGGCTTTCAATCTGATTAAGTCGCGAGCATCCGAATGGAATGTCGATCCTAATAAGATCGGAATGGTCGGATTCTCGGCTGGAGCCATGCTTACGATGTCGACGGCTTTGTTTGCAAAGGATGTCAATCTGGCTTTTCTTGGCGATATTTACGGACCTCTCGCTGCGGTCAAAGTGCCAGCGAATGCTCCGCCCTTGTTCGTGGCGCTTGCGTCCGACGATCCGCTCATGGGTAACGGTGGATTTGGATTAATTGAAAGTTGGAAAGCCGCAAAGCGTCCCGTTGAATTCCACCTGTTCGAACAAGGTGGGCATGGCTTCGGAATGTATAACAAGGAAACGACGAGCACGGGATGGTTCGAAGCCTTTGCGTCATGGCTGCGGATGCACGGCTTCATCAAGAAATAGCTGAGGCAGCAGTGCCCCCAAAGCGTGAAGGTTCGTCTCGACTGGGTTTTCTCAGCGGGATGTCGCAAAGCGACAAAGTTCTTTCATGTGCACAGATGCAAAAACGGGCCAAGCCGTTCAAATTACTTGTTCGCCCCAATTTTTCAAGCACTTCCGCGACATCGTAGGGCTACCCCTTAGAAAATGTCGGTCCTAAGGTTAGGGCTCATTCAGGAAGTTGGCACATTCATAACGAGGCATAGGCATCAAGAAAGTATCAAGAAATTCGAAACTTTAATACTTACTTGTATTTACTCAGACGCAAGGGCTACTCTGAATAAGTTGCCGGTGCGCCGTCAACGGAGGAACACCAGATGGACGACAGTCCTAGTTGCTCAAAGAACCAAAACCAACTATCAAGAACTGTAGCGAGTCAACGCGCAATTAGCGTCGCTCGTGGTGGAGTGTCCAACGGCTAATTTCTAGCTGACCTTTGGCTTTTCTGAAGCCCCTGGAGAGACGCTCTCCAGGGGCTTCGTTCTGTTTCGCCTTGACTTAAAGGGTTCTGGGAGAGCCTGTCATGAAGAAACAGAACAACCTTTCAGAAACATGCTTCGTCACTCCGATCGCCATTCGAGTTGGCATCCTTACGCTCACACTTTCTAAAGCAGCAAACGCATTTGCCGGTCCCCCTTGGAACGTCGATGATCCAGGAACGACACCCAGCGAACATATCATCGCGTACTTCTCCTATTTTTCATCTCGGCTGGGAAGGAATCGCATTGAGTCACTACCAAGTCTTGGAGTGACCTATGGCCTGTCCCAGAGGACGGAAGTAGGATTCGGTCTCGGTGCGCTCACCGCGTCAACGGCTAACGGGGGTACGGACTACGGATTTGGCGACACCGCAATAAGCTTCAAACATCGGTTTGTAGACTCTTCTGGCTTTCAGATCGCTGTTGCCTATCAATCAACATTTCCTACCGGCGCCGCCTCGAAGGGTCTGGGGTCTGGGTCTATCGATCAAGGTGTTTGGCTTACGGCCGGACGTCAATTTGGCAATTTCCAACTCGTCGCCAATGGAGGCATGAACGTCTTTGGGAGCGGAACGCGCCGAAATTCGCCTTTGTACGGTGTGGTTGGCCTCTGTCAGGTTTCACCAAAAACCCAAGTCGGCATTCAGCTTTATGGCGACGGACCGAAGACCACTGGTGATCATGGCGAACTAGCCTACGGAGTGGGAGCAACCCACGACCTATCACCGGGTCGGCAATTGCAGGCTCAAATTGGCCGCAGTCTACGGGGTAAATCAGATTTGAATCTCTATATTGGAATGACGACTGAGTACGGATCAAGGAGGAACGCCCGATGATCCGCATGCCAAGCAAATCGACACTCCAAAAGAGTCCCATCGCGCTTGCAGACATCGCTCTTTTGAGTGGTTTATTCCTGACGCTTTATGCCATCGCCAAGATTGGGAGTGGCTTCTTCGTCGCCTTTCGACCTCCCAACGTGTTGCCGAGCATTAGCCTGGATGCCACGAACCTGCCGTACTATGCAGCAAGATCGACCCTGAGGATGTTCCTTGCGTTGGGCTTCTCGATACTCTTTACCCTTGGATATGGCTATTTGGCGGCTAAGAACAAAACGCTCGAAAAGGTGTTGATACCCCTTTTGGATATCCTCCAATCAGTTCCGGTTCTGGGCTTTCTATCAGTTACGGTTACCGCGTTCATCGCACTTTTTCCGGGAAGCCTCTTAGGGCTGGAGTGCGCATCCATTTTTGCGATCTTCACCGGACAGGTCTGGAATATGACCTTTTCGTTCTATCACTCGCTCATTACGCTTCCCAAGGAACTCGATGAAGCTGCCACTCTTTTTCGATTTTCCAAGTGGAGAAGGTTCAAGTCCGTCGAGGTTCCGGCCGCGATGATCGGCCTCGTTTGGAATGGCATGATGAGCTTTGGCGGAGGTTGGTTCTTCGTAGCCGCTAGCGAAGCGATCAGTGTTCTCAACAAGCAATACACCTTGCCGGGAATCGGTTCGTATGTTGCCAAAGCGGTGGAGGCGAAGGACCTCCATGCTCTTAGCCTCGCGATCCTTACGATGCTTGTCGTCGTGATCCTTATCGACCAACTCTTTTGGAAACCGCTGGTCGCTTGGTCGGCAAAGTTCAGGATGGATAAGAGCAGTGCGGCATCCCAAAGCAAGTCTTGGGTTCTCGATCTCATTCGGGCCGCCAGACTTCCCAAAATTCTTGGGGGACGTTGGAAACGAATCAAAAGCAAGCTGCAGAATCGACGGATCGTGCCGAAGCGGCGAGTCAAGGCGAACCCAAAAATCCGCCGGAAATACTTCAATCCAGATCTTTCGATGGGAATTGTTCTGGGTGCCCTCTTAGTATGTGCTCTGTACTACGGGTTCCGGTTCATCACAGCGGAAGTCGCGCTTCGAGAAGTCGGGTTCGCAACCGGCCTTGGTTTCCTAACGCTGCTGAGGGTGTCGGCGCTTCTTGTGGTCGCAACGGTTGTATGGACTCCCATCGGCGTTGCCATTGGGTTCAACCCAAAACTCGCAAGAATCGCCCAACCGATCGCCCTCTTGTGTGCGTCGTTTCCGGCGAACTTCCTCTTCCCAGCGGCAACGATCTTCTTTCTCAAAGTAGGACTTCACCTCAATTGGGGCTCGGTCCTGCTGATGGCGTTAGGAACCCAATGGTACATCCTTTTCAACACCATAGCCGGCGCTATGGCCGTCCCCAACGATCTGAGGGAGATGGCATCGAACCTGGGAATGAAAGGCTGGAGCCTTTGGAAGAAACTCATCATTCCCGCAATCTTTCCCGCGTGGGTCACTGGCGCGGTAACGGCGTCGGGCGGTGCCTGGAACGCCAGCATCGTTGCCGAGGTCGTCACCTGGGGAGACAAGACTCTTCGCGCCCAGGGGCTCGGAAACTATATCGCCCAGGCAACGTCTGTTGGCGATTGGCCCCGGATCGTGCTGGGCGTCATGCTCATGTGCTTCTTTGTTGTTGGTATTAACCGCCTCGTTTGGCGACGCCTTTATACCCTTGCCGAAACGAGGTATCGCCTCGGATGAAATTTGGAGATTCAATCATGACTGCTACCACACCTTCTCAATCTTTGCTCGTCGTCGACCAAGTCGGAAAGTCCTATCCTCGCCCCGATTCAGGTGGCTCGTTTACAGTCCTTGAAGACGTCAGCCTCAACGTTTCAACAGGTGAAATCGTTGCCTTGCTTGGCAGGAGTGGTAGCGGCAAAAGCACACTCTTGAGGTCGGTTGCCGGACTCATCAAGCCATCCAAGGGCCACATTCTAAGCGGAGGCAGTCCCGTCACCGGACCAAATCGCGACGTTGCGATGGTCTTTCAGAGCTTTGCACTCTTGCCATGGCTGACGGTCGCCGAAAACGTCGAAGTTGGGCTGGAGGCCCTCCAACTCGACCGCAAGGAAATCCGAAAGCGATGTGCTGAAGCATTGAAGCTCGTTGGCTTAGATAGATTCGAAAATGCCTATCCGAGAGAACTTTCGGGCGGTATGCAGCAACGAGTGGGCTTTGCCCGAGCTTTTGTAGTGCGTCCACGATTGCTGCTGCTCGACGAGCCGTTTAGCGCGCTGGATGTTCTTACGGCCGAAAACCTTCGTGGAGAGATTACGGACCTTTGGGAGGCGGGGAATTTTCCCGCGGAAGCTGTCCTTCTTGTCACTCACAATATCGAAGAAGCCATTATGCTCGCCGACCGGGTGATCGTCCTTTCCTCAAATCCGGGGCGGGTGCGAGGAGAAATCAAGATCGACTTATGTCGTCCAAGGGAGCGTGGAAGTTCTGATTTCCGTGCCATGGCGGACCATATCTATACTATCATGACCAACCCCGAAACGACCATAAGTCCACTCAAACAGCAAGTGCCTGAAGTCGATTCCACCCCGCTTCCTCACGCCCGACCAGGTGCGATCAGTGGTCTCTTGGAACTCATTGAGGAATATGGTGGTGCGGACGACGTGGCCGTCATTTCGCAAAGGCTGAGAATCGAAGCCGACGATCTCTTGCCAATTCTGGATGCCGCCGTACTGCTGAGGTTTGCCGAGGTGAGCAAAGGCGACGCTACCTTAACCGAAATCGGGCGTCAATTTGCCGATGCCGAAGTCGAATCTGCACGGCTCATCTTCCGAAAGCAAGCCTTGGAACATGCACCGTTATTGGCGACGATGCAAAGAGCGCTGGAGCAATCGAGGAATGGAAGGTTAAGGGACGAGTTCTTCATGAGCATCCTAGAGGAGAACTTTAGCGATGAGGAAGCCAGAGAGCAGTTCGATACTGCCGTGAACTGGGGCCGATACGCAAATCTTTTCGAATACGATATCAATGCCCAGGAGCTTAGGCTCATTCGTGAAGATGATTCAGTCGTAGAAGAGGGAGGAGAGAAGTGATGCACGATCATTCTCACTGCGACCATCACCCCGCCCCAGTAAATTATGGTTTGGCCTTTGTAATTGGGATTATTCTCAATGGTGCATTCGTTCTTGGCGAGGTCATCTTCGGCCTCGCCAACCATTCGTTATCGCTCCTTGCCGATGCTGGACACAATCTCGGAGATGTCCTTGGACTTGTGATGGGGTGGGCGGCAGTCTATTTGGCAACCAAGCCTGCTACGTCAAAGTACACCTATGGGTATCGGCGGGCTTCGATACTGGCGGCAGTAGGAAACTCGGCAATTCTCCTTGTCGGCGTCGGAGCCATCGCTTGGGAAGCGATTCAACGCTTTTCGGAGCCGGTCATCGTTCCTGGAACGGTGGTCATGGTCGTTGCGGGCGTGGGCATTTTCGTCAACGGAGGAACCGCGCTCATGTTCTTAGCTGGCCGAAAAGGCGATATCAATCGCGAAGCAGCCTTTGCACATATGCTCACCGATGCGATTGTCGCCGCCGGTGTGGTCGTTGCCGGCTTTGCCATGCAAATGACCAAGTGGGCTTGGCTTGACTCGGTCGTTAGCCTGGTGATTGGAGTCCTGGTGGCTGCATCTTCGTGGCGGTTGTTACTCCGTTCGATCGACCTTGCGATCGATGCCGTGCCTGAGTCGGTGGATATTTCGAAAGTTCGTAAGGCACTGGAAGGGATCCCAGGCGTCAAGTCGGTGGCCGATCTTCACGTTTGGTCAGTGAGTTCGACGCAAACGGCCTTAACCGCACATCTCGTCTCGCCCAACGGAGTTCCGCCGGAAGTCCTCGAATCTATTCAACACGATCTCGCTCATGAGTTTTCCATAGACCACAGCACAATCCAAGTACATTCGGACCGAGAGAAAGGCTGCTCCCTGGCAGGTTAAGAGTTATGCCCGCAACACCATTTTTTATATCCATCCTATTCACCATCTGCGCGATCCATGCGTTTTGGAAGGCGACAACCCTCTCAGAACTACAGGATCGATCTCGTCGGCAATGGCTATTACTCTACGGAATTGGCTCCATTTGCTTTGGGTTTGCGAGTGCGTTGGTTACTTACGGGTTATGGATGCAACCCAAAATGAATTGGGAACGTGTTGCGATCCTCGCTGGCTTGGTGGGAATGCCTTTTTTCGCTGCTGGCTTTTGGCATGAAAATAGGCATCTACCAGACAAGAAGCCGCCACACTGAGTGAGTTGCTGGTTTCCGTTTGAACCTATCAAAATTCGGTGGTAATGCCTCAAAACGTGAAGGTTCGTCTCGATTGCGTTTCCTTCACCTCAAACCTCATCACCCTCCACAATCCTAGGCTGGGAATGGAGAGGGTGGTTAATGTGGGGCGTGCAATCTCAGAAACCGCCGCCACTCGCTTTCTCTTCTGCAAGGCGGTTATCGATCGCATTTCCATCGCCGAAAATTGCCGCCCTCCGTCGCAATTCGGCGATGTAATCCTGATCCATATAAACCCCTGCGGGAATGTGTTCACTTAACAAGAGATCGCCAGGGCCAAGATACAGAAAGCCGTCGGCCGCTTTAGAAATAGCAGATAGTCCTTCAGGGTAGCCCAGCTTAAACTCGCCGTTCGACTGACGAATCATAAGGGGTGGCCAGAAGTACGCAAAGTCCAAGCCCTCAAGCCAAGAGCCTTTGATGTTGACCAGCGAAGGCACAGGCCAAGAAGCCAGACGTTTTTCCAGTTCTGCGTTGTACTTTGTTGCAGCGGGCACGTTCCGACCAAAGCCACCGTGATCGCTGATCACATACGTCACGCCCGGATAGTTCTTCTCATAAATGTTCACGGCAGAGTTCTTCATGCTGTGAAAAAGGTGAAAATTTCCAAAGAGCATCAGCGCTTTGCGATGTTTGGAAAGCACTTCTTTTTCCATGACCGAGGCGATCGTCTTATCTCGACCCTCACCCCCATACTTCTTCAAGTCTTCACGGGTCTTAATCTTGCTCCAGTCGATAGCTGAATCAGCGGCCAACACACGCAACTTTTTGCCCGGAGGGAGGCTTTGATTGATCTGGCGTACGAGAGGGAAAAATGCTTCGCAAAAACTAGACAGGCCCCACATTTGATATTGCGTCGTGTCGCGCCAGACTTTTCGGACCTCGGCAAACGGCACATCTTCCCCGGCAATATAACGGTCCAGAATGGGCTGATAGAGCGAGTTGCCGCATTCCACCGCGATGTCACTGACTCGATTGGGAAGATCGGGATTGCGGATCAGCGCGAAAATGAAGTTATTCATCTCTTTGTTTCCGTGATCCACATCCATGCCGACAACTTCATATTTTTGGAACAAGTCCAAGACGGCTTTTTCCGCGGGTTTCGGCTTTGGAGTGTTGGCCCTAGTCAGTGGGGGTGGGGGAGCAACCGGAAATTCAGAGATCGAAGGAGGACTTGTCGGCTGCTGGGAGATGGCTTGGACACTCATCAAAGCGGTGGCCAGCGAGACGGTTAAAAATGGGATCGCGGTTGTGAGTTTCATAAATGCTCCTTGCCAAAACCATGGATCAGCAGCTTCGGCTACTCATCTTCGTCGCCTCAGCAAAGATACGAAGCGTCAGGCGGCTTAGCAACATGGTTATCGAGTACTTTACGGGGTAGCCAACTCGGCGGTATAGAATGAATCCAAGGTTTTTGAATTTTTCAAGAGATGCCAAATAAGCGGCGATATTCGCTGGGAGTCTGTCCCGTTTGTCCTTTGAAAGCCCTGCAAAAGTGGCTTTGGTCGGAAAAGCCTAATTGAACGGCCACGTTTCCCAACGGTTCATCGGATTGAGCCAAAATAGCCTTCGCTTGCTTGATCCGCTGTAACCGGACAAACTCGCCGATGCTCACCCCAAAATGCCGCTTAAAGCTAGTCGCGAGGTAGGTCGGATGTACGCCCGACTTTGCAGCCATCTGCCTGATCGACGGGCAATTCCCATGCTCTTCCTGTAATTGATCCTTTACCCGTTTGAGCCAACGCGGGATTGTCGACTCTCGGTTGCCCTCTCGGATCGACATCGCCACGAGAGCCAATGAAAAGCCTTCAAGGGCAAGGGCGGAACCGTGATCGGGATGGATAAGCTCCTCATAAATATGCCTAGCAAGGTCCTTGGCCTGCCCACCAACGACGACCGAGGTTCTGTCCAGGAGCGAACTTTTGTGGACGCCATCGAGGAAGCTAGGGGCGACATCGATATGGAGACATCGGCCATCCGCCAGCCACTTGTTCGAGTGGCTGCATTCGGACGGATGGTAAACCAGCGAATTTCGGCGAAGCTGCTGTTCGAAGCCGCTTGCACGCTCTTCGTAGGCGCCGTCTAGCGCGAAGCAGAAGAACGGATTTAGATGAAGATGTTTTTCGAGAAAGCAGCCGGCTCGATACTCAGACAAGTCGACGCTCAACCCCTCGGAGTGCCAGCTATGCCGACACGTCCCTAAAAAAGTCTGAGGTTGAAGCCGAATCATTTCCAAGATTCTAAAGCATACGCAGGTGACGGGCAACAACATTCCAAGCTGGATACGAGCTTCACAGCAGCGCTTCGAGTCTTGATTCCGCCGAACACCTAAGGGTTGGGCAATACTAACCGCATTGCACAGCGAGTCTCACGCTGCAATCCGTGGGATTCTTCTTCCTCCAGAATGCGCGACAATCGAGAATCGAGTCGGTCATTGACTAGAGTTTCAAATCCAAAACGGTGATAGTACATTTCGTTGAAGGCAACTCCCCGAAAAGTGGTTAGCGTTACCTCTCTAAACCCGTGCTTGAGCGCTTGTGAGATCGCATGATTCAAAAGCGCCCGGCCATGGCCAAGCCGTTGATATTCCTGTCTTACTGAGATCTCGATAATATGAAGCCCATATTCAAAAGGTTCGGACATGAGAAACCCCACCAAAGGCTCATTCAACGTCGAACTGACCCAAGACAACCCGTGGCGGATCAACTGGTCGTATTGTTCTACTGATCGGTTTTCCTCATCGGCAACCCAGGCGATTTTATCGACTGTTCGGAATGTGAGACCAGCGGATTGCTCAATATCTGGAAGATAAGTGGCATCTTCCGGAATAGCTTTTCGGATTTCAATCAATGGCTTCAATCTGGATCCTTGTCACTAATTAACCATTTCTGATATGCAAATCAACGAACCATGGTTCCAAAAATGATTCCATCTATTGGCAACCCTCTCAGTACAAACACAACTGCAAACGAAATCGACGACCGTTCCGAGCGCCATAGAGCTTTAGAGTTACACCACGACACAAGTTCATTTCGATATTCATCGAAGTGAACTCAAGTATAATGGAATCCGTGGAACGAGATGCGACGACAAAAGCTCTGCGAGCATTGGCCGATCCGACGCGGTTTCGCATCGTCGAGTTTCTCGCCGGAATGTGCTGCGGTGAGGCGTCGGTCGACGAGCAAGGGGGCGTCTACGAGCGTCCGACGGCGGGTGAGGTTTGCTGCTATCTCACCGGAAACGAAAAGATCACGTCCACAGTTTCGCACCACCTCCACGAGCTAGAGAGTGCAGGAATCATCTCCATCGAGCGTCAGGGTAAGCGGATGCTCTGCACGCTTCGCCGCGAAGCCCTCGACGATCTTGCAAGTCAACTCGTGAGTCTCACCCGAGATACGGCACAGAATTCTTGCTGCTAAAAGCTCCTAAGCGACGTGGCCGCCGGTTCGAAGGTAGTCGGCGAAATACTCAGGCAGCCCGGCATTGACCAATCGCGAACACGCTAACTCGACATCGTAATCAACCCGAACCTGTTCGGCGGTCACGACTCCGTCATCTATTGTCAGCACACAATATCCGGCCTGCGGATTGCCGTCTTTCGGACGGCCTACGCTGCCGGTATTCACAAAATCGACGCCATCAACCGAACGATGGAAGGGAACGTGGGTATGGCCAAAAACGATCACGTCGGCATGGGCATCAGCCTTCCCGCCTTCAACAAATTGTCTGAGATAGCCGTCGGATCGATTTTCGAAGAGGTACTCCGTCGTTTCGCGCGGCGAGCCGTGACAGAGCAACACTCGCTTGCCCTCAGCTTCAAATCGGATTTCTCGAGGAAGTTCGCGTAACCACGCTTTGTTTTCGTCGGACGTATGGTCGCGAGTCCACAAAAAGGAGATATTCGACATCTCGATATCGAAGGGCTTCACGTAGTGACATCCGCAATCCTCCTTGTTAAAACCAACCCCCTCGTCATAGTTGCCCATGATCGTCGGACATCCCATCTCCATGATCAAGCTCTGAACTTCGTTCGGCTGGGATGCATAGCCCCCGATGTCGCCCAAGCAGTAGACGCCGTCGAACGTCGAGGCCTCGATTGAATTCCGAACGGCCTCCATCGCCGGAAGGTTGGCGTGGATGTCAGAGAAGATTGCGATTCGTGTCATTGGACTTTGATTTCCTCCAAGGCTTCGAGCAATTCGTTAGGTGCCCCCTTGGCATGTTCTTTTTCGATCCTCAGCGCCTCGAATACCACCGCGCCTAGGGTTGCGCCGATGATTGGACCCAAGAAGTAGAGGACGAGATTCTTCAATGCGTCGCCACCCGCAAAGAGGGCGGGACCGAAGGATCGGGCGGGGTTCATCGAACCACCCGTAACCGGTCCGCCGATGAGGACGGCAAAAACGACGGTGAGCCCAATGGCAATCGCGGGAACGGTGCCCGAGATTCGCTTGTCGGTGGCGACCGCAATGATGACGAGCATCAGGAAGAACGACAGGACGATTTCCATTCCTAAGTTTTGGAAAACCAGTTCGGGCCGACTGGGAATATGAGCACCGAAACCTGGCTTTAGCAGGAGCGCAACCGTAGCGGCAGCGAGGATCCCGCCAAGAAATTGGGCGGCAATATAGGGCAGCACATATTTAGCCGGAAACCGTTTCGCAACCGTAAAGCCAATCGTGACCGCTGGGTTAAAGTGAGCGGCCGAAATCGGTCCCAACGCGTAGATCGCGGCCAGAACCGACAAGCCCGATGCGAGCGCTGCCGCCATCAGGCTTGGGTCGCCTCCGGTCAGCTTGCCCGAGGCAGATAACGCAACCGGAGCGAACACAATCATGAAGGTTCCGACCAACTCGGCGAGGTAGCGCTTGAGCATGGGGTTCGCGTTTGTCATGGTCAGCAGCAGTTCGAATCGGGTCCGCACGCTTGTGGGGCGGGGCGGACTTGAAGGGGAATAAGGTTCGCGAGGCTCTTGCGATGAGGTGGAGGAGTACAGCATCCGTCTCCCGAACAGACACCTGTTTCGGGCAATATCAATTCGACTCGTCTCGCCCCTTCGAAGTCTCCCGTCAGTTCGCAGGCAATCGACCGGACTTGCTCATAGCCGGTCATCATGAGAAAGGTGGGTGCTCGCCCATAGCTTTTCATGCCGACGATGTAAAAATCCTTGTCAGGATGCGCTAGTTCAACGGCTCCGTGAGGATCGACGGTGCCACAACTGTGAAAGTTCGGATCGATCATTTCGGCGAGGATCATCGGGCTCTCAACTGCGGGATGCAAGTTCAATCTCAACTCGGAGAGCATGGTTAGGTCGGGACGAAAGCCCGTATTGGCGACGATTTCATCGGCGACGACACGACGGCCATCCTCTGCGATCAGCGTCACGCTGTCTGCGGTCGAATCTAGCGCGACAATTCGGAAACCACTTTCGAGTTGAATCGCGCCAGACTGAACCAGGGATTTGACCCGCGAACCCAGAGCGCCCCGCTCGGGAAGTGCGTCGCCAAGTTCGCCCCCGTACGTTTGGGTGAGATCCGTTTTTCGAACCACCCAAACGATCTCCGTACCCGGAGCTTCGACTGCTAATCTTGCCAACTCAAGAAGCGTGTTAAACGCCGAATGCCCACTCCCCACAACGGCGACGCGTTTCCCGGCATATCGTTCGCGATCCCTTCCGTTTGCATCGGGAATGCGATAGAGGATTCGAGAGGCGCTTCGTCGTTCCCCGGGTGCCGGAATGCCACTGCTGCCGAGCGGATTTGGCGACGAATAGGTTCCTGAAGCATCGATCACGGCGCGGGCCAAAAGTGTTTCTTCGGTACCGTCTTGCCTTTCGAGAGTGACCAAGAACGGAGCCTCTTCGCGGTTCTCATTTTTCATCTTATCGAGCCCATAACGGGCAATCGAGATGACTTTCACACCGGTTCGGATATGCGGAGCGATCTCGGGGCAGGCCGCCAATGGAAGAAGGTATTGGTCGGCTAATTGCTTGCCATTCGGATAAGTGTCAAGGTCGGGAGAAGTCCAAGCATTCGCCTCTAAAAGCCGCCGACCCGCTTCATCGATGCAGTATCGCCACGGCGAAAAAAGCTGGACATGCCCCCAGGCGAGCACGCTAGCAGCGACCGAATCGCCCGCTTCGAAAAGGATAAACGGGGCACCTTTTTCGTAAAGGTGAGATGCAGCCGCGAGGCCAACGGGACCTCCTCCAATAATCACGACCGGTAATGGTTCAGACGCAGCCATTTTGATGCTCCAATGTTGCAAAAGCCATGAGTTCCTCGGCTAAGGACTTGAGGGTATGGGGTCTAAGTGAGCAAGTCAACAAGTCTTGTTGATGCCCGATGGCCACGAGACCGGCAGCTTCAAGCTCATACAAATGATCGACAAGCGGCACAAAGCGGGACGGCGATTGAGTGATGAGACAGCACGATGCCTCCGTGGTCCCATCAAAAACTTGGCCATGCCGATCGACGATCGCTTTTCCATGATGCATGTGTGCGAGAAATGAAATGATCTGGAGCCGAGCCGGATCGGCTAATGCGCAAAATGCGCGTTCCATCATTTCGTTTTCCATCGAAACGATTATACACAACAATTCGATGAGATTCGAAATGTTTATGCATGACCTCCCCAAAATGCTTCCGACTTGCAACGTAGCGAATACCAAGGTGCGTTCTAAGATATGGGGAGATGCTGGGGAAATACGTTGTACTCGATCATGTGGGACAGGCCTATCCCGTTCCCGACGTTTCGACGTTGCGCCAATGGGTCAATGAATCCCGTGTGGTGAGCACGACGCAAATCATCGACAACGTTTCTCATCAAACGTTGCTCGCGAAAGACCTCCCCGAATTGAAGGATATGTTTCCGGTGGCGGCGTACACGTCCCCGCCTCAATATGGACATGCCGCTTACCCACGTCAACCGTATGCCCAGATATCCCAAAAGTCAAAAGTCGCCGCAATCCTTCTCGCCTTCTTTCTTGGCGGGCTCGGCATCCATCGCTTCTATTTAGGGCACACGGGAACTGGGATTGCCATGCTCCTGATCACGATTCTTACTTGTGGATACGGCGGCATCATTACTGGCATTTGGGCGCTGGTCGATCTGATCCTGATTGCTACGGACTCACTCGGTGATGCGAGCGGCGCACCTCTTTCATAATTCTCCAAGAATGGGTCGGAAAGCCTGACTCCGTTCCCCTGCGTCTAACCCATTCAAAATTTAACGTCTAGAGGTTTGATGAACTCGATAGACCAAAACCAAATGGAAGGCAATTACCAGAATCTTTCGGAATCCGAAGCGGCAGAGAAGATCAAAGAGCTAGTTGAAAGTGCGAAGACATGCTTCTTCTGCACAAAACCTCTCGGCGAATCCATTGGAACTCGTCCGATGTCGGTACAGCAAGTGGACGATGAAGGCAACCTTTGGTTCTTGAGCGCGAACGATAGCGAAAAAAATCACGAAATTCAAGCAGACTCGGCGGTCGAATTGTTCTTCCAGGGCTCACCTCATTCTGATTTTCTTCATATCAAGGGCATTGCTTCGATTTCAAGCGATAAATCAAAAATCGATGAACTTTGGGAGCCGCTGGCAAAAGTTTGGTTCACTGAAGGCAAAGAGGATCCGCGGATTTCAGTGATCAAAGTTATGCCCACTGAAGGGTACTACTGGGATACAAAACATGGCATGGTAGTCAGCTCAATCAAAATGCTTATCGGTGCCGCGATAGGAAAAACCATGGATGACTCGATTCAGGGCGAGTTAAACCCCTGAGACCAAACAGGTGGGAACACTGTACGACAAGATTGTGTCCAATCTGAATTCGTAAGTGGAACAGAAGTCAAGGACTTCCAATCGGCATTTGGCGTGAGTTAAAGCTCAAGAAAAATGCATTTCCTTTCTTAATTCAAAAAGAGCCCTAAAACTTGTTTGATAACCCACAAAAGAAATCCATCGTGGTATGGTAGCTCACACACATTCGGAGCGATATGAAATTTCAACATGCACTTCTCGCCCTTTCGATTTCGGTCACTGCCACCGCCGGGCTCTATCAGGGCGGCGAAGAGAAGAAGGCTGAAGAAGTCTACAAGAACATTAAGGTCCTCAAAGGGATGCCAGCAAGTGAGGTGATGCCCTCGATGAAGTTTATGTGCGCATCGCTCAAAGTCGATTGCGAATTTTGTCACAAGGAAGATGATTTTGCCAGCGACGAGGTTCACGAAAAAGAAGCCGCCCGCCACATGATCCTCATGCAAAAGGACATCAACGACAAGAACTTCCGGGGTCGCACCGAAGTGACTTGCAACACGTGCCACAACGGTAACACCCACCCTCAAAGCGTTCCTGCGATGCCCGGCATATCTCGCCGAACGATCAATCGCAACGCGACGGCAGTTCAGCCAGGAGACGTTCTGAAGAAATTTATTGCGGCTTCGGGCAGCATCGATGCCATCGCATTCGAAGGAACCACAACCGGTTTCACCCCCAAAGAAGCGCCGATCAAGATCACCCAAGGCGGAACCAATAAGTTCGTCACGGATACGGGCGATCGCAAGTTTGGGTTCGATGGCTCCGTCACATGGATGGATGCCGGAGGACAAGTCATGGCGTTCCCGGAGGATCATGCCGCCGAGGTTCAGGATTTCGGTCGATTCTATCGCGGAGAACATGCTTTCGACAGCTTTGGTGCGCTTCGGTTTGCCGGAGCCGATAAGATCAACGGCAAGGACGTGGTTGTCCTTCGAGCCGGTGCCCAAGGTGCGAAGACAACTCGAGACCTTTACTTCGATGCGAAGAGTGGTTTGTTAGCTCGACTGGTCAGCTACACCATGACCCCGTTGGGAGGCATCCCCGAGTACGTCGAATTTGGCGATTATCGAAAGGTCGGAACCGCAACGGTACCATTCCTGATCACTCGAACCGGTGGAAAAGAGCCAATCGTCTTCAAGCTCAAAAAGGCGACGCCAAATCCGAAACTGGATTCAAGCTTCTTTAGCATGCCCAAGAAATAAAACTTCTTGGGTATTCAAGTAATACTGCCTCGCCATTGAACTGTCGACGCAGTATTACTTACGGATATTGTATAAATTTTATTGTTCAGACTTCGAGATTACGTCCTGAACGATCGAGTTCGCGGCGATCTCCTGAGCATTTTCTGGAAAATCGGACATCTCAAAAATCTGGCGAATTTCGACCACGTCGCCTTCACCCGCAGGGATTTTCAGCGCCCATTCGACGGCTTCTTCCTTCGAGGCAACATTGATGATCCAATAGCCCCCGAGGACTTCCTTTGACTCGACGAAAGGACCGTCGGTTGCCGTGGCCTTCCCACCCGTATAGGAAACTCGGGCGCCCTTATCGAGAGGCGTCAGGCCGTTCAACCCGATTAAGACTCCCGCCTGAGCCAATTTTTCGTTGTAGGCCATCATGGCTTCAACGGCGTCGGCTGGGGGAGCAAAATTGGGGTCCAGATTGGCCTTGTTTTGGGGCTGGTAAACATCGGGAATCATGAGCATCATAAATCGCATTTTCTTATCCTACTGAGGGCTCTTAGGAGACCCTCTACATTTTTTCGTCGTTCAGCCTTTTCAACTTTCGACAATTTTCTTTATTTTTGTTCCGCTAGTTCTTTAACGCGTCGCATGAGAAATCGTCGTTCTGGTTCTTGCTCGACCAAGGCGAGGGCCCTTTCGTAGGCGGCTTTTGCTGCTTCGACGTCGCCCTTTCGGCGGTAGAAATCAGCCAACGTCGCGTGGGCAAGGTGATAGTCTCGTAGTTCACCCCGGTCGAGAATCGATTTAACGGATTCGATGCCTTCATCTAGATCGCCTCTCATCGCGACGGCGACGGCGCGGTTAAGTTCCACGACTGGTGACGGAACGAATCGAAGGAGCAGATCGTAGAGTCCGGCCACCTCAGCCCAGTCGGTTTCCGAGGCGCTGGGAGCTTCGGCATGCAATGCCGCGATGGCGGCTTGGATCGTATAGGCTCCAAACTGCCGAGTCCGAATCGCGCCTTCGACCAACCGAACCCCTTCGGCGATCATGTCGCGATTCCAAAGCGACCGATCTTGATCTTCCAACAGGACCAAATCGCCGTTGTCCGACATGCGCGCCGTTCGACGTGACTCCTGAATCAACATGAGCGCCAGAAGTCCGGCAACTTCAGGCGCAGGGAGCAATCGATGCAGATGTCGGCCCAAGCGAATCGCCTCTTCGCTCAGGTCGGTTCGCACGACTTGATCCCCCGAGGACGCCGAATAGCCCTCGTTATAAACCAGGTAGATCACTTGTAGAACGCCATTCAACCGGGAAGGCAATTCGTGGGGCGACGGCACCTCGAAGGGAATTTTTGCGTCACGAATCTTGGATTTTGAGCGCACGATCCTTTGTGCCAAGGTCGCCGAAGGTACCAAGAATGCTTTCGCAATCTCTTCGGTCGCCAGGCCGCAAACCTCTCGGAGCGTCAGCGCCACTTGCGATTCTTGCGCCAGCGCAGGATGGCAGCATGTAAACACGAGTCGCAGTTGGTCATCGCGGACTGCTTCATCGGCTAACTCGATTTCAGCCATCGCCGACTGGTCTAACTGTTCGGCGACATGCAACAGCGAGACGTCTGCTCGGGCTCGCTTGCGGATCATATCGATCGCTTTGAACCGTCCCGTGGTAACGAGCCAGGCGTGAGGGTTGGCGGGAATACCCGAAGTCGGCCATTGCTCCAGCGCAGCGACAAAAGCGTCGTGCAACGCATCTTCGGCAAGTTCAAGATCGCCGACAATTCGACTTAACGTCGCAAATACAGAGCGAGATCGTTCGCGATAGATCGTTTCGATCTCAGCAGAAGTCGGCGTTGACACGGCGAAAAGTCTACACCCAAGACAAAAGAACGGCGTCGGGACAAGTCCCAACGCCGATTAGAAGGTAAGTCAGATCGGAAGTTATTTTGCCGATCGTCGTCGTCGAATGAGTCCGAATACGCCCATTCCAAGAATCGCCAAAGAAGCAGGTTCTGGAACAACGTGAAGTTGGCTTTGACCACCAGCACCCTGTGAGGTGAAGAGCTCAACCGCCGTAGTCGGGTTGCTATTCTTACCATTGGTGTAGTAAGTGGAAGCAAGGTTCAAAACGGTCGAGCTCACGCCGCTGACGACCGAAAAGTTTCCGGAGCCAGAGTTGAAGGACGAGCCGTTATCGTAAAGTGCATCCCAAATCGCCAACTGAAGACCGGCTTGCTGATCAGCCGTCGTTGCCGACGTAAAGCTGGTTGCAAGGATCTTCGCTGCGAGCGAAAGGCCGGTATTTGCCGTCATATCGACCGCGCCAACCGTGTAAGGGTTCGAGTTGCTGTTGAGCGGGGAAGTCGCATCGGCACAATACGTGACGATTGATCCCGAGCCCGTGCTAAACGTCAAAGCTCCCATGGCAACAGTCGACTGATTTCCGTTAACCTTGATGGTTCCGGTATCGGCCGGGCTGAGTTGTGTTCCGGTGAACTTGAGCGATTGCGCGTTGGCAACAGAGGCAACCCCAAGGATGCCCATTGCTAGAGCAATGATAGATGTTCGTTTCATTTGGATTTCTCGCAAGGCTCAACTCGTAGGTTGAACCCAAGCTAGAGAAATGCAAAAAACGTGCCCGAAACCAAAGTACCTAGGACCTAGCGCAGGCCATTTATTAAATCCACGTATTTTTCCTTGACCTGCTTTCGTTTGACTTTCAAAGTTGGGGTCAAAAGCCCGTTCTCGATGGTGAACGGCTCTTCGATCATCGCCCATTTCTTCACCATTTCAAAATTCGCCACCCGCTTGTTGGTTTTGTCGATCTCTTTCTTTAAGAGGTCTCTCACTTCGGGTCGCTCTGCCAAATGAGCATCTTCTGCGAGTCCCAATTCGGCCCGGACCGCTTCAGCGTTCGGCAAAATAAGTGCCACACAGTAGTCCATTCCATCCCCGAGCACGACGGCTTCGCTAATCAATTTCGACTCGCGAATGAGATTTTCAATCGGTTGAGGGGCAACATTTTTGCCATTGCCAAGCACGATCAAATCTTTCTTGCGATCGGTGATCTTGAGCGCCGCACCCTCCATCTCGCCTATATCGCCCGTATGGAACCATCCGTCCGCGTCGAGAGCTTTCGCGGTCTCTTCGGGAAGGTTGTAGTAACCCACCATCACGGTCGGCCCACGGAAGAGGATTTCGCCGTCTTCGGCGATCTTAAGCTCGACGCCAATCGGTTCACCAACCGTCCAATATTTATTGCGCTGAGGGTGATTGACGCACGAGCCACCGGTCGTTTCGGTCAGTCCGTAACCCTGCAAAATGTTGAGGCCCAGCGCCATATAGAATTCCGCAACGTGGCGAGGCAGGGCTGCACCGCCCGATATGACCATTTTGAGTCGCCCGCCAAGACGCTGGCGAATCTTGGCTCCGACGAGACCATCGAGAATTCCGTGGAGAGGCCCAAAACCACCTTGCGCTTTCTTCACGCCTTGTGAAATGTAAAGATTGAAAAGCTTTTGCTTGATCGGCTTTTCTTTCTTCATTGCATCCGTGACGCGATCCATGAAGGATTCGAGGAAGCGCGGAACGGCGGCCATCACGGTCGGACGAATGGCTTGAAAGTCGCTGGCCATGGATGCAACGCTCTTATTCATGCCCATGCACGCCGCCGAATAAAGGCACAGACAGGAAGCAATCTGCTCGAAGACGTGGCTGAGAGGCAAGAAGCTAAAAAAGACGTCGTTCGGAGTGATGCTCAGGTAGGGAACTGCGCATTCACACACCGTCAGAAACGCTTCGTGGGTGAGCATTGCGCCTTTTGGCTGGCCCGTGGTACCACTGGTATAAATAAAAAGCGCGAGGTCGGTGATCGCGACGGAGTCAATCAGTTGGTTCCATTCTTGGCGGTTGAGGACTCCATGACGCTCTTCGCGGAGCAATTCGACGCGGAGTCCAGCCAAATCCCGTAACTTGGCCGCATGTTCTTCGGAACCGCAAAGCGCAACCTTCGCCTCGGCATCCTTGGCAATGTACTGAGCTTGCTCGGCGGGGAGCGTAGGATAGATTGGAACGGTGATGAGGCCAAGCGTCTGCCCCGCGTAGTGTGCATAGATCCACTCAGCGCAATTTTCACTCAAGATGACAATGCGATCGCCTTTTTGGAGCCCAACCGACTGAAGATACGCCGCATAACTTTCAATATTCGACCACAGGTCCTTGTAGGTTACGGTTTGGAATTGCTTCCCCTGGGGGACCATCAAAGCCGGATTGTCCGGGTAGCGCGACGCATTTTCGCGAATCATTGCACCAAGCGACGTTGCTTTCATCAGTCCTTTTTGAAGGTGTGAACACCTTCTAGAAATGCTATTGTAGTCGTTAAACCTTTGAGTGTCGAGCCCTCGGAAGAGAGTTTCAAAGTGATTTTCTTCTGATAGGCGGCATAGAGGTCCTCGTCGGGGACGTATTTCAGATTTGGGTTCACGCCCTTTTCGCCCCCGTCGGTATTCACTTTCACGTCCTTGGGTTCCAGCGTGATTTGCTGGCCGGAATAGCTCCAAGTTCCCTTGATGTCCACCTGCTGCTGCTCACCTTCGAGATGCATCGTATAGCCCATCTTATTGAGCACAATCGAGATATAGCCCCTCAGGTTGCTGTGCTTGCGATCCTCGGGGCCGTCGGGTCCCTTGAGCACCTTATCGACTTCGAATGCGCCCGTCCACTGTCCGAGGAACTTCAATCGGCTTGGGTCTCCGCCACATCCGATCAGCAGCAGCGCCACTAGGGGGATCCAGGCGGTGCGTTTCATCGGACTCGCACCTCATCGGGGAAGGAGCGATAGAGGCCAGACCGAAAATTCTTGACTCGCCTAAAGACCTCAGCATGGAGATTCTCGACTTCACCTGATCGAGTTGCCGCTTGAAAGAAGGCTTGATCAAGGCTGTCAAGGTCTTTGGTCAAGACACGGATATGAAATTCGCCTAGCCCGTCAGGACCGAATCCGAATTTTCGTCTTTCGAGCGAGTAAGACTCCACAAATCCTGTGGTTTTGAAATGTTCAAGGTATCGATGAACGGCATCGGCGAAAGGCAGGTCTTCTTTTCCATCGACGAGATCAACCCAGATCGCATAGACGTTCATGATTCCTAGTGTATCTGTTTGAATCACAACTTAGGTGTCGTCTAAATGCCTAACATTCGCGCCAATGCATCCTTTCGATAGGCGCACACAGCTCCGTATCGGAGCATTGAAAAATTGGCCGGGTCTACCGAGCTCATGCCGCACACCTTGATTCCCAGCGGGACAAGGATTTTGGTCATGGACGTGCCGTCGAACGATTCTCCCTCGAAGTAGTGGTCGAGAAAGCAGACTTGAATGGACTTGAGGTCAACTTCAAACGGCATGGGCTCGACAATCGGGTTCGTACCGGTGAGGATCGTTTCTTCGACCGAAAGCACCCCCGTATAGCCAAAAACGGTATGCCCTTTTGATTGAAGCCAGCGAACCAGATTGCGGGCAAACGATAGCTTGTCCTCAATGACGAGAACGGCCTGTGGTTGATCGAGATTGAGAAATTCCACAGCTATTTACGGCGCTTGCGGCTCTTCTTCTTTTCTGGTTCGAGCGAGGTGGCCGAGGAAAGGTCCTCATCATCGTCCGTCGTCGTGTCGATATTGCCTTTGATCACGATCGCGTGGGGCACAGGTCGCGACGCGTGACTGCGATTCGAATGTCCCGAAGCTTTGATCTTGCCATTGAAGACAAGCGAGGTTGAGAATCCTGAGTCAATCAGCACTGCCTCTTGCACTCCGGCTTTTGCGGCGGCCTCACCGAGCTTTTGCGATGAAATCGAGTCGGTTGCGGTTCCGGCGACGAACTGGCCATCGGCAGTGATGCCGATAAAGGCCCGGCGGCGAGGGTCTTGGATATCCTTTGCGCCAAAGGTGTTTTCTTCATCTTTGCTTCGCGCGACCCCATTTCGAACCAGCCAAACACCACCCATAAAGCAATCCGTCATGTCCTTCATAAAGTAATCGAACTGCTCGGGTTTGCTCATTTGCGCCGGGATGTAAGGGAGAATCGCGAATTCGGATTCGCTCCACATCACCAGCGGTCGATCATTAATTTTTTGCCACCGCTCGGGTGAGTTGTCAGGAACCACTTGCGTCATTTCGGCTGTTTTCAGCGGGCCAACCATCGCGTTATCGAACGAATCGACCGCGGCCATCGCAAAGAATCCGCCATTGATGCCCGCAACCGCACCTTCGGTCTTGACAATGTCAAGCACGGGCTGACGGCCCGACGGACTCATGACTGACGTTGGATGACCACCGAACACGAGCCGCAAAGGCACGCCCTCAAACTTGCCCGTAACATAGCGGACGGGAGCGTCTTTTTTCCATGAGATGCGGGCTATCTCGGCGGGAGCCCCGGTGGTTGCCTTGTCGCAATCTTCAAGCGCGTTCTTCAGTTTCGTGTGAACATAGCGACCGACGGCAAAGATATTGGGCGACTCTTCGGCGGGTGTATTTTCGATGGTAAACGCCATCTTATAACCTGCTTCTTGCGCAAGAACTTGGGTGTCCTCTCCATTGCTGCCATTCGGATACGCAAGATAGTCGACCTTCACACCCAGGTGCGATTCGAGATCGTTCTTTGAGATCGTCAATTCGTCGCGCTGCGTGTTGAGGTCGCGATCTTTAAGGTCCAAGTAGTGGTTGATGGTATGTCCGCCAACCTTAAACAGGGGGTCCTTGACGAGTTCCTGAAGGGTCTCCCAAGACATCTTTGCCCGGCCATCTTTGCGTCCCACGTAACCCGTATGGACAAAGACCGTCGCGGGGAACTTCTTCTCTTTGAGCAGAGGCCAGGCGAGATCATAAAAGCTTTGATAGTTATCGTCGAAGGTAAGGACGATCGACTTCTCGGGCACTTCTTTTCCGGTTGACAGATGGTCGTAAAGCTCATCGAGGGTCAGGACTTTCATCCCTTCGGTTTCGATTTCATCCAGGATCTCTTTGAATTCGTCGACTGTGCAGTCAAACCACTCGCTGCCCCGACCGCGCTTCTCGATGAGGTCATGGAACATCAAAACGGGGATTCGGCGATTTTGAGCGTCAAAACAGATGTCGGCAACCTGTGGTTTGTCTCCGTGTCCGCCAGTCACCTCCGGCTCGTTGTTCGCCGCCGCCTCGGGCGCCTTCCCTGGGGCTTCTTTGGTTTTCCCGTTGTTGCAGCCTGCCACTAGGCTTAGCGAGAGAACGAGGGCAAAAGCGTAGCGGAACAGTCTCATGAACGTTACTCCATAACATTTTAGCGTCTCTGGAGAGTTCCGGACTGGTACGCTACCATCAATGTTCGTCACTTTCGAGGGGCCCGAGGGGGCGGGTAAGAGCACCGCACTTCGAACCATTGCCGCCAAACTCGAAGAAAGTGGACATGGAGTCTTAACGACTCGCGAGCCCGGTGGGGGGCCACTCGGACGTCGCATCCGCCAAATGCTCCTTGAAGAGGGACAAGTTTCTCCCGAAACTGAGCTGCTGCTTTTTCTTGCCGACCGCGCGAATCATGTCGAAACGATTATTCGACCCGCGCTGGCCGAAGGCAAGATCGTTTTGTGTGACCGCCACGCCGATTCGACCATCGTCTATCAGGGTTACGCTCGGGGTCTCGACCTTGAATTTCTTCGAGCCGGAAATCGATTTGCCACGAAAGGCTTACTCCCCGACATCACCTTGCTTTTCGACCTTGACCCTGCCGTTGGCTTGGGCCGATTAAACATTGTCGAAGAGAATCTTTTCGGTGCCGACGAAAAGCGACGCGATGTGAATCGGCTGGACCGAGAACCACTCGAATTTCATCAAAAAGTCAGAGAAGGATTTTTGAAAATTGCACATAACGAACCGGAACGGTTCGTTATTTTGAATGCAGAAAAGGCACCTTCGGAACTCGCCGAAGATGCCTTTCAATCCATCGTTAATCGATTAAGCCGCTAGCTTTTGGATTTTCTTTCGCAGATCGTTGGGAACGATCGCCTCAGGCTTGAGCAGAAGGCACAACTCTTCATCCTTCTTACCCACGCCGTAAGCCAAGTCGCGCTCAATGCACGACATCAAATCTTCGGCCTCGTCCCACTCTTCTTCATGATATTCGACAATCTTATCAACGGATTCAACCTGGATCGCGTAGCGTCCATATTCGGTTGCAATCACCAAGAAGTGGTGCGCTTCACTTCCAATCGGGAGTTCGAACCTTGCCGCCGCATCAATAACGCTGACCGTCGAGCCTTGATAAGCAAACATACCAACGAGTGTTTTGGGAGCCCTAGGAATTTTAGTCAAAGGGGAAACCGGAAGAATTCGTTCGACCGATTGAATCGGAACTCCGAACTTTTCTTGCCCCAAACGAAAAACCACAAATTTTCCTTCCATGTCCATTACCTTCCGATCTCTTTCCACCAATATAAAAAAGGCATACTGCTAAAAACACCAGATGAAACTGGAAATCCTACGGTCTACGATGATGGTCACCTCGACGCTATTTTTACTTTTGGGGTGTAAGCCGAAAAGCGGCTACGACCAACTTGTGTCGCGAATGGACAGCACCGAGAGCGTGAAGTCAACCTACATCATTCACGCGAAGGGGCAAAAGGATGTCACGATCCAGTTTTTGTATTCAAAACCGGGCCGATATTTGGCGACTTCCGATGATTTCGTCGTCGCCTCGAACGAGGTAGACGGACACTTCGAGTCGGTCTATCGCGACCAAATGTATGATTCTTTGCCGTGGGACGGAAAGAGCTATCCGGGAACTGGACACATCGTTCCAACTCAATTTTTCGAAGGTGGTCCAGCCACTGCGACAAACCCAAGTAAATTTGCTTCCAAGACGCCTTGGAAGTTAAAAGGGACGACTAACGGGATCGAAACCTATACAAAAACGATTGAGTCGATGATGGGTCCTCAGACCTTCACGTTGATGGTTAAAAGTGACGGGACACCCTATAAGTTCATCGCTCCGGGCGATGTCGAATATGAGGTGACATCGTTCGAATGTCAAGGCGAGCAACCCGTCGAGAAGTTTCGGGTGGAGCCTAAAGAAGGGTTTGTTTGTTATCGAACGGCGACCACCGACTTTCATCTCGTCGATGGGGAAACGTTCGATTGGTCCAAGTTTCAAGCTGCTGATGATGTCAAGTCGTTCAAAGCGGATGGACTGACGCTCTTTGCGATTGTCGATCCCAACGAACTTTCTTCGCAGAACGCTCTTGGCTGGATGAAGAAGCCCGGGAGCGGTTATACGAAAATTTTGATTTCGAAAGGATCAGCTGCATCTGGATTCTATGATCCCGACGGAAAACTTGTCGACAAATTGACGACCACAACGCCATCTTTTGCCTTGGTCAACAAGGATCGAAAGATCATTGGACTTTGGATGGGCTTCGATCCCGAAGGAGCCGCCGCATTTGAAGCGGATATTAAAAAAGCGATCGAAGATCGTGATGAAACTCAGTAAGATTTTCAGGCTTGTTAGGGTTCAGGTGGGAGCTTGGGCTTCCAGCCCGAGTTTTGCGCGGTCATGATGGCCACGCCCCAACCTAGGCTCCAGGTTATAAGGCTTCAGGCTTCAGAGCGGGGAACGAAAATTGGGGGCTTGGGCTTCCAGCCCGAGTCCTGCGCGGCCATCCCGATACTCGGGGTCTTCGAAGAATGGCCACGCCCCAACCTAGGCTTCAGGCTTGTTAGGCTTCAGGCTTCAGAGTGGGGAACGAAAATTGGGGGCTTGGGCTTCCAGCCCGAGTCCTGCGCGGCCATCTCGACACTCGGGATCTTCGAAGAATGGCCACACCACAACCTAGGCTTTCTTAATGGTCACGGGGTTGGTCTCGATCGTCCGGATTCGTGTGCTTTTTAACCTTATTTTTCAGTTCGCGAAGTTTGGCAGCTGGATCGCTGGTGTCTAAAAATCGGCTCGAAGGGCGCTTCCCTCGATTCTTTTTACGACTCCGAACCATCGCCTCTCGGATTTCTCGATACATCTTGGTTCGAGCCTGAAGGCCCTTCATCAATCCGTACTTTTCTTCTTTGTAGCAATTGCTGACCCCTCTTAAGACGACGCGCTTGACTCTGGCCTTTCGCTTGCGGGCGACTTCCGTGATCGCGACTTCGACGCCAAATCGGACCTCACCGATATAAGGAATCGCCTCGAAGAGTTCGCGTTTCATGGCTCGCTGTCCGCTAAGCCACGGGGTCACGGCCATCGCCGCATTGCTGCGAATCTTGCCACCGCGAAAGACCCCAAAGCACATATCGCACTCATCTTTCAGCAGTGGACGGGTGATCTGGTCGATGTGTTCCGCTTTGAGTCCCGCCAAATCGGCATCGACAAATGCGATGATTTGAGCAGTCGTCGATGCGACTCCCGCCGCCATCGCTCCACCTTTACCCACGTTCTTCACTAAGTCGATGACCTTTACGCCACCAACCTTTTGCGCTTCGGCGGATGTGTTATCCGAACTTCCGTCGTTCACAACGATGATTTCATAGATGTGCGACGCACCTTTGACCGCGCGGAGAACATCGGCAATGCGCTCCGCTTCGTTAAAAGCAGGAATGATAATGGCAATCTGCTTCATCGGTGGTTATTTAAGTTTGACATTATGAATTTGAACTTGGAGCCTTGGGAACTCGAAGACTCTTGCCTTCCAAGCGATCCCGCACTTTCAACTCTACCCGCCAAGCCGTCTCGTTCCACCACTGTCCTGCTTTCCCTACTACGTTTTGCGATGGAAGAAGGATGCGATAATTCGTACGTTCGCGAGTGGGCTTCCATCGCCGTTTATAGGGTTCATCGCCACGCATAAAGTCGAACGTCCTACATCCTTCAAGGATCGCCTGTTCGATCATCTTGGCAACCAAAATCGTTCCGGGAGATAGGGAAGAGGCTTCGGGATCCATTCCGGCCTGGTAAAAATAACATGTCGCGCCGCTGCGCATGGCGTATACGCAACCAACCGGCTTTCCATCGGCCATAAGACGATTCATAATCAGCGTGCCATCCTGAACCGCTGCACGCATCCAATCTCGCTGGAAGTTCTCACCCTTGCCGAAAAAGGCACCTGGCAAACCACGCGATTTCCACCGGAGGCGATGAAGATAGAAAAATTGCTCGGCAAACGCATCGACCGTATCTGGCGCAATCCATTCGACCCTCGCTCCTTTTTCCTTGAGGGCTTTTCCTTCCAACCGGCGAACATCGTAGCGAAGGCTCTTGCTTAAGCCCGCAACGTATTCCTCAAAGGAGGTTGGCAAATCCAGCACCAAACATTTCGCCTGATCGATTCGTTCGAACGACGAGAGGCTTTCCGTAAATGGGTGGTCGCTTGGCATTTGGTGTAAATCGACCAGGTGTCGTTTCGATAAGTCCTGCAGAGCCGAGCGAATCGCATCGTATACCGGCTCCGATCTTTCGAGCGTCAAAGGCGCTAAGTAATCGCTCGGCCCTACGCCTGCCGGTCGCATCGGACTCCATGGCGCAATGCTTCGGATCAAAGGATAGAGCCCGACAAGGTCGTTACCCTCTCGTACAACGATCGTTCGCAGACGATTTCCGCTTGAAAAGTGACGCAGCCACGTCTGCTGCCACAACATCGACTGAAACGGTGTCGCATCTTCGGACGTCCGATGAAGGACGTTCCAGCCCTCGGAATACCTATCGAAAACCGAACCGCCATCCAGGATTTCGACTTGAGGCATGCCTTAAAGTATATCGGACGGCTGCGGTTTACCCGCCTCCGAAGATTGGGACATACTAAGGTCCAACGTGCTTTCCACACTCCTTTACCTGACAACGGCCCTTGGCGCCCAAAGCCAAGAACCTTCGAAGTTGCCTGGCTTGGTGACTGATCCTTGGCTTCAACTCACCTCAAGTTCGACGGGCATGGTTGTGGAATTCATCACCCATCAGAATCCGAAGATTACGATCGATGCTGGAGGGCTCTATGTTAAGAAAATTGAAAATATGGCGCTCAAAACCGATGACCTCGAGCTCCAAAAATTTGTGATTGGCAATATCAAGCCCAACACAACCTTTCAATACAGCCTGGTCGAAGGCGACCAAAAGGTGACTTATACGGGTCATGCGCCGAAGGTCGCGGGCACCGTTTCACGGCTTGCAATTTTTGGGGATTCGGGAAGCGGACTGCCGGAGCAGAAGGAGCTTGCGGTAAAGGTTCGCGACTACGATCCTGATCTCATCGTCCACGTGGGCGACATTGTCTATCCCCACGGTCAGGAGCCAGATTATTTGACCAAGCACTTTGCAGTTTATGGCGATGTCCTTTCGCGAACGCCGATGGCAGCCGCAGCGGGAAATCACGACACGACGTATCGCGACTTTGAACAGTATCCAGCCGGTCTGGCTTACTACAAGTTCTTCAATCTGCCAAAGACCGAGTACCCGTGGGCAAAGTACATTGGAAATTACAGCTTTACTTACGGAAACGCCTTTTGGCTTATTCTTGACAGCAATACCTATACAGATTGGAAGGACCCTCGGGCGCAAGCATGGGTCAAGCAGGAGCTAGCCAAAGGCGCAACCTCAACCTGGCGCTTCGTCGCTTTCCATCATGCCCCCTGGCACGCTTCTAAGGCTCATCAAGAAGATATTCAAATGCGCGTTCTCGACGGCATCTTTAAGCAGTCAAAAGTGCAGGTTGTCTTCTCGGGCCATGTTCACAATTACCAACGGTCGCGGCCTGATGCAGCCGGACCGTATTACATCGTTTCCGGTGCCGGTGGCGCCGACCTTTACGATCAGGATATCGCCAAGGATAAGACCCAATGGAAGCCCTATACGCAAGTTTATGCCGCAGGCTTCTCATATACCCAGCTTCAGTACGATGCCAAATCGATGTCGCTCAAACAGATTGGGCTCGATGGATCAACCCTCGATAATCTGACACTAACGGCAGCAGCTCCGGCAAAAACGACGAAGCCGGCACCTAAGCCGGCTTCGAAGAAGAAAAAGGGCGGCTAGCCCTTAGGATGGAAATGGAATCGCAAGGCCGACGCTCGACGTCGGTCCTGGCGGATTTTCGATCTTGCTAATCAGCAATTCAACCGCCGTCTTGCACATTTCGTCGATGGGGAAGACAAAGTGGGATGAGGCCGTTGCATCTTGGTCAGTATCCGCAACGATCGCCGCGAGGCCACCCTTTTTACTCTTGGCACCGATCGCCTTAGCGAGATCGGAAGCTTCTTCGATGTGCCAAATGAGACCTGCTTCGACGCCAGCTTTTTGAGCGGTCGCCGAAACTTCATCGAGCGATTTGTAAGTGAAGAATTCGATAGCAAGTCGCTTGCACAGATCGCGAAGCGCTTTGTCATCCATCAAACCTTTACTGTCGCCTGACTTGGCAAAGAGGCCAATCTTCGAAAAGTCATTGACCCGAAGGTGACCCACGTAGTTGATGATTGCCTGGACTTCGTCGGCTTTCACGTTGACGACCTTCGCGGGGAGCGTCGAATCGTCCAAGTGCAGACCGACTTGGGGGAGTTCCTCGACCCGAGCGTCAGATTCCGCCAACTTTTCGGGCGGGGTACCGAGCCAAATCACTCCATCAAACTTGCCTTTTGAGTCTTCAAAACTCACCGTCGGGTTCAGACTTCCATTGGTCAGACAAATGGTATAGCCTTTCGCCGCTGCATGGCGCGCAAGCGCGTCCAAAACCGATGCGTAATATGAGCTCGATGCAAACGATATTCCAAATGGAGCCGCAAGCGTGATGGCACGCGTCCGGCCGCTTCTAAGGGATTGCGCACTTCGATTGGGCTTATAGTTAAGGTCCTTCGCCGCTTTTCGAATGACTTCAGAAGTCGCTTCCGAAACCCGAATTGTGGAGGCTCTCCCGTGGAGAACTCGTGAAACCGCACCAATACTAACCCCAGCGCGTTGCGCCACATCCTTGATGGTTACTCTTTTTTCCTTCATGGATTTTCTTTGACGAGGGGCTGGCCCCCTTCGCCGCTTCTGATTCTGACCAATCATGTCTTCATTGAACCTTGGGTTTCTTTTTAATCGCCCTACTTGTCACGTAAAATAGTTTTATTTAGTGGGTGTTTAGTCGCCCAGACCAATAAATTTACGTCAATGTACCTACGCAATAGGTTTTCTCCCTTGCCGGGGGCCAATCCTATGCGGGGTGTTATACCGATCACCGGTTGGGAATCGCCAACCTGAATTCTTAATTCACTGGCAGGATTCAACATATCGATGGCATTAAACCGATTATCAATTCCGAACGCTTGAGCGAGTCTTCCTGGGCCGGCTAAAAGAAGTTCGTCCTTCAGAATTCTGGGTCGATTTTGCCGCATTTTCTCAATTCCTGAGATGGGCTTTGCGGCTCGAATCAACACAGCTCCCGGAACATCATCTTGATCCGCGACGACATTGAGCATCCAATGATTTCCGTAGGTGAAATAAATGTATGCTGCCCCTGCCGGGCCATACATCGCCATGTTTTTCATACGTTCCTTTTGGTAGGCATGACAACCTGGGTCATCCCACGTATAGGCTTCGGTCTCAACGATCTGAGCCACCATATCGCCAAGAATCAGATTGCAGCCGAGAAGCAATCTTGCCCCAGTTTCGACATCCTTTCGCAGGACCTCCCGTATTTTTTCCACCTGTCCAATCTTACTAGCTAGCACCTTTGCCAAATTCAAATCGGCCCCGTATTGATGCAAGGTCCATTGGCCCAATCCGGGGGAAGAAGACCAACGAGAGGAAAATTCAAATGGTCATTCGAAAATTAGGAGCCATCGCATTCGTTGGTCTCGTAGTAGGAACAAGTTTTGCGGGATACAAAGCCCGCGCCGCCATCCACCCGTCTGTTGCCGAGCAACTCGACAATGCACGCATTCAAGCCCAGCTTGGCAAAACCGATGAAGCCGCAAGTTATGCGGAGGCAATGCTGATGGGCCACAACATTACGGTCGCCGTCGATTATGGCGACACGCCGGTCAAGCAGATGCCGGCTTGCGACGAGGCCGTCAAGGGCGCATTCGAGATGTGGGAAACCGCTTTGGATCAAGAAGTGAAATTCACCCGGGTCGCGGTTGGGGAGCCCGCCGACGTGAAGATCAAATTCGATCAACGCACCAAACTTAACAATCAGATCGTGAGCGGCTACATCAATTGGAGTCGAACGGTTGAGGATACGCCCGAAGGGCCGAAGCCGCACTTCAAAGCCGATGTCTTCTTACGAACGACGGATCCGAACGGTCGCCAAATGACGGCCAAGACGATGCGGCATACCTGCGGACATGAATTCGGACATATGTTCGGCCTCGATGATGTGAAAGATGTTGGTGTATTGATGGGCCCGCTCGATATTCGTCATCCGGTTTCTGCCCCGTGTGACGCTGAGATTGACACGGTGAAGTCGATTCGAGCTGAATGCTTGAGCCTGATCCAATCGGCCAAATCGAACAGCAGCGGAACCCACGCCGAGCACTTCGCTGGAACCTGTACAGGTCACTGCGATCACGACGAAGACTAAATCTTTTCGACCATTACCCTCTCAAAACCCCAAGCCTAGCCCCCACCCTCCCGGGGGCTAACTTCTTTTCTCAAGGATGGCTTTCGAACTGCTGGGTGTAGAGGTCGTAGTAGGCTCCCTTTTTCTCAAGCAGTTCTTGGTGCCGTCCCGCTTCGATCAGGCGTCCATCGTTCATGACGAGAATCTGGTCGGCGTTGAGAATCGTACTCAGACGGTGGGCAATCGCAAAGGTCGTTCGACCCTGCATCAGCGTATTGAGCGACTGCTGGATCAACCGCTCCGAGTGGGTATCCAAGGCGGAAGTCGCCTCGTCGAGAATCAAAATTTTGGGGTTCTTAAGAATCGCCCGCGCAATGGCGATGCGTTGCTTTTCTCCACCGCTTAACTTATAGCCCCGCTCACCAACGATCGTCGAATATCCTTCCGGAAGTCCCGCGATATGCTCATGGATCGCCGCCGCCTTGCATGCTTCGATCAACTCTTCATCGCTTGCGTTTGGTTTGGCAATCTGCAAATTCTCGCGGATCGACGCGTGAACGAGATACGTTTCTTGGGTAACCGCGCCCACGGTTTCGGCTAGGTCGTCCAGGCGAATGTCACGAACATCGACCCCATCAATCGTCACCTTGCCTTCATCCACATCGTAAAGCCGCGGAATCATGTAGGTGAGTGTCGTTTTACCCGCGCCACTCGCGCCAACCAATGCGATTAGCTGCCCTGGCTTGGCGTCGAACGAGACATCTTTGAGTGTCCAATCTTCGGAAGTGCGGTCATATTTGAACCCGACATTCGAGAAAACGACTTCACCGTTGAGAGTCTTCTTGTCAATTGCTACCGGATTTGCAACTTCCTTAATGTCATGGTCAACATCCATGTATTCAAAGATTCGTTCAAAGAGCGCGAACGAACCCATGATCTCAACCTGAGTCGAAAAGAGACCGGTTAAGGGGAAGAACATTCGCGTCTGGAGCATCGTGAAGGCAACCAACGTTCCCACGGTCAGGTGGGTGTCGCCACCATGAAGCAAGTAACCCGCCAACCAGTAAATCAGAGCCGGGATGACCTGGGTGATCAAGCGAAACAGACCGAAGAACATGTATTGCAGGACCGAGGCTTTGATCTGCCACTTCGCCAGGTTGTCATTTTCGACATCGAACTTCTCGGCGATCTTGTCAGCTCGGCCAATCGTTTTGGCCAAGAGCGCACCCGAAACCGACAGGTTTTCCTGCATCAGCGAGTTGATTTCGGAAGTCTGTTCTTGAACACCCTTCCGAATATTTTTAGCGAAGTCGCCCACTTTCTGTCCGAGAACAGTGAAGACGGGAATCAAGCTCACGGCGAGCAGGGTCAGCCGCCAGTCGATCCAGAACATGGAGATCAGCGCCGAAATAACGATGGCAATATTCGAAAGCGCATCGACGAATGTGTTGCTGACCACGTTTTGAACGCCGCCGATGTCAGAAATCAATCGTGTTTGGATGTCGCCGGTTTTTGTCTGCGTGAAGAAACGAAGCGACATTCCTTGAAGGTGAGTGAAAAGTGTGTGCCGCATTTCACACATGATCTTCTGGCCAATCACCACACTTTGATAACCATAGAGGAGCGTCGTTCCGGCGGCAAACAAAGTGATGATGATGGTCAGAATCGAAAACTCGCTTACGACGTGCAAGTCATTCTTCTGAAGCCCTTTGTCGATAATGATTTGAAGCAAAAAGGGCGGGAATAAGCCAAGGATCACCGCAACGATCACCGTCATGATCATGACGATGACCTCGCTGCGGTGCGGCCCGAAAAGCCCCACGACTCGCTTTACGATTTGCCTATTGATGGATTTCTTTTCGGGTTGCATGAGACGCTATTTCTACGCCTCATCGGCCCGAAGTTCGGCCATTTGGTCGTGAAAACTAACTTTAGTTTGACATTTTTAACGACCAAACGGAACGAATTGACCTATTTATCATAGAAGCGCCACGATGACTTGAATTCCGACTTCAGCGGAGCACCGGTCAACAGAGCGCGAAGAATTTCGATGGGCATTTCATTTTCGCGAAGAATGCGATCATGAAATTCTTTTTCCTTCATCTTGCCACTGTCGACAAGTTCATGCCTCAGCGATCTTAATTGGAGCGCACCAAGCATGTATGCCGCCTGGTAGAGCGGCGGATAGCTGCCATTGAACGAGCGCCGTACCTCGCCTTCGGCAGTGGATCGTTCGTGACCAACTTTATCCACCAAGAAGTCGATACATTGCTGCGGGGTCATCTGACCCAAGTGGAACTTCAGCGAGAAGACAATGCGGGCGCATCGGTGCATTCGCCAGAAAAGTGCGCCGACTCGGTCTTCTGGGGTCGCGGTAAAACCCTTGTCCCACAAGATCATTTCCCAATAGAGAGCCCACCCTTCAATCCAAAACGGCGTATCGAAGAGCTGTCGATACGGGCGATTACGCGCATTCATGAACATTTGTAAGTGATGCCCAGGAATGAGTTCGTGGAAAACGGTGGCCCGCGCGAAGTGCCGGTTATTGCCCCGCATGCTCATCATTTTCGCGTCGTAATCCATCGTATTGGTAGGGAACGAGACCATGATCTGCTCTCCGCCGAGGAAAAATGGACTCACCTTTTGGGCTTCGGGCGAGAGCATGACCATCCGCCACGTTTCTTCGGCGAGAGGCGGCACGGTAACCAAGTCGTTCTTCTTCACGTAGTCGATGGCTTCGAGGGCGAGACCACGGATGAATTCGGGCTGCTTACCTGGCTCGACATAGTCATTTTTGACTTTTTCCAGGGCTTTCTTCCAATCATCGCCAAAGCCCATTTCTCGGGAAGCTTTTTTCATCTCGGTTTCGCACCAAGCAAACTCCTTCTCCGCAAGCGCCAATAACTCTTGGGGCGAATACGAAATCAACTCGGCTTCGAGTTCGTCTTTGAGGCCTTGCTCACCGATCGGTGAACCGATGATCGTATCCTTATCGCCTTCTTTGATTCCGACAAGCTTTTCTTTGACGAAGGGAATGAAAGCCTCTAATTCCTTGTGCGCCTCCTCATACGGCTTCTCAACCCACCAGGTGAACATCGGGTCATAACCGCTATAGAAGCGATACCACTCTTCCAGTTTCCGCTTGAGATCATCGAGGACATTCGCGCCCCGATAAGCAACAACCTTGTCTACTTTGAGCCCTTTTTCAATGTCACCTTTCGTTTTCTTGATGTCGTCAAGCAGCCCCTTCATCGCTTTTGCGCAAGTTTGGGGATCAATCGGCTTCATCTGCTGCCGAGCTTCACAAAGGTCCACGATTGATGTGCTGAAAGGTCGGATTTTGATCGAATCGGAATCAAGTCTCGCATCGATTCGGAGTCGTCGCTGGGCGCTTTCGAGGTAGTGCTTCAGCAACAAATAATCGATTTGGGAATCTCGGTCGAGCTTGTCGAAACTGAGTTTGGCCAGTTCGCTGAGTTGTTGGGAATAATAACTCTCGAAGCGCGCCACTCGATTGCTCGAACTTCGAATGTTATAGAACCTTTCGAGGGCGTTAATATCTTCCGAGACGGTTTGGATGCGTTGCTGCATGATGCCTTCTTGAGCCTGCGCACCTGCGATGGCGAGGAGGAACCCAATACTCGCGAGACCCTTCATGTCGGAGAGTATACAGATTGCCGCAGGTTCTTTCCTTTGAATCCGTTCATCAACCACGTCGCGAGCCTAAGAATCCATGGCAAGCGAATGGGCTTCGGCAGACAAGAGGTACCCTCTTAGGGTGAGTTTGGCTGAGGCGCTGGCGAGTGGAGTCCTACTTGGTGATGGCGCAAACGGAACCTTGTTGGCGGAGCGCGGATTCAAAAAGCAACCGTACGACCTTGCCAACCTCGAAGCGCCCGACCTGGTTCGATCGGCACACCAAGAGTATTTCGAAGCAGGCAGCGACTTTGTCGAGACCAACACTTTCAGTTCCAACCATTTCAAACTCGAAGGCTTTGGTGTTGACGTTTTCGAACTCAACAAAGCCGGAGCCGAGATCGCCCGCAGCGTCTGTCCCGCAGGAAAATATGTGCTCGGCGCCCTTGGTCCCTGCGGAAAGCCTCTTGCCCCCTTTGGACAAATCGAACCCGAAGCCGCCCGCGAGACTTTTCTTGAAGCCGCTCGCGGACTTGTGGCTGGAGGGGTGGACGGCTTCTTCCTCGAAACGTTTGTCGATCTCAACGAAATCCAAATCGCCGTGGACGCGATTCGAAGCATCAGCGACCGACCCATCCTCGTGAGCAAAGCTTTCATCGAAGACGGGGAAATGATCGCCGAAGGGCTTCCATCGCGACGGGCCAAAGAGATGGCCGATTTGGGTGTCTCCGCCATTGGGGCGAACTGCATTGTTGGTCCCCAGCGGATGCTTGATCTCGTTCGGATGATGGCTGAGGAGAGCCAGCTTCCGATCATCGCGTTCCCAACTCCGGGCTTACCTCAACTCGTCAAGGGCGAAATCACTTACGACACGTCGCCTGAGTATTTCGCCAAGGCGACGATGCGTCTGATCGAAGAGGGCGCTCGAGTCGTCGGCGGCTGCTGTGGGACGACACCGGACCATATTCGAGAAATGCGCAAGATGATCGACCAGGGTGTCAAACCGAAAGCCCGCACCATCATCACGCGAAGCGCGAAAGAAAAGGAAGAACTACCTCAGGCGAACGCCAGTGAACTCTCGGAGAAGATCCGCTCGAAATTCGTCATTGCCGTCGAAATGGATGTCCCCCGCGGACTTCGAATCCAAAAATTGATCGAAGGCGCGAAGAATCTGAAAGATGCTGGATGCGATGTGATCAATATTTCGGACGGTGCTCGAGCCCGGTTGCGAATGAATCCCACCGCCGTCAGTAATTTGATTCAAACCCAAAGCGGTATTGAGGTCACCATGCACTTCAGCTGCCGCGATCGAAACCTTTTGGCGGTTCAAAGTGATCTGCTCGGTGCCCACGCGCTCGGCATTCGAAATATCCTCGCCGTTACCGGCGATCCGGCAAACATTGGCGACTACCCCAGCGCAACAAGCGTTTTTGACATCGACGCCATTGGCCTCTGCCGCATCATGAATCGTTTTAACGAAGGGCTTGATCTTGCCGGTTATTCGGTCGGAATGCGGTGCGCTTTCACCATTTGCTGCGCCTATAATCCCGGAGCGCTCGACCAAGGTCTTGAAGACGACCGGCTGCGGCGCAAGTTCGAGGCGGGAGCCCAGATCGTCTACACCCAACCGGTTTTCGACATCGAATCTGCCGAAAGAACATCAAAGCTCTGCCAGGAACTCGGCGTTCCTTTGCTGCTGGGCGTTTTGCCCTTGCGTTCGGCTCGACATACCGAATTCATGCACAATGAAGTCCCGGGTGTTTCGATTCCCGAAAACCTACGCTTGATGATGGCAAATGCCCCTGATGACCAAACTGCCCTCCAGATTGGCATCGAACAAGCCCAAAATTTAAGCGCTCAGATTAAAACCATGGCTCAAGGAATTTACTTGATGCCGCCATTTGGAAACGCGGGCATTGCTGCAAGCGTCATGGAAGCTGTGAAATAAAGATGCGAACACGAGACCTGATGACCGTCGGAGCCTTTGGGCTATCTGCCCTGGGAGGAGCCATGCTCGTTTATGGATCGCTCGTCGAATCCAAACGGCTCGTTCTTGAGAAGTTTGATATTCCGATTTCAAACTTGCCCGAAGATATCGACGGTTTTCGCATCGCAGTTCTTGGCGACTTCCACGTGGGCAACAAGTATTCGGCTGAACTGGCAAAAGAAGCCATCGATCTTGCGCTGGATCAAGATCCCGACATGGTCTGCCTGGTTGGCGACTTCGTATCCTATTGGAAGCCGGAATCGCCCAGTCTATTGGGAGAGGTTCTCGAGCCGCTCTTGATCATGGATGGAAGCGTCGTCGCGATTCCGGGGAATCATGACTACCGAGCCGGATCGCCCGAAATCCTCCGCATTATTCTCGACGAACTCAACATTAAGCTGCTCAGGAATGAGTCATGGTCGCACAAGGGCATCTGTTGGACCGGAATCGACAGCTTCAACGAGGGACACTCGAACATCGTCAAGGCCTTCGATGGGGCGACCGACGAGCCTAATATCGTTCTTTGGCATGAGCCTGACCTTGTCGACTTGCTGCCAACGGGACATGCGATGCTGCAATTGAGTGGGCATTCCCATGGAGGTCAGTTCCGCTTCCCATTCGGCTTGACTCCGATGACATCGTCCAACGGCGATCGATATCGCGATGGATTCTATCCTGATGCTTCGACTCCGCTCTTTGTGACGCGAGGGGTCGGGACGACCGGTCCTCCTTCGCGATTCCTCTGCCCACCTCAGGTGGCAGTGTTGACGCTGACTGGCAACGCTTAATTACATCGGGACTTGCAGGACGCTACGCTCGACGACCGCGACGGCGGCGGCGTGGGTTTTTTCGTGAGTGATCGAGACAAAAATCTTGAGCCGCTTGCCATCGAAGTTGGGATCGGTGATGGTTACGATCGGTTGTCCCAATTGGTTGTTGACGACCTGGATGTTCTTCATCATGAGCGGAATCCCAATCGCCTTGATGATCGCTTCTTTTGCCGCCCAGCGACCCGCGACTTTCGACGGAGTGTCGCAATAAGCCTCTTCTCGTTCAGTAAGGATTCGGCGTGCAAATTGTTCGCGTTTCAGGGCCTTGCGAATCCGCTCAATTTCCACGATATCGATTCCGATGCCGACGACCATGCAGAGATTATGCTCTACCCAAGTAAGATATTTGATGGTGCGTTACTTCATCCACGCGGTTGATGGTCAAGTCTATGGTCCAGTAGAACTGGATGCGGTCAACACATGGATTGCGGAAGGGCGCGTGGTCCCGACAACCCTGCTGCAGCCCGAAGGGTCGCAAATGCGCGTGGCGGCTTCGACCGTTCCCGGTCTGAATTGGGGTGACGGGCAGACTTTTCAGGCTTACACACCACAAACCCTGAGCACCGCACGATACGAGCTCGCAGGATCGTGGGCCTGTTTCATCGTGTCTATGATCATTTGCTGCCTACCGTTTGGCGTCCATGTCTCGCTCGGCGTTGGCGGCATGATTCTCTCCGTGATGGCGTATCGGAAGGGAAGGGCGATTGCCCTGCTCGCCCTCGTTCTGAACCTCGCCCTCGTGGGCCTGCATATTTGGATCATGAGGAATTTGGGGAATGGCGCGGGTCTGCAGGAATGGGTACGACAGTTACTCCCGACTCGGGGCGGATAAGCAGATAAGTGAAGGCTTGTTGAAAGATTGACTCAGCTACAAGCGAAACCTACCAAGCCTCGGCATCATTCGTTGCCGAGGCTTTATAACCAGAATCACAGGCGAACGTGACGTTCACCCTCCGGCAGAATCAAAGGCGAATGAGACATTCACCCTTCGGCAGACTTTAGTCTTCCTTGTCTTTGTGGCTGCTGCGGGCAAAGAGCCGGACCGGCGTTCCCATCAACGGGAAGAGGCCGCGAATCTTGTTCAACAGATACCGCTGGTAGCTGAAGTGCATGATGTCGGGATCGTTGCAGAACAGCACGAAGGTTGGCGGCGCGGTCGAGACTTGTGTCGAGTAGTAAACCTTGAACTGACGTCCCTTCGTTACGTGCGGACGGTCGAAAATCGCATCTTGAATGAGTCGATTGAGCTGACCCGTCGAAATTCGGAAGTTATAGCTTTCAAGCGCACCCAGGACGGCGTCGAGGGCGGGTTCCAGACCCGCATGTTCTTTTGCCGACGTAAACACAATCGGCGCATAGGACAACTCAGGCATCTCGTTACGGAACTGCTTGATGAACTCCTTTTTCAAATCCGTCATCTTCTTGGGCAGTCCGTTCGGCGGTTCCTTGGTATCCCATTTGTTGACCACCACAACACACGCCTTGCCCGCATCGTGGGCCAGCTTCATGACGCGCTTGTCGCCGTCGGTCAGTCCTTCTTCGCCATTGACGACGCACATGGCGCACTCACAGCGATCAATCGCCTTCTGGGCGCGATTCACCATGTAGAATTCGACCGAACCCTGAATCTTGCCACGGCGGCGAATACCCGCCGTATCGATGAGGCGGAATGTCTCACCCTCATAGTCGAGTTGGGTGTCGATCGCGTCGCGCGTCGTTCCCGCGATGTCCGAAACGATCATTCGTTGCTCACCTGTGAAGGCATTTACGAGTGAACTCTTTCCGACGTTCGGGCGACCCACAATCGCCAACCGAACTTCATCTTTCTCCTCAACGTTATCAACCTTGGGAAGCAAAGTGACGACTTCATCGAGGAGGTCGGCAACGCCTCGACCATGCAAACTGGACACTGGGTAAACCTGTCCGAGGCCAAGCGAGAAAAACTCACCCGCATAGTCTTCGCGGTCAAAGTTGTCCGCCTTATTGGGAACAACTAATATCGGCGTCTTGATTCCGCGCATTCGATTTGCCAAGTCGCGGTCATCGGGATGGACGCCCGAAGTGACGTCGGCCAAAAAGATAATGACGTCGGCCTCGGCCATTGCCACCTCGGCTTGAACACGAATCTGCTCGGCTAAAGGGTCAGTTTCTTGAAAGACGATACCGCCAGTATCGACGATATTAAAACGCTTGCCGTTCCAGGTCAGCTCTCCGTAAAGGCGATCACGGGTAATACCCGGTGTATCTTCAACAACGGCGACTCGTTTGCCGACGAGTCGATTAAAGAATGTCGATTTTCCGACATTGGGACGGCCAACGATGACAACGGTAGGTAAAGATTTTTTCATCGCGGGGGCCTCGGTACAAAAACATTAGGCCTATAAAGGGTACCTTAACTGACATGCGAAGGCTCATTCTGGGGGGTGCGCTCGGCCTCCTTGCGCCCTGTTCGTTCGGACAAGTTCTCGATGATCAGATCCATTACTACACATACGGCAATATTGCGCATTCGCTTTTAATTTTAGGCAGTTCCGACAGCCGAACGGGCGGAGGAATTTCGCTTGCCGTCGGACGCAAGGATCCGAAGCTTCGTCTTTTTCGCAACATTGAAGGTGAACTCATTTGGGAAGGTTATTACCTCGTCACCGATGGAAAATCGACTTCGACGAGCTTTCCCGCCTCGCATACTGAGGCCTGGGGGGCGCTCGCCACGGCGCGCTATCGTTGGCCTATTAGGCCCTCGCTTAACTTCTTTGGTGACCTCGGCTTCGGCGTTCAATTTGTCAACCACGTGACCCAAGATCTTCGACTTGCCAACAACACAACCCCGGTACTTGGACTAGGTTTAGAGTTCACGTATCGAAACAACACCGCGCTGCTGCTTGGCACCCGAATTTTGCACGCCAGCAATGCCGGTCGGACCGATCCAAATCCCGGTCAAAACATGCTCCAGTACTACATCGGCTTCCGATATCAGCATTGATATTCGTCGGGTAAGGTAGTGCGAATGCGCAGGATTGCCATCATGGTCCTGGGGGGCGCGTTATCGGGTTTTTCGTCGGGTCAATCACTTGACCATGACGTTCGCTACTACGCCTACGCCAACCTCTCTCACAATCTTATTTTTCTCGGGAGTTCAGAATCGAGGTCGGGCGGAGGCTTTGGCTTTGCGTTTGGAAGAAACGATCCCAAGATAAAGCTCTACCATCGAATCGAGGGTGAGCTGATCTGGGAAGGCTACTATCTTTCCACCAGCACCAAAAATACGAGTCCCGAATTTCCCTATGAAACCAGCCATGCTGTCGGGATACTCGCCACCGCTCGCTATCGATGGCCAGCTCACGGCAATTTCAATTTATTCGGCGATCTCTCCATCGGCGGTCAATGGATCGACCACGCCAACCGAGACTTGCCACTCTGTAACAACTCGACGTTGGGTTTCGGTTCGGGTATCGAATTTCGAAACAATGAGAAGAGTTCCTTCATTCTTGGCGGACGCTTCCTCCATCAAAGCAACGCCGGACGAAAACGACCGAACTACGGCCAAAACCTGTGCCAGTGGTATGTCGGTATTAGCGTCAAGAAATAAGAAATGGTCTAGGGCAGATTTTCGATGATCTTGGAAATCTGCTTTCTTCCTGCATCAGCTTCGACGGCGCGATCAACCTGATAGAGTCCCATCTGACACACCACCGCTTGGTGCAACGCTCCGCCCAACGGGTGCCCCTCAAACCAGAAACCTTGGAAGTTCGCATCCGCGCCACTGGCGAACACGACCGATTGACGGTCGACTACGATTTCCATCGTCGAGGTCTCGAACATTTCTTCGGGAACACCGATGAGGTGTCCGGCGGGAATCGCACATGAGGTCATGACCCATGCATTTTCTAGGCTGTTCCTCAGTTCCAGAGCGAAGTCCTCGGACCCGACGAAGAGGGCCGTCTCTTTGGCGCTGGCAAGAATAGCTTTTGCCTGAGCAACCGCTTGTTCGCGGCTATTGAGCGTAAAAACTCGGCCCGTTGAATCCGCTTTGCCCAAGGACGAAAGAAGTTTGACAGCTGCGGATTTTCCGCCCATAAACTCCTTTTCAAGTCTCGAAAAAAGCCGATCGGGGGCAACAGGTCGATATTCTTTCGAGTTTCCACCGTCCACGAGGACGGCCGCTTTTCGTTCAAGCGCCTCAAGGCCCTTGTATACGTTGGCAGCGGGTTTGCCGATCGCTTGGGCAACACGATAACCCGTTGCCGGATGCTCTTGCAACAAGAATGCATAGATTTCCGATTCGAGTGCCGTAAATCCAAATCCGATTAACGCTTCCGATGCCTTCAATGTTGCCATGCGAATATCATAACTCAATCCTAGTGGTGCGCGCTACTACCAGACTTCATTCTAGGAGTCGCCGTTCGAATGCACTCTTGAATTCTGAGATCGATCCGAAACAGTCGGCCAATTTGACGATCCGAAGCGGTGCCCGTCCGGCTTATTTCGCTAAAAAGCCTGTAACACTTGTTGAATTGACCAAGAAATATTGGATATTCGGAGCACTCTTCAAAAGGAATCTCTGGCTGTTGATTCATCCAAAGGCTTTCCTTTGGGTAGCCCACGAAAGCGGAATGGAATCCAATCGATTGCAGATAACTCGCGGCTTCTCCAAGCGAGTCTTTTCGAGCGGCATTGACCTTAAAGAAATTGTACATTTCCCTCAGAGCGTTGTCGATATCCCCGCAGTTTGTAATAGGCAAATTTGGCGTTTCGAATTCCAATAACTCGACCGGATCAGGTTCTTTATTCTTTCGGGCGAGATAGCGAGGGTCAAGTGATGGATAGGGAATCTGCTTCTCGATCACATCGAATATTTTTTGAAGTTGTCGCCAAAGAATGAACGACCAAATTGTCTGCTTTTCCGTTGCGTCGCCGCAAATTTTCACTTCCTCAAACAGACCTATTATGCGTATCACAATATCCAAAAATTGAGGATATTCAGAGCAGGTCTCAACCGACCAAGTTTCGAATATCGGCTGCATCTTTGGCCAGGGATGATAGCCGGTGCACTCTAAGATCGTAACGATGTGATGAAGATGTAAACGAAACGTTCCGGAAAATGAAAGCCAATCAGAATCTTGGTCGGCAAAGCGCTTCATTTCAGGGACAATGTCTTCAACCTCTTGTCGAGTCATTCGTCAGGACATTGTAGCAAAAAAAGCCTCGGTGCAAGGACTTGCACCGAGGCTCCTCGAAAGCTCAGAAATGTTACGACTTCTTTCGGCGGCGAATGAGTGCAATCGCACCGCCAGCCAAGGCCAACATGCTTGCCGGTTCTGGAACCGCGTTCACGCTGAAGTTATCGACCATGAAGATGTTGTCGTTATATCCCGACTCTGGGCTCTCTTTGACTCGCAACCGCAAGGTGTTGCCAGTACCCACGAAGCCAAACGATTCATGGTGAACCCCGTTCGCGTCAGCGCTGTAATTTCCGTGAATCAGAACCGAGTTCGTCGTCAGATCGGTAATCGTCACGTCAAGATTCGCCGCACTGCTAAGGTTCCAGGTTGACCAGTCGAAAGTCAACGTTCCGGCATTGCCCGAACCCACCAAGAAGTCCTGATAGAGGTTCGCGTTTCCGCCGTTATAGCCCTCGCCGTCCATGTTCACACTGTAGGTGCCCGAAATCGTTGGATAAAGGTTGGTGTTATGAACGGTTGCCGCATGACCGGCTTCGATCGTCCAGCCGGGAATCTGAGTTCCCGTAAGTGCCGAAAAGCCAGAATCGCCAGCGACGCCCGAACCGAAGTTCGGCATGTTTTCAAAGTCACCGTTGGTCAAAAGCTCGGCGTGCGCCACGGTTGAGATCGTTGCCAAACCCACGACAGCCGACCATTGTAAAGCCCATTTCATTTCAATAATTCCTGGGGCAAAACTTTCCCCTTTGATATTGTAAACTATATCAAAGGCATTGGCCGAGTCTCGGAGGTTAAATTCCCGCATTTTTGCGGGGTCTTCATCCTCAATCCGGCAAGTCGAATTTCTTTAACTCATCGACGCGCACGACCAAGGCCGTGGCATTATCGCTACCGCCGCCTAGCAACGCTTGACCCACGAGCTTCCAAGCCGCCGAAGCGGGTCCGTTGGAGGCCAAAAGTTGACCAATCGCGTCGTCCTCAACATGGTTGAGAATGCCGTCGGAACATAGGAAATAAAGGTCGCCTTCCTGAATCTCAAATTCAAAGACATCACACATCACGTTCTCTTCGACACCAACCGCACGGGTCAACACGTGCTTTTGGGGATGAACCGCGGCCTGTTCGGGAGTCAGGGTTCCCATGCGGATCATTTCGTTCATGTACGTATGATCTTCAGTGAGCTGCTTGAGCTCGCCGTTTCGAAGCCGATAGGCACGTGAGTCGCCCACCTGGACGACATAGCCCATATTTTGGAGGAGCACCATGCCCGTAAAGGTGGTTCCCATTCCTCGGCGAGAGGGAATGGATCGAGAAACCATAAAGACATAGCGGTTTGCAGCGTGAAGCGCCTCAACGAGGGCATCTTTCACATCGGCAGCCGGATGGCTTAGGTATACGTCGATAAAGGTCTTGGCCGCGAGTTCAGAAGCGATTTGCCCAGCGGCATGACCGCCCATCCCGTCGCACACCACGAACACTTGGCCACGCGAAGCCAGCACGACGTCGTCGTCAGGGATGTAGAACTCAAACTTGTCTTCGTTATTCTCGCGAATGCGCCCGAGGTCGGTTTTCGCCCCGATAGAAACCTTCGCCAATGCCCGTAATTCTGCGGGGGGCAAAAGGTCGGCGACAGCGTATTCGGCAGTGATCTCGTCCATGGCGTTGCTTATGCTACCACGGCCCGTTTGATGGACAACTCAATCGCGCCGATCTTGATCAGATCGTCTTCGGTCATCAAGGTTCGCATGTTCACCGCAAGGCGGCTATCGTTCAAACTCGTGCCGTTGGTCGAACCTGTATCGGTGACATAGATACCGTCTTCGGCAATCTCAATCACGCCGTGGCGTCCACTAATATAAGGGTCGACAATCGCAACATCGTTGTCCGCCTTCCGTCCAAAGGTGTTCACCCCAAGCTTAAGCGGGAAGGTCTTGCCGTTCCAAGTAAGGATTGCCGGGGACGTTTCCTTTTGCGGAGCTACCGAGATAGCCGCCGTCTTATTGCCGGTGAAAGCCTGCGTCGTATTTCCGCCACTCTTTGCGCCCGGAAGCTGAACCGCGACTTCCAAGCCCGCAAATGAAATCTTCTCTCCACCCGAAAGGCTGACCTTCTCTCGGGCCGCGAGTGAGCGACCGTTGACCGAGGTGCCGTTTGACGATCCTAAGTCTTCAAGCGTGAGTGCGCCATCATTGTTCGTAATTTGCGCGTGGCGGCGGCTGATTCGTGAATCCATCAACGCGATGTCGCCTTCGCGGCCAATTACCGTGGTCCCCGGCCTCAAGGCGTGCTCTCGTCCACTTTGCTCAACGATCATTGGCAATTGAACGGCGGGAGCGCCGAAAGCGTCACCCGGAAGCGCTCGATCAAAAATCAAACCGCAATCGACGCAAAACATGACGCCAACCGGATTAAACGTCTTACAAACCGGACACTGAACGGGCTTGATCGTCACGGTGGCATTGATCGTCGGCGCGAAACCCATCATCGTTTTGTTTGGATCCTGGGACGGAGCGCCCGCCATCATGGTTCGATTCGGGTCAGTGTTCAACATCTGGGTTCGATTGACGTTGCCCATCATTTGCGTTCGGTTTGCATCACTCATAGCGGCTACTCTTTATTGGACGATTCTTCTATTTTAAGGTGTTCCGAGAGACTCGTATATTTCTTTTTCGGTTATTCCTTCAATTCTAAGAGTCTTTTCTCGCGAAGAATGTCCACGAACGATCTCAATTTTGCTTTTTGCGATCTTTAGAGCCTTCGAAATGAGCTTGACAACGGCTTCGTTGGCCTCGCCATCGACGGGTGGGGCATTGACCCATACCTTGACCGCGCCATTGTCGACGGCGATCTTGTTTTGTGATGATTTGGGTTGGACGGTCACCGTAAGATCGACCGACATGAGCGATTCCTACTTTCCGCCCATCTTGGCTTTGACGCGCCGAATATTCGCTTTGGCGGGAAGCTCATCGGGCCATCGCTTGAGTTGCAATTCCCAAATGCGAATCGCATCCTTATACTTCTTCTGCTTTTCGTAAGAAGAAGCCAACATTCGATACGTGTTTGGACGAGGATTATATTTAAGCGAAGCCTCGAAAATTTCGGCCGCCTTAGCATAGTCCTTGTCGTGCTGATAATATATCCAGCCGAGCGGGAAAGCAGCATCGCCATCTTTCGGATGTGCATCTTTATAGCCACGATAGGTTTCTTTGGCGTCCGACCACAATTCGAGGTTCTCTTGCATCCAACCGAGATTGGTCGCCGTGTCGTAATCGTCTGGCGCATAGGCGTACTGCACTTTCAGCAAGGACACAATCGTCGGAAACTCACCATCGTCATACCAAATATCCATTTGGCTGACGACGCGATTATCCACGTGATCCCAAATCTCATCCAGGCGGCTTTGGGAGGCAGGGCCTGCCATCGCAACGACGGGTGTACCAGAAGGCTTTGTTTGGGTAGCCAAAAGAAAAGCTGTCGTTGCGATGAGACTCATAGTGTTTCCTTTACTGTAACAGTTCGTCGAGGAGTTTATTGACGATCCCTGGGTTTGCTCGGCCTTGGCTCTGCTTCATGATCTGGCCGACCAAGAATCCCTTCACGCTTGCTTGTCCCGACTTGTACCGCTCAACCACGTCTGGGTTCGAAGCAAGTACTTCTTCTATTATCGGACGAATTGCCGAATCATCAGTAATTTGTGTTGCGCCGCTTTCCTTAACCAGTTCGCCCGGCATTTTTCCGGTTTGATAGGCATCGGTGAAGATCTTCTTGGCGATTTTTCCGCTGATCGTTCCATCGGCGATGAGCTTCGTCAACTCCACCAAGTGTTCGGGCGTGATCTTACTTTCACGAGCCGACTTGCCCTCTTCGTTGAGCATCTTGGCGAAGTCGGAATTCATCCAGTTACAGATCGCCTTCGGTTCGCCGCCCTTGTTCACCGCTTCTTCGAACCACGTTGCCCAATGAACATCGGAAATCAGCAAGTTGGCGTCATAGTCACTCAGTCCATAAGTTCCGGTGTAGCGCTGTTGCTTCGCCAAAGGAAGCTCAGGAAGGTTGGCCCGGAGCGACTCGATGTACTCCTCTGTGAACTGCATTGGCACGAGGTCGGGGCAAGGGAAGTATCGATAATCGTTCTCCGCTTCTTTGAGGCGCATGGCAAAGGAGGCCTCACGCTGTTCGTTCCAACCGCGAGTTTCTTGCAAAACTTTTTCACCTGCGTCAAGCACAGCGGCTTGGCGACGCACTTCGAATGCGATACCCATCTGAACGGACCGGAAGGAGTTGAGGTTTTTGAGCTCGGTTTTCGTACCCAGTTCATCTGTGCCGACCAAGCGAATCGAAATATTCGGCTCGCACCGCATCGATCCCTCTTCCATCTTTCCATCGCAGACGCCGAGGTAGATCAGAATTTGGCGAAGCTGAGTCATGTACTCCTTTGCCTCGTCGCCGTTGCTAATGTCGGGCGGAAAATCGGTCACGATTTCCATCAATGGCGTTCCGGCCCGGTTGTAGTCCACACCGCTGCCTCCGCTCGGAAGGTGCATCAGCTTTCCAGTGTCTTCTTCGAGGTGGACCCGTCGAATACCGATTCGCTTCGTGCCTCCGTCGGCAGTTGGAATCTCAAGATAGCCGTGATAGCCGAGCGGGTTTTCTTCCCCGTACTGCGAGGTCTGATAGCCTTTGGGAAGGTCGGGATAGAAATAGTTTTTACGATGGAAGATGCTGTTCATCGCGATCTTACAATTCAGCGCCAGTGCTGTCTTGAGGACCATTTCGATGGCTGCTCGGTTGGGAACCGGCAATGCGCCAGGCAAGCCGAGGCAGACCGGGCACGTGCGGGTATTCGGTTCGCCACCGAACGCGACTTGGCATCGACAGAACATCTTCGACTTCGTTGCCAACTCGGCGTGGACTTCCATTCCTACGCTGCAGATATAGTTCGCCATGAATCGAATCCAGTTTACCGACCGTAAGTACATTCTTGGGATAAGCTATCAACCATATAGCGTTTAACGCCGGTCTTCATGGAAATCAAAATTCCTTCTTCATTAAAAAGCACGCGACACTCTCCGTTCATGAAATGGCTCCTGGAGGGGCATGCGGAAGAACCGGTTGGCCCGTATGAGCCTGAGGCGGGTAAGGAGCATAAGCACAGCCAACATCCCTGGTGGCAGGTCATGTGTCTTACCGGTGTCGATTACTTTTCGACGCTTGGCTACCAACCCTTCATCGCTTTTGAAGCGGCAAAATACCTGTCGCCTTTTGCGACCGTTATCTTGGTCGTGCTGACGCTCCTTGGCGCGTATCCTGTTTACGCGAAGGTCGCTCAAGAAAGCCCCCACGGTGAAGGCTCGATCGCCATGCTTCAGAAGCTTTTGAAGTGGTGGCAGGGCAAAGCCTTTGTTCTCGTTTTGTTGGGTTTTGCGGCAACAGACTTTATCATTACGATCACCCTTTCGGCGGCGGATGCCGCCGTTCACCTGGTCGAAAATGACTTCGTTCAGAACCGACTGCACCTCCATCTGCAAGGTCACGAAATCGCCGTCACGCTGATGCTGATCATCTCGCTTGCCCTTGTCTTTTTGAAGGGATTTAAAGAGGCCGTCAGCATTGCTATCGTTCTCGTCTTTACTTATCTTGTCCTCAACGGAATCGTCATATTCCACGGACTTCAGAAGGTCTTTTCTGATCCCATTCACCTTGAGCATTGGCGTGATCACCTGGGTTCGCCGCAATATCACCACGGCAATCCCGTCATGCTGATCGCCGCCGCAGCCCTGCTCTTTCCCAAGTTGGCCCTTGGTTTGTCGGGTTTTGAAACCGGTGTCTCCGTCATGACGCTGGTGAAGGGCGGCAAAAAAGATACGGAAGAAAAGCCGGTAGGACGGATCAAGAACACGCGAAAGCTGCTCTTTACGGCGGCATTGATCATGAGTGTCGCCTTGATCTCGTCGAGCATCATCACCACGACGCTGATCCCCGAGCCGCTTTTTGTTAAGGGTGGCCCGGCCTATGAACGAGCTTTGGCTTACTTGGCCTACGACTTCTTCGGACCAACTTTCGGCACGGTCTACGACGTCAGCACGATCTTCATTTTGTGGTTCGCGGGTGCCTCGGCCATGGCCGGACTGTTAAACCTTGTTCCTCGATATCTGCCGAAATTTGGAATGGCTCCCGAATGGACCAAAGCCAATCGCCCATTGGTGTTAATCTTTACCGCGGTCTCGTTCATCGTCACATTGATCTTTAACGCTAGCGTCTCGGCTCAGGGCGGAGCGTATGCGACCGGCGTCTTGGTCCTCATGACCTCGGCGGCCATCGCAGCCACGATTTCGACCCGTCGAAAGAAAAAGTGGTCAAAGTGGGGATTCGGGATCATCTCTGCGATCTTCGTTTACACCACCATTCTCAACATCTATGAGAAGCCCGACGGCATCCGAATCGCCGCCTGTTTCATCTTGGGCATCGTCGCGATTTCGTTTGTTTCACGTATTTGGCGAACGCTTGAACTCCGCGTCAGCAGCGTCGAGCTGGATCTTAAAGCCCTCGAATTTGTGCGTCAATGCGCCGCGCAGAGTGGAAACATTCGTGTGATTCCGAACCGACCGGACAGTCAGGACCTCGCCGAATATCAGCGCAAGGAGATGGAAGCTCGACGCGACCACGACATCGCCCCCAACGAGCCGATCCTCTTTGTCGAAGTCACGATTAAGGATGCTTCCAACTTCTCCGGCGTTCTCTCGGTTCGTGGATACGAAGTCGATGGATACAAGATTCTGCGGGCCACCGGCGTGGCGGTGCCAAACTCGCTGGCAGCACTTTTGCTTCACTTGGGTCGCCTGACCGGCAAGCGTCCTCATGCCTACTTTAACTGGGGCGAACGGGGACCTGGCGCTTACCTTATGAAATTCCTTTTCTCGGGTGAGGGCGACATTGCTCCGCTCACGCGCGAGATCTTGCGTCGAGTCGAAAGCGATCCTGAAATGCGGCCGGTTATCCACGCAGCAAGCTAATATGAATCCCCCTCGCTGGTCGAGAAAGCCGGTGAACGAAGGGAACGGGCGGGAAGAGGAACTGAGTGAATCCGACTGGGGGCGTGGGAAAAAATCTCCCTCGCTGGCCGAGGGAGTCCGTGACCGAAGGGAACGGGTGGGAGTGGACTGGACCACTGCCGATAAAACTCAAAAGGGCACAATGCCCTCAGAGTCGCCACTCGTTCGATGGTCTTGGGCGACCTGCACCGCCAAGGCTGGTCCCCACATTCCACGCCGCGAAAAGACCCGAGAGAGATTCAGATTCTTGAGAAATAATCCAAGCCCGTAGAGCCCACCAGACACCGCCAAGACCCGCAATAGAATCCAACCAATTTGGGTTTTGGGAACATCGGAAACCAGATAGGTCAGGATCACGACCCCAAGCGGAAGCCAGAAAAAGAGACGCCGCCAACCCGAACGCGTTTTCTCGAACGGCTCGGTTTGGAGCGGATGATCATTCCATCTTTTGAGAACGAGTGCCGTTAACCCGACCGACAAGAGACCGTTCATCAACGCGAGCAACGTGACCGCAACCCAGATGTTCGGCAAGCTCAAATGCAACCTTCGTTGCACGTAATAGGCACTCATTCCGTAGGCACGCTCAATTTCGAAACCGAGCAACAGATATTGAATGAAGAACCCCTGGAGAGCTGCCCACAACCCGACGAGAAAGGCCCCCATCAGCATTCCCAAACGACTCCACCGACCCAACATCGCCCCCGCCATGAACAGCGCACCTTGAACCGCAATCGCGATCGTCGGCCCGATCCGATTAGACCCCGGAGCAAGCGCTTTGAGCCCGGCCGCAATCGTCGAGATCCAAACGACCAACTCTTTTCGACCGAGCGATTTTGATGCCATCGCCAAGGTGGCCGACTGAGCCGAGCCCATGACAGTACCCGTAAACGGAAATCGGAAGGAGTGGAGCCACGTTCCGAGCGAACATTCGATGCCGCCCGAGAGCGCGCCATAGGTGCCGACATATTCCCAGTCGCGCATCTCAGCCAAGAGAGATTCGAGGCGCACCAAGACTTCATCAGATTCGACATCGAGCACCTCATGAAAGCGGTGGCCAAGCTGCTTTTCGATCGCTTGACGCATCCCTTCGCGAAGGGTGACCACGACCATCTTTGGCTTCGATGCCACCACTTTTGACCAACACGAAAGGATTCCGCCACCCTCGGCTTCCCACTTGCCAAATTCGTCCAATACGATCAGATCTTGTTTTGCGATCAAGGCATCGCTCCACGCCGCCAAAGCGGCCGTCGCAGTAGAATCAATTTCAAAGCGTCCTTCGCCGTTCCGTTGGGCAAAGACTTCCGTTCTTGCCTCGCGAATCCAGTACCAGCTATACGATTCGGCCCCTTCGTTCGAGCGGAGGCGCCGCCCTGCCAACGAGACGAATCCATCAACCGAACGCCCGCTCGCCGCCACCTTCTCGGCAAAATCCAACAAAAGCGTGGTTTTTCCACTTGCGATCGGTCCTGTAACTCCAATCAATAGCATCGATTACCCCAGGGCCGCGATTCGGCGCGAAAGATTGTCTTTCCACAGAGAACTGAGTTGCGGCAATCCCATCAGCTCCGTCATCAACGGGCGATTCTTTTTCTCCAATATAAAAGTCGCAAAACAACGGTCAATGGTCCAATCGGGATTGGGTCTCGACACTAATTTAAGAGATTGGCCCTGTTGGACCGAGCCTTGGCGCACGACGCGGGCATACCACCCGCCGGTGCGAGCCTCCATCACCTCGTGGGTAATGGTTGGCAGATCGAGACGACGCGCCAGCTTAAAGCACGGAAGCCGAGGCTGGCTCACTTCGATCTCAATGTCGTCGCCCACCCAACGGTCGCCCAAACAGACCGAATGCTCGTCGATATCGGTCATCGTAAAGTTCTCGCCGAAGCTTCCGTATTCGAACTCACGTTGATAGCGCTCTCGCCAATGGGGATAGTGGCTGAGGCTGTAGAGCAGGACCGCCCGGTCGGCTCCTCCGTGGTGGACCAAGTCGGCTTGACCGTCGCCAGAGAGATTCGTTTCGCCGAGATGCACCGGACCCTCAACGGCGTGCTTAAAGATGCCCGACGACCACGTGTGGTCTTCGCCATCATCGATCGATCGAGGGCTCTGATAGACCTTCGGCATTCCAACCTGGATGGAGACGATCTGCGCCTCAAGCACGGCCCCATCCTACCAGAACCTCACCAGATTGTAAACTAACGATATGTCGAACTCGCTCTTTGTGATTGCCCCCTATAAGCATTTGGACATTTGGGTCTTTGACGACGAGCGCGTTGGACTCGTTCAGGAGCCCTTCGTCGGAGGTGCGGACACGATCCTCGATGCATGGACTCAAGCGGTTCCGAATGCCGAGAAAGGCTTCCGCTTGATCTTTTCTGCCGAGCCGTTTCCGGGTTACCAGCACCGGTTCGAGTGGCGACGCCCCGAAATGACTGGGAACGTCTATTATTGCGAAGGGCTCGATATGGAAGGCTGGCTCTGCCCGGCGTTGTTCAAATACTTCTCCGAAGCTCCGAAAGAATTGTATGGCAAAGCTGAGCCGATGTCATCACAATCGAGTGTCTAAGGGAAATGACCGTGACTTGGTCTTATCATAGGCTTCAGGTTGCAAGGTTTCAGGCTTCAGAGTGGGGAACGAAAATTGGGGGCTTGGGCTTCCAGCCCGAGGTCTGCGCGGCTGTACAACGGCCATCCTGATACTCGGGATCTTCGAAGAATTGCCACGCCCTAACCTAGTCTCCAGGTTATAAGGCTTCAGGCTTCAGAGTGGGGAACGAAAGTTGGGGGCTTGGGCTTCCAGCCCGAGTTTTGCATGGCCATGATGGCCACACCCCAACCCTAGGCTTCAGGTTATAAGGTTCAGGATTCAGAGTGAGGAACGAAAGTTGGGGGCTTGGGCTCCAGCCCGAGTTTTGCATGGCCATGATGGCCACGCCCCAACCCAACCTAGGCTTCAGGTTATAAGGCTTCAGGATTCAGAGTGAGGAACGAAAATTGGGGGCTTGGGCTTCCAGCCCGAGTTTTGCGCGGCCATCATGGCCATACCCTAACCCAGGCTTCAGGGCGGGAAACACCAAACATTTGAATAATGGCGAGACGTAGAGTTCTCACTACTTATTAAATACTACTGAGATCGTAATCCCGTCCCACCCCAACCGTTTCGCCAAGGCTCAACGACACCCCGGGGTGTAGCGTGGTCATTACCTTCGTTCCAAGGTTCACAACAATCGAATGTGGAACAACCTCGCTCCTCCCCTCATGGGGAGGTGGCCCGAAGGGACGGAGGGGTCAACCACCGAACTCTACACCATCTGAGAGGACCTAGACCAACCGAACCGCCGCATCTGAGAACCGGCTGGAATTCGCCTGCTGATGAATCGGCACATACTGCAAACTTGCACCGTAAGCATAAGCCACCCCTCGGAAATCGTTTTCGGCGAGTGCTGCCTCGGCCCGCCTGACCAATTCGTGATGTGCCAGCCGATTGGTGGCATGAGACGCATGGTCGTACATCCATTGAAGATGAAGTTCCCAACACTCACGAGTCTTCACGAAGTGGGGCCAAGCGATTTCCGTGACTCTGCGGCCAACCGACTTGAGGTCTTTTTCGAGCTTTAATCGCAACGCCCGATCCGCATCGGTCCGCGCTTGCTGGAGCTTGGCCAAGCCAACAGAATCCTCAAATTGTTGACAAAGCTGTTCGCCGGTGTCAATAAATTCCAGCAGGTCGTTGTACTTGCCTTGAAGGCTATATTTTTCGACGATCGGACGAATGACGGCCTTTGCGTCCGTAAGCTGCTTGTGAACCCGCTCGGATTCTTCGACTTCACCTCGTTCAACGCGCTCAATCAAGCCCTCAAGACGGTCGATCTCTCGCTGTGCTTGCATCAGCACATCCTGTTCCTCACCCTGAACCAAGTCCTCAACAAAAGCAACTTCTTTTTGCGTTTCTCGAACCGCCATCGACAAATCCTCCACGCCTTGCTTGTCGAGCGTCGAGTGGGTTTCAACGCGAAAATCCTCATCGAGCATGGGGATATACACCTGAGCCGTTACCAGCCGCTTCTCATCAACCTTCATCTTGATTTCGACATCGGCTCCCTCTTTAAGCGAACGACGGATTTCCGACCCTCGAATCTCAAGGCGGCCCACCGTGACACAATCTTCCGCGTACTCGCTATTTCCTTCGACAAGGTGGATCACCGCATGATCGTCGGAGCCCGCCACAATCGTTCGAGACAACTTCATAGTGACCGAATTCGCCGCCGGAAGGGGCTGTCCCGCCTTCACGATGGAATACACCTTTTGCCCACCTTCCAACACAACCGAATAGTGATAAGGAACGACGTTGGTCGCGGCCCGAATTCCCGAGCTTATGGCGAAAGTCGAGGGGGATGTTGGGACATGTCCGCCGCTTGCATCTCGTAGGTCGATTCGAAATTCGGTTTGTACTTGGCGACCCATCGATACTTCGGTCTGGAAAGCCCCGTTTCGAAGGGCCATCCAACCCGTTTCCCAATCACCTTCTCCTCGACAAATTCGAATTTCACCCTCAAACCCAGCGGGGTGCGAAACCCTGCCCGAAACGAAGGTACGCGGTTCAGGCGTGATGGGATCATAGAAGAGGTCTAACCCAACGCCGTCAGATTGAGCCACTGAAGAATCGTTCCTGAGGATCGTCCCGGCATGAATGGCGGCCCCCTTTGCAACCGCGGTCATCGGGTCTTGATCGAGATTAAGGGCGATTCCCGTTTCCCTCTCCAAACGCTGTCGAATGTAGGGCATATGGGTTGGTCCACCCACCATCAAAATCGAACGAATATCGCTTGACGATAGCGACGCGTTGCGGATTCGCTCCTGCACGACGTAAATGGTCCGGCTTACCGAATCTGCAATGAGATCTTCGAGAATCTCCCGACTGACATCAATTTTGGCAAAGGGCAGACTGGCAAAATCATCTAAATAGATTTGGGTTGTCTCGACATCGGTCAGATCAATCCGAGCATTTTCACATGCCTGGAGCAGCATTCGTCGCCGCGAGTCTTTCTCAAATTGCGAAACGTCGCCGCCTTGCCGTTCAATTTGCTGGATCACCCAATCGAAAACCAATCGATCAAAATCAGAGCCGCCAAGATAGTTGTCACCACCGTGACCAATAACCGTCATCTCATGATCTTCGAGCTTGATCAGCGACACGTCGAACGTTCCACCCCCAAGATCATAAACGAGGTAGTAGCCGGGTACTGGGTCGTCGGAAAGGTAGGCCGTTGCGGCGGCGATAGGCTCTTGAACCAAAGCAACCGCATTCAACCCCGCCAACCGAGCCGCTTCGTTCGTGGCATGGCACTGTGGCTGGCTAAACATGGCAGGAACGGTAATGACGACGTCCACGAGTTCTTCATTCGTTTTTTGCTTGGCGGTCGCCCTTAACGCCTTCAAAACCTCAGCCGACAACTCTTGGGGCGTCCACGCCCGATCGCCAAGCTGAACGGTGTTGGTCGTGCCCATGATCCGCTTGAACCAACGTGCGGATTCTAAAAGCGGATTGATCGCCTCTGAGCCGACTTTGACTTCGCCCCGCGCATCAACCGCGACAACTGACGGGATGTAATTAGACTGCCGAGTGGGCAGAATTTGAACACCTTTGGGCGTCATGCGCGCAATGGCGCTGTTCGTCGTCCCTAAGTCGATGCCGAAATTAACTGTTGCCATTTCCTGATGTCACTACCTCGGCCTCTCGAATGAGCAGACCTTCAAAATATACTGCCGGACTCAAACACTCCGCAATTTTAAGCGGCCCACTGGCCAATTCATGTTCAACGACGTTCACCCTCATATTGGTGTCGTAATCGTCGCCGGTAAGATCTCGAATTTCAAATCCAAACTTTCGAAATCGGTCCGTTGCTCGTTCGCAGGCCGCCAACACACGGTCGTTTTCGGCCATCGCCTGCGCGCGTAACTCAATCTTCCACACATCAACGGCCAGTTCTGCAACCTTCTCTACCGCCAGTCCTGCAGATTGAGAAGCGGCGGGCGCTTGGGACTTCACGACCTTTGGCTTATACGACGTCTTTCTTTTAAGTTTCCCCATCTCGTTCTACCGCAACGCTTTTTCGATTTCATCGATCCGTTTTCTCCGCTTTTTATCGGCGTCCACTCGATCATTGTGAGCTCGGACCTTCCGATTAAAGGCTTTTCGTCGGCGTTCATATCCGTCAAAGTCGTCCGATTTACCCGCCTCGATTTTCGACGCCAGGTTTTTCAAAGAAGTTCGCTCGGTATCGATGTCTAATTCTTCCGTAAGGATCGAAGCATATTCCTCATTTGATTTATTGATGAGTGTATCGCGTTCTTTTGAGAGCCGATCATAACGCTCATTTTCGGCAACTTGCTGAGGCGTATTAATCGTCCCCTTGGGAGGTGGTGTGTAGACAGGGTTCGTATAGACTGACGCCGGACTTGAATTGCTCGGCGAATCCGCAGTTGTTGCGGCGCTCGCAGACCCTGCGTTGATCATCGCGAATAGGTACATCAACCCAATCGCACCGAGCGTCATGTGGCCATACATCCACTTTGTCCAAGCGGTCTTGCCAAAAAATCGATATCCGGACCCCTCGTCGCGCACGACATAGCGACAAAGTGGGACAATCGGAATGAAAAGGAAGGTGATGAAGAGGATTGCATAGCTCAGGCTATGATCTTTTTCATAGGTTCCCGACCGATATAACTTGGTGCCAATGCCGTTGAGTGTATAGAGAGTTGGCGTTGATCGAATTGGCGTGAGTTCGGTAAAGCGATCGTCGTCGGCACCCGGTGAAGACATCTTAAAGTCGGATTCCCGAACTCTTGAGCCTTTTTGGCGGATCGCTTCAAGATGGTCGCGAAATTCGGGATCGCGCACAAAATTGAGTGCGGATTGAATGTGGCCGATACTTTCCTTACCCTTTGTAATTTGGGCTTGCTGATAGAACCGATGAGCGACCTCATTGAACCAGCGTTCACAAGCGTTCTTCCAAGCTTGAGAATTTGGAGCGTAATCCCGGATTTCCGCCGAAAGACGTTCGAGAAAATAGATTTCTTTAGGGGGATTTGTGCTGAAATTGGATGCCCCAAAACTGGGCATCGACTCGCTCATTGCCGTCAACGAGGCTTCAGCACGATCCCCAACCTCGAGCAATGGAATTGCACTGACTTCCTTTGTGTGAGCAGATATCGATGAATGAAACGCGATGTTGACAAGGTCAAGACTTTGAAGAGGAACCCCCTGATCCCAAAGATCGGTCGCCACTTGAACCGAAAAATCAATCAAATGACGTTCAGCCCGATCAAGAGCTGCGATTGCGACCTCAGAACCTCCACCACTGCTTTCGGTCAATCGCTCCTTGAACGAATCCGAATTTCTTAAGGTCGTCCAGAGATTAAAGGTGGCTTTGAGACTCGCGGGCTCACCACGCTGAAGAAATTGGAGCCAGCATCGCAGAAAAGCATGATGTTTTTGGAGGTCGTCCGCCTCATCCTTATTCGGATCGGCCTTCCCTTCAAGATAGGGAAATGCGTCGTTCGACCACGACCAGAAAATGCGATAAGCCGCGAGAAGCTCGGGATCATTACCCACGGCACGCACATAATCGGGTGGACGCTCTACGCTGCTCTCGCCCAGCAGGTCGGTCAAAGGTAGCGCCTCGGCGAGACCAACTTGTGTCGCCCGAAACCTTGCTTCCGCGTTTCGTTTGAGGGTCGCAAAGTCCGCATCGGAACCGGCTCCGGTCAAGCGAAATGGATTGTCGACAACGAAAAGGTCCTTTCTCAAATTCCCAGCCCCAAAGAATTTAGAACTCATTTATACAATAATCGGGGATCGAAATGTGTCGGAATGCCGCCTGAAATCATGGTTTACGCTGACGACAGACGATTGTGGAGAGCAAGGGCTTGCTGGATTAAGGGAAGTCTACAAACCGGAGGAGCATGCCAAAGATCACCCTCCGCTTCGATCTACGATCCGCCTCAGCGATGTCCCCCGAAAGGACAAAACTTAATCCAATCCCTTCGCCATCTCGTCGATCTGCCGACGGACAGCATCACCATCTGCCGAGACCAATTTCTCATACTGACTGCTTGCTTCCTGAAACGCTTCGGCACTGGCGTCGTGCCGTTTGACCAGGTCCTTAAACTTCGTCAGCTCCGGCTCATCCAAGAACATAAAATGTCCATTCTCGGTAGTCGGCTTGGCCCGATCCATGAAGTCCAATAACTCTCCGCGGATCTTGATCAATTCACGACACTTGCCCTGAACCGTCTCGATACGAGCGGCCAGATTACAGGGGATGTGCCCCTGCTTCGGTCCGAATAGATTTCCAATCAAACCATCGATCTCTGAAAGCTGCCCATGAACCGCATCGAAGTAGGCAAAGAGCGCCTTATGAACCTTTTCGTGATCCTGTCGCGACTTGCGGCGTCCCGCCGCCGAACCCAACTGAATCGAAATAATCTTGTCGGCATTGGCATCGCCGACATCCGAATTCAACTTGACCTGCGCATTGTGGATGGCGTCCATGATCGACAGGAACTTGGCTGACAAGGGCGACGACGTATTCAAATTCGGAAGGCTTGCCTTATCCGACTTCATCTGATCCGAAATTTCGTTCATTTCGTCGATTCCGGCCCGAGCCTCGTGACGGGTTAGCTCTTTTCCATCGACGAAAACGCCCGAGTGCATTTGGCTGCTCCAAGCGCCAAAGATCCCGAGCGCGACAAAAAAGAGAACGGCGCCCACCAACGCAAAAATCGTCCACTTGGGGATTTTGTGGCTAGGGGCCGAGATCGGTTGGGGCGGAGCAAACGACACCGGATTTTGAGCCGGAGGAACGGTCGGCGGCGCAACGGGAGGAACCTTCGGCTCCGAACGTGGAGTCTCAGCGCTCAGCGAGCCTCGACACATCGAGCAATAGAGGTTTCCGGCGGGATTGAGATGACCGCATTGGTGGCATCGAACCGACGAAGAGATCTCCTCGCTAGATGAAGACATCTCGGTCGGCGGCGCATTCTCGATCGCCTGACCACACATGTTACAAAACTTGCTGCTGTCATCGTTGACATGCCCACATTTCGAACAATTCATCATGATTCCAATAATCCCGCGCAGAGCATACTCCAACCGCGTTGAAGCCGGAAGACGTGAAAAGAAGGTGGCGCGCCCGAGAGGACTCGAACCTCCGGCCAACCGCTTAGAAGGCGGTTGCTCTATCCACTGAGCTACGGGCGCAAGGCAAACAGTTTACCGGATGAGCCTGAGTGAGCCTACCGAGCGATCGGCGACATCTCGTTCCAGTTCTCACCGATCTTCGCGTCTACTTCGGTCGGAACCTTTAGCGGCAACGCCACCTCCATCAAATGACGGATCGGCTCGACAAGTTCCTTTTCGCCGTCTTTCAGTTCAAAAACGAGTTCGTCGTGAACGTTCAGCAGCATCTTTGTGCCGGTCCCTTCGAGCTTCTTGCGAACGTGGAGCATTGCCAGCTTCAACATATCCGCCGCCGTTCCCTGGATCGGCGCATTCATCGCCTGTCGCTCGGCGTATTGCCGTTCGGCGAACTTCGCCGCATGGATGTCGGGGAAGTAGCGTCGCCGTCCGGTAAGGGTCGTGGTAAAGCCCTTCGAACGGGCTTCGGCGATGATCTCATCGGTAAAGCCTTTGACGGTGGGGAACCGCTCATTATAAAGGTTGATCAATTCCTTGGCCTCGCTGCGGCTAAATCCTCCGCCGAGCTGGTTCGCCAATCCAAAGTCGGTAACACCATAAAGGACGGCGTAATTGAGCAGCTTTGCGTAGCCGCGTTGCTGTTTGGTCGGCTCATCGACGTGAAACATGAGCTTCGCGGTGGCGGTGTGGACGTCCTCATGGTTCTCAAACGCCCGAACCAGAGCGGGCTCTTCGCACATGTGCGCTAACACGCGCAATTCGATCTGCGAATAGTCGAAAGAGGCCAACGAATAGCCATCGGCGGCAATAAAGGCTTTTCGGATTGAGCGTCCCAGTTCAGTTCGAATCGGGATGTTTTGGAGGTTTGGATCGTTGGACGAAATGCGTCCCGTCGCGGCGATCGTCTGCGAATAGGTCGTATGAATGCGGCCATCGGGCCCGATCTGAGCTTGCAGCGCTTCAGCATAGGTGGACCGGAGCTTGCTGAGTTCGCGCCAGGTCAGAACCTCACCGGCAATCTCGTAAGTCGGTGCAAGCTGCTGAAGGATTTCGGCTCCCGTCGCGTAGCCCGTCTTGGTCTTGGTCGCACCCGGAATCTGGAGCTTGTCGAACAGGATTTCACCCAACTGCTTGGGCGACCCAATCGTGAATTCTTGTCCGGCATATTCGTAAATCTTCTTCGTCGAGACTTCAATCGCCACCGAAAGCTCCTTCGAGAATTCGCGAAGCTGATCGCGGTCAGCTCGGATTCCCGCGACTTCCATCTCAGCGAGGATCGGCGAGAGGGGAAGCTCAATCGTTTCCAAAACCTTCAACTGATCCTCTTTTTGAAGGCGGTTTCGCATGGCTTCATGAAGCGGCAAGAGCGAAGCGGCAATCTCTTCCGGGCTTTCGGGCGCAGCGTAGTCGGTATAGCCTTGAACCAGGTCGCCGATCACATAGTTCGACCGACCCGATTGAAGCACATAACCCGCAAGAAGGGAATCAAACGCAACCGCTTTGTCAAAGACCTGAGCCGCCTTATAAAGAGGCTTGGCGTCATGGGCGATGGCTTGACCAGGGAAGGTTTGGAACAAGCGAAGACCATCTTGCTTCGAGGCGACGAGCACTTCCCGTCCTACCGATATGTAAGCCTTTTCTGCATTTTCATCGAACAGATCGCTGGCGGGTAGGGTTGCCAAATGAATGCCATACGGTTGGCTGTTGACCGTGCTCTTGAGCATCAAAAAGCCGACTTCGCGAGTCGTATAAGGAATCTTTTCAGCGACGACTTCAACGGCAGCATGAACGCCATGCTCAAACCCATCGACGTAGGGACCTAACACTCGGTCACATGCCCGGAGGTTCGACTTCAGTTCAAAGGTCTCCAAGAATTTCTTGGCAGCCTCAAGCTGCTCTTGGCTCAACACGAATGGCTTGAAATCGTATTCGATGGGCACATCGCGAACGATCGTCGCGAGCCATTTCGAGAGCTTCATCTGTTCGATGGCTGGCTCAATTTTCTTGCGATACTTTTCGGGTACTTCGGTAAACCTTTCCAGAATGCCTTCGACGCTGCCAAAGGTCGTGATCAACTCGGCCGCACCTTTTTCTCCAATTCCCGGCACGCCCGGAATATTGTCGCTGGTGTCCCCTTTGATCGCCTTAAAATCGACGACTTGATGGGGTGGAACACCAAGCCTTTCGACAACTTCGGCTGGCCCATACGACATGATTTCGGTAACGCCTTGACGAGGAGTGACGACCTGCACACATTCATCAACGAGTTGCAAAGAGTCGAGATCGCCCGTAATGATTGTCGTAAGATAGCCGTTCTCTTCCGCCTTCTTGCTGATCGTTCCGACGATGTCATCAGCTTCATACCCAACAAGTTCAAGCTGCGGAACCCCTAGAGCAGAAAGCAGTTGGCGAGATTCGTCAAGTTGGCTGATCAACTCGGGCGCAGTTTCTTTACGCGTACCTTTATAAGCGGCATACTCCGTATGGCGGAACGTCTTCGAGGGGTGGTCGAGGGCGACGACGATCGCGTCCGGACGCTGCTTGTCGAGCAGATTGAACAGCATCGTGGTAAAGCCATGAAGCGCGTTTGTCGGGCGACCATCGGCGGTACTGAGATAGCGCGTCGCATAAAACGCCCGGAAGAGGAGCGAATATCCATCGATGATCATAAGGCGCTTTTTCGACATGCTGGAAAGGCTACTCGAAATCGATGCCAGTCAGTGAAAGAAAGTCTTCTAGCGGCTCGAAAGGACATGTACGCCTGCGAGAGTCGAGGACCGAACATCTTTGTATGTTTTGGGCTAAATCGAGCCCTGACTACGGTCGAGGAGCGAACGCAAAGGCTTATTGGGGCAAGCTTTATGGATAAACGTTCGACAAAACCTGGTAACCCGTTCAATGTCAAAGCAGGTACAATAACGGGAGGGTTTCGAGGCGCTGTAGCCTCAAAGTCCGTTCGGAAACTGAAACGATGGTGTATAGACCACTTCGGTACGAGCAGATCATGCAGGCAGGAGATGCCTACGAAGTGCGTGCCCGAAGAATGTTTGGCGGCATGGGCATTTATACGGGAGAGCGGATGTTCGCTTTCCTGATTGATAATGACGTTGCATTGAAGCTTTGTCCTGAGCATTACCAAGAAGCAATCGACATTCCTGGAGCGGGAGAAATGCGACCCGAAGCAGGGGCCGATCCTTTGCGCGAGTACGTCAAGCTCCCCAAATCGATTCTCGATAATGCTGAGGAATTCATTCTATGGGTCGAGCGAAGCGCTGAATACGTCAGAAATCGGTCCGCAAGATTAGCTTAATTTTTGAGTTCATTCATCGTGCGTAAAGTCCTCCTCTTTGTCGTCCTGTGTTTTGTCGCGACGGCATTGGGCGCCGACCGAATCCTTCCTCAGGCCAAAAAACGGATCCTTTTGATTCCTCTCGACAGCCGTCCTGCCGCTGGCCAATTCAGTCAAATGATTGGGGCGATGAATGATAACGAGGTTGATATTCCTCCGCTCGATATCCTCGGAAAATTTACAACTCCCGGCGACGTCGAAAAGATATTCAACTGGCTTGAGACTCAACGCCTCGATGATGTCAGCACGATCATCGTCAGCTCCGACATGCTGGCCTATGGCGGCCTGATCGCCTCGCGGGTCAACGATGTTGATGCCCCAACGGCCATCAAACGCTTGCAGCGACTGATCGATTTTCGCAAGAAAGCCCCCGAGGGCATTCGCATGTACGTGTTCGCATCTACCATGCGCCTCACCCCGACGGCGACGAAAGCCGCGGCATCCTATCGAATTAATCTTGCCAAATATGAGGAGATGAAAGATCGATATGAGCGGACGGGAGACAAAACAATTCCACCCAAGCTCGCAAACCTGCGAAAGATGGTGCCTGCGGTCGAAATCCTGCGCTACGAACGAACGCGTCGACGCAACTTCGAAGTGCAATCCGCATTATTGAGGATGACCATCGGCAAAGAGATCGACTTTCTGATCATGGGTCAGGACGACGCCAAACCCGACGGACCTCATATCCAAGAAAACGCTCGTCTCAAAAAGCTCAGCGAGCAGTATCACATCGACAAAAAGGTCTACTTCTGCGAAGGAATCGATCAGCATTCCAACCTCCTCCTTTCGCGAGCCATCCTCGCTGAAAAAGGCTGGACCCCCAAGGTCCGAATTGTGTATAGCGACGAGGTCGGCAAAGACCAATTCGCAATGTACGAGTCGAAAACCGTTAAAGAAAGCCTTCAAGATCAGCTTTACGCTTCGGGGGCCGAGATGGCGGGCGATACCGACGAATACGACTACGCCCTCTATGTCAACACGCCCAAGCGACGCGAGCAGCCGTTCGACGCTTTCTTAGAAAGCATGCGAAACGAAATCGATCAGGGCTTCCCGGTCGCCGTCGCGGACATCAATTTTGGGGCGAACGGAGCATCGGACGAGGAGCTGTTTAACTTCCTGATGCGGACCGGTAAGTCCTTCCGACTCCTCGCTTTTGCCGGTTGGAACACGGCCGGAAACACGATCGGAACGGCGATTCCCGCAGCCAATGTTTACCTCTGCGCGCGAAAGTACGATGTTGATCCCCTCAAACGAGAGATCGCCCAACGCGAATTTTTGCTACACCGCATGATCGACGACTGGGCCTATCATCGCTACACCCGACCCGCGACCTACTCGATGATCGATTCATTGCAGGACCAACGCGATGAGATTTATGGATCGAACTTTGAGGCCGTCGATAAGTTCGCCTCAAACGACCTTCGGAAGTACATTAAGCAGATCTTCTTGACGCAGTTCCAATATCGGCGCTTCTATGTCGGAACCAAGGAATATCAGATCACGGACCTGACCGACCTCAAGATCGGCCTCCCTTGGCCCCGGGCTTACGAAATCCGAGTTGATTTCAAACTCAAAGCCGAAGAAGTCGGCGCTGGCTCCGGCTCTAATTAAGCGATTCGATTTGCCGAGCCAAAGCGATATCCCACGTCGAAATTCCGTTCAAATCGTGAGTGTTGAGGGCAACCGTTACCTTTTGATAGCCAATCGTTAAGTCGGGATGATGATCCATTCGGTCGGCCAATTGCCCCGCCGCAACTGCAAAGACGAGCCCGGCCTTGTATGTGTCAAAGGAATAGGTTTTGCTAATTTGTGAGCCGTTGTAGGTCCAACCGCTTAAGGATGTTAGTTCGGTTTCGACTTCGTGGCGGCCGAGAAGACGTCGTTCCATATCTTACACATTCTAGTTCATTCGAAGTCATGAGAATGACGGACCAAGGACCGGATGCCCATGTGCTCGTCGGGTACCCTTATAGGCTAGAGCATTCTATGGGGAACCACAAATTTGATCTCAGCAGCGCGGCTAAGATCCACAAGAACCTCGACGTTGAGACCCTGATTCAACATTGTTTAGAACGTGACGATTGTAAGCTTCTTGATTCTGGAGCGGTTGTCGCCTACTCAGGAAAGTACACCGGTCGAACGCCAAAAGATAAGTTTACGGTCGTCGATCCCTCCTGCGAAGACCACATCTGGTGGGATAACAACAACCGGATGGAGCCGGAGTTCTTCGACTCCATCTTCGCAAAGATGCAAGATTACGCCGCAGGAAAAGAGCTTTATATTATCGATACTTACGGCGGGGCTGACCCAGCACACCGAATCAAAACGCGGTTCATTGTCGAGCGTCCCTATCACGCACTTTTCATCAAGCAGCTTCTGATCCGTCCGACAGCCGAAGAGTTGGAAACCTACGAACCCGATTGGCAGGTCATCGATTTTGGCAAGCGAGTCTTCGATCCCGCGACTGACGGAACCAAGAACGACGCCGTCATCGCGCTCAACATGACTTCGAATACGGTTCTTATCGGTGGAACGCAATATGCGGGCGAGATGAAGAAGTCCGTCTTCACGATCATGAACTACCTGCTTCCGCTCAAAGGAGTCATGAGCATGCACTGTTCAGCGAACGTGGGTAAACAGGGCGATACCGCGCTCTTTTTTGGCCTCAGCGGTACCGGAAAGACGACGCTCTCCGCAGATCCTGATCGAATGCTGATCGGGGATGACGAGCACGGCTGGACTTCGGATGGCGTCTTTAATGTCGAAGGTGGATGCTACGCGAAGTGCATCGGCTTGACCGAAGAGAAAGAACCGGAAATCTACCGCGCGATCAAGACAGGAGCCATTCTCGAAAACGTCATCCTTGACGCTGACGGACGTCCGGACTATAACGACCAGTCGATCACGGAAAATACTCGTGCGGCTTATCCAATCGAACACATTCCGAATATCATGGTGCCGTCCGTCGGTGGGCATCCCAAGAACATCGTGTTTTTGACGTGCGACGCGATGGGCGTTCTTCCTCCCATCTCTCGCCTCACCAACGAACAGGCCATGTTCTTCTTCCTGAACGGTTACACCGCAAAAGTAGGCGGCACCGAAGCTGGAGTCACCGAACCAAAGAGCGTCTTTTCGGCCTGTTTCGGCCAGCCGTTTCTACCGCTGCATCCGAAGGTTTATGCCAAGCTCTTAGGTGAAAAAATCGAAGCTCATGGCTCCAAAGTTTGGTTGATCAATACCGGTTGGACAGGAGGGCCTTACGGCGTAGGTTCGCGTATGAAACTGTCGTACACCCGCGCTATGATCCACTCTGCCTTCGACGGTGGCCTCGATTCGGTGGCTTATGAAGTCGATCCGATCTTCGGGTTGCACATCCCCACCGAGTGCCCCAACGTTCCTGACGAGGTCCTGAACCCTCGCAACACATGGTCGGACAAAGATGCTTACGACGCTCAGGCCAACAAGCTGAAATCAATGTTCGAAGCGAACGCCAAGCAGTTCGAATAAAAACGAAATTCCCTCACCTCGACAGGTGAGGGAACATCCCGCCGCTCAACGATTCAGCGGCTTATCGACGGCCGGTCGAGTTGGCTCATTGGCCACCGTAACACCCGTCACAAAGACAGTTCGCGCGATCTTCTCCATCTTCTGGAAGTCGATCTTCGAGACTTCGTCGCCTACCTGGTGATAGTCTTCGTGCTCACCATCGAACCAGAAACAAATCGGGATTCCGTTCTTGGCGTAGTTGTAGTGGTCGCTTCGATAGAAAAATCGGTTGGGATCCTTCGGATCGTCATATCGCTTGTCGTAATCGATCTGAAGATACTTGCCATTCACACCGTGAACGATCTCGCCCAGGCGCGTTGACATCATCGTCGTGCCGATAACGTAAATCGCGTTTGGACCGGTCAGCGATTTATTGCGTGGGTCGGTGTCGCCGGCTTTTTTGCTTCGCCCGATCATATCGATATTGAGCTGAGCCACGATATTCGCCTTGGGAACCGTTGGATGCTGTGTAAAGTAGTCGGATCCCCAAAGGCCTTTTTCTTCGCCGCAGTGCCAGACGAAGAGCAACGAGCGCTTCGGCTTCGCGGGCGATTTTGCCGCCGCTTCGGCGATGTTGAGAATCGAGACCGTTCCCGATCCATCGTCATCGGCGCCGTTATAAATCTGATCGCCCTTGAGGTTCGGATTCATGCCGACGTGATCGTAATGGGCGCCGAAGGCGACATATTCCTTCTTCAGGTTCGGGTCACTTCCCTCGATCGTGGCGACGACATTTCGAGTCATCTGGAACTCTTTATTCGCAACCAAAATCAATTGCGCCTGACCCCCAACTTTCGCCGCAAGCTTTTTGAAGGAATCGGAATTCATCATGATGCGTGTCGCTGGGCTCTGGCTACCTGGACCGCCCTCGGCACCCGGACGAAAACCACCCATGAAGTGCAGGAAGCCATCCGTGTAAGATGTCCACGTCGCGTCACCTTGGCCGGAATCCAGGATCACCGCACTTGCTCCCGTTCGGACATACAAATCTGTGTCGCGCTGCGCTTTTTGACTCAACAAAACGACCTTGCCTTTCACATCGTGCTGCTCGCCCACGTTTGAAACATTAATAATGTCGCCCGTAATCTTTCCTGAGCCGCCAAAGATCAAGAAGTCCTTTCGATAGGCCAGCTTAAGGTCATCACTCGTGATTTGGCTGGCATCCTTGTCATAGATCGTGCGTTCAAGCCTAATGTTTTGGAAGTAAGTGCCGTCGTCACCCGCAGGCTTGAGTCCCCATGATTTCAGGTTAAAGGCGATGAAATTACCAGCGGCATCCAACCCCGGAGAAGGCGTGTCGCGCCCTTGCAAAGCATCGGCCGCGATGAAGGTAAGAAAGTCTTTCAGGCGTTCGCTCGAAATAACGGTTGCTGCATTTTTTGCGGCATCATTGGTGAGGGTTTTATCTGGACCGGGGGCAAATCCGACCATAACCGTAGCGGCAAGCGCGAGAGTGCCAAGACGTTTCATGTTGGTTTGCAACATCTTACCGGCACCGACTTAAGATTTGTTCCTTCGAGCAAATTGGAGTGGGTTACTTCTTATTTTCCGGCATCTTCCACAAAGGGCGCTTCAAATACGGCCAAACCCGGCGCAGAATCAAAAGACTCACCACGACCAGGATCGCCACAATCGCAATCGTCAAGATTGGCAAGAAGGGCGACATCGCCGCAATCGATACTCCTGCGACGTCCTGACCAATCGAATGCGTCCAATTCGAAACGGGCTCAGGAGAATGATTCACCATTAGCCGATTTGTCGATTTGCTTGCGTGCGAAGTCAAGGCCAGCGAGCCACCCAGAAGCCCGGCGGCTACGACAATATGGGGCGGATAGCGGGCAAAAGCCGCCGAAGCCAATACCGCCGCTGCCGGAATTCGAATAAACGTATGCACCGCATCCCATACCGAGTCAAAGTAGGGAATCTTGTCGGCAAAGAACTCACAGACAAAAAGGACGAGGGCCAAGACAAACACCCAAGGATGTCCCAACACCTCAAGGTTGCCCGGCAAGTGAGAAAGCTTAAAGTATTGAAGCAAACCTAAGGTTGCGACAGCCCCATACAGGCGAACCCCCGATGCCCATCCGGCACCCATGGCAATCGAAAGCGTTGTGAGTTCGTTCACCTTCTCATGTGAACTTGTAAAGGTTCATTACCGCATACGAACCAAGAACCCCTTCCGATTTCGAAAGGGGTTGGAAAAGGACTTAGGACATCCTCAGCGGATGCGCCATTCAAGAATTCCGGCCGAAAAGTCTCGCTGAAGCAGAACATTGAGCCGAATCTTTGTCGCTTTGACGGGCTCGAAGTTCACCCGATTAAAAACGTCGAGGAAGGTGGTTGGCTGGGCGTTCACTTTGACCGTCGTCCAGAGGCCATCGACCTCAGCCTGAATAGACCACGAACTCGGCACACGGCACTCACCAGAGCCCGAATCATCGAACCAATACACGTCGACTCCTTTGATGTCCCTCGGCTTGTCAAAGTCATATTCCACCCATTCGGCCGTACCTTTGTGATCCCACCAGGTGAACCGTGGCACCGACTGATCACCCGAAGACGAGGGCAAAATGCCATCGCAAAGCGCATCGATGGTGTCTCCACCAAAGACATGCGACGCGACGGGCTTATAGGGAAGCGGCTTTGGTCCATCGGCCCAAGGCTTGCCATTTTTCGCGATCCAAGGGAAGGCCGAGATGCGCAATCGAGCGGCACCCATCGGCACGAGTTCGATTTTTTCCACCGGATTTGTGGACACCGTTGGGCTGGCTTGCAAAGGAGCCACGATTCCGGTTCGATCCAGTTTCCATTTGTCGAGAATGGCACCCTTCGCCTGAATCGAAATGGGCACCTCACCAAGCGTGAACGGGAAGTTCGACTTCGGCCACGGCTTATGAACCACGGTCAGCGACTTCGCTGGGTTCTTGGGGTCAATCGCCAAGGCGTAATTCCACGGTGACTTTGCTGTGTAAGAATAGGCGGGCCACTGGGCAGTATCAAGGGTAGGGCTCCAATGAGAATCCCCATCGACCGCCTTGGTGCTATCCGACTTCGTGACTTGCTCTTTGATCTTCAAAGAGAAGGTGAGTGGGCCATAATTCACACTCACTGCATTCTTGTTTTCCGTCCAAGTCGTCGTGCTAAGTTGCATCGGCAAACTCAACGTGATCTTGTCGCCCTTCTTCCAAGTCTGCTCAATGCGCACATAGCCCTTGGCATTTTTGGGGAGCGGTACGGCCTTGCCATTCACGCTCAAACCAGGTTTGGCGCACCAAGCCGGAAGGCGGAGATAGATCGGAAAGCGGGTTGCTCGCTTGCCAGGATCGACGGAAAACCGAATCTGGTCTTCGAAGGGGTAATTGGACTCCTCTTGAAGCGTGACGATGGTTCCTGGCCCAACTTTCGCGCGAACCGAAGAAGCGCTGTAAAGGGTCGCGACCAAGCCATTATCATTAGACGCCATCCAAAGATGCTCGCTGAAGTATGGCCATCCCATCGCGTGATTGTGCTGACAACATCGGTGGCTGAGGGGATTAAAGAGCGTCATCGGCCCGCTATTCTGATATCCCGGAGCATGGTTAAACTCATCCGAGGTCGCCATATTTGGGCTCGTCAAATAGCGAAGCGCGGTGAAGTCGGGGGTCACTGCGGCCGGATAGGTATTGAAGGCGACGTTTTCGCAGTGATCGGCCCATTTGGGGTCGCCCGAGATTCCAAGAAGCTCTTCGTCCGAAAGCATTTGCTCGACCATGCCGCATGTTTCCACCGCTTGCCGAGGGTCCGAATAGCCTTTTCGTGCGTTTTCGTCGGCTCCATACATGCCCCCTGGCACTTGGCCATAGAGTCGCCGCATCGTGTCGAAATTGTCGTAAGCCGAGCGCAAGTTTTGGCGATCCTTGCTGAACTGATAGTAGATTCCCGGTTCGTCAAAGCATTCGGCCACATTGACGTTATGCCAGTCGGGCAGCGTGCCCTTCATCGACCAATTCATCGTGCATCGATGGTTCTTCTCCGCAAGATCAAGAAGCTTTTTGTCGCCCGTAATGTTGTAAAGCCAAAAAACGCTCGCTAGATTGTCGGCGCCACGAGCCCGCTGCCAATATCCGGTCAAAAACTCCTTGTCCGGAATATCGAGTTGGTAGTGGAAGTACTTGGTCATCAGGTCGATCACCCGACGATCGTTGCTGACTTCGTAATAGGTTCTTAAGCACTGGAGCATGAGCATGTTGCCCCAGAAATCCCGGCTGCCATCCTCAAACCTTTGGTTTGGGCCAAAGTCGCCATCGGGTCGTTGACTCGCCAAAGCCGCTTCGATCCAAGTCTTCGACTCTCGGATCATCGCCTCATCCTTCAGTTGATAGGCGAGACTGATGTAGCCCTTCAGCCAGTAGGGAACTTCCTCCCAACCGGCCTTCCCCGAGCCATCCTTGTTAAACCATGCATTGCCTTCCTTCTTTAGCCAAAAACTGATCTCAGGCATGTGTCCGGTCATGCCTGAACGCTGTCGTTTGAGATATTCGTAAAGCCAACCGCGAGCCGTAACCGCGCCGACCGGCAACTTGGTCATCGGGGTCGGAGCGAGGGGAGCGCGATTCCCCAGATAGAACTCGTTGGTTCCTGCCAGAGTTGGAGTCTGTACGACGGTCACCGTCGGCGCAGAGAGGAGCATGGAAAGTGCGAGCGATGAAAGCATGGCCAATTTCAAAGGTACCAGGCTGCCTCACATTTTCTTCCCCCTCTCCCGACTTGTTTGGGAGAGGGGGCAAGGGGGTGAGGGCCTAGTCGGAATATCGAGACTTTCCTGTTCTGGATTCACATAGCTTCAAAAGTTCTTCAATATGGTCCTTATAGGGCGAAGCAGGATCAAGTTGAAAAAACTCGATGTTTGGAATTCGAAAGACGATGATTCCGAGAGATTCAATAAGATTGTCGCGAACCGAGTCCCTCGCGGCGCAATGCTGTTCACCGTCCATCTCAAGAGCTACTCTCGCTTCGGCGCAATAAAAGTCCACGCGATACGGCCCAATCGAGACCTCGCGTTTGAATTTAAGTCCTTGTTTCCGGTTTCTGAGAAGATCCCAAACGATCGCTTCGGCAGTCGAGGGTTATTTACGAGCAGCCCTCGCCCTCGAAATTTGAGGTTTCGAAATTTTCGGACGACGTACAAACCGATCCATAGACTTTTTGCCCTCACCCCCAACCCCCTCTCCCAGGCAAGCTGGGAGAGGGGGCTTTTTCTACAACGGCGAACGGGTCATGCGTGTCGGGTGTTCTCCCGCGAGAGATCGAGCCTCGAAGTGAGTGATTTGCCGATTCACTTGGATCTCGTAAATTCCAGCCTCGTCAAAGGTCTCGAAGTTGCGTTCGAATGGTGCCGTATCACCATCGACGCTAAGCATCAAGTCAACGACCGGGCCATCAATCTCGATTTCAAACCGATGCCCAGTGTCGTAGTCATGCCGGGTGGGATAACTCACCGGTCGATTCGAACCTAAAATTCGACAGGGAGGGGCAAAATTCATCTCTTTTGGCTCAGCCAAGAGATGCCACGCGGCCCCACCTGGTCCGAATACATAGATCAGCGTATCGGGAATCGAGAGACCCGTCAGGTCGAGTTCGCCAATCACTCCACGGAAGCCGGGTTCGGCCTCAAAATTCTGGTACCCCCAGTCCTTCAAAACTTCACCAGTTCGAATGTGAACCGCATGGGCATGGAATGAGAGGCTGGTCTGATCCATCTCCATTTCGTCATTCACGTAGTGGATCTTAATCTTCTCCTTCACTCGTTCAAGAGAGAGAAGTTCGTCGGAATACAATCGATCGCGAATCTCGTACGCCGCCGCCTTGTAGCGTCCGCTACTATCAATGACCGCCCAGCTCTGCACGGGCCAAATGTCATTCAATTGCCAGATCAGCGACCCCCGGCAGAAGGATGACCGACGGAAGTGTTCGACGCCCATACGCAACGCGTCGCGTTGGTTGAGCTGCGAATAATACGTCCAATCCTCCAAGGTCTCTGACTTCGGATAATGCAGTTCGACATAGCCGACGAACGTGTCATATCCTTTACGCGTCTTGTCGTGCCATCGCACGGCCGGACCCTTGTAGTCCCAATCCTCTTCGGCCAGCGTCTCTTCCCACAACGCCAACGAGCACGACGACGCAAAGCCGTACTCGCTACTGAACCGCGCTTCGGAGTCGAGATAGTATTTCCAGTCGCCGCGTCCGTGCCAGGCATCCCAATAGTGCGAGTCGCCAACCTTGCCGGCGTTGCAATCGCCTTCGGTATCTCCACATGGCGACGTGTGAATGTAGGATCGCTCGGGATCAAGCTCCTTCACCAGTGCCGGATAGACTTCATCGTAAAGCTTCTCACCGTAGAATCGCGGCGGTTGTGGATGCCCCATCCAATTCCACTTTCCTTGCCACATCGTCAGGTTTTCGTTGTTGCCGCACCACAACGCAAGGCTGGCCCGATGGCGGAGGCGTTTCAGGTGGTAAGTCGCTTCGGTCTTCGCGACCTCTTGCCACTCATCCGTGTCGGGATAGTAGGCGCACGCATGCATGAAGTCCTGCCACACCAGGATGCCGAGTTCGTCGCAGATGTCGTAAAAATCATCCGACTCGTACATTCCACCGCCCCAAATACGAAGCATATTGGAACCCAAATCGTAGGCTTGCCAAAGCCGCTCTTCATATTGAGCTCGCGAGATCGCCGAAGGGAAGGAGTGATCGGGAATCCAGTTGAAACCCTTAGCGTAAATTTTCTTGCCATTGACTTCGAACTCGAATGACTCGCCGATTTCATCCTTCTCGCGAAGCAAGCGAACTTGGCGAAGTCCAATCTTGATTGCCTTTGAACTTTCGTAGTTGGGCAACGATGCGCTAAGCGTATAAAGTTCTTGTTCGCCATACCCAGTTGGCCACCAAAGGTAAGGAAAATCAAGGTGGATAACGCCGTCCTCTGAATCCCATTTGAGGTCGCCATGCTTCAACGTGAAGGTAGGCTTCGCGTCTCCTTCTACTTCGCAGATCGCATGAATCGTCACGGACCCGTCCTCGTGCCACTGCTGACGGGCCGATAAATGCGTGATCATGTTCCCATATTCGACGAGCTTCACTGGTCGCCAGATTCCACATGAGATCAGCCGAGGTCCCCAATCCCAACCGTACATGCACTGAATTTTTCGCACGAAGGATCGTTCTTCAAACCGCTCAACCGCCTCTGGCATTCCTTGAGCTTTGAAATACGCCGCCATCCGTTCGGCACCGGTATTCAAGGCAGATTTGAAGTCGATTCGAAGCTGATTCTCGGCTTTGAGCTTGCCAGTGACATTCACTTCAAGCGGCACAAACATGTTATCGTGTTCGGCAATCTTTTCTCCGTTCAAGAGGACGGTGCAAACCGTATCGAGCCCTTCAAAAACGAGTTTCTGGTTCGGTTTGTCTTCTTCGGCTTCCCACGTAAAGGTGCAGCGATAGCTCCAATCGGTCTGGTCTACCCACTGAACGCCAATTTCGTGCATCCGCTCGTGGGGATTCGGAATGATGCCGTGCTCCATCAGATCCAGATGCACGTGTCCCGGAACCGTCGCCGACAACCATTCAGCGTCGGAATAACCAATCAAAGCGCCCTTCTTGTCCAGCCGCGTTTCGATGAACTCCCACCCATCGCTCAGGAAGAACCATGAACTCATATTGCGGTGAGTTTACCGATGTATCGCCGTGGGGTTCGAACAAGTTAAGCGATTGGTGATCGATACGGGAGTCGAAGCTCAAACACAACCACTTTCCGATCATTTCGGAGATGAACTCTCCCGCCGTGACCCTCGATAATTGTCCGGACGATGGACAGACCAAGGCCAGTACCGCCGGTGTCCCGACTCCGAGAGGGGTCGAGCCTCTTGAAGCGATCAAAGATCACTTCCACATCTTTTGATTCAATCTTGTCGCCATCATTGCTGACGCTGAGGACCGCCTCATCTCCCTCAACGTAGACATCCAGCATCACGACGCTCGCAGCGTAAGCGAGGGCATTTTTGACGAGGTTATCGACGGCTTGGCGGAGCCGATCCCAATCCCCTGAAATCACGAGGGGTCCTTTGACGTTGCACTCAAGTCGGATTCCTACTGGGCAAGATTTTCGCAGTACGGCGGCAGATTCGAGAGCCAAGGCGGCAAGATCGATTTCCCGACTCTCAATCTCAAATCGACCCACATCGGCTTTCGCCAACAGGAGCAAGTCTTGGATGAGTCGATTCATGCGCGAATTTTCAGCGCTAACGATCTCAATCCCCTCGATAAGTTCGTCCTTGGTGCGATCGCGACGCGAGAGAACTTCAATCGTCCCTTGGATATTTGAAATAGGAGTTCTGAGTTCATGCGAAACATCGGCAAGAAACCTTCGCTGAGCGTCGATGGTTTTCGAACGCTCCACCAGCAACACATGCGCTTGACTTGAGAGGGTCGCGATCGAATCGGCGACCGCTTTGAGCTCTTCGAAGGGCTGAACCTCATTCACGACGTACGGCCCCGAAGCAGGGTCTATCAACGATACTTCGGTCGCGAGCTTCTCCAGCGGGGAAGTGATTCGCTTTGACATAAGGAACCCCAACAGCACGGCAAGCCCGCTTGCAAAGAGAAAGGACCCCAAAACCACGACTCCGATCAAGTTCGACGTCTGCTGATAGACCTTAACGGGAGTCGCGACAACACCAACGTATGAATGTCCCTTGTCTTCAAAGGGGTAAAAGACGGCGCGAACCTCATGACCGATCATCGAGGCCGTTTCGACATGGGCCCCGTGCTTCCGTGCCACCTGAGCTGACTCAAGCAACGCGGAGTCAGGATTGAATCCGGCAAGGTTGTGGGTATGGGCGGCGAGCCGATCGGAATCATCGATAACCCACGCATACTTCTCGATGCCAGGAAGCCCCTCGAGCGGAATCGTGAGTGGACTTGCGTCATGAATATGGATGTATCCCGTATCCGTGGCCGAAGCCAATTCTGTTTTGGCAAGCTGCACCAGGGAAAGATCCAAGTTCTTTTGTAAAGTCGCACGGCAAGCAAAATAAACCGTGAGCCCAACGAGGGCCAGCAGGAAGATCGTGAGCGCCAGCATCCGGGTGACGAGATGTTTGCGCAGACTCGTCACGTTTGACTCTCCGGAAGATATTGCTCGGCAAAGACATAGCCCGATCCGCGGACAGTCCGGAAATAATCTGGATTCCGACCCAACTTCTCACGAAGGTAACGAACGTAGACGTCGATCACGTTTGAGTCGGGTTCCGTGCCCGTTTCCCAAACATGTTCCCATAGCTCGATCCGGCTGACGATTCGCCCCGGATTCATCGCGAACAGCTGCAACATCTGAAACTCTCGCGCGGTAAGTTCGACTGGGCTATCCTGGATGCTCACCTTGCGCCGAGCCAGGTCGATGGTCAAATCCCCAAATCGCATCGCCGATTCCAGCACGCTGCCTTTCGCACGTCTCAGCACCGCCCTTAGTCGAGCCAAAAGTTCCTCGAACGAATAGGGTTTGGTAAGGTAATCGTCTCCACCGGTATCGAGCCCCCGGATTCGGTCATCAAGATCGTCGAGGGCAGTCAGGAAAATGACGGGCGTGCGAATACCCTGCTGGCGCCAGCCGTTACAAAGATCAAAACCATGCTTTCCCGGAATCAAGACATCCAAAAGGATGGCATCATACTCAGAAATCGCAACAAGCTCCTCTGCTTTCGATGAGTCCCGGGCAACATCGACTGCATACCCTTCCTCGCGAAGACCCTTGCACAGGAAGTTGGCGGCAACACGCTCATCCTCAACGACAAGAAGCTTCATTGTTATGAATCTTACGTTGTCGAAGATGAGTGAACGATGAAAATGAGAATCCAATCCTCTCATTTACTGACAAAATGACGAGCTTTTTCTTGCCGTACCAGCCACGAATCGGTTGAAGCCGTAACCGCTCATCGAATTCTCATTTTCGCTTTGTGATAATGCATCCGGACCTACTTGGAGGTGTCCAAATGAAAAATGTCTTTCGAATGATGGTGTTGGGATCGGGGATGTCCCTAGCTACCGTCGGTTTCGCAATCGATATCTCGCCGACCAATTCCTCTTCAGCATTGGCCAATGCTCTGCTGGGCAATTTGCCAAATGGCATCAGCCTCGCCGGCTCCTCGTTCGAAGGTGCCGATGGAAGCGCCGCAACCTACTCGAGCCTGCAATACGCTCCATTTAATAAGATTCGATCTGGAGTTTTGCTGACTTCAGGGTCGGCGTTGCTCGCCGCCGGGCCAAATAACTCGGAGTCAGAAGGGATCGACAACGGAGGACCCCAGGCAACCTTCGACAATTACGACGGATTGGGAAGCTCGCTCGATCTAAACGACGTTTGTCGTCTCAACATTGACTTCAATTGCTCAATCACGCAGAAGCTCTCGTTCAATTTTTCCTTTGGCTCTGAGGAATATTACGAATATGTGAAATCGCCTTACAACGACGCGTTTTTAGCCTTTCTCGACTCTAATCCGGTCTCGCTGGCGCTTGATTCCAACGAAAATCCCATAACCGTCAACAACCGGTTTTTTGGCGTCGATAACCGACCGGACGGCTGGAGCGAATATGACTACAACGGCGAAAACTATCTCCCGGCCAACGGAAATTCTGACTTGATCAACGAGTTGCAATACGACGGTTTCACACCCGTACTAAAAACCACTTTTACGGTGACTCCGGGACATCACCGCATTTCATTTGTCATCGGCGACGCTGGCGACAATGTCTACGATAGCGGCGTGTTTATCTCAAAAGCATTCCAGGGAAGCAACGGCGACGACGGAACCGAAGTCGAAGATGCGGTGCCAGAGCCAGCTTCCATTGCAGGGCTAATGATCGCTTCGCTCGGCCTGTTGGCAAGGAAGCGTAAAAACCCATGATGAAGAAGCTTGTTTTCAGCGCGCTTGCCCTCTGGATCGCGCCGAGTGTTTTTAGTCAAATTGCGGTTTCGTCGACCTTTGCGATTGGCGTATTCGCCGACGCTAACCAAAACGACAGCGACCTGCACTCGGACTACATCCTGCAAAACCAATATGGCACGCTGAATCCATACAGTGGCAACCTCAGCGTTTCCGATGAAGACCTCCTGAACCCCGGGCGGAAGGTTCGAGTGACCGCCCAAGCGTCGGCGTCTTGGATAGACGCTGGGCAAGGTTCTGTAACTTGGCGAAACATGGGGTGGGTGCAAAATACAATCGACTCGAGCGGAACCAAGCTCAACGATTTTGTTGTCAATGGCCCCACGTGGGGGTACACATTCACGGCAACCTCTGACGGTATTTTCAGCCTTGATTACGACGTCCGAGGAACTGGGAATACATTTGGGTTGCTCGGGGTCGACATCGGTTGGACCGGACCCGAAGGAGGTTTAAACCTCTTCGATCCTTACGACCCAACTGTGTCGGGCAACTTTTCGCGTGCCATCGTGAGTGGCCAAACCTATACGGTTGAGCTCCGAAACCATGGCAACCACTATACGGCTCCGTTAGAGCAGGTTTATACGAGCAAGATGGATGCCGATTTTGCTTGGAAAATCCAGCCCGTACCGGAACCGATATCTATGGTCTCAGTTGGAATTGGCGCGATTGCCCTTTTACGACGCCGCAAAAAGCCCTGAACCATCCCGCGCCCCCGCACCCCCACGCGGGGGCATTTTCTCAGCTACCAGGACGATGAGCGACGATCAATCCAATCCACGTTCTCCCCGAGGGATTCGAACTGAATCGATACCTTTTTCGACGGGTTGAATGATGTACTTCAATTCGGCCGGCCGAACGCCCAGTTCGGCCACGCAGGCTCGGTGGAAGTGCGACGCGTCATAAAAACCCGCTTCGATTGCGGCTTCGTTCAAAGTGCGTTTACTCGCCAAGCGAAGAACTCGCTCCAGCATGATCTGCCGCCGCCGATGAGAGATCGAGTGGCCATGAATTTGGGAATATTGGGCCGACACATACGCTGGCGCTAACCCGACTTGTCGCGACAGTTCGACCAAGGTCAAATTGGGTGCTTGATGCAGCAGTTCTTCGACCTGCGCCATCCAGCGAGTCTTCTGATTTTCTGGCCTACCCACAAGGGACCCGGCAATCCATTCTGAGATAGCTTCATCAAGTTCGTGGCTATCCGACCCGCCCTTCAGCGCACCATGGATAAGACGAATCACGGTGCGCTTGGTCCGCCAATCATAATCTTGGCCCTGCACCCAGCCCTCCGCGCGTTCATGATCCCTCAACTCCGAGAGCCTCAACCGAACGCCATAGGCCATGGTTCGGTCAGAGGTCGTGCGCATCGCCGGTTCTCGCGGATGATAGTACATCAGGTCGAACGGATTTTGGCGAAGCGTGCCGCGGGGTCCGCTCACCACTTGAACACCCGAGATCGAGAGCCAAAACTGACCATCTGGACATGTTGAGCGGTGATGAGTATGTCCGGGGTCCATCTCGGCCAAAACGATATCCACCATCGACGAACTCACGCGCCGATGGATCGTCCGTTCTTCAAGCGAAAACGCACCCATGAGGATTCCTCATGGGATACGAATTTTGACCTTTAATCGTTTCTATTCGCGGCCGATCGACTCAACAAAATCGGTGACCACTTTCCACGGCGTCGGCCCAAGATGTTCGGCAAAAACCGTATCGACATTCAGATTCTCACGCTTGACAGCCGCTGCCAACTCCTTGGGATAGGAAGGGAAGAAGAATCCGGTCGATGTCTTTTGCAAGAGATCGCTTCCGTACAAGAGTCGCCGTTCGGGAAAGTAAGCCATCATCATGCGCTCGCTCCCTTGCCCCGCGATGGGATAGAAGATCATCCGATTTGGCCCAGATCCCAAACTCAATGACCGTCCCACCAAACGAAACCGTGGCTTCATCGGACGATTTGCCAATTCGTCCGGCAACGAAGCATAGGATGCATCGCAAAGTCGTTGAACGATCGGACGATTCAGGTCAAGCACAACCAGTTCGGCTCCCCGGGCAACAAACGTCCGAATTCCCCCAAAATGCGGCCAAGCGTCATCGGTCGCGACCACCGCCTTCACCTTTCGACCCGGAAAATCTGTCTTCAACCGGTCGAGAAAAGCCGCCGCAAACGCTGAGTTCATCACCGGTTCGATCACCACCAACCCATCGGGTTGATCCACCACGAAGGTATTGAAGGGTCCTTGGTATTGCATGATTCCGTCGGCGACTTTGACCGCTTTATACCGGGCCAAGAGCGGTTTAGGGTCGTCTTTCGGCAACTCAGGGAATGAAGGCAGTGCCGCGCTTCCCGGACCCAGTTTCAACTCCGACGAGAGCACTGTGACGTCGTCGATGGTGATGCCGTTTGCGTCGGTGGTCCACTGTCCGGGCTCCATAATCCCAAACTCGTGTGCCTCCCACGCCCCCCAGCGAGTCGTTGTCTTCACATCACCCCAAATCGACCACGGAAAAGGCATTCGCGACGTCGTTTCGACCGCCGATGGCGCATTGGAACCACGCTTCAGAAATAACCTCACGTACGAATCTCCCTGACGAAATCGAACGATGTCGTGCATGACCCCATTAAAGGTCTGGGCCGGTTCAAGTTGAAGGTCAGCCGCATGATAAGCCGATAGGAGCGCTCGCTCAGGGCCCAACGCGATCCTTCGACGAAAGAGCCAAGTTTCGAGGGGCGAGACTCCTTTCGCCGTTTTGAAATCAACCGCGACCTTTCGTGAAACCTCGTTCGGTCCGTAGACGAGACCGGACGTGATCAACTCGCCCGTCCACTCCCCTTTGTCAAAATCGATCGTCTGCGCCCCGCGCGAATAAACATGAAGATAGGGCCCGGTCGGACGTTCCGATTGTTCGACCAACATCGCATGACTCGCGATCTTAAACGTCATCCCGCGAACGGACTCAAGCCGTTGACGTCCGCCGATGACATTCATCGCTCGCTCGACGAGCTCGACGGCCGGCTGATGATTGCCATCGAACATCGCAATGGCAAGAGAGAAAACGATCATGCGACCGGTTTACCGGCCTGACAATGCGAAAGTCTTGTACAGATTTTAGGTTTTACCACTGAGTCGCCAGAGCGTCCTCCCACCCGCAAAGCGCAGAGATGTTTTGTACAATGTGCTTGATGAAGTCTCTCATCGCGACGTTCATTCTTACTTTTTCGACCACGGGGTTTAGTCAGTCTGTCGAGAAGGGTTCCCAACCTCTCGATAATATCGTCCTGGTCTCGGCCAGCCAGGACAATTTCGACCAAATCTTTTCATCAAATCAAGTCTTTGAGAATTCCAAGTGGCTCAAAACGCTTGGTCCATCATATGTTTCAAAAGTCGGCAAAAATGGCTTACTCGTGATTGCCGAAGCAAAGTCGATCGCGAGCCCTCGTGACCTTGCGCTGATGCAATTGCTGACCCTCGGATCACTCGACGCAAGCGGAACCATCATCGTAGGCAAAGATCGCCCAGAGTTGGCCGAGGCATTGACGGCAATTTCACCCTTCAATGATTCGAAGCAACTCCTGAGCGATGGCACTTATCGACTTCGAGTCGTGCCAACGGTAACGTTTGCTTTTGGACCTCAAAGTGGTGATGAAGCGAACGCAAGTTTCTCACCCAAAATTCCCAAAAATATGCCCCATCGAGCCGAAGATGGAATTTCAACGATCACTGGAGCGGCAGGGGAAAAACAAAATAAACCGACCAAAATTCGCGATCTTCGCTTCCAAGAGTTTGTCAAGAATTCCTCCCATCCCTCAAGGCTCATCGATGCCCAAAAGCTCCTTTCCGAACTTATCGTCGAACATCATCAAAAACTGGTGGACGATCTGTTAGATTCGTGTTCCAAATCCTTCGGCACTGACTTCGACAAACTCGCCAACTCCGCCAAATCGATTCACGATTGGAAAGACATGCCCTACGATCTGAAATCCGCTCTGTCTTCTTTCGACTACAGCTCGACGAACGGCTCGAAGAGCATGCCGACCGACGGCAAAATTGGTGCGGTTGCCGTTGGGGTGACGCTTGAATTCGGCTTCAAAGATCCTGATGGGTCGATCCATCGACAAAGCATTACGGTCTTTCGATAGACTGCGGGAGAGACATTGTATGATCAATATCGGGAGATAACGTGGTAATTGCTCTTTCACTCGTCATGCTGCAAACCGCAGTGCCCTTCAAACAAGACTTGGCGCAATCCGTAGCCTTGTGGAAGGCCTTCAAGATGCCAATCCCTCCAGTCTCCGCCCTTCCCGAAATCAGCCAACACGATGAATACAAAGCATTAATTCTCTTCGGCATAGTGGAACGACGCAGTGACCGCACATATACTCTCTTTGCAAGTACCCGAACGTCGAATAGTGTTCTTAACGGTTACAAGCCTTCACCCTGGAAATTCGATAAGCCGCTTCCAAAGGGATTTACGGTTGATTCATTTGATCTTATCAATCCAAATGCCTTTCCAGAAAATTTGGTGATCACCACGGCTGTCCAATGTGCCTGTATTGGACACGAGCAATTTGCCGAATCGCTTCTCTCACAAGTGAATCCGATGGACGTTCGCTACGATGACGAAGACTATACGTGGATAGGTTCGCCGATTGACAAATCCTTGAGGGCAAGAACCACGTTCACGATTTATGTCAGCTGCCTCAACTCCATTGTCGATGGTTCAGTTGATCGTCGAGAGATTCTACAAAAACTCATCAAACTTCAAAAGCTTCACCTCATTAAGAAGGGCCCCCACCATCATTTAGACCCGAGAACCTGGGGAATTGAGGATCACATCAAGGAACTTCAGGCGACGCTTCATCAACCCGATCCCAAAGGAGACGAAATTCAGGCCGCAGTCAATGATCTGATTAACTTGGGAGATCGAAATGTCAATAGCTTTGAAAATGGAAAATTTGATGATCCCATCCTTCGTAAAATTCTTTCTTTTGGGGATCGAGCGATTCCATATTTAAAGAACGAACTTAGTCGACCAAGGATGACCCGAATCCGAGTTCTAAGCTCCGGCAATAATGTGACGGCTATCGTTCCCGTTTCGGTTGTTGCAAAGGCACTGATCCAACACCTGATGGGATCACAGGAGAAGACTTCTCAAAAAATGTCGCTTACTTCTGCTCCCTGCTCCCTGCTCCCTGCTCCCTGATCCCTGATCCCTGATCCCTGATCCCTGATCCCTGATCCCTGAACTAAGTGTTCGCTTCGTGCAGCATCTCCGCCAGATCCAGCAGCCGAATCTCGTCCGAAGGCTTCGCCGCGTCCAACATGATCTTACAGAACGGACATCCCAGTGCGATCGTCTTCGCGCCCGTCGCCAAGAGCTGATCCACCCGCGCATTCGCCGGACGCTCATTCGGCGGTTCTTCCATCCACATTCGGCCACCACCCGCACCACAACAGCGCGTTTTTGCCCCCGAGAATTCAGGATTCAAAACCCCTTCAACCAACGCCCTCGGAGCTTCGGATTCGTCGTTCACTCGACCCAAATAGCATGGGTCATGCAACACGACCGAACCTCGTTCCGGCTTCGCCGCCATCAACGCTCCCTTCGAGACGAGCTGCTGCAGAAGCTGGGTATGGTGGAAGACCTCGATCGTCGCGCCAAAGTCGCCGTATTCGTTCTTCAGCGAGTTAAAGCAGTGCGGACAGGCGGTCACGATTTTCTTCACGCCGTAGCGCTCGAACACCGAAGCGTTCTCCATCGCTTTTTCTTGGAACAAAAATTCTTCGCCCAGGCGCCGAGCCGGGTCGCCGGTACAGGCCTCTTCGTTGCCCAGACACGCAAACGAAACGCCAGCTTTTTTGAGAAGGGAAGCCACCGCTTTCGTCGTCTTCACTGAACCGGGATCAGTCGCACCGGCACAGCCAACCCAAAAGAGGTATTCGAACGGCTCACCGTTTCGTGCGAGCGGAACATCGAGCCCCGCCATCCAATCTTCTCGATTGCCACTCGTCCCCCAAGCATTCGACGTCGAGGCCGTCTGGCGCAAAACCAACGCCGCCGAGCCGCTCAAACCACCCTCAGAAACGATATTCCGCCGAGCGTCGACGATGATGTCAACATGCCGAATCAAGACCGGACACGCCTCGACACAGGCGTTACATGTCGTGCATTGCCACAACGCCTCGGGGTTCAGCGCAGGGGCGACCTCAGCACCAGTTTCCATGGCCCCCTTCAAATCTTGAACAATCCGCTTCGGATTGAGGATCTTGCCAACGTTATAGGCCGGACAGACTTCGGTACACCGTCCGCACTCCATACACGCGTCGAGCGACATCAGGTGCCAGCGGGAATAATCCTTCGCAAGTTTGACGCCGATCTGCTCGGTCTGTTCGACCTCTTCCATCGGGATCGTCCGCAGCTTGCCCATAGGCACGTCGGGCGCACCCGCCGCGCTAAAGATTGCGAGAATGATATGCCGAATCCGTAGCTTGGGAATGATGCAGAAGAACGCCAAAACCAGCGCAACGTGGAACCACCAAGCAGCCTGATAAGCCGCGACGCCAAACTGACCGAGCGGTCGAGAGAGCGCATATCCCACCCACGACCAAGTGTCCCACGGCTTGGGCACCATCGCAATTCGCGCCGCTTCCAGGAAGTACCCGTTCAGCGTGATCAACAACAGCAAGCCAAGAATGCCGACATCCCACTTGTCTTGCGAGATCGGCTCCTTGGTCTTCAGTCGCCGTACCAAAGCCCACGCTAATCCAAACAGCAGGAATAACCCTAGCGTGTCGAAGGTCGCCTCGTAGAGCAAGTAGTAGGCGCCCCGGTGAAACTTGACCGGCGAATATGTGTTGATGCCCAGCAAGGTCGTCGCGACGACTAACGCCATGAACCCGTAAAAAATCATGAGGTGCATCGGCGCGCCTGACTTTGGCCGGCTCGATTTCACCTTCTTTTGCAGCAGGATGTAGGGCAGAATCTTGCCCCACCACTTGCTTACACCCTCTTTGGTCGGCATCCAATATTGCCGCCCTTCGCGAATGGGTCCGATCGGCCGGCCACTCTGCCAGAGCCGAACGCGATCCCAAATCTGCTTGCCCATGTAGGCCAAACAGAGGATCGCAAGCAAATAGAAAGCAAGCTTCTCAGGAAGCGTAAAAGTGAGATATTCCTCGCGGGTTGCCTGTGGGTTCACGAATCCGAAGCCCCTCCGTTGGAGCTTGGAGATATTATGTCACTCTTGCAGCAGACGGACGAAGGAGGTTGCCGATCAAGCCTCCCAATTTTTTCGTCGTTCATCTGGGATAATATAATCACCCATGAGGAAGCTCTCACTTTTGGTTCTCGGGTTGGGAATGGCACTGTCAGGATGCGGAGGCACATCCGATTTGGTCAGTCCTTTTGCCGGAAACTGGTCGGGAACCTTCACTCTCAAGCGAATCCAGAGTGGATCTGTGACCGCAACGGTCGATGGAAATGCGGTTGGTACCGTTTCACGTTCTGGGGTGGTCCACATCAAGTTTTACAAGCAGCAAGCACCTGATATTTATGATGAGGTCACGAGCGAAAACCTCACGGAAACCACTTTGACCGCTGACAATCGAATCTCTGGTCAAATTTATAACGTCCAAACCGTCACTGGCGGAAGTTTTGCGGTCTATTACTCGGATATTTCCTTCTCGCCTTCCGATGGTCAAATGATTGGTCAAGGAGGCGGCATCGGCGACACCACAAATAGCTCTGGACCTGCGAGCACCTTTACAATCGACTTTTCCATGACCCGGCAATGATGAATTGCCAATGGACTCGGCTGATAAAACTCTCTTAATCCACCGACGCTCTCAGTCGCGCCAATTCCGCCGCGACTTCACCCACCGGCGCAATCCAAAGCTGTCCGCGCTTGCGATTGATATTCTCTAAAATCAGTCGATGAAGCAGAATCGACGAACTCGACTCAGTAAACAATCGCCGAAAGGGAACAATGATCCACTTTAACTCTTCGGACGAGCCGAGGTCGGCCAGCCAGTTCGACGAATAGCTGATCACCGGGGTGACCGAAAGACTCTTCACGTCCGAGGTGTAGTCGTTCGTCCCCTCGCTCCCTGTCACCACATATCGGAAGAGATTCTGGGAGATCATGCTCACATTCGTCCCGTTGATCGCGAGATGTGAGCTGCGATGAGCGAGTCCCTTGGGCTCAACCTCAAAAAAGTCTCGGACGAAATCCTTGGCGAGGTTAAGCTCGTCAATCAGGGCCGAGGCTGTCCAGCCATAGAGGTTGCCATCAAAAGTTTGTGATTCGAAGGGTGAGCATCCGAACTCGTGTTGAGATCCGACCAGACGCTTCCATAGCGCAGCCTCTTCCAACACGACGTCGGGATCGACAAAAAAGCTAGCTCGAAACCCAAGTTGAGAGAGCACCATAGGCGCAAGGTCGACATGCTCGGGCAGGCCACCGATATAGGCAAAGCTCACCGCGCACTTGGCCTTATTTGGCCAAACAATCGAGGCCCTCTTCCGAGCGGCTTCCTGTTCTAACAAAGGGTAAATGGAGTCAAAATTCTGACCTTGAATGATTTTTGAATCGTTGCGTCCATTGTTTCCCTTGCTCCTCATGATGACAAAGCAATGGGTAGCAAGGTACGTGCCGTTTGGCAAACGCATGAAAGACAATTGTGAAAATGAGTCTTTAAAGCTTGCCGCGCGATTTTACGTCCAAGTAGAAATTCACGAGATCACCCGCCAGATCCTGCGGTTCCGAATCCAGCACGTTGATATTGGCCGTTCTCAACATCGTCGCGGCTTGGCGTCGCTCTTCGGTTAAGAAATGCGCCGAAGCGAAGCGAAAAATGGTCTCCGCGTCGTCGGGCTCCTCTCTCAATATCTCACGGAATTTCGGATCGTTGATATTGCCGAGCAGCGCGATATGATTCCTCGTAAACGTCCCAAACGAAGTGATCACGTCACGAGCTTGGTCCCGATCTTCGACCGCCGTAAAATTGATGATTAGCGACCGCCGCTTGTGGCGTCCCGTCAAGTAGCCAAACGCCCGGACCGGGTCCGACTCAACCGGCTCGGCCACCAGGTTATACATCGCGTTAAGAAGAATTCCGAGTTGTCGATGACCCTTCTTCGGCGGAATATAGCTGATAATGTCCGCGCCAAAAGCCAGCAGGCCCACATTGTCGCCCGCAGCAAGCGCCGATTGAATCAGCATCAAAATCGAATCTAAAACAAGATCGAGTTTCCTCACTCCGTCGATCTCGGCCATCATGTGGCGACCACAATCGACACAGATAATCACAGCCTGATTCCGTTCGACCTCATATTCCCGAACGATGACCTTTCCGCGACGAGCCGTCGCCTTCCAATCGATCTTTCGAAAGTCGTCGCCCTCTGAGTATTCGCGCAAGGACTCAAATTCGGAACCCATGCCTTTCATGCGCGATTTTCGCACCCCAACCTCGCGCAACCGGCCCTGTTGATTGAGAAGTTGAAACTCGCGCAAAGCGAGAATGTTTGGATAAACCTTCACCTCTTGCTCAGTGTTCAATCGAATCTGCTTTTGTGCGAGCCCAAACGGACAATCGAGGCGTAAAAACGTCGCACGAAAGAACTCCTGTCCTCTCTCTGGTGGCAACAGAAAATAGTCGTACGTGAACTTGTGGCCCGGCTTGATCAAGAAACGTGTTTCGGGTTGATCCGCATGAAAGGTTGCCGGGAATTCATCGCGAATCGAACCTGAAAGATTGAGATTTCCCTCGTATTCCAGTTCGATGCGAATGCGGTTACGAGCCCGCACCGAAAGCACAGCATCCATTCGACGACGATAGCGCAAATCTCGACTACTGGCTCCAAAATAGAACGTCACCAGCAGGGCGATTAAGAGCACGAGGTTATAAAACCAAGCAAACCACCACAAGCCGACGGCAGTCGCCAAAAAGATAATTGGAATGCCAAGACCCACCAAGAGCCAAAATCGTTTTGTCGGCACGAGTTGACTCCGAACCACCTGTGGCTCGAAGAACTTATCGGTTTTGCCGAACTCATTCAGATTTTCCTGCATTTGCCTAGTACACTTCTTTTGTTGTGCCTCTGGATATCGCCGTCCTGAGTCCCGAAAAGACTGTTTTAACTTACCGCCTAGCCGGGTTGGGAAGTCGTGCCTTGGCACATTTTATTGATGGGATTGTGATCTTCGCCACAATCTACGCGTTGGTTGTGTTGCTCTCCCTTGGCGGCTTCGTATTCGGCGAAGAAATGGGCCAACTGATGGTGGGATTCCTGGTCCTCGTCCTCTCGCTCCTTCCTTTTGCCTATTTCATCTTCCTCGAAGGATTCTGGAATGGACAAACACTAGGCAAAAAGCTGGCGGGAATTCGAGTTCGGATGGCCGACGGAACTCCGGTGACGTTTGCCGCCGCAACCGGTCGCAATCTCCTTCGCGTTGCCGATTTTCTTCCCGCGTTCTACTTTATCGGCACCATCGCCATGTTCGTCAATCCCAAGCTTCAGCGTCTGGGCGACTTGGTGGCCGGGACGATCGTCACCCACGAAATCCGGGCGATCTCCAGCTTTAGCGTGGCGCCCCACCGAGTGGGCGTTCATCCTCTCGAACATTTAGTGGGCGAGCTTCGCAATATGTCGGATGCCCAATATGGAGTGCTTCGCCGCTACTGCGATCGTTTTCCTGAACTTCCGACCGACGTTCAGAATCATCTCACCGATACCGTCTGGCTGCCAATGGCCGAAGCGTTGGGTGTCAAAATGCACCATGACATCCACCCTCTCTATCTGGCCGAGGCCACAGTCATGAAGTATGGTCGTGTGCGAGGGTTGTTGTAAGGAGTGGGGATGGCATGTGGAAAAGCAAGAACAACTTGGAAGGATCGGAAAACCTCGCAAAACACTCTAGGTTTTCCCCAGTTTCTTGGGCGTTTCGGGTCAGGTTCAACGCAGGTTCAATTAAAGGGAGTTCTACCCCTTATCCACACCCCTAATAAGAACAATAATCTCTTTCATCAACAAAGGATTTTAAAGAGAGGGTGGGGGAAATGAGCTTCGCCGCCAAGCACCTCAAGCTCGCCACCTTCCGAAATTTTGAACACCTTGAGTTGGAAATTCCGGCTGGCTTTACGATCCTGACGGGTCAGAACGCTCAAGGCAAGACATCGATCCTTGAATCGCTTTACTGGTTGTCGACAACCCGAATGCTCCGCGGAGTGCGAGACGCCGAAGCGATCCGTCAAGGCGATCACGGATGCATTGCTGAGGTTGAGTTAGACGGCGGAACGACCATCGCCGCGACCCTTGAGCTCGGTGCCCGCAAGAAGTTCTTTTTGAATGGTGCGTCCTTACCAAGAGCTTCTGATGTGATCGGCCGATTGCCCAGCGTCGTCATTTCGATTTTTGATCTCGAAATCGTACGCGGTGATCCCTCCGACCGACGATTGTTTCTCGACATCGAGCTATCCGCTCTCTATCCCGCCTACCTTCGCCATCTGTCAATTTATAAGCGAGCGCTCGAACAGCGAAATGCATTGCTAAAGATGGCCCAGGAGCGCCATGTAGACGCATTTGCCTTCGATACGTGGGAAGAGCCACTCGCCAAAGAAGGAGCCGAATTACGGCGATTTAGACAGGAATATCTCAATGCCCTTGCTCCTCGTGTGGCGTCACTTCACTCTCAGTTGAGCAGCCAACCCGAAACCCTCACATTGAATTACATTCGCAAAGACGAATCCATTGATCGGGATTCTCTCTTGCAGGCCTACGCCGCGGGCCGGAGTCATGACGTTCATCGGGGATCAACCCAAATCGGTCCCCATCGTGACGATTTAGAAGTTCTCATTGATGGAAAAGAAGCCCGTCTGTACGGGTCACAAGGTCAACAGCGGACGGCAGTCATTGCGCTCAAACTTGGCACGCTTGAGTCGGCTAAGGAACATCTTGGCGAAGCCCCACTTCTCTTGCTCGACGACATGCTGAGCGACCTCGACGCCGAACGAAGGGCCCGCCTCTGCCATGTGGTCGCCAACGAAGCCGGACAGGCGATCCTGACCTGTACCGAGGCCAGCGCAGCAGGAGAAGAAATCCTTGACCGATCAAAGGTCTACGCAGTACAACAAGGAACGGTGCGGTCGATATGAATCCGATCCAACAGCTTCTCAACTCCACGGTCGTTCCACCCGAGGTGCTGCGTGCGGCACGGGCAATCTCGACGCTGAAGCGATGGGAACAGGCTGTTGGGAAGGATATGGCCGAACGCAGCGCCCCCGAACGCTATGACCACGGAACCGTTTGGGTTGCGGTCACCAGCTCTGTTTGGGCTCAAGAGCTTCGAATGCAAAAAGAGGAGATTATCGCTCGCTTGAATCAGATCGCGGGAGAGCCCGGTCTCTTTGTCAATCTCCGCTTTGGAGTTCGACCGATCAACCGAGCTGCGTTGGGTCCTGCGACCGAAACAGAAGTCGCAGAAAGCGAAGGTCTGAGCATTCGAGAAATCGCCCAACGGCGAATGAAGGAATGGCCGAATGCTAAGGGAACTGAAGGCTAGACCGCTTGCGCTTTTGCTTGCGGGTCTCCTTATTGGCCTGACCTTTCCCGCCGTTTCCTGGCTGTTTTGCCTAGGTGTTGGCCTTGGAGTCATCTTGCGGCAACGATGGCTCTCTACGGTCAGCCTGGGGGCCTATATCGCCGGGTTCCTGTTGGTTTGGCATCAGCCGTTGCCGGTCCTTCCAGCCGGAAACTTTCACGGAAAAGTTGTCATCCACTCCTTTCCGAACTTTCAAAAAGGGAAGAGCGTCTATGCCTTCGAAACCCTAGATGGTGAACGTTATTCTGGCGTCCTTCGAGTCGACCCTTCGATTTCGCTCTCTCCGTTTTCGATTGCTGAAATAGAAGGGAAGGCAAACAAAACAAAAACGGGAAGCTTGACTCCGAGCCGAGTCACGGTCCTATCAAGTTGGACTCCCTTTGACTGGTTCGTTCAAGCTCAACGTTGGGCGATCCGACGAACCAACGAAAATTTCGGCCTCGAAGATGGTGCTTGGGTTTCGGCGCTGACCTTTAATTTTCCTTCGGATTTGAGTTCAGAAGAGAAGTCGGACCTGCGATTTAATGGCACTTACCATATGGTGAGCGCAAGCGGCACCCATGTCTTTGTCATTGCATTAGTCCTTTCTTGGCTGCTTCTCAGAATTGGACTCAAAAGGCATTACCAACTGCTCGGCATCTTTCTCTTGCTTTGTTCGTACTGCGCCATCACCGGTTTTCACGCGCCAACGCTTCGAGCTTCGTTGATGTGGATGATTGGCGTCTGCGCTTATCTTTTCCGTCGATCGCCGGATGGATTTTCGGCCCTGTGTTTGTCTGCCTTGATCTGGTTGATCTTCGTTCCCAGCGACGCGTTTACAGCGGGATTCCAGCTTTCCTACATCGTTTCAGGAGCTCTGTTACTGTGGTTTGAGCGGCAAAGATTTGAGTTTTCCCGTACGAAAAGACTGGTCATCGAAGCCTCCCTGGTGGCCACCGTCGCTGCGGAACCGTTGGCCGCATGGTGGTTTGGCCAAATCATTTTCATTGGCCCGATCAGTAACCTCTTAATCGAATTTCCTTCGTCAGCGGTCATGGTTCTTGGCTTTTTGTGCCTCATTCCCTGGGTCGGCCAACTCCTCGTGTATGTCACCAAACCCCTCATTTGGTGGATGCGGTGGATCACACCGCTGACCGCAAGCTTTCCGAGTTTAGTCGTACGGCGCTATACGCTGCCGTCATGGATCTATATCTTCTACTACGGGTTCTTGCTCTGGATCGTGTTGGGCAACCGAGAGCCAATCATCGATCCTTTGAAGACGCGAAAAAGGCTCCTTCCCGGTAAGAAAGGAGCCTAATTTTGCTTAAGCCTCAAGCAACGTTTGACGCGCTTTTAGCTTCTCGATTCTTTGCTGAAGTTCTTCGAGCAAGGCTCGATCTCGTTCGATAATTTCCGGCTTGGCTCGCTCAACAAACTGAGGATTCTCGAGTCGAGTTTGGAGGTTTTGCGCATCCTTCGTCGATTTTTCGAGGTCGCGCTTAATGCCTCCGACAACCTTCGCCAAGTCGATCAAACCTTCGACGGCGATATGGAAGTCGATGCCTCCCGAAGTGGCGGAAACTACGCGACCTTCGGGTTTGCCTGACTTAAGATTCTTAACCCAGGCCTGAGAGGCAACAATCGTCTCGTTACCCTTCAAATCTCCCTCGAAATAGACCTCCTCAATACTTTGCATCGGCTTAATGTCGATCTCGGCTCGCAAAGCCCGTAAGGCTCGCGTCGCCGCAAAAACACCTTCAATTTCTGCTTCTGCTTCAGGATGAGACAGGTCGCTACTGAGTTCGGGCCAGGCTGCCGACATGAGAAATTCCGCCTTACCTTCGATGGGAAGGTAGGCGTAAAGCTCTTCGGTGATGAACGGCATGATCGGGTGTAGCATCTTGAGGAACGCCTCAAATGCAGTCAAAAGTACCCATTGTGGCGTCTGCTTTTGATTCTCATCTTGCAGACGTGACTTTGAAATCTCGATGTACCAGTCGCAGACCTCGCTCCAGAAGAAGCGATAAAGCGCCTGACATGCGGCTTGAAGATCGAACCGTTCGTAAGCCGATTTGACTTCCTGTTCAGTCTGAACCAGACGACTCAACAGCCATTTATCGACCGTTTGGAGGTTATCTGGCTTGCCTGGAACCTGGTCGACATTCATCAGGACAAAGCGGCTAGCATTCCAAATCTTATTGCAGAAGTTTCTTGCATCCTCTGTTTTCTTCTCGCTGTAACGGATGTCTTGGTTCTCGCCGGTTTGACTAAGGAGTGTCCAGCGAAGGGCGTCGGCACCGAGGGTGTTAATCACATCCATCGGATCAATGCCGGTACCCAGCGACTTACTCATGCGTCGACCGTCTTCTCGCAGCACGGTTGCGTAGATCATCACATCGCTAAAGGGCTTGGCCCCGACGAGGTCATAGCCCATCATGAGCATTCTTGCCACCCACAGATTGATGATGTTTCGATCGGTTACGAGCGCATTGGTAGGATAGAAAGTCTTCATATCCTCGGTCCGATCGGGCCAGCCAAGCGTCACAAAGGGCCACATGCCTGAGCTGAACCATGTGTCGAGCACGTCGTCATCTTGCCGGACGATCTTCTTCTCGCCCGCCTGGGCTTGGGCTTCTTCCCAATTGAGAGCGACGAAAACGTCCCCATCTTCGGTGTAGTAGGCCGGAACCCGGTGCCCCCACCAGAGTTGGCGAGAGATGTTCCAGTCGCGAATCGACTCCATCCACGCAAGGAAGATGTCCTTATAACGTGCGGGGGTGAACTTCACTTCACCGTTTTGAACGGCTTCGATGACAGGCTTAGCGAGTTCGCTTTGCCGCGCAAACCACTGTTCGCTCAGGAGTGGCTCGATCACTTCGCCGCTTCGATCTGAGATGATGATCGGAATCTCGTGATCCTTGATCTCGACAAGGACACCTGCCTCTTCAAGATCGGCAACGATCGCTTTTCTCGCTTCATAGCGATCCATTCCTTCGTATTTTTCGACTGCAGCAACGGTTTCTGGTTCGTTTTCCCGGTTCCAATTGGCCGAAACACGAGCGTCTTGATCCAACACAACCGGCATGGTTAGGTTGTGGCGGGCTCCAACTTCAAAGTCGTTGGGGTCATGGGCAGGGGTGATTTTTACTGCGCCCGTTCCAAACTCGGGATCGGGGTAGAGATCGGCAATGAGCGGAATTTCGCGCCCAACGAGAGGAAGCTTTAAAGTCTTACCAATTTTGCCTTCGTATCGTTTATCCGAGGGATGGACCGCGACTGCGATGTCGGCCAGCATCGTTTCGGGTCGCGTCGTAGCGATCACTACTGACCCGGAGCCATCGGTAAAGTCGTAACGGATGTGATAAAGGTGACCCTTCCGAACTTCGCGCAGCGTCTCGATGTCTGAAACGCTGGTTTTGAGCTTAGGATCCCAGTTGACAACCCGCTTTCCGCGGTAAATAAAGCCCTTTTTGTACCAATCAATGAAGACTTTAAGAACCGTTTCGGCGTAGTGGTCGTCAAGCGTAAATCTTAGTCGTGACCAATCAAAAGCGCACCCGAGGGCTTTAAGCTGGGTAAGAATGGTGTCTCCAGATTCCTTGCGCCACTCCCAAACGCGCTCTACGAATTTTTCACGACCTAGTTGAGCGCCACTCGAACCTTCCTTTCGAAGTTGCTTTTCAACCACGCTTTGCGTCGCAATACCTGCATGATCTTGACCGGGAAGGATCAAAACGCGCTTCCCAAGCAGGCGTTGATATCGACCCAGGACGTCTTGAATCGGATAGCAAAGGGCGTGCCCCATGTGCAGCGAGCCCGTGATATTGGGAGGGGGGATGGTGATACAGTAATTTTCTTTCGACGTATCACTCGAAGGAGCAAAGAGTCCAGCTTGGTCCCAAGCAGCGTACCAATTCGACTCAACATTCAACGCCTCATAGCGAGACGGTATCTCTTTCCGTTCCATGTGTGTTTTCCCGGCGCCTCCATGTCTAGGGGTGCCTAAGGAAAAGGATACCAGTTTGGAGTGCGAGGGGAAGAAGCGAAGGAAGCGATTGATGATTCAAATGAGAAGGCTAGCCTTTACTCAGAACTCATAAAGCGTTTCACGTTATAATGTTCAGTGAAACATGACTCAGGTTGAAAAAGGATTCATTCTTGGCTTCTTCGTTGGACAAGGAAGCTTTGGTGGAGATGGGCGTACACCTCAGCTGACGTTAAGGATGCATGTCATGCACCACGATCTCTTGCTACGTCTCTGTGAAATCCTTCCCGGAAGCGTGATCTATGGACCCTACGCCCATGGCGAGCGACAGTACTACCAATGGATGTTGAGAGGGGAAGAGTTGGCTGCCGCAGTACGGGAGGAGATATTTGAAGAGCTTCGAGACTGGGATATACCGAGCTATCTGCGCTACCGTGAAATGGTCGACAAGTACATCGTCGATGGCCGCCTACGTTTCCGACAAACGAAACGACGAAGAGCGAGCCTCTAAAGGAATATGGACTTCTGGCTTATTCCTTTCCGTCCATAAACAATCGCCGAATCACGTCTTCGAGTGGGGGTTCTTCGACGGACAGAGTTTGAACCTGGAACGAAGCCAAAATTCCTGAAAGTGCCGCCGGAACTTGGTCACGTGGAAGGGTGAGCGTCGCGGTATTCCCGTCAACCGCAGTTACGGTTCCAAACCGAGTCAATGCCTCTGAGGCAATGTCGTGGTCAAATTGAAGCTGAATCTGGCTTTCACCCGCATCCATTTCGGCAAGAGTTTCAAGGGAACCTTCGAACACCACGGTTCCGTGATCGATGATCACTAACCGCTGACAAAGCTCCTGAACGTCCTGCATGTAGTGACTGGTCAGCAGGATCGTTGATCCATCTTCGCGGTGAAGTTCTTGAAGAAATTCGCGAATCCGCTTCTGACTGACGACATCGAGGCCTAACGTTGGCTCGTCGAGAAAAATGACCTTAGGGGCATAGAGCAGAGCGGCGACGAGTTCGCATTTCATGCGTTCGCCCAACGAGAGACGACGAACCTGTGTGTCGATCTTATCGGTAATCTGAAGCGCCTCAACGAGTTGATCAAGGCGCTTTTTGAAGAGGTGGTCAGGCACCTCATAAAGCTCTTTGAAGACGAGGAAAGAATCCATCGCCGGCAAATCCCACCAAAGCTGCTGCTTGTTGCCCATCACGAGCGAGATTTGACGCAGCATTTCTGGCTTGCGATCGGTTGGCTTATAGCCCATGACACGGCACTCTCCCGAAGTTGGATAAAGAATGCCCGTCAGCATTTTGAGCGTGGTGGTCTTCCCGGCTCCGTTAGGACCGAGAAAGCCGACGATTTCGCCTGCTTCGATGCTGAGATTCACATCGTTGACCGCTTTGACCTCGGTCTTCTCTGGGTTAAAAAGACTCTTCACAGCGCCGCCAAAGCCCTTCCCACGCTTATTGGTGGTGTAGGTCTTGCAAAGATGGGTGGCTTCAATAATCGGCACGAAGCTAAGGTTTACCACGTTGGGTTAAGCCAATGTAGAGTGCGCGAATTTATTCGCGCTTTGTCCTGCGATATTTATCTCGCTGTCTCTTCACCTCAAAACTTTTGGAACGAAGAATTGCAGAATCAGCAGCGACAGAGGCGCCGTGGCCATCAGACTATCAATCCGGTCCAGGATTCCTCCATGACCGGGCAAGATGGTCCCGCTATCCTTCATATCCGCCTTACGCTTCAGCCAGCTCTCAAAAAGATCACCCGCTTGGCCAAGAATGCCGCAGTTAAGGCCAAGAAGAACCATCGCGACGGCTGGGTAGTGGAAAATAGCCCCAAGCACGAGCGCGGCTGCGACGCAGGCGATAAAGTTACCCGCAGCACCTTCCCAGGTCTTTTTGGGCGAAATTTCGGGAGCCAGTTTATGTTTCCCAAAGGCGCGCCCGACGAAGATCGCCGCAGTATCTCCACACCAAATCGGAATCGCCGCCGTCATGAGCAACGGCCAATACGAGGGTGACTTCGTTTGACAAAGTAATCCGAGCGGAACGATCGTTCCGTAAAGCCACATCGTTCCTGAAAGTGCCATCAATGGCTTTGAATTCTTGACCACGCTCCAGACCAATACTGGAGCGGCAACCAAAGCGACGACGACCAGGATGGATAAGGGCAAAGTCTTCCCTTGAATGATGACACCTGAGATGATTCCGGCCGCCATCCCCCAAAAAATCGGAAGTTTGAGGATGTTTCCAAGTTCAATTCCGCTGGCTATCGCCAACAAAACCACCAAAATCTTTGTTGCCCAGCCAGTCGGGTCGAGAAAGAGCGCAACGATAACAACCGCCAACAACACGACGGCGGTGATGACTCTTTCTTTCACGTGCTCAGTTTACAGAAAAAAGCGGTTAGCGTTGAGAAGAAACGCTCCTCTCAAGGCTAACCGCTCAAAGCTAATGACTAACAGCTGAATTACTCGTTCGGTTGCTCAACTTCGGCGTTGATCAGTTTGAGCGCCACCTGGGTGCGATTCTCGCACTTCAGCTTCCGCATGATCACGCTGACGAGATTCTTCACGCTCTGTTCGCGAAGGGCCGACACTTCCGAAATCGTTCGGTTCGACATTCCCTTAGCGACCAACTCGGCGACTTCATACTCGCGTCGCGTCAAGGCATTTCCCTTGCGATAAGCACGTTTGCCTTCTCGAGCCATGGCCTTCATTGGAACCTTGTTCGACAGGGCTGACACAGAATCAAAGAGATCATCGGCCGAAGCGGACCGTGAAATCAACGCATCGACGTTCGATTGATTGTCTTCCTTATCGCGATCGCCGATCATAGCGAGAACGAAGTCGCCGACGGCACGAGCGCCGAGCAAGAATTGCACCTCATCGACGTCGAGTTCTTGACTATCGACGATCAAGAGTTGTGCGCTTGCTTGTTTTGCGCTCGACACGAGTTCCCGTGCAGTGGTTTCTCGTGCAACGACTTGTAGACTTCCTCGTCTATCCAAGAGGCCGGATAGGGCGTCGAGGAAGAGTCTCTCTTTCGAAAAAACGGCAATTCGCAGCATAATCTCTTTCCTAAAGTCACCAACCAATGGCTAGCCCAAGCGCGTTGGTAATAGTAGTCTATTCATAAAAACGCCCGAATGGCGACGAATTTTCGCCATTTTGCATCAAAAAGGTGAAATAAACACGAATACCCCGTCCAAAAGTACTTTCGAACGGGGTATTCGGGGTTACGGATTAACCTTAACTTTGACCGTAGTGGTGTACGGATCCTTGAGGCCGTAGGCGTCAGACACCGTCAAGGTGATGGTGAACTGACCGTTCGGGCGCATCGTCGAAGGATTCTTGAGGTCATTGCTTGCGGTTCGGAATCGATAGGTCACCGACTGACCTTCGGCATCGACTTGAATTCCATCGGCATCGTCAAAATCCCAAGTGTATTTAAGAACACTGCTTCCACCATAACCGTTGGCGGTAAACGTCAACGTGTTGTTGATGCTGCAGACCGCTTCCTTAAAGTTCGTTTCGGCCCGAATCGGAGTTCGGTCGTTGACGACACGGATGTCACCAACATAAAAGGCCGTCGAAACGTCGCCGCTGAAGCTGATGTCCTTGATGACTTTATTGGTCTTGTCAAAGCCTTTGATCGCTTGAAGAGGGATTCCTGCTTGTTTCCATCCTCGGTCCACACCAACCGTGGTCGATGCCGGAATCAGAGCTTCACTCTTTTTGCCATCGGTCGTGCTGATGATGACTCGCATCATCTTGAGGGTGCCTGCGCTTGCACTTGCGGCTCCACCGCCACCCTTGCTACCGGGAATTCCGAACCCAGGACCACCGGGTCCACCCTGAGGAGAACCGCCCGGACGTCCGCCTTGAGCTCCGCCGAAGCCAGCCGTGCCGCCAGCACCCGCTGCGCCGCCTTTTCCGCCTTGGGCTCCACCGAAGCCCGCGCTACCGCCTGTGGGTGCGCCACCGCCGGTAGGTCCGCCGCCAGCGCCCGCCGCTCCGGCCGCGCCACCTTTCTTGCCGCCGCCGCCAGCACCAGCCGCGCCACCTGCGCCTGTGGGTCCGCCGCTGCCCGAAGAAACCGTGCTGTCGAGCGACTTAAAGGTAATGCGAAGCAGATTCGCCTTGTCGTCATAAGACGAAGCGAGGTCGACCGGTTTGATCCAGGTGAGAATGCCACCCTGGAAGAGGTTCTTCGTGGTAACCCGAATCGAGGTGGTTCCTTCGAAAGCATCCTCTTCGGTTTCAGAGCAGATTCCACTACCCCAGCTTCTCAGGGAAATATCCTGGTCCTTGAGCGAGATGCCCGGTCGGTACAAGGTTGTGCCCGACTGAGGCGCGCCCACGAAGGACATAAGCGATGCTAATAAGATGGTATTCAAAGTGATTCTCCAAGCGTGATTTTAACTTTAGACGCGCAAACGTTCAATAGATTTTGCGCGTCCTGTATCTTTTTCGACGCAAATCTTCACCCCAGAGATTACACCAGGTTCGTTCGCCACTTCAAATTTCTCGGGCAAACCTTGACGAAATCGTCGCAGGATGATGTTTCGATCCATGCCCAACACGCTGTTGACGGGTCCACACATGCCCACATCGGTGATGTAAGCCGTGCCGCCCGGAAGAACGCATTCATCGGCGGTCGTGACGTGGGTATGAGTCCCTACGACCGCGGATGCGCGACCTTCGCAGTGATAGCCCATGGCGATTTTTTCGCTAGTAGCCTCGCAATGGAAGTCGAGAAAACGGTGAGGCGTTTGGAGATTAGCCACCAATTCATCGAAGGTGCGAAAGGGATCTTCGTATTGGGGGTCCATCATGACTCGCCCACACAGGTTCATGACGGCTAACTGAATGCCTTGTTTTTGAATTTGAACGATTCCTTTTCCAGGTACGCCCCGCGACATATTGTGAGGGCGAACGATCGGCTTGCCCGAATCAAGATACCCTTCGATTTCTCGCTTGTTAAAGGCGTGATTGCCCAGCGTAATCGCGTCGGCCCCGGCATTCAGAAATTCTTCGGCGATCGCGCTCGTAATCCCGACCCCGCCCGCACTGTTTTCGCCATTGATGATGGTGAAGAGGGGATTGTGTTTGAGTCGAAGGTTTGTCAGGTTCTCTTTAACGGCGGTTCGACCTGGGCGTCCGACGACGTCGCCGAGGAAAAGGATCGTGTATTCGGACACGGTGTTGAGTATATCTTTCCGATGGAACTGTAAGGGTTCTTAAGTCGGATTGACCGAACGAAGCGACGAACGTTTCGCGAAAAGATAGATGCCGAAGCCGAGCGCAATCGCAATTGCGGTCGGAATCTGCTTCAGCCAGCCTTCTTCCTTGATCGACATCGCCGTGACGAGCGCGACAAGGAGCGCCGGGGCAATCCCGAGAAGTGAGACAACCAGTAACCCGCCCGGAACTTTGAATGGACGATCGAGATTAGGCTCCTTGACTCTCAACGCGATGAGCGCCGCGAATTCAAAGAGAATGCTTAATCCATAGAGGATCGTATTCACCGTAATCAGTTCAGTAAAGCTAAACCACGAAAAGCAGGCGTAAAGGAGAGCACACAGCACGATGGAGCGTACGGGTGTTCCCCATTTCGGATGAATCTTTGCCAACCCCTTGGGCAAATAGCCATTCTCGGAGAAGACGGCTGGGATGCGCGAAGAAGCGAGCATCTGAGAGCCAAACATCGCCGAGGTTGCGGCCAAAGCGGCGAGAAGAACGAGATTCCCGATCCAAGGCGCCGAGGCGTGCGTGGCGATAAGCGCCCAACTGCCTTCTGACCACTGTTCCGCGTTTGGGGCGGTTTTGATGGCGGCCAAAACCGGCAGGAGGTAAACCAGCGTGACCATCGGAATCGAGATTGCCAGCGAGCGGGGAAAACTATGCTGAGGGTCCTCCACCTCCGCCGCAACCGAGCTGAGATTGTCCCATCCCGTGTAATTCCACAACACCGCCGCCAGCCCGACAGACAGCGCGGTTGGTGTGAGCTGAACGCCGCCAAGGTGGGGCATCGAGAGCCCAGCCTTGAAAACCATAAGCAAAAAAGGCGCGATGATGAGGACGGTGAGGATCGTTGCCGCACGACCGACCGCTTCAATTCCCTTGATGTTGACCGCCGTCATGGCGAGGATCACGAGAATGGCCGTGACAACCTGGATCGCATTCGACACCGGATGTCCGGTCGTCATCTCGACATACTTGCTGAGATAGGTGGCGAAAAGGAGCGGATAGAGCGCGGCGTCGACAATGCTGTAAAGCCAAGAGAGCCAAGCGCACATGAAGCCCGGCGCGGGGCCAAGCGCGCGGGTCACCCAAACGTAATAGCCGCCTTCTTCGGGAATCGCAGAACTCAGTTCGGCGGTCATCAGCGAGATCGGCAACGCCCAAATGATCGGGGCAATCAGAATGAGGATGATCCCGAGGGCGATCCCCGATTCACCCAACACGGGTTCGAGCCCATGAGGCCCTCCGCTGACCAAGCAAAACGTCGCCAGGGCAAGCGGGAGCATTTTCAACTTTTTGGCCGAGCCAAACTTCACGCGTTCAATTATGGCCGTCCCAGGAATTGTAAAGAATCGGTAATCGTTATGTTAAGGAATGATTTCCTTTCTTGACAAAATCGAATCTTAAAAAGCGATTTGATCTATGATTTTAGCTTGTGCATCCCGCCGCACCTGGTTGGATTGTTCTTGATTTTAGAGGATTGGCTTGCTCGACCGTAAACCTTTACGACCAGGTTTTTACGGGGAAATCGGTGGATATCCAATATTTTTATTGTCAAGAACGAATGGGTTGCTTTAGAATCCAGAGAAGTGGGATAGGTACTTACCATGAACCAAATGAGAATTCGTCCATCGAGCCGAACCAACGCCTTTACGTTGATCGAGCTTCTCGTCGTTATTGCCATTATTGCGATTCTTGCCGCGATTCTTTTCCCGGTCTTTGCTCAAGCAAAGGCAGCCGCGAAGAAAACCCAGTGCGTTAGCAACGCCAAACAAATGAATCTGGCCTTCATCATGTACGCCGGAGACTACGACGATACGATGGTGACTCAAGAAAATGGAGGAGTCAATCAAGACACCCGCGAGTTTTCGACCATGCTTCAGCCTTACATGAAGAACCGTGGGATCTTGTTCGATCCTTCACGAAACTTAACCGGCTGCAGCACGAACATTGATCCCACCGGTCGATGTCTGGGCTTCGCTCCGAACTTCGGCATTTATTCATACCGAATCGGAACCGGTATGTTTCACGCCGTTGCGGCCGACCCGAACGGTTTGGGCTCGATGTTCCGCGGGGTCAACTACGGTGAAGTCGTCAGCTCTGCCCAAACGATTCAGGTTGGTTTGACTAACGACACCAACATGTACACCTTGTCATTCTATTACCAGACGGGCGACGGTCAGACTCCAGGCGCCGTTCGCTATGGCGGGCAGTATCCGATGGGCTTCGTCGATGGCCACGCCAAGACGATCAAGATGGCAGCTTACAGCTTCCTCCACGACGGCGACTCGTTCGATATCATGCCAATGGACTTGAACAACATCAAGCTGTATTGCCGCGACGTCGATGCCGCTCCGGAGCTTTCTGACGGATTTAGCGGCAGCGTTCCGTGTGGTCAAATCGCCCAGCAACTCGTTCAATATCGGGTGCCGCTTTGAAGCGATTTTCTGCCGTGATGCTGCTCGTCGTTGCCGCCTCGATCTTCCTTGCTGGATGCAGCGACGGAAGCTCGACGGGTTCTGGCCCGGCGCAGGTCGTCGATAAGTCAGCGAAGAATAAGTAGATTGTCGAGCGAGTTTCGAACGATCTTAAAGACGCCACCTTCGATTCGATAGGTGGCGTCTAATTGTTTCAGAAGGTAGTCAAGAGCCTGCTTGAAGGTGACTTGCCGAACATATAAATTAACACTTCCCTCAACTTTGTCGGAGAGGGTGTAGTCCACATTATTTCGACCAAAGAATTCGCGAAGAGCCTCTTTCACATCCACCTGATTGAACTCGACTAACGGGACAATGTGGTCGAGAATCTCCTGACTCGACCTGGGTTTTGCTCCAATAAAAAAAGCTCCATTCTCATACCAGTAGGTTGCATCGGTCTTCTTAAGCAACCTCGAAAGCACATCGCCAAGTTGTGCCGAGCCCGTGGCAAAGTGAACTTTTCCTTGAATATCGGGAGAGATCCAATAGCTCACCCCAGCCTGCTCAAAAATCGTCTTTAGAGCCTGACGCAAATCGACATCCGAAAATTGATAAGGCGGCAATCGCTTCAACAAGGGCGCAGTTTTGAGGTCGACGGCTTTGCTCCGAGTGATAAGGAACACACCACCAGAATAGTTATAGGTTAGGTTGAAGGGGCCAAGGATGTTTCGAAGCGCTTCCTCAAGGGACGCCTGCTTAAGATGAAGAGAGACTTTTCCATCGATGTCCGGCGATATCGAATAGCTTGCGTTGTTGGCCTTGAAAATCACTTTAAGCGCCTGGCGGAGATCCGTGTCGTCAAAGTCAAAATCCATGGCTTCATTGGATGTGACATCGTCTCCTCCAACTGAAATTCGGGTCAGATCGGGATCACCACGATCAATGACGACAAAAGTTTCATGGTCGAGACGATACGAGTAATTACACTGCGAAAGGATGTTCTGCAGCGCGAGTTCGACACGGCATGCACCCGAATGAAAACTGACCACTCCCGCGATATTGCTTTCATAACGCACGCGTCCTCCGTAAGGAGTTAAGAGATTCCGAACGGCATCGCGAATGTCGAGATTGCAAAGGTCGATCCCTGCCACCTTCTCATCCAAAAGGGAAACGACCGAAGAAACCACATAGGTTCCATTTTGGTTTGTGGTCCGTGCGCCGTTTCCAGCCATCATATAGCTTAGAATTTTTGAGATTGGCGCGTCTTTTAGTTGAAATTGAACCTTGCCGCGAACGTCAGGCTCAATCCGAAACGATAGACCGACCGACTGGAAGAAGTGGGAAAGCCCCTCTCGAAGATCAACTCCGTCAAAATCGACGCTTGAGGTCTTTTCTGGCCGATATGGAGCCACGTTTGGCGAATCGTCGTCCCCTGGAACGAAGATAAAGCATTCGCCCGCAGCGTAGCGATAGGTCGCTCCAATTTGAGTCAACAAGGTGCCAAGCGCAAGCTCGAATTTTTTCCCGCGAGCGTCGAATGTGATGGAACCCTTAACCCGTGGAGAAATCCAAGCACAAACAAACTTATTGGCGCGGAATAGTGTCCGAATGGCTGTCGTCGCAGGAACATTCCGAAAGTCGAGAGAAGGATCGGTAGCTTGGCGCAACACTATCGCGGAAAACACAATCGACCCAACCATCGTTGGTATTTGGACGCCCAGGCAAATGTTGGGTTACAAAAGCTATTACAAGAAGTGCTTTGACCTCGTATGAAACGATAGATATTAGGAACTCCCTTCCTCACGCCGGGAGGAAGGGCCGGGGATGGAGGGGCCATGAGCCGACGCGAAGGCTCCCACTTTGTGTGGCATCTTAACGCTTGATCGACGAAATATTCACGACACCACTAATGATTTCGAAGGTCGCGTCATTTGACTCGTATGAAACGATAGATGCTAGAAACTCCCTTCCTCACTCCGGGAGGAAGGGCCTGGGATGGAGGGGCTCTGAGCCGAAGGCACCTTCCAAATTTTGCGTTGCATCTTAAGGCTTGATCGACGAAATATTCACGACACCACTATTGATCTCGAAGGTCGCGTTATTGTCGAGGAGGCAACATTCCAAGATGTACTCAGGGGTCAAGTTTCGCATCTTGAGGTTGACGGTCCCTTGGACCTCAGATTGCATCGAGTAGTGGTATCCCACGTCTTTAAGAAGGTCGCGAACAACTTCACGAAGGTTGGCATTCGTGTACTGAACATACAAGAGGGTTCCATCCAAAATGCCTTCCGGAGGTTTCTGCGATTGACGGAACCGCGGCAACTTCTCATTTGCCGGATAGACCAGATAAACCCCTTCATCACGTTCATAAGTGGCTCCTGCGCGGGAAAGAACCTCTCGGAAGGAATCCTCGAAGGTCTGCGTGGTCCGTCGAAAGTTGATCTTGTTTTTCAGTTTTGGCGAAATCCAGTAATCGTGATCCATCGAATCGAGAAGATGGACGATCACTTCTCGCGCATTCGCATTCACCCACTTGCAAGGAGTTGGGCAGGGACGCTCGCTTGAGACTGAAGTCACGACCAGAAGGTTGTTATCTAGGCGGAAGGTATAACCCCAAGGCTTCAATAGAGCGGTCATAGATGTTTCGAAAGTATCTGACTTGAGGACCGTATCAACCTCACCTCCCAAGTCGTTTGGCAGAGTGGAGGACAAATTTACTTCTTTGCAGAGCAGATCGATAGCACGTCGGATATCGATGTGGTGGAGCTTCAACTCGGGCACTTTCTGAACCAAGATATGGCTGTTCTGAGGTACCAAAAAATCTCCAAAATAGCGCGTCCTGCTTCCTCCGCCCCAATCAATCGGAAAAGCATTTTGTCGTTCTATGCCCCGGGGTGGAGGATCGATAACCTTTGGAAACACAACAGAGGTTGTTGAGAGGATTGCTAATGTGCCCACAAGCATTGGCTAAATGACGTTGGAGCGAAGCTTAAGTTTCGGAACGAGGAGCCATCGTGAATAAGAGTTTGTTGAGCTCGATAATGTCTGGACGGGGAACCTATCGAAACGCATCTTCAACCGTCGACGTAAGGGACCGTAAAACACCATGAAAACAGCAGTAGGTGCCGCCGATGTTTGGGTGTTTCGACGAGATGCAAGGGTTACCCGAGCGAAAGTCTTGAAAGGTCTCTTATGGGCTTTGGTTTTGCTGGCCCTCTTCGTGAAAGCAATCCTCATTGGAAGCACCTGGGCGATCCTCGGGGCCGCAATACTTCTTCCCGCAATGCTGTTTTGCGGCCTGTATATCGCTTCGACTTGCTTTTACCAGCAATCTGGTGCATTGGAGCTTGATGGAAACGAGCTCCGTGAGGTCACAAAGGGCAAGACCTCGCATCTTTGGAATCTCTTAGGCAGCCAGGAGTTGGTGAGTTTTCGGTTTCAACGGCGGGCGAACAACGACTGTTGGGTCGTGAAATATCCAGGGCGGCAGCACCTGATTTTGAAGCGCGAATGGAACGACTTTGACACCTTGCTGAAGCTCATCGAGGAGCGAAGCGGTAAGCGATTCGAAGGGCAAATATTGCCTTAAGCCGCTCAGATTCCAGAATTGCCATCCAGTTCTTGTTCCGTCCAAAGTCCGGACAAGATCAAATGCTGTTTCGCCGAGATTTTGCTTTCGCCTTCTTTCACGAGATCTCCTACCAATTGTCCGGGCTTTCGACGAAATTCGTAAACAATCGCGCTGACTTCTGGGGTCTTCGACCAAGAACGATAAGAGAGGTCAAGGATGCCATCGGTGTACCCATCCCGTATCTTTGTGTGGCTTTCGATTGCTTCCTTAAGAGGCTCCGTATCTACGGTCAACAGGATCGCTCGATAGTCGCCATCTTCCGCGCGGTAATGCGTCGCGTAAAGCTTCACCAGGTTCTCAAAGCCCATTTTTTCAAGATATTGCATGGAAAATTGTTCTGGGGAGTCCTTGGGGCTCGGATTTCCTTTTGAGTCGATTTGTTCGAAGGGAAGCAACATTGCAAAGCCTTCCTTACCATAGGCCCAAAACTGAAAATCATAGAATCCATTCTTGTAGGCCGCTTCTTTAAATAACTCGACGGTTCCCAAAATGGTTCGCTTTGGTGTCATATAAAGCCGGCTGTTGGTAAACACGTAACGACTGGAATATCCGGTCGGCCGAATACGCACAAACTCAGTGAATCCTGGGTCCCCCGAGTTCCTTGGTCGAGGAATAAAGAGAATCCGCCCATGTTCGTACCGATACGTGATGTTGGTTTGACCGAGCAAAAGCTGCAAGACTAGCTCAAATTTTTGGTTTTTTGAGTCTAGGGTAACCCTCCCATCGAGGTCGGGCTCCATCCAGTAACGAAAGGGACTGACTTTAGAAAGCTTATCCAAAGCTTCGCGAATCGGTACGTTGTTAACCGAAAACTCACGGACGATTCGGTCCAGAGTATCACCCTGGCGAGTCAAGGTATGCCCTAGGGCTAATGAAATCCACAGAGCGCAACTCATCATTTTCTTACACTTCATCATACGACGTTCCCACAAAGTGGGAGGTACGCCATGTGCTGCCGCCTCAAACTGTAAACTATGCATATGGTTTCTATCCGGGTCGTCGACATTGCGCTCGACCCGCGCTCGGGAGGCGCCAACGCAATCTATTCCTACCTACCATCGCACGGCGTTCAGGTGGGAGACGCAATCCTCGCTCCCCTCGGAAATCGACAGGTCCTCGGTTATGCGATAGGGTTTCGCGAGGTCACCGCCGAAACTTTGGGGTTCGATCCCGCGCACCTACGTCCGATCGCAGGAGTCGTTGCGGGCTTGCAGATTCCCGCTCCGATCATGGAAGCCGTGCATTTCGTCGCAAAGGAGTACCTCTGCGATATTCCCGCCGCATTGACGGCGGCGGTTCCCCCTGGTGTTCGCGACCGACTCATCAAAACCTGGACGCGAACCGAGACACCAGTGACCGAGGAGTTAAAAGCCCTCGAACGAGAAACACTGTTGGTAGTTGAGCAGGAAGGCGAAGTCGAAGAGCGAGATTCGTTGCAGCCCGGAACGATCAAAGCTCTCAAGACGCTCGTTCAGATGGGCTATGTCCGTCAAATACTCAAGCTGAAGCCAATCCAACAAAAGAAATCGTCGGAGGCCGTGTACCGATTGACGGGTGACGCGGAGAGGATCGAACGGTTTTTGCACAACGAAGGCAAGAAGAAGCCGGCGCAAGCAGTGGCCGTCATGCAGATTCAAGAGGCTGACGGATCGGCCTTATCGAGTGCAGAAATTCGAGCCATGGCCGGAGTCACGGAGACGACGGTGAAAGCTCTTATTAAGGCCGAATTGCTTGAAGAAGTCACCAGTGATTCGCCCACGACAGCCAAGATGCCGCCGACTCCCAATCCCCATCAGGCGATCGCCATCGATGCCATCGTACATGCGATTGAGCAGCATCAACCCCAACCCTTTTTGCTGTTTGGAATCACGGGAAGTGGCAAAACCGAGGTCTTTTTACGTGCCGCGGGCAAGGCACTTGCGAACGGGCGGCAAGTGCTCTATCTCGTACCAGAAATCGCCCTCGCAACCCAGGCAATTGCCCAACTGCGCGAACGATTTGGCGCAAAAATCGCGATTTTGCACTCTGAACTGAGTCCGTTGGAACGTCTTCAGACCTGGCAACAAGTCCGCAATGGCGAAGCTGGGATCGTACTCGGCCCAAGAAGCGCCCTCTTTGCCCCCCTCACCAACATCGGCCTCATCATCCTTGATGAAGAACACGAAACCGGTTATAAGCAGGAACAGTCCCCCCGCTATCATGCGAGAACTGTGGCCCGGTTTTTGGCGGACCGTCATCACTGCCCGGTCGTGCTCGGTTCTGCGACACCCTCCATCGAAACCTTTGCCGAAGCCGAAGCGAACGAAGAATTGGCCGATCCCCACAAGCTAACTCTTCTCACTTTGCCGAACCGAACGGCGTCGGCCGTACTGCCCAAGGTTTATATCGAAGATCTCAGCCAGGGCTATCGAGGCGGGACGCCTTCACTTTTTGGACCTCTGCTTCAAGAAAAGCTCACCGCAACCCTTGAGAGCGGAAACCAGGCCATCCTTTTCTTGAACCGCCGGGCCTATTCGCCGTTCCTCATGTGCCGAGATTGTGGCCATCAGTGGATGTGCCCAAGCTGTGCCGTCACCCTCAGCTATCACCGCCGCGATAACCGCCTCAAATGCCATCACTGCGGATATCAGGAATCTTCTCCAGCGGTTTGTCCGAAGTGCGAAGGCACGAAGATCAAGCCGTTCGGCGTCGGCACGGAGAAGGTTGAAGAGTTGGTCGCCCAAGAGTTTCCCGAAGCACGCGTCTGCCGTCTCGACCGCGACATCGCCCAGAAAAAGGGTGCGCTCGAAGAAGTCATCGCCTCGTTTCGCAGTGGCGAAAAGAATGTGCTGGTCGGTACTCAGCTCGTGGCAAAGGGTTTGGACTTTCCCGACGTGACGCTGGTCGGCGTCATTGCCGCCGACGTTTCTTTGAACCTGCCCGACTTTCGGTCGAGCGAACGTACATACCAGCTTTTGAGTCAGGTCGCGGGCCGAGCCGGTCGCGGCGCAAAGCCCGGCGAGGTCGTTATCCAAACGTTCAATCCCGCGACGCCCGCCATCGTTTACGCCCAGCGACATGAATATCTCGAGTTCTTTCATAAGTGCCTCGAAGAACGAAACGAGGCGCACTATCCCCCCTACCAAAAGTTAGTCAATATCGTCATGTCGGGTGAGTCGCGGAACACCGTCGTTGGCCTGGGTGCTCGCATTTTGGCCCATCTACAAACTTTTGAGGATTTGCGAATCCTCGGTCCGGTCGATTGCGTTCTCGAACGCCTCAACAATCGCTGGCGGCGGCACTTGCTGATCAAAGCCCCACTTGAATTCGATTTGCTGCGCATCGATGCGGCTCTTGAAGGGATTGAAGAGAAGGGCGTCCAGATGGTTGTTGACGTCGACCCTTACTCGATGATGTAATTCCCGAGGAACCACCCCCGCACTTCTACTAGCACGGGACTAAAGGCGGAACCGAAAACCATCGCCTTTTGTTGTCCGTTCCTGAGTAAGATGGTTTCGACCGTGCCACTAGTGTCCATCAGAAATTTAACCGTGCGTTACGGGTCGTTTGTCGCGTTGAATGATTTCTCGTGCGACATCGAGCCCGGATGTACCGGCCTGCTCGGTCCGAACGGAGCGGGCAAAACCACCCTTCTGAAAACCCTTCTCGGGTTCATTCAGCCCGCCCAAGGGACCGGCAATATCCTCGGCCTCGACCTCCAAAGCAATGGAAAACAAATCTGCCAACGGGTTGGTCTGATGCCGGAGCAAGATTGCCATATCCCGGGGCTTTCTGCCGTTGGTTTCGTTGCCTACGCCGGAGAACTCGCGGGGATGCCCGCCGATCAAGCCCTCCGTCGAGCCCACGAGGTGCTCGAATATTCCGGTTTGGGCGAAGCGCGCTACCGTAATGTCGAGACCTTCTCGACCGGTATGAAGCAGCGGATTAAGCTTGCCCAGGCGATGATTCATGGTCCCAAGTTGCTCCTTCTCGACGAGCCAACCAACGGCTTGGACCCCCGAGGACGAGAGGAAATGCTCGACCTGATTAAGGACATCTCGCACGGAAAAGGCGTCAATGTCTTGATCAGTTCGCACCTCCTGCCCGATATCGAGCGCGTCTGCGATCGGGTGGTCGTTGTCATGCGCGGAAAACTTGCCGCTCAAGGCAAGATCAAAGATTTTAAAGCCATCGAAGGGCAGCCCGTCGATGTTGATCTTCGCGAAACAAACGAAGCCTTTTTAAGCCTCCTTCGGGAACGGGGAGCCTCCGCCGCAGAGATTAAACGAGCTCTCTATCGAGTCCAGATTAGCGGAAATCGCGGGGAAGTAATGACCCAAATTCTGATGGCTGCGAAGGACTCCGGCGCCCAAGTCCGGGGAGTACGCCTTGCCGAGCGAAGCCTCGAAGAAGCCTTCTTGGAGGCAATCCAATCATGAGCATGCCAAGTTCGAATTCGCCCATCGCTGACCTAAGCTATCGTCATTACGACGGCCCACTTGAGTCACACGCCGGACGTTGGTGGTCCATTGCTAAAATGACCATGAAAATGGCCACCAAGAAGCGTGGCTTTTGGGGTTGGTCGATCGCCAGCGCGTGGTGGTACATCATTTTGCTTGCCGTGTTTTGGTTTGCTGACAACGTTCTCGGTGGAGCAGCCAACTCAGGATCCAGCATCTTTCTTAAGCAAATTATTTGGAAGGATCAATTCATCCATGCGTTTTCGTTCTCCCAGATGCTCTTAATGGTTGTGGCTCTCCTGGTGGGAGCCGGCACGATCGCCAACGACAATCGTTCGAATGCCTTATTGGTCTACCTAAGCAAGCCCTGCTCCCGATTTGACTACATCTTTGGCAAATGGCTGGGCGTTTTCATCCTCATCACCTGTGTCTCCCTGGTGCCGATGTTGACCTTCTATCTGTACGGATACCTCAGCTTCCAAGACTACGGTTTCTGGTCGGCGTCGCCTTGGCTTTTTGTTCGCCTCATCTTTGTTGCGATGGTTGCGGGCAGTCTCCACGCATCGCTTTCGTTAGGCGTGAGTTCGCTCTTCAACCAAGGTCGACTGGCCGGAGCAACGTACGCAGGTTTGTATTTTCTCTCGTACATCTTCACCGGAATCCTGGCAGGCTTCAATACGGCTGCCGTCTTTAACGGCAGCAAGGCCCCATTCGTGATTCGCCAAATGTTCTACTGCTCAATCGATGGCATCCAAATTGGCATGGCGAAGTTGATAATCGGCACGAACGGATCCCCGATTTTCCCAGGAATGAACGGAGGCGTAGGGCGTCGAAATGGGCCACGCATGAACCCCGATCGGCCGATCAATTTCGATGACATTATCATCGGGATGCCCAGCGCCGGTTGGATCGTGCCCCTCTTTCTTTTCCTTGTTGTCAGTGGGTTCTTGCTTGCTTGGAGCCGCGTAAAAGCCGTGGAGGTGGTTTAAATGATTGAGATTCGAAATGCGTCCCGCTGGTACGGACAAATCATTGGTGTCAACGACGTGACCTGCACCATCGGTCCAGGCATTACGGCTCTGTTGGGCATGAATGGAGCCGGAAAGAGCACGCTGATGCGGCTCATTACGGGGCAAATGCGACCAACAACCGGATCGATCAAGGTGTTCGGAATGGAGCCGTTTGCGAACCCTGACGTCTTCAAACACTTGGGTTACTGCCCCGAGATCGACAATTTCTACGAATACATGAACGGATACGAATTCGTTCAATACATGGCGCAACTCAGTGGCTTTTCCAAAGCGAAAGCCAAGAGTCGTGCCGAAGAAATGATTGCCCTCGTCGGTATGGCGGATCGAGCCAAGAAAAAAATCAAAGGCTATTCGAAAGGAATGCGCCAGCGAATCAAACTCGCCCAGGCGATGGTTCACAATCCCGACATCATCCTCTTGGATGAGCCACTCAATGGCCTCGACCCAGTCGGGCGGCATGAATTCTTGGGCGTTCTCGAACACTTGGCCGAAATGGGCAAAACAATCATCGTCAGCTCCCACATTCTTTACGAAGTCGAACAGATGACCCGCTCGATCCTTTTGCTCCACCGAGGTCGACTCCTGGCAACCGGAGATCTGCAGGTGATCCGTGAACTGATCGACAAGTATCCCCATAAGGTTCGAATCGAAACCACCGAGCCACACCGCGTCGCCTCACAATTAACGGCGGTTGCAAACATCGTTAGCGCAAAGATTGACGAACGAAATAACGAAGTCCAACTCGAAGTCCGCGATCCAAATATGTTTTATGATTCTCTGTCGAGTCTTGTTCTCGAACAAAATCTGCCAATCCTGAGCTTTAACAGCCCCGACAACAACTTGGAATCCGTTTTCCAATACCTGGTGGAAGGCTAATGGTCCAATTTCAGTTTCTTCTTCGCGAAGCGCTTCGTTTTCGAAAATTGGCTGCGTGGATTTTTCTCTCGTTCCTGGCGTTTGCGTTAGCCGCATCTTGGCATTTGCTCTCCCGAGGGAGTGAGGCTCATATCACGTCCACGGATCGCTATGTCAATGTCGTTAATTTGGTCGTTTTCCGCCTCCTTCCGTTGGCCTCAGCGATTTACACCACCATGGTGGTGAGTCAAGAGATCGAACAAAAGACCATCGTCTATCTCCTCACCCGCCCGGTCGAGCGATGGAAATTATTGGTCGGTCGCTGGCTGGCAACGGTCGCCGCCGTGTTAGTCATTTCGGTCATTGGCATGGTCGCAACAATCTTGGGATCCGGAGGATTTGGCAACGTTCACATTTCGTTCTTCCGCGACTTGCTCGCACTGTTCTTGGGTGCCGCAGCATACGGATCGCTCTTCCTATTCATCACGCTCATTTTTAATCGAGCCTTGATTATCTGCGTCCTGTTCGCCTTTGGTTGGGAGAGCTCGGTTCCGAACCTTTCAACTGGCCTTCAGAAACTCTCGATTTTGGCCCATATGCAGGCGATTGCTGACCACCCCGAGACCGAAGGAGGCAAGAAGTTCTTAGAAGCCATATCCGGCGTTTTGGGACAGAACAATATGTCTGCGAGCGCCTCTGCCTTCGCTCTGCTCGTATTCTCGATCGTCATGATCGGACTCAGTGCCTATTGGTTCACGACAAACGAATACATTCCGCGCGAAGACGCCGAGTAGGTGCGTCACCCACCCCGTCGGTTCGCAGGAAGTTAACCGGAATAGGGAAACTCTGAACCCGAACCGCCACCCCTCCTTCTGGAGGGGATTTCAACTTGACGCCATTGAGCGTATTATTCTCCTGCCTTGGCAAATCCGAACGAAAAACAATCCGAATACATACTTGACTTGGCAAAAGAACTTCGAGCGAATATGTCTCGACCCGAGGTCTTGCTTTGGAGTCGATTGAGACCCATGTGCAATCGAGACTTTCGTCTAAGGCGTCAAAAGCCTGTCCTAAATCGATATATCCTGGACTTTTACTTCGCGCCGCTAAGGATTGCGTTTGAAATCGATGGTCGCCTCGCTCATGAGGATAACTGGGAGCGAGATGAAGCAAGAGATTTAGCTCTCTCAAAAATAGGAATCTCAGTGGTACATATTGGAGCGTATCGAGTATTTCAGAATTGTGACGGCGTTGCAAACCTCATCCGACAAATCTGCTGTGGCGAGTTAAAACTTTCGGATCTCGATCCAAATTCTGTCTCAATTTCGCCCATCAAAATCCCCTCCAGAAGGAGGGGTGGCGGTTCGCTTGATCGCCCCTGAGAAGGGAAGACCTCCTGCGAACCGACGGGGTGGGTGATAGCAACCTCGCGTCCGCTGCCCCCTCTTCTCTTAAATAATCGCCTGACTCACTCACTTAATCTGCCCCATCGTGGTAAACCTTCCAGCAGAGCGCAGCAATGGCACGATTTGAAATTTCTGATGATTACCTAAAAAGGTTTTTGGTGGACTTACTGGAGACTCCGAGCCCGACAGGCGATACGGAATACGCGATCAGCTTCATCGAAGGTGAATTGATGAATCTGGGCATTCCCACGTCTCGAACTCGGAAGGGCGCCCTTCTCGCTCACCTCGATGGCTTGCGCGACAACGCACCCAAGGCACTGACGGCTCACGTGGATACGCTCGGTTTTCAGGTGAAAGAGATCAAAGCGAACGGTCGTCTCAAGCTGCGGGCGCTCAATGGCATCATGTGGCCGACGGTCGATAGCCAAATCGTCACGGTCAGCACCCGCGAAGGCCGACAGATTTCAGGTTCGATCGTCCTCGAAAACGGCGCGGTCCACGTCAATCGCGAGGCAGGTTCGGTCGCTCGAAACGCCGACAACCTCGAGGTTCGGCTCGATGAACGCACAAGCAAAGCCGAAGAAACTCGGTTCCTTGGAATCGAAATCGGCGACTATGTCTATCTCAACCCCCAGACAGAAATTACAGGTTCCGGGTTCATTCGCTCGCGCTTCCTCGATGACAAAGCTTCGGTCGCTTGTGTGCTCGCCGCCCTCGAAGCTCTCAAGAAAAGCCAACTCACGCCAGTACAACGAACCACGCTCCTCTTCTCAAATTTCGAAGAAGTCGGTCATGGCGGCATGGACGGATTGCCGGACGACCTCGCCGAACTCCTTGTTCTCGACATGGCATGCATTGGCAACGGACAAAACGGCAGCGAATTCACCTGCTCGATCTGTACGGCAGATAGCTCAGGCCCTTACAGCAAGAACTTGTCGGATCGAATTCGAAATCTTGCCGAACGACGCGGCATCGAACTGCGCCCCGACATTTACCCCTTCTACGGCAGCGACGGCAGCGCATACTGGCGGTCCGGCGGCGGCGCAGAAGTGGCCTTGATCGGCCCTGGCGTCGACACCAGCCACGGTTACGAACGAACTCACATCGACTCCCTGCGTGACACCGCCCAACTCGTCGCCGAGTACCTGATCGACGAATAGTGATTGGTCTCCTTCGTGGCAGTGTTGTCGAGATCGAAGGCAATCTCGCGTTGATCGAAGTCGCGGGGGTCGGATACGAAGTCATCGTGCCCGACTCTGCGCTCGGTCGCCTTGCGCCAAAGTCAGAAGTCACGCTCTATACGCGGCAGATTTTCCGCGAAGATGGCGTGACCCTCTGTGGTTTTCTTGATCGAAATGAGCGGCGGGTGTTCGACCTGCTGCTCGAAGTGAAAGGGTGCGGACCGAAGGTGGCTCAAGCCCTCATCGGGCAGGTCGGCGCCGATGCCATTTCGGCCTCGATCATCGGTAACGACGCAAAAACGCTTTCGCGCGCTTCGGGCGTGGGGCAACGACTCGCCGAGCGTATCATTCTCGAACTCAAGCCCAAGATCGAAAAGGGCGCATTCGTACTCGGCGGCTCCGCGGCTGCGGTGGTTTCGAACCCCGATCGCGATCTGGTCGAAGCCTTGGTCACGCTTGGCTATCGCCGCCAAGACGCGGATTCGATGGCCGGAAAAATCGATTCAGATTTGCCACTCGATGAACGGATCAAGCAAGCCCTTCAGTTGTTGAAGAAGGGCTAGAAGCCATCGCTAAATATCCGATTGAACCCGGAGGGCTGCCTCAGCCCCAATAGATTCCAACCAACTTTCGAATGTCCCAGTCGCGGGGTTGAGGCTAAAGAAGTCTCTCGTAAACCGCCATCACCTCATCGAGTAAAACAAGGACCCACCCACTTCCATCGCTAAAGATCCGACTAAAGTTCGGTCAACCTGAACCAATGTCTTGCAAGAAAGACCACGCATATAAGTTTACGACTCAGCTTTCTCTACCGATTCAATTGCTTCGAGCGATTTTTTGCCGACTCCTGACTTTCCGTTCGTTGGTAGACTAAAATCTACCAACGAATGCGAAACGATGCCCTTGATCCGAACCAACTCCCTGGCGATGGGGACGAGCTTTCGCTTCGTCCGCGCTTGCTGCGCGAGTTCATCGGTCAAGATCAACTGAAGGAGAATCTGAGGGTCTTCATCGAAGCCGCCCGTCAACGCGGCGAGCCGATGGACCACCTCCTCCTCTACGGCCCTCCAGGGCTCGGAAAAACCACGCTCGCTCACATCGTGGCCAACGAAATGGGAGCGCCGATCCATGTCACCAGCGGACCGGCGATTGAGAAATCCGGTGACCTCGTCGGCATCCTCACCAACCTCGAAGAAGGTGCCGTTTTGTTCATCGACGAAATCCACCGCCTCAGCCGCACCGTCGAAGAGTATCTCTATCCTGCGATGGAAGACCGAAAGGTCGACATCATGATCGGTCAAGGCCCCGCAGCCCGGTCGGTTCGCATGGAGGTTCCGGCGTTTACCGTTGTTGGCGCAACGACGCGACAGGGGTTGCTGACCGGCCCGCTACGCGATCGATTCGGCATCATCAGCCACTTCCGCTACTACGAAGAGAATGCCCTTTACGAAATCGTACGTCGCTCGGCAAATATTCTTGGCTACAACATCGCGAGCGACGGGGCCGAAGAGATTGCCCGACGGAGCCGAGGAACCCCGCGAATCGCCAATCGCCTTCTTCGCCGAGTGCGCGACTTTGCTCAAGTCGAAAACCTCAGCGAAATCCATAAACCGATCGTCGAAAAGGCCGCCCGAGCACTTGAGATCGATCATCTTGGACTCGACCGCGTGGACCGAACGCTCCTCAAAATGATCATCGAACGACACAAGGGCGGTCCGGTTGGCATCGACACCATTGCCGCCAGCACGGGCGAAGATAGCCAAACGATCGAAGACGTTTACGAGCCGTACCTTCTTCAGATCGGTTTGCTTCAGCGAACGCCACGTGGCCGATGTGTTACGGATTTAGCCTATAAACATCTCGAAATAGCACATCCTGATCAAGGAGGAAGCCTATTTTCGTCGTAGGCATTCTCGGAATTCTGCTCGTTTTGTCGGCGCTATGGGATGGCTTTGAAACCATCGTCATGACCCGCAGCGTCAGCCGAAATTGGCGACTAAGCCGCATTTTCTATGCGATTGCCAGTAAGACCTACTTCGGCTATGTCGCCAAAGTGAAAAAAGATCGGGGTCGCAACGCGCTCCTGATGATCTATGCGCCGCTCTCGATCATCATCCTTTTCACCCTCTGGGGCGGATTCATCATTCTCGGTTTTGCCCTCATTGGCTATGGCTTTGCCATTCCTCACACGACGGGGACCCTCGACCCGATTTCCGCCTGGTACTACAGTGGCGTCACGTTCTTGACGCTTGGCTACGGTGATATCGCCCCCTCGGACCACTTTGGGCGCATCCTCGCCGTTACCGAAGCCGCCACCGGCTTTGTTTTTCTGGCGAGTGTGATCAGCTATCTGCCCGTCATGTACGCCGCCGTTCAGAAACGTGAGTATCCCATCATCTTGCTGGACACGAAGGCAGGATCAGAGCCGACCGCCTTCGAACTCCTTCGTCGTCACGCGGTCGCTGAAGCAATGGGTCCGTTGATCGGATTTCTTGAGAAATACGAACAGTGGGGAGCCGAGATGCTTGAATCCTATCTCTCTTATCCCATCGTCGCGTTCTATCGAAGTCAACATGACTCGCAAAATTGGCTAAAGACGACAACGGCGATTATGGACGCTTGCACGTTGATCGAATCCTGTTATCCCCCCGTCGATGACGAAGCCAAGCGGCTGCGCTTTCAAGCCCGAGCGACCTTTGCAATGCTCCGGCATGTCATCGTCGATCTTGCCTATGTAGTGAAGATGCCTCCCGCCGACGATTGTGTTCATCGACTTGAGAAGGCTGAATTCACACGAATCGTTCAAGAGCTTGGCGATGCTGGATTAACGCTTACCGGAGCGTATGAATCCCTTTGTGACGCGCGCGAAATGTACGAGCCCTATTGTGTGGGCTTGAGCGCGGGGTTGCTGATGGACCTTCCAAAGTGGATTCCCGCGACTCACGAAAAGGACAATTGGGAAGTCGCAGCTTGGGATGGTGCGATCCACGTGGACCGAACCACCGAAAGCTAAGTCAAGATTGGGGCCAGAGCCAAGGCGGCGATGAGGGCGGCGCCATTGTGAAGGGCATGAAGCATCATGTTTGCCGTCAGCGACTTCGTTTGGTGGCTCACGGTGCAAAGCATCATCGCCAATCCGACCAACGGCACAAGCCCTACGATGCCTTGGGGATGGATGGCGGCAAAGACAAAGCTCGATGCCAATGCACCATATATAGGGCGGCCCAACGCCTTTGAAAAGGCAGGGAATGCAAGCCCTCGAAAGAAAAATTCTTCCCAGATAGGCGCCGCGACACAAGCCAGATAGAAGATGCTGATAAGCTGAAGCGGCTTCGGATGGGAAAGGATTTCCTCGGTCACGGGGTGGCCCCCACCGGGGAAGAACTTTGCCATCACGCTTGCGAACATCATCAGCAGTAACAAAATGGGAATGTTGGCGATGAATGCAGAAACCGCCCAAAGCGCATTTTTTCCTAATTCTTTGGTCGTAAGGCCGACGGTTTCTGGAAGTATTCTCCATCCGAAGATGGGCACCTTAAGGCAGATCGCCATCGTGCCAAAAATCAAGAAGCTCACAAGAAATTCGAAGTCGATCGCCCGCTTGCCAAAGACTAATCCAACGGCGACCGATCCGACCAAGTAAACCGAGATCAAGACCAATGCGACAAAGATGAGGCGGTCCGCCCGACCCCAGTCAATATTGAGGAGGGGCATACCCTTTGGCTTGAGATTTCCGGCCTGACGCTGTGAGAAGTAAAAGATCCACAGGGCGATCCCGCCAAAAAAGCCAAGCCCACCCAAAGTAATCACCAGGGCCGCGCCAAGGACTGACGTAGGATCGAAGACCTTTCCGCGAATGGCTTTGTCGCCGAACGATTCCTGAATTTGGACCTTTGCCAGCCGTTCGGAAAGTTCGTTTCCATCCAACTGTTTGAGTAATTCCATCGCCTCGGCTTTCGAGGGTGGTGGGGTGGAATACAGTTTTGCGAAGGCCTGATCTTCCGCGTTCTTCGACTTCATCAAGTTGTCGATATCGGCCGCGAAAGGCTTGTCTCTATCCTCTTGTCGCAGAACGACTCGGAGCTTTTGGGTGTGATGATCGGTTTTTGCCTTTTCGAGCAGATTGTCAACTTCCAGTGCGAAAGGCTTGTCCTTAGAAGGCTGGTCTTTGGGGACCATGCCCATGAGTCGAATCTGAAATTCGATCATCTTCTCCCGAGTCACGTCCTCGGATTTATCCGCGATGCTAGGCTCATTAACGCTTGAAAGAAGCGACATGCTGATGATCGCTACGAAGAGCGCGATAAAGGCCACCCAAACCCACTTGAGGCGCGGCAATGGAGGCTCGGACTTGCCCGGCCCTTCACCCTGAATCGGTGGTGGCGTCGAAATGGGTAGCTCGAAGGGGAGAGGTGGACGCTGCATAGAATTGGGTTTCTCTCACCAGAGTACCGCCGCTATTGCCTTGCGAGGTTACAGAACGTCTTTTAGTCGGCGTTTATGGGCCAGTACCCGAAGCTTGCGAATCGCCTGAACCTCGATTTGGCGAACGCGTTCCTTCGAAATTTGAAGTTCGTTGGCAATCTCTTCGGTTTGAAGCCCCTCGCCATTCATTCGGAACCGCATCGACATTACTTTCTGCTCACGCTCGTTGAGCTCGGTCAAAATTCTCTGAAGTTCCCCAACGACCGCCTCGCGGAGAGCTTGATTTTCGGGGTCTTCCTCGCCTTCTTCTTTGAGCAGGCCTCCCAAGGTAGTGCCCATTCCGTCGCCGACGGGGTTGTCGAGTGAGAGAATGTCCTGGGCTGAAGCGATCATCGAAACGAGCTTTCGCTCGGACATGCCCATCACGTGAGCAAGTTGATCCAGCGTGGGCTCAAGGCCAGTCTCTTGAATATAACGTTCCTTTTCTTTCTCGATCCGCCGGATCGACTGAGAGACGTGGGCCGGAAGGCGAATGGCTTTGCCTTTGTTATCGATCGCGCGACCGATCGCTTGGCGAATCCAGTGCGTCGCGTAAGTCGAAAAACGGAATCCCTTGTCGGGATCAAAGCGCTCGGTTGCCTGCATGAGCCCGATCGCACCTTCCTGAATCAAATCTTCAAGCGGAATATTGCGGCATTTGTATCCCTTGGCAATGTTGATGACGAGTCGCATGTTTGACTCGATCAATCGCTTTCGTGCCCTTTCGTCGCCCATCTTCGCGGCGCGAGTCAATTCGAGTTCGGCTTCTTGCGAGAGCAAGGGCACCTGCGTCAAGCGACCCAGATAACTTGGGACGCTTTCCTCATTTTCAACATGGGATTGTCGCTGTGCTGACATTTTCGTTTTAAATTGAGATTGGAACCACCGAGAGATGTTCTTATTGACGCATGCTTAACATCGCAAGTTCTGTGCCAGGTATGACAAATTTCCTGCTTTGTCTTCTTGACGACTCTTGCAACATCAGTGTTTCGCCAAAAAGTTCATTCTTTTGTGGGCATTTTCCACATATTTCGTTCAATCATCCTGAAAGGTTTCACAACAAAAGTCCGCATTGACAATTCTATAATTCAAGAGAAGGATGAATGAAGAGTCCCTAGTTAATCGGAGGATTGCGGACTGGAAACGTCTGGAGGAGCTTTGCGCTCGGTCCGACATCCGTACGAGATCGCTCAATAATTACGAGGTCTTAGAATTCGTCCGACTCTACAAGCGTGCCTCCACCGATCTGTCACTGATTCGAACGCGCAGCCAAAACGAGCCCCTCGCCCAATACTTGAACAACTTGGTTGGCCGCGCTCATGGCATCCTATACAAAGCGCCTCCCAAGCCTCTGCTGAAAGCGATTTCGGACATGCTCAATAATACGGCGGTCACGTTTCGGCGGAATAAGGCGTTCTTCTGGGCTTCTTTCGCAATTTTCTTCGGCTCGGCCATCTTCGCCTTCCTTCTCGTCACATTCGACCGATCCTTTCTCACTTACTTCACCGGCGGCATGGATGACGTTTTCGATCAGTGGAAGAAAGGGGTTCACGAGCAGCACGGACTCGGAGCCAGCGGCGCAATGGCCTTCTTTTACGCGGGAAACAATCCCAAAGTGTCGATTATCGCGGGAGCGGTTGGCGCGGGCACCATGGGCTTTTATTCCATCGCAATGCTCTTTCAAAATGGCGCGATTTTGGGTGCGCTGGCCAGCGAGATGCACTCGGTGCATAAATTGCCGTTTCTGATCAGTTCGATTGCGCCCCACGGTGTTCCCGAACTCAGCGGCGTCATTTTTGCCGGCGCGGCCGGCCTTCGATTCGGTTGGGCAATCCTGGTTCCGGGAGTCTATTCACGCGGCGAATCGCTTCGTCGGTCGGCCAAGGATGGGGTGACGATGATCGTAACCGGGGTCTTCCTTTGCTTCATCGCCGCGCCGATCGAAGGCTTTTTCAGCTTTAGTCCTAAGATTCCCCAGGAACTCAAGTTCGCGTTTGCCTGCGTCTCCCTCCTCGTCTGGGTGTATTTCTGGTCATTTTTTG
>JBEHXE010000007.1:0-155985 GCA_048498855.1 Armatimonadota bacterium | reverse complement strand
CTTGTTAAAGGTGAGCTGCCCGCCTCGTGGGTTTAGGGATTGCCAATCCAGATTTGGGGTGAATTCTTTCAGATTCTGCTGGTTGGTGGACGCAAGCGGTAGCTTGCCGTCGTTGTCTTGCGCATACATGTTCAGTGCCATCGCAAGTTGCTTGGCCCGGCTTTTCGTCTCATACCGGTCTTGGCCAAGGTGACTTTCGACCTCATTCCATTGTCTCACTCGCACGATGTATGAAACGGACCCTGCAATGATTGCAACGCAGACGAAACTTATCAAGACTCGAGTGGATCTTGTCACGTAAGACGTGTTTTCCTTAACTTTAGAATGTCACGCGAGAGGGTCTTGATTCGGAGAAGCCCTAAGAAATTCCGCCGCTCACCTTTGAAGTCGTCGGTTTGGCCGACGATTGGGAGCGAACATTGGTTTGTGGATGCGAACTCATCGCCGTAAAGGCGAGTGCTCCACCAAACACGATTAAGGCCCCGGCCGAACGTATGCAGAGCCGCTTGCCCGCTTGGACAATGTCTTCTTCGCTTCCGTTTTGCAACGCACGATTCCAGGACTTGGCCCCCATCAATGCGCTCACCCCGAAGGCGGCTGTTCCCACTAAGCATAGAACGAACAACATATGTTCTTGATTATTGGAGACTTTGTGTCAGGTCTCTAATGTTCCCGAAAAGGGAATTCATTCTAGCCTAACGGGATGTCGGTTGCGCAAGCGGTTCGAGTGGTCTAGATTCAAAATTGTGACGCCCATCAACTCGGATTCCAAGCGTTCCCAGTTTTCAAACCATTGGTGATCTGCGGCGAGATGGTCCTCTCTTTTCGAGGTAGGGAAGTGTCACTCAAGGCGGGAGAACTTTTGGTGGTATCCAAAGGTATTGAACACAAACCCTACCCGGCATATGAGTGTGAAATGATGCTCATCGAACCCAAAGGTGTCGTATATGCCGGCGAAGCCCGGAGGGAAGAAAACCGCTGCGAACAATTCATTGGATATAGATGGCGTACCAATGGGTGCCGTCCAGCGGTACGATCCCAATTGTGTTGCCGCTACTGTTAGCGTTTCAAGTGAACAAGAATGCTCCTGACTGGAATCAACTTCAGTCGTTTATCGACCACAAATTAGCGATTGCCAAGGATATCCAAGCTTTCAAGGCGGGCCTCAAGCCCATCATCACAGCTTTCCAACAGGAACACCCAGAAGTTGACAAATTCTATCTTGGGTTAGACGCAATCAAGGTCCAGAATTCGACCTGGTACTTATTCTCGATTGGTTCGGAACCAGTGGAGGGAAATACGTTCGTTGCCAGACCTGCTGGCAAGACTTATCGATTGGAAGAAGTGGCTAACTTTAACGACTTCCGCGCCAGGCATGCGGTCCTCGACGGCGTCAATCTGGTGGTTTCGGGCCAAGAGTATTCCAGCTCTAATGCCAAGCATCCGGCGGCATTGACATACCGGCATTGGGCAAAGTGGGTGATTGCCAATGTTCAGGTCGCTAGTTTTGAAGGAGGTGTGGATTCTTTTGTCAAACTTGGACGGAGTTGGACCTCCTATGCATCGGGCCGTACATATCCCAAACACATCGACGTTCCCCACGGCGGCGCGGAGGTTCTTATGGAGCGGACCTTTAGGTGTTCTAACGGAAGACTCACCACTTCAACCGAAAACTTTCTTCCCAGTGTTATGCACAACTTTGACCAATTGATTGAGGCATCTCAGAGGAAAGATTGGACCAAAGTTCGAAGCTTATGCGCCACGGCGAGCTTAGCCAGCCAGTTCAATAAACTCACGATGAATGCACCGAAGCAGGATTGGAAAGTTGAGGACGTGGATTACCAGAAGATGCTTGCCTGCTACATTCCAAAGACTGACCAAGTCGCTGTCATGTCGAAAGTTGGCAAGACCTGGAAGCTGACTAAGATTCGTGCCGCAAAGTTCTGATTAGAAGGCAATAATGGGTGATATGGTCCTGCTGACCGCGCTGTTGCAATTAAAGGATGGAGATCACTTCATTTGGAACGACTTCACGCTTATTCCAATCTTTCAAGACAAGATTCAGAAGTCCGAAGACTTCGTCCAGAAACTGAACCAAATTTGCGGCGAGTACCGAAAGGCGCGAAAACTTGACGAGGAGGAGTTTCACGCGTTTTTTCCCATCAAGTTAGCTCGCTCTCACGGGTTTATTTTTACGGTGGGATCCTTTGCTTACTGTAAAACCTATACCGCCTTCCCAGTCGGAAGCGTCTATCGCATTGAGAAACTTCCTAGCGGTGTGGACTATTACCAAATGGACGAAGACACGTATCCCATGAGCGGCTTCATTGATGGCGCCTCCCTCGTTGTTTCCGGACGCCTAAATCATTATTCGAACTACGGTTCGTCGTATGTAGCCAGATATGAAAAGAGACGTGGAGTGTGGAAGCTGGTCCAGTTTCAGCATGGAGGATTTGAGGGCGATTGGTCACCCTTTACGCAGAGGGGTCATTCTTGGATCGCAGAGGTTAGCGGACGGACATATCCGCTAAACATGAGCACGTCTCACTCGGATGCCCGAGTATGGATGAAGCGAGACTATGTTTTCCGAGATGGAAAGTTGCAGCCCTCGCAAGATGAGATCATTTCAAGTCCGATGAACACGCTCGACAATTTGCTTGATGAGCGGTACCGAAATGATTTGGATCATATTCGGCAACGGACGACAAGTCTACAGGTCGCCAAGACATTTCGCCAAGTCGCGGGTCGCCTTGGTCGCAATGAGGATTGGCTAATTGGTAATCACGGGTCGGACGATTCCACCATCTACGCGGCGAAACCTCGCCTAACTTTTAAGTTTAAAGAGCTTCAAGGAAAGTGGTTGTTGGCCAAGATCGTCAAGTCGATCCCAAAGGAATTTGAAAGGCTTTGATCAAATGTTCGGGCAATGACGAGGCGACCTTGACCATAGGGCCATCAGGTGAGTTTCGTACGTATCTAGTTGCCCAGATTCGTAAGTTCAAAAAAAATTGAATGCATCGAAGGAGAATCACCAGAAGATGCTTGCCTGCCACATTCCAAAGACTGACCAAGTCGCTGTCATGTAGAAAGTTGGCAAGACCTGGAAGCTGACTAAAATATCTCGAAAAGTTGATGAGTAGTTAGCGACAAGGATCAATCAAATTAGGAATTCGGATTTAGAATATAGGCGGTCATGGCCATTCTTTTCATTACAGTCCTTCAGGAATTTGCCATTTCAAATACATTCAATGGAGTGCTAAAGGTCACATCTTCCGAGGCTGTTTTCGAGAGCCAGGTCAGGCGTCTGTGTCCCAATAGTGACGTCAGCGCCATCGGATTTGACGATAACCATTACGTTTTCACCCTCGATCCCCACAATGCGCCCAAAGCTGAATTTTCCTACATTGCTTGGCCTTCAAAGTTGACCTACAAAGTCCAGAAAATCAAAAATCCAGAAGGCTTCGAATTTGACAACGCTTTTATGTCTGGCGAAAGCCTTGTTCTGCCCGGACACATCAGGGGCAACGGTCCGAGCCCGGGCGTCGCCTTATACAAGCGACAAAGCGGAAAGTGGACCTTGAGCCAATTCCAAAGTGTCATGTTTGAATGCTGGGACGATGTCAAATTCACCCGTCAAGGTTTATGCTGGACAGCAAACTGCACTGGAACGACTTACCCGAAGCATATGTCTGTTAGTCACTCAATAGCCAACGTTCGTATGAAGAGAGAGTTCTTGGTTCGGAACGGCAGGTTATTACCGACCAAGGATTACGAGATCCCGAGTCCCATGGGGATTCTCGATGCCTATCTAGGTAAGCATGTCACTGCGCGAGAAATTTGTGCAAGCGACTCAATTGCAAGAAAACTAAGACTTGTCTTGCCCGAATTATCGACCACAGGGTGGAGATGCAACTACGAAAGGGTGGCAAAGCAAAAGGCGGCAATATTTGCCACCACGGCACGGCTCCGATTCGAATTTGAAAATCGCAATGATGGTTGGTTCATCACCAACATTTGCCATGGAAACATTCAAGACTAACAGTGTCCTGATTTGCAACCACATTTGACGGCTAACGAGTCGCTCCATGGCGATCCGCTCGATACGAAGGGCAAAATCAAAATGGGGCAAGGGTTTTGCCTCTTCGCTGGAGAAAGGAATCTTCGTGAGTTTTCAAGTAGGTGGGGAGCCATTTCTTCCTAAGTCATTTCAATCGCTCAAGGATTACAACGCCCAAAAATTCGTCGCGGACTTGATCGCGGGGATCACCGTGGGTCTGGTCGCGTTGCCGCTCGCGATGGCATTCGCGATTTCATCGGGTGTCTTGCCACAGTCGGGAATCTATTGCGCGATCGTCGCCGGATTTCTCATCTCAGCTCTCGGAGGTTCCACCGTTCAGATTGGTGGACCAACCGGCGCATTCGTGGTGGTGGTCGCCGGGATCGTGCAAAAGCACGGCATCGATGGGCTCTACATGTGTACGATGATGGCCGGTCTCTTGCTGATGATTCTCGGTATCACGGGCTTGGGTACCGCCGTCAAGTTCATCCCCCGTCCTGTTGTGATTGGCTTTACGAATGGAATCGCGGTGCTCATCGCAAGTACCCAAATCAAAGACTTCTTTGGACTCAAAATTACCAAGGTTCCCAGCGAATTCTTGCCGCGCATGGATGCGATCCTCACCAATTTTCATTCGATTTCGTGGATGACGACGGCACTCGCGGCGGGATGTCTCTTCACGATCATCGTCATTATTCGATATGTGAAGCGGGTGCCCGGCTACATTGTTGCGATGGTTGTCGGCACAGGCATCGCATGGGCGCTTGGCCTTCCCGTCGAAACAATCGAAACAAAATTTGGCGGAATTCCCAGCGGCTTACCCACGCTCCAAATTCCTCACTTCCGGGCCGATTTGATATTGCCCCTTTTAGGTCCAACTCTGACGGTCACGATGCTGGGGGCTATCGAATCGCTGCTCTCCGCGGTGGTCGCGGATCGAATGGCTGGTGATCGACACAATCCAAACGTCGAGTTATTCGGCCAAGGTGTTGCGAATTTCGTTTCGCCTCTGTTTGGCGGGCTTCCGGCGACCGGAGCGATCGCTCGAACGGCAACCAATATTCGCACGGGAGCGAAAACGCCAGTCTCGGGAATGATCCATGCGCTGACATTGCTTGTGGTTCTGCTCGTGGCGGCAAACCTCGCCAAGCATATTCCGCTTTGCGTCTTGGCGGCGATATTGTTTGTGGTTTCGTACAATATGGGCGAGTGGAAGGAAATTCCTGAGATTGTCAAATTGGGCAAGGCGCCGACGGCTGTCTGGGGAATCACCTTTGCTCTCACCGTATTTGCGGATTTGACCGTGGCGGTCGAAGCAGGCATGATCCTGGCGATGCTGCTCTTTGTTCATCGCATCAGCATGACGACCACCGTATCCAAGGTGACCGACGAATACATCGAAGAAGGTAAAGCCCATAGCTTGCAACTGAATCCCGTGCCTGCGGACGTTGCGGTTTTTCGCGTGCATGGTCCGTTTATGTTCGGCTCCACGGACAAACTTGACGTCATCTATCGACAGATTGACGAACTTCCGCCGGTCGTCATCTTGCGCCTTCGCAATATGAACGCCCTCGACGCGACAGGATTGAAGGCGCTCGAAGAACTCGCTCTGAAATTGTCGTTAAGTGGGCGGCACTTGGTGCTTTGCGGTCTGCGCAATCAACCCTTGGCGCTGGCCACTAAGAGCGATCTTCAGCATCATATCGGCGATCAGAACCTGGTGCCGCACGTTCAAGCAGCACTTGAACGTGCGAAGGTGATTTTGGCCGAAGACCAACTCATTCTTCCGTGAGCTAAACCTGAGCGTCGAAGGAATCCGAATGGATGTCAGACATATTGGCTCCGGTAAGAAAGGCTTTTTTCTTCACGGCTTTCACCAATTCGGGATGGCCGCAAGTATAGATTTTTGCGCCCCCAAAAGTGGCTTCGGCGGAGAGAGCAACGTCAATGGGGCTGCCTGTCCGGGTCTGACTGGAAGGGATGTCTGAACAAAGAATAGCCTTCATTTGTGGATAACTCTCCTCAAGCGCACGAAGTTCATCAAGGAAGTACAGGCCATCCACCGACGAACTCCCAAAGTAGAGGACGCAATCGCCCTGATGTCCGGACGAAAGGGCATCCGTAAGGATCGCATAGAGTGGTGCAAGACCGGTGCCCGACCCGATAAAGATCAGTCTTTGATCTGGAGTCCCGGAATAGGTGCAAGAACCAAAAGGGCCTTCGACTTTCAGATGGATTTCTTGATCAGAAGCAAGATATTGAGACATCTTGCCGTCCGGCAAAAGTCGAATATGGAATTCGAAGAAGTCTTGGGGCAATAACGAATTATTCGCAATCGAATAACTGCGCTTCGTTCCATCAGGAGCGATTAGTCGGACGAACATACCGGGTTTAACCGAGAGTCCATCCACCCGAAATCGCAGTCTCAACACGTCCTTACCGATCATCTCTCGCGAGATATCTTCCGCTGTATATTTCTTTAAAATAGTGTCGCCAACGAGGGCAACATCCTCGACTTGATCCGCTTGACACTTGCACGCGAGGAAACAATTCGATTGGATGTAGACTTCTGCCAATCCGTTTTGGGCTCGAGTAGGCGGCGCGGACAATGAGCGGACCATGCAGCTTTGGCATGAACCATTTTTGCAGCCATACGCCAAATTTTTGCCTTCGCGGAGGAGGGCATCGAGAACGGTTTCTCCGGGGAGAGCCTCGACTGACTCTCCCTCAAATGTGAAATGACTCACGATTAGATTCGGCCAAGAACAGCTTCGCGGGTCGTTTCGGCAGTGGTGGCCACTTGAGCGATCAAGTCTTCGGCAACCCCCATTTCTCGGAGGGTTGCCCCAAGATCTTCCACGATGACGTCGAAGTCCTTGTCGCCAAGCCCTCGTTCGACGAGATGAGCGTGGCCCTTCTTCATGTCCATACCGGTGTAATGATTTGGACCGCCGAAGGCCATGGTCAAAAATGCCTTTTGCTTTGCGGCCTGTCGATCCATGTCGGTGCCTTCAAACCAATGGTTCACGCGCTCGTCGGTAAGAACCCGTCGATAGAATCGATCGACGGCTGCGTCAACGGCGGCTTCTCCGCCAAGTTGTTCGAAGAGTGAGGTTTCGCTCATGTTTTCCTTAGTTGCCTGGTGTGGCTAACTTCAGAATGCAAGTAGCGCCGGAACCGCGCTATGACAATTGTCATACCAAGGAAATACCGTCATAGAATCTGTTTACATCGACTCGAAATGGAGCCCTTTATGAGGGAATCTTGTGATGTGGTTCTCCATCAAATGCAAGAAACCGTCTCAAAAAGCGAATTGATCGCACGGAATGCAATCTTGTCTCACCTTGGGCCGAGCGAACAAGAAGCGCTCGCCTCGGCGGGGCGATGGGCGTCTTATGAGCGAGGAGAGCAAATATGGCAATCGGGAAATCAGGTGCAATGGATGGGCCTGATCGCTAGCGGTTTCGTCAAGATGGTTCGCTCAAGCGAGTCGGGAAAAGAGGCGGTTTTGGAAATCATGGGGCCGAATCAAACCTTCGGCTGTCTTGGGGTCATCGAGGGTTCGGGATGTCCGCTTTCTGCTCAGTGCATCACCAATGTCGAACTCCTCCAAATTCCACGCATGCCCTTTTTGCAGCAATACGAAGGCAGTTTGGCACTTCAGAAGGAGATGATTCGAGTTTCGACGCGCAGACTGTTTGCAAAGCTAGACATTATGGCCCGACTGACATCGGGTCGGGTGGATAGCCGAATCGCAAATGTTCTTCTGACGCTTTGCGAATCCTACGGGAGGATGACGGCTGATGGAGTTCTCATCGATGTCCCGCTCACGCGTCAAGACCTGAGCGATTTTACGGGCGTGACACTTGAAAGTGTCATCCGGACGATGAGTTTTTGGCAGAAGCAGAAGTGGATTATGTCTCAGCGTTCTGTGATTACAATCCTAAACTCAGATCGAATTGAAACAATCGCCCGTGGATACTGACGTATGCCACGGGCGATCTTAATGGACTAATTAGAGCGTTGGGATTTCGATGAAGTTGATTGTTGGAGCCTGCGTTCCGGTGCCGCTTTCCGTGCCGGTTAGTGCCATCAAATAAATCTTTCCAGCTTCAAACGTCTTGGTGACCGTGGCCACTTCGGTCTCCGTATTTTCGCGTTGAGCGACGAGAGTCTGGGGTCCAGCGTCAATTTCTTGCATCGTCACGCCACCAAGGGCCACTGAGGCGAAATTGATCGAGGATAGCGTGCCCGGGTTCTTAAAGATCACCGAGAAGTTTTGGTTTCCAGTGTCTCGGTTAAAAGCGTTCATCGCATACACCCGTGCCTTGGACCCGTTGGGCATCACTCGATTGATTTGTTGGAAGCTGAATCGCAGACGCTTTTCGTTTTCCGTTCCAAAATCCTTGAGACCATAGGCCAGTACCAACGAATCCGTGTTGCCAGTCAATGTGGTTGCTTGCGAGTCAAGCGCAACCGTACTGCCGGTTTCTTGAATGGTGAAATCTTTCAGCTCTGACTTGACTGACTTAAAAGTCGTGGTCGCATCGAGAAAGCCGACGTTGGTAAATTCGATATCGTCATTTACGAGCAAGTCGAGATTTGCGTCGGGGCAAAGATTGATGAAGCGATAGTTCGGATCGGGCAGGACGCTCGACGAACCGCCTCCACAACCAAACTGGGAGACGATGCTCAACAGACCAATAACGGCGATTCCAAACCTCAATTTCATGCGATTTTCCTAATTGTGACTTAAAAGCCCTTTTATATTTTCGTCAAAAACCTCGTAACAAGTAGGGCAACCGACTAAGGAAGTGGCTTCAATTTGTTCGATTGTCGTTTTACAGACGGGACAAACGGTGACTTTGGACTGCGGTTCAGGGATAAATAGCTTCCTTTTTAGGTTGATAACCTTCGGACAGCTCCCACAAACCAGGTAGGAGTTGCCTTCGAAAGAAATCTTGCGATTTTTCTCTCGAAAGCACTCCGGGCAGTCAAATTCGCTAGAATGCGGTTCCTTCACTGGTGTGTTGGCGGAATTTGGCCATTAGGTCCTTTGTCACCGGTCCTGGCTTTCCATCACCGATGGGACGACCGTCGATCGTGACCATGGGGATGACTTCGGCGGCCGTTCCGGTGAGGAATGCTTCGTCGCAAGAGTACAAGTCGAAAGGAGTCAAGAACGCCTCTTCAACCGTGTAACCGGCCTCGCGAGCCAGCATGATGACCGTGTTACGGGTAACACCCAACAGTAAGCCCGACGAAGGATCGGGAGTTCGGATGATCTTGCCTTGGATCAAGAAGATGTTGTCGCCCGTACATTCGGCGATATAGCCTTGATGGTTCAGCATCAACCCTTCGCCCGCGCCCCGTGAGTTGGCCTCTTGTTTGGCTAAGATGTTCGCGGCATATTTGCCAATGCACTTCAGACGAGGGTCTAGGGCGTCCGGTGGGAGGGTCTTAAAGCTGGTCGTTACGACGTCCAAGCCTTTTTCATAGGCCTCTGGTGGGTACAAAGCCAGGGTGTTGACCATGACCATGACATTGGGATTTTGGTCAATGTTCTTTGGGTCGAGACCCAAGCCCGTTCCACGAGTGACGTTCAAACGGATGTATCCATTATCGGCTTCGGCCTGTCGGCAGGTATCAAGAACGATTTGTCGCAATTCAGGTTGCGAGATCGTCATCTTATAGCCGAGATACTTGATGCCGTGATAGAGTCGGTCGAGGTGCTCATCAAGTTTAAAGACCTTTCCGCCGTAGATGCGGATACCCTCAAAGAGACCATCCCCGTACAGATGGGAGTGGTCCGAAGCCGGAATCATTGCGGCCTCGAGAGGAGAAACAACGCCGTTAAGCCAAACGAGCTTCTTCATGTCCTTTATTATGAACGGTCCTAGTGGTAAGAAAATGCATCAAACTAGGTTCAAATAACGTCATAATTAACAAACCGAGTAATTGGTTTATATGAAAATTTTTATGAAGCGCGGCGGAATCGTGCTAGTTGGATGTGTAGCTGTAGTATCAGTCGTGTTCGCGGCTGTGGTTCAAGGTACCGAAGAGAAGCTTCAAAAAGGAAGCCAAATTGGTCATGTTGACGTCGGTGGTTTGACCGTTGCTGAGGCGCAAAAGAAAGTTCGTCTCTGGTGGGAGATGACGAAGGTCGAAAAATTAACGGTGACGGTTAAAGACAAAACCCTGCCCAAGACCTATACTCCCGGCGAACTCGGGTTGTCGGTTGACGACGTCGCTTCGGTCGCACAGGTACCTGTCGAAGGATTCGTTGGACAAGTCCTTGGCGACAAAGAGGTTCACAAGTACGACGTCAAGTTTAAGAATGTTCAATACGACGCTAATTCATTGAAGAAAGCAGTGAAAACGGCTTACGGCGATCCTGGTCCCGCACGCATTAAGTATGTCGGCGGAAAAATTATTCGGGAACCTGAGAAGCCGCAATTCGCTTTTGACGAAACGGGATTGCCTCAAGCGGTGACCAAGGCGATTTTCGACGATCAAACTGTCGATTTGCCGATCAAGGAAGAACCGAAGAAGATTACCGATGAGGTTTTGAATCAAATTTCAGAAGTCGTTTCAGAATTCTCGACGAAGTTTTCGGCTGACAATCGGCCCCGAGCAAACAACATTAAACTGGCTTCATCGAAACTGAACGGCATTCTCTTGCTCCCCGGTGAAAAGGTCGGCTTCAATGAGACGGTGGGCAAACGAACGATCGAAGGGGGCTATAAAGAGGCAGGTGTTTACATCAATGGCCGCCACGATACGGGCGTCGGCGGTGGCATTTGTCAGGTCAGTACGACCTTGTACAATGCTTCGCTTTTTGCAAATTTGAAGATCGTCGAGCGAACGAATCACTCCCTGCCGGTTCCTTACGTTCCGCTTGGTCGTGATGCAACCGTCAACTATGGCGCTCAGAATTTGGTGATCCAGAATAACATGGACACGCCGATTGCGGTGATCAGCGAATATCAGCCGGGCAAACTGACTTTCCGAATCCTAGGCAAGAAGGTTCCTGGAGTTCAAGTCAAGATTACGCAAGGCAAGATTCGATATTCGGGTGGAAGCACACGCCGGGAATATGATCCGAAGCTCGCCGCTGGAACGACGAAGGTGATCCACTCGGGCGATAACAAATTTGTTGAGACCTACCGCACCGTCTATAAGGATGGCGTGAAGGTTGGAACCGAAAAACTCGGTGACAGCTACTATAGCGGTGGTGGAACCATCATTCTGTACGGACCAAAGGCTCCGGCAAAGCCTCCGACAACAAATCCTGCCGCAACGCCAACTACCGTTGGCGCTGGTCAATAAATATCTGATCCAAGTCTTTGCTTCACTTGACTTGGATCAGAGCCCATTCCGATCCTGAAAAGAGGATCGTTCCGTAGGATTCCACCGGAATATTTTGCTTCACTCCGCCCTTCGGGATCACCAGGTGTGTGATGCCGAGGGAGTGAAAATCCGGATGATCGCTGAAAAGCATGTCACGGAGCTGGGCACGTTTTTGGTCATAGTTTGGAGTCTCGCTCCAGTGTCCGGCAAAAGCACGTACTCCACCAATACCCACAAGGATTGGATTGAGATCATCGACGAGAGGAGTCTCATATGAATCAATGACTCGATCTTGAGTTACGTCGTCGAGAGTTGGCGAAGGAACTCCTGGTAAGGCCCCGACAACGACGTTGCGACCCATAGGCTGCAGAAGCGCCAAAATCTGTTGGACGTCGTTTGAGTAGTAAACGGAGTGAACCGTGGTGTTCGACACGTTCTTTTTCGCGAGCGTCATTTCTCGCGAGAACCAATGGAAGCCAGTCGCCGATACGACGATGATGCCAAGAGTTGTCAGGAGGTTTCGCTGTCCCCGATCCCTTTTTTCGAGAATCATGGCGATGCCAACGCCGGCCAAGATTCCCCAAGGAATGCTCAACATCATCATCAGCTTTCGTTGGAAAAGGGCAGGGAAGTAAGGAGCAACGATTCCGACGAGAGCCCATGCGGCCACGAGTCCGACTCCGGGCTTCTCAGGGCGAATCATAAATAGGCCTACCAGGGTAACGCCAAAAAGGGCACTCCAAACAGCCGGGGACATAAAATAGCCGTCCGCCAGGTGATCCCGCGCGGCGAAGAGCATGCCCAGCATCATGACGACGAAGGCTCCGATGCCGATCATGGTCGTGCGGCGTTTGTCACTGATTGCGATTAAGGCCGGAGCCATCAGAAAGATATAACCCGCGAAGACTTGACGGAAATTCGGCGTAAACGTGAGCGTCGCCGCTCGGGCTTGAAAGACCGGGTCGTTTTTGAGAACGTAGACGAACCATGCGGCGAATGGCAGGGCCCCCAGGCCAATCAAGACCGCTCGGCAAAACCAAACGCGGTCCAACTTTTTAGCCCCTAATAGAGCAAGGGCAAATCCCACCAGACAGAGGGCAACCAGAAGAACATCGTAACTGTGAATGTTCATGAGGATGCCAAAGCAAATCGCGCCAATGAGAACCGATTTTTTGCTTTCTCGGGCCTTAAGGACGGAGATCAGGGTGCCCAGAATAAGGCACAGGCTGACCATAAAGAGCCCATTCGTAACCGCGCTATAGAGAAAGAATCCCTCTGGCTGCCATACGTCGACCGGCAAACGTGACAGGAGCAGACCTTTGAGGAAGTCATTTGTGGGACGCTCGATGGTCCGCCCGAAGTCATTCCAGACTAAAAAGCCGATCCCACCACCCAGGACGGCCATGGTCAACGAAAGCTTTCGAGTGTAGACCTTATCGCTGACGAACTCGACCAGTCGTCCGAGAAGGACGACCGAAACGAACGTAAAAAAGAGCCTCGCCAGAGTCATCGCGACGGGGATGCCAACAACCTTCGCAATCCATCCCAAGACAAGGAAATAGAGGTGGAGCGTCATTCCGGACTGAGGATCAGCCGTAAAGCGATTCTCAAACGTGAGATGCCCCTCCATCGCCTGTTTCATCCAGGCCGCGTAGACCATATGGTCGTCGAAATTATATTGAACTCCGAGGTAGAGGTTTCCCGCTGGGCGAGTCGCAAAGGCAAAAATAGTTGGCAGCGCGACTAAAATCGTGATCGCGACTGCCAACCATTTGGTGAAGGCACGAAAAAGCCTCAGTTGTTGCTCGTCGTTGAGTTCGGGCACGTTAGTGTTGTTTTTCGCCGGGGACCGGTCTACCTAGTTGCTTGTAGATGGCTACGATCATGTCGTAATTCTCTTTGGCGAGTTTGTGCTTTGGTTCAACCTTAAGAACTTCGCGGAAGTATCCCAACGCGCCGGCGTACCTTTCGTGGGGAGAGAGATTTTCTCCGTACATCGTTCCCATGCCGAGGGCAAACGTAGAATCAACGTATGACTTCTTAACCTTGGCATCTTTTGGTTTCTTGCCGTAGGCGGCTTTTGCCGTTTTGTACTCAGCTTGAAGCTTTTTCAACTTGGCAGGGCTGACCTGCTCCATTTGCTTGTTGGGCTTATGTTGTGCAAACGCGCCAAAGGCCAGGGCGACGACAAGGAGCGAACTACCAAGTTTCATAACTTCACTTATACCAGTCGCTTGAGGTCCTTTGCATAGGCAATCGCCTCGGATTCGCTAATATCGTTCATCGTCGCTGCTTCGGCGTTCTTTAGTCGAGTGGCGTTTTCCATATCCATGTAGAGGTCGGGACGCTGAACGATTTGTTCGCGTCCGACGCGGTGCCGTCGTTCAAGCTCGGCAAGGGTCCGTTCGAAAACGGCCCGGAGGGCCCACCGCGCATTTTTTTTTCGCCTCGTCATCGTCGCAAGTCCATCGACCAACTCACGAGCGCCCCGCTGGATGGCGCGCGATTCGGGAGCAAGCCCGAATCGAACTGAAAGCGTGATAAAGATGACAAGAACGAGGAGCCAGAGTTGCGTCCAAGCCGCTTGGTAAGGAGCGCCAAGTCGATTCAATAATCCATCATCGTCGCCACGCGCGGCAAAAGCATTGATGACGGTGATTGAGCCGCCAGGTTGGGCGACCATATGGACAAGGCTCATCACCAAATTGGCGTTGTCGGCGCGTTCGATGTACTTGTTGGTGAGGCAGGTCGCGTCGATCATCTGGACGAGTTGCAAACCGTCTTTGGCCGAAACCTTGGCAATCGCGGTTTGATTTCCTGGTGTCTCAAGCAGCGTCGCGCTGGAGGCTTCACTCAAGAGTGGGGTACTCCAATCATCTTCCTTAACGGTGATCGGGTCCAAGGTTCCAACCGACTTACCATCCCATGGCGTTCGCACGACGGCCGAATAATTTTTGTCATCAGGCTCTATGCCTGGGATTACAAAGGCGGCGATGGCCGGCTTGTTTTTCATTCGTGAAACGAATTTTTTGAAGGCATCTTCGTTATTTGCCGATACGGGAACAATGAGGCTGTCCGACGGACTAAGGCCATATGTCGTGCCAATCGTTACTTTGTATCCTGACCTGCGCAGCAGTTCGACGAACGCAGAAGTTCCTGATGGACCATAGTTCGTGACGGAATTATCGTGGACATAGCTATAGCGTCCCGCCTGCAGAACGACGACCGCAAGGATGATAACGCCAAAGATCCAAATTGCAATTCGTCCGGGTTGCTTCATACCTTGACGCCCTCCGTAAATCGCTTTATCGCTTGATACGTTTCTTGAAAAATGGCGACATCTGCAATCGAATTGGCTCGAAAGCCATACCATGCAAGGTCGAACGCCTTTGTCACTGGCCGGAATTCTAAACCTTCCGGACGAGTTCGACTCGTCTCAATCCGATGCAAGTGCTCCCAGTTGGTTTGGGTTGGTTCGAAGCGAGCGATGCGGGCGGCATCGATTCTGAGAAGGGACGCCAAATAGAGGGCGCGACATGCCTCGCGGTAACGACCTTCTGCAATGAGGCGGTCGGCTTCCAGCATGTATTCGTCTTCTGTGAGGATCTCTTCGCCTTCCTCAAGAAGACCACCTCGTTTCTTGGCGGCACGCGATTTGCTTGTCCAAGACCACGGAATCTTCGTGATCAGGTAGATAAGGGCCCCGATGACTACCGCACAGAGTAAGTAGAAAAAGATGCGCACCACGACAAAAACCCATGGCGGAACTGCAGGCAGCTTTGGAGGGTTAGGCGTTTCGGGGCGGCGAATCCTTTGCAGAAGCTTTTCGAGCCAATTAGCCGAGGCGGCTTCTCGTTCGGAACGATAGAGAGGATCTTGCTTAATCGCCTTGGCGAGTTCCGCCGAGCCTTTCGTCGGCCTGAAATCTTCGGCACCCGCGTGAGCATCGACGAGGTTTTTGATCTCTAAATAAGTCGATTGGCGAACTTCCGTCGTGGAGGCGCTTTGAAAATCTTCCAAGAGTTCGCGGAGATCGCTGTCATCGGCTTCCTTGGCTTCGCTGACAGCTCGAATCGCTGCCTCTGGCGTCTTCGCGCTTCTCATCGCCGAGCGCACATCGCTCCAAGAAGCCTTGGCGATTATAATTGCACCGAGCAGGGCAAGACTAGCGACGGTTCGAAGGAAGTTTCTCATTGAGGATCGTAATATCCAAACCTTCGACGCAGATGCGTCGCTGATAGTAAAAGAGCGCGGCTGCCACGGCGACAAACGGTGCCACCAACCAAACGGCGATGAACTCGGGCAGAATCCCAAAAACGATGTTGATAATCGCCTTTAAGTATGGTGATGGAAGGGCCCGGAGGACCAACTCTTCGAGGCCGAGCTGCGAAATCGCCACCGAATATCCGACGCGAAGCATCAAGTAAATCAGAAGGGAAGAACCAATCGCGGTTGCGGCGGGGTTGGCTTTTGGCGGAGGCTTTGATTTCGGTCCGAAAAGATATCGCGAGCGAATAATCGCATCTTTTGGCTTTTTCGATTCATTGAGTGCGACCGAAATGGCGCCAAGGCCAATATTGAGTCGAGTGAGACTCCAAATGATGCCGACGGGCACGACGAGCAAGGAGTACAAGCCAACAATTCCTGGCAACGAATTGTTTTCTTTGGTGATCGAGAGTGAGAGCCCAGCCAAGATGACAGGGACCAAAGAAAGGAAGGTCGTGCTCAGCGTAAACCAAATGGTTCGAAGCATCGTCCGGTAAGCCACGGGAAAGAAGGGCCTGGCTCGACGTTCGATTTCGGCACGATTGATCTCTTCGTTTTTAACCGCGGCTTCGACCAGAACGTGTGCATAGGTGGCAATTTTTGCGAGTCCGATGGTTGCGACAATAAAGCCAGCGGTCAATCCTCCAAAAAGATAAAGGCAGAACTCAAAAATCTGGAGATTTGTGTTGGCCTTGTATTGGGTCTCAAAGAGGCGCGGAAAGAGAAGTTGGAAAAAGACCACCACGAATCCGCTGATGAAAATGCTTGGAAGCAGACTGAGCGCGGAAATCGAGGAAAATGCCTTTCGGTAAATAAAAATTGCCGCGTCCGACGTCTCCCCAGGGGCGTGTGGGCGTAGTAAGTTAGAGGTAGTGGCAGATACATAACGGGCGTAATCCTGAATTGGCCCATTCGTCTGCATACTTTGGATAGTATACGAGTCAAACTCTTAAGAAGAAGCAACTTATGATCACAACAACGTTTGCAACCATGATTTTGGGAGGATTCCAGTCGCAAAATATCGACTCTTACCTGCCTTCCGGACTCAAAGACATTTCGTTCAACGTTTCAATGACGAAGCGCAACGCCAAAGAATTAGGCAAAATCGATCAATCCTACGTTCAGCAGTATTCACTCGATTCGGCCACGGTTCGGGCGAAAGAGCCCTTTAAGCTTCGTTTTGATGCAAAATCGGACGATACGTCGGTGCTGACGATTATCAACGGTGGCTCCAAGCTCATCAGTGTGCCGGCTCTGCGCATCAAGAAGCGATCGAACGTGTCGAATGAACCTGGCCAGCGCCAGACCCTGATGGATTTCATTCTGCTCACGCCGAACGACGCGAATGATTTCTTGAACGCCAAATTTGTTCGATTTGACCGGGAGAACGGTAATCCTGTTTTCGATCTCACCTTCCCTTCGAAATACAACTATCCAGTTCGACACCGAGTTTGGATCGATAAAGCGAGTCACTACGTGGTTCGCCGAGAGTGGTACGGGCTTCAAGGCCAATTGAGGGCAACGTTCTTGTTTCTCAACCCAACCAAAGTCAAGGGGATCACAGTTCCAACTACGATGCAGGTGTTTAACGCCGAGAATAAGCTGGCAGGAGAATCCAAGTACACCGGTATCAAGGTGAACGAAGGATTGGCGGATAGCCTCTTCGATATCTAATTTTCGCAATAATTGGCAGTTGGAAATTTAGTTTGTCCAACTGCCAATTGTCATCATCCAATTTTCGCTCGACCCGTCCGTTTTAGCTTGCCCCAGCCTTGAGGTTCCCCAAGCATCGCTCGCCAGAGCCCGCGCAACAGGACGGCGTACATCATTTGTCGGTAGACGAATCGTTGGGGGATGAGCCACCAAAGACGCCAAGCCGGCTTCTTATCCATCTTGTAAGCCACCCAGCCAGAAATGAGTTCGAGCGCTAAGAAGATTCCATAAAGGATGAGAATCGGCATGAGGGCGTCGGTGATCTTGGGTGGCGGGGCTTCGCCAACGATCTTGCCATAAGTCGATTGAGGATCAGAGCCTGGGACTGGGGAGAAGTAAACCATCACGGCGGAAATCACGGCGAACAAAATCTTGACGTCCATGATTGGCGCAAGAATTTGAAAGATGACTTGAAAGAGCCACAAGGTGGGTAGCGCCAGGCGACCGAACCAACCATACCGTCCGACGGCTCGGCGATGCTTCCATAGACATTGCAGCGTGCCAAAAGCCCAGCGGAATCGCTGACGGAAAAGAGCGCCAATAGTCTCGGGGGCTTCCGTGAAGGCAACGGCTCGACTTTCGGTATCGATTTTGTATCCCAGCATCCGAATTCGCCAGGTGAGGTCCATATCCTCGGCAAGCGTGTCGGACTGATAGCACTTGGCTTCCATCACGGCGCTCTTGCGCCACATTCCGATGGCCCCCGGCACGACCGTAATCGCGTTGAGCTGACTGTATGCCTGACGGTCGAGGTTCTGGCTCGTTCGATACTCGACGGCCTGCCAGGATGTGATCACGTTATGCACATTTCCGACTTCAACATTCCCGGCCACGGCACCGATCTTTTCGTCGTCGAAGTAGGGAACCATGCGAGCGATTGCAGTGGAGTCAAGTTGCGTGTCGGCGTCAATGCAGAACAGGAGATCGCCCTTTGCATGTTCGATGGCTAGGTTAAGCGCCGAGGCCTTGCCGCCGTTCGGTTTGTGAATCGGAACTACCAGGGGAAATTCGCTCGTCAACCCTTCAACAACCGCAAATGTTTTGTCCGTTGACCCGTCGTCCACGACGATGATTTCCGAGATTGGGTACGTCGAATTCATGACGCTCCGGATCGTTGCTGCGATCGTTGACTCTTCATTGAAAGCCGCGATCAAGACCGATACGGGGCTGCCCGTCGTCGGCAGGATTTCTCGTTTGGGCTTGCGCCGAAAATGAGCGAGGGCCAAGGGCATGAGAAAGAAAATGCGAATGATGCCCAAGCCGATCGCAACGATGAATAATGTTGCGAGAAGCCATTGAAACGAAAAGAAAAGCCAAAAGGCGACACGATCAAATGTGACATTCGTGATCTCGTTCGGCGCAATCTTGGGCATTACAGAGTCGCGAGGAAGGCTGTCGAGAAAAGCCACGGAGACGAACTCATAACCCTTGGCTCTGAGTTGAGGTACGAAAATGCTCAACGCTTTGATGGTCTCTTCGCGGTTTCCTCCGGCATCATGGAGCAGAATAATGTTTCCTTCCTGACGTTCGCGCTGATCCGCTTCAACTTGGTCGACGATCTCTGACGCAATGTCTTCGGCAGTGTGCTTTTTCGGATTTCCGTGCTCGTCGAAGATTGTAGGGCTCCAGTCATGTGGGTCGATATTTTCGCCCACAACCGTGTAACCGAGTTGGGACGCCCAATCGACAGGGAGGACTTGATTGTTCGTTTCGGGCTGACTGTCTGCGTTATAGGGAGGGCGGAACAGTAGTGTTCGGTGACCGGTGAGCGATTCGATGGCGCGTTGAGTCGCATTGATTTCGAGTTTGGCCTGACTCTGACCCATCGGACCGAGGTCAGGGTGGGTAAAGCTGTGATTCCCGAGTTCGTGCCCTTCGTTATAGATGCGATGGACGAGATCGGGATAACGCTCGCAATTCTCTCCCACGACGAAAAACGTCCCGGGGACCTTTAACTTTTTGAGTTCATCGAGGATGAGGGGGGTGTAGCGTGGATCAGGCCCGTCGTCGAATGTCAAAACGAGCTTTTTCGGTTTGTAGCCTGACTTTTCGATCACGTAAGAATAGGGATACTTTTCGTACGTTTGATCAGTGATCAGTTGAGTGTCAGGATCGACTTCCAGGGATCGCTCTCCGGTCTGAGGGCGGCGTTTGACCGACAAAAGTTCTCCTTTACCCGTAAAGTCGATCAGGCGCGGAAAATCAATCGTTTCAAGTCGGCTAGGCTTGGGTTCGTCAAAGAGGGTCTGGACGTCGAGGAACTTCCAAATGCTTGGGTCTTCGGAACCAAGCGACCAAAGACCAACACCTTTCAGATTGCTCGTGCGAGCCGATTGCCATTGATTGTAAGCCGAGACGGCGTCCAATAACCACACATCGTGGTGCGACTGATCATCGTCATCCACGTATTCATAGTGCATATTGAGAGACTTCGGATCAAAGTCAAAGGCGTCTTCGGGTTTTTGATCCAAGTATCCGTCAGCTTGAGAAATCGCTTCTTCGTAGCTGAGGCTGGCGGCTCCTGCTTGACCATCCTTCCAGTCGTAGGCATAGCTGCCAATCCCGAGCACGACTTTGTCGGCTGGTGCACGTCGTAGGAACTTTTCAACCTGTTTGACGCTCCAATCGAGCGGAGCGATCGGGCCAGGTTTGCCATCCTCGCTGCTGTAGTCGTAAACCATCAACACCAGGTAGTCGCAGGCTTCGGCACACGCCTTGACGTCAAGTTCGTCGGCGGTCGTTTGCACGTCCATCGAAAGTTCAAGGTTGGCCTTGTGCAGGGCCATGCCGAGTTCCTTGATGAATGTGGTCAGATTCTTTTCGCCAAATTCATCAAGGTCTTCAAAGTCGATGTTGATGCCTTGAAGATGATTTTTGGTAAGGAAATTAGCGATAGATGCAACCAGGCGCGATCGTGACGCGGGCGACCTGAGCATCTTATTGACCCTACCTGGATCAAAAACACCTTCATTTTCACCTTCCTTTGCGTTCGAAAGAATCGGGACAATTCGAACATTATTTCGCCTGGCAATTTCAATGACCTCGCCGTTGTTGGGATTGGTGTTGATGTCGAAATCTCGAGTATCGAGCGCATCACCGCCGGGTGTCAACCTTAGCCAGACGGGGGACACATGGGTGAGGTGGGGGGCGGCATTTCGAAATGAATCAAGTGCAGTCGGTTCCCACGGTGGCAAAAATCCCAGCACAACCGAATCGGTCTTGGGTTTGGAAGTGGTCGCACGCCGAACGTTGACGACGGTCGGACGAATTTTGTCGAGTTCGTGGGCTCGTTGAGACCGGGCAAACGAAGGTGGAGTAATGATTCGGAACGGGCGAAATTGGGCTCGAAGACCCGGCAGATTGGGAGTCAGCACGAGCGTGATCCCAAACGCAATGAAGAGGATGAGCGTGAAGAGAACCAATGCGGCTAAAACTCGACTAACGACTCCTCGGCGTTTGCCCGATGGATCATGGAATATTTGCCCGCTCATAGGTGTCTTGAAATTGAACTCAACATAAGTTTCTCATATGAGATGTGAGTCTAACTAGACTAACGCATGCGAATCGTCGGTTAGTTCAAGAATTCTTTTGTTGACTATCGAGGTGAGTTCGCTTCATTTTGAAGAGAATTTGAAGCGAACTTTGATATATTTGATGATTTAATAGGCATTTTGCCGGAAAGTTGAACAAACAAGGGGGTGTTCGGAGTCGTAATGATTAAGCAACTCTCTGAAAAGAAGTTGCTGGCATAGAGCCCAAAACCAATCCCCTCCCCCAACAGGCCGGTTCGAAAGAATCGGCCCCTCTTTTTTATTTGGGTCGTGCTATAAAGATTTCTATGACAAGTAAAGCTGCCACGGTCACGGAGTATCTGGCTGGGCTTCCCGAAGATCGAAGAGCCGCCATTTCTGCGGTTCGGGACGAAATTCTGAAGAATCTTCCGGATGGTTTTGAAGAGGGAATGCAGTACGGCATGATTGGTTACTATGTGCCACACTCCCGATACCCGGCGGGTTATCATTGCGACCCTAAGCAGCCGGTGCCCTACGTCTCGTTAGCATCCCAAAAGAACTACATGTCGGTTTATTTGTTCTGTTTATATTGCAATCCGAAAACCGTCCAAGAATTCATTCAAGCCTATCAAGCGACCGGCAAGAAACTCGATATGGGGTCGAGTTGCGTTCGGTTTAAGAAGCTGGACGATTTGCCGATCGAACTGATCGGCAAGGCGGTCGCGGCAACTTCTCTGGACGACTTTCTCAGTGCCTACGAAGCAAACATTCCGGTCGGAAAACGCAAGTAGAATTGATCATGCGACCATTACGACTTGTCACCCGGCTTTTTGACGTCCTGCTTGGTTAAAAACTCGGGCATCTGGACGTTATTAGGCTGGAACGGCTGAGGCGATAACACCAGACAATCCAGCGACACGTCCGTTGAGGTCGTTCCATTGATTTCTACACGTACAGGAGTCTTGAAACTTGGTAAGCGGGTTGTGCCGAGCTGATACCACGCGAATCCGCTACCGTACGGACTGAGCGGTGGAGAGGTGAAACTCATCACTTGTCCTCCAATCTTAAGTTTAAGATTCGCACGGTCAGCCGGATTAGGGATTCGGGCGGCAACCCAAACTTCCAGATTTCCAGTCGATCGTTGAGGAACATTGATCGTGGCCTGAACGAGACCCGTTGCTTCGGCAAGAGGTGTTTTCACGGTGAGATAGGCACCGCCGCTGCACCCCGCATCGTTGACGACATCGCTAAACAAATGATTCGTGCTGGACTCAAATTCGGCCCATACGACGCCGGTGAGCATCGAAGACAGACTGAGTTGGATGCGCTTTGCCAGCGCGTAAGCCTTGTCGGGGCTCGATTCGAGGAGTTGCTGATACCGCTTATAGTCAACGGCTTCGAGCGTAGCGTCTTTGCGTTGGCTCGTAGCCAGGTTAAACAAGTTGCCGATTTCGCGTTCGAGTCGCAGCGTTTCGCCAGCAGGGATGGGACAGTAGGGCGCACCCACGATCAAGATTGGAGAGTGATCAAGCTCGATTCGAAGGCCGGTTTTGGTAGGCGTGACGACGGGCGGAAGTCCGGCCGAAAGCGACTTTACTGTGATCGATGTTGGGTTTGGAACCAAGAAATCGTAAGTCGCCCGTGGCCCGTTGCTCCAGATCACGTACGATAGGTTTTGCCCATCCGAGATTTGATAACCACTGATTTCTTTGCCGAGATCAAGTCGATTTCCATCGGCTGGAGAAGGAAGCCAGAGAAGATTGCCGGGCAATTTTTGGACATATGCCGGATTTGAGGCGTTGACGGGGAAGTAAATCGCCGCAGGTTTGAATTGAGTTTCACCCAGCGAAAGCTTCGCGATTTTGGGATAATCGTCGGGGGATTTTGCCCGTACAAAAAGGCCACGGATGCCGTAAGTATTGAGATCCTCCAATACGGATGGCTGATCGAGGTCGGGCGAATACGGAACATCGACGGCGAGAACGGGTCCTGGATTTCGACTGCGAAGGTCGGAACTCATCGCCCCTGAAAGGGAAGTCAGCAAACCCGTTGGATTGAATTTATTCAATCTTACGGTGAGGCCGCTCAGCTCATTTTCTGGATTTTCGAAAAACCAACTCCAGCCGGTCCATTCTTGGAGAACGGGCACGGAAGCGGCTTTTCGAATCGAACGGATGATGCGATGAACGCGGCGAATTCGAGTCTTGCTGATCGATTCGGCGAGATCGGTCCAAAAAGTCGACCGTTTGGAATCGGCGGGGACGAGAATATTGTGCTCGGGGTCGAAGAACGACTTGACGCCGCGTCCGCCGTTCCAAAGCGGAACAAATCGAGCCGCCACGTGAAAGTCAGAGATATCGGCGGCCTGAAGGCTCCAAGAACGCATCAATGTCTCGATGTTGCGATATTTTTCTTCGAGATAGGTTGCGAATTCCTGCTGAAAAAGAGGGCTCGAAGGAACGAAACCGTTGTCGCGATTGGCAAGATAAGGCGTGCTGCCAAGTGGATTGATGATGCCCCTCAGCCCAGGCTGGCTGCCCATGGTTCGCACTTGTCGCATGATTTGATCTCGGCGCTCGTCGAGGCGCTCCCAAAGATCCTCCATCATCAGCGATTCGCCATAGGGATAAATCAGGACGACCTGGTCCGAATCTTTTGCCGCTTTGACTTCGGCTTTCAGGACTCCATTATTTACGTCGGCAAAATTGTTCGAAATGATGCTGCCGTCGCGGGCGAGTGCGACGATGATGAGAGCTTTATTCGCACCGGGAAGGGAACACGTGATCGTTTGGGGGTTCCGCAGGTCGTTGATCCGGTAGTACTGCGGCTGAACGATCGTTCCGCGAGCGCTGGGAAGCGAGGAGGTAACCGACAGGTAATAATGGGACGAACCCATTTTTTCCGCCACGTCCTTCCAAGAACCGGTTGCCGGTACTTCGACGTTAAAATCATGAATTCCCGCCTGAATGGCCTTTGGAATCTCGGGCGAATTTGCTTCAATTTGCAGGCCGGTCGGCACATAGTTCGTGCCTCCCCACGTGAACTGAAGATGATTGCCAACGCCCCAACTTGGCGCAAGCGAAAGAAAAGCGATCAGACTTGATGCAACCACAATGCGACTTTACCTACCTAATAGGTACCCTTATAGCTGTGAGAATTGCTGAACCATCGCTCGAAAACCTTTGTATCAATACCATTCGAGGTCTTTCGATTGACGCCGTTCAGAAAGCAAACAGTGGACATCCCGGATTGCCGATGGGTGCCGCTCCGATGGCTTTCGCACTTTGGACCCGACATCTTCGTTTCAATCCCAAGAACCCGCACTGGTTTGACCGCGACCGCTTCATATTGAGCGCAGGTCACGGCTCGATGCTCCTTTACTCTCTCCTCCACCTAACAGGGTACGACATTTCTTTGGAGGATTTGAAACAATTTCGCCAAGCGCACAGCAAAACTCCAGGTCACCCAGAAAATACGTTGACTCCAGGAGTTGAGATGGCTACTGGTCCGCTGGGCCAAGGCTTTGCCCACGGAGTTGGGTTTGCAATCGCCGAAGCTCACCTTGCCGCACGCTATAACAAGCCGGGACATGCAATTATCGATCACCACACCTACGCGATCGTATCCGATGGCGATTTGATGGAAGGAATTTCCTCAGAAGCCGGTTCGTTGGCCGGACATCTTCAACTTGGCAAGATGATCTATCTCTACGACGATAACGGAATCTCGATCGATGGTTCGACATCGTTGGCATTCACTGAAGATGTTCATGGACGATTTACGGCGTTTGGTTGGCACGTTCAACGCGTCGACGGCATGAACGTCGAAGAGGTTTCGGCCGCAATCGAAGCCGCAAAGAACGTCACCGACAAGCCAAGCCTGATCATGTGTAAGACGACGATTGGGTACGGATCGCCTAATAAAGCTGGGTCTTCGAAATCGCACGGTTCGCCGCTCGGACCTGATGAAGTGAAACTCACTAAGGAAGCGTTGGGAATTCCGTTAGAACCCGATTTTTATATCCCGGCCGAAGCCGCAACTTTCATGGATGCGACTTCCGTTGGCGCGGAGCTAACGTCCGATTGGGAGGCCCGATTCGCCGCCTATTCGAGCGCATATCCCGAACTGGCAGCCGAACTTAAAATGATGATCGACGGGAAATTGCCCGCCGGATGGGAAACCTCCTTGCCGAGCTTTGCCGATGCGGCCGCAACCCGGAAAAACGGCTCCGATGTGCTCAATGCCGTGGCAAAGGTTATCCCTAATCTTCTTGGTGGCAGTGCCGACCTCGCCGAGTCGAACCTAACGACCATTCACGGAGAGGCCTCCTTCCAGCCGGGAGCCTATGCTAACAGGAATTTCTGCTACGGTGTTCGTGAACATGCTATGGCGGCAGCGGTGAATGGAATTACCTTGCATGGCGGACTGAAGGCGATTGCCGCGTCGTTCTTGCAATTCACGGATTATTGCCGACCGTCGATCCGCTTGGCCGCGCTCATGGAGTGTCCGTCGATCTTCGTGTTTACTCATGATTCGATTGGTCTGGGTGAAGATGGACCAACTCACCAGCCCATTGAGCATTTGGCAGCCTTGCGAGCGATGCCGAATCTGAATACGATTCGACCCTGTGATGGAAACGAAACCGCGGCCGCGTATAAGGTTGCCCTCGAATCGACCCATACGCCGACATTGATGGCTTTATCCCGCCAGAATCTTCCCGTCGTTTCACCATCGACGGTTGCCAATCACCCACTTGAAAAGGGTGCCTATGTTTTGGTTCCGGCTTCGTCGGCTCCCGCAGTCGTGTTGGTTTCGACTGGTTCTGAAGTTCAATGGTGCGTTGAGGCTGCGAAATCCCTCGAAAGTGAGGGAATTCCGACTCAGGTTGTGTCGATGCCGTCCTGGTTCTTATTTGAGAAGCAAGATGCTTCCTACAAGAGTTCGGTTTTGCCAAAGGGAGTTCCGACTCTGGCTGTTGAGGCTGGCTGCTCACTGGGTTGGGCGAAGTATTCAGACGAGCAAATTTGCATCGACCACTTTGGCGTTTCGGGTCCGGCAGGCGTTTTGTTCAAGGAGTTTGGCTTCACGACAGAAAACGTTGTCGCTCGCGCGAAAGCTATGCTGGGCTAACAAAATTCTCCCTCGGGAGTGTCCGGTGTGAAGACATCGGACACTCTCGAAGGGGCGACGAGATGGCGCGATATAGACGCAGCAAGTAACAAACGCCGCATTTCCCATGCCGACAAAAGATTGGTAGAATTTGAGTTTGTGAGGGGAAACGAGGGATGTCTGAATATTTTGTAATTGGTCCAACGGGTGAAAAGTTTGGACCTGCGAATGTTGAAATTCTCAATCAATGGGCTCAGCAAAATCGAGTCTTGCCGAGTAACTATGTCGAGGATGCGGCAATGGGCACCCGAATGCTTGCCAGTGCAGTACCGGGACTGGTTTTTCCCGTTGCCGCCCCATCGGTGGCAAATTACCCCCGAGCTGGATATTCAGAAACCTACGAAAAGGTGGAAAACCACCTTGTTAAAGCAATTTTGACGACGTTGTTTTGCTGTATGCCAGTGGGAATCGCGGCGATTGTTTACGCCTCACAGGTCGACGGACATGCTCGAAGCGGGAATTTGGCTGCAGCACGCGAATCGGCACGTAAGGCCAACATGTGGGCCAACATTTCTATCGGTTGCATCTTGGCCTACGTAGGGATCTACGTCATCGTTATTGTCATCGGAATCGCTCTTGGCGGCAGTTCTTCGACTGGAATTCGGTAGCTCTTGGTTCGAAAGCCAAGCTGGCTTTCGAACCAAGATGCATCGCGTTACGGTTGATTGAGCTTGTTGTAGAGGTACCGCATGATCGTCGCCATGACGTGCGGTCGGGAAGTGTCCTTACCAATTGAGTGATCGTCGCGAGGATAGAACATGATGTCGGGGTGAACGCCCGCTTCGATCATCTTCTGAACGAGCCGCGCCGTATCTTGGAAAAGGACGTTATCGTCGAGAATGCCGTGAACAAGGAGAAGGTTGTCCTTGAGTCCCCCCGCATAGGTAATCGGCGAACACTTTTCGAACCATTCTTTATCGTCTTTGACGATACCGAGCCGACGTCGTGTGTACCACTCGTTGTAGCTCTTCCAGTCGGTGACGCTAGCAACGGCAACGCCCGCGTAAAACTCGCCAGGCTTTGTCAGTAGGGTCATGCAGGTTAGGAAGCCACCATAGCTCCAGCCCCAGATTCCGACGCGATCGCCTCGAACATATGGCTGGGAAGCAAGGAAGTTCTTCGCCGCAACTGCTTCATCAACATCGACGAGACCCATCTTGCGATAGTAGCCAGCGTTGAAGTCGCCATCGTAGCCCCACGACGAGCGGAAATCGACGCTGAGAACCACCATGTCGAGGTTCATTGCCGCGTAATTTTCCATGAAGCCAGCCCATGCTGCCTTGCCTGAGTCGGCATAAATGTTGCTGATCAGGGCAGGGTGCTTCTTCGTCATGTCGAGGCCCGGCTTGGTATACATCAGGCCATGAATGGTTTTGCCATCCGGTGAGCGGAATGTTATTTCCTTGATGTCGGCCCACTTAATTTTCATGAAGTCGGGCGTTTGGCTCACGGTCATCCGGCGAATCGAGGGTTCGACCGAATAGAGTTCGGGATTGACCGTTCGGTCACTCGCCATCGTCGCAATTTTCTTTCCATCGTCGCTGATGAGAGGAAGGTCAGCCCAGTTGAATGCTTTCGGTGATGAATAGCCATCCTTCATTACCACGTGGGTGGTTTCCTGACCGTTGGGTTCAACGATCTTGATTTCGGTCGTCAGCGGACTGCGACCAGCGGTAACAAGAATGACTCGGTCGCTGTTCTTTGGACGGGTAAAGCCTCCCACATCATGAAGCTTTGCGTAAATCGGCTTAATATCGGTGCCGTCGGCATTCATCGAAAAAACCGAACGATTGATGAGGGTGTTATTTTTGATGTCGGTACCAAAAATCAACTTCTTCGAATCTCGACTCCACACCACGTCGCGCCAATCGTTGATGGTGTACATGGGGGCAGTCTCATGATAGACGTCTTTTTTCGTAGCCTTTTCTGGATCGACAACCGAAATGGTGTATTCCTTAAAGTCGTCCTTGATCCAACCGACTTCGACATTCTTACTATCTGGCGACCAGGAAACGCTCTTTGTCCAGATGTAGCGAGGGATGTCGGGAACGAACTTGATGATGCCGCCATCGGCAGGGACGATGCCAATTTGGACATCTTGAGAAAGGTCGCCGTTCCATTCGCGCTTGATCGGTACTACCGTCGCTCGATCTTTGCTGAAGTCCATCATCTGGTAGTTGCCGACTTTGCTGCTGTCGCTCCACTGGACGACGATCCACTTGCCGTCCGGCGAAAAGTCATAGTCGTCGATGGATGTGTTCGGCTTTGAAATAAAGGTCAGTTGCTTCGTTTCGCCAGTCTTACGGTCGCGCAAGAAGACGTTTTGACCGTTGCTGTAACTGAATGACTTGCCGTCATCGGTGTACTTGATGCCGCCGATTCCAGACGCGCCATCGAAAATTGTGTGTAAGTCGGACCCGTCCGATCTGACAAGCCAGACGCGACCCTTGTAGTTAAACATGAGTTCGCGTCCATCCGGTGCCCACTGAGCGCCACCGATTCCACCATCGTAGAGGGTGGATTCTTTCTTTTCCTGCTCGGTTCGGCTGTCGTCTTGGCGTGGCAGATCTTTGATCGAACTTGCATCGACGATCTTGCGCGGCTTTCCGTTGGGAAAATCGATCACGTAGAGATCAAGCTTGCGATCACCAGTAAGATTCCAGCCAAAAGCTATTTTCGAGCCGTCGCGCGACATCGATGGAGCGGATGGAGAGCGTCCTTGGATGAGTGGATAGGAATTAAGACGCTCGATTGAAGGATCGGAAGGCGGGAGATTTTGGGCAACAGCCGAAGCCGAAGCGAGGCTCACGAAGAGCGTTAATGCCACGCCTCCCCGAACCATGCCCCTCATCCCTCGCTTTTTATCGATAGGGCAGTTGAAGTAGATCATATGACTGAGTTGGGAACTCGGTACAGATTACCGCCGACGTGTCTTGATCAACCCATTCCGAAGGGGCAATTTCTTAGGTGGACTATCGATAGCTTGAGGATCCGCCATTGCTGACGGCCATGACGATGATGAAGATGTAATAAATCACGTAAAGCGCAATAAAGCCGAGCGAGATATTGGCAAAGAGATTGGCCTTTCGGGCCGATTCGCGGGCCGCAGCCATGTCGCCTCTGCGGGCGTGACCATCGACTTGGGCCGCAAAAACGATCGCCGCAATGCCAAGCAAATGACAACCACATAGGGTCGAAAGGATTGCTTTGACAAGGTGGTTGGGAACTTGCTCATAGGGACGCTGATAGTTGGCATAGGCTTGAGGCGCAGGAGGCTGGATCATGATTCCAGGAACCGAGGTCACCGGCATTCGCGCCCCGGTAGCGACTTCTTCGACCACCGTTGAAGGGGTGACCCGATTTTGGGTTGCCCATTCATTGAGCAACCCAAAATTTGCGGGGCCAAATTTTTCCCCCGACGGGCCAATCACAAAATATTCGGCCATGTTCTACTCTGCCCCCACATCTTTTGCCCTAAATTTCAGCATTCCGATTCGAGCTATTATACAATCCGGACTCCTAATTGGTCGGGTCAGCGTAGGAAGAGATATGACGAAAGAGGAATATCACACGATTCTCCTTCGAAAACTTGAAGAGACTCGATCGGACATTGGAGTCTGGCCCCCCATTGTTCCTGGCTCATACATTCCTGTCGTGATGCATGATGACATCAGCGAGGCTTCAATCGATTCGAATAAGCACGATATGATTCTTGCCGAGTTACAAGGTCTGCCGGGCGAACCTGAAACCACCGAGTATTCGGAGCGCTACGAGCGCTTGATGCGAGTCCTGAGAAGTCACGCAGCCTGAGCCATTTGGCGAATTGGAAGTCGTATCCGAAAGGTTGTGCCTTTGCCGGGCAATGTGGTGAACGTTAAATCGCCACGATGGCGATTGATGATAACTTGGCGAGCAATCGAGAGGCCTTGACCCGTGCCACGCCCAACTTCCTTGGTTGTAAAAAAGGGATCGAAAACCCGGTCCTGAACTTCAACGGGAATTCCGCATCCTGTGTCTTCGATTTCAACCACCACGCTGTCGGTTTCTTGCCAGGTTCGAATCGTGATTTTCCCGATTTCGCCGCTGCATGATATGGCATCTTCGACCGCATGAGCGGCATTGACAATGAGATTGAGCAATACCTGGTTGATCTCGCCGCAGAGGCATTCGACATCAGGAAGCTCTCCAAGTTCGGTTTGAACCTCGGCGATATGTTTGTACTCGTTTCTCGAAATATTAAGCGTGGTTTGGATCGAGTCGTTGATGTCGCAGGGCGCCATGAAGCGTTGGTCTGGGTAGCTGAAAGTCTTCATGGAGCGGACAATTTGATTCACTCTGGCGAGACCATCGGAAGATCGCTCAATCGCCTTTGGCATTTGTTCGGCAAGATAGCTGAAATCCAATGTTTTCTTGAATTGTTCGATGGCAATCAGCAGTTGCGGGCATTGACTGAGCGCCTCTTTTTCGATTTGACTAATCAAGCACAGTAAGTCCGTGATCCCTTCGCCAACAAAATGGATACTGTCGCCGACGAATTGAATTGGTGTGTTGATTTCGTGAGCGATGCCGGAAGCAAGGCGTCCGATCGATTCTAGTTTTTGGGCTTGCAGTAATTCGGCATGAGCATGGCTCAGCGCTTGATTCGCCGATTCAAGTTCTCGGTTTCGCTCGGCAAGCTCTCGCGACTTGCTCTCGACCAGTCGATTGAGCGCAATCGTAATTTCGTCGTGAGTCGCCTCAGCCTCTTCACGATAGATTCTTTCGATCAAATCGGTCAACAGCCGCTCTTTGGCCTCGATTTCTTCGATCCGACTTTGTGTGTCGTCCCCCATGTCCCCCAGGGTATGCCTAAAACAGCCCACCCACATATTGGATGTTCGGCTATGCTCGAATGAATCGTTACGCAAACCCGCGTATTTACCAGGTCATAGAAAGCAGCCCGTCGCATTCGTCATCGGAATGCTAATGGGCTTTCCGCTAAGGTATTCGTTGAGGGCAATCCTCAAGTCGCGACGATAACCTTGGCGAACAACGCCATGTTCGACGTTTTGATCATCGATTCTGCCCCGATAAACTTCTCGTCCGGTCGAACTGATCAGAGCGACTTCGGGGGTGACCGTCACACCCGTTTCCTTTACGAGCTTTCGATCGGGATCGAGAAGCGCAGGGAAGTCAAACTTATACTCTGTTCCATGCTGAGAGACTTCCTTTGCATGACTACCGTCAACCACATAGACGCGGTAAAACTGGACCCCTTTCTTCCCGTATTCTTTTGAGATTCGCCGGATCTCTGGTGCGTATCGATTTGCGATTGGGCAATCGACAGAAATGAAAAATAACAAGGTTGCCTTTTTTGCTCTGACGTTGATCGATACCGGCTTGGAGTGAAGGTCGAAAGAGCCGCTTAGCTTTAAAGATGAGCTCGGAAGTTGGCCAACGAGGGCCGAGACGATCAGCGAGCTAAACATGGTCTTATTGTACGTAATGTAGAATGTTTTTGGAAGTCAGGGTCGCCATGAAGGGATTTTGGATAGCTGCGATAGCAATGTCGGTAGGTTCGCTGGTCACGCAGCAAGGCAGCGTCAAGCAGGTGACCTATGCAGACCATATCGAACCGATGATCCGTGCGAAATGCTTGCCTTGTCATGGCGGCAGTCAAGTCGCCCCCTTCGATTTTTCGACGTACGAATCCGTGGCGTCAAAAACCGAATTGATCAGAACCGAGTTGCTTTCGCACAACATGCCTCCAGTGTGGTCTCGATCCGATTATGGGCAGATCGCCGACGTTGCGCCCTTGACGGACCAAGAGTTGGTGGATTTCCAAATTTGGATGCAGACTAAGATGCCGAAAGGCAATGTGCATCCCATCCCCAAAAATCCTTTGCCCACAGAGAAGCCAGATCATATTTATCGCTATCGGGTTTCCGATATGGTGAAGGCAGAAGCCATCCCTTATTGGCGTGTTTATTCTTTGCCATTAAATCAAAAAGGCTCTTTCGACGGATTTGATCTGGTACCCGATAATCCGCATGTCATTCGAAATGCGATGATTGCAATTGTCCCGAAGGGGTACGTCATCCCAAAAGAAACCGTGGTCAGCATGGATCTACCCGGAAAATATTTGGTGGGTAGCTGGTCTCCAGGGTACCGTCGTTGGCAGTTGCCAAACGGACTCACACGGAAATTTGAAGCGGGTTCACGATTGGTTGTTCAGGTTCATTACCGACCGACCGGAAAGCCGGAAAGAGCAGGTTTTGCCGTCAGAACGTACCGACGGAATCGAACGGCAACCCGACAGCCCAGCTGGGTGACTCTTCAGCGGAAACCACTCTTCATCGACGCAAACACCGCTCCCGTCTTTGAGTTGAAGTATCAAGTGCCTAATGACCAGAGCCTTTTGACGATCTTGCCCGAGGCGAGGTTTTACGCGGGGAAGGTTGAATTAAACTATGCTGCCCCGGGCGAAGCTCCCCGCAAAGTCTTTGAATGCACGCGGTGGGACCCATATTGGATTGGCAATTTTTCGCTGCCAAACCCCATCGCGTTAAAAAAGGGATCAACCTTGACAGCGAAATTCTATTACAGCAACGATGAAACGTGCCGCAGCAATGAGGGGCGGACGATTGTTCCGATCTCTGATGGCCCGACGGCTGGAGACGAAATCTGTCGCCTCCACTTACTCGTCGGACCATCGATCTCGCATTAGCGAGTGATCTTGAACTGGAACTGGTCGATACTCACCGTCGGAGGGGCCGAACGAGCAACTCGACTCGGAACCCATCGAACGCGGGCCAATACCTGCTTGTCCGTTTGATTTACAAATCGCTCGACGCTGCCAGTTGGTGAGACCGTGACGGATTGGTCAGCTTCGCTGGCCTTTCGGGTATCGATCGCGACAAAAGCGCCGGCACTCCAGTCATACAACTCAACAATTTGATCCATGGTCGAGCCAGCCGTTCCCGCGCCATCGTGGCCCTGGGCTTCAAGAGTCAGCCGGATTTTGGTTGGCGACGTGTCGTATGCGTATCCCGACAGAGTGATTTCGAGAGGATTTGCACCAGAAGTGGCCGATTTATAGTTGAGTGTCAAGCGATTGTCGTCACTATTCAGCAACTCAGGAAGGCCGCCCGTTACGTTGGTTGAAGCCGAGGTAAACGACGTTGCTCCGGTATTCCGGGTGGTTGCATCCAGAGCATCCAGAATGAATAATCCGCCGTTGATGTCGCTTACAATCATCGTCCCGCTCGGGAAGAACGGATAGTTGCTCCAAGCGCCATTAAACGATGCTCCGTCGCTTGACGGATAAGTGTCATAGGCACCTACTTGAGTTGGGGCTTCAGGATTCTTGGATAGATCGAAAATGCGAAGACCGCTTTGATAGTTGGCCTGGAATGTGAATCCATCGACAACGTACTGGTTGTGGTCGATCGAAGGTAGGCCGGATGTGAAAGAGCCGATGTAGAAAGCATTTGCTGGGTCCTCAACGTTGAAAATGAGCGACCGAGTGTTCATGGTGCCGCCGCTGTTCGACTCGTCGAGTTCATCGTCGACATAGAGGTATTTGCGATCTGCACTGAGCCATGCCTGGTGGCAATAGCCCATCGTCGGATAAATGACCCGCTTGACCAGGAACGGGTTATTTTTGTCCGTCATGTCATAGATATCAACACCCCGGCCTTCGCTGCAGCCAAACCATAGTTCTCGACCGGCCAAGGCTCCGCTTGTGTAATTGACGACATTTGCGTCGTGCTGGTAGTTCGTGGTCATCGAGTTGGGGCCAACCTTAACCGGATTCGCTGGATCGAGAAGACTAAAACACATTGTCGTTCCGGTGCCTTCGTTCGAACCGCAGGTGTAAAGGTAGCCGCTCGCGGGATTCAGAACTAAGTTGTGTGTTCGACCTGGGTTGGTAATGGTTTTGACCAAGGTGACGACGCCCGAATCGATGTTCGCCATGTCGATGACTTGGATTCCGGTTCCCGACGTCTCCGTGACCGCATAGGCGTAGTGGCCATAGACCTTGATGTCGCCCCACGTGCTGCTGGAGTGGGGAATCGTTGCCACGATGGTGGGCGATGCCGGATTCGTAATTTCGACGAAGGCAACCTTGTTATTGAGGCCCACGATCGCATATTCGCGACCCGTCGGCGAAACATAGCCCCAGCAGTCGTTCCCACTGCCCGACCCAAAAGTCGAGAGAGTGATTTGCTTAATGAGGGTTACGCCGTAATTCGGCTGTTGAGCTGATGAGAAAGCAGCTAGGGATAACCCGGCAACGATGGCGAGTTTTTTGAAAGTGGACAGGCGCGACATATCGATCTGCGGAAATCTTACGCGTTTTGTTTCCGAGTGTCAATACTGGGTTTTGGCCCATAGGCCTCTTCGCGGGTCCGATCTGGTTAGGTACAACTATAGGTTCATGCAGGAAATCGCAACGCTCGAAGAACAGGCTCTCGCCGAAGTCGCCAACGCGACATCGACAGCCGAACTTAAAGACTTGAAAGTGAAGTTTTTGGGGAACAACGGGCTGATTTCTGGAAAGCTGCGCGAAGTGGGCTCATACCAAGGTGATAAGCGGGCCTTCGGGCAAGCCGTCAATGCGGCCAAGCAGTCCGTCGAGGAGGCGCTCGTCGCACGGGAAGATACCTTGAAAGGTGGGGAGCAAGCTGCCCAGTTTGAGAGGGAGCGGATCGACGTGACGATGCCCGCGCGACCCATGCGGGTTGGCTATGAGCATATCCTCCAACAGACGACGAACAAGATTAAGCGCGTGTTAGGCGGACTCGGTTTCGAATATCTTGAAAGCCCGGAGCTTGAGCATGTGAAATACAACTTTGATGCGTTGAATTATCCGCCGGACCACCCGGCAATGGATGATCAGGACACGTTCTACATCGACGACGAATATTTGTTGCGCACGCAGTGTACCGACCTTCAAGGACGGGTTTTCGAAGAGGTCCGCGACGGAAAGCGGACGTTGCCTTTGCGCGTTTTTACCGTTGGTCGAACATTCCGGAACGAAGCGGTGGATCGAACCCATAGCCACACCTTCCACCAAGTGGACTGCTTTATGGTGGACGAAAAGGTTTCGATGGCGAATTTGAAAGGAACGCTTGGGATTTTTGCTCGACAGATGTTCGGCAAGGACGTCACCGTTCGTTTTCGTCCTGACTTCTTTCCGTTTGTCGAGCCAGGAGTCGATTACGCGATCTCAACGCCGAAGCTCTTTAATGGTCGTTGGGTTGAGCTGGGCGGAGCCGGACTGATTCATCCAAATATTTTGGAGAGCTATGGCATCGATACAGAGAAGTACTCAGGCTTCGCGTTTGGACTCGGGGTCGAGCGCATCCCGATGATGTCGTACGGCGTTGACGACCTGCGACACTTCCTTGAGAATGACTTGCGATTCTTGGAGCAGTTCAAAGCCGAGCCCGTAGAACTTTAAGCATTGGGATTAATTCGGTCCTTCAGACCTTGTGTTTGTTGGACGACCTTACCCAGTCCTGAGGGACTGGGTTTGCGTTCGAAAATATTTGCGGTCTGAAGGACCGCTTCAATTCGTTAAAATCGTTCCATGCCGCAGTCCCTATCACAGGTTCTTGTTCATCTTGTCTACAGTGCGAAGGGAAGGACGCCATGGATTTCAAAAGAAATCGAGCCGCGTTTACATGCCTACGTTTCGAGGGTTTTGGCCAATGAGGGTAATGTGCCAATCATCGTAGGAGGTCACCAAGACCATGTTCATCTTCTTTTCGGCTTGTCGAGGACTGATACGATTGCCAATGCAACTTCAACCACGAAGACGGCAAGTTCAAAGTGGATCAAAAGTGAATTTGGTGTTCTAGATTTTGCATGGCAGCATGGGTACGGTGCGTTCAGTGTCTCCCCGTCCGATCAGAGAACTGTAATTGCGTACATTTCTAATCAGGGAGAACACCACAAGTCCCTTTCATTCAAGGATGAGTATCGGCAGTTGCTCGAGGAATTTGGTATTCCGTATGATGAGCGTTATGTTTGGGATTGATTCGGTCCTTCAGACCTCGTGTTTGTTGGACGACCGTACCCAGTCCTGACGGACCGGGCTAACTTGGACCGGACCTTCGGTCCTCTGTACGAATCCATGAGAAAAGAAGGACTGAGAAGGACCGACTCGGTGTTCTTTGCGTATTTACGATTTGAAATTACCTGAGCGTTCAGCGCCAATAATTAGCCACACCGAGACCCAAAATGGCACAGACCAGGTGGGGCCCAGGTTGCGAATCTTACTATCGAGCCTGATCAGATAGCCATTTGGCGAATGCGTCCGGATCGTCCAAGAACGGAGTCGAGCCAATAACCGTTTCGCCGTCCGGTTTCACCACGACGTACGTTGGCAATGTGATTGTTTTCACGAGCTTCTGTTGCAATGCCGAGTTCTTCGAATCCGCTTCGGCGTACTTGGGATTCGTTTTCCGGTCTGTGTAAAGCGAGACCTTATTGAATTTTTCGAACTCCTTCTGTACTTTCTCAGTTGGGAAGACAGTACGCTCCATCACCCGACAGTTGGTGCAATAGAGGCCAGTAAAGTCAATGAAAATGGGTTTGCCGTTCTCCTTTGCTTTCGCGAGAGCCGCATCGTAATTGGGTAGAAATTCTTTCGCCCATGCAGCCTCTCCAGATGTCGCTCCGCCAGCCGACGCCAATTTGCCAGGATAGGGAGAAGGAGGCAAAAAGCCTTCAAGCGAACCAAGCGTTCCACCGTTAAAGGCTCGCCCAACCCAAAGAGCTCCGAAGAGCGTAAATACGCCAATTGCTAGCCGAAGGGGGCCGATCTTGCCATCGTAAACTTTGGGTAACTTAATCCAGCCAAAAAGGTAGGCCGCCGCCATTACGAGCAGCATGAACCAGAGAGCAATGTTCATTTCTCGGGTAATTAGGCCGAATTCGAAACTGAGATCAAACGTGCTGATGAACTTAACCGCCGCAATCAGTTCGATGAAGCCCATGTAGGCTTTGACCGTCACCATCCAGGCTCCAGACTTTGGCATCTTCGCTAAAGCCTGTGGGAATAGGGCGAGCAAGAAGAAAGGAAGGCAGAACGCTGAGGAGAAGGCGATCATGCCAACGATTGGATAGAAATAATCGCCTTGTGAAGCACCCACGAGAACCGCGCCAACGAAAGGCAAGGTACACGTAAACGAGGTAAGGCTAAACGTCAGTCCCATCAGGATCGGCGCCAAGAGAGCTGACTTGCCGGTCGAATCAAATTTATTGACGAACTTTGACGGAAGGCCAATTTCGAAAACGCCAAACAGCGACAATGCGAGGACGATAAAGATGAGGGCCAGAACGAGATTAACCCATGGGTTATTGGCGAGTTGGGTCAGTCCTGTGGCACCCGCAACGACCGACACGACCAAGCCAAGGATCGTAAAGGTTCCGATGATGCCCGCGCAGTAGAGCAGGGCAGGTTTCAGTCCCGAGCCTTCCTGCTTTTGTTTGCTAAAGAAGCTGACCGTGATTGGAATCATGGGGAAGACGCATGGGGTGAGCAATGCGGTGAAACCGGCGAGGACCGCCAGCCAAATGTAGGCAAGCAGGCCATTCTTTTTCGCATTTTCAATGTTGCCAGCCTCAGTGTTACTTGTCGCTGGGGAACCCGAAGCGCTCGTAACGGCAGGCTTTGCGTTTCCGATTTGAGCCTTGCTCAAGTCAAGGTCGAATGGTTGCGGTGGAATACAGGTGCCGTTGTTGCAAACCTGGTAGGTAACTTTAAGCTTGCCTGCTACCCCCTTGGGACCGAAAGTTACCGGGACGTGAAAAGTTGCCTTGTCCCTAAAGAAGTTGATGTCCTTGGCGAAGCCCTTGTCCATCTCGCGGATGATTGGCTCCTCTTTAATGGTCGTTGGGTCGCCGACTTTTAGGTCCTCACCTTCGAAGGTGGTCGGAAATGGACCGTCCTGATCGATTACCGAATAGAGATGCCATCCCGACTTGATTTCGGCTTGGACGACGACTTCGGCGGTTGCGCCTGGTTTGACGCTGCCATTGATTTGGGCTACCGTCCACTTCACTTCATCCGCCGCCCATCCGAGCGCGGACAGCACCACGAACATGACAATAGCCAGGACTTTTCGCATCTTGCTTATATAAGTATGAAGGGTTCTGGAGAGTTCCATCGAACTCCCCAGAATTTTGTTAGAGCGTGCCGCGGACAGCTTGCTCTCGTTCGATCGATTCAAACAATGCTTTGAAGTTGCCTTTTCCGAAACTGGTCGCACCCTTGCGATGGATGATTTCGTAGAACAGCGTCGGTCGATCCGTGATCGGTTTCGTGAAAATCTGAAGGAGATATCCCTCGTCGTCTCGGTCTACCAGGATGCCAAGTTCGGCGAGAACTTCGATATCTTCCTCGATCTCTCCGACTCGTTCGGGCAACATATCGTAATAAGTCTTGGGCACCCGAAGGAACTCAATTCCTCGAGCCCGGAGTCGACTGACGGTGTAGACGATGTCGTCGGTTCTCAGCGCGACGTGCTGAACTCCGGCTCCGCCGAAGAACTCAAGAAATTCATCAATTTGACTCTTCTTGAGGCCTTTCGCGGGTTCGTTGATTGGGAACTTCACACGACCATTACCCGAGGCCATCACCTTCGACATCAGTGAGGTGTACTCTGTGGAAATATCGTTGTCATCGAAGCTGATAAGGTTTTTGAAACCAAGGATATCCTCATACCACTTCACCCATTCGTTCATCTGGCCGAGTTCGACGTTGCCAACACAGTGATCGATCTCCATGATGCCAATGTCGTCGCCGGGTTCATTTTTCGTTTTGAATCCGGGAAGAAAGTGACCGCTGAACTTGTCACGGTTCACAAAGGTATGGATCGTGTCCCCATAGATATGAATCGAAGCAAGGCGAACTTCGCCTTCTTCGTTCGAAAGCGTAAACGGTTCGCGCGCTGGCTTTGCCCCGCGTCGAACGGCTTCATGGAACGACCAATCCACATCATCGACTTCAAAAGCGATATCTTGAACGAAGTCGCCGTGAATCGCGAGAGCTTCGGCGATATGGTGACCAGGACGAACTGGCGCCGTCAGCAATAGACGGACGTCATTTTGTTCGAGCAGGTAATCCACCTCATGTTTCAGGCCAGTTTCGAGGCCATGGTAGCCGGTGATACTGAACCCAAACACGTGCTGATAGAAGTACGCCGACTGGCGCGCATTTCCGACATAGTGGCGGATATGGTCTACTTTACGGATAGGAAAATTGTCTTGCATCGTTGCAGTTCCTTTCCTTCTATTGTACTAGGCTGCTGGAACGAATATTGGACCTACTGGTCCAGGCGATGCACTTCTTTGAAGGTTCCTATCCAGCCAGTCGCGTTCGTCGTGGGAACATTCGCATCCGGCGGAGTCGTCGCAACAGCTTCAGCCATTGCCTCGATCATCTTTGGGCGATATTCCCAAAGCTTTTTCGTCGACGAATGCCCGTCGGCTCCCACGACCGTGATTCCTTCCGGAGTTGCGAAGACCTTTGAAGTAGCCCCGTCGACCGTGATCAGAATGGGGGCGGTTTCGCTTGTCGCACTCATTTCTGCGTCGAGCCACGACTTAAACTGAACCAAGTTTTCAAACTTCTTGATCATCACTGACCCGTCTGGGCTTTCTGCGCCCTGCGAGGCAAGCAATTCGGCCGCGACCCCGGCATAGTCGTAGCTGTTCGTTTTGGCGGCGATGTCAGAAATCTGGTCGGGAGTTAGCGAAATGGATGTCGGTTCAGAATTGTTTGCCGCTTCATTGTTTGCCTCCGCCGGTGAGTTATTGGCGTTTTCGCTGTGGCCTTGGAGTCGATCGCGAAGGTTCTCGGCGACTCGCTTGCCCCCTGTGCCAGCCGCGAATCCACGTCCTTCTCGCCTTGCCTGCTCTTCGGCTGACTTTTGGGCGGCGCGTAACATAAAAATGGGTGCCGCAGCGGCGACAAGCAGGATGATCGCCGCGACCAACATCAACGCCCCTCGACGACCGGTTGCACCTTCGTTGACTTCGCTCGGCGGAGGCGTAAAGAGCGCTTCGGCGGCCTTTTGCCGGATTGCGTCGTCAATGGGGGGAACCTCGTAAATCGCAATAGGCTCGGGAATGTTTTTCGTCATGCGTAGGCCGAGATACTTGGCCGAGAACGGGGTCTTGTTCTCAACCATTTTGTGGAACTCACGCGACATGGCGATTGAATTTGGGCGAGCCAATGCTTGGATTCGAGCGGCTTGATTGACGCCGTCCCCCATTGTATTTTTGCCATTGAGGAGGACATCGCCAATGTGAAGGCCAATTCGATGTTCGAGAATTCCATCGATGGGCCGCGAAAGCGATTGACGGTAGAAGTCTCCTTGAATGCCAAGAGCGCACTGCATACACGAGGTCGCGCTCATGAAGACAATCATCATCCCGTCGCCCATTGTGTTGAGGACTTGGCCGCCATGAGCGGCTACTTGGTGATAGATGATGTCGAAATCTCGATTTAGAGCCCTGAAAGTTCGCTGCTCATCGATCGAGCTATGCTTGCTGAAGCTAACCACGTCGGTAAACATAATCGACGCAGTCGTCCGCTGCTCCAAATTCGGAGTCGTCGATCGTTTTTCACCTGGCGGCATAGACATGCATTCCTCTCCCCAAAACTTTTTCCTTCAAGCTCGTCAACTTTAGACGGTAGAAGTTTCGTTTTTGTGCCCTTAAATGGTATATTTGTTGTCCTGTAGGAGGCCGATGTAGCTCAGCGGCAGAGCAGCTGTTTCGTAAACAGCAGGTCACCGGTTCAAATCCGGTCATCGGCTCCAGTAGTCTCCTTTTTCCATCGCAGACGCAGTACAAAGACGATGGCATTGTGCGATTCGTTCACTTCCTGACGAAATTCGTGTACTTTTTTCTGAATTTCATTTCCTTCACGATGGTTTCTTCGTCGATTTTGGACAAACCCGTGTTTCGCGGCATTTTTCCGACGCACGCCCAAGATTTCTGAGACAACTTCGTCGGGTGTGGCGGAGAAATTCCGTTCATTTATTTGAATTTCCAATGAGAACGTTAACCTGAAATAAGAGTTCCGATAAAGACTGTGGCTTTCGGACTATGCCGTAAGACCTACTGCCCATCCGATGGTCCTAGGACTGTACAATAGGGAGTGCTTGGTCCAGAATGCTGTTTTAGCTTTGCCGATCTCTTCAACGCCGCAGAGGGACGAACGTGGACTCCGGACGAAGAATCGATTTTTCGGGCGTTAAGTCAGGACGAGAAGAACGAATGGGTTTCTCGTTTGGCGTCAAAGGCTCGCCAGTTTCGAACCGAGGACAAAATCGGATCGGATGGCGTGACCTACCGGGCGTTTTGGATCGAATAAAGCAGCATGAATTCTCTTAATCCAACGGAAATCCTTCAAAACTTGGGATATGACGACTGTATCGTCATGCGCCAGGAGACGACCGGAAATGACTCCAAAATTTGGAAGGTCATGATTGACGATGGGTACGCGGCTCTTCGCGTCCTCAGACCCGAGCAACTCACACAATTCCAATTCGAAATTCAAGCCATGAACGTGGCATCTGCAGCGGGTGTCCCCGTCGCGCCGCTCATGGGGTTTGAAGTCTATCGGCGAAATCCTTGCATGTTGCTCGAATGGGTTGAAGGGACGCCAATGTTCGATGAGTGTCATTCGTTAGATGACCTACAGAAATATGGGGAATTGCTTGGTCGAACCCTCAAAACGCTGCACCAAGATACGACCCGTCAAGACGGGTCGTGCTTGATCCATATGGATTATCATCCCCTCAATGTCTTGGTGAACGGCCAAGAAGTTGTGTGCGTGCTCGATTGGACGAACTCAGCTTGGGGACATCCGCTTCAGGATGTTGCCCGCACACTCATGATTTTTACCGCGAGCCCGCTTGTCGATCATGAAGATCGCGAACTTAGCAAACGCCTGCGAAAGATGGCGCGAGCTTTTTTGAACGGTTATGGGCCAGCGCCTTTTCTGAAACCGTTCATCGTCGAGGCCGCCGGATGGATGAATCGCGAACTCGATCATCACATGGAAACCAACGGATTGGAAGAGCCGCCGGACGCACGAAGACGACTTGCCCATTGGCAGGGCTTGAATAGCTAATTGTTGATTTTCCGATAAATCATGTATAGTGACTCCACATCATGATCATTTCATGCAGCGTGGGATGGGCTTTGATCATGTCCAATTCGAATTTCGATGGACTTCGACCTTTGGCCGAAAAGCGAAAGCTGAATTTTGGCGTGGCGGTTCAAAGCGATTGGGTTAAGAATGACCTTGACCAGGGGCGTTACCGTAGAGCGATCCTCGATAACTTTACGATGATCGAACCGGAAAACGACCTCAAGCCGGCGGCAATGTGGCAAGGGATCGGCAAGATCGATTTCTCGAAACCCGACTATTTGGTCGATTGGGCACAAAAGAATCGTCTCAAAGTTCGAGGTCACGTTCTGGTTTATGCCAGCGATCATGGCTACACCATTCCAAACTGGCTGCTTAAGATGGAGAACCAAATCTCCTCTGAGCAGGCAAAGTCGATCTTGCATGACTATATCAAAACCGTCGTTGGACGCTACAAAGGCAAGATTGCAATGTGGGATGTTGTCAACGAAGCCATCGACGACGCTCCGAATACGCGTCCCTTTAACCTGCGTGATTCTTTTTGGTATCGCAAACTGGGAGCCGATTTCTTGGTCTACGCGTTCCAATTCGCGCACGAAGCCGATCCGAAGTGCAAGCTGTACTACAACGATTACAGTGTCGAAAATTATCCGACCAAGGGTGAAAACCTTCTGAAGTTGGTGGATTATCTAAAATCTAAAAAGGCACCTATCAACGGGGTTGGCTTGCAATTTCATCGTTGGGCGGTCGAGCATCCCAAGCCTGGCGACAAATTTTATGAGTTCCTGAAGGCGATCGAGGCGAAGAAGCTCACTTTTCAGATGACCGAGCTTGACCTTTCGGTGCCGATTCAGAAGTTGCCAAACGATGACCCGGCGCATGGGGTGAGGCCACTGAATCCCGATGATCTCAAAATTCAAGCCGAAGCCTATGACGCTTTCGTTCGTATGGCGCTCAGCTTTAAGCATTGTCAGGGCATCCAGCTTTGGGGCATCACTGATAAGCAAAGTTGGATTCCCATGTCCACAGGCGGGACCCGCGGTGCGGCACTATTGTTTGACGGCGCCTATCAGCCGAAGCTCGCTTTTGAGAGCGTACGAAAGGTTCTGGATGGCTCTTAAGCCTTGTTGGGCGAATCGCCTATCTTCGTCTTGAAACGTAGACGCTGTCCGGCGGGCCAAGATAACTTGGTCTCAGACCTCCGGCGTCGACAATGATCCGCTGAAGGACCACTCCAGGATCGATTCCGTAAATTCGGATGGTGTGCGGTCCAGGTGAAACTTTCGCAAAGGAAATCGATTTGGTAATTCGATTTGATGCAACTGAAGCTTCCCAGATGGGTGTGAAATAAGCGTAATTTTCGTGCATGTTGACGGTGATCGGAGTCCCGCCATCAATCGAGATCGCAAACTTGAGCCCGTCACCCGGCTTCAGGTGTTGGGTTGGCGAGAGGATTGTCCGGACTTGGATATCACCTCCGCTGAAGAGGTAGATCGGATAGTCGACGTAAACGGGTAATTGAAGCAATGATTGCCGAGGCGCAGTTGAAGGCATCAATGCGATGGACGAGCCATTCAAGCCAAGACCTGGTATCACCGCAAAGTTTGCCGAACGGTTTCCCGAACGATTTTTGAACTCGGAAGCATCAATCGAAACGATCCCTTGATACTCGACAAAACCAGTGATCTTGTGCGCTTCGAGATCAGAAAGATTTTGGATCGGTACTCGAATTGTTATTTCAGTGCCGCCGGGCTCAATGACAACAATGCTCGATTCCTTGATTCCCTCAGGAACCTTGTCCCAAGCGACCGAAACGTAGATTCGGTGATCTTCGTGAAGGTCTGGAGGTTGGTTTACAACGAGCCACGAATCTTGAGTTTTGATTGTCGCATTCAACGAGCCTCCGCCTCGATTGAAAATATCGAAGTAGTGCTCGACTCGATCAAATCGGCTAATTGGCTGGAGTGTAGGAACTCCTTTGGCCAGGGGACTTGGCCAGGATTGATCGCTGCCTTCAACCGAAATACCCAGGGCTGCTCCTCGTTGAGGCGGAATTCGCACCACCTCGGGCATGTTGTTTTGATCCGGTTGCTGCCAAGATGTGTAGCCGATATGAGTTTGGTCCATCATGTGCTCCCACTTGCCGCCCTTGAGGGAATGGTATTCCTGCTGAAGTTCATGATCCCGGTCGAAGAGTTGATGGACCAGGTTATAAGCTAAATTGACTGAAGCTCGGCCTTGTTTAGCGTAAAGATGATTCTTGGCTGCGGCAAGATACAGTAGGTTGAGGTTGGCGCTCGCCGCAATCGGATAGTGAAGCAATTCAAAATAGGCGTCGCGTTGCTCGGGAGGGAGAATTCGGTAAAGGATGGACGACTGATCGGCGATCTGGGCGTATTCCTCGGCTACTCGTTCGCCCTCTTCATAGTTAAGAAGGCTGTAAGTATTGGCATCGAGCAGCTCTGGTTTTCGACGACTATTGTATTTTGTGATCCGCTCCATCAAATCCGCCATCGTCTCAGCGTGTTCCGAACCAAATTCGCGCCGCATCCAATTCACCGTGTATGAATGAAGCTGGGCTGCGTTCCATCGATCGGGATCCCAGCCCATGCGGATAAAGAATTCAGTGGGAAATTCGTTTGGCTTGATATCCCCAACATTCACGATCCAAATTCGATCAGCCTTGTGTTCGTAGGCCATATGCATCTGTTCCCAAATGCGGGGCAAGGGGCTCGTGTCGATCCATTTATAGTTTCTTGGTCCACCAACGTAGTCGAAATGGTAGTAGACCCCGGCTCCACCAGATCGCTTGCGTTCTTCGAGCGTCGGAAGTCGTCGAATATTGCCCCAATTATCGTCAGCCCAAAGGAGCGTCACGTCATCAGGCACACGCATCCCATGGTCGTAATAGTTTTGAACCTCCTTGTAGAGGCACCAAACTTGGGGCACTTTGCTTAAGTTCGAGCTGACCTCTTTCGCGAGAATCTTTCGTTGATCGGCAACAATGCGTTCAAGCAAACCGATATTCTCGTTCTCCCACATGGGCGTATCGATTTTGCCTCTCATCGCCATCGTTGTGATTGTTTCGTAGGGTTTGTTGCGACGGACGCCCTCCGCCCAAAACTGCCTCAACTGGTCAGGGAACTTTGCGTAATTCCATTGTTCTGGCGTGAAGCCTTGTCGATTCCACTCTTTGTCGGCGCGTCCCATCGGCTCAACATGTGAGGTGCCCATAACGATGCCGTATTCATCAGCAAGCTTTGGATTCAGCGGATCGTCTTGATGGAAGCAGTTGTTCCACATCGCTGGCCACAGATAATTGGCTCGCAAACGAAGCAGAAGTTCAAAGACGTGGGTGTAGAACTCATGTTTATACCCGCCGAAATTCTTGTAGACCCAATTGCTGAGGGAGGGAGCTTCATCATTGATGAAAATGCCGCGATATTTGACCTTCGGCGAAGTTTGGATATATCGACCTCGGCGAACGGAGAGTTGAGCATGCTTCTTGATCGGGACGTCAGCCCACCAGTACCAGGGCGAGACCCCCGCTTGCTCGGATAACTCGTAAGTTCCATAAATCGTGCCGCGCTTGTCGCTTCCCGCGATAACGATGGCATTCTCGACTCCTGGGAGGGGTTTCGCCACCGTTTGAATCACGTACGATTCCCACTGACCCTGAACGCCTTTGACGTTTAACTTACCGGTCTTGACGAGTCGGTCGATAATCGGACTGCGACCGATGGTGCCGATGATGACGATCGAAGTGGCATTGGACACTTTGTCTTTCATGAGCCGAGGCTTCTTACTCGTAACTGCGACTAAATCTTTTTGCAAATCTCCCGCGACCCGCACCACGCCGGGCCAGTCACGGCTCGAAACCAAAATCGGCGCGATTCCGCCTTCGTTGGCTACAACAATATTGCCCACTCGTTGGCTGGGATCGACGAAGTTTTTGGTGAGATATTGGACATCTTGGGCTCTCGATGCGGTTGCCAGGATCAACGTAGTGATTAGGACAAAGATCTTCATAGGGATGGAGGAGTCGTGGTCGCGAGAACCTGGTCGATGGTTGGCCCTTCGTACTTGGCCGCTTTCACACCTTTGGATTCAACCATTGGGCGATTATCTCGGTCGAATTTCAGCAGTTCAGGCTTTTCCTTGCCATCGGCAGTTCGCCAGAGAATCCATTTCGCGTGCATCCAGCCCACCTTCGCATCAGGACCCACGCTACCGGGCGAAGGCGAATGAATTTCAATTGCGCGTTTCGTAAGGTAATCCGACATTGACCAATAAGGAGGACGATTCAGGAAATAGGTAGTAACCACCAAAAGTGCAAGCAATCCGAGACCTCCGACTCCAACCCAACCAAGATTTACTCTGTGCTTAGGGTGCGTGGGCTCAACGTTGGGCATCAATAGATGCATGCCGAGGAGTCCAATTAAATAGAGGGTTCCGGCGAGGAAGAAGGGAAGCGTGTAGTTACTCGTGCGTTGAACCCACGTCCCGACAATGATTTGGAAGATTGCCGCGCCGACGCCGCCAAACATCGTAATGACACCCACCGTTGCGGCGACCGCTCGACGTGGCAAGGTGTCGGAAACAAGAGTAAAGAGATTGCAGCTCCAGCCCTGATGCGCACCCGCCGCAACTGAAGCCAACAAAAGCGCTACATAAATCGTGGGAATCCCGAAAACGGTCGGAACGCCGACGAGTTGCCCAACCAAAACGACAGGTAAGGCGCAGAGAGCGCACAGCAGAAGCGTGATTTTTCGCGCAACGCCGACCGACTTTCCAGCTTGGATGAGACGCGACGAGAGCCATCCTCCAAGAATCGATCCTACATCGGCGATCAAGAAGACGACGGGAATCGCGACCGTCATGAATTTAGGGTCGAGCTTAAATTGGTCCACCAAGAATTTAGGTAGCCACGTAATGTAGAACCACCAAGACGGATCAGAAAAGATTTTTCCGATAGCGATCGCATAGACGGGGCGCATGCCGAACAACTCGGCGTAGCTGATCTTCTCCGTTTCTTCTTCGTGGTCGCTCTCGATGTATTCGATTTCTTGAGGCGTGATCGACGGATGCTCACGCGGCTGGAAGTACATTCGAGCCCAAAACACTAGCCAGATTAGTCCGATGATGCCCAAGACCAAAAAGGCGGCTCGCCAACCGAACTGATTTGCGATCAAGACACCGAGGATCGGCGCAAGGATGGCGCCAATATTTGAACCTGAATTGAACCATCCCGTCGCATAGGCGCGCTCCTTCTTGGGAAACCACTCCGCGACGGTTTTGACGGACGCAGGGAAGTTGGCCGCCTCACCCAAACCCAGGAGAAACCGGACCCCGACGAAGCCCATAAATCCGCCCACGAGTGCATGGGCGGCCGCGGCGAGATTCCAAAGTAGGAAGCCAATCCCTAACCCTCGTTTGGTGCCATATTTGTCGAACAAATATCCGACGAAGATCATGCCGAACCCGTAAGAAATCAGAAAACTGGCGTTGATCAGCGCGATATCGACGGGACCGATGCGGAGCTCGTCTTCAAAGAAGGGAATGAGTAGCGAGAAAAGTTGACGGTCGAGGTAATTGATCGTTGTCGCCGCGAAGAGCAGGGCACAAATGGTCCATCGCACTTTTCCAACCCATTCCGATGCTTTTGCTGCTGACGCCATCCTACTTTCCACCTCGGTGTGGTTTTGGCATGTTATCCGACTTGCCTGGGAAAAAGGAGTCATGCCGCCCTCTTCGTAGAGGATTTTCGATCTCCTGACAAGCGGTTGGCCAATTTGAAATTCTGCCGTCCATTCGTGGTCCAATCAGAAAACGAATGTGATATGATGCCTTCGATTTAGCCTTAAATTATATGAAAACGACGATGCGACAGGTCGCTCAGGCGGCAGGAGTTTCCGCGATGGCGGTGTCGTACGTGCTGCATGGCACGGGAAGAAATGTGCGAGTTAGCAAGGAGACGGCCGAAAAGATTCGACGGGTCGCCGCAGAACTGCATTATCAACCTAATAACGTCGCTCGAAGTCTGCGAAATCGGCAAACCCACATGATTGGGGTTGTGTTTCAACACTTCGGACGTTTGAGTGAGAATAACCCGTACTATCCGCAGTTGCTGAATGGGGTGATGTCGGCCCTTTTCCCCCAGAAATACACTTTAGCCCTCTGTCCCGAACTGGTTCAGGGAGGCAACGACGAGGCTATTTTCGATGGGCGATTCGACGGAATCTTGTGGGCCCGTCCTGACTTTAACGAAGCTTCAGTCGAGCGATTTCGCCACGCCAATATCCCAATGGTTTTATTGCATACGCCACCTGGTTCTGTTCAGGGACTCCCGACCTTTTGCGCCGACAACGATGGCGCATTGAGGCTCGTGGTTCGTCACCTTCGTGAGTTGAAACATGAACGCATCTGCTTTGTCATCGACGAACTGAGCGAACCTACCGCCGAAGGCAAGGCACGCATTTCGGCTTTTCTTACCGCCGTAGAGGAAGAAGGCCTTTGGGGAGAGGTCTTTGTATGGGATGAAACCCCGCGACGATTCAAAGAATATCGACAAGCGCATCCGAAGCTGACGGCGATGGCATGCTTTAGCGATACGCTCGCGGGGGCCGTCCTCAACACTTGCAAGATGCTGGAAATCCAAGTCCCATGGGATCTATCGGTTGTGGGTTTCGACTCATCGACTTTTTGCGAGCGAACCCAACCTCGCTTGACTTCCGTCCATCAGCCGGTCGAATTGATTGCGTTCGAGGCAGTAAGCCACCTTTTAGAAATGATCAGTGGAAAGGTGAAGTACGGAGAGGGAGCCGAGCCCATGTCGGCGACCTATAAGTGCGGACTCGATGTTCGGGATTCCACGACTTTTCCGGCCAAAAATCGACGGCTTTAATAGCTTTTAGGCAAGAATTATTCCTGCAGTCGGAAGGATTCATCGTTCCTCACATCGCGAGACTATCTTGAAGTCCACAATGCTGCGCATAAGGCTTGGCTTACAAGATAACGCAAAGATAGATTTTTGTCTAAGGCGGGCCAATAACGGCAGCTAGGCTTAGGGAAGTGAGTACTGGTGGCCAACGACCAGGTTGAGTTCTTGCTGACTGAGAAACGATCTCTGTATGACGGGTAACATGCCGCTCAAGCTCCGTGGAAGGAGCGGAGTTCAACGATGAAGATGACCGTATTGCCCCTTGGCCTTGCGTTGGCGGTTGCCGTCAGTGCCCAGGTTCCCGAAGATCTCGCCCAAGCGAAATCGTATCGCGCATTCAAGGCTTCGAGTGCCGATCCGACCGGCAAAAACGGCGATGCTCGAGGCATCGCTCCCGGTCAAACGTTAATCGTGGCCGATGTGAAGGGAAGTGGCGAGTTTACGCACCTCTGGATGACGATTGCGGCGGAATCGAAAGATCATCTTCGCGAAATGGTCATTCGAATGTATTGGGATGACGCCCCAACCCCGGCGGTCGAATGTCCTATCGGCGACTTTTTTGCCCAAGGTCCGGGCGAGGCAACCGGAGGAAGAGGCTATGTTGAGTATCAAAGCGCGGCGGTGTCCGTGGGTGGACAGATGGCGTTGAATTGCTATTGGCCAATGCCTTTCAAAAAACATGCGGTGATCACCGTGACCAACGAAGGCGACAAGCGGGTCGGCGCATACTACTGGAACTACGATTACCGCCTCTATGATCGTCCGCAAAAAGACGCCTTGTATTTCCATACCCAATATCGAAATTACTTCCCGGCTCCCGTCGGCAAACCGCTTACGATCACGGAAGTGAAAGGTCGAGGGCACTACGTTGGAACGGTCGTTTCGGTTCTCGCCAACAGCGATGGATGGTGGGGCGAGGGCGACGACAACTTCTATGTGGACGGAAACCCGAAGCCGGCCCAGTCTGGTACGGGATCAGAGGACTACTTCTGCGGCGCGTGGGATTTTGGTCATACCTTCCAAACTCCATATTTCGGTGTGACCTACTATGACAACCCAAACAAGGGCGGTGAGAAGCGAGGAATCTACAATACGGTCTACCGGTGGCACATCCAAGATCCGGTTCCATTTACCAAGAGTCTTTTGTTCACGCTGGAGCATGGTCGAGGCGGCTGGGACGAAGATCGTAAGCCATTCACCAACCACTACACAACCTTGGGACTCTACTACGTGGATCATCCCGAACGGGACGGCGAGCTGATCAATCCTTACCGTAAGCGAATTCCGGTCCTGATTCCGCTCGATAAGTAAAAGACCTAGCTTCTGGATTGAATATGAAGAATTTCGGCAAACTGCAACGGAATCCGATAGCAGTGAGGATGGAGAGCGTAGGGTGATTCCATCTGCTTGCTCCTTGGCCATTGTCGTAATGCTTGGCAGTGGCATGCCTCCATCATCATCGAATCCAAATTCGAAGATAACGAATATTGTCGTCATTCGGAAGTACTCGGAAAAGTTAAAGCCGCTCGTGACGAATCAGGAACAATTTAGCGGCAGGGAATGGATCGATAAGCTTGGAAAAGAATATTGCAGCTCCGAGTCGGAGGGCCTCCTTGTCGTTGCAGAAAAGTCTGCGTTAATCGGCCCGACTGACCGTGCCTTATCTAAACTTTTAGAGCTCGGTGCCCTCGACGCAAGCGGTGCCGTCGTTGACGTCAAAGCACAGAAGGAGTTGAGTGAGAACTTGGCCGACATTGTTCCTATGTCGGACTATCGCGATGCCATGAGTTCTGGAAAATTTAAGCTTCAGGTTCTGCCATGTGTGCGCGTCCTCTCTAAAGACAATAAAGGTCAAAATAACTTCCTATTCTTTAGCCCGAATCAATCGGTTGGTGCAAGCGACGGCTTAAATACGATTGTTGAACATGCTGAACCTCAAGATAGGTTTGTCACTGCGAGAAATGTCGTCGTTGAAGAGTACTATCGAAATCCAGAAACGACTCCGAGAGTTGCTGATTCCTTTAAGGTCTGGAAGTCTCTCGCTGATGGTCTCCACAACGATCTTATGCAGCAACTCTATGCCCGTTGTGCCTCCCAGTTTGGCGGCGGATTAGAGGACCCGGAGAAGGCGTTTAAGGGCGTTCGGGATTGGAAAGATGTTCCATTCGACTTGAAATCGTCGCTTTCACGCCAACGGACTACTTTCGTTGGAGGTCAAAAAACGATGCCTTCCGATGGGGCAATCTCTAATGTCAGGGTAGGGATCGATATTAGAATCATCATGGCGGGCCCGGGCGGTATCACAAAATCTCTTACCCTCAATATTCTCAAATAAGCGAACCTAAGAATCAGGAATAAACGAGTTGAAGAAATTGCTCGGTACGAAGAGTGGACTTCTTATCTTTTCTTTAGGGGCCGTTGTATTCGTGAGATTTTTGTTCGTGAAATTCTCCATTAATCCCTTGCCGAATTCCAATTATAAGTCTTTGATTCCTCACTTAAGGACGGGCATGTCTTTGGCAGAAGTTCTAAAGCTCATTCGTGAAAAGAATCTAATTTTCGATATGCCTCGAAGTGGTCGTGGGAAAGTGATTGTCATCGGAGGGGAATCTTGGCGCAACTTCTTTCAAGAAGAGCGTCAACTCAATTTGAACTTTGATGAATCTGGTTGCCTGTGTTTTGTCGGCGAGGATCGATTGTATCAATTCGATGAAGTGGGCTCAGTTGACGTCAAGCTAAAGAATGAATAGGCAATTGCCGCTATCCGGTATTTTGCCAGCGTCGAAAGTGGATTTTCCCCTCCCGTCGCCTGACGCAAGTCAGAGCGACACCCTCCCCAACCAAGGTTGGAGAGGGAATAGCCGGAGACCAGAAAGTCGGCGTGCTTCAGTCCCACAGGTGCGGATTCTTTCGCCAGTCTTGGTCCTTTTCGTAGCCCATCTGGGTTACCCGTGGGCGGCGTTCGCGCAACCGAACGGACTCGATGCCCAAGAAATGACCCTGTGAGGACGCATTCTTGCCCACGCATTCCAAACGCAACGTGTAGTCACCGGGCTCGGGCCAGAAGTCCATCAAATGAAACTCGCGTTGCTCGACATCTTTCGAATACAAATCCATTGGACCTCCGAGCTTGATACCGTTGAGATAAGCCTGGTAGGTGCCGAAGTCGTACGACATACACATATTCAACAAGAGCCGAAGCGGTTCTTTCTTCTCGACGTGAAAAGGAATCTCAAGATAGGCGTTCGAAGGAGATTTCGGTTGGTAGAGCAATTGAGCATGATCAAAGATGTCGAGGTCCTGTGGTCCAGCGGTTCCATCACCATGCTTCACTGCGGGATCGGTAACGTAAGCCGTGATTCTTTCGAGAGAAGGCAATGCTCTCTCCTTGGCTTCGGGAGCCCGCGCCGAAAAGGTCGATTCACCCGTTTGATACCAAAAGGCGACACTTGAGAAATCGTCCTCTCGTTCGTTCCAACTCATCGACTTATGGTCAGGATTTTCGTCAGGCGACATCCAGCCAAAGTGTTCGATCGTGACCTTAATGCCTTTTTGAAAGACGATGGGATCGTTGATGTGCCATCGGTAAGCACTTGTATGTCCGCCAATGATGCCCCACTGATCGAAATAAGGAGTGCCGAAATAGGGTGTTGAATTCTTTTTGAGTCCCCAAGCGGAGAGAAAATAGTCTTCGGTTCCCGTTCCCCAGATCGAGGGCGATTTCTCTCCATCAATATAGATTTTCTCGTCGCCTTCGCCAAACCAGCTTGGGCTTCGGGTGCGAACTGACAAAACGGTGCCGACATAGTGACCCTTGCCAGTGGTTTCTAAAATCGTGTAATCCTTGCCATGCTCGGCGGGGTATTCCTGCCGGTACTGGGCATGGAAGTAAGGCGTATCCTTTGGAAGACTGGTCTTCTTAATCCAGTCGATGTTGTAATAAAGTAGGTTGATGTTTTTGTCGCTTTGATTGACGATTTCGACGCGGGCCGACTTATGAAATGGCATCGGCCAAAAACAGTTGTACGCATCGCCATCATCGACCACCACTGGCAGGCTGTTGACCTCTGAGCGTTTGCCAAAGGCATTTGCAAAGAAGTCACCCACGGGAGCTTCGACTTGAGGCTTCTTCGCCCCATCCCAATAGATTCTCAGCAACATTTCTTGATGGTTCGCGGAGCCTTGGGGAGCCCAGTTCTGCTTCTCGGGACCCAAGAAGGTCAGCCACATATGAGTGATGATCCCCGGACCCTTCGCATCCATCAAAACGTGCGTTTGCCCGGGACCGACGCGGAAGTTGTCGTAGTTGCTATGCTCTTTGAGGTCACCGGTGGGTGGCGCGTGACGATCATACTTTCCGTCTTTGCCCATGCGAAAAGTCGATGACTCGCGCATGCTGATGCCGTCTTGGGGCTGAATCAAATTTCCCAGTGGTCCGGTTGCAACCTGGGCTCGACTGATGGTGCTGAGTAACACGAATGGGATCACTCGCAAAAAACGTGGCAACATTGCTCATTCTTGCATAGATGGAGGTGGGTAGAATCCACGAAAATCGAACGGTTATGCGATCACAAACCCAACAAAGAAGTTGGTTAGCGACCTTCCAAAAGTACCAAGGGTTTGTCGGCCTTGGGATTCTCTTTGTCGCGGCTGGAATTTTGGTCCGCAGTACGTTTTTTTCCACCGAAAATCTCGCCAATATCTTTAACCAGTTGGCGGTGCCGGGCATCTTGGCCCTCGGGATGTCCTTCGTGATATTGACGGGTGGGATTGATCTCAGCGTGGGTTCGCTGCTCGGTTTGCTCAACTGCGTTTGCGCGACATGGCTGGTCGCTGGACGCTCTTTGCCCATCACCATTGCGTTCATTTTGCTGCTGGGAACAGGGATTGGAGCTCTGATCGGTGGGCTCATTAGCGCAACAAAGATGCAGCCGTTCGTGGTCACGTTGGCAGCGATGGTGAGCTTGCGAGGAGTCGCCTATGTTTACACCAACAATGGCACGGTCAGTGGCTTTGGCGACAAGCTTGAGTTCTTGCTTAAGCGGGTTGGCGGGCTGCCGATCAGCGCTTGGATGATGATCGTCCTCGCGATTGTCGCCTCGGTCATCCTTTCGAAAACTGTTTTTGGACGGAGGGTCTATGCGGTGGGCGGAAACGCGGTTTCGGCTCGCTATGCCGGAATTCCGGTCAATCGTGTGCGGGTCGGAGCCTATGCGATCAACGGGTTCTGCGTCGCGCTGGCGTGTCTCATCTTCACCGCTCGCAACACCAACGGTGACCCCGGCGCCGGAATGTCCTACGAACTCGATGCGATCACGGCGGTCGTCGTCGGCGGGACCTCGCTCCTCGGTGGAAACGGAAACATCGTCGGCACCTTTCTCGGGGCGCTCTTCATCGTCTGCCTCAACGTCCTGCTCATTCTCAAAAGCGTCAACACCTACGTCGGAATGGGCTGGAAAGGAATCATTATTCTCGTCGCTGTCTACTTGCAAAGCTTAGGAAGGACTCAAGAAACATGAAAAATCTCTTGCCATTTATCGCACTCCTCTTCATCGCCGGATGTTCGGGAGGTGGCGACACCAATTCGTCATCGTCGACGACACCAACTGCTACTACAAATAAAGATTTGCCTTTGGTCGTCTTCTCACAGGCTAACTCGCAAGATCCTTGGCGCAAAGTTTTTGATGCGACTACCAAGGCAGAGGCCGACAAGCACGCGAGCGAATTCTCGTTCGATGAGCAAGATGCTTCGGGTGATTCGAAGAAGCAGAACGACATCATCGATACCTTCATGGTTCGGAAACCGAAGGTTCTCTTGGTTTCGCCGAATGATACGGCCGTGACGAAGTCAGTCGAGAAAGCATTTGACGCCGGAACGTCAGTCATCCTTCTCGACCGCGCGATCGAAGGCGATAAGTACACCTGCTATATCGGCGGCGATAACAAAGAAATCGGACGCCAAGCTGGGCAATTCGTGGCGGACAAACTTGGTGGAAAGGGAACCGTTTTGATGATCCAAGGCATTGCGGAAGCGACGCCGACGCATGATCGACGCGACGGCTTCAAAGAAGTCATCGCCAAATATCCTGGCATCAAGATTATCGAAGGTGACGACTGTGGCTATCAACGCCAGAAGGCGCGAGCCTACATGGAAACTTTCCTTCAGAAAGGTGAAGCGATCGATTGTGTGTATGCGCACAACGACGAAATGGCGATCGGTGCTCGACTCGCTTGGGATGCGAACCCCAAAGGCAAGGCTCCGCTTTTCGTAGGGATCGATGGCTGCCAGAAGGAAGTCGTGAACATGATCAAGGAAGGGAAGTTGGATGCGACATTCCAATATCCGACGCCGGGAGCCAAGGGTATTGAAATCGCGGCAGACATCCTCAAGGGTAACAAGCCCAAAGATAAGAAGATCGTTTTGCCGACGGTTCGTGTCGACAAGGAATCGGCGGATAAGTACCTGACCGACAATCCTAACTTGGCGAACTAAGGAGAAAATGTATGTTGACTTCAACCCTTTCATACCTCGCTCTCGCACTTGGTCAGGGCCGACCGCTGGAGATGTCCAATGGCGAGATCACAGTGCGCATTGATCGACTAAACGGCGAATACGTTGAAACGATCTTGGCCAAAGATGCCAAGGGCAAGTTCCGAGAGGTGTTGAAGTCACCAACGGCGAGCGGGTTGCCGATCAGTGAGGGCTCCACGACTGTAACGGCGCTTTCAAGTTCGTCTTCCTCATCGCTTTTTTCGTCCGCACCCACATGTCGTTTCAACAAAATTTCGTCGACGGGCGAGCGAAACATGACATTGGAAAATCGTTCGAATGGCGTCACGATCAAAAAGACCCTAACCTTGCCCGTCCATGGCAATGATCTCAGAGTGGACTTTTCCGTTCACTTTGACGACGAACGGCCAACCATCGAATACCTCTTCAATTCGTATGCTTTTGCCCCGGATGGCAAAACCATGAAGCAAGGTGGCAAGCCAGATTCGACCTTCAGTCCCGGATTGCGAAAGGAGAGTGACCAGGTGGTGGGCGACCACTTCTTCCGTTCCCCGGCGATCTCAGCTCAAAAGGGAAGCCTTGCCGCTGTCTTGATCCCGGACGTTGAAAGCCTCAAAAAAGATCGAGTGATGCCGACGGTTCTCGATCTCGATTGTCAAAACGGGGTTGTCGACGCGCCGCTCATGTCCTACGGTTTCTGCAACTACCAATTGGCGGGGCACGTTTGGTATAGCCACGACCGTTCGATGGTTCGCCACGTACCTCAGGATTTGCATCTTGGGATGACGTTGATCGTTGATGCGAAAACGAGACCCTATTCGGCTCATCAGCTTGCTTCGGATTACTCTTGGAAGGTTGGGCATGAGTATTTCGACAAGATTCTGCCCCAGGCCATGCCATTCGAAGACTATGCCAAGGTGTGTTATCCGGCGGTCTTCGATGAACATTACGGAGATAACAAAGTCGGCTGGTTTGACGTTACTATCGACGGAAAGCCGTGTGGCGGAATCGTCTCGGGTTGGGGTTGGGAACAAGGTTGGGTGAGCTGGCAATGCTGGTTCAATAACCTTCGTAGCGCGTACGGAATCCGGTGGTGGGGCAAGAAACTGAACAAGCCGGATTGGGTTGAAAAAGCCGACAAAATGCTCAACATGGCGCTTGCGGCTCCCCTTGACCAAGGCGCCTGTCCAACCACTTACCAGACTCGCGAAAAACGCTGGAAAGGGTGTCTGATCACGCCCACCAAGGATTGCTATTACGACCTCACCAACATGGCGTGGAAGGGTATTTGGCTTCTCCGATTCTATGACTTGCCAGATTGTCCGCGAAAAGAGGAAGTGCTCAATCAGTGTCGGCAAATGGCTGCCTGCATGATGAGATATCAGAATTCGGATGGCTCGTTCCCGACTTGGCTGTCAAAGGATCTCAAAGTCGTGCCAGTTCTCGACCATAGTGCGCAATCTGCATTGCCGATTTGGTTTATTACCGAATTGATCAAGCGGGCTCCCGGAAATGCTTCACCTCACATCGACAGCATCCTGAAGGGGGCAGACTTTTTGGTGAAGAGCGTCGTCAACCAGCAGCTTTATTACGATTTCGAGACCTTTTTCTCTTGTTCACCAAAGGTTTGCAAGCAGAGCGGCGCGACGCTCGACGATCCGTCAATGCACGACCTGCATACCCTGTGCCCTCCGCAAAACACTCTTTCAATGCAGTGGACGGCTGAGGCGTTGCGAGCGGTTGCATCCCATACTGGCAACGACAAGTACATGCCGTACGCGTTGAATGCCCTCGACATGATGTGCCTTTACCAAAATGTATGGCCGATCAGCTATCGGCAGACCGCTTACACCTATGGTGGCTTCGGGGTTCAGAATTCGGACGGCGAATATGACGATGCCCGGCAGGCCCAGTTTGGTGAGACGCTTTGTGACTTTGGGGCACAGCTCGGTCGAAGAGACTACTTTGAGCGAGGTGTGGCGGCGACAAGGGCGGCATTAACCCTGATCAATCATCCCCTGCACGATGAATTTGGTATCTATCCCAATCCCAACTATCCGCTCGGAATCGAACCGGAGAACTGCGGGCACGGCGGCGACGACACTCAAGCGGGACGTTCGGGATTCGATTGGGGCGAAGGGTCGGGATTGACAAGCATGGCTTGCCTTCTTGATAAGTACGGTGAGGCCTACCATCATCAGGCACCACCGAAGCAATATTCGCGAGCCGATATTCAAATCGATTGGAGTGTTCTCGTTGATGGTGGTTCGAAAGGCATCGATATGCTCCGTGCGAAGGGGCCGTTGATGAATCCGACGTTTGACTTTTCCGATTGGGCGATGCAAGGCTGGCATATCGTCGGCGACTTCGCCGAGGTTCCGACCAATGCGGATCGCCTTGAGTTCAACGCGCGGGGCAAGAACTTCGTTGGTACCTGCGAAAATGGTCACAATGGCTTTCGCGATGAATATCGTGGTGTGATCGAGTCGCCACGGTTCCAAGTTACCAAACCCAAGATCAAGCTCTTGGTTGGCGGCGGAAACGGCAAAGGTGTGTTCGTTGAACTCATCGATACGAAAACCAAAGAACAGCTTAAGGTTGAACGGGGACACAATACTGAGGTCATGGATGAGCGCACTTGGGACGTTTCAGGCTATCGGGGCCGAACCCTCCAAATCCGAATTGTTGACGATGAGACCGGCGGATGGGGGCACATCAATGTCGGAAACATCCGCTGCGAGTAGAGGCTGAGAAACGAAATCCGTTCCGTCTTTAGACAGACGGAACGGCTAGTTTTGCTTGATAAGCTCGATAAAGGATTTCGAGGATCGCCCTTTGTTTCTTTGTTGGCACGCTGTGAACGCCGCCGATCGTGTCGTCTGAGAACATCGACTTGGTCATAAACAGCGTAATTGTCCCATGACCAAAGCTGTATGCGCCGCCGAGGATTTCTCCCTGCTTTGATTTGAGCAGAGGTGTGACATTGCCCTTAAGAAGTCCGCTGATACTAATTGAATCGACGGGAAGGTTTGCTGGACCGACCGTGTCGCGCCATCCCTCGTCGAGATTGTATTGGACCTGCCCGTTTAATTTATTGATGGAATCCACAAGGTGTTCGGCAACCGGTTTTAGCAAGCTGCCGGCATCGAGGATGATCAATTGCTTTGCTCCAGTGGCCCACTTCATCAAGGTATCAATATCTTGTGTAGTCGTTTGTTCAGAACCGATGTAGACGGCCTTTTGGAAACGAGAGAGTTGTTCGGGCTTACTCACCACGGCCGGACGCATTCCGACTCGTTGTACCGCAACATAGCTAGACCAGTAATACTCAGGGGCTGTGTCGTCGATTGAAGCATAAAGAGGCAGGTGAGCCGACGGTCTTGGCTCATAGAAAGCAATATCCGCCTGTTGATAGGCGGTTCCGCTGGGCATCTCGGGCGTCCCGAAGACCTTAGAGTTTAAAAGCGCGGGAACCCAGGCTAAGCCAAAGGCGAGAACAACCAAGGTCCTCCATGTTCGTAGGAAATAGAAGGAAATCCCCAGGGTCAAGGCTAAGATAGCCATCGTAAAGTACGTTGAGTCGAAGGGCGCACGTTGTCGAAGCCAGTCAACCGTGTTCAACCCAGTTTCGAGCTTTCCAGGCAAATACAGGGAAAAGTTCGAAAATAAGGTGCTATCCGACCACATCGCAACTCGCCCTTGTCCCACGGTTCCAGCCGTGGCCATGAGGGCGTTTCCGCCACCGTTCGACGGAAGGTAGCGGAGCTTTCCAAAAAAACTTCCGGCCGAATAGTCGGCTTTATCAAACTGCTCCCGATTGCCGACCGCAAGCCTAAGGAAGCTGGCAGGGGCCTTCATTTGGCAGCCAGTGTAAAAAAGGAACTGCGAGGACTGCTGCATAAAGGGAGGGGTAAAGGGATCGCTAATCCAAAGATTTCGCTTGCTGGGGGGCTCAAGCCAGGCATTCTTTTCGAACTCGCAATGAAAGCGGGCGGCCATGACGTTGAGAATCGATGTCATCCCGAAAGCATCGGTGTGGTCTCCTACGAGCCAGAGTCCGCCCCCACGACGCACAAAGCGTTCAATTCGGTCGCAAAAGTCTTTCGAATAAGGCTTGGTTGGGGTTTTGAGGATCACAACCGACGCGGTATCGAGGTCCTTGTCCGAAATCTCTCGAAAAAGAGCTTCAGTGTCGAAGTGGTTTTTGAGCTCCTTATAGAAGTTTCCGTAGTTATAAACGCTTAAGCTCCCATATGTTTCGGTATCAAACGGAACGTTTGTCCGCTCCCAATCGCTATGAAACTCGTCAATCAGCACGCGCCCCGGGTGCTTCGTCCACGATGGAATTCCGCAGAGTAATGCCATCGCAGGAATCGCGGCGATCGCTGGAACAATCCATGCCTTCGACGTCACCGGCTTACTCACGGCTTTCGGATTCAAGCGGAGTGCCACAACAATGGACAGAGGCGCATAGAGCACGGCAAACATGTAGTCGTTGAGAAAGGGAAGCTCGCCTCGCCCGCCATAGAAAGCCACATAAAATATTGCGACAATCATCGCATAGAGCGTCGCGATGAAGAGTAAACCAAGGCAGGTGAATGCCTTTGGGCGAGTCCCCCAAAGCAGAAAGAGGCCACCAGCGATGAGCCCAACAAGTGCGACCCCACCAAATTTATCGTAGGACAAGGTTGCCTTCAGAACGGACTGTTCATCGGCCAAATAGAGTGTGGAGTTCGAAAGAAACCCTTTGCCCGACAGAAGGTTGGCGACTTGGCTTGCAATTCCTTCCATTCTAAGCGAATCACCAAATCTCTCATGAAAGAAGCCGGCCAAGAAGACAAGGATCGAGCAAATCCATGCGGAGTTCGCAGACGAGCGAACCCGGTTCCACCGAGGACTCTGAACAAATCCGATGAGGCCCGCGATACAGGCTGAAACGGAAAGCGTAGGTTCCTGAGTCAGCATCCCTCCGGCCAAAAGCGCGACGAGCATTCCGATGGGCATCCATGCGGGAACTTTGAATTGACGAAATCGAAAAAAGCCAAAGAGTCCTGCAAGGGCCGCAAGGATGAAACCCGCCCAAACGTGATTTCCGGCAGGTAGGTAACCGACAAAAGGTTCGGTGCGCCGCTCCGAAAAATTGACCGCCAAAACAAATCCGATCAGAAGACCGGCTTTTAGAGCCCAAACGACCATTCGGAGAACCCGACGATTCGCCAGGAGGAGATTAGATAAGTTCATAAAGAATTCTCGCGGCTTTGAGATTGAGTTGGGTTTGAGCTCCCAGAACTTCGTCTGAGATCCACCTTGCGTCCGATGAAACGATGATCCGCCCAAGTCCAACACGTTTGACTCCCACGGTTGTCTTGTCATAAGTCTTGACAATGGGCTCAATGTCACCTTCAATCGAAGTTGCGTCGATGACCAGGTCGGAAAGCGACGACGCGACGTTCTGGGGAATCTTCGCGAGCATGGTTGGGCTTGCAATAGACGAGTACGATTTCCCACCTAAGGGCTGATCGGATAAACGAAGGCCCTGTCTTGCTAAGAATTCCTGGGTTGCATTGCGATCTTTCCAATCCTGGAACACATAAAGATCGCCACCCTCTCGCACATAGGCCTCTAGTTCATCGCTTTCGGTCGAAGTGAGCGCAAGTCGAGGTCCCGCCAAGACGATTTTTTTCGGTTTCTGTCGGATGGCCTCATTTAAAGGTACCGACACGCATGGAATGCCTTTCCGCATGAATAGCCAAAAGAACTTGCCGAGATACTCCTCCGAGTAGACACCTGGATACACAGGTGCATGATCGGCGACAAACGCGGCACCGTCATGGATATTGAGTGGCACCGGATCCCGGTCGAGAAAGTGAACGACCATGCTGGTCAAGAAACCAACGATCCCGAGGCCGATAATTTGTCGCTTAAGAGGAGCGACGGATACCAAGAGCATCGCAAGGATGATCCCGGTCGCAAACAAGATGGGGCTGACGGAAAGACTGGTGGGCGAAAGACGCATCAATTTCCAAAGCGCTTGGGCAGAGTCGGTTAGGGCTCCGTCCTGTAAAGAACTGGTATCGCCAAAAACGATGAGCCGTCCCTTACCGATTCGCTTATCGGCGGCGAGAATGAGGGATTCTTGCCGCTCTCCCGGATCGAGAGACATATTTCCAAGGTGCCCGGGTACCGCCTCAAAATTAGCCTTGTCCGAAAAGCCGTGAACCCCCACGATGAGGGGCCTCACCGAAGAATCGATCTGAAGACTCGATCCCACCGAAATAGCAAATGCGTTTCCGGCTTCGGTTCCTTTTTGAATATCCGATCGCTGCCAGATAGCGTGTCTCCAGCCGGGAAAATACTCATTTGGAATCGCGCTGTCATAGGAAAGTTGGATGCCTGTGTTGCGAAGCAGAGAATTGCATCCTTTTCCGACTTCCATCATATTTGTGTGGTCGCCAGCCACGAGAACCGTCATTCCCTCGTTCAGCCGCTTCATGACGATTTCTGCCTGCGCGGTTGTGAATTCCTTAGTTGGATTGATGACAAAAAGGAAATCTGTATTTCTCAGATTGCTCTCTGAAATTTCAGAGTTTGTCTCTACCCCACAGCCTTGCGAGCGTAGCAAAACGGGAAGCATTCGAAACGTTGCCTCCAGTGGCATCTGATCGGTGGTGGGTGGCCCAGGTGCGGGGTCGATAGATCCCAAGCCGATCTTCGTAAACAAAATGTGCTTCGGTGCTGGATTTGCAGCGGTCCCAATCTGCAGCACATAGAATCCGAGCATGGCAATGCAGCCCACAAGGGCAAATCGAGAAAGAGACGGCCTCGCCTGATTTTGTGGAGATTGGTCATTCGAGGTGAGTTTTCGAGGAGGCGCGAAAACGATTGCCAACGCCGCAACCATAAACCAATACGATTCGAACGACATGGCAGCCGCGACTGGGATCACAACGAAGCTGACAAGAGCTGCCAGAAAAGATTTGATTGACTTCTTTTGTTCGATCGATAGCCAAATCGTGACGCAAAGAAGAACGAGCGGAACTGGACCGAGGAAATCGGAGAAGGGAACCGGGGACTTACTGAGCTTAAAGGTTTCGACGGCTCCCTGAGTCAGCCACCAGTTTTCCAGCGAATAGATTAGGCCGCTGCCTTGAAGTATTGTAAAGCAAATCAGCCCGACCGCAACGGGTGCCAGCCGATTCGAACGGCTCAGGGCCAAAGCGCCTGCACAAAAAACAAACGTGGTGGCCACGTAGTCGTGGAAGATGTTGACGGACACGACTTCGAGACAAAACACTACAAGCAGGATCAACGCACCAAGGATGGCTTTCTTTCGATCCCACAGGACGATTTGCACCAAGTGGAATGCGGCACACAGGGGTACCGCAAGATAGAGGCGTAAGTTCCAAAAGTGGCTGACGATGCCGCACATGCTTAAGGCAAAGAACACCTCTTCGATCCACACAAGATCGAATCGTCGTGGGGCGAGCGACTCTTTCTTCAAGGTAATTCCACCGCTGCCTTCCACATGGATTCGCTATTAAACGTAATGGAGAAGGTTTGCCGTTTTCCGCGTGATGCCATGACCAGAGCGATTCGGTCACTGTCTTCGTTCAACAGGCGACCGGCGACAACCTGGCCTCTCACTTCTTCGGCTTGGGGTGCGCGAATCTCATCCATCTCGTTCATCGCTGCAGCCAGAACTTTTGCTTCTCCTGGCTTTAGGGTTATCACACTCTTTGACATGCCCAGACTCTTCCGCACACGTTCGGAACTTTGAACAAGTCGTGCAAAGGGAAGTAACGCGGTAGGGTTTCCCCACGAAAGGGATTCGCTGGAGGGTAGAAAGGCGCTCGCCCACTGTTTGCGGGCTGAAATTGCGTCCAGGACATCTGCTGCTTTGACGGGTTCTCCATTCAGGCGCTTGTTTGCGAGTGTCGTATCGAGAATTGGCGCGTTTGAAAGCGAGTCAAAGCATCGAATATTGGAAACAATCCCCCAGACGTTGCCGGAATGTTCTACGATCCATCGTGGGTGGCAGGCGGGGCCAACGTTTTGATCGAATCGAGGAACGCCAAGACGCTCTTGGGATCGAACTGCCGCATCAACATCAAAAACCTTCTCGGAGGCGGACCTTTCGAGGAGCGATTTGAGACTCTCCTTCGAAGTGAGGTCAATCGCTACGTTATAGTACGGAGAGATTGGAAAAACGACATTGATACTGTTTGTCTTGGCACAGTTTAAGATCGCATCTGACAGTAACGAGCGTCCTGAGTTCCAGGTGGATTCCGCAGTAAAAGCTGAATCACCCTTCAAGTTGGCATCTGATTCGGCCAAGGACGTTTGCAGTTTTGACAAGTGACTCGGAAGCAAAATTTTGTCCGCCTCGTCGCGATCTTTACTCTCGTCGTTGGCGAGTGCGGTTCGAAAAATCGAAATGACGTAACGACCGGGGTAGTTATGGCCGTCTTCTGTCGTGCCTACGGCTTCGACATCGAAGCTGCAAGCCGCCCTAAGGTCTTGTGGATCCCACCGAGTGGTCACTTTCGTTTTGATTGCCTGAAAGCGCTTTAATTTGTCGGCATAGCTTTCGTCTTCAGGCCCAATAAGGGTCCCGACGAAGGTTCCCTCACTTCGCGAGTCGGTGTATGGGACGGGGCCGTTTTTGCTCTCGACCAAGGGTGAAACGTAACCGATGTTGTGAGCTAAGGTATCGATCTGAGACTGAGATGACCCGCTCGAGGTCAGGATTGGGATTGCCAAAAGCGGTATTCGTACCGTTGGATATCGAGGAATATCTTGATATCGCGAGGTTTCAAAGATTAAGCGGTCGGAAATCGAAAGTGGCTTCGGCAATCCGGAAAGGCGCTGGGCCTCTTCGGTATCGCGGGCCTCTGGATTTCGGATGGAATAGATGTCGACAAGAGTCTTGTTGGCCTCGGTATAGATTTTTGTAAGAGAACCTTGCAGAACCTTAATGAATGCCAACCGCTCTTGTTGATAAATTTTGTTGATATCTGAAGACAGGTTGATCGAAATTCCCCCTCCAATTTCCTCAATGCGAAGGGATTCATCTTGCTTAAGGATTTGAACGACGTCCCGCGACGACGCATCTTTTAGGCAGATGCCGTAGACCCGAGTGGACACGGGTTCTGCCACCTTTGTGGACACGCCAGCCTTGGTCAAGGCGGAGGCGATCTCCCCAAGAGTCATATAGCTTGCCGACATTGATAACGTCGTCGATTGGGTACCAATTGAGAGAAGGAGGGGGAGAATCACTTTATGCTATTCCGCTTCGTCGAAGGACGAAGAGCCCCAGCACGAATGGCACGATCGTGGCTAAATTCGCCTTTGCGAATAAGTCCTCGCCTCCTCCATTCGGTTGTGACTCAACGACAGTGCAGCGATCACCGGCAGCGACTGAGAAGTTGCCGCACATACCAGCCGATTGACTGGACGTGATGCACTGAGCCCCAAAGGTGTTGCATGCGCCCGTCGAGGAGCATGAACTGCCACCCGCAACCGTGTTCACACAATTTCGAGTGTAGGTATTTGCGTCAGTACATTCTGGATTGCTCGTCGATCGGCCGCCGCATTGCGAAGCCAAGGTTGCGTTTTCGCAGAATGGCGTATCCGTGCGGCAGGCATACCGAGCATGAGTCCATGCTTGGCATTGATTATTTGCCGTGTGGGCACAACCGTTACTTGCAGACGTGCAAGGAATGATGATGCCAATGGTGGCGTTGTTGCAGTTCGCTGGTGAACAGGTAACGTTGTTACCATTTTGGGTTACACATCGGGCAGGGAATGTGTTGTTGTAACAGGCGTCCGTCGTTGTAAAACTCGATCCGCAACTGGATTGCGACATCGTATCACAAGTGGATCCTCCTGCAGAAGTTACATTGCAACTTCCTGCCGTACTGGTTGGCTGCACGGGCACGCTTGGCTCTGCGGGGTCCGGTTCAACTGGATCATCGAGAGCAGTCAGCGAGACGTGACGTAGGCCATCTTGCATCGATCGCATGACGTCTACGGTTCTCGTAGCAGCTAGCCTTGCACTGCCTTGAGCCCCACTAATCGAGGCTGTCAGAGCAAAGGCCGTGACGAAAGTGATAAGTATAGGTATTTTCATAAATCACCCTCTCGCGATTATATAGACGGTGCGTAAAAGTATCAATAGAAAACATGTGAAATTTTAACAATTTATATCAAATTTGTAATCTTGTGATTTGAAATTCGTGAGGTCCTTTCATGGTACGAGCTGATAGCGATATTTGTGCTTGGAAATTAACCGTCGCCGGAATTCATCTAAGTTCGGTAAGATGCGACGAAATAGCCCATGAGCGCCTATACACTGCCCGATATTTCGATGCCTACCAAAGCCGGTGAGCGAGAAGTCATTCTCGTGGCCAGCGGTGATTCCCGTCTTGCGGCCAATATTCTTGGGTGGCCGGCCCAAAGCGAAGTTGAATCCAAAGTGGCTGCCGCCTTTGAATCTGAGGGTTACACCGTTCGGCGGGCGAATCCGGTTGATCCCGTGAAAGGACATGGATTCATCGACAGCCAGCGCATGGGGATGGATGTCTTTGCTGGGATTGATCCCTACGCTCGATTGATCGTTGTCGAATCCGTTTGGCAGTATAGCCATCACGTTTTAGCCGGACTGCGAAAGCATCAGGGGCCGATCTTGACGATCGCAAACTGGAGCGGTCAGTGGCCAGGACTCGTCGGGTTGCTCAACCTGAATGGCTCGCTGACCAAGATGGGCGTGAAGTACAGCTCAATTTGGAGCCAAGACTTTACCGATTCATGTTTTTTGCATGCCATTCACGAATGGTTGACAACTGGGAAGATCAGTCATGACCAAAGCCATGTGCGACCTTTTGAAGGACATCATTGTTCGGAGCCCGAATCTAAGTTAGGGCGCGCCCTGGCCGACCAGGTCAAGCACGAACTGGCGATTTTTGGTGTCTTCGACGAGGGATGCATGGGGATGTACAATGCCATCATCGACGATGAGATGCTCAATCGATGCGGCATTTATAAGGAGCGATTGAGTCAGGCTGCCCTGCTCGCGGAGATGAATCTCGTGAGTGAAGACGAGGCGCGAGGTGTCTATCAATGGCTGCTTGATCGGGGAATGAAGTTCGTTACTGGCTCCGATCCTGTGACGGATTTGATTGAGGAGCACATCGTCGGGCAGTGCAAGATGTACATCGCTGCTGTTCGGATGGCGAACCGTTATCACTGTAATGCGATCGGCATTCAATACCAACTTGGCCTGGCTGACATGGCTCCGGCATCGGACCTCGCCGAAGGGCTGCTCAACAATCCCGATCGCCCGCCAGTTTTTGATCGCGAGAGTGGGGAAGAGCTCTACAGGGGGCTCGCCTTGCCACACTTCAACGAGGTCGACGAATGCGCGGGCCTCGATGCCTTTGTGACGAACCGAGTTTGGACGGCGATGGGCATGGACCCGAGTACGACCCTCCATGACCTTCGGTACGGCGAGGATTACGAAGGGCAGTTCGTTTGGGTGTTCCTCATCTCAGGTGCGGCGCCTGCATCGCACTTCGTCGGGGGATATGCCGGCGCCAGCAGCGAGCGTCAGCCTTCGATGTATTTTAGGCTTGGGGGCGGGTCACTTAAGGGTGTCTCGCGTCCCGGCGATATCGTTTGGAGTCGCGTTTACGTGATGGACGGCAAGCTGCACTGCGATATGGGTTTGGCGTCGGCGGTTGCGTTGCCTGATTCGGAAACCGAACGTCGCTGGCAGATGACGACGCCCGCCTGGCCGATCATGCATGCGGTTTTACATGGCGTTTCGAGAGATCAGATGATGGCGCGCCATAAGGCAAATCACATCAACGTGGTTTACGCCGAGGACGCGAAATTGGCGAAGAAAGCGTTGCAAGCGAAGGCGACGATGTTGCATCAGATGGGGATCGAGGTTCATCTTTGCGGAACGGTTTGAGACTTCGTTTGCAATAGCGGGCATCTTGCCCGTCTCATCCGTGGGCTGGAAGCCCACGCCTCCCAAGGGTCCGTCCTCTCCCAGCGACTTGCCCCTGAATAAGAGTGAATTCAGAGTTTTAGAGTTCGGGTGAAGCCGCTCACAACTTCCAGAAGTTCATACCGTCGCGCCGACGCTACTCCTCTTCAGCTTCTTCGTCGAAATCCATATCCACGGACCGGATCAGGATTGCATCATAGCCAATAAGGTCATCTTCATGGTCAAGAAAGGGGCCATCAGTATCGATCGTCTCGCCCCAATCGCCGATCTGTCGTCTGATCCTAATCGAGCGACCGTCGGTCGCGGAGACTTTGAAAAAAGTGAGGAACGATAACGTGTCTGGTTCCTGGCTTTCCTCAAGTTCGGCTTGCTCCGCGAGTAGAAAGGCTTGCTTTTCTTCTTGGGTCGGTTCAGCGCCGTTGGTGATTTCAGAATGTCGCTTTACACTGAAATGCTCCTCGGCATAATCCAAGAATGCTGATTCTTCAAATTCATAAAATTTGAGACTGGTGATGGACCACGGACCCACCATCTTGTGCCATTTCCCGTCTTCGGTTAGGTGGCTATTAACGTCGGCAAGTTCGTTCAATTCCTCCAGCTTTTCTTCGGTTAACCCGAGTAGCTGGCAGTACTCATCCGTTGACAAAGCCTCTCTCTGATCCGTGTAAGCAAGTTCAACGAGCTTGTCAACTCGGGACTGAAAATCAAGGTTTGACCACTCGCCAATCTGACTCTTCATACAGCAATTGGTATACCAACTCTTGCCGGCAGAACGGGCAATACGTCTGGCACCAACGGTCGGATCTTTGACAAATCCCGGGTGTTAATGATCAGGCTTTACTGGCCTAATATCTCAAAAAACTGGGGTTAAGGACAGTCAAAGCAACCCCCGTATATAACGAACAAAGCCCTGGTCGCTGCGTTGACTCATAAGTGAGGGCATTCATTGCAGTCACGGATTTTGTCATTGCTTTTCATCCACATGCTTGACATCGTGAGCCCATGGTTCGTTTTTGAATTCGTGATGCATCGGCTGTGGGGCCAGGACATGTGGATGATGTTTGCCGTGGCGACGGCCGCATGTCTCTATTACACGGGGGACTATGTTGGGGGAAGCACGCTCGAGCGGGCGCTCAAAGTCGTTGGAATTCGAGGTGCCGCCTTTATTGCTGCGAGCGCAATCACATACCTGTTGGGCTTTCGGGAGCCAGAGATGGCGCTGATGGGTGGTTGTTGCTACTCGGGTGGCAGTCCTTGGAATCTCTTTTTATGGTCAGAATTCTGTGCCTGGTCCTTTGCCGTGCCGGTCTTTCCCGTTCTCAGAACCATTCGCCAGATCGCTCCGGTGCTCCAGTGGAAATTCGAAAAGCGAAAAATCCTTTCTCCCCGCAAAAAGCCTTTGTTTTAGCTCGAAATGGGTTGTTCCCCTAAAGGGGAAAATCTTGACAGCCGAAAGATTCAAGACGTGCCAGCCGGATACAAAGCAGCTTTTTTGCGAAAATATTTCATAAATTTTCACAAAACGTTGACAATGGTTTGGGGGTCTGGTATAACTTCTCTTCGCCGCTGAACGGTTCGAAAGAAAAAAGAAGCGGGAAACAAGAGGAATCAGTAAAGACTCGAAAGAAGATTTTACCGAAAACTTGAAGTTCTTTGAAAGCCGCATAGAGTAGAGAAGCGCATCGAGCAACTCTGTAAGAGCTGCGTAAATATAAGCTTAAGAGGGCCGACGACGAATGCCTAGGGACAAATTGCCGAAGAAGGACGCGTAAGCGGCGAAACGTCTAGGGGAGCTGCACAGAAGCTTTGATCCTAGAATTTCCGAATGGAGAAATCCGGCTAGAGTCATGTTTAGTCACTCATATCTGAACACATAGGATATGTAGAGGGAACCTGGTGAACTGAAACATCTAAGTAACCAGTGGAAAAGAAATCGAAGAGATTCCGTAAGTAGCGGCGAGCGAAAGCGGATTAGCCCAAACCAGCAGGCTTGCCTGCTGGGGTTGTAGGACCACCACTAACTTCTTCTAATTAAGTTTTCTCCGGAAAATTTGATTAGTGGAAGTTAGAAAAGCAAAGTTTACAGTTAATAGAACAAGTTTGGAAAGACTGGCCATAGAGGGTGACAGCCCCGTATATAAAAACATGTAAACAATTTGCAGGTGGCACCTGAGTAGCACGGAGCACGAGGAACCCCGTGTGAACCTGCCGAGACCACTCGGTAAGGCTAAATACAATTTGTCACCGATAGTGCATCCAGTACCGTGAGGGAAAGGTGAAAAGAACCGCGGGTAGCGGAGTGAAATAGAACCTGAAATCGTCGAGTCCACAAACAGTCAGAGCACCATGTTCGGAGTAATCCGTTCAAGTGCGATGGCGTACCTTTTGCAGAATGAGCCTGCGAGTTATTGGTGTTGGCAAGCCTAAGTGTTTCAGACATGGAGGCGGAGGGAAACCGAGTCCGAATAGGGCGTCAAGTCAGCATCAGTAGACCCGAAACTGCGTGATCTAGCCATGGTCAGGTTGAAGTGATGGTAACACATCATGGAGGACCGAACTCATTGACGTTGAAAAGTCTCGGGATGAACTGTGGTTAGTCCGGTGAAATGCCAATCGAACGCAGAGATAGCTGGTTCTCCCCGAAATGCATTGAGGTGCAGCGTCTGGAATTGTTTAATGGGGGTAGAGCACTGAATGGGCTAGGGGTCTTACCCGATTACCGAACCCAACCAAACTCCGAATACCATTAAATTGAGCCAGGCAGTGAGACGGCGAGTGATAAGATCCGTCGTCAAAAGGGAAACAACCCAGATCGACAGCTAAGGGCCCTAAACGATGACTAAGTGTGAAACGATGTGAGATCGCGTAAACAGCCAGGAGGTTGGCTTGGAAGCAGCCACCCTTTAAAAAGTGCGTAACAGCTTACTGGCCGAATGTGATCTTGCGCGGATAATGTAAGGGGGCTAAAGTCATCTCCCGAAGCTTCGGGATCATCGCAAGATGATCGGTAGGGGAGCGTTGAGTGTGCTGTGAAGCTATAGCGGAAGCAATGGTGGAGCGCACGCAAGTGAGAATGCAGGCATGAGTAGTGATAAGAAAGGTGAGAATCCTTTCCGCCGAAAATCTAAGGTTTCTCCGGCTATGTTCGTCAGACGGAGGTTAGGCGGTCCCTAAGGTGAGGCCAGAAGGCGTAGCCGATGGACATCCAGTAGACATTCTGGACCCAGTTATATGAGCCAAGGGAGGACGTTTCTCAAGATCTGATCCCGCACTGTTGGTAGTTGCGGGCTAGGCCGAAACCCTAGTTCCTGTTAAGGGAACTTTTCAAGTGGGCGGGGCCGGGGAAGGAAGCCCTTCGGGGTGACCGAACTCAGATTGCGAGGGGCCTAGAAAATTCCCGTAGCGTTAATTGTATAGCTGACCGTACTGCAAACCGACACAGGTAGATGAGTCGAGGAGACTCAGGCGTTCGAGAGAACTCTCGTTAAGGAACTAGGCAAATGAGCCCCGTACGTTCGCAATAAGGGGCGCCCCGCAAGGGGCCGCAGCGAAGCATCCATGGCGACTGTTTACCAAAAACACAGGTCTCTGCTAAGGCGAAAGCCGAAGTATAGGGGCTGACACCTGCCCAATGCTCGTAGGTTAACAGGAGATGTTAGGGAAACCGAAGCATTGAATCGAAGCCCGAGTGAATGGCGGCCGTAACTCTAACGGTCCTAAGGTAGCGAAATTCCTTGTCGGCTAAATACCGACCCGCATGAAAGGTGTAACGACTATGGAACTGTCTCAACGAGAAGCTCGATGAAACTGTAGTGCCCGTGAAGATGCGGGCTATGCGCAGTAGGACGGAAAGACCCCGTGGAGCTTTACTACACCTTGACATTGTGAATTGGGTGTAAATGCAGAGCGTAGGTGGGAGAGCAATCAACAATGGAACACCACCCTTTTGCATCTGGTTCACTAACCTGGCCCGTTATCCGGGTCGGAGACATTGTCAGGCGGGTAGTTTGACTGGGGCGGTCGCCTCCGAAAAGGTAACGGAGGCGCCTAAAGATCCACTCAGGCTGGTTGGAAATCAGCCGTTGAGCGTATTGGTATAGAGTGGGTTTGACTGTGAGACAGACAAGTCGAGCAGGGACGAAAGTCGAGCAAAGTGACCCTCTGATTGTGCGTGGGCACGTCAGGGTTCAACGGATATAAGCTACCCCGGGGATAACAGGCTGATCTTGCCCGAGCGCTCACAGCGACGGCATGGTTTGGCACCTCGATGTCGGCTCGTCGCATCCTGGGGCTGTACAAGGTCCCAAGGGTTCCGGAGTTCACGGATTAAAGCGGCACGCGAGCTGGGTTCAGAACGGCGTGAGCCAGTTCGGTCCCTATCCACTGCGCACGTAAGAAATTTGAGAGGAGTCGCCCTTAGTACGAGAGGACCGGGGTGAACAGACCTCTGGTGTACCAGTTGTTCCGCCAGGAGCATATGCTGGGTAGCCACGTCTGGTCGGGATAAGCGCTGAAAGCATCTAAGCGCCAAGCCCACCTCAAGATTAGATTTCTCATATTAGTAAGGACACTTGAAGACTACAAGTTTGATAGGTCAGAGCTGTGAGCATAGCAATGTGTTAAGGTGACTGATACTAATTGTCCGAGGGCTTAATTACGCAGCCCTTACAAAGTCGCTTGAATGCGCTTCTCTAAAATGTGCGGCTCTCAAAGGGCTTATAGACCCTCTGAGATTTCCGGGTGGCCATAGAGCGGAGGACACACCTGTTCCCATTCCGAACACAGCAGTTAAGCTCCGCATCGGCTGAGGTAGTTGCACCGCAGGGTGCCGCGAGAAAGGCGCGCTGCCCGGTACAAATTTAAAAAGCTCCCCTAGTGGGAGCTTTTTTGCTTTGTCAGGTCATTCGTTGCACGAATCTTGAGCTCCGCTTGTAGGGCAATTTCCGGTAAATTGAAGACGTGAGTCTCGTTGCTTTATTGCTTTTAGCCCAAGCCAAACCGGTCGATCCGCCTTTCTATCAGGATATTCAAAGATTCATCGCGGCGGATAAGAAGAATCCACCCGCGAAAGGTCAAATTCTGTTTGTCGGCAGTTCTTCGTTTACGAAGTGGACGGACGTGGCGAGCTATTTTCCCAAGCACAAGATTCTTAATCGCGGATTTGGTGGTTCGACGTTACTAGACGTGATCCGATATGAGAATCAGGTCATCTTTCCGTATCGACCAAGCGAAATTGTCATCTATTGCGGCGAAAATGACGTTGCTGCGGTCGAAAAGCCAGATGCCTATGTCGTCTATAAGCGATTCGTGACCCTCTACCAAGACATCCGTCGCAAAATGCCGACGACTCCCGTAGTATTCATTTCACTCAAACCGAGTCCAAGCCGCTGGGAGCTGCGCGCCAAGATGATAGCCATCAATGGTTGGATTCGTGAAATGTCCCTCAGTGATGCCAAATTGACCTTTGTGGATGTTTGGGAGTCGATGCTCGACAAGGATCGCCGACCGATTCAAGACATTTTTCTCGGAGACAACTTGCACATGAACGCAAAGGGCTATAAGATTTGGCAGAAACTAATTGAGCCAACATTGATTTCGCCGAAGACGAAATAGCTATGACGAAAGTTGTTTCCAAGAACCTTCCGAAATGATTTCGAGGTTTCCGTCAACGACCTTCATGGCCGTATCGTCGTCCATTGCGTAGCATGGACCGCCGATCTTTGCCGCCCACTTTTCGGCGTTCGCCATGGTGTTCCAAGGCAACATAGGGTGCTCAAGATGCGGAAAAATTGAAAAATCGACGAGTCCAAGAGCTTCATCGCTTCCTGATGGTGGATTCCAACCCACGAATTCTTCACCAATTCGAGGGGTCATCACCATACTGCCACCACTCAGCCCGACCCAAACTTTGTTGGTGAGCGAAGGGATGAGATCGGCAAGGCCCGACTGACGCATCCAGTAATGAAGAAATGCGGCGTCCCCGCCATTCACTAAGAATACGTCAGCTCGCTCAACCCAAGGGTGCCACCTTTTTTCCCCAATGCTTGGCAATGTGGTGAGTTCGAGAACGCTGATCGATTTCCAACCTAACTCAACCATTGGGCATTGCGGCTTACTTCCGTCGGGCTCTTGACCGCTGATGAAGGCCCAGGCTCGCTCAGCGCCGTTCGAATACGCATAACCGGCGGTTGGAATGCAAAGCGCATTTGCCTCGGATATTGGCTTACCCAATAGGTCAATCAAAGCATTGTGGATGCTCTGGTTTCTGACGCCGCCAGAAGTAAGAAGAAGTTTCATCGCAATTTTTCACCAGTTTACCGAGCGTTTTCGATCAATGGCTAAAAGACTCAATCCGATTAAAAGTCACTTAATTTGGCTTTTTGAACTGCAACCCAACACCTACTTGATGCGAATCTGTATTATTAGAAATCATGAACCCAGAACCGAACTATGAAAACCAGCTACCTGCCAAGCCGGGCGGCTTTACGCTAGATAAGGCTTACGTTGGCGTAGACGCCCTCTTGATGATCGCCAATACGGCTTGGTCATTCATGCTCATTCCGGCCAGAACCGATGAGACCATCAGGCAGATGGCTACGGGGCCAAATGCAGGCAAGGGGCCTTCGGCCGAGACCATGCAGATGATCATGATGGCAACCACCGGAGGTTGTACTTGCATGTTTCTGATTCTCTACATTTTCCTGTGGATCAATATGATCAAGGGCAGAAATTGGGCCTTCATTACCAACATCGTCTTCTGCGCCCTTGGCGTCGTGCTTTCCGTATTTGGTCTTGCTGGCGCGGGTATGCCATTGGCGATCTTTGGTATGGTGACCGGAGCGGCAAAACTCGTCTACAACGTGATGAGAGTATCGGGCAAGCTGGGACCCAAGCCAGTCTAGTTTTTATGGCTGCTTCTGGTAGGTCACCAGAAGCAGCGTAGGCTCTTAGCCCAACATCGTTTCCAGACTCTGTACGCAAGCATGTTCGGTCGATTAAAATGGACTGAATGAAAATTTTAAGCGTCGGACTGGTCTTTGGGGCGTTGCTTGCGGCATCGTCACCCGCGCAAATTAAGCTGCCCGGCGGCAAAGATATTAAAATCGATCTTGGTGGAAGCCTCGATAGTCTCTTCAAGGGAGAATCGCCCCTATCCACCTCGACCAAAGACATCTATGAAGGGATGCACTGCCTCGACGGATGGAATCCCGAATACACAATCATTGGGAACGCCGACAAAACGAAAGGTAAGTGGATTCTGAAACCTGGCTCTTACCGAGTGACCCTCAACGCTTTCTGCGGTCGAGGCTATGCAAAAGGGCCGAGTAAGGGAATGGGATACGGAACCGCACCTTGGAAAGGGAAGCAGGCCGATATTATTCAGGGTTTGGTCCGCCGATATGACGGCTCGAATGTAGCGCAGGGAGATGCCCAACTTCTCATCTGGTCGATTTTGGCACGTGTTAAGCCAAGCAAAATGAACCAGCACATGCAGGCATGTCTTGCGGCGCTTGTCGAGCCAAAGGATATCGCGCGCCTTGAAGGTTACAGCCTTGATTCGCTTTCTGAAGAAGCGATGGGCAAGCTTCAAGGAAAGGTGGACGACGCAATGAGGCCGTTCTACGAGGCGGACAATAAGTTTCGCGGGATGATGTACGAGGCCAATCAAAATTTTTCTGAAATCGAACGATTTATGGTGCCAGTCGATGACGACTTGCCGTCAACCATCAATCGCGGACGATGGATTCCGAGCCCAAGGGGTTATCTCTATCGCTACCTTCCTCATGCCTATCCGAAATTCGATTTCGATATCATGATCCCGCAAAAGCCGACGATCACCCGCGATGGAAAGGGAAGAATCACACGCCTCGAGTGTCCGGCCGGGGTTGTGACCGAAGTCGAGTACGACGATGGCGTGACGCCCTTCAAGATTCCTAACGAAGGAAAGCTTGTGGCCTATGCGATCAAGAAAGTACGATTCCAAAACCAGGGGCTGCATCATGGCGACTCTCCTCAGCAAGCTGAATTCGAGGCTCATGGGTGCATTTTCAAAGGCACGTACAGCAAGAAACGTCCGTCCCAATCTTCTTTGATGGGAGTCTTGGCGAATATCGGCATGGGATTTCAGGGTGGCTCGTTCGATCAATGGCGAGAGCGATATGAGACGGGCCGCGGCTATTACGACGACTACAACGAATTGCGCGGCTACTATGATCGCTACGATCGCATTCAGAATGGAACGGCAAGCTCTGACGATTTTCTTGATATGGGGCATTACCGAGACGGACTCTGGTCGGCGATTACGGGTGGCGGTTTAGGTTGGATCGCCGATCATCATGCTCGTCAAGCTGAGGCGCTGGCCGCAGCAACCCAGGTGATCGATGGATTGCCAGACGGTACCGAAGTCGATCCGACTGATACGATCGGTATGCCAGGGAATCCGGGCGGTCAACGGGCGATCATGTCAGGAGTCAGTTTTTATTGATAACTTTATTGATTAAACAGTTTAAATTTACAGCATTCTTATATCGATTTTTCTAGGCCGAGCGTATGATGGAGACGCGGCGGGGTGGTTTTGAATCATCTCGCCTAAAATACGAGGAGACTCACTAACATGAAGAATGTTCGTTTCAAACTTGGCGCTCTCTTATGCTGGCCCATGGTTGTCTTGGCAGCCTTGGTTTACGCGATGCCGTCTACATGGTATGACCAGGGTTATTATCATGTTGGGCAAGATTGCTACAACAGCGGTAATTCAAGCTGTATCGATGATACGTGCGATGACCTTTATGGGGCTGGAACCGAAGCTAGCAGCCAGTGTAAACAGGGTGCTCTCGAGGCTCAACTTCACCACGAAGTGAGTGGAGTTTGGCCGGTCAAGAAGCCCATCTCTGACGGGCATTAAGGGAGTGGCGAGTGGAATTTGAGGTGAATTATTTGTCTCGATACACTCGCCAGATCTTGCTGCCCCAGTCGTCGGCGATGAGCAGGCTGCCATCGTGCATAAAAGCCAAGCCCGCCGGCCGACCATAAATATCCTTATTTGATCCGTTGGGGAGCCAGCCAGAAATGAGGGTTTCGTACCTGCCGGTTGGTTCCCCTTTTTCGTTAAAGTGAAGGCGTAGCACCGAATAACCCTTGAGGCGGCTGCGATTTTGCGTACCATGCAGCGTGATCAAGGCATCGCCTTTCAAGTCTGGGAACATCGGCGAATCGACGAAATGGATGTCGATCGGGCTGACATGAGCAGGAAGGATGAAGTCCGGCAAGCGCACCTTTAAATCCCTCGGCGGAGCCTGCTGAATTCGTGCGTCGCGATGATAGCCTATGTAGAAATAGGGCCATCCGTAGTTATCGCCTTCTGAGATCGAGGTGGTGAAATCGGGCGGAACGTCATCACCCAGGTAATCCCGCTCGATGACGTTGGCGTAAAGTTTGTGGGTGCGTGGCTCCATTGCGAGCCCGACTGGGTTTCGCATACCGTTGGCAAAGAGCTTTTTCTCGCCCACGATCTTGCCATCGTCCGACAGGCTGTATTGCTCGATAACGGCTCGTCGGTCGCCTTCGACTTTTACATTCTCTTCGCTACCAATGGTGAGATAGAGCTTCTTATTTGGCTCGTCGAAGAGGATGTTACGAGTCCAGTGGTTGCGATAGCCATTCTGAGGAATTCCATCGAGGATCGTTTCCGGCTCGCTTTCTGGTTTTCGCTGGCCATCCTTATAGGGCCATCTTACAATTGAGCCAGTATTTGCAACATAAAGGTGTCCGTAGGCGAATCGGATACCAAAAGGCATGCTCAGTTTGTCGGTCCAGAGTTGGCGTCCGTCGGCTTTGCCGTCGTGATCAGAATCCCAAAGCACCTGAACTTGGTGGGGAAGGTGAGGATCTTTGACCTCAATTCGCGTTTGAACGACAAACACATCGTCGTTTGGGGCGACTGCGATCATGCGGATCGCTTTTAGGTTGTCGGCAAAGACCTCCGCTTTATAGCCTGGCGGGAGTTTGAAAAAAGGCTTGGTAAAGGGAACGAGCTTGGGAACGAGAATGACGCTCTTGCTCGGGGCAGGGAGATTCCCCCGCATCGCCCATATTAGCAGCGGGAGAATCATGGTTATAACCTAGAAAATGCTGAGACCGGCTTTGTTCCAGTCATCGAGGAAGCGCGTGAGACCCGAATCGGTCATTGGATGCTTGAAAAGCATCTTCATCGTTGAAAGCGGCATGGTGGCCACGTGGGCTCCAGCGCGAATCGATTCGAGGACGTGCATTGGGTGGCGAACCGAGGCGACGAGAACTTCGGATTCAAATCCGTAATTGTTCACCATGTCTACCGTGTCTCGAACAGCATCCATTCCATCGGCTCCGAGATCATCAACACGACCGACGAAGTTTGAAATGTAAGTTGCGCCGGCCTTGGCGGCCATCAGGGCTTGGCTGACCGAGAAGACGAGGGTGACGTTGGTTCGGATTCCTTTATCGGCAAGGGTGCTCACGAGTCGAATGCCCGGCTCGATAAGGGGAACCTTGACAACGATCTGCTCGTGCCAGCTCGAAATTTCGAGGGCTTCTTTCAGCATGTCATCGTAGTTGGTCGCAACGACTTCGGCCGAAATCGCTCCGCCCGGAACGAGTTCGCAAATCTTGAGAACGGTCTCTCGGAAACCCTTGCCGGTTTTGGCGATGAGGGTCGGATTGGTGGTTACACCATCCAAAATTCCCCATTCGGCAGCCTGCCGCACTTCTTCAATATCACCAGTATCAACAAAGAGTTTCACGGGAAATAGTGTACCAGTCAGGAGTTAAGAGTCAGGAGCATGCATTGATAGCCCCGAGGGGGCCTGGTTTCTTAGCGAAGGGCGAAGCCCTGGTTACGGGTCGAGGCAGTCACGTTAGGCCTGAAAGGTCGTGGTTTTTCAGTCCCAAACGTATCGTTCGTCGAACTCGATCCCAAATTCTTGAAGGATCCGTCGATATTCGTCCTGAAAGGAGATGTGCTTGTGGTGGTCGTCTTGATTTCGAATGTAGTTACTGACGACCTCAATTTCCTTCGGTGAGATTCCAAAGGCACCATAGCCAGCTTGCCAATGAAAATCGGATAGATTCGGGTTTTTCGTTTTGAGCCAAATGGATGTTGAAGTCTTCAGTTTCTCAACAATTTTTGAAATCTCTTGGGTTCTTGAAAGGCCGAAAAGGAGATGAACATGGTCCGTTTGCCCGCCGATCGCAATCGGGGTATGGCCTTCACCTCTAAGCACTCCAGAAAGATATGAAAACAATTCACTTTGGATGTCCTTTGTGAGGCAAGGACGACGTCCTCGAACGCTGAAGACAAGGTGGATGATCACCCTTGCGTGGGATTGGGGCATGGAGAGGATTCTATCCAAAACCACGGCCCTTCAGGCCTATTGCATATGCTGATTGGGCCATCCCAGGGCTCCGCCCTTTGCTAAGAAACGACGACCCTTCGGGCCGCTCTTCGGTTAGGAATGAATATTTCTTGATGGAAAATTAGTTGACCTGAATTCATCAAGATTCTGCTTGCTGCCGACTGCAGACTGTAGACTTTATTGGTACTCCCAACTCCCTCCCATGATCTTCGAAACCATTGTTGCCCCTATCACCGCTACTGGCGGCGCGGTCGGAATCGTCCGGATATCCGGTCCTGAGGCGTGGGGGATCGCGGCCGAAGCATTTTCAAATTTCCCCGTTGAGCCCGAGAGCCATCGCGCCTATTACGGAACATTTGAAAATGGGGATGATGGGCTCTTGCTTTTGTTCGCAGAAGGGAAGAGCTACACCGGCGACGAATCGGCCGAGTTCCAAATGCACGGCTCATCGGTTTCCATGACCACGCTTGTTGAAGAACTTGTTCAACTCGGGGCACGATTGGCAAGGCCGGGTGAGTTTACTGAGAGGGCTTTTTTGAATGGACGCCTCGATCTGAGCCAAGCGGAGGCGGTCAATGATACGGTCCGAGCGGCTACCCGCAAGCAGCTTGCAAGCGCGAACGCCTCGCGAATTGGCGCTCTTAGTGAAGAGATCAACCCGGTTGAAGTTGCGATCATTTCTCAACTCGCTGGGATTGAAGCGAGCGTTGATTTTAGTGAGGAAATTGGCGATATCGACCCGGATAAGGCGATCGAAGCTTTAACCGAATGCCGGGCTCGGCTTGAAGCGCTCATTCGCCGTGCTCATCACGGACGACTGGTTCGCGAAGGCATTCGTGTGGCGATTATTGGTCCACCCAACGCAGGCAAATCTTCGCTCCTAAATGCTTTTCTTGGGATGCAGCGCGCGATCGTCACGCCGATCGCGGGAACCACTCGAGACTACGTCGAGGAGTCGTGCGAGATCGCGGGACTTCAGTGCATTCTGATTGATACCGCCGGGATCCGTGATTCCCAGGATGTCGTTGAGTCGATGGGCATTCAGCGTAGTCGCGCTCAAGCCGCATCCGCCGACTTGATTTGGTACATCGTGGATTCCATGATCGGCCTAAGTGAGGACGATGAAACCGAAATCGATCAATATGAGGCACCGGTTTGGTTGGTCCGAAATAAGATTGATCTTCTCGAAGCGGATCCCGACGAGACGGGAAATCCGCAAGTGTTTCACGTGTCGGCGTCAACCGGTGCTGGGCTTGACAGTTTGGGTTCGGCCGTCGCGGCGTTGGCGACCGATGTGTCAGGCGCAATCCCCAATCGGCGTCACACTGAGAATCTTGAAAGCGCCTTTAGCTCGCTTGGGTTTGCCCTCGAAGGGTTTGAGTCACGACATCCGAGCGATCTCGTGGTGACCCATTTACGAGTAGCGTTGTTTGAGCTTGGACTGATTACCGGTTCGACAGCTTCGCAGGATTTGCTGGATCGAATCTTTGCCGATTTTTGTATTGGTAAGTAGGTAAGCGCATTGAAGCTCATTCGGGTGGTCTTTGGAGTCGTTCAAGTCTTGGCGATGGCTCTTTGTATCATCACGCCATTCCTAACCGGAAGAATGCAACCGATTCCCGAGATGGACATGGCACCCGAGATCATTCTTTGCGCCACTGAGTTCGGTCTGGCTATCGCAACGGTTGGTATTTGGTTTTTGCTCAATAAGGAGCGGCGGAGAAGCGAAGAGCTCGATAGCCAAATTTTCCTCCTTTTTCTTTCTGCGGGTGGACTGGCGGCGTTTCTCATTTTCCCAATTGCTCTTGTGGCAAATATTGGTGTCGTACTGGGTTTGGGCGGTAAGACCGTTTTTCAGACGCTTGTGCGTCCTTCATTCTAAGATTCGATGAACGTGTGGGCTCAGTCGGACCCAACTGACATCCGGAATCCGCGAAAAGGCGTAGTATCTAGTAAGTCATTCATCAGAAAATGAAACGACTTTAGTTTAAATGCGTATAATCATTTGATAGTAATACACTCATATGCGATTTGATAAGTTAACCCTCAAAGCTCAAGATGCCTTTCAATCGGCGCAAGCCATTGCTGAGAAGATGCAGCATCAAACCATCGATGCCGAGCATTTAATGCTCGCGCTTCTGTGGCAAGATGGCGGTCTTACGAAGCCGATTTTGCAGAAATTGAGTGTCGATGTCCCGACATTTACCCAAGAAGTCGAAGCCAATATTGGGCAACAGGCCAAAGTTTCGGGTGCTTCGGCTTATGGAAGTTCGATGTCTGGGCGGCTCCAAACCATTTTTCAAAATGCCTTTTCGGAAGCGGAAAAGCTTAAAGACGACTATGTAAGCACTGAACACTTTCTGCTCGCTCTTGCCGAAGATTCGGGTTGGTTGGGCAAGAATTTGAGAGGGGCGGGCGCGACCAAAGACGATATTCTCGCCGCAGTCAATGACCTACGCGGCGGCAAGCGCGTGACCGATCCAGGTGCCGAAGATACCTATCAGGCGCTCGAAAAATATGGCGTGGACCTGACCGCGAAGGCGAGAGCGAGAAAACTCGACCCCGTTATTGGTCGTGATGAAGAGATTCGCCGGGTCATCCATGTCCTGAGTCGACGAACCAAGAACAATCCGGTACTGATCGGCGAGCCTGGCGTAGGTAAGACGGCGGTTGTCGAAGGGTTGGCTCAACGCATCGTAGCTGGAGACGTGCCGGAATCCCTGCTTGATAAGAGCGTGATTACGCTCGACCTTGGCGCCATGGTGGCGGGTTCGAAGTTCCGTGGCGAGTTTGAAGAGCGTCTGAAGTCGCTTCTTGATGACGTGAAGAAGTCCGAAGGACGCATTATCCTCTTTATTGATGAAATGCACACGTTGATCGGAGCTGGACGCGCCGAAGGAAGCATGGATGCGGCTCAACTATTGAAGCCGATGCTGGCGCGGGGTGAACTCCGCTGCGTTGGCGCGACGACGCTCAACGAATACCGACAATACATCGAAAAAGATAAGGCGCTTGAGCGACGCTTCCAGATGGTCTTGGTCGATGAGCCGAGTGTTGAAGAGACAATTTCGATTCTCCGCGGATTGAAAGGACGGTACGAGGAGCATCACCGAGTCGGCATCACGGACTCGGCTCTGGTCGCGGCGGCTACGCTTTCGAATCGCTACATTACGGATCGGTTTCTGCCCGATAAGGCGATCGATTTGATCGATGAAGCGGCTTCGAAACTGAAGATCGAAATCGACTCAGTTCCGACTGAGATCGACGAGGTTGAACGTCAGATGACGCAGTTTCAGATCGACCGTGAAGCACTCTCAAAAGAAGATGACGCCGCGTCGAAAGAACGACTTGCTTCGGCTGAAAAACGCATTGCTGAGCTTCAAGAGCAGGCAACCGCTTTGAGAGCGATTTGGCAAAAAGAGAAGGATCAAATTGATGTTGTTCAAAACGCAAAAGGCGAACTTGAAAGACTGAAAGAAGAGCTTGAAACGGCGACGAAGAACGACGAATTAGCCCGGGCTGGTGAAATCCAATATGGCTTAATCCCGCAAGTGCAAAAGCAACTTGCCGATGCGAGCGAGAAACTTGCCGAACTTCAATCGAATGGCAAGATGCTGAAGGAATCAGTCGACAGCGAGGACATCGCTGAGATCGTGAGTAAATGGACCGGTGTTCCGGTCAGCCGATTGCTGCAGGGTGAGATGGCAAAGTTGCTCACCTTGGAAGAACAATTGGAACATCGGGTCGTTGGTCAACAAGAGGCTTTAGTAGCGGTTTCGGATGCGGTTCGTCGCAGCCGAAGCGGTCTAAGTGATCCCAATCGTCCGATTGGGTCGTTTATGTTCCTTGGTCCGACCGGTGTCGGTAAGACGGAAACCGCGAAGGCGCTGGCCGAGTTGCTGTTTAACGACGAAAAGGCTCTGCTGAGAATCGACATGAGTGAATACGGTGAAAAGCATTCTGTTTCACGCTTGATCGGTGCGCCTCCAGGCTACGTAGGTTATGACGAGGGTGGCCAGTTGACGGAAGTCGTCAGACGTCGCCCTTATTCGGTGATCCTGCTCGATGAGGTTGAAAAGGCTCACCCAGAGGTCTTCAATGTGTTGCTTCAGGTGCTGGATGACGGACGCCTTACCGACGGTCAGGGCCGAACAGTGGACTTTAAGAATACGGTCATCATCATGACCAGTAACTTGGGTTCGCAATACTATGGTGACCCGTTGTCGGATACCGACTTCGAAGAGACGAAGGAGAAGGTGTTGGAGGAAGTGAAGCATTACTTCCGGCCTGAGTTCATCAATCGTCTCGACGAACTGATCGTGTTCCGTTCGCTCGGCATCAACCAGATTAAGGGAATCGTGCGGATTCAGCTCGAAGGGCTGCGAAAGCGATTGGCCGAACGACGCATGGACCTCGAGGTCAGCGAGGATGCCTTGGTGCAGCTTGCGAGCCGCGGTTTCGACCCCGTGTATGGCGCACGGCCCTTGAAGCGGGCGATCCAAAATGAACTCGTCAATCCGCTGGCGCAGTTGGTGCTGAAAGGCGAATTGCGCGACAATCAGCGAATCGAAGTTGGATTTGCCGAAGGGCATTTCACCTTTGAAACTCGCGACAAAGTCGCCTAACCGATCGGAACCTCGACACTGTGGGCGATCAACGCTCACGGTGTCGAGGAACTCGCCTCCATACTGCATGAACGGGTTTGAACATGTTACAGACATAAAATGCATTGATGACGATAAGATGACGAACTGATGACGGATTGCTGACTCGGGCTTCGGAAAATGGAATCGGAGGAGAGCCTGCTCTCATGTCTACGATGAATTTTTTAGCCAAGAAATCGACATCTATTGCCGCCCTTATTGCCCTTTGTCTTCCCCTTTTTGCGTGTTTGGGAGGAAACGCGGGAGTTCACACCGCCCAAAATCTTCGCGTTGCCAACTATTCATCGCAGGGAGGACTGGACGTCAATTTCCTTGATGCCGGCTCGGGACTAACTTCTTTATCGAGCAATTTAGGAGTGAATGAGTCGACCTGCTCGCAGGATTATGGAATCCTTCAGGCGAATTCGCCCGGCCGACTTTGGGCCAGCATTCATGGAACTTCGAACACGGCTTTTGACTTTAGCCAATCGCTTTCCGGTGATGACGGAATCCAAACCATCTTGCTTTATGGCCCATCGACGAGCATCTTTGCCGAAGTGGTCAACACCCTGGAAGGCGCCGGAGGAATGGATATTTTCGTTTGTGATCTTTCTCAAAGTGACACTGGCACTTATCAGGTCATTGTGAAAGACCTCACACACGGCGGAAGCACCCAGACATCGCCTGTATCGGGAATCGATGGACAACGCCATGTCGTCCTTCCGATTTCAACCGCAGCCAACTACGAAGTCGATTTGGTGAGTGGATCGACGGTGAAGGCGTCGGGAACGGTTTCAGTGGATGCAACGACCCATGTCCATAACATCGTTTCATTTACTGACAATGGCAGCGGCGGCTTTACGAGCCACACTCTGAACGGTGGCGACGGCTGCGTTTCACCTCTATAGCCGAATCAATCGCAGTGGAGCAGGTTTGGACTTTGTCCAAACCTGCTGGCGCAAATAATGTTGTTCACCAAGGGCTTGCGAACCGCAATATTTTGAATGTGCCTCTTGCTGAAATTCGTCGTACGAAAGACGTAGAATGGTCCTAATGAAAAAGGTCCTTGGACTTATCGGGCTCGCAGCCCTCATGATCGTAGGGTGTAGCGGAGGCAGCGAAGGTGGAGCCAATAATGCGGCGGCAACATCGCCTGCTTCATCCAGTAATGAACCTGCCAAGAGCGATTTTAAGGTTGCGCTTATTACTCCTGGTCCGGTGAATGACTCGGGCTGGTCGGCCCTGGCTTATGACGGTCTCAAAGGTATTGAGCAAGACATGCACGCCGAAGTCGCCAACCAAGTCGCGGGCGGAAACGACATCAAGGAAGCCATGCGCTCTTATGCGCAGAAGGGCTATAAGCTCGTTTTTGGACACGGATTTGAATACAACGAACCGGGTGTCGAAGTCGCGAAGGACTTTCCCGATACAGTTTTTGTTTCGTCGTCGGGTAGCAAAACTTCCAAGAATGCAGGAGCCATTCGCTTCTATCTTGAGCAGTCGTTCTATCTCGCGGGCGTCTTGGCTGGAAAATCGTCGAAGAGCGGCGTTGTCGGAATGGTCGGTGGTCCCGAAGTTCCTTCGATCAAGTCCACGTTTAAGGCTTTTAAAGCTGGAGCCGAATCGGTAAACCCGAGCATTAAGGTTCTTGAAGTCTTCACCGGCTCGAACGACGATGTTGCCAAGGCCAAACAAGCGGCTGAGCAGATGATTGGTCAAAAGGCCGATTTCATCATCCATCAAGCCAATGCCGGAGCACAAGGTGTTTTTAACGCTTGTAAAGAGGGTCATGTTTGGGCGTTCGGGGCAAACTTGAATCAGAACGACAACGACAGCGGTGTCGTGATTGGCTCGGCTACGATTGTCGCCAAGCCTGCTTTCCTCGAAGTCGCGAAGATCGTCAAAGAAGGGAAGTTTGACGGTAACGTGATTCAGCTTGGAATGGATAAAGGTGCGATCGACTTCGTCATCAACGACAAGTTGAAGTCGAACCTTCCCGCCGATGCCATCGCCAAGATGGAAGAAGTCAAGAAAGACATCGTTTCGGGCAAATTCACGGTTCCAAAGGACCAATTCTAATTTCGAATGGAGTCCGATAAGGCCAGTCTTAAGGTTGTCGGCGTTTCGAAGAGATTTGGAAATCTCGAAGCGCTGAAACCCTTATCGGTCTCCTTTTTGCCGGGTGAGGTCCACGCCGTCGTGGGCGAGAACGGGGCAGGGAAGTCCACCCTGATGAACATCCTTGGCGGCTTTCTAAATCCGAGTTCTGGTTCCGTTACGCTCGGCAGTCGTCCGGCACCGGTCGGAAATCCACAAAAATGTCGAGCCATCGGTATCGAGATGGTGCATCAGCACTTTAAGTTGGTGCCCGCTTTTACGATTGAAGAAAACCTGCGTCTGAGTCAACTTGGGGTTGGCAAAGCGACCACAAGAGAGATTCATGACCGCGCCCAAAGCTTTGGGTGGTCGATTCCTTGGGACTCGCGAGTAGGTGATGTATCGGTTGGAATCCAACAACGGGTTGAGATTCTCAAGTGTGTGGCCTCGAATCCAGATGTGGTGATATTCGATGAGCCGACGGCGACACTTTCCGAAGACGAAGTCCAAGAACTGATTCGCTTCATGCGATTTCTCGCGTCGGAGGGCAAAATCGTCATCGTAATCGCACATAAGATCGAAGAAGTTCTAGCGGTTTCTGATCGAGTGACCGTCCTCCGAAGAGGCGAACATGTAGGAACCATGCCGCGATCTGAGGTCACCGCAGACCAATTGGTTGAGATGATGGTGGGGGAACTTCCGCAAGCTGGGATTTCTCAAAGCACCGAAAGGAGTGCGTCTCAACCTGACCTGACGATCCACGAAATCTATGTGAAAGGGGATTATGGCGTCGAGGCAGTTAAGGGAATTTCGCTCGACATCCGGCGCGGAGAGATCGTGGGTTTTGGGGGTGTCGATGGCAATGGACAGGTGGAATTTGCCGAGGCCTTGGCGGGGGTTCGGCCTTTGGCATCGGGCAAAATCAAATTTATGGGGGAGGCGCTAAATTTTGAAAAGACTTTCGTGGGTTACGTGCCTCAAGACCGACATGTTGACGGGCTAGCGCTTGATCTCGACCTCATTGAAAATATCGCGATTTCGACGCTCACCAACCATGGACGGTTTTCTCGATCGTTACAGGTCGAGAAGGCCACTCAACTGATTGAGGACTACTCTATTAAGGCGAAGTCTCCACGCGATCTGGCCAAGCAGCTTTCGGGCGGAAACCAGCAGAAGGTCATTCTTTCCCGAGTTCTCGACCAAAAGCCAGAGATTCTGATTGTGGTCAATCCGACCAGGGGGCTCGACGTGAAAGCGGCTTCTTTTGTTCATGACCAAATTCGAAACGTAGCGAGAGAAGGAGCCTGTGTGCTGGTCTTTACTACGGATCGCGATGAGCTTCTGGAGTTGACTCATACCCAGTGGTATCTCTCGCGCGGAAAGATTTTTGCGGATGAAAAGGAGGCGCTGGCTTCATGAAGCAATTTCTCCTCACAACACTTTTCATCGCGATGGTTATCGTCATCAGCTTTTTGATCTTCAAGGTGCCGATCGGCGAAGGGGGCAAGCTGCTTTTCGAAGGTGCTTTTGGCGACAAAGTAGCCATTTCTCAATCATTAGTAAGGGCGACTCCGGTTTTGCTGACCGCCATCGGGATCACTGTTGCTTGGCGCGCCGGAGCGTTTAACATTGGTGGAGAAGGTCAGCTTCTGGTTGGCGCCGTGTTTGCGGCGGCTATTGGAAAGGTGATTTTGAATTCCGGAATAGGTTTTGCAGGTTGCCTTCTCATGTTGATTGCGGCTTCAGTCGGTGGTGCGGTTTGGTCGGGTTTGGCTGCATTTCTCTATCTCAAGCGAGGCGTTGATCTGGTTATCAGTACGATCTTGCTGAACTTTATCGGCGACAAATTCTTAATGTTCTGCGTTGAAGGTCCACTCAAGAAAAGCGGACAGACTGCGCCCTTGACCGATCAGATTCCTGATGCCATGATGCTTCCAAAGTTCTCGCGGCAAAGTGATTTGCATTTCGGCATCTTTTTAGCGCTCGCGGTCGCGCTTCTGGTTGGCTATTGGCTCTTCCGAACGAAATCGGGCTACTTTGCGCGGATTGTTGGCGCGAATCCTCGCTTCGCCCGAGCAAATCGTGTCGATGCCGAGAAGGTCAAATTTCGGGCCATGCTCTTGAGTGGGGCCGTTTGCGGTCTCGCGGGTGGAATCCAATACCTCGGAATCAATGGCCAGTTGGCGAGCTCGTTTTCGCAGCAATATGGCTTTCTCGGAATTCCGGTCGCGTTGGTGGGAGCCCTCAATCCATTTGCCGTCATTCCATCAGCGGTACTGTTTGGCGGTCTCTTTGCGGCGACGAGTAATTTGTCGCGATTTGGTGGGATTGGTTCGTATTTCGTATATGTGATCCAAGCGGGAACCGTTCTTGGCCTGTTGGTTTTTCGATCCGTCCATGATCGCCGCTTGGCGGCGAGGAGCGAGGCTTGACTTCGTTTGGGGGCGGGTTCACCCCTCCGTCACGACGGCGCTTTTGCTCCGTCGAGCCACCTCCCCATGAGGGGAGGAGCTTGTTGCAGTCAAAGGGAGGAGCTTTTGCGGTATTTAATCTCTCGGGTTTACCCCTCCGTCTCGACGGCGCGTTCGCTTCGTCGCGCCACCTCCCCATGAGGGGAGGAGCTTTTTGCAGGAGGTGGAGTTGATCTCGCCGCTCCAAATCCTTCGCTATTCGGCACCGGTCGCCTTTGGCGCTGTGGGCGAATCCGTAGTTCAACGAAGTGGGATTATCAACGTCGGGCTCGAAGGGTTGATGCTTTGCTCGGCGTACGCCGCGACGGTTGTATCCTCGAGTACGGCAAATCCCTGGATCGGAATGCTTGCGGGAGTGATTGCAGGAGTGATTGTTGCCATCGTGATCGGCATCCTTACCATTCAGTTTCGGCTCGACCAAATCGTCATCGGAACGGTCATCAATCTTTTGTCTTTGGGCGTGTGCGGCACTCTGTTCGAACAGCAAAGCAAGACAGGGAAGTTGATGAATCTACCCGCTGTGCCGGCTTTGGTCGGCAAATTTGACGTGATTCAGCTCTTGCTGATTGTTGGAGCCATTTCGATTGGGTGGATGTTATATCGTACGTCGTTTGGGCTCAAATTACGAGCAGTGGGTGAGTACCCACCCGCAGCAGAGGCTGCCGGATTCTCGCCGGTGCGACTCCAATATCAAGCGCTTTTGTTCGGAGGCGTTTTGGGTGGCATCGGTGGGGCGTATTTGGCCTTGGGGGTTGCCCAATCCTTTGCAACTGAAATGGTTGCCGGAAGAGGGTTTATCGCGATTGCATTGGTGACCTTTGCGCGATGGCGTCCGGGCGGTATCCTTTTGTCGGCGTTGTTGCTTGGCGCTTTTGAGGCCCTTCAATTCGAATTACAACTCAGCGGAAATCAAATTCCGCGGTCACTTTTGTTGGCACTACCTTACGTTGCCACGCTGATCATCCTTGTGTTCGTAGGAAAAGGAACGAGAGCCCCGCAATCGTTGGGGACGCCGCTTAAAGGAACCGAATAATGCTTGTCTCGATGACGCGGAAAGTGAGCTTTAGCAGTGGGCACCGTTTTTGGTTTGCTCACCTCAGCGACGAAGAGAACCGAGCCCTCTTTCCCGGATGGGGTTCGCCCTACAATCACGGCCACAACTACACCTTGGACGTGACCGTTCAAGGGCGGGTCAATCCCGATACCGGCATGGTGGTGAACATTAAGGATGTCGATGCTGTGTTGAAACAGCACGTTGTTCCGCAGTTTGCCCAAAGGAGCATCAATGACGAAGTTCCATACTTTCGCGATCACACCCCGTCGTTGGAAAACATGATGCCCTACCTTTGGCGCGAGATATTGGGCGCCGGACTTCCGAGTGAAGTTCAACTGACCCAAATTAAGCTCGAAGAGCTTCCCACGTTTTACGGAGAATATGACGGAATGAAGACGACCATCACCCGCTTGTACGAATTTGCCGCCGCCCATCGGCTGCATGTCCCCTCGCTGTCCGATGAAAAGAACTTTGAGCTTTTTGGGAAGTGCAACAACGTGGCTGGTCATGGCCACAACTACGTGCTGGAAGTGACGGTGAGCGGAACATTGGATGAAACGACAGGTATGATCTGCTCGATCAACGACGTGGATCAGGCGGTCCATCGCGAGGTCGTCGATCGTTACGATCATAAAAATTTCAACTGTGACATTCCTGAATTTGAGGGTCGGGCAACCACTTCCGAAGCGATTGCCGAAACCATTTTTGAGCGTCTCGACGGAAAAATCCCTGCGATTTTAGAGCGCATCCGGCTTTGGGAAACGTCCCGAAGCGTCTTCGAAGTTTGTAAAAACTCTTAAACATCTGAGCCGATTCACCTTTTTGCATCGTCAAAGCAAATAAGGCAATGGTAGCTACGGTAAGTAGGATTGTAAGGACGGTTCCGCCGCAAATGTGGCGGGATACGATCATACGTCCGCGGCTAACTCCGGTTTTCGGAGGGCTCGGACACCTGTGTGTCCGGGCCCTTCTTGCTTTAAGGGCTGCCATTTTCTTAAATTCGATTAAAGGAAGGAATCATGGCGTTGCATGACGTTTTAGTACTGAACAGCAATTATGAGCCGCTGAACGTGTGCAACGTTCGGCGTGCAATATCGTTACTGGTCCTCGGCAAAGCCGATGTTCTCGTCCTCCGTGATGAGCCCATCGTTTCTGCCGGAGGCGAACTGGAGTCGCCCGCAGTTTTGCGGATGAAGTATCAGGTGAAGAGGCCGTTGCCACAATTGCGGCTTTCTCGACATGCGGTTTTGGCGCGAGACAACTATACGTGCCAATACTGTGGAGTCCGGGCAAAAGAAATGACGATCGACCACGTGGTGCCACGTTGGGTAGGCGGTCCGCATACTTGGGATAACCTTGTCGCCTGTTGCCGCCGCTGTAACCTGAAAAAAGCCGACAAGACCCCTCAGCAGGCAAATATGACGCTTAAACGAAAGCCGCGCCGCCCGAGCTTTATTCCTTATCTCTCGTTGCCGACATACCTCAAAGCGCAAGGGCGGGACGAGTGGCGGGACTTCTTGCCCTATTTCCCAGAAGTTCAATCTGCGTCCGTGGCTTAGGGGTTGCGACGGACGCCCGATTTTGGGCCTTCCATGGTATTCTGTAAGCAGTCCTCCATGGAAGGTTGGGACAGGGTTCATGAATTCATTAGTTATTCGGGGTGGCCGAAAGCTATCCGGTGAAATCGAAGTATCGGGCAGCAAAAACATCGCGCTTGCAATTCTCTCGTCTGTCGTCTTGGCCGAGGAACCGGTCGTTCTCAAGAACGTTCCTCGGATCAGCGATACCTACATCAAAGCCAAGTTACTTGAAGTTTTTGGCGCCAAGATTCGGTGGGAAGGCGATAATCTGCACATTGATTGCTCCGAGTTGAGCGCGGGCGATGCCGACGAAGAGATGGTTCGGTCGATTCGCACTTCGTTTTACATGATCGGACCGCTTTTGGCCCGTATTGGCAAGCTCGACATGCCCGCCCCGGGAGGATGCCAGATTGGCGCTCGTCCGGTCGATCTTCACTTAAAGGGTCTTCATGCGCTTGGAGCGAACATTGAACTTGATGGCGGCGTCTATCGTGCGTCGACGGACAAGCTCAAGGGTGTTGAGGTCTATCTCGACAAGCCAAGCGCAGGTGCAACTCAACATATCATGAGCACTGCGGCGTTGGCCCAGGGCACGACGACGATCACCAATGCGGCGATGGAACCCGAGATTGTCGCTCTTGGACACTTTTTGAATCGCATTGGGGCGAACGTCGAAGGCGCAGGTACGTCGAGCATTACGATTCAAGGCAAAAAGAGTCTGAGCGGAGGCTCATATAAGATTCCAGCAGACCGAATCCAGGCGGGAACCTTCCTGTTAGCTGGAGCGATCACCGGAGGTGATGTGACGGTAAAGGACATTTTGCCCGAGGATCAAACGGCGGTTACCAACAAGCTCCGGGAAGCGGGCGCGATGATCGAGATCGGTTCGGATTTTGTCCGAGTCGGCGCTCCCAGTCGGCTGAAGAGCGTCAATATCACAACCGGACCTCATCCCGGATTCCCAACCGACATGCAGCAGCCGATGGCGGCCACTCTTTGCATGGCGGATGGAACCTCGGTGGTCGAAGAGAAGATTTACGAAAGCCGGACCGGGCACATCATGGAACTCAACCGAATGGGGGCCAAGATCCGCCAAGAGGGAAGTAACGCATTTATCGAAGGTGTCGATAAGCTGCGAGGCGCGACGGTTTACGCCTCCGATCTGCGAGCCGGAGCGGCACTTTGTTTGGCTGGCCTTGTGGCCCAGGGTGAGACGGTGGTTCGAAACATTCACTTTATCGATCGTGGCTACGAGTCGATTGAGAAGACGTTGGAATCTCTTGGCGCAGACATTAAGCGTGTAGTGGATAGCGAACCCCAGAAGGTACTCTAAGGGTACATTGAGATTCGTCCCCCGAATTGCCATTGACCTTGGTACCGCCAATATTCTTGTCTATCGAAGTGGCAAAGGGATTGTGCTGAGTGAGCCGACCGTCGTAGCGGTCAACACTTCGACCGGAAAGGTTTTGGCCGTCGGTAACGATGCGCGTGAGATGATCGGTCGGACCCCTGCGAACATCACGGCCATTCGCCCGATGAAAGACGGGGTCATCGCAGATTACACGACGACGCTCAAGATGATGCAGCACATCATCAATAAGACCTGCGGCACCCGACTGCCTTTCAAATTTGCTCCTACGACTCTGATTTGCGTTCCGGCGGGAGTCACCAACGTCGAGCGACGAGCAGTCATTAAGGCGGCCAAAGAAGCCGGAGCGGGAATTGCGATGACGATCGAAGAACCGTATGTGGCTGCGATCGGCGCTGGACTTCCTATCGAGTCGGCAGGAGGCAACATGGTTGTCGATATCGGCGGCGGTACGACCGACATTGCGGTCTTATCTCTGGGCGGAATCGTCACCTCACAGAGCCTTCGCGTTGCGGGAAACAAGATGGATGAGGCGATCCAGAAGCATGTCCGCAACGCTTATAACTTGATGATTGGCGAGATGACGGCTGAAGAAATCAAGATTGCCCTCGGATCGGCTTATCCCGCGACTCAGGAAGCAAAGATGGAAGTTCGCGGTCGCGATATGATTCACGGCTTGCCAAAGACGATCGAGATTAGCAGCATCGAGATTCGCGAAGCGCTCAACGAGCCAGTGCGACAAATTGCCGAAAAGCTGTGCCATGTGCTCGAAGAGACTCCGCCCGAGCTCGCGAGCGACGTCATTGAGCGAGGAATTGTCTTGACTGGCGGAGGCGCACTTCTGCGTGGATTGGATCGATATCTTCAAGATGTCACTCAAATTAATGTGCGAGTGGCCGATAATGCTCTTACGTGTGTCGCCCAAGGCACTGGACAAGCGATCGAACAGATTAGTAAGATCAAGTCCAGTGGGGCGCTAACCGAGCTATGAAAGCCATCCTCTCAGTTGCACTTCTTTGTTCCGTCGCCGTTGGCTTTGCCCAACAGAAGGACAATCCCGACTTCAAAAAGAAGGAGCCTCGGAACGTTAAAGCCAGTTCCGCGCCGGTTTCTCATGCGGAAGCAAAGGCGACTTTTGATAAAGTTTGGGGTGCGCTGGCAAAGGGGCTCAAGTTTAAGGGATCGAACCCGGTTCGATTTGCAAGCGACGCCAAGCCGGTAACCAAGGATGAAGTTTTGGCGGGGATCAAAGTGATGGTGACTCAGGTTCAGCCTTACTTTAAGCGTTCGGCCTCGCCCGTGGCTTTTAATTCAAATCGTTTTCGAAAAGACCTCGATCAGTCTGCGTATTCAAAATTGGTGAAAGACGGTTTTGTGATGCCGGTCGGCCCGTTGGTGGTTGGCAAAAATGGCACGCTCACAACGGCCGAGTTTGGCGATGCGGTGGGAGTGATGATCATCCGAATCGCCGATTTGGCGCACTTGCCAATGCGGAAATATACGCCCGCCTTAATGAAGAACGATTAACGCGGTCTTTTGCGGACAGGCAATCTGCAAGGGCTGGAAGCCCTCGCCCCCAGAGCGGAAATGGCACGGCGTTTACCGTTAGTTGTGCCGAAGCCAGACCTGCATATAGCTTGGTCCCTTTCCATTCCAGGTTCGATAGGGAACGAGATTGATGGTTCCTACCGAAGAATCCACATCGGCATACTCCTCATAGAGAGGTTGATCCTGTTCGACGGGCTCCATCAAAGCTGAAGCCTGGAAAACCGGGGAGCCATCGAGGGCTTTCTTGCCGGTCGTTCGCAGTTCTTCACCCAGGTCGAGAACCTTTCGCTGGGGCGCATTGTCGATCGAAAACTCTTCGCAGCAATAGATCGAAGGACCATAAGAGACGGCAAGACGTCCAATATTATCAAGCACCATGGGATGAGCCCTGTGCATCTTCGCACTCATCTCAAAATCAAGAGTGAGCTTGGTCGATTTGCCCCAGGCATGGTTGAAAACCATAAAGCCGTTATCGTAATCCGCCCCTTCGTCAGAGTCGGGAAAATCGACATTGATCTCGTCGCTCCAATCAGGAATGCGAATGGCAAGCTTCAGGTCCTTGGATGCATTTCCTGAAAGTGTGAGCGTGACCTTGCCGTCGAGAGGGTAGGCGGTTTCGACTTTAAGGGTTTGTCCGGTCGAGAGTTGATACTCACCAGCGATCGGCATTCCGACATAGATCGTGTCTTCCGATTCCCAAAGGGCATATTGGATGATGCTGCCGATGTATCGAGCGACGTTCGGCGGGCAGCAGGCGCAACTAAACCACGGGGCTCTCTCGTGGCCTTTTCGGCTTTCGAGAGGATTGTCGTAGTAGTAAAGCGTCGTGTCTTGGGAGACGCCGCTCAAAATTCCATTCATGGTTACTCGCTCAAGAATGTCGAGATACTCGGAGTTGCCGTTGGCTTCAAACATTCGTCGAGCCCACATGGCGAGCGCAATTCCCGCACAGGTCTCGGCGTAGGCGTTGAGGTTTGGCAAATCATAATCATCCGAAAAGCCTTCATTATCGCCGGTGCTGCCGATTCCTCCCGTGATATACATCCGGCGGTCAACTAGATTCTGCCAGATCGTTTGAAGGGCGTCGAAGAGTCCTTGATCCTTGCGTCTCGCTGAACTCATCGCGGCGGCGGCGTAGAGATAGGTCGCCCGAACAGAATGGCCAACGATCTGGGTCTGCTCTCGGATCGGCTTATCGTCTTGGGCGTATGCTCCATCGTATTGACCATTTTTGAGGATTAAGGCGTTTGCGGCGCGGAAGTAGTCGCGCGTTTCGGGATCTTCGATTTCAGCTTCGAATGGAGACGGGCGCGAACCGCGGATGTCCATCATCCAATCGGCGAAGTCGGCATACTTAGCATCTCCTGTAACCTCAGTCATGCGATAGAGCGCAAGTTCAATTTCAGGATGTCCGCAGAAACCTGGCTTCTTGTCCGGGCCGTACATCGAGCGGATATGTTCGAAGGCTTTCTTCGAGACAATCATGAGTCGGTCGTCGTTCAATTGTTGTTTGAGAGCGACTGCTGCTTCGAAGAGATGCCCGAGACAATACATCTCGTGCATGTTGACGAGGTTGCGCCACTTGTAAGTTGGTTTATTGAGCTGGACAAGCGTGAAAAGGTAGCCATCCTCAGCTTGTGCTCCCTCGATGGCCTTGATGACGGTTTCGATGATCTCGGCAATCTTGGGGTTTGGACGGAGCTTTTGAATGTATATGGCGCCTTCCAGCCATTTGTAGACATCGCTGTCATTGAAACGCAGCCCCTCGTGGGTTCCAGATTCGCCGCGGGCAACCCGCATGAAATTCTCGATTCGCCCGGTTGCGAGAATCTGATCCCATTGGCTGAGGATGCCTTTAGCGGAAAACTCGTCGAGATAACGCCCCCAGAAACCTTCGATCGAACGAACTTGGGAAAGAGAAAGAGGGCGAATCATAGGGGATAGGATACCGGAGGGAAGGAAGGGAAGAAGTGGGAAGCGGAAGAAGCGAGGGAAGTGGAAGAAGTGGGAAGCGGAAGAAGCGGGGGAAGCGGAAGAAGAGAGGGAAGTGGAAGAAGTGAGGGAGGTGATGGAAGAGAAAGGAAAAGAATGAGGTGTGCTCGTATGAAGAGACACCCGATCAAAAAGCGCCTAGCTTTTGCGGCAGCGATGGCAGTGCTTCAAGACCTCGCCAATTGACATATTTCGCCCCGATCCTTCACAATAACTTTGAAATGAGTCCACGTATCGCGCGTGATCACAACGGCTAGTCAGCCAGAAATTTGCCCAAGGGCTTTTTCTGCTAGCCCTTGTTGAACACGAATCCACCCAATAACTCGATGTCCCGCGAGGTGGGCTTGCTGTACCCTCCCTCCCGCACATCCGGCCAGTTTAGGTTCGGCAGTTCATCCCATGGGCAGAACACCAGAAAGAAAAGCAAGATTAAAAGTAAAACACGAAATGAAAAAGAGACAGCAGCTTGCGGTCGCGAGGGTCTTGAAGAAGGCAAACGCGGAAGCAAAGAAGTCTCGGGTAAGCGGATCCAAAAGGAAATCCGCCGACAATTTGTTGCACTTCATTGAAAGCGTGATCGTTCCTCACTCGCAAGTGAGGACGATCGATACGTTTCGTTGTAAGTCTTATAACCTGGATAAGCAGATTCGAGCGCTTGTCGATCACCTCTATGTGAAGTACCAAGTGCCCGAGTTTCTGTACCCCTGCATGTATTCGACTTCTGGCAAAGTTGAAGTGCTGCGGCAGGAAAAACAAATGGCGCAGAAAAAGCAGAAGCGAGCTCAAATCGTACTGGAGCAGAGCCTTTTCTTGGCTTGCGCATCTGGGCAATCGGTGGCCCCACTTCTCAAGCCGTGGCTCACTAAAAAGGAGGTTCATGCCTTTTTGCAAGGCTGTGAATCAGAGTCCATTGTTCAGAACATGTTCCGGGCAAAGCTTGTCGTAGCTGGAGTACGAAAGGAGTGGATTGAGCACTTGGTGCATCAGTTTGCGACTGCATTTTGGTCGCGAGGCTTGACCTCTGCATTCGTTGCCGACTTCTGCCGAATCTTTGCGAACCGTGAGCTAAAACTTGGTTTGCGGCAGTTTCGAGCAACCATGGACTATGTGTCCCACATGGAGAAAGAGGAAAAGTTCTCTTTGAAGGGAAGGACTTTGGAGTCACTCCTCAAAGCGAGTATGGAGTGGCACCGACGAAACATTTGGGGACGGGTTGTAAACTTTGAATGTTGGCCGCTGACCTACCCACTTTGGACTTGCGAGAGTTATGGGCTCCACGTGCGAGTGCAGGAATTGACGAACAACCATTTACTTCACGACGAGACCTACGAACAGGAACACTGCGTGTTTTCGTATTGGCAAAAGTGCAAAGCTGGGTTTAGCCGAATCCTATCGGTGCGGTGGTACGAGGGCGGCGTCGGAGCTGCTATTGTCAATCGGATTACTATTGAAATCGATCCTGGAGCCAACCAAATCGTGCAGATTCGCGGAAAGCATAACCGAGTTGCTACCAAGCAAGAGATGGAAGCTATCCGAATTTGGGCAGGTGAACATGGCGTGACGATCTCGAGATTGGCAAAATAATTAGGAGGGGAAGGTTGAACTTCCCCCTCCAAATACATTTCACTTGTCAACTGAAGCTAAAAGCTATTTATGATAGTTCGGTTCCCAATCGCCTTTGCCGCTGGGCAGTAGGTCGATCAATCCCCACAGTGCGCAATAGTCGTCGCCCGGGCCAAAGTGAGCTTGGGCGTGGCGTGAGATCGTTCCGTCGTCATCTTTCTTGAGAGCAGTCACACCGGGCCAGGTTCCGAAATCGGCGTCGAATCCGAAATCCTTGGTCAAGGATGTACCCTCAATGCTCACATAGGGAAAATTCCACTCGCGGCTTGAGCCGAACTGAGCCATCTTGTGAACTGGATCGGGTGAGACGAGCACAAAGGCGCACTTGGTCTTGAGATAGGGCCAAAAGGCATTAAATCCGTCGGCCCACAGCGTGCAATAGCTGCATCCAGTGCCCATGTTGTGAATCAACAGCATTTCGTCGTATTCACCAAAGAGATCGGAGAGGCGAACGCCTGAGCCATCAGGGCGCTTTAACTCGTAGTCCTCAACGACGTCGGAAGGGGCGTTGCGACGCAGCTCGGCGAGCCGCTCTTTCCTCTCTTCAATTTCCTTTTCCAGAGCTTTGATTTCGTCGGTGATCATCTTAGTTTGTATTGTGAGGATTGGCGCACAAAAGTGCAACCCGATAGGGCTGAAGTTCGGCGGTCATGACGCCACCTTTCACTGCCGGATCATTTGACGCAATCGATTGAGCTTCTTCGTTGCTTTCGGCTGAGATAATCGCGATTCCAAGGGTCTTTTCCGCTTCGCCGAAGGTTCGCCCGGCTAGTAGCATCTTGTCTGCTTCGACAAGGCGACGACAATATTCGAAATGCTCACCCACGATACGTTGTTCCTCCTCAGTCGGGCCATCCGATACCATGCCGATTCGAGTCGGGCGCAGCACGACGAGGTAGTTCCAACGGTTCATTTCTTATCAGTGTCGGGCGACTTCCCAATCGAATAGACGGTGCCCTCAGCCGTGACTTGAAAATCAACGATCCACGAAGTTTTGCCGTCGTTCACACGATAACGAACAATGGTGTCGGGTGACTCTTCTCGTTCCGAAACAAATTCCATTTTTTCAACGTTCGCCAGGCTTGCGTAGGCAGGCAGGACCATTTGACCTCTTGCCGTCGCACATCGAAGCCGCATGTCTTCGTGGAACAGCGGGTTCTTGATGTCTTTTTTAGCCAGCGCCACAAGCGCCTCCTGAAGTTTTGCCGTTCGTTCGGGCTTTGGATCGGTCGACGAAGGTTGAGGTTTTCGAACGAGTTCTGGCTCCAGTGTCTTCGCAAGGCCGAGCGCAAAAGCATCTCCACCCACTGGATACAGGTTGCAAAGCATGTAGATTTGAAGGTGTTGCTTGGGGAAGGTCGAAAGAGTCCCCGAGAACCCAACCGAGTTTCCGCCGTGCGTGATTTGAGGGGAACCTTCGACGGTGTTCGTCATCCACCCAAAACCGTAACCGGTCTTTCGTCCGCTCGCAACTCGGGCTGGAGTCTGCATCGCTCGTATCGTTGCCCGACGTAACACGTGCCCATTGATCATCGCCTCTGACCACTTTCGAAGATCGGCAATGGTTGTGAATTCGCCGCCATCGGAAGGAGTTGGAGAGACGCCGCCCGGGCCAGCATCAATGAGGTTTCCATCTTGGAAAAAATATCCCGTCGCGCTTCCTGACGGCATGCCTTGTCCGGCGACTTTGAAGCCAGTATCGTTCATGCCAAGCGGCTTAAAGAGATATTTCTGAACAAGGTCCGCGTACTTTTCGCCAGTCACCTTTTCGAGAATCAGGCCTAGGATCACAAAATTAGTGTTGGAATATTGATACAGTCGCCCCGATGGGAAGTCGAGTTCTTGTTTGTACATCAGATCCTTCCACTTCTGTTGGTCATAGGTATCGTTGAGGCCGATTCCTTCGACGAAAGCATAGTCGGGCAGACCAGACTGATGCGTGATGAGTTGGCGAACCGTGATGTCTTTCCACTTTTCAGGAAAATCCGGCAGAATGTCGCGCACTGGCTGATCGAGTTTGATTTTCAGTTGCTCGACTTGTTGCATGATGAGCGCAGCCGTCATCGTCTTGCCGATTGAGCCAATGTCGAAACGGTCGGTGAGTTTGGTTGGCGTTTTCTTTTCGACATTCGAAACGCCATAGGCCTGCTCCTTGATGGTCTTGCCGTCTTTGACGACCATGAGCACGAGCCCAGGAATATGTTGGGCTTTCATTTGGGCTTCAACGAAGGTATCGATTGCGTCCGTTGAAGGTGTTTGCAGAGCGAGTATAAGAGAGCCGAAAATCATTGCAAGGATTACGAAGATGGGACGAAATAGGTTCCACTACCCTCGATTTCAAGAAGGGTACTCCAAGATAGACGTCGAAGCTCCCTTTGCGTTGAAAAGGAGCTTCTGAAGTCAATTACTCGCGTCGGAGTGCGACGATCGGATCGAGACGGGATGCGGAAAGCGCGGGGTAGAACCCGAAGATCACGCCGATAAATGCGGAGAACATCATCGCGCCAATCGCGGCCGAGACAGGGAAGGGCGTCGCCAGGCCCTGTTCGTTCGGCCATTTCATGACTTGAGTTGCGATCGTCACGGCCGATCCCATGCCGTAGGCGATACCCATACCAATCAAACCACCGACGAGTGAGAGCGTCGCCGACTCGACGATGAACTGGACAAGGATCAAGTTGCGTTTGGCCCCGAGAGCTTTCCGGAGACCAATTTCCCGGGTTCGCTCCGTGACCGAGACGAGCATGATATTCATGATGCCAATACCGCCAACCAGCAAGCTAAGGGCGGCAATCGCCGAAAGCAATAAACCAGCCGAGGCAATAAGGCCATTAAAGACGCCGAGGATCGATTCAGCGCTATCGACGCGATAGATCTTTTTGTTGCCGCTCTTGAGCATCAACGCCTTCCAGATATCGTCCATGGCCGTTTCAGGTTTGACGTTATCTTTCGGGGTTGCTTGGATGTAGTCGAGCTTGTCGCCGCCCACCCATTTGCTTTGGGCTGAGGTGTAAGGAATGTAAATGTCTTTTCCGTTGCTTTGGCCAAAGATGGTTTGCTTTTTGGCAACTCCGATGACTTCAACAGTGATTCCCGCGAGGGTCACGAGCTTGCCTTCGGCGGTCTGCTTCGGAAAGAGTTGATCCCGCACATCAATGCCGATAACGGCCACGTTCTGACGCGAATTGAGTTCTTCTTCTGTGAAAAATCGTCCGCTTTCGAGTTCGGTTCCGTTCAGCTTAAAGCTATCCACGCTCCCACCTGTGACGCGCGGGCTATCGAGGCTCTTGTCGCCATAGGACACTTTCGAGGCAGCAACCGTGACGGAAGGAGAAATGATGTCGAGACTCGAACATCGATTGCGAAGGTAGGTCAGATCATCCGAGGTTAGGCGTCCAATTTTTCCCATGCTTTCGCCGCGGCGGCGAAAGCCGGGATCAAACATCACCGTGATCGTCTTTGCGCCGATCTTGCTGAACTGGTTGGTCATGTACGACTGAAAACCATTGGAGATCATGACCGTCATCGTAACGGCCATGACGCCGATGATGACGCCAAACATAGTGAGGAACGCTCGTAGCTTATGTAGCCGGAGCATATCGAGCGCAACCAGTACGCTCTGAAAGAGGCTCATTTCTTCTCTCCGCCACCATTATTCGATTCGCCGGAAGAGTCGTCATCGGGACCCATTTGCATAAAGCCTTTTCGCGATGGACCCTTATATTCGGGTTTGACGACCATGTCGCCTTCCTTTAGTCCCTCAAGAATTTCGATTCGGCTAGAGCTGATGATTCCAACTTTGAGCTTGACTTGCGTTGGCTTCGACTTGGGGTCTTTGGGATTCGCCGGCGGCAAGTAGGCGAAGTAGTCGTTGCCTTTTTTCTCCGCATATTCGGCGGGGAGGAAGAGGACGTTTTTGTGATCAGAAACGCGCATCGTACACTTTGCGCTCATGCCGGATTTGAGGCCAGGATCAACCCCATCAAGCAATATTTCGACTTCATACTTGACGACCGAGTCGCTGCCAACGAGTGTGGTTTGGCCCTCGACGATCTGTTTCGCTGGTGCGATTTTGCTGATCTTGCCCGAGAGAGTTTTGTTCGGTAAGGCATCGACGTTGACTTCGGCGGGCATACCGATCGAAAGTCGGGCGACGTCGATCTCGTTTACTGCCAGCTTAACGCGCATCTGAGTTCGATCTTCGATTCGGACGATGGTCGTACCTGAGCTAAATTGTCCAAGACCCGTCGCGTTTTCACCAACTTGAAGCAATCGTTTCGTAACGATGCCCGAGATTGGCGAACGAACCTGGGTTTCTCGCAGTTGCCGCTGAGTCTCTTTTAGGGCCGACGAGAGTTGCATGACGCTAGCTTCGCTTTGTAGTTTTGTCTTTTCGAGAAGGGCAGGATCGGCAAGTCCAGCTCTGGCTTTCGAAAGATCTGCGCGGGCACTCTTTAGGTCTTCGCGCTTTGAAGCCAACGTATAAAGATTCGTCTTTGCTTTGGTAAGGGCGGCTCTAGCGCTCTTGATTGCTTCATCCGCGCGAGCACGGTCGGCCGAGAATCCGGCGTCAATCCGATCATAGGTTGTTTTTGCGTTTGAGAATCTCGCTTGGGCATTATCGAGAGTGAGTTTTGCCGTCTCGACCACCTTTGTCGAAACGTAGCCTTTTTCCTCTAACTCTTGCTGCCGCTTGTAGTCGATCTCCGCGTTTCTCAAGTTCTGCTCCGCTTCGTCCATGTTGGCCTTTGCGGTGGCAAGCTGGGTGGGTTGAGAATTCTTAACCAGTCGGTCACGGTCTTGGATTGCGGAGTCGAGATTGGCTTGGGCTTGAGTGATTTCGGCCTGAAGCAGCGCGGGAGAGGAGGCAAGTTCGAGTTCAAGCTGCTTGACGCGGGCTTCGGCCTGCGAAACGGCCGCGGCGGCGGTCTTGCGTCGCTGAGCGATTTCGATGGTTGACCGGTCCACTTGGCTCTGGGCTCCCATCAACTGAGCTTGGTTTTGGTCGAGTTGAAGCTGCGTCGGTTGTGGATCAATCACGGCGAGGAGGTCGCCTTTTTGTACGACGGAACCTTCATCGACGTAAAGTTTTGAAATTCGTCCCGTAACCTGAGGTTTGGCCTCGACGGTAATGACGGCTTCCACCGTTCCACTTTCAATCGTGGTGATGTTCACGTCACCTTTGGTGACTTTATATGGTGTCTCAACGGTCGCTTCTTCGCGCTTCCCGCAACCGACGATCGCAAGTGCGATAATGCCGGCTGCACACAGGCCTGAATACTTTCTCATCCCTTTTCCCTAAGAATCCAATATGGTGGATACGCAGATTCGGTTTCAAGGGTGCCGTAAGTCCTAACGAAAAGTCCAGACTTTATGGACATCTCGCGGCATTTTTTTGCCTTCGGGAACCATTAAGTAGACCGTTCGCTTCGAAAAGCACCAAGCTCTCTCGAAGTCATCGCGTTTATATGTCTTTCTTACCCCGGTTTTAAAGGCTGGATCGTTGAAGATTGGGGTTCCGTCCTTTAGAAATCCGACAACGATCACAAGGTGGCCCCCATCTTTTGTCTTGGGCTTGCCCTCAAGCATCGCCAGATTAACCGAACATGCGACGGGAATCCCGGCTTTTGTCAGCATTTCGACGTCTTCCATCGACGTGAATCGCGAGACGCATGCTTCGAGTCCGTTGAAAGACCCGAAATAAGCGGTATTAAAGGGCCAGTTTCCTGCGCCGTCGTACACCGGGTCCCAAACGCTGGCTTCAACCTCGGGAACATCGTGGTCGATTTCGGGCCGGTTGAGGATCTTTGAATAGTGCCAAAGCAACATCGAAGTACTCGTTGCCGAACACAACACGCTTCCGTTTGGATAGTTGCCCTGAGCTCGCTGGGGAACGTCGGTAAGGCTGCCCCAATACTTGCTCGTTGGCCAATTGTCATATTCTTTGACGGTCGAAGTGTCGGAAAAACACAGTGTCAGCAGCTTGAGATTCGGCTTCAAAGCGCCTTCTCGCGTCTTGAGCGTGACCTTCAGATCAATCGTGTCAGTAGGTTGGCTTGTGCGGAACGTATCGGTAAGGACGTTGGCAAATTCATCCTTCTGGCCATTTGTGCTTTGGCGTGGCGACCACTGTTTGTCGCCCGACCAATCGCCAAGGATATACCACTTGCTTTTTCCGCTTGGCGTATGAATTCTAAGTTCAACTCGGATCGCGCCGTTGACAGCATTGTCGATATTCCACGACGGAATGACCTCGTTAAATCGAATTCCGGGTTTAATATCATTAAATTCCCGCTTCACCTCACCATCTTCGGCAAAATTCACTTTGAGAGGAATCTTGACCAAACGGGCGACCGAGGGCGAGTTTGCGGCGAGAGCGAGACCAAGCGTAAGCGCACCGACCATAAGCTACTTTTACCATAACTTTTTGTGACCGTAGCAAAATCGAGAAGCATTCGTGTAATATCTATAGTTCGCGGGTTTCCGCGTGAAACTTTGTCATGGCGACTTATCGAGGAAGAAAAACTGACATTTGCCGAGCTGTCGGCTACGATATCTGGGGACGGCCGAAAAGCCCTGCCTCCAAGCGTGCCTATAAGCTTGGTCAGCATGGTCCGAACCAGAAGGACAACAACCGACGTTCGGAGTACGGCGAGCAGCTTTTGGCTAAGCAGGTCATTCGGCGCTACTACAACATGCTCGAAAAGCAATTTTCGAACACGTTTAAGAAAGCGCAGCGAATGAGCGGCAACACCAGCCTTAACTTCCTTCGACTGTTGGAAATGCGACTGGCGACCGCCGTTTGGCGTCTCGGCTACGCAAAGACGATTTTCCAGGCTCGACAGATGGTCAGCCACTGCCACATTGTGGTTAACGGAAAGGTTGTCAACATTGCATCGTTCCAACTGAAGGTTGGCGATGTGGTCGAAGTTCGCGATCGAAAGTCGAGCCGCGACATTGCGAAGAACAATCACTACGAAGCCGCTCAGGTTCCGGCCTACATGGAAGCCGACGTTCAGAACTTCAAGGGTAAAGTTATCGCTCTTCCGGAGCGAGAAGACTTTCCGAAGTTCTTCCAAGAGCAGCAAGTCGTCGAATTCTACGCACGATAAGATTCAAGCCAAAGTTTCAAAAAGCCTCTTCGAAGTTCGAAGAGGCTTTTTTTGTTTTTGCGGGCGGTACCTATGTGGAGTGCGCGAATTTATTCGCGTTTTGTCCTGCGAGATCTATCTTATTGCTCTTCGTGGCACTGTCAACGACATCTGCCTCGAACGAAGTGAGGCTGGGAACTGCCAGTGTTAAATAAAGTGAGACGAAAGACGATGAAAAATAAGGTTCAAAATTGGTATATCCATTTCAGGATTGCCGTCCGTAGGCGATGGTACCGAAATCATAAGTACGGTCAACTCCTTGCGCTGAAGGGGTCAGGGAAGCATATTTGGAAAGATGAGCATGCGGACGAGTATGTCGCTCGACTTAGAGACGGCTGGGACTGAGTATTTTCCCGGCCTTTGAACAAATAGAAACTGTTCTGACTTAAGATGTCTGTGACCATAATGCTTCATGGCCACCGAACAAGAAATTAATGCTGTTATATCTTCAATGTTTTTGAGGGATGATCGGCAGTCTGTAAGTCTTTGGAGTGCACCGACTTATGAGGATTTACGCAAATTTGCAGAACTAGTCGCTGACAAAACATCGGAAGAAAGGTTTCAAGTATTTTTTGAAAATCACCCTAGCTTAATTTCTGGAGCTGTTCATTACGGGACGGATGACAGCTTCCTTGGATTGATTTCTAAACCTCGAATAGGTGATTATTTTGCAGATTTTGCCACATTTGTGGTGTCGCAAGGTGGCGCAAGAATAACTCTAATTGAGCTTGAGAAGCCTCACTCTGTGCTATTCACGAGAGATGGGAAGCTTACTGCTGATTTACGCTCAGCTGACTCGCAAATAACGAATTGGAGGAATCACATTCGTAAAGACGAAAAAGCCTTCGTTCGAGAGAAAATCGATCAACTCTGCAAGGCACCGCTTTACACTGTTGATCATGGAGGCAGCTTCAGGACAAGGTCGGAAGATTCAATTCGGAGTTCTTGGCAAGCATTTGGAGGTTTTGAATACGAATCTATTGGGTACCTGGTTGTCTGCGGACGATGGTCTGATCTTAGTCACATCGATAGAAAGCGATTCATTGCAATGTCTACAGACGAGAAACGACTTTACAATTTGAGAACCTATGAGCAATTGGGCAGAGATGCATTTACCAATGCTTACGTTGATCCAACATTTTGAACCACTTTGCACCTCTCCACCCGGCGCTTGATTTCCTCGCAGTGAACACCGCGTCGTGGAGTCAGAGAATTTCTGAGGTGCTCAGCAAATCAGGACCGAAGCGCACAAAGTCCCCGCGCGAATCGGTGATGATGCCACGGTTCCGAAGTTGATCACATAGTTCTTGGGGACTGTCACTAAAGACCAAAGCAAAAGCACCCCAGTGGTCCGGGTTTGGGGGTTCGACAACTTGGAGGTCCTTGCGACGAAGTGTCTCACGAAGCTCGGCAAGAAGGTTCAGCATGTAGGTTCGGATTTGATCCACACCGATTTCGAGCGTAAACTCCAGACCGGGAGTTGCCTGGTAGGCCATGAGTACGGGTGGAGTGCTTTCGAGCCAACTATCGCCGCCCGGCCAAAGATCAGCTGTTTCTGGCCGCATGTATCGAAAGGTGTCTTTCTTGGCGAACCAACCCGTGTCGAGCGTGCGACGGCCTTCGGCGAGGATGCGAGGGTGAATTGCGAGAAAGCAAGCTCCGGGACCACCCCGGAGGTATTTATAGCATCCACCGATGCAGAAGTCAGCATCGAAAGCGGTCATCGAGAAAGAGAAGACGCCAAGCGCATGATAGACATCAAGGACCACCAATGCGCCATGGCGATGGGCCTTCTCGATGATGAGATCGAGATCCTGAAGGATTTGGCCGGTGCCAAAGAAGACGGCCGAAACGACGACGAGGTCCGTTGAAGCATCAATTAGGTTGCAGATGTCTTTGGCGTCAAAGATGGGAACTGCGCTTTTATTCATGGTTGGTTCGGCCCATTTGACTTCAGCTCGCCCCATCTGACGATAGGTTTTCAAGATAAAGTCGATGCTATCGAACTCGCCCTGAGTCGTGACAACGTTGATTTTTCTGTCCGGTGGAAACGAGTTGAGGACAGCTCTTAATCCTTGCCCAGCGGAGGTTTTGGGAACGACCGCCTTGGGGTCGTCAAGATCAAGAAGGTGGGCGAGAAGGGAACGATATTTGGCGGCTTCACCCATCCAATGCTCGTCAGACCAGGCTTCGTCGAGTTTCTCGGCCCATAGTGCGGCCCCTCGGGCGATATTGTCAAACGTGGCGTCTAATGGCCGACCAAGTGAGTGGTTGGCGAGATACTCGGTCCCCTCGTGAGCTTTGAGTACTCGCGAAAATTTTGGCCGAATCTGTTGGTCAATGAATTTTTTTGTGAGTTGCACGCCACACTCCTATTCCAATTCTTTGTCTTCAACCTCAGTCCGAACCGACCAGAGCTCAGGGAATAGGTGGACTCGCGTTCGTTCGCGTAAATACGAGGCGCCGGGTGAGCCGCCGGTGCCTTTTTTGAACCCGATGATCCGCTCCACAGTCTGCATGTGCCGGAATCGCCAGAGCTGAAACATTTGATCAATGTCGATCAGCTTCTCGCACATTTCGTAGGCGGACCAATGGATGCGAGGATTGTCATAAATCTTCTTGAACACACCGATCAGTGCCGGGCATTCTTCGCGTTGAACCGAGAAATCACGCTGGATGCACTCCGCCGGAATATCGATCCCTTTTCGATCCAGAAACTTCAAGAATTCTTCGTAGATGCTCGGCTGTCGAAGATCGCGTTGAAGCTGATCGTAAATCTCAGGGCGCTGTTTGAGTTGCTCAAGGACTTGTTTGTCCTTGTTGCCGAGGATGTACTCGATCGTTCGATATTGATAGGATTGGAATCCGCTCGCGCGCCCGAGTCCTTTTCGAAAGAGGGCATAGTCGCTGGGCGTCATCGTTTCGAGAACGGCCCATTGCTCGAACATCATCCGCATGATCTGCTTGACTCGGGAAAGCACTTTGAAGGAAGGCTCGAGTTCGTCGCGCTGGATGCAGGCGACGGCCATTCTAAGCTCATGGACGACGAGCTTCATCCAGAGTTCGGATGTTTGATGTTGGATGATGAACAGCATTTCGTCGTGCTGCTTCGATTTGGGTTTTTGGGCTGAAAGAATCGGTTCGAGGCAGAGGTATCCGCCGTAGTCAGATTCGTCGGTGAGCGTGACAGTTGTCTCCGTTGACATAGAAGTTTGGATAAAAGGGTACCAAACCAGGGCTTAGAGATCAGGTCGGAGGAAGCAGTTTCTTTGACAGCACACTCTTTCGTTTGGCAAATGTTCGCTGGTCTGGGGCCAATTGTATGGTGGGCGACATCCACCCGCCTAGTCGCGAATCATTCTGGCTAAGGAAAGACTTGCGGCGACTAGGCGGGGTGGATGTGCTGCCTTTGGGAAGGTAAGACTTCTTACTCTTCTTTTGCTTCTTCCTCTTCGACCACCTGCCCTGAACCTGGGCGCATGTACGGGAAGAGCAGGATTTCGCGTAGCGTATTCGAACCCGTCAGCATCATCGCCATCCGGTCGAGACCGATGCCGCAGCCGCCGGTTGGAGGCATACCGCACTCTAGCGCATACAGAAACTCCTCATCCATCGGGTGCGCTTCTTCGTCCCCTGCCGCGGCTTCGCCGACCTGGAACTCGAATCGCTCGCGTTGGTCGATTGGGTCGTTGATCTCACTGAACGAGTTGCAGACCTCTGAGCAAAGAATATAGCCTTCGAAGCGGCGGGTGAACCGCGCATCGTTCGGATCCTTTTTCGCGAGAGGAGAAATCTCAAGTGGGTAGCCAATGACAAACGTCGGCTGGATCAGCGTTGGCTCGACATAGACTTCCAGAAGCTTTTCGAGCAGACCGCCAAGGTTTCGCTCCTCACCGGGAACAACGCGCTTGCCAGTCACTGGGTTGGTTCTTGCTCCTGGTCCGAGGGCTTCGACCGCGGTCGAAAGTTCCAGCAGTTGTTCACGATAAACGCCCGCATGCTTAGCGATCTCGTCCAACATATCGACCCGCGCCCATGGCTTGCCGAAGTCGATGGTGACGTAGCCATCCTCGTGGGGAATGTCGATCGAGGTACTTCCAAAAACGGCGAAAGCCACATATTTGAAGCAGTTTTCGACATGAGCCATCATGTCTTCGAGGTTCGCGTACGCCTCGTAAAACTCAAGCAGCGTGAACTCAGGATTGTGCTTATAGCTCACACCCTCGTTGCGGAAAACGCGGCCGATTTCGTATACCTTTGGCACGTCGCCGCAAATGATCCGCTTCAGATACAACTCCAGCGAGATGCGAAGCTTGACGTCCACATCGTACTCGTTGTAGTGGGTAATGAACGGGCGCGCGGCCGCCCCACCGGCTTCTTGTTGCAAAAGCGGAGTCTCGACTTCGAGATATCCGCAGTCGTTAAAGTACGAGCGAACCGCTGAAATGATTCGCGCCCGATTGAGGAGCTTGGTGCGACCTTCCTTGTTGGCCATGAGGTCGAGGTGGCGGTGCCGATTTCGAATTTCAATGTCTTGAAGGCCCGAAAAGACGTGGCCGTCCTTTTCCTTGCCAAGGGGCAAAGCGTGCATCGCCTTGCTGAGAGGGTGAAATTTCGAAACGTGGATCGACTTTTCGCCAGTCTTGGTTACGAACAGCTTGCCTTCAACGCCGACATGATCGCCGAGGTCGAGGAGTTTGTAAGCCTCGTACGCGTCGTCTCCAAGCTCATCCTTGCGGAAATAAGCTTGAATCTTGCTGTCGCCATCGCTGATATGCGCAAAGCCCGCCTTGCCCATGTCTCGATAGGAAACGATGCGACCCGCGAACGAAACTTCAGCTTCTTCGACGAACTCTTCGAGAAGTTTTTCAGCCGATTTAGGAGTGTGCCAGCGCTCGACTTTATAAGGATCGAACCCCAAATCACGCAGTCGCTGGAGCTTTTCCAGACGAATATCCCAAATTGACTCTTCGTTACTCATAGGCTTAAGCCTAAGAGTTTACTTGTTGACTGGCTTCTGAATCACGTTCTGGTCGCCAGGAATCACGAACCTGAAAAGGTCCTTATACATGACGACGACGAAAAATAGGAGCAGAACCGCCATCCCCGCCACGATAAATTGCACCTGTGTCTTAGGGCTCACTCGCTTGCCGCCACGTAAAATTTCGATAAGGGTTAGGAATATCTGACCGCCATCGAGCATGCTGATGGGCACGAGATTGAAGAGTCCCAGTGAGATGCTGATCAGGCCGGTAAGCATGAAAACATTCGCGGTGCCACTTTCGAGCGCCATCTTGGTCGTTGCGACCATGCCAATGACGCCGGTGCTTTCTTCGATGAGCTGCTTGGGCCGTTGGAATCCCTGAATCATCGAGGTGACGGCATCCACCGGGGCTGACGTCGCGACGGCGAGGGCTTTACCAAAGGGAACTGGCTTGTATTCTGAACCAAAGGTTAAGCCAAGCACGAATTGATGACTTTTCTTTTCCGTAAGTTCGCCGTTCTTATCGACTTCGTTGATTTCATCTTTCGAAAGGACGGGAGTGATCGTTTTGTCGAATGTCTTTCCTTCTCGGTCGAGAGTAATCGTGATCGGCTGTCCTTGGCTTGTCCGAATCGCAAGAATCATATCCGTAGACTGACTGACTGCGGTTCCATTGTATTTGACCACTCGGTCGCCGGGAAGAACGCCTGCGACCTCGGCCGGTAGCCCTTTCGAAATAGTGGCGACTTGGTTGCTGGGCACCCGGGTACCAATTGCGGCAAACAAAACAACTAGGACAAGCCAACCAAAGGCGATGCTGAAAACCGGACCGGCAAGGAGCACGAGAATGCGCTGCCAGGCTGGTTTGCTGTAAAAGCCACCGTTGACGCTGACTTCGCTGCCGTCATCTTTAGGCTCCATTCCTTCAATTTTTACGAAGCCGCCGATTGGCCAAGCCCGAATGTTGAAAGCAACCTCGGCTTCCTCTCCGTCTTCGAGTTTGTAGCGTTTGCGGCTGATGGTCTTGATGATCGGCTGGAACATGCCAATGGAGAATTCCGACACCTTCATCTTGAAAAGGCGTGCAAAAAGGTAGTGCCCCCATTCATGAACGGACACGAGCACGCTGAACATCAGCAGAAAGACGACAATGGTCAGAAGATTGATCAGCATTCAGTTCGGTCCAGCAGTTCTCGAACGCGCACACGGGCCTCACGGTCGGCGTCCAATATCGATTCTAACGTCGGAGAGGTAGTCGAATGTTCCGACATTGTCTTTTCAACTACGAATGGGATACCCAAAAAGCTGCACTTGCCCTTCAAAAATGCGGCAACGGTTTCTTCGTTGGCGGCATTCATGACCGCGGGCATCGTGCCACCGATGCGGCAAGCTTCGCGGGCGAGGCCGAGCGAAGGGAAGGTTTGCTCGTCTGGCTTATCGAAGGTTAAATTCGGCGTGTCCGTAGGATCCCAGTTCTTGAGGTCATTCGCCGGACGCTCAGGGTAAGTGAGGGCATAGATAATCGGAAGTCGCATATTTGGCCAGCCAAGTTGCCCTAGGACAGAGCCGTCGGTGAACTTGACCATCGAGTGAACGACGCTTTGCGGGTGAACGACGACCCTAACTTGGTCGATTTCGACTCCAAAGAGCCACTTGGCTTCAATCATTTCGAGTCCCTTATTCATCAAAGTTGCCGAGTCGATGGTGATTTTGCCGCCCATATTCCAAGTGGGATGATTGAGCGCTTGCTCGACCGTAATTTCTTTGAGGTCTTCGCGGGTTTGACCCCGAAAAGGTCCGCCGCTGGCGGTAAGAATGATTTCCTTGATCTGGTCGGGGCGGTAGCCCTGCACACACTGAAAAACGGCGCTGTGCTCGCTATCGATGGGCGTCATGGCGACGCCATGCTCTTTAAGCAGTGGCATGACGACTTCGCCAGCCGCGACGAGGACTTCTTTGCTCGCCAGGGCGATATGTTTTTTGGCTTTGATCGCTTCAAATGTCGGTAAGAGGCCAATCACTCCCGCGACCGAAACGACGACGATGTCGGCTTCGGGAAGGGTGGCGAGATCGACGAGGGCGTTCATGCCATCTCGTTCGAATAGGACCTTTTTTGCGACGCCAAACCGTGCGGCTTGTTCGTTGAGAAGCGTTTCGTTGCGAGCTGCCGCAAGGCCAACCACCTTAAAATCAGATGGAAACTGTTGGAGGATATCCAGGGTTTGAGTGCCGATACTTCCGGTCGAACCAAGGACAACAACACGCTTCATGCAGGAATATTGTGGCATCTGTGGGATAATTTCCGTCGTGGATCGACTTCGTGCGCAGCTTGAAGAGTCAATGAATACCGAGTCCTACGTCGGCTTTTGCCCGTGGGAAGACGGCGATGGTGAATTGTGGGGGCGCGTGCTGGCCATTAGCGAATCCACTTTTACGGTGCAAGAAGTTGACCCGTATGGAACCGAAGACGAGGTTGAGGAATATGACCTTGAATCAATTCTTTACTTGGACGTCAATCCTGTCTATGCTTCGCGCCTAAAGGCTCTCAATGGGTTTACGCCAACCTTTCCAGAGGACACTGAGCCGTTTGCCGAATCAACCGCCATTCGAGCGGCTCTCGAAGAAGCCTCGATTTTGGGGGAGGTTGTCAGAATCTCTTATCCCAACACGGATTCATTGGATGTGACCGTTGGGGCCATCGACGATGATTGGACCAAGGCGACCTATTACGATGATTTCATGCGCCCAAAGAGCACCGTATTCATTCGGACGCGAGATATTTCGAAGGTGATTTGGCGCAATCGTCGATGCGAGGCCGATGGATACCTCCTTCGGTTTCATGCGGAATCCCAGGATCAATAGTCGCCGAATTTTTATGTAAGACAAGTGTCCACCTTTTGGAACGTCGAAATTGGCCAAATCTTCTTGTAGAGGAGATCACCATGACGACGGCCTTGGACATTCAGACCCTGCTGCAAGAAGCTCTTGAGACGAAACGCCCGATTCGGTTTCGCTATTCTGGCTGCGAGTATTTCACGGCTCGTGTCGAGCAAGTTGGCTCGACTTGGGTGGAGGTCTATGCCTATGATTCAACCAGCGGAAAGTATGGTGAGCGTTGGCTCAAGATTGATCTGATTCGTGACGCTGATTGGAGTCCAACTGAATCGACTGCGTTTCCGAAGCCGCCATCGACTCCTTCGACCCCGAACTGGAACATGATTCCAGTGGAAAGCCTTATGGCTTTGAGTCGTTAGGGTTTAGCCCTGCAATGACTGGCTGCGTGGTCGCGGAGCAAGCGGGAAGTCATAGCCCGAACTCACGATAAACATAAATCCGATGAGCAACCAGAACGAGTCGGCGCCTCCGTATCCGTATAGGCTAAATATCCAGGACCAAAAAAGGAAGGTGAGTACGATCCTTGCGAGACGTCCGACGAGGCGCTTTAACATGTCCATGACGGGAATCAGTCGGTCACGATAGACCTGCCGGAAAATTCTGTAGCCTATATACAAGAGGAAAAGGATGACCATTCCCGATTCGAGATTCGAGGTCGCTCTTGTCGGTTTGTCAAAAAAGTCCCTCGAATATTTTTGGAGAAATAGAATTCCCAAGTAGGTTGCGTAGGATACGCAAGCCGATCGAATGACGACCGAAACCAGCGCACTGAAAATTTGCTTTCCGCGCGGAGGTTTTGGCTGTGCTTTCCCAAGAACGTCGGCAATCTGCCAGATCAATTCTTCGCGAGAGGGCTGCTGATTGTCCACTTGACATTGTTATTCTAAGCCAAAAGGTAATCTTTGGTTGCATTGAACCCAGCCGATTCTCGTTTCCGACTCTCTCCGACCCTTGCCCGAGAATTGGCCAATCGGTTTGGAACTCCGCTTTACGTGTTGGATGAAGCTGGTATTCGGGCTCGCGTCAAAGCCTATCGAGAGGCGTTGGCGAGTCTGTATTCCAAAACGGAAGTCAGTTTTGCCAGCAAAGCCAACTCGACCTTGGTGGTCTTAAAAATTGTCGCCAGCGAAGGAGCGACGATCGACGTTGCCAGCGAAGGGGAACTTCGAGCCGCTCAACTCGCGGGAATCTCGGCGAGCCAATGCCACCTCCATGGGAACAATAAAAAGCGCGAAGAAATTTTGTTTGCTCTTGAAGCTGGGATCAGCCACATCGTGATCGATCATTTTGGCGAGATTGAAACCATCGCTGAGTTGACGAAAGGCAAGAGTTATTCCACCCGATATATCCTTCGGCTGGCACCGGGTGTCGATCCCAAAACCCATGCCCGAATCTCGACCGGGCAATCCGACACGAAATTTGGATTCAATATCGTCGATGGTTCGGCCGAGCGAGCCTGGTTACGCTGCGCTGAACTGGGAATCCCAGTCGATGGCGTCCATTGTCACGTCGGTTCTCAACTGATGGATGACGAGGCCCAGCGGTCAGGCGGCGAGTTCCTTGCCGAATTCGCGGTAGATATAAATCGTAAGCATGGTTTGGTTTCCGAACATATTATTGTCGGCGGTGGACTTGGAGCGAAGTACCTCGATTGCGATGCTCCCCTCGATATTGAGGAATATTGTCGACGCGTGATCGAAGGCATGAAGTCGATCCTTGAAGCGGCTGACCTCGAACCGGTTATCGGAATGGAACCCGGGCGAAGCATCGTTGCCGAGGCTGGCGTCACGCTCTACACGGTTGGTGTCGTCAAGGCGGTTCCTATCGGCGAGGATCGAGAAAGAACGTACGTGGCCGTCGACGGTGGCCTCAGCGATAATCCTCGTCCGGCGATGTACGAAGCAAAATACGATGTACGCCTGGTTCGGGATGACGAGTACGCAGAGCGGCGAACCGTAACGGTTTGTGGCAAGCATTGTGAAACGGACAACCTGTTCGTGGACGTAGAAGTGGCAAGCGACGTCGAGGCCGGAGACCTTCTGCAGGTCCTTACCACGGGCGCATACAACTCGACGATGGCGAACAATTACAATCGATATCCGCGCCCTGCGACGGTCCTCATTCGTCAGAATGGAGGGGCTGAACTCGTTGTTCGACGAGATACGTGGGAAGAAATGTTTAACAAAGAAACGATGCCGGAGGGGCTTTAATGTTTGAGAATTTCGACATTCGCAACGTCATTCTAAACCTGCTGATCTTTATTCCGGCGATCACACTCCACGAGTTTTGTCACGCAAAATTCGCGGATTTGGCGGGAGACATGACTCCACGGGCTCAGGGGCGAGTGACCTTAAATCCTCTCGCTCACCTCGATCCGATGGGCACGATCATGATGGTGCTCTCAAGCATTGTCGGATTCGGTATCGGCTGGGGCAAACCCGTCATGGTAAATGTCAGCAAAATGAAAAATCCTCGCTGGGATCATTTTGTTTCCGTCATCATGGGCCCAGTATCCAATTTAGGAATTGCTCTTGTTTGTGCGATCCTAATCAAACTTCAGATTTTTCATCTTGACGTGTCAACGGCGGGGCTTTCTGAAGGAGGCATCGCCTTTTCGAGCCTCAATAATTTCCTTTACATCTACGTGTTTGGTTCGCTGTGGGTGAATCTGAGCTTGTTCTTCTTTAACCTCATTCCGATTGGTCCGCTCGATGGTCACTGGCTGGTGGGGGCGATGTTGCCGCCGATCCAGCGCAACGCGTGGTACCGCTTCTGTCATGGGCCGGGAACGCTCATCTTTTTGGTGCTCGTTTTGATTCGAGACCCTCGGTTAGACATCATCGGTATGTATCTTAATGCCACGGTTGGCACTGCGGTACGACTTATGCTGGGTATATAAGTAGAGTGAGCGACAACAAGCGAATCTTAAGCGGCATGAGGCCGACCAATAAACGGGGCCTCCACATCGGAAACTACGAGGGCGCCCTGCGAAACTGGGTGGACCTCCAAAACCAGGGCTACGAGATGTTCTGCATGGTTGCCGATTGGCACGCGCTCACGACCATGTCGGACGACTCAAGCGAAATCGGCCAAAACACGATTGCAATCACCAAGGACTACATTGCGGCGGGAATCGACCCAGCCAAGTCGGCGGTGTTCGTGCAGAGTCACGTCGTCGAACATGCCGAGCTGCACCTGCTGTTCAGCATGATGACTCCGCTAGGCTGGTTGGAACGGACGCCGACCTATAAGGAAAAACGGGACGAAATTGAAGGCGCCGAGCGAGAGCCTTACGGATTGCTTGGCTATCCGGTGCTTCAGACTGCCGACATTCTCTTGTACCGACCTTATGGCGTTCCGGTCGGGCGGGACCAAGCGCCCCACCTTGAGATCGGCAACGACATCGGTCAGCGATTCAATCGCCTTTACAATCAAGAGATTTTTCCGGTTTACAAATATTTGATTCCTGAAGACGAGACTCGGGCCAAGCTGCCAGGACTCGACATGCGCAAGATGTCAAAGTCATACGACAACTGCATCTATCTTTCGGACTCAGCCGACGACACTGCGTCTAAGATCAAAAGCGCCTATACGACGCCAACCAAGATGCGCAAGACCGACCCAGGCATTCCGGAGGGCTGTGCGGTTTGCCAGTACCTTAAGGTTTATTCGCCCAACTGGGAAACCTGTTGGGAAGAAGACCGCCAAGGGCTGCGCGGTTGTATGCAGAACAAGGCAGAATGTATCGAAGCCGTAAACGAATACTTCCGCCCAATGCGGGAGCGGCGAGAGAACCTGAGCGACGACGATGTACGCGACATTCTTCGCGAAGGGGCAACCAAGGCTTCAGCGGTAGCATCGGTGACGATGCTTGAAGTGCGTGAAGCGATGGGCCTGTTGGTCTAGCAAATCGGGGGCTTCGGCAAATGCTACGTCGAAGCCTCATTCCTTATTGATGTCGTCGATTTGGAGCATATAAAACTCACTCTCACCAGAAACCTGATCGAGAATATTTCGAACGCAGAATTGCCCCCGTTCATTGGCTCGAGTCACCACCGAAATTTGACCATTCTTGGGCCAGATCGGATCTTCGGTGAGCATGGCAACCGATGAACCGCGCCAAAGAACCTCACGCGGATTTTGCTTTCCAACGGTCATGACAAACCCTAAAATCGAACCGTCGGCAAACACTTTTTGAACAAACGACACGTCGTAACCCTGTGGGATGGGAAGCTCGATCCATTTGCCGTCCCGCTGAACGTAAGAACGGGCGGGAAGTCGTGTCGTCGGATTTGAAAAAGTGGCGGCGACGCCGCCCTTGCCACAAGCGACCCGTTCGACCTGAAAATAGAGGTCGGGCAAGGCGACGAGTTCGGAGTGATCAGGCGTGAGTTTTCTCAAATAGTCGTGGCCTCCGTTCCGATTCCACGCCTTTTCAACGATCCAAAGATGATCATCGTCATCGATTGCCATGACGACAGGCGGATATTTGGTTTCAAAAACGATCGAAATGAGCTTCCGATAATCGATATATTCTCGGCTCCCCGGGCCTCGAAAAAGCTGGGACTTGCCCTGCTTGACCGCGTCCTCGAGTTTGAGGGCCTCATGGAATTCACGTACGATCGTATAAGTCGATGTTGTTCGGACGGGTGAGACTCCAAGGCGACCAACGGAAACTGACATTTGTCCGTCTTTCCCCTTGGAAAAGTGCGTGTCGCGATAGATCGCCGCCATTGAGCCGTCGGAAAAGAGTTTTGGTGAACCCGCATCGGCGTCGTACGGATAGATCAGGGAAGAGGCTCCCGAGTAGGAAGGTAACGCTGAAAATTGGATGGTCGCCCCCGAGGGAAGCAAATAGCAGCGCATATCGGGCTTATGCGCTTTGATTTGAGTTGTTTTCGAGCCTTCGACGAGTTGATATTCTTGCTCGGTTGGACTCGTGAGAAAGAGGGTGTCGCCCCGTTCGTTGATGCCGACAAGCTCCGATTGTGGCAAGGGTAGTCGGCTCAATTTCACGCTGAACGTGCCCTTTGGAGTGATAACTGGCCGATTGATCAAGGCGAGATCTTGACGATCGTCCGGTTGAACATACTTAGTGGCACCTCCCGAGGTCTCCTGGCTGGCAACAAAGATTCGAAGGCCAATGAGGCATACAACCACACCCCCGACGATCATCACAAAAGTCTTAGGGCGTTGCATTAGGATTTTAAGGAGAGCAAGTAGATCTCGTTCGATGGCGTGGAAAAGGAATGAGCATCTTTAAGGCAGAGCGTCCCGTTTCGGGTGGCCCGATCGATAAACAACGGATGATTGCTTTGGGGCCAGCCCGGCAAATTGTCCAGAAAGGCGATGGAATCCCCCTTCCACGCAACTTGTCGATATTCTTTTGAAGCCTGATCGGTGATCAAGCCAATCACGACCCCATCAAAAAGAACCTTTTGGACGTGGCTGTTTTGGTAGCCCTCGGGCAAGGGAAGTTCTTTCCAATTTTTTCCATCCCATCGATACGAACGAAAAGGTTCTTTCCCAAGATAGCGACCAAAAGTTGCGACGACGTACTTGCCCGTCGCTGCAACACGGCTCACGGAGCTATAACCACTAGGAAAGTTTAGGGATTTTGCTTTCCCATTTTCGATGAGAATGAGCTTATCTTGATCGACGGCTCCCAATTTGGGCGTTTGACGTAGCCAAATCCGGTCTTTGTCTCTTTCAAGAAGCGTGATCGGACCGGGAGCCTCATAAAGCGTCGTAGACGGGCCACTATACTCGTTATCCGTCAATTTGTAGGGAGGTGGTCCTTCGGCGCTGATGTTCAAGGTAGAACCATTTTCGCTCGTGGTGCGAATAAAATTACCCTGGGTAAAGATACTCGTCGCCCCTGATGAACCACCCCGAGCTCCGACAGAGCCGTTTGCAGTGTAAATCGGTAGCCGCTTGATTAACCCGCCATTTTCCTTCAGTAAGAGAGTGGTGTCATGGGCATTATGTTCGAGTTTTTGCGGTTTGCCATTTGAGACGAACAGATAATCCTGGTAGTAATCGGTGCTGGAGGTTTCGCAATAGAGGAAGTCGCCGTGATCGTTCATGTCCATCAACCTTCCAGATTCGCTCTGCAATCGCTTCAATTTTGGTGTCCAGTTACCTGATGGAGGAAGAGTAGGCTTCAGTTGGGCCATCGGAAGATCAGGTCTATTGCTTTCCTTAACGGTTGGAGGCAATGGACTGGGCGCCTCTTGACTGGCATTTGCCACCAGCGCCTTGAGCCCGACGAGGGCGGCGATCACGATGACGACCAGTATTGGAAGAGCCCGACTTCGTTGCATTAAGACTTTAAGGATAACAAATAATAGTCGCTGGACCCAGAAACGGGATCATTTACATTGCGAACGTAAATATTTCCGCCTCGTGTCGCCCGAACGATGAACGAAAATTGACCATTTCTTGGCCAAGCGGGAAGATCTTCGAGGACGGCAACCGAGTCTTCCTTCCAAACAACCTGCTGAAAACGGTGCAGCGACTGATCGGTGACAAAGCCGAGGATGATGCCGTCATCCATGACCTTTTGCACGAACGAAAATTCGAAACCGCTGGGAATCGGAAGTTCCTTCCATTCGGTGCCATTACGACGATATGATCGCAGGGGTTGGCTCCCTTGAAATCGGCCAAAAGTTGCTGCCAGGTGGTCCCCGGTCGCGGCAACCCGGGCGATGGCCTTATAACCTTCGGGAAAATTAACCGGATTCATCTTGCCTTGATCAAACAAAAAGAGCTTGTCTTGATCAACGACATCAATGCCGGGAGTTTGGCGCAGCCAAACACGCTCGCCATCTCGTTCGAGGATGGTCAGGCTTTGGTTGGTGGTGTAAAGGATTTTCGAATCGGCGCCGAAATAGTCGCGTCGAAGGCTATACACCGGCTGCTTTTTAACCATTTCGAATTTGATATTGAGCACTGACCCATCATCGTTCACATAGCGGATGAAACGGATTTCATTGTAGGCTTGACCGATGGGACCGATCTGCATGCGCGGTAAGCGTGACGGTGGAACGAGTGACGGAATAATTCGTTTGACCAGTTTTCCGCTGTCAGTCAGGACATACCGTACTTCAGGCTTCACCCGGTCGAGTTTTTGGGTTTTTCCATTCGAAACGAACACATAGTCTCGATAATCGGCTTCTGGAGGCGACGCTAAAAACAGTTGATCGCCACGATCGTTCATGTCGGTAAGTGAATAATTCGAAAGCTTCGAGCGAGTGAGGTTCGGCGTCCATCGAGTCGTAACGGGCACGACAGGACGATAATCCATCTTGATGAACGGTGCAGGCTGGAGTGCGCCCGATCGAGGGTCGCTTGGTGGGTGCGAACTTCGAGGAAGAATCAATACTCGCACGAGGAGCAATATCCCAACGACGCCGACCACTGCCGCGAGGTGATATCTTAACCGTGAATATTCGGCACTACGTGCGATGAGAACCCCCTGAAACCACGAATCCTTTGAACAAAAGGATACACCTTCTGTCGGTACTGGTTAAAATGCTAGGAACGATGCGATTCTTTGGTTGTTTTCTGGTCTTCCTCGCTTGTCACGCCGTCGCCCAGTTTTCACCAAAGGAAACTCAACTTATCAGCGATAGTCTGTCGGTAGGGAATTACACAGCCGAAGACCTGCAATTTGCCCGTCAGAGTGGCAATCCGCCTTTTGCGATCGAGCTCTGCGGCAAGGTCCTGGGATCGCCGATTTCGGGAGCTGAGGCGATCATGGCCCTGCATGCCAAGGCTGACGATAATCCCCAAACGATGCTCAAGGCGATCCTGGGAGATGTTTATAAGGATTCGCTTCAACCGACAAATCGGGTAGCTCTTGGCGCACCGCTCAAAAATGAGGCGCTGATGCCACCCGAACTCCGGGAGCCGGTTTCCGATCTTATCGAAGCGATTTCGGTGGCCAATGCTCAGATCAAGGACGCACTCTCAAAACTGACGCCGGAAGAAAAAAGATTGTTGATTGAGTCGCTTCCTCAGTGGGCGGCGATGGGAACAGACATCCAATTTGAGTTTGTTTCAAAACCGAGGGTTCCCCAAGAACAGCTTTATGCCCTTTTGTCAAAAGTAAACCTGCCAGCGATTCGAATGGCGGGTTATGAACTCGATCGAGAGGTGCAAGACGTTCTACCGCGTATCCGTCTTGCTGCTGCAGCCGGTTGGAAGAGCCGGGCGTCTTTTTCGGAAAATGGCGTGAATGTTGAAATATCGGGGGTCAACGACGACCTTCACGATTCGAAGAATACAAATCTTTGCATTGATTTGGGCGGACGCAATCGCTACGTCGGCCGTTATGGAGCCGGGATTGGCTACGCAAGCGTGCTGATTGATTTGGGCAACGATATCAAGTCTGACTTTCCCGACGCGTCGGCGGGAGTCGGCATTCTCGGTGTGGGCGAAGCGATTTTCGAAGGGGCGAGACCTGACCTTAATGGAAAAAATATTGCTTTCGGAGCGGGATTGGCGGGAGTCGGCATCGTCAAAGTCGAGCAGGCGTTTCGCATGGAATCGCGATGCTTAGGACAGGGATTCGGCTGCGCCGGAATCGGTCTGATGATTGGAAGTAAAGGAACCGACTCGCAGAAAATTGGCTACCTCGGACAAGGCGCGGGAATGCTGGGTGGGATCGGATGGCTTTACAATCCGGCGGGCAACGATCGTTATCGCGCGGGCGGTTTGGTTCCAGACGGGATTTCACAACAGGGGTTTATTGGTCGCGCCCAAGGATTTAGCGGAATCCTTCCCGGTGGTGTTGGACTCCTGACCGATAATGCAGGCGACGACCTGTATGAGTCGGGTTCTCAATCTCAGGCATGCGCGCTGGGATTTGGAGTAGCGAGCCTATATGACCTCAATGGGCAAGATGCCTACTTTGTTCAGAGACAAGGTCAATCATATGCGGAACTCGAAGGTTCGTCATTGATGTTCGACCTGGCCGGCGACGATGTCTATATGGTTCGGGAAGGACAATGCCACGCTTACGCCGTGAATAGAAGTGTGGCGGTGCTTCTTGATCGAGCCGGAAACGATGTGGTTGCTGCGCATGATAGTCAGCCTGCGACGGCACAAGAAGGGTCCGTTGCCATGTACATCGATGCGGACGGGTCAGATACGTTTACGGGACCCGTTGGCGTCGGCGTACAGATCAACGGCCGATTTGGAATTGGAATCTTCGCGGACTTTGGCGGCGATAACCGCATCGGCGTGGGGCCAAGCCCGGGCGCTGCCGCTTATGGCGACTACAGCGTGGCTTACAACGGGGACGCCGGTGCGGGTGGAGACGCTCCCTCGATTCCTAAGCCGGGTTCGATTCAATCAACGCCCGACGAAATCGGCGACCTGTGGGAGAAGGTTCAGGCAGGCGGAAAGGATGCTGTCACAGCCTCGCGGCGACTCAACGGAATTGGCTTACCCGCTTTCGTAGAGTTCTGCAGCAAGTTTGCCTCCCAATCCAACGCTGCTTCTCGACGGGTAGCGGCGAACATCTTGTCGCTCGTGCCGGATGCTCGAAAGGTCATTGCCGACAAAGCAACCACGGCTCCCGAATTAACCGAGAACGCGCTATTCGACGTTGCTGATCAAGCAAAATGTCCCGACCTCAAGAGTTTGATCAATAGCGCTCTGCAAAACGATACGACGCGAAGAATGGCGGCTCGGTACGCCGCGACCATTGGTGCGGTTGAGTCGATCGACGCCATTTCTGGACTCGTACTTGCTGGAGATGCGCTCACGGCTCAGGAGGCAGTTATTGCGATTGCCAAGCTTGGGGATCAAAAGTTGGTGACAACAATGGAATCCCTGCTGTTGAGTAGAGATATTGTGATTCGCGAACAGGCAGTTCAGTTTTTGGCAAAGTATCCCCGTGGCTTTGACCTAGGCAAGCAATTTTTGGCGAAGTCGGATGAACGATCCCAACTTTTGGGAATCGATCTGATGGGGGCGATTGGTACCGACGAGTCGCTTCGATTGGCCGGAGCGGGATTGAATTCGACCTTGAAAGGAGTTCGGATAAAGGCAATGACGACTTTGAGTGGTCGAGTGCCCGAAGCCTATCGGGCCCGGATCATCGAGTTGACGAAGGACCCGAATCCGATGGTCGCTGCCGTTGCCCGGGGCGTCGATATCGGTCGATGAAGAACGGATTCCTCGGATTTGTCCTTGTAATAGGTTTATTTGGATGTTCCAAAGCACCCAAAATGCCGCCCTCTCCGCCGATTGAACCGAAGGGGCCAAGCGACGAAACCTATCTCAGCTTTGACTCGGCCCATGGGGTGATCTTTACCAAAGGCCGAGACGGGAAAACCCACCATTGGAAGCTGAAATCCGTCCAGCCGGATGGGGAAGAGAAGTTCGTTTTTGAACGCGACGGCAATTATGATTCCGGGTTGCTTGTGTTCAAGAGACCTCCAACCATCTCATTTGGAAGGCCGTTTGAGGGCCACGAGGTATTTGAGGGGATTTTCGAGCATTTCGGCTCCGAATCTCAAAGATTAAAAGATTTCATTGCCACGAACGGTTTTCCGCCGTTTGGCGTCAGCAATGATTTTTACTTCGGCCATACCTTTTGGGACATGGATGTGTGGATGATGCCCGCCATGATCTTTTTGGCGCCTGACTCGGCCCGTGCCGCAGCCCAATACCGCATAGATCGATCGAAACAAGCACATCTGAACTACTTAGACTGGGCGAAGACAAACAAAAAGAAATTTGCGATTGACGGGATGAAGTTCCCCTGGGAGAGCTCAGTCAGCGGCAAAGAAGTTTGCCTTCAGAAAACGAAGAACCAGGAGCACATTTCCGGCGATGTCGTTTGGGGATTGACTCAAGCCGAAGCGATGGGACTTGCGGATGCTCAAACTGTGGACAGAATCGCCCGAGCTGTTTCGACGTACTATCGAGAGCGATCCACCAAAACGGGCCGAGGACTCGAACTGCAAAACATCATGTCACCCAACGAGAAATTCGAGGGCAACAATGACCTCTATACCAACGCGTTGGCTCAATGGCTTATTGGAAAGCGTCAGTGGAATACCACGACGGATTATTACATTCCGAGAGATTCTAAGTCCCTCCTGAACTACGAGAACGATCCCTTGAGCGATTATCAGCAAGCAGCGGGTTTGCTCGCCATTTATCCTCTTCAGTTCCCAGAAGCAGAAGCTAATTCGCGAGCGATGATGGATCGATTTGGTGACAAGATCAGTCCCAATGGCCCAGCGATGGGGCAAGCTGTGGTGGCCACCGTTTGGGCTCGGTTGGGTGAGTCCGATAAGGCTTACCATGCCTGGATCGACAGTTGGAAGCCCTTCGTCGTTGGTACACAACCTCTTTTTTCTGAGCGTCGCAACGCCGTTCGACCCTACTTTTACACGGGAGCAGCCGGAGCCATCGACACCGTCCTATATGGATTTCTGGGCTTACGAATCGACCGAGTGCCCCTTTCGGGGGCAACGTGGACCCAACGGCTTCGGTCGGGCTGGTGGATCAGTGCGAAACCCTGCGTGCCGGAAGTGATAGGATCGATCACCGTCGATGGTGTGAATCTCGATGGACATCGCGTGGCGATCACTGCAAGTACGAAAGGCGATTTTTCTGTAAAACCAGCGTCCGTTCAGGCTCCTTGAGCGGGTATTCTATGTTTTTAGTTTGAAGCGGTATTTACTCCTTAGCGACGGTTCAGTTTTCGAGGGATCGGCCCTAGGAGCCTCTGCCCATACGGTTGGAGAAGTCGTCTTCAACACGGGGATGACGGGCTACCAAGAAATCCTCACCGACCCAAGCTATGCTGGTCAAATCGTCATGCTCACCTATCCTTTGGTTGGCAACTACGGCATCAATGACGACGATTTTGAGTCCGGTCGAATCCAGGTTTCAGGATTCATTGTCAAAGAAGCCTGCGACGAGCCCAGCAACTGGCGATCCGCCAAAACCCTCCATCAACTCCTTGAGGAACGCGGGATCACGGGAATTCAGGGTCTCGATACCCGAATGATCACCAAATACATCCGCAGCGCGGGCGTAACCATGGGTGTGATCTGCGACGATCCGGAAGCCGGAAAAGCGGCTCTGGCGGGTTCGAGCCGGTATGACGATACCGATTTCGTGTATCACGTCTCGACCAAAGAGTCTTATAAATGGGGTCGATCAGGCAAGGCACCGATCGATGAAGAGGACCCAGAGGATCGACCGCGTTTGGTGGTGCTCGACTGTGGACTGAAATTTAATATCCTGCGTCGATTTTGGAGCGCTGGTTGCCGACCGATCGTTGTCCCTTGCGATGCGACGGTCGAAGAAATTCTGAGCCACAAGCCAGATGGCATTTTGTTGAGCCCTGGGCCGGGTGACCCAAAGCGACTTCAGCCGGTGATCGAAACGGTCAAGCAACTCATCGGCGTTCGACCTATTTTTGGAATCTGTCTGGGTAATCAGCTTTTGTGTCATGCCGTCGGCGGCGAGACCTTTAAGCTGAAGTTTGGTCACCGTGGAAGCAACCACGCGGTAAAGGATCTCGAAACCGGCAAGGTGACGATTACGAGCCAAAACCACGGTTACGCGGTCAACCCGAATTCGCTCAATGGAACCCGTGCAATCGTGACGCAGATTAACGTCAACGACGAAACCGTCGAAGGAATCCGGATTAAGGATGCGGATGCGTGGAGCATCCAATATCACCCAGAGGCAGCACCGGGACCTTGGGATTCGCGACCCTACTTCAATCAGTTCGTGGAGAAAATGCGAAATGGCCATTGAACTGATCGATAATCCGCTGATCACGTCGCTCGAAGACGATTTAATGGGATCGTTCGGGTCGTTTCCCGAAGAGATTTATTTAATTTCGGTTGGCGAAGGGAAGTACGCCTGCAACAACGCCACCACTCCTGACGGAATGCAAGTCAATGGCCTGGCATGCTTCCCCTCACCTGACGATGCGACCTCGTACATGGCCGATGCCAACGGAATGTCGGGCGATATTAAGAAAAGTTCGTTTAACGACGCCCGCGAGATTGCGAAAAGTAAGCCGGTTCTGGATAGCCTGCTCCTCTTTGCCGGAACGCGAATCGTTGAAATTCACTTCATTCGCTAGGCCAAAACTGGTTTTTTCATAAAACTCTTTTGTTAAAACAAGAAATTTGATAGAATGGGAGCGTCCTGGTTCACTCTCAGGCTCCTGCCCTAATTTAACATTAGCTTCAATTTGGAGTTTTACAAATGAAAACGAATCGAAGTCGGGCATTTACACTTATTGAACTGCTCGTAGTCATTGCCATTATTGCCATTCTCGCGGCGATCCTCTTCCCGGTATTTGCTCAAGCCAAAGAAGCAGCTAAAAAGACTGCCGATATTTCCAACAACAAGCAAATTCTTACCGGCACCATGATGTACCTGGGAGATTTCGACGACATCTATCCTCTGTTGCGCGTGGGTCCGTCTAACTGGCAGACCACCGTCACGGGGCCGCAGATTCAGTCTGGCCACATCCTGCTTATTCCTTACATCAAGAATAAGGGTATTTGGGCCTCACCCAACGACACGCTGCAGCGATGCGACGCGACGTCGACCGGATACGGTTCGCCTGTGACCGGCGGTCCAGTCAGCTATGTCTTCACCTACAATGGTAGCCAAAACATCATGAATTCAAGCGCGGCCCTGCCGTATGCTTGGGGACTCTCGGGATGGCTCGCCACGAACGCGGACGGATCGATTCCTTCGGGAACGGTGCGAACGGGTTCACTCAATGCCAGCCAAGTTGGAGCTTCGGCTTCGACTATTTGGTTGATGCCGAGCTACATTTCCTGGTCCTATTGGAATGGGTTGATGCAGCACCGAGCCGACCAAAGGCAATATGCCTTCCCACCATCGGATCTTGCCGGTTCGCTTGCGACCTGGCCGGGCCTAACGGGCGTCGGCGCCGCATGGTGTTCGAACGACTTTATGTCGCTCGGCGCATACACCAAGAAGACCAACTGGGGCTTTGCCGATGGACACACGAAGACCATGGACCGGGCGCAAATCATGGACCGTATGTGGTTAACCGATCCGACAAACGCCAACCTTCAGAACAAGCGAAATCTCATTCACTGGGATGAAAGGTTCAAGAACTGATGAATGAAAACCTGAAGAGAGGTCTGCTCATTGGTGTCATCGTCTTGGCGATCGCCTTTGCGGGATTCCAAGTCTACAAGTCCACTTCGGGGGAACAGACTCATGTTGAAGCTGAGTATAAGGTTGCACCCGGCCACAAGTCCGAAAAGGAGTTGGCTTTAGAAGCGCAAGGCAAATCGGGTGGAGGCGCTCCGGTAGCGTCCGATCCGAAGTCCGACGCGGATAAAGAAGCGGCTCTCGCTGGTAACTAAAGCTCAAAAGGGTTGTTCAGGCTAGCCTGAACAACCCTTTTCAAAGGTAAACTTTCGTTTTAATGAAAGTTCTTGTAATCGGCTCCGGGCCCATCGTCATTGGCCAAGCAGCGGAGTTTGATTACGCAGGCACCCAGGCCTGCAAGAGCCTTAAAGAAGAAGGCCACGAAGTCGTTCTTATCAACAGCAACCCAGCCACGATCATGACTGATCCGGGCGTTGCCGATGCGCTTTACATCGAGCCGATGACGGTGGAATTTTGCGCACGAGTCATCGAGCGAGAACGCCCTGATGCACTTCTGCCGACGCTTGGTGGCCAAACAGGTTTGAACCTTGCAACCCAACTTGAAGACTCAGGAATCCTTGAGAAGTACAACATTAAGGTTCTGGGCACTCCGCTCAGCGCGATCAAGCAAGCCGAAGACCGCGAGAGTTTCCGAGCGCTCATGCGCGAAATCAAGGAACCAGTGCCGGAAAGCTGGATTGTCACCACCGAGGCCGAACTCGAGAAAATTCTTGACGAAGTTCCATATCCTTGCATCATTCGTCCGGCCTACACACTTGGCGGTACGGGTGGTGGCATCGCCAACACTCGTGAAGAGCTTTGGGAAACCGGACGCAAGGGCCTCAAGCTCTCGATGCGCAGCCAAATCATGGTCGAGCGCAGCTTGCTCGGCTGGAAAGAAGTTGAGTACGAAGTGATGCGGGACTCCAACGGCACGGTCATCACCGTGTGTAACATGGAGAACTTTGATCCGATGGGCGTGCATACCGGCGATTCGATCGTTATCGCTCCATCGCAAACCCTCAGCGACATCGAGTATCACATGCTCCGGACCGCGTCACTAAAGATCATTTCTGCGCTCGGAATCGAAGGTGGCTGTAACGTGCAGATGACGGTGAACCCCGACAGCTTCGATTACTACATCATCGAGGTCAACCCCCGTGTCTCGCGCTCGTCGGCGTTGGCATCGAAGGCAACTGGTTACCCAATTGCGCGTGTCGCGGCGAAGATTGCCATCGGAATGACGCTGGATCAGATTCAAAACCAAGTGACAGGCACGACCAAGGCAGCGTTTGAGCCTGCGCTCGATTACTGCGTGGTCAAGATTCCGCGCTGGCCGTTCGACAAATTTGCCCAAGGCGACCGGACGCTTTTCACTCAGATGAAAGCGACGGGCGAGGTCATGGCGATTGATCGCTCGTTCGAAGCCGCCTTTATGAAGGCGATTCGTGGGCTTGAGATCAAGCAAAAAGATCTTCGCCATCCGAAGTTCCAGGCCCAGGACGATGTTGAACTGGAAGCGTCGGTCAAGCAGCCGACGGACGAGCGGCTTTGGGCAATCGCCGAGGCGCTTCGCCGGGGTTGGGGCGTCGATCGGGTCAACAAGATTTGTAAGGTTGACAAGTGGTTCCTTCGCAAGATGGCGAAGCTGATCGACATTGAGACCGAACTCGCGAATGCCTCAACCAGCGGTTGCGACCTGGATGACCTGGTTCACCGGGCGTTCATGATCGGCTTCCCGAGCCCAGCTATTCTGGACATTTCGAAGTCAGATGACGAATCTTTTAATCAGCGCTTGCGCGATGTTGTCGACAGCTTTAAGGTGCAGCCCGTCTTTAAGATGGTCGATACTTGTGCCGGTGAGTTTGAGTCAAAGACACCGTACTATTACGGAACGTTCGAGACCCAAGACGACGTTGTGCGGGTTTGAGGTCGACGACGTCATTCAGTTGAATTTGAATTCGATCTGGCCCGATATCTTTCTCCAGTTCATGGATAATGGAATGAACGATGCCGAATGGACGAAATGAGGATTGGGGCGAACAAAACGATTACGGAATCGACTTGACCCTATTGAGGTTCAACCTTTCGCTAACCCCCGACGAGCGTTGGGATCAGCATCAGCGAGCCCTTGAATTTACTGTGCTCTGTATGGAGGCGGCTCATAATGGCGAATTATCTCGACCTGCTCCAAGCATTGAATGATCGAGCAGTCAAGTTCGTCGTGGTTGGCGGATATGCGACCGTAATGCATGGTGGCTCAACGGTCACATTCGATCTCGATTTGGCGGTTGCGTTGGATGAATCCAATGGCGATGCACTTGTTGAGGCGTTGGCTCCATTTAGACCATTTCCACCCCAATACGGTTCGCCGGACGGCTTCGTGTGGGATAAGCGGAGCTTTACGGGTTCGGTGATGTCTCTTTCAACGACTGCTGGTCACATCGATATCCTGCGGGTTTTGCCCGAGGTTGATAGCTTTGATGGACTCATGGAAAGATCGAAGAAAATGATGGTAAAAGGCGTGCCTTTCTTGATTGCTTCCATTGACGATCTGATTGCCATGAAGCAGGCGGCAAATCGACCGCGAGACAGGGATCATATCGAAATGCTGAAGGCTATCAAGCTTGAAGAAGGTTAAAAGGGTGCTCGGTGAATGCCTGGGTGCATTGAGCTACATCTTCAAGTTCGGATCGAAGAGTTCAATCGGGTTCCCGTCTGGATCGTCGATCAAGACTTGTTTCCCACCCGGGCCGTTGACCATCCCAATCCGGACCCGAGCGCCCTTGGCCACAAAATCAGGTAAGCGTTCTTCGAGGAAGGGAACCGAGACGACAATTCGATTCCAGCCTCCCGGAGTCACGACCGTTCCGATTTCCGACGCCGCCTTGGCCGCCGAAGTTCCGGGCCCACTGAGCCATAGTTGGCTTACTTTGTCGAGAGTGACGATGGCGAAAGCCGGACCCCACTGGACCACGAGTTCGAAACCGAGAACGTCTCGGTAGAAAGCGATCGATTTTTCGACATCGGCGACGAAGTAGCGAACGTTCATATTGGCATGATACAACCGTTGTTCTTAACCTGACAAATCACTTTGCCAGGTATTTTGTCGGGGAGGATAAACTATCGACATGCGTTTTCTTGCTCTGGTCCCCGCGCTCGTGCTTTCGAGCGTCTGCGTCGCACAAAAACCGCTGACGCTCACCATTCTTCATAGCAATGACCTTCACTCGCACGAAGAACCGACCGCCATCAAAGGCAAGACCTACGGCGGCTTGGCGCGAATCACGACGATTGTCAAGCAAACTCGGGCGAAAGAGAAGAACGTGATCCTGCTGAATGCGGGCGACTGCTTCCAAGGGACGCTTTACTTTAACATTTACGATGGATTGGCCGAAGCTGCCATTTTGAGTCGGATGGGTTATCAGGCGTCGTGCATTGGTAACCACGAATTCGACAAGGGTGTACCGAACTTGGTCGAGTACTGCAAGAAAGTGAACTTTCCTATGCTGGCGTGCAATATCGACATGACCAAGGAGCCTGAACTCGCCAAGGTCGTGAAGCCGTACACGATTCTCACCGTCGATAAGCAAAAGATCGGAGTCGTAGGGTTGATCACCGATACGACGGGCAACATTACGCTCGGCGCCGATAACCTGGTTTTTCAGGAGCATCTCAAGCCGACTCAGAAGGCGGTCGATGAACTGACGGCGCAAGGCATCAACAAGATCATCGTCGTGAGTCATATCGGATACGACGAAGATAAGGAACTTGCCTCGAAGCTGCACAACGTCGATCTGATTGTGGGTGGACACAGCCATACTCCGCTCGGAACTCCGGCCATTGACGGTTGGAGACCGGCCCAGGGACCCTACCCAACGTATGTGAAGGATGCTGATGGGAACTCGGTGCCCATCGTTCAGGCTTGGGAGTGGGGCAAGGTCTTTGGCGATATCAAGGTTCAATTCGACGCGAAAGGGAAGTTAACGAAGGTTCTTGAGGCCAAACCGATCGTGATCGACGAAAGCATTCCTGAAGATCCAGAGATCGCGGCATTGATCGACGCTTTTCGAAAGCCTGTGACGGCGATGGGCTCGGCGGTACTGGGAACATCTTCGCAAGCGTATACCGATCGAACTTTGGTTGGTTATTTTGTTGCAGACTCGTATCTGATGGCAACGCAAAAATTAGGCGTTGACTTGGCATTTGTGAACCCAGGTGGAGTTCGGGCCAACCTCGAAGAAGGGAAGATTACGTTTAATGCCGCGAATTCCGTATGTCCGTTCCGTAACTCGCTCGTCGTGGCGGAGATGACGGGAAGTCAGATCGTCCAGGTTCTCAACGACAGCAAGGGAAGCCTGATTCCATCGAAAAACACACGCTATAAAGTTGCGGGAGGCGGTGTTCGCGATTTGATCATCAATGGGGAAGCCGTCGATCTCACGAAGACCTATAAGGTGGTGGTCAACAACTTTATGGCAGGTGGCGGCGACAACCTTGCCACACTGAAGGATGTCAAAAAATTAGATACCGGCCTGAACGATATTGACGCATTTGTGGATTACATCAAAGCGAACAGTCCACTCAATACGAATGGCGAAGTAAGAATCGGACGATAACTCACTCGTAACATGAAAGCCCTTGCGAGAACGCAGGGGCTTTTTTTTGCGATGTAATTTGGAAATAAAGTACTAAAGAACTGCATTCAGGAACTTCTTTGCGCCAATAGTTGGTATTCTTTGTCGAAATACCCTACCCCTGATGGGTAGTATTGTGTTGATCCATGAACGGAATTCTCGATTTCTTACAAAAAGGCGGCGTCATGATGTATCCGCTGATCATCTGTTCGATGATCTTGGTGGCGTTGATCCTCGAAAGAATCATCGTGCTGCGCAAGGAGTCGCCGGATGTCGAAGGCGTTTACGATGAAATCGTCGAGAACTTTCAGCCTGGAGGAGATTCTCAGAAGGCGGTGGGCATTGCCGAGAAGTTAGGTGTTCCGGGACGAGTGTTCGCTCGTGGACTCCGTAACGCCCAGCGAGAGCCCGACGCGATTGAGATGGCGATGGAGCTTCAAGCCACCGGCGAAACGCCGAGCCTGGAGTCTAACTTGGCGATTATCAAGACAATCATCAATATTGCCCCGTTGCTCGGCCTTTTAGGCACCATCGCAGGGATGATCTCAAGTTTTCGTGCCGCGAGCCAGGTAGGCCTCAGCAATCCAACTCAGATTCTCGGGGGAATTTCGGAAGCCTTGATTTCGACGGCAACCGGAATCACGCTGGCGGTTGTCGGCTTTGTATTCCACAACTATTTTTCCAATCGCGTTCGCAAGACGATTGAAGAGATCGAATACTTTGGCGCCGAACTCGTCAACTACATCACTGGGCGAGTGGACTAAGCAATGAAACGACGCGTCAAAATCGGACGACGCAAGTCGATCGAAGAGCCGGAAATCATAGTCATTCCGATGATTGACGTGATGATGTTTTTGCTGTTCTTCTTTATGGTTGCGAGTCTCGCGATGGCGGTTCAAAACGGCATTCCGGTGAACTTGCCGAAGGCCAGCACGGGCAAGGACGACCGATCGCAAACCGTCACGATCACTCTCCAACCAGATGGCTCCATTTACTTAAATACATCCAAAATTAAGTTGGATGAACTCGGTCCGAAGATGAAATCTCTCGGGGTGACGGGCAAGACATTGGTTACGCTCAACTCGGACGATAAGGTTCCGTACGGAACGGTGGTTTCGGTCATGGATGAGGCGAGACAGGCAGGGGTTCAGGCTTTTGCCTTTGCGACGAATCGAAAGTAGGAACGATGGCACGGCGACGCAAGAAGAAAGGCAATCCGCTCTTGATGAAGATTTTTGTCGGAACTCTGATTTTCCACGCCATCGCCTTGCCGATTGCGGCTCACTTCGGAGCATTCAAGAACATTAAGCGCGGTCCGGGCGACGCACGGATTGTGATGCTTTCGACAAGCCTTAAAGACGAACCCGAGAAGCCCAAAGAAAAACCTAAGGCAAAGCCCAAGTCGGTCAAAGACACCAAGAAAGCGGCCTCAGGTGCGAAATCTTCGGAAAAAGCCAAGGGCAGCAATCTTCCTCAGCCTAAAGTTGTAACGAGCGGACCCGCAACGGGAGATGGTGGAGGAGGAGGACCCGCCGCAGAATCTGGAACAGGTACTGCGGGTAAGGTCCCCGAAGCGCCGAAGAACGGCGGAGGCACGGCTCCGACCGAACCGAAAAAGGAAAATCCGCCTGCAGAACCCAAGACCACCGAGCCGGAAAAGAAGCCCGAGCCGAAGAAGCCGGACCCTCCGAAAGTTGATCCGCCCAAGCAGCCAGAACCGAAGCCGAAGAAGATTATTGAAGCCGAGGTTGTCGAGGCTCCCGAACCAGAGATTCCCGACGATTTAAGGTCCGAGCCGTTTGAAAAGACGTTGGTGGTTGAGGCCCAGATCGATACGGGTGGACATCCGACGGATATCTCGGTGGTGACCTCGACCGGGGTGGCGGAACTTGACAAAATTGGCCTCGATACTGCCAAAAAATATCGTTTTAGACCCGCAACCGTGGATGGTGTCGTCTCCGAACAACACGTCCGATTTAGGATCATTTTTAAGGTCGAATGAAGTCCAATCTCCGCCTCCTCTCGCTTGCTGCTGTCCTCACCGCTGTTCCGTGCGCTTACGCTCACGGATTGGGACACATTCGCTTTCGGATTGTTGATCCGATCACTCGCAAACCGATCGAGGGCACTGTTACCGTCCGCGATGCTCAGGGACGCCAAATCAATCTGGCCAGCTTTTTAGGGCAAACGGCGGCGTTCGATACGTTGAATTGGACTCCCGAAGCAGAGTCGAATTCAACGCTTATTACGATTCCGGCGGGCACCAGCGTCACCATTCAGCAAAAAGACACGGTTCCGACCAAGGAAATTGTCATTCACGTGACGGCTTCACGACTCAAGCCCAAGGCTCCGGCGGCGACTTCGTCAACCACTCGCGACAACAATGACCTTAAGAAATTTGGAGGGGGAGCCGGCGGCAACGATAACAGCAAACTCACCAAAGGGCAAGCCGGCGTTGCGGAAGACTCGGCGGGACAAGCTCACGTTCGAGGCGAACACGCTGAAATTGCCTACGTGGTCGACGGCGTTCCGCTTCCCGACACGCTTTCGGGTCGTCAAGGCTCAATCGTTGTTGAGAGCACAATTCAAACCCTCGAAATGATCACGGGTGGGTTTGCTCCCGAGTTTGGTGGACAGACGGCCGCCGTGCTGAATATCACCACCCTCTCGGATATCAAGAAATCGAAATATGATTACGTCTTCTCCGGGGCGGGATACAACGCGTATTCGGGAGAGTTTACGGCTCAGACTCCGTTTGGAGCAAAGGCCAACGCAGTTATTGACATCTCAGCCTCTCGAACCGGCCTTGCTCAGGAGGCGCCTCAACCCAACAATCAGACGGCACACAACAGTGGCGAATCGCAGAGCTATTTTTCAAAGCTGAACCTTAAGCCCAATTCTCGGGATACGTTTACTTTTACGATGAGTAATAGCCCGGATCGGTCGCAAATCGCCAACCGCACCGGACTTCCTGATTCGTATGTGAGTGCTGGGCAGGGTTACGGCCTCTTCGGATTACGAAATGCGGACGGAAGCCGCCCCGACGTGGACGCTTCCAATTCGGGTTTGCTTGGTGCGGCTCCGGTGGTGTTGCCGAGCCAACAACAGGCAGGTCAAGACATCAACCAATCGGAAGTCAGCGAGTTTGCGACGATCAATTATCATCGTCAGATTGCGAAGAATGAATCGGCCCAATTGGCGTTTACGATGCTGCATAGCGGTCAAGAGGTCACGAACAACAATCCCGCCGTCGATCCGAATAACTTGCCAGTCGATAACAGCATCGAGTTTAATCCGACGGCCATTCGCAATGTCCATCACTTTCAGGTTTCTGGAAATTGGGAGTCTAAACGGGGAAGTCATCAGCTCAAGGCTGGCTTTCTGTGGGATTCACAGAGTGGCAACGAGTCTTATCATATCGAACCAACCTCCCAACTGGCCCTCGACGCTTTGGCTGCAATTGCGCCCATCCTCGCACCGCCCGGCTCGGCTGGATCTCAGGTGGATATTAACGGCAACCCGGTATATACGGCAACCGGGGCAACGCCAACGTTGAACGTCCAACGTTCTGGTTCATACAAGGCGGCATACGTTCAGGACACCTACCGAAGCGGGAAATGGACCGCGAATTACGGTTTGCGGGGCGATTGGTACAACCAATCGCAGAACCTTGGTCAGCAGGATGTAAGCGCGTTTTTGCTTTCGCCTCGTGTGAACCTGCAGTACAGCATCGACTCGAAGACTGACCTGCGAATGGCTTATAACCGGCTCTTCAATACGCCTCCCTTGGCTCAGGGCGCGGTTGTGGGCGATGCGATTCAGCCGGAAACGTTGAGTCAGTATGACATTGCGGTTTCGAAGCGGTTGTCGCCCAATCGCTCGATCACGCTGGCTTATTACTACAAGGACATCCGAAACCAGGTGGATACGGGACTCTTGATTCCCGGAAGCCAGATCGGTCTCTATAGCGCCGTCAACTTGCAGTACGGAGGGGTTCACGGCGTTGAGTTTAGCTATGACATTTCGGCTCCCAAAAGCGGCGGGTGGGATAGTTACTTCCACTATTCGCTAAGCGCCGCGAAGCCAAACGGAGTTGATAATACCGGCGAGCCGGTCGATGACTATAACGACCATGACCAGCGTCATACGATTGGGATCGGTGCGGCGTACACATGGAAGTCGGGAGCGAGTTTTGCGTTTACGATTGACCACGGCTCGGGCCTGGCAAGCAGCGTCGTTTCGCCGAGCGAAGACCGCACTCCGCGAACTCAGGTCGATCTCCATTACACGACCGGCGAACGGCTATTTAAAGGCAAGGGAGGTTTGATGCTTGATGTTTCAAACCTCTTTGATGACCGAACCGTCATTAACTTTCAGTCGGCATTCAGCGGGACGCGGTTTCAACAAGGGCGACGAATCGCCCTTTCGTTCTTTGGTCACTTCTGAGCGTTCGTTGCCGAGGCCCGTATGCTTTAGACGGGGAAGGCGATTACTTGTAGCGCTCCCTGAGGCGGTTCGTCTTCCACAGGGCGACATCTTCGATGTCGGCCATCGGCTTCTCATCGGCCGTATTGGTCCATTGGTAATTCGCCGGGCCATATTCGGGGTCGAACGTAAACGGCTTGCCTTGTTTGGTCATGTTTTCGTGAACGATGTCCCACCATTTTTCGAAGGTCGGAGTGTAACCCTCCCATTGCTTGGTGCGAGGGTCGGGCACTTGTGGCCCTTCTTCAAAGCCGGTTCGGGCGTGGACATGGCGAGTTCGACTCAGAACGAGGTCCATTTGCTCTTTGAATCCTCCCAGCATGCTCTCGGTGACCACCGTCCAATGCGAGAGGTCGGCGACGAGGTGGAGGTCGGGCAAATCTTTAAGATATTGAACGGTGCTCATCGGCTCAAATAAGAGTCGGCCGCGATGCGTTTCGAAATTGACGGGAAAGGGAACCTGCTTGGTGGCTTCGACGAGTTTGCCCAATAGATCGAGCCCTTGCTGATAGGTCATCCAGGGGCGTCCAGCGTGGATAGTGCATCCAACCGCGCCGCAGTCGTATGCTTCGCCGAGCCCGCGCTTGAATGCCTCGGGATCGTCGCCGGGCACCATTGCCATGTATTTGATTCCGACACGGTCGATGACCGGGCGCATTTCGGAATGGGATGTCACCCAGTCTTCGAATCCTTCGTAACCCTGACTCTTGACTCGCCGAAGCTTATCCTCCAGCGAGCCCCCCATGCCCCACAGGGTTTTGTAGACCTCGACCGCCATCGTTAGTTACCCAACTCGTGAACTTCACCGAATTCGGGAATAGCAATCTCCCAGCCATACTCTTCGCGAATTTTGGCGGCGAGCGCCAACTGGGCCGGTGGCTCTCCGTGAACGATAAAGGTCTTTTTAGGAGGCGATTTGAAGAACGAAAGCCAATGCATGATTTCGCCTTGGTCGGCGTGAGCCGAAAGTGCGTTGATCTTGTCAACTTTCGCCCGAACTTGAATTTCTTGTCCGAACAGGGAAACCACCGGGGCACCGTCGATGAGTTCTCGTCCTAAGGTGCCTTCGGCCTGGTAACCAGTGAAGAGCACCATCGTCTGTTCGCTGCCGAGCCGGTGCATGAGGTGATGCTTGATTCGTCCTCCGTTCGCCATTCCGCTTCCCGCGATGATGACTTGGGGTCCATGCTGCTTGTTCAGCGCTTGCGACTGCTCACGGTCGCGAACGTAGTTGAGCCCTGTCGGTTCTAATTCGCTGTTGCCTTCAGCGAGCGAAATCTTCATTTCGTCGTCCTGATCATCCTTGGCATCGGCATAAACTTTGGTGACGGAAGTTGCCATCGGACTATCGATATAGATCGGAATCCGAGGCATTCGACCCTGTTCTTGCAGCATCTTGAAGTAGTACAGCATTTCTTGGGTTCGGCCAATGGCGAACGAAGGCACGAGGATGGTGCCGCCGTTGTTCCAAGCCCAGTGCAATGCCTCTTCGAGTTTGATGAGAGGATCCTCTTTCGAGTGTAGTCGATCGCCGTAGGTGGATTCGATGACGAGGTAGTCGCAATAATCGACGATTTCGGGGTCTTTGATGATCGGAGTGTCAAATCGTCCGAGATCGCCACTCATCAGCAACAATTCGCCGTTGGGCAATGCGATTTCGGCGTAGGCTGACCCGAGGATATGCCCCGCGTGTTTGTAGACCCACGACCCACCACCGGGAAGGTCGTGTCGCTGGTTAAAAGGTACCGGCTTGAATTTGCGCATTGCTTGGAACGCGTCGTCTTCGTCGTAAAGCGGCTTAGCGTTGGGGCGGAGGCCATGCTTCACGTGATAGCGGGCTTCTTCTTCCTGAAGGCGTCCCGAATCCGCCAGCGAAATCCTTGCGAGACTAATGGTGGGTGCGGTGGCATAGATCGGCGCCTGAAGCCCATCTTTGACCAATTTTGGCAACATGCCGATGTGGTCGAGGTGTGCGTGCGTGATCACGACGGCATCAAGCTCTTGTGGGTCGAATGGGAACTCTTGCCAGTTGCGGTCCTTTAATTCGCGGGTGCCTTGAAACAATCCGCAGTCGATCAGGACTTGGGCTTTGCCCATTTTCAGAAGGTGTTTTGATCCAGTAACGGTTTTGGCTGCGCCGTAAAACCCCAGCGTCGGAGTCATAGACTTACATTCTACTGATATGGAGGCCAAACAACGCTGTCTTTTTGCAATCGATCCGACCGAAGGACTCTCGAAGCAGCAACTTCCCAGCCGCCGTCCTTCGAACTCGCTTTGCCGCTTCTCTTGAGTTTGAGCTTGACGAGGGGGGTATCGTTCCCGCCCCAATCCTGCGGTTCGTCGGCTGTGACATAGACGTAAGCGACGTCGCTGGTGGCATAAAGCACCTTGAAATACTTCAATTTTCCTTGGAGAGGGCAGTCCTCGCTATCGAAATATTCGTGGATGACTGGTTCGAGTTGGGCTCGATGGACTTTGGTCTGAACTTCGACATAGGCAAAAGGCCCGACCCAAGTGAGCGTGAGACAGACCAAGAGGGCGCGTCCGAACGGAAATTCGGGTTTGCCCGGGCCGACCTTAAAGAGCGCAATCACGAACGCGAGTCCAAACCCCGCCGCCGCGCCCGTAATCAAATAGACCAGCCACTCGATCATATCGAGAGGGTTATTCCGTAGCTTTGCGAGGCTATGGGCTGGCAGAATTACTGGGTTCTTCGGGTGAGCTGGGGTCGACATGGACCGTGCAGATCGCGGGTTCGAGTTCGCGCTCGATCGATTTCTCGACTCGATCTGCAAGTTCGTGGCCCTGTACGACGCTCCATTCTCGTGGGACGACTAAATGAAGGTCGATATAATGCCAATTGCCTGAGTGGCGCGTGCGCAGCTTGTGATAACTGATCAAATCAGGTTCGGCGGCGAGGATTTCACGAATTTTATCGAGTTCGGCGGGTTCAATTTGGCGGTCGATTACCTCGTTAAACGAGCGATGGATCATCGTCACGGACGAATAGCAGAGCCAAGCCGATAGGCCAAGGCCAAAGAGCGGATCCGCATAATGCCATCCGGTGATCTTGGTCACGAGAAGCGCGACTAAGACGCCAACCGACGTAATGAGATCAACGAGAAGATGTTGAGCGTTGGACTGAAGAGCGAAGGAGTTACAGGATTTTGCCGCTTGGTTGATTCGGTTGTAGATCACGCCACCGAGAAGGGTACAGGCAACAATGATTCCGAGTCCGGTGTCGACCTTCAGTACTTCCGGCTTTTGAAAGAACTTCATGGTCGAAATCACGCCGGTGTAGACGCTAAAGAGAAAGAGAACAATGGCTTCGCTGAGGCCGGCCAATGTGTCGATTTTGCCGTGCCCATACGGATGCTCTTCGTCTGGGGGCGCGGAGGAGGCCTTAATACTGACGAAGCTGATGAAGGAAGAAAGGATGTCGCTCAGGCTGTGGAGACCTTCGGAAAGGAGGCTTACGGAACCGGTGAGGGCGGCGGCCACTAATTTAAGCGCGGTCTGGAGGACGTTATAAAAAAGGGAGAGGCGCGCCGCCGACTGAGCTTGTTGATCTCGCGCTTCCATGGTCCTCGTAATAGGCTACCTGGGTCTATGGCCTCAACGGAACGCATTTGAACCTAAAAGGACGGTCTAAATCCCTGGTTGGTCCTAATCCTCACGTTAAATCGTAGGTTTTCGATGAAGAAAGACGTAAGGAAAATTGGAGGCTCAAACCGAGAATTTGAATTGGCTTATGGAAGACATTCAACACTTTCGAGACTCGAAAACCGAATCGCAAATGCAATCGCTCGTGCTCCGGTTGAAGGTCTGTCCCGTCTGCAATAGCCTTACGCGGATCGAGGCCGAACAATGCAGTCTTTGCAATTGGGCAGGGAAATTCGATACCGAAGTCGATGAGGTCGCGGAGCGATTAGCGGACTTGCTGGCTAAGTGCCCTGAACTTTTAGACACCCTCGCACCATCGGCCCAGCCGACACTTTTGAATCGCTTAAAGGATTTTCTGATGCAGGAAATCCATTTACGAAAGCGACTCGATCTGAGTGCCTAAAATCGTATTGAAATTCCCAATACCGTCGCTCCCGACGGGGTTGGTTGAATGATAAACCCTTTCGAACGGACTTCGGCCTTTGCGCCGAAGTATCCAATTGCGGCACCCGCGAGAATGTCGGTCGTGTGATGACGCCCGAGATCGACGCGCGATTGGGCGATGAGCCCCGCGCCTAAGTACCATAAGGCGGCTTCTTTGGGGTGATATTCGGATTCGATCGAAGCGATGGCAAAGGCAGCGGTGGCGTGTCCGCTGGGGAAGGATTCATGATCTGTGTGATCGGGCCGCTCGACACGGGTAACTTTTTTCAGTCCTTCGGTAAAGAGCCCCGTCGTGAGAAGGGTGTCGAGTGCGCGCGTTCCCTCTTCTTTGCTTGATTGGAAGGCGTGATAGGTTCCGTACGCAAGGAATAGTTTGAAACCGTTTCCGGAGAGGAATTCTGCCGTGCTGTCGGCAAGACTCGTGGTCGTGAGGGTTACGAGGCCAGCGACGATCACAAATAGTTTCATTGCCGTTGATATTACTTTAGTTGGGGTGCTTGCGTCTCAGCTTCCTCACGTTGTGAGCCTATTTCGGTCATATCACCTCTTCGCGTGCTTCCCATTTGAATACCCCTCCATCCCCAACCCCTTCCTCCCGTTGTGAGGAAGGGAATTGGCCTATTTCGGTCAGGCTCAAAACTTTGTATGCATTCGCATAAGGGACGTCTCGCTGCAAGGTGAATTTGGTTGAATTCCCCTCCATCCCCTGCCCCTTCCTCCCATAGTGAGGAAGGGAATTTTGGTTTAGTTCCTTGGGAGAGATTGCCTCAGGGGCATGCTTCCTGGAATCTATATCAAGGATTTGCGCATCTTCCGATGGGGAATGCCGACTTCTTCAAATGGCTCGTCGTAAATTTCGTAGCCAATCTTAAGATAGAAATCGACGGCGACCTGTCGAGCGTGGAGGATCGCGGTTTGAAATCCTTGGTTCTTCGCCCAATCTTCGGCAAAAAGCATGATCGTTCGCCCGAGGCCCTTGCCTTGAGTGTCAGGATCGACAGCGACTTGACGAACCTTCACGGTTTGGTCGTCATAAGGCGTCACCAACGCCGAGGCGAGGACTTGGTCGCCTTCTTCGAGAATGAAGTGGGTCGAGTCGTTTTCGGAAGCGAGTTGCTCCTCGGTGTAGTCCATGCCGAGAGGGAAGCGAAGGACAACGCGGCGCAGCTCGACGGCGCGGCGATAGTCGGGGGAGTTGTGCTCAATGACTCGGCAGGGCATTGGCAGAGTTTACAGTTTGGAGTTGGGAGTTAGGAGAAATTTTGCTTGGCAATACACGGCCTGAAGCCTCCCAACTCCCCAACTATCCTACTTCTTCTTTGTCGTCGCCTTTCGCTTGAATCCGCCTCGGCCCTTCTTCGTGCTCGGACCGGCTTCGCGCTTCTTTTGAAGAAGCTCTTGGGCCTGTTCAGGCGTCAGTTCGTTCGGATCGATCGATTTGGGAATCGTAGCATTCGTAACTCCGTCGGTCACGTACGGACCGTAAAATCCGGTCATGACGCGTACTGGACCAGCGGCTCCGGCGAGCTCGCCAAATTCCTTGATTGGGCCCTTCTTCGCACCACCGCCACTTGTCTTCGGCTGAGCGAGAATTTCGGTGGCCTCTTCGAGCGTCATGGTTGCGCCTTTGCGCCATTCGTCCACGTTGCGACGCTCGGTTCCAGACTCGACATACGGGCCAAATTTGCCCATCTTGAACCAAACTTCTTTACTGCCGTCCTTGCCGATGAGGCGAGGGAATTGGCAAAGAATATCGAGATCCTCTTGGTTGAGTTGCTCGGGCGTGATGCCGGGGGGAAGCGAAATCCAAGTCGGTTTGACCTTGGCCTCAATCTCCTCGGGGGTCCGTTCGACTTCGAGATAGTAGCCTTGTCGGTGCTTTAGCAGCAGATTTCGACCGCTCTCGGGGTGGATGCCGATGCTCTCGGAGGCCGGGCCCTTTTGCTTGAAGAGTTCGAGTGCTTTTTCAAGATTGAGGTCGGCGGGAGCTAGGTCGTCGGGAATGTTTGCGTACGTCTTTTGCTCGCCGAGTTGAAGGAACGGGCTACCGTCTTTGCCGGTTCGAACACGAATGGCCTCACCGGACTCAGGATCTTTGCCAATTTCGAGATTGGGGAAGGGAATTTGCAGGCGGCGCTCTTCAACCATTGGCTTCAAACCGGGTTTGTTGGCGTCGCCCACAAAGAATTCCTTAAGATAAGACTTCGAATTCGCCTTGCCCTCAGAAATTTCGTCAAGAACGTCGTCGAGCTTGGCGGTAAAGCCAAAATCCATGAGTTCTTGGAAGTGGACGTCGAGGACTTCCATCGCCATAAATGCCCGCCAGGTTGGAACAAGTTGTTTTCCAGCTTTGCGAACGTAGCCGCGGTCCACGATGACCGAGATGATCGATGCGTAGGTCGAAGGGCGACCGATACCCAACTCTTCCATGCGACGAATTAACGTCGCATCGGTGTAGCGGGCCGGGGGCATGGTGTGGTGCTCGGACGGATCGAGTGAGGCGAGCTCGACTTCTTGATCCTCGCTCATTCGCGGCAAAATTCGATCGCTATCTTCCTCTTCGTCTTTACCTTCGAGATAAACGCTGAGGTATCCAGGATCAAGCACTTGTGAGCCGTTGGCCTGGAAAACAAGGTGTCCCTTGGGCGATTCCGCACCGATCTTGGCCTCCGTACGCAGCAGTTTGGCAGGTTTCATTTGGCACGCAACCGAGCGCTGCCAAATCAAGGAGTAAATCTTATATTGATCATCGGTAAGGAAGTTTCGCACCTTGTCCGGCGAACGGTTCACGTCCGTGGGTCGGATCGCTTCGTGTGCTTCCTGGGCGTTTTTGACCTTATTCGAATAGGTGACCGGCTTGGCGGTCGTCGCGTCGGGATAGTGCTTTTCGATGTAGCCCCGAATCGAGCGAAGGGCGTCCTCGGCGAGCGTCAGCGAGTCGGTACGCATGTAGGTGATGAGACCAACCGTCTCACCGCCTAACTCGACACCCTCGTAAAGGGTTTGAGCAATGCGCATTGTGCGTTCCGCGCCAAAGGCAAATTTGCGGTTGGCATCTTGCTGAAGCGTCGTCGTCATGAAGGGCGCTTGGGGCTTCTGTTGCGCCTCCTTCTCGACCAGCGACTCAACGATATAAGGTTTGGCGGCGCGAGCGGCGGTCGCGAGTTCAGCGGCGAGGGCAGCGTCAACCCAGATCACATCAGACTTGCCCGTGAGCTTGCCTGTATTTTCGTCAAAATCTCGACCGGCGGCGACACGTCGTCCGCCAACATCAACAAGGTCGGCTTGAAACATTCCGGCGGAAACTTGGAACTTGGCTCGAAGATCCCAATATTCGGCCGACATAAAGTCGCGACGCGCTTTTTCTCGTTCGACGATGAGCTTGACGGCGGGACTTTGCACACGTCCAGCGGACAGGTTCTTGGTGACCTTGGTCCAAAGGACGGGCGAAAGGGTGTATCCATAAAGGCGGTCGAGCATTCGCCGGGTTTCTTGAGCCTCGACGAGGTCAAGGTCGATCTGGCGGGGCGAAGCGACGGCGCGTTGAATCGCATCCTTCGTGATTTCATGGAAGGCGATACGCGAAACCTTTTGCTTCTTGGTTGGCTTCAGAACTTCGAGAAGGTGCCACGAGATCGCCTCACCTTCTCGGTCTTCGTCCGTCGCGAGTACGAGTTCGTCTTTGTCCTTTAGGGCGGCCCGTAGTTTCGAGACCTGGGCGGCCTTCTCTTTGGGAACCTCGTAATAGGGTTCGAAATCTTGATCGATGTCGATGCCGTAGTCAGCCCACCATTTCTTTTTTACTTCAGGAGGGAGGTTTTTAGCGTTTGGCACCAAATCGCGGATATGGCCAATGCTGGCGAGGACTTCATAATCCTTTCCTAAATATCCACCGATCGTTTTTGCCTTAGCGGGCGATTCAACAATGACAAGCTTTGAAGCCATAAATTATCCAAACGGTCAACGAGGGACCTTACCTCGATAATGATGTCCGCTTAACGGCAGAACTGTACCAACATTTTTGAAAAGTTCTCAAATTGTGCTGAATTCCTTACGACGAAAATACGTCTTAGTAAAGGAATGACTGCCGCTCTGCTCCTCACAACGTCTTACTTTGTCCAGCCCGAAGAGGCTTACTTTACGGTGTGGATGCAGGGCTCGAAGATAGGATATTCGTCCTATTCGACCGAAAAAATCCAGTACCAAGGCAAGCCAGCCGAAAGGTCGTCGTCGAAAACCGAACTTAAAATTGGGCTGATCGGCTCTCAAGTCGAAATGAAAGTCGACTCGGACACGATTTCGGTGAACGGAAAGACGGTCAAGATGCACTTTGTGCAGTCAAGCGCGGGAAGGACGCAGACAATGGATGCCTGGTTCGAACCCGCGAATATCCGCGTCGAGGTCGATAACAACGGGGCGAAGACCAAACAGACAATCGCATATCCGAAAGATGGAACCATCGTTGATGATCCGGTCGCGTCGTTTGCCTTGCATCCCGAATCGATCGGAACCTCTAAGGTTTTTTACATTCTTGATCCGACGACCGTGAGCCTGGTTAAAAATACCGCCAAGTACGACGGAAAGACTCAGATCGACGTGAACGGTGTGAAGGTCGGCGCAAACGCAATCCTCATCGAAGATCCGCGCATGAACACGACGGTCTACACGAGCGGCAAAGGCGACATCGTCAAGATCACAACGACGATCGGAATGGACATGGTTCCGGCCACGAAAGAGGAGGCGATGGGCAAGATCGATGGCAACAGCCAGCCCGACATCGCTGCTCTAACGAGTATTAAACCGAGCGTCCCAATCGAAAACCCGATGGAGACCAAACTTCTGAGGATTCGATTGTCGGCCGACAATTTGCCGACGGTGCCCAACGACGGTCAGCAAGCGGCAAAGAAAGATGCGTCGGCTTGGGTTGTCAATATCAAACCAACTCAACTCAAAGACGCAAAATCGGTCAGCATCGCGGCCGCGAAGGCTCAGAAGCCGGATTGGGTCAAGCCTAGCTTGCACATGCCCGCTTCCTCACCACGCTTCATAAAACTTGCAAAGTCCGTGGTGAAGAACAAGACTGATGTGAAATCGGCGGCGTTGGCGATTCGCCGCTACGTAAACACTTCGATGACGCCTAACGCGGGGATTGGTGTGTTGCGCGACGCCAGCGAAATCTTGGACGCCAAAGAGGGTGTTTGTCGCGACTATGCGATTCTGACGGCGACGCTCTGTCGGGCGGCAGGCATTCCCGCTCGACTCGCCAGCGGCTTGGTCAACTTCGACGGAAACTTTTATTACCATGCTTGGGTTGAAGTTTGGACCGGATATGACTGGTTGGGACTCGATAGCGTTCCAACTGAAGACTTCTTTTCTGCGACTCATGTTAAACTGAGTCAGGGAAATGTAGACCAAGCGTTTACGTTTACGATTTTAGCCAACGCTCACATGGAAGTATTAGAGCAAAAGAGTTAGCCACGATGGAAAAACCGAAGACGGCGATTAAGAGCAACAAGACGAAAAGCGTCTTTCAGATCATTATTACCGGGGTCTTCGCGATATTCACGGCCGCCCTTTTTGGGATCAACGGACCTGATCTGGTCACTGATCTCGTGAAGCGGTTCTACAACGAGTACCAACCGACGCAGATCTTTTGGTCGGCTACGCTGCCGTTGATCGTTGGCGGCGTCATCTTTGGTTGGTTCATCGGGTCTCTTCTCATCCGTTCGATCGAGAAATTTGGGTCGCGTTGGGATCGGACCGACGATTCCGAGAAAGTAACGTGGTTTGTTGGCGGAATGCTCGGCTTTGTGGCCGCCACGTTCTTCATCACTTTCTTTAGCCAATTTCTCAGCAATAAGTGGACGGTGGCGCTCCTCGTCTTTGGGTGTGCGGTCCTCTTCTCGATGATCACGATTTACGCCCTTCACTCCATGCGTGAATCGCTGCCTTGGTATCGCGGAAAGGTTCGAGCGCGCCGTTCGGGCGTCAAGATTCTCGATACGAACGTGATCATCGACGGCCGTGTGTACGACGTTGCGCGGGCGGGGTTCATCGAAGGCAGTATTTACGTTCCAAAATTTGTGCTCGAAGAATTGCAGTACATTGCGGACAGCCACGACAGCTTGCGCCGACAGCGCGGTCGTCGCGGACTTGAGATTTTAAAACTCATGCAGGGCGAATTCGAGATCGAAGTCGGGTTGCATGATCGTCTTGCGCCAGAGCAGGGCGATGGCGTCGATGCACGGCTGGTGCGTCTTGCGATTGCCGTTGGCGGCGACCTCGTCACCAACGACCACAACTTAAACCGAGTTGCGACGCTGCAGGAGGTACGGGTTTTGAACATCAACGACCTGGCGCTCTCGCTTCGTCCGAACGTGTTGCCCCAAGAGCACATGGAACTTTACATCGCAAGAGAGGGGAACCAGTCGGGTCAGGGCGTCGGCTATCTTGAGGATGGGACGATGGTCATCGTCGAAAACGGCAAGCGGCATATCGGCGAAACGCTTGACGTGGTGGTGACTCAGGTCATCCAGACCGAACGCGGAAAACTCATCTTTGCCGAAGTGGAAGGGGAAGAAGCCGAATTTCCCCAGCGGCGTCCAAACGTCCGTAAGCACCACCCATGAAGACCGGCGCGGTTATTCTCGCGGCGGGTTCGGGTTCGCGATTTGGGGGCGATAAATTGTCAGTGCCCCTGCGAGGAGTTCCTGTTTGGCGACGAAGCTATCTCGCTTTTGCCAATCACCCCGACGTCGATGAAGTAATCATTGTTTGTTCGGAATCGAATTATCCTGCCATCAAGGCGTCGGTCGGAGAAGACGCAGAAGTCATTTTTGGAGGTGATACGCGTACCGCGAGCACCATCGCGGGACTCTGGAAAGCCTCGCAAATTGGATGCGATGCGGTTTTATTTCACGATGCGGCTCGCCCTTTTGTTTCTCAAGACGTGATTTCTCGTGTCGTGGCGCAGGTGAAGAATGGCAAAGCGGTAGCCGCGGCGATCCCATGCGTCGATACGGTTAAGGTTGCGACCGACGACGAATTGCACATCCACCTTGACCGACGCGGACTCGTGGCGATGCAGACACCACAGGGTGGGCCGGTTGCAGTCTTTGCCGATGCCTTTGCCAAGGTTCAAGATCCTTGTACCGACGACATGGAAGTGTTGAGTCGGGCAGGATACACTACCGAGTGGGTAATGGGTGATCCGGCAAATTTCAAAATAACCAACCCCGAAGATGTGTTGAGGGCCAGGGCGCTGGTCGGCATCGAGAGCCGAACGGGGCTAGGATACGATGTCCATCGCTTCTCAGACGATCCATCGCGCGAGTGCTGGCTGGGGGGAGTCTATTTTCCGGACGAAATCGGCCTTGAGGGCCACTCGGACGCCGATGTCGTAATTCATGCTGTGGTCGATGCGTTGCTGGGAGCTATTTCAGCGGGCGATATTGGTCAACTTTTTCCGAATACCGACATGGCGAACAAGAATCGTCCGTCGCGTGAGTTTTTGACCGAGGCTGTTCGGTTGGTTGCCGAAGGCGGTTGGACGGTCAACAATATCGACATCGCGATTCAGGCTGAGAAACCGAAAATCATGCCCCGAGCACTCGAAATTCGAACGACCATCGCCGAATTGATGGCGATCGACGTTGAGCGAGTTAGCGTAAAAGCGACTACCCAGGAACGCTTGGGAGCTATTGGTCGAGGCGAAGGAATCGCGGCCTATGCGGTTTGCTCACTGAATCGGTAAGACATACGAAAGTCATTTGGGGGCTTATTATTGGCTTCTCGCTAAAATGATAATGGCATTTGAAAATTATTAAATAGACCCACGTGCTATTCGTTGCCTCGCAATCTGTTGTACGCTTATGGATGATGCGGAAGCTGTTGTTTTTAGTGTTGTTGCTTTTGGGAGCCTTTGGCCAAGCGGTTGCCCAGAGCTATTCGGCCGACGATAGCACAATTGTCCGCTCCGACAGTTCCGTTAAGACGTGGCCCGCAGGTCCATATTCTCAAGTATCGACGAATTATGGTCTTCTCACGACTACGATTCCGCTCATTCATTTAACTGGAAAAGGACAGACTTCGCTCGACCTGGCGATGGTGCATCGAAGCGTGGGCAAGAATGTGACCCTGCCCACCTATACGGCGGGTGTCGGGTGGTCTCACACTGGCGTTCAGTACCTTTTTACGAACAATAACATCGTGACTCAATACGTTGCGAATCGCGCGAAGCAAGCCTGGACAGGGGGAACCAATGTTCGAAGGCCGGGCACCCACGATGATCTTGTTGCAACGACGGGCGGATATAAAGTCGTCGATTACGCGACGAAAGTCACGTATTACTATGAACGGCTTTATGCCTTTTCTTACTACTACTTAACCCGAGTGGTTGATCCCTTTGGAAATACGGTGACGTATTCGTACGTAGGTGCCACCAATGCCCTGGATCGCATCACGGATGCCTCGGGCCGATATATCCAGTTCACTTATGTTTCAAATCTTCTGAGTAGGATTCACTTGCAGTGTGCGACTTATATTCGGGAATGGGATTTCCTGTACGAAAATAGTTCGGGAGGTCCCCTGATTTACCTTGGATCGATCGTTTATCCGAGCCCGAATGTCTCCACCAGTCGCCCTTCGATCGATTTCGACAGCGATTCATTTGGGCAAATCACCTTCCTTCGTACCTTTTCAAACGGATCGACAACGGGCCGACTTTGGAAGTTTGACTATGGCAGTATCTATAACGGTGCGGCGCGGGGCGTCGTCCACATCTATCAACCACTGAAAACCAATCCGACGGTCATCGATACGACCTATACCAACCTTGGTTACGGCATTGTTGGTTCGGGTGGCGGTGTCAATGACGAAATTTATTGCCAGATCACCGATCGTCTTGGCTATGTCTATCGACATAGCTATTACAACGACATGTTATCGGGTGGGCAGAGCACGGCTGATTTCTCGTTCCCAATCAAGAGGGTTAACGATCCTTCAGTGACCCGATTTCTAGATCCTCGCAACACCCAGACTCCGGTCGCTTGGAATTGGTGGGAAACCTACTCGTGGTATCCGGTCATCGGATGTCTCAATACCTTGACGGATCGAGAAGGACACGCCACGAGCTACACCTACCTTGCCAGTGGCGACTATGTGAATCGAGGTCTGGTCTATCAGAAGATGGTGGCCAACGTCGATAACGGCGCGAATGTGGTTTACACGGATACTTACGGCTACACCACAGATGGAAAAGTCTCGACCCATACCGATCCGGCCGGAACGGTAACGAACTATTCGTATGACGGCACGACGAGAGCGCTGGTCCAAGAAGCGCTCGACCCTTCGGGTGAGAACATCACGAAAAATTACCACTACAACAGCATCGGCGAAGTGGATGAATCTTGGACGGGAAGCGACCCGCACACGTATTACGGCAACTTTGATGGTTATGGCAATGCCCGGAGCGTCGATCCTCCCAATGCTCTCGCGACGACCTATGTCTATGACGATTTTAATAATCGGACTTCGATGACCGAGCCAAGCCCGAAAGGCACGACCCTGCAAAGTTACGACTATTGGAACCGACCTGTGCGGACGACCCAACCCGATGGTGGCTACATCGAAAATACTTACGATCTGGAAGGGAACGTGACGGACCTTCGGATGGAAGACGGTTCACATCGAACCATGACTTACAATTATTTGAATCAGCCGACATCGGTGACCATTCCGGTCGATGGTGTGAGTTCAAATAATCTCGTCACGAAAACCGATTACGACCTCCTTGGTCGCAAGAGTTCGGTGACGGCTCCCGACGGGCTTATCACGACCTTTACCTACAACGAGCGCGGGGACCTTCGCCAAGTGAACTATAGTGATGGAACGAACCGTCAGTGGGGATACGACGGCAATAAGAACGTTGTTTGGCGGCAAAATGGACGCCAAAACCTCACCTACTACAGCTATGACTACCTGAGTCGATTGATCAAAGTCGACTATCAAACGAGCGGGACGGCGGATGTCACCTATCACTACCGAAAGGATGGACTGCGTGATTCGATGACCGATGGTCTGGGGACATCGACTTGGACCTACAACAACGCCAAAGAACTTAAGAGTATGTTCGATGCGGCGACGAACAAGACGGTGACCTTCGGCTATCAGGTGGGTACGGGGAGAGCTACTTCGACGGTAGTTCCGGGCAATACGTGGAATTACTATTACGATAGTTCTACCAGACCCCTGTATACCACGCAATCGGTAACCGGAGGCGAAATTGTGCGATATTCGATCTATAACGACGATGGATCGATCCAGCGTCGGCAATATCCAAATAATACGAAAACGGAATATTCTTATGACACTCGGGGACGCATTACCGGTATTCGGCATGCCGTGACGCCAACGGATGTCACCCAAGAGTTACTGTCCTACCAATATACGAATGGAAACATTTCGAATTATTCGATGGCAGTTAATAATGGCGTGAATTATTCGACGGCTTTTACCCATGATTTTGCAAATCGCCTTACGTCGGAAGTACGGACGGATCCAATCACAGGGAGCGGATATAGCTTTGCTTATAAGTACACCAAAGGGGATGACCGTATCTCGACGATTCGAAACGGTGTGACTTCAAACTACAGCTATTTTGTTAATTCGAATCGCCTTAAAACTGGCGAGGGATTTACCATCAATACCTATGATGCCGATGGTAATCCAACGTCCATCACGACTCCAACTTTGGGTACATGGCTCTTGAGTTATGACGAAGACGGACGACTGATTCAAGTTCTTCGTCCTGGTCGAGCCGCGAAGTTTAAGTACAGCGGTGACGGGTACCGTGTCGAACGTTCGACGCCTGACTCCACGTATCGATATTTGCAAATAGCGGGCACGGTTCTGATGACGACGACGAACGGTCCGGCTTATAATCCGCAAGGCTATTTTACGGCGGGCGTTGGTTATTTCCCGGGTGGACAAATGCGTTACTACCAAGAGAATGCCTTGGGCTCAACTATCGTCATTCGCGATGGTGCGGGCAACTGGGAATCGCTGACGGAGTATGACGCTTTTGGTGGCGAGTATGATGTGAATGGCACCCAGCGGTCCGACTTCCGATTTGGAGGTGGGAAAGGATATATCAAGGATGTCGAAACTGGAATGCAGCTGTTGGGCTCAAGATACTACCTTCCGGTGTTTGGCAGATTCCTTAACCCTTATCCGATTGGCTCATCGAATGCGCTTAACTTCTTTTCATACTGCGATAATAATCCGTTACTGAAAGTGCAAGCGGATGGAATGAAGGTGTTGCCGCTCTTTCGAACGTCAAGGCCTTGATCCTGAACTTGGTCTTGCTGGATCCGCTTGGCTGAGTCAAGCTGAGGATTGGTGAACGGCGGGTTAGCCAGCGGTTGCATCCTAGATTCGCAAAATCCGCTTTGCGCGAATATCAAGAATGCCATGAACAAGGATCGGGATAATGCATCCGACCAGAGACCAAAACAGCATCATGTTCACAACGGGCCTTGGCAAGGCAATGAAAGTGAACGGCGAACAAAAAAAGCAAGGGAGGTAGTAGAGTCCTGCGAGCGAGGCGGCCGCCGTTGTGCGGAGAAACGGAGCGAAGATGGGCCAGGCCAGCCCGGCCAAAATCGGAGCAATGAAGTAGCTGATGTAATAACAGAGGACTGGTTCGAGGGGCTTTCCCTCATCCATTCCTGCTGATGGCAGATGAAATGGGGCAAGAATGAACATAGCCAAGTTCCAGGCGAAGAACATGGCCACGAATTCTACTAATGGAATGAGAACAAACCAAGCCCACCGGGGAAGGAGGTCGTTTGTAGTGTTCGCCATGGCGCCTAAATCTTTAACCTGGTGGACAGGCAGAAAGTGCCCAGGTGCTCCCTAATCGCGAGCTGTGACAAGCGGGGCGCTTGTCGTGCGACCTAGAGCCCTGGCAAGCCCATGACGATGTCCCATTCTTCCTTGGTGACGGGCATGACGCTGAGCCGTTGACCCTTCCTGACCACGAACATGTCTTCGAGCCCTGGAACTGTGCGTAATTCGGCCAGGGTGACGCATCGCTTAAATTTGCTGACAAATTCGACATCGCGCAGCAGCCAGCGCGAGCCATCGGCCGGAGCCTTTGGGTCGAAGTAATCGGAAACTGGATCGAACTGAGTGGGATCGGGATAAGCGTCGCCGCAGATGCGCATCGTTCCGACAATGCCCGTCGGGTCAGCGACGGAGTGATAGAAGAACGCCATGTCGCCATCGGCCATCGAATCGCGAAAGAAATTGCGAACCGTGTAATTTCGACACCCTTCCCACATGGCTGGTTTGCCCGCCCGCTCCAAATCGTCGATCGAATAGGTTTCCGGTTCAGACTTAAACAGCCAATAGTTCATGGAAGGCAGTTTACAGTCTTTTGAGGGCAAAGGGCAAAGGGCAAAGGGAGAGGCGATCAAGATTTGCCAAAGAGCCGTTGCAAGAAGCCCTTGGGCTTTTGTGCTGGGTCTAGGTGAATATCGTCATGGTGGGCAATCACGTAGTCGAGTAGGCGCTCGACTATGGGTTCAGGATACGCCTGGAAAGCCTGATCGAAATCCGTGAATTCGGTGGTTGCAGATGCGTTATGCAGGCCGGTGGGATCGGACTGCTCGACTCCGGTTGCCTTCACGGCGTCTTCCACAATTGCGGCGGCATTCGGACAGCCGATCTCCTTCAGATAGTCGATTGCCGGTTCGACAGCCGAAGGCATGATCTCGAAGAATCCTTCGAACCCATCCATGTTGACCAAATCTTCGAGTCCCTCGATCACCAAGATCATCGATTCAGTTTTGGTGAGAGTTTCTGCGTTCTTCTTTGCGAGGCGATCTCGAATCGACATGATAATCGAATCATCTCGCCATTGACCCTTTAGCGCAAGCATTTCGGTAAGGCTCTTTGAACCGTCGTCTTCGTAGAAGGGAAGCTGCATTTTTTGAAAAGTATAGACACCGAAAACTTTGAACATCAATATCTAGCCTCAAAGCCTTCAATTCTAAGTTCGAATTTTTATCAATTGCGTTATTGATTCTGTTGAACAGAAACGCGCACGAAACAAGGAGAGTGCTGTAAAAAACGCTAGTACAAACGTTCGAACGATGTGGGTATCGTTGAACCTTAGGGATGAGACAGACGATTCTTGACTTAAGCGACGCGAAAGAAATTTTTGACGGAATCATCAAACATTGGAGTAACGCAAACCAATCGCTTCGGGGCCAGGGAATTGTACTGAAGGGTGGTTACTCGGTCGATTCCTTTACCGCCGGAGTTCAGCAGTTCGATGAGCTTACTGCTCAAATTGATGCAGTCATCGAACAGCGAGACAAGGCCAGTGAGCAACTTTGGCTTTTCAAAACGAATATGCGGCTCACGATGCAGCGATTTGCATTCTTGGTTCGTGGTCTTCAGCCTGAATACGCCAAGGACCTGCCCGCGCTTCCCGATGTCCGTTCTCACGAAGCTAAGTTCATGGCGAGTGTCGAAAAAACGCAGCAAGTTTGGAAGCGAATCAGCCGTATTCAACCGCTCGTCATGCCCGACGGAACGAGCTTCGACGCTTTTAGTCAAGGCATCCAGGTGCTTCGGGCGTCCTTCAAGTCTCGCGAACGCGCTTTCGCCCAGGAGCGACATCTGCGATCCCTTCGTCGTCAGCATCACCAAGCGCTGATCAATCGAGCCGTTCAATATCGCTCACTCGTACTCGGCACGTTTGGCGAAGAGAACGTAATGTCGAAAACACTGCCGTATCTGTGGCCGAAGCAAGACAGAACCAAGAAGCCCAAGAAGGAGCAGGCGTTGGAAGTTATTCCCAACGAAACGATGCTCCGCGTGATCTAGTTTTCTATACTGGCACCCCAAAACCCTCCTGTGTGCGGGGAGGGTCTTACTTTTTTGTTGGGAGTTGTGAGATTCGACCGTATAATCCTGGGAGACAGTGGTTTACGGGTTCGGATTTTGTGCCATTTGTGTCGCGGTGAGCCTTCGTCTGGCCCAACTTGAATTCAAACGCCAGAATTCAACCATTGGCTGGCGATTCTCTTTGGCGGTTTTGGTCCTCGTTTTGATTGGCTCTTTCGGCGTGAATGAACAAGGGTTTTTCAGCGTGATGATTGTGATCCCTGCCTTCTTCTTTGCGCTCATGACGATTGTCGCTCAATTGATGCGAGTCTACGAACCACGCCAGAATGAGTGACAGCAAGATGAGGTCATAAAGCCAAAGTTCAAAAACTATATCGCGCTGGTCGCAAAAACTTACGAAAGCGAAGATTGGGTGCGAACGAAGACTATCCTCGTGAATCTTTCCCAAAGAAGGTCATTATCCGAGTTAAAATGATTTGAAGGTGAACGATGGAATACCGTCCATCCAAATTCGCATTATTCCTAACGCGGCTGATGAACTACATCAGTGGGTTCCTCTTCGTTTGGGGGTTGACGAGCGTCTGCAAATATTTGTTGCCTGGAGGGGCGGCTTTTGTAACCTCATTCATTCTTTGGTCCTTTTTTGCACTTGGGGTTCTCCGAGCAGCATATTACGGCATCAAAACTGCTTGGATTAACCATCGATACATTCGAATTGAACCAAGGACGAGAACACTCTTCTGGAGCTTTTGGCAAACTCAGTATGCGACCAGAGCTTATGCTTTTGGTTTTTCTGAAAAGCAAGAGTGGACACCTTGTATCGCCTTTGCCTGGACATATCCACTCTTCTTGGCCATGCTGTTATTCAACCATTGGAGAATGCCGGAGTTAGTGCCGATGAACGGCTGGCTATTCTTCTTGCCAGCAATCATCGCCTGCTTCGTCTCCTCCTTCGTATTTGTCTTTGCTTGCACTGGTTTTGGCCACAGACCAGAACCTCCTTCTTCAGGTCCGACCGGCCCGTCGACCCCCGACGACTATGGACCGGCTGGAATGGGTGCGCGATTGCGTCGACCAACACCCGTTTTGGATGCAACCGAACGCAAGCGAGCATAAAGCCGGAGGGTGGGCGTCCCGCCCGCCAATTTCCTATCGAGAAATAAACCGTACGAGGCAAAATGTCTTTTGTGGACGAGCATAAGGGATGGTATTCGAGGCGACGATTGCCTCACTTTGACGGTGCGGATCAAACACAGTTCATCACCTTCCGACTAGATGACAGTTTGCCTCAAGCTCTGCTCGACCAAGTCCGCGACGAAATCGCGTTAACCAAAGGGAACATTGATCGAGAAAAAGATCGGCTCTTGTAGGCGATGCTTGACAAAGGAGCTGGCTCTTGTATTCTCAAACATCGCGACGCAGCTAAGATTGTCCAAGACTCGATTTGCTTCCTTGATGGAAAGCGATACGACCTCAGAGCTTGGGTTGTCATGCCAAACCATGTTCACCTATTAGCTCGATTCGACGAGGGGCAATCATGGATCAAGGCAATGCACTCATTGAAGTCGTTCACGGCCCACGAACTCAAGAAACTCCACCCTGAACTCAACACGATTTGGCAGCAAGAGTCCTTCGACCGTTACATTCGAAACGAAGAACATTTCTTTGAGGTGGTCACCTATGTTGAAGAAAACCCAGTCATGGCTGGACTTTGCCGGAATGCAAAGGAATATCCCTGGAGCAGTGCCTTCGAGATGCCATAGTTTACTGGCGGACGGGACGCCCACTCACCGGCTTTCGGCAGGCGAGACGTCCACCCTCCGGCATACTTGGCGGACGAGACGTCCACCCTCCGGCATACTTGGCGGACGAGACGTCCACCCTCCGGCAAAGGGTAAAACCGGAGAATGCTCACTGTCGCGCTGGCCCTTTCCTTCCAAGTCGGAACCTACCGCGTCACACCAAAGCTGCCCGATATCCTCCACCCCATCCATCCGGGCCAAGTCAAAATCGGGGGCTATATCGGCGAGCGAATCAAGAACAACGAGCAAAACCGCCTCGTTCAAGTCGATCTGAAGCCGCTCCTTGATGGTTTCCACCATCAGCCGGGAAGCCACCCTTGGATCGGTGAGCACATCGGCAAATGGATCCACGCCGCGACCCTCGCGTGGGCCAACACAAAC
>JBEHXE010000006.1:0-162899 GCA_048498855.1 Armatimonadota bacterium | reverse complement strand
TGCATTCTTAAGGAGTTCCGTTCCGTTGGTGCCTTGGTCTTTGGTGTACGAAATGCCGATACTGGCGCACGCAAAACTCAAACGTCCTCCAAGCTGAATCGGCTCCCGAAGGTTGGCCAAAATTCGCTTCGCAACCTCCATCGCCTCGTCGGGAGTGTTGAGACCTTCTAGAATAACCGTGAATTCGTCGCCGCCGAGTCTCGCCACCGTGTCACCAGGGCGAACCGCCTCTTCAAGCCGCTTCGAAACGCCCACGAGCAAGGCATCACCCTCGTCGTGACCAAGGCTGTCATTGACGAGTTTAAAGTTATCGAGGTCGATAAAGAGAACCGCGACGCCTTCCATACTACGCTGAAGTTTCGAAACGGCAAACTCCAGTCGATCCATAAAGAGGGCTCGATTGGGAAGCCCCGTCAATTTGTCATGGAATGCCTGATGTTCGATTTCCATCGTCCTCGCGACGACGATTTTCTCCAGATTTTCGCTGTGCGCCCTTAGTCGCTCCTCGCTTTCTCTCAACTGCTCCGAACCGGAGTGCAACTTGCTTAGCATTTCATTGATGTGCGTCGTGAGGTGGGCGACTTCGTCCTTACCGACCACGTCAATGGAGCTTCCTGCGTTAAGATCTTTGATTTTCTCGACTTGCCGGGCAAGCTGAAGTACGCGAGATACGGCAAATCGTTCGACCATAAAGGCGACGATGAAGGCAAAGGCCGCACCGAGCCCCAAGAGTTGAAGAACGACCGCATTGACAACCGAACGACCTTGCATCGTCACTTTTCTCGCAAGGTTCGTTTTTACGAGGATGGCCGGATCGCCAAAGATGTCCCGTGTAAGTGAATAGCCTATTAAAGACTCTTCATTTTGAATCCTCAGGTACGTCGAATGGGCGGTGAGGTTTGACAGGGCGTGGGTTAATTCTCCCGTTTTTGCCTCCGAACTTTCGACGCTGATTATCGAAACATCCTCACGACTGACTTTTCGCAGGCGATTTTGTGTTTCAGTTCCGAGGTATCGACCAAAAATGAACCATCCCCGACTGTCACCTGTTCCTTCCGAAGTTAATATGGGACGGACTGAGACCGCCAGGGGATAGCCTTTGAATAGAATCACGCCGGACCTACCTTGTCCATGGGGCGAGAGCCGATTCAGCAGGTGATGTTCGACCAAACGCTGTCGAATCTCTTGAGGATCTACCAGCGGCAAGTCTTTGAGACGAGGAACGGAAGTGCTATGAAAAATGTTGCCCGATGAGTCGAGGAGGAGAACCAAGTCCATCTTCATACCCGCAAGCGACTGAATCGTCATGTTGGATTTTATGAAGGCTGGATTCTTATCCTTCATAAATTGATAGGTGTCATCCCAGGATGCCCAATCCGAGGAGCGACCATGAATCTCATCAATCATTTGATTGAGTGACTGGTCGATTCGAAAGACGTCCTCGGTCGATCGTTGTCGCTCAAGCGAAGTGAAACCGTCCATCATGGACCGAGAAGAGACCCAGTAAGTACCGAGCGCTGCCGTGATCGTAGTAAGAAAAATTGAAAGCAATAAACGATTTCGGATTTTCAAAGAAAACCTCCAGTCTTCTTCTCTATTCCACTTTTGAACCTAAATCCACACTGTCGATTGAAAATTGCGAGAATCCTCCACCAAGGATTTGGGACAAAAGCAAGTGATTTCACTAGGTAAGGGACTCTCACATTTTTTGATAAAACGATGTTAGAATCGTGAGAGGGGAAATGGAGCAACCACATAAAGCAGGAAGCGAACTTGGCGACACGGGACTGCTGCGAGCCGTCGTCGAAACTGCGGTCGATGGCATTTTGACCATCGACGAGCACGGCACCATCATTACCGCGAATCCGGCCATCGAAAAGATCTTTGGATACCGCCCGGACGAGTTGATCGGCAAAAACGTGAAGATTCTCATGCCTTTGCCTTATTACAGCGAGCATGACGGCTATCTCGATAATTACATGACCACGCACCGACGCAAAATCATCGGGATTGGACGAGAAGTGAGTGGTCGTCGAAAGGACGGCACAGAGTTCCCTATCGATCTGGCAGTTGGCGAGACCGTGACCGACCAAGGACGAATCTTCACGGGCATCATTCGCGATATTTCGGAGCGAAAGCGAGCCGAAGAAGACTTACGTCGTGAACGAGCTCTCTTAAAGGCTGTTGTCGAGACGGCAGTCGACGGCATCCTCACAATCGATGAACAAGGGCTCGTCGTTTCAGCAAATCCGGCAACCGAAAGCATCTTCGGATACTCAGCCGACGAACTCATTGGTCGAAATGTGAGAATGTTGATGCCTCAACCTTATCATAACGAGCATGACCAATATCTGACCAACTATCTCACCACCCATCATCCGAAGATCATCGGAATCGGGCGCGAGGTCCAGGGTCTGCGGAAAAATGGCGAGGTCTTCCCTCTCGATCTCGCGGTCAGCGAGACGCGAACCGAGGACGGTTTGATTTTTACCGGCATCGTCCGGGACATTTCGGAAAAGAAACAAGCCGAAGAACTGATGCTTCAAAAAGAGTTCGCTGAGCGAGCCAATGCGGCCAAAACAGAGTTTCTATCGCGAATGAGTCACGAGCTGAGAACGCCGCTGAACGGAGTGATCGGCTTTGCCGAATTCATGGTCGACGAAAAGCCTGGCCCTTTGAACTCGAAGCAAAAGGAATATCTCAATGACATTCTCAACAGCGGTCGGCACCTGCTGAACCTCATCAACGACGTGCTCGATCTTGCGAAAGTCGAAGCCGGAAAAATGGTGATCACGCCTGAGGAGTTTTTGCTCGGACCGGCGGTGCGTGAAGTCTGCGCCATCATTCAGCCCCTTGCTGATAAAAAAGGGCAAACGGTCAACGTGAACGATGAGAGCAGCGGTAAAAAAGTTTGCCTAGATCAACAAAAATTCAAGCAAGTTTTGTATAACTTAGTTTCGAACGCCGTGAAGTTCACGGATGATAAAGGGGTCATCACTATTTCAACGATCGTTCACTCAAATCGTGGCCTCACGCTGACCGTTAACGATACGGGAATTGGAATCCGGCCAGAAAACGTCGAACGACTCTTTGCCGAGTTCGAGCAAATCGATTCAGGCGTATCGAGGCGATATGAGGGAAGCGGACTCGGACTGGCGCTTACCAAGAAAATTGTGGAGTTGCAAGGTGGCACCATCTCGGTGGAAAGCGAGTTCGGCACCGGGAGCCAGTTTACGGTAAAGCTGCCGTTCCTCTCGATGGGAGGCACCCTGTGAGCAAGGGATGGAGCATTCTCATCGTTGAGGACCACCCGACGAACCTCAAACTCGTCGCCGATGTTCTTGAAATGGCCGGTTTTTCGATCTTGGCGAGCCGCGATGCCGAAGAAGCGCAAACTATTTTGAAGGATACGCTGCCCGATCTGATTTTGATGGACATCGCCCTGCCCGGAATGGATGGACTCGCACTGACCCGCCTGCTCAAATCTCAGGAACGGACCAAGGATTTGCTTATCGTGGCACTCACGTCGTTTGCGATGAAAGGTGACGATGTTAAGGCTCGCGATGCTGGCTGTGATGGCTACATTACCAAGCCGGTCGATACGCGCCGATTGCCCACGATGGTTGAAGAATTGATCCAGCAAAAGAAGAGGTCGGAGCCCGAGGCAAAGGAATGATTGTGTTGGTCGTCGACGATCATCCGACCAATCGCAAACTCCTCCGCGTGATCTTAGAAAGCGAGGGTCATGATGTGATCGAGGCTCGAAATGGAGCCGAAGCCCTTAAATCGATCGAGCGCGAACCGGTCGATGCGGTGATCTCGGATTTGCTGATGCCCGTCCTTGATGGCTACAAGCTCTGCAGTGAAATTCGTCGCCGAGAAGAATTTCGGCATATTCCTTTTATTGTCTACACCGCCACCTACACATCGATTGCCGATGAGAGTCTAGCCTACGACTTAGGTGCCGACATCTTCTTGCGGAAACCTGCCAGCGCAGCGGCGATCATTCAGGCCATTGAGGAAGCCCTTCACAGCGAACGGAATGCCCCAAAAATTGAACTCGACAACACCGATGTGATCGGTCACTACGCCCAACGTCTCTCGGAAAAGTTAGAGGAAAAGAATACACAGCTATCCGAACGGACCCAGCAGCTTAATGCCGCGCACTCTCAGTTGCAGCATCTCCTGGCCCATAGCCCCGCCGTCCTTTACACCTTTACGATTCGCGGAAGCGTCATTGTGCCCACGATCGTCGGCAGCAACCTCGAAAGACTCGTGGGGCAAACGCCGGACGAGATTACTTTTGAGTGGTGGGTTTCGCGCATACACCCAAGCGAACGCCTGTCGATGAAGGACGCTTTGGCGAACGTGGTTCGCGCTCAGGGATATTCGCTGACCTACCGCTTCCTCCATGCCGACGGAACGTATCGCTGGATTGAAGACAACTGCCGACTGGTGCGAAATGACCAGGGCGAGCCCGCCGAAGGAATCGGCACGTGGACCGATATGTCGGACCGCGTCTTCGCCGCCAACGCCCTTCGGGAGAGTCAAAGCCATTTTCGCACGATCCTTGAGACCGCCGAATTTATGGCCGTGATCATCGACGAACGAGGAATGATCACCTTCTGCAATGAGTTCTTTTTGCGAACAACCGGCTACAAGTGTGAAGAGATTCTCGGCGAGGAATGGTTCTCCAAATTCGTCGCTGACCAAAGCCCTGAGCGACAACAATGGTATCGGGATCAACTTTTGTTGAGTTCGCCAACCGGTTCGGCCTATAACGAATTGCCCATCAGGACCAAACTCGACGACATTCGCGATGTGGTGTGGACCATGACCGCAATTCGCGACGTAAATGGGAATTTGGTGTCCATGGCCATTATCGGGGGCGATGTAACCGAGCGCAATCGTGCAACCCAAGCCCTTCAGAACATGAATCAGGAGCTCGAACGCCGCGTGCATGAACGAACGGCCGCCCTCGAACAACTCAACGTCGAACTCAAAGTGGCGAAGGAACTTGCCGAAATGGCAAACCACACGAAGACGGCATTTTTGTCGCGAATGAGCCACGAGTTTCGCACGCCGATGAATGCCATTCTTGGGTTTGGTCAGCTTCTCGCCATGTCAGACCTTGACCCAGTCAGCAAGGACAGCGTCTCTCATATTTTGAAAAGCGGGAAGCACCTTTTGGGTCTCATCAACGACATCCTCGAAATTTCGAAGCTCGAAGAGGGCAGCTTTGGGGTCTCGATTGAACCCGTGTCGCTTCGTGACGTCTTCGAGGAATCAATTTCCTTGCTTCGACCGATGGCCGAGGAGCAAAAGATCATGGTCGAAGCCGAGAGCACTTCTCGCCGAGTGAAAGCCGACACTCAGCGTCTCCGTCAGGTGATGTTGAACCTCATTTCGAACGCAATCAAATATAACCAACCGGCAGGTCATGTGCGGATTGGAGTGAGTGACTTGCCGGATGAGATGGTGGCAATCGATGTTCAGGACACGGGAATTGGGATTTCGCGGGCGCAACAACGAAAACTGTTTACACCGTTCGATCGGCTCGGCGCGGAGCAGAGCAATATCGACGGAACCGGGCTCGGCTTGGCCCTTTCGAAGTCGCTTGTTGAAGCCATGGGCGGCAAAGTCGTGTTCGAGTCGAAAGAAGGTCAGGGGACGACTTTTCGGCTGATTCTGCCCAAGGGTGACGAGGATGTCGAGCCGACCACACCCGTCAAGCTGACCCGGCTACCCATCGATTTTGAGCGCGAAGGCGTTCATACCATCCTCGTCATCGACGACAATGTCGTCAGCGCCCAGTTGCTCGAACGTCTTTTTTCGTTTCGAGAAGACATTCACCTGATGACGGCTCATGAAGGTGGGTTGGGAATTGCGATGGCCGCAACCCACCTTCCCGACCTCATCCTCCTCGACTATCACCTGCCAGACATGACGGGACTCGATGCTCTCACTGAGTTAAAAAAGAATCCCGAGCTCTCGGCAATCCCGGTGATCATGATTAGTGCGGACGCCTATTCCTCGCAGAAGGAATCCCTTCTGAACGCGGGGGCATTCCGCTATATGACGAAACCCTTTGAACTCGAAAGCCTCATTGAGGCCGTTCATGAAGGCATTCAGGAGAGCCAAAACCGTGGCTAAATCGCAAAATCCAGAACCAAGAATATTGATCGTCGACGACGATCCAACCAACCTGCATTATCTGAAGCGTTTGCTCGACATCGGCGGCTATGACAATGTTCGTACAGCAGCTTCCGGGCGCGAGGCATTGCTGGTCGGTGCATCCTTTGATCCCGACATTATCATCCTCGATCTGCAGATGCCGGATATGGACGGTTATGAGGTTCTGAAGATCATTCGACCGCTGCAGATTTCCGGGGCTTACTTGCCCATTCTTGTTTTTACAGCGGACGCCACCCACGCCGCACGAAAAATGGCCCTCGAACTTGGCGCAAGCGATTTCTTGACGAAGCCTGGCGATGCCACTGAGATTTTGCTTCGAGTGAAGAATTTTCTAACCATGCGGTTTTGGAGTAAGGAACTGAATGACCGCAACATTGATCTCGAAGATCGAGTCCGTGAACGCACTCATGAACTTGAGCGTTCTCATTTCGAAATCGTGGACCGGTTGGCCAGGGCTGGAGAATATCGCGACGACGATACCGGACAACACACGCGGCGGGTCGGCGAACTGTCGGCCCGAATCGCTTCCCATCTCGGGCTCCCAAGTCAAACGGTGCGGCTCATTCAACAGGCAGCCTTGCTGCATGACCTGGGCAAGATCGGAGTTCCTGACTCGATTCTTCTGAAGCCAGGACGCCTCACCGAAGAAGAATTCCGCACGATGCAGAAGCACTGCTTGCACGGAGCATCGATCTTGGCCGAAGGGTCATCTCCCCTATTGCAGATGGCGGAGCGGATTGCCGCCTCGCACCACGAGCGATTCGACGGAACCGGATACCCCCACGGATTGAGCGGCGAGGAAATTCCTATTGAAGCGCGTATCGTCGCGGTGGCTGATGTGTTCGATGCATTGACCAGTGAAAGACCTTACAAGCGGGCCTGGGACAAAGAAGCGGCGAAGGCGGAAATCCTGTCCCAACGGGGTCGTCAATTTGATCCCCAAATCGTCGATGCATTTATGGTGGTCAAGTCATTCGATCTCTATTGAAGCTGGTGTAAGATTTCCGTCATGTCCGAGACTCCTCCGGTTGGCCCACCGATCGTGTTTCGATACAACAGCCGTTTGGTGTGGATGTCGAATCTCTCAACGCTCCTATTTGCAGCGGTGGCCGTGGGGAGCATCTTCCTAACGATCCTTGCCTTATGGATCCATGGACGCTGGCTCGGGATGGCGGTCATTGCATTCCTGAGCAGCCTCTTTGCCGCTACGGGGATCCTTAGACTCATGTTGACCTTGGGCGCCACGGTTGAAGTTGTCGGGGATCGCATCATCGTTCGAAATCGAAAACGGAAAATCGTTCAGAATGCCCTCTTCTCTAAAATCACCCGGCTGAAAGCGATGGTTCGACGCGATGAGGCGAAACCTTACTCCTACGAACTGCATTCCAATGATAAGGGCTACTTCCCGATTTTTGCCGAACTAGACAACGTCGAGCAGTTGGTCGAGATTATTGAAACCCGAACCGGGAAGCGATTCGAATATCCTAAATAGCAACCCTTTCCCGGCTTTGTCTTGATTTCCTTTCTGGTTGACTCTTCATCGAACGGTTTTAAACCATCCGCGGATTGGGTGCTTCGAATCTTTCGGATCGATTTGAAGGCGAACAAAATAGCCTGCACACGGACGGCAGGCGTAACCAAATCCGCTCCCCATTAAAGCTAGCTTGTCTGATTTACGCACTGAAACCAACCCTCGCCCTCAGCAATTCGAAACTGGTACCCTTATAGGTTCAAATGTTCGACAAATACGTGCCTGCCGACTTCGAAGCCAAGTGGCGAGAAAGATGGCTCAAGGCTGACCTGTTCAAGACTCGTGAGGAAGAAGGCCGACCTAAGTTCTACGGCCTCGATTTTTTTCCATATCCGAGCGGCGCAGGCCTAAGCGTCGGACACGCACGCAACTACGTCCCGACCGACGTCACTTGCCGACTCAAGTTCATGCAGGGTTACAACGTGCTGCACCCGATGGGCTTTGACGCGTTCGGACTTCCCGCCGAAAACGAGGCGATTAAGCGCAAGAGTCACCCGGCTCCGATGATCGAAAACTATGCCGCCAACTACAAGCGGCAAATGGATTTGATCGGGATCGGCTTCGATTGGTCACGCTCCTTTAAGAGTTCCGATCCAAGCTACTACAAGTGGACACAGTGGATTTTCGAATTGCTCTACCAGCGTGGACTGGCTTTCCGTAAACTTGGCGCTGTCAACTGGGACCCCGTTGATAAGACGGTTCTTGCCGACGAAGAGGTTATTGCCGGACGTGCGGAGCGATCAGGTGCGATCGTCGAGAAAAAGTGGATTCCCCAGTGGTACTTCAAGATCACGGAATACGCCCAGCAACTCATCGACGATCTTGATACGATTAACTGGCCGGATGGCATCAAGGCGATGCAGCGAAACTGGATCGGCCGAAGTGAAGGCTGTCAATTCACTTTCGCCGTCGCAGGTACCGGGGAGAAAGAGGTTTACGATCTTGATTCTGACCATCCAGGATTCAACCGAGCCGTTCATTTCGATGTCTTTACCACGCGAATTGACACTATATTCGGCGTGACCTTCTGCGTACTCGCTCCGGAGCACGGCATCATCGACATGTTGCCGATTACTGAAGAGGATCGAGCACGGGTCAAGGCCTATCAAGAACAAGCCAAGCTCTTGAGCGACATTGATCGCACGGCTGAGAATCGAGAGAAGACTGGGGTCTTCACCGGCGCATACGCGGTTCATCCATTCACGGGTAAGCACGTTCCAATCTGGATCGCCGACTACGTCCTCGCCACTTACGGCACGGGGGCGATCATGGCGGTGCCCGGTCACGATCAACGCGACTTCGACTTTGCCAAGAAGTTTGGAATCGAAATCGTTCCGGTCATCGTGGGCGAGGGTGGACTCGAAGAAGTCCAAAAAGCACACGCTCAGGGCCAAGCTTTCGAAAGCAAGGACGGCACCTTGGTGAACTCCAGCTACTACGATGGTCAATCCGTCGCCGAGGCCCAGACCAATCTTGGCGTTCGCCTCGAAACCGAGGGCATTGGCATCCGAAAGATTCAATACAAGCTTCGCGATTGGCTTATTTCTCGCCAACGCTATTGGGGCTGTCCGATCCCGGTCATTCACACCAAAGAAGGCGAAGAACAGCTTGTGCCGGTGCAAGATTTGCCGGTGGAGCTTCCCTTTGTCGATCACTACGAACCATCCGGTGACGGCTCGTCTCCGCTGGCTCACATCCCCGAATTTGTCAATGTAACCGACCGCGATGGGCATCTTGCCCAGCGCGAAACCGATACGATGGGCGGCTTTGCCTGTTCGTCTTGGTACTTCCTGCGTTTCTGTGATCCGGACAACTTTGAGAAGGCTTGGGATCAGGAGCGGGTCGATTATTGGATGCCAGTCGATTGCTATGTGGGTGGCGCGGAACATGCCGTCATGCATTTGCTTTATGCCCGTTTTTGGACCAAGGTCCTGTACGACGCTGGGTACGTAAAGGTCCGCGAGCCGTTTATGACGCTCAAAAACCAGGGCCAAGTTCTCGCTTCGACGCCATATCGTAAACCGCGAGAAGGCGAACGGCTGGAAGTTGGCGAAGACGGCGTTTTGGTTTCCTTCGAAGAAGCAAGATTAATTCCCGAAGAAGATTTGACTTGGCGGTGGGTGCGCATGTCGAAATCGAAGGGGAACGTTGTCACCCCCGACGAGGCGGTTGAGCAATACGGCGCGGACGCACTTCGTATGTATCTGCTCTTCGTGGCTCCTTTCCACGCCGACGTTCAGTGGTCGAACGAAGGCATGCAGGGCATGGTCCGCTTCTTGTCGCGAATTTTTAAGTTCGCGTCCGAAGTCAAGCCGTATTTCGTGGAAGATTGGAAAGACGTGCTGGCATTCGAAGAGCTCGACGATCTTGCCAAACGCATTCGACGAAGCACACACAAGACGATTCGCAACTGTACCAAGGACCTTGAGGACTTTGGTTACAACACCTACGTCTCGTGGCTGATGAAGCACCTGAATGAGTTGAACGAGTGTCTCGATTTGGCGCGAAAGCGAATCGAAGCCGAACGAGGTTTGGCGCTGGCCCTATCGGAAGCTCTGGAAACGCTCATTCTTCTCATCAGCCCGGGTGCGCCGCACTCGGCCGATGAGATTTGGGAAAGTTTAGGCAAAGAAGGTTTTTCATATCATGCCAGTTGGCCCGCGCACGACGAAGAGCTTGCCAAAGACAGCGAAGTTACGATCGCTGTCCAAGTCAATGGCAAACTTCGCGATACTATTGCCGTAGCGGCTGATTCGGACGAAGAATCGATCAAGAGTCTCGCACTCGACAGTGTCAAGGTAAAGCCTTACACAGACGGTAAAGAGATTAAGAAAGTGATCGTGATTCCCGGAAGATTGGTTAACATCGTAGTAGCAGGTTAAGGAATGAAGAACTGGATTGTGGCGGTTGGGGTTGTGATCGGTCTAGGAGCCGTTTTGTTTTTATCGGATCGAGCGCCAAAGACTCCCGATGGAGTTGACCTCATTCGTAGCGATGCCCAATACCTAGACGTTTATAATCGCACCGCAACGGTCGCCGTTCCCATCTTTCAAAAGGCAGACAACGGCACGCCCATGAGCCCGGAAGACGAGGCGAAAATTCGCGAATCAGCTAAGAGCTTCGAGTCCGTCAACATTTACCGCCCTCAAAGTGTGATGAGTCAATATTATCTTGGTCGCTGTTGGCAGCTATTAGGCGAAAAGGTAAAAGCCGCTCGATGCTTTGATCAGGCGATCGTCGATTTGCCAAACGATCCGCAAAAACAAAATAAGATTGTCGAGCTCACAACCTACGACGCGATGGCGCTTCTTTCTGAAATCTGCCTCGATCTCAGCGTTGAGGAGTTGGCGAATGCGAATTCAGCCTCTCAGGCTGGCGACGCCAAAGGTGCTCAAGCCGCCAAAGAACGTTCAAAAATCTATGTCGACAAGGCATTCCAAAATGCGGATTTGGCTGCTCATAGCGTGCCGAATGCTTACCGCTACTTAGTTGATCGAGGCCTGGTGCTGCTCACCATGGGCAAGCGCGAAGAAGCCAAGAAAGACATTTTGAAAGCGGCAGAGCTCGCGCCATCTGACCCTCGAGTCAAGATGGCGCTGATGCAAATCGGCAATTAACGTGGGGCTGGAGGCGGCGTGTCCGCTTTCCCAACGCCCTTAGGAATCTCGATTCCCTTCATTCGATTCCGCAGTTCCTCGGGGAGCTGATCCTTGGTGTAGGTCTTCGAATCATCGACCCAAACGTCGTACAGGCTTGTAAAGTAGGACGCATTTTTTCCAAGTTGGAAGTATAGTAAGTAGCTCTTTTGTTTTGCCAACTTATACTGATCAAATGAACGCTTCATGCTTCCCATGCCGGGAATGTCGCTGTTCATAACCCCCAAGAGTTCAGGCATCGTGATCATGTTGTTCCCCGTCGCGGTGTCGGTCGCCATCACGGATTCCATGTCGATCGTCTTTAGCTGGAGGCTTCCAACAACGGGAATGCCATTGGGCAGGAGGTTGGTTCGCTCAGAATCCATTTGCACATCGCCCATCCCGAATGCCGACATGAGGGGTCCTGCCATCGCCATCCCGAGCCCGGCCAAGCCAGCCATTCCGCCGCCCTCGGTATCCTCGCCAAACATCTGCTCCATTTCCGAACTTGACTTCATCGGCGGCATCATGCCGTGATAAACCATTCGCGCCAGGATATTGGATTGAGCTGGGGTCAGCGAGGCAAGCGGAACGGGTCGTTTCGCGGCGAGCGCTTGCTTCTGAAAATCCGTCAGGGTGGCATAGAGCTTGAGTGAGTCGAATCCGGCGTTCGTCAGCGCGGTGGCCGAACCCATGTCGGAAGTGTGGAATACCGCCGTAATGAGTGGCAATGCGAGAATTTCGGAACCCCGCGCCGTATCCTGAACCGTTGCAAAGCGGGAACAGTCGTCGAGGTTCACATAGCCGCGCGTCAGACCCGATTTGATGAGATTGGACAGAGCATCACGCTTACAAAATGCGGAACGGAGTTCGAGCGGAGACGACGCCTCCATGATTTCCCATGTCCCATCCTGACTGACCTTTTCCGTCATGGTGCGGTCGATCTCGTCAAGGACGCCTTCGACCGTCGCATTAGGAAGTAAAAGGTGGGTTGCAAGGGTTTGGATGACATCGTCCGACGGAAGGGCAACGATATTCTTGCCATGGGCGGCTTCCGAGTCGAGAAGTGGACCGAGAAGGAACGACAGCGGTTCATTTTTGTCGGGCTCGGTCATAAGTTGACGCATCGAAGCGGAGATGGCCTGAGGTGTCTTGGGAGGTTGGGAGAGCGGGCTGTCAGCCGAAGCAAACATGGATATTGCGCCGGCGATACCACTTTGAGCGTTCATGATCATTCCCAAGAAGGGATCAATCTCTTTTCCATCCTCAAGAGCCTGCGCGTAGTCGCGAGCCACTTTGGCGACGTCGAGCTTTGTTTCACCCTGAACCTTGGGGCGTGCCTCTTCGGGGTTCACAATCGGCATTTGAACGGTTCGGCTATACACTCCGACTCCGTCCGCCGTGTAGGCCGAGAGTTCGACCGTTAGCGTCTTTCGCTGAGCGATCTGAAAAACCGCTTGAATGGTTTGTACTTGATTGACAAGTTCGGGATGCTTGATCGATTGTCCCCCGAACATCGACATAAAATCGAAGCCTTCTTTGTCGCCACCGTCTTTCGCTTTCGGGGCCTCGGCGGCCAGCTTCTTAAGGTGATTCTTGATTGCGGTGATCGCCTTGCTCGGCATCAGCACTTGCATCGGGTTCGGCGTGCTGCTCAACACAACGCGTCGGCCATCGACAATCGAACTGAGGTCCTTCGAACCAATTACCTTCAGAAGTTCCATCGTTCCTTCATCGGCTTGGAACATCTGACCAAAAATCTCGCCGATCATCTTGGTCATGTTCTGGGCATTCTGAGGGTCCTTTTCCATCTCTTTCCCCATCTTTTCGAAGTCGGCTTGGCTCTTCTTTTTGGGTGCAGGCTGGCTGATGGTGGCTTCGATTGCGGCGATGAGGTCGGCATCTCCAGCCTTGGCTTGATCATTGCGCAGCGTTTGGGGGGCGATGAGATAGTAGTTCCCGTCTTTCTTTTCCCACTCTCCGCCCGATACCTTTGCGAGTCGGTCGAGGAGGTCATTCACTTGTACGTCCTTCACATTGACGTACACTGGATAAGCCTTGAGATCACCAAATGCCGCCATCGGAATACTTGTTTCGGACGAGAGACGTTCTACCACTCTTCCGAGTGGTTCAAAATTACTCTTAAAAGTGATGGTCGGTTTTTGAGAGCTAAAAATAGTTGCAAGGGCAAGTGTCAGCATTTATGTCCTAGTTATACGCGGTTTGAAGAATTCGGCTTCAAGGTTTTGGAGATTTGGGACCAATGTTAAAATTCACCGTCGAATCGAGCGAACGACTCGATAAATTCCTCGCCGCTCGGTTTCCCGATCATTCTCGCTCCAAAATTGCTCGCCATATCGAAGACGGATCCGTAACCGTGAACGGTTCAACCGAGAAGCCAGCCTATAAATTAAGAGCGGGCGATGTCGTTGAACTTGAGGACTTGGTCGAGTCCGATCCTCACGATCTCACTCCGTTTGCGATGGAAATCGAAGTGGTATATGAAGATGACGATATGCTCGTGGTCAATAAGCCACGGGGATTGGCATCGCACCCTGCGGCCTCTTTACGAGAACCCTCGTTGGTGAATGTGCTGCTCGCCAGGGGTGGATCCCTCAGCTCGCTGGGAGGAGAATTTCGTCCCGGTATCGTTCATCGTCTCGATAAAGACACAACCGGCCTGATGGTTGTGGCAAAGAATGATTTTGCCCATGCCGCTTTGGCGGCTTCGATTGAGAAGAAAGAAGCTCACCGTCGCTACTTTGCTGTCGTAGCGGGCGAAGTAGATCGAGACGTGTTCACCGTTAATGCTCCCATTGCTCGAAATCCCGCCAATCGACAACAAATGACCGTTGATGTTCACGGCAAACGGGCGATTACTCATGTCCTCAAAGTTGCACGATTGCTTCAAGGCACCCTTGTGGTTTGCCGCCTCGAAACCGGCCGGACCCACCAGATTCGAGTTCATTTAAGAGCCTTGGGCCACCCGGTTTTGGGCGATTCGCTTTATGCTCCCAAGGAGCAGGGCTCGGGGCCGATGCAGCTTCACGCGGCTTATCTTGCGATCCCCCATCCTCGAACTGGCGAAATCGTGGCATCCTTTGCGGCTCCACCTGAGGACTTCAATGGTTATGAATTTGCGACTCGGGAAGTGATTGAGGGATTTGGGTAGCTTCCCTTTCAAATTCGCAAGCCTGGATATGAGGGATGATTGCCTCCCTAAGGACGAGTTTATCGGCTCGAATTTCAACACACCAACCGTTAGAACCCGCCGACGAGGAATTTCTAAAAATCGACGGGTCGCAGATAGTACTCATTGATCGCGGTATTGCTAAGCATCGCGACCGTCGGGAGCTTTCGCTTCCAATGCGTGCTGCTCACCCTCTTCCACACGATATCGACCTCATTTTCTGGAAAACCTAAACTAATCAACGCAGATCGCGAGTACCCCTGAACCACATAGTGTAAGATTCGATCCGCTTTGAGATACGAGATTCCGAAATCGCTTTCGTCGGTCTGCCCCTTCACCAGGTCGGCCGTCGCAGGCTTCTTGACGATCACGGAAGGAACGCCTAATGCTTCGGCTAAATCCCAAATTTGGGTCTTGAAAAGATCCCCAAGCGGGTTAATGGGCGGTGCATCGTCGGCGTGCCAGGTGTAATAGCCAAACAAGCGTTCACTCTTGTTCCCCGTACCGATGGGAATTCCGCCAACCTCGGCGCTTTGGTCAAACAGCACGATCATCCGACTGCGGGCGCAGATATTGCCAAGTCGTTGCGGAGTCACGTCGGGTACTTCGGCAACATAGCCATCGACCATGCCCGTTATCGGAATCGTTTGGATCTGGATACCAAGATCGTCAACTACGAGTTGCGCGTGATCCAAACTTTCTTGGCTCGAAATTTTGTAGGGCATCCGAAAGGCGTAAGTGTTCTCCGGGCCAAATGCTCTCGCGCAGAGATACGCCACAACGGCAGAATCGACACCACCCGATAATCCCAAGACGACCTTCGTCATCTTGCGACGACGAATGACTTCGTCTTTCAAGAATCCGATCAACCAATCGGCAACCTGGTCGGCATTGATGGCCAACGGGTTTGGGTCAAGATCGGTTATTTTTGGAGCACGAATGACGGGAAGTGGCACTTTAGTAGTTTACAGTTTCGAGTTAGGAGTTTGGAGTACATCTCCTAACGACTCACTCTTGACTACTGGCTATGGCAACGGAGGCTCTTTCGTTTGCAAGACCAAATCGCGTTGAATATATAGCGGAACACCAGGAGCGTCACGCTCGATTAGGTCGTAGGCTTTTTGGATATTCTTGTCCGTATCGATCCCTTGTTGAGCCAGATCAATCAAACGATCGACTTCAGGATTGCTATAGCCTGAATGGTTTTCACTGCTCTTGGAAAGGAACAGCATGGGAATCGTGTTGAGAGCTCCATCGAAATCCGGTTGCCATCCCGTAAACAAGATCGGTACTTCGCCTTTCGCATTCTTTTCGAGCATCGCCCCGCTGGGCATGGCTCGCCCCGTGATGTCCAATCCGGCATGTCGAAGCGAGGTTACAATGGCTTCGACGCTTGGGTTCTGCATTCCGATCTCGGCGTAGGTGATTTCAAAATGCCCTTTGGACTGAATCTTTGCTGAAACGACTCCGGACGAGGGAAGCGGCTGTAAGTTTGAAAGATCTAAAAAGCTTGACGCCGGGTTCACCATTTTATTGAGAAGGGTCGAAAAGTCGGTATTCATATGCACGATTCCACCGATTTCGTATCGCAGTTCCTTCGTCAATTCCGGCTTGGTTTTTGGATTGAATTGCAAATAAACCAAGGTCGTTGGGCCACCTTTCGTAAGACTTGGGCTTCCCTTCACGACTCCGGCTTCGTGTGCTCCGAACATCGCGTAGTCAGCCTCGCCCTTATCAAAGAGACTACGTCTGGTGGCCGAATCCCCAACAAATCGGAATCGAATCTGTGACCCAGTTGCAGATTCCTTGATGCGCCACTCGGTGCCCGGGGTGAAGGCATCGAGCGTCCACTTCCCTGCGCCGTAGCCCGGCTTAAAGTCCGCGATAGGTTTTGTGAGCTCGACCAATTTGTGATTCACCACCCCAAACGCGCTATTTTTGAGTTTGCTTTCGAAAGCTCTGTCCGGCTTGTCGAGATTGATCAAAACTGTATCACCCTGGAGTTGAACGCCATCCAGGTGTTGGATTTTTCCGTCGCTATAACCGGACGCCTGTTGAATCTCCATCGCGAATTGATTTCCGACCGACGACTGATTCGAGGCATGGAGGCAGCGCTCGATAGTGAACCGGATGTCTTCGGGTGTCACCGCCTCGCCATTCGAAAACTTGGCATCCTTCAACTTGAGCCGATAGAGCTTGTAGTCTTCCGAATCGATTGTGCAAAGGTCACCGATTGAAGGATAGATATAGGAGAGCACTTTGCCCGTAGTCCAATCTTGGATCGCCGCCGGATCGAGGGTCTTGACGTCGTAGCGGGTCAGCCAAACGTATTCATTCGCGGTTCGGCTTGGGGCGAGCTTGGTGCAGCCGGTGGTCAGGATGAGAATGACGGCGAGGGCTGGCCAGCGCATCTTTTGAAGTTACCATTTCTTGGGAGCTTGATGACTTCCGGCTGGTTAGATCATCCTTTGCCGAGGAACACAGGCGAGAAGCCTATGCTCCCAATCGGCTGCCCGAATAATCTTGGACACGCTGCTCTCCTTATGGGGAGCCGGTGAGCGGGGCATAGGTGAACCGGAGGGGTACTAGTTGCTCATTCAAGAACCCCTCCGTCGCGCCAAAAGTAGAGATCTAAATACGGAGTTTATTCTTGGCGCGCCACCTCCCCATGAGGGGAGGAGTGTAGAATCACCCAATACGTGCACTTTGTAAAAACCCAAAACAAAACAGCCCCCAACTGAAAGCTGAGGGCTGAAGACTTTGAGCCAAAAGGCTACTTCGGCAACGGAAGACCGAATGCGCTGAGGTAAGACCGCATCTTCTGGATTCGGTTTGGCGTGCTCAACGTCATATCCGAAACCTTGCCTCGGCAATCGATGATCAAGCCGATCGTCCCCTCAATCAGGTTCGTCGTCTGGTTTCGGTTTCCGCGCGTCTTGTCAAACTTGGTAACGGTAACGGGCTTGCCTTTGCCGGCTCCGACATCAAAGTTTCGTGCGGGTTCGACGGTGATCGAATCGCCCATCGAATCGGTGAACGGGACAACCCTGAGTTCGCCGAATGCGACCGATTCGTTGATACCCGAACCTGTTACCGTCACACATTGTTCGCCATCCTTGCCGGTTCCCACTGGCGAGATACAGGTGCCGATCCGCACAATACAGTCTCGCTCGAAGACTTCCTTAGCGGCGTCGTAAAGGTGCTCGGAAAGAACGCCGAGGTGCGGCATCATGAAGATCGAGTCAACAGTCAGCATCGTGATGCCTTCGGGTTGGTACGCATCCATCATCATGAGGGCGGCCTGAGCCCGGTTTGGCGCGTGAGAAAGTACACCGCCAGAGCCGATGACCATGTCCAGTTTCATCATGTTGACGAGCGTTTGACCGCTCTCTTGCTGATTGAAAATCTGTCCTACGTCGCGTTGCTGAGCCGAACCCGTGAGGTTTCGAGCCAAAGACTTGTGGTGCAAGAATGCAAGGCGAAGCGCTTCTCGCGACACAGCGTGCTCGATGAGCAAATCTTCGTACGTCTGCGGGATCGTCGTTGGACGAATCATCTTGTTTCGCAGTCGATTGCGAACTTCGGCCGGGTCGATTTCGAACGGCAGCCAGCGGGCGATGTTCTCGACTCCAGCTTCCTTTAGAACGTTACAAATCGAATAGCTCATGCCCAAGTTGGCCGAAACGGTTCGGTTGTAAATTCGCTCGCCACCGGGCGAGGATTCGAAGACTGAGAAGACGTCGGTGGTTGCGCCGCCGATATCAACGCCAAGAACATTGATACCCTCCTGAACGGCGTACTCCTTCAGGAGCTTGCCCACCGCGTTCGGCGTCGCCATGACTTCGAACGAGGCCCAATCGAGCAGCTTGGAGTAGCCCGGAGCTTGCTGCATAACGTGCTCAAGGAACATCTCGTGGATTTCTTCGCGTGCCGGACCTAGATTCTCAGAACCAAGTGTCGGGCGAAGATTGTCAACCACTTTAGTTTCGATGGTTTGGCCCAAGACCGACGTGACCTTATCGCGGGCGTCTTTGTTGCCGGCGAAGATAACCGGCAACTTCATGTCGCCAAAGCGCGGCTTCGGGTCAGCACGGCGAATGACTTCGGCCATGGAAATAAGCTGATCAACGTTTCCGCCGTCGGTACCGCCCGACATGAGAATGATGTCGGGGCGAAGTTGACGCAGTCGTTCGACGCGTTGGAATTCTTTTCGACCGTCGTCCACCGCGAGCGTATCCATGAGGATCGCACCGGCGCCAAGTGCGGCGCGCTCGGCCGATTCTGCGCTCATCGCCTTGACGACACCAGCGACCATCATCTGAAGACCTCCACCGGCCGACGACGTCGAAACGTAGTATTCCGAACCATCGAGGGTGCCGTTTGAATCGGCAATCGGTTGATCTTCTTTGGTCAAACTATGGACTTTACTGCCTTTCAGCAGCGTCCGGCGACCTTTTTCGTAGCCTTCCGGAACGGTCTGTTCAGTGATCTCTTCAAGCTCAGTGATCGCGTTGAGAACGCCGATCGTAACGTCTTCGAACGGTCGTTCAACGGTAGTTGGAGCCTCACCTCGGGCGACGAGGCGATATTCGCCCTTGTCGTTCTTTTCGATCAGGATGGCCTTGGTCGTGGTCGAGCCACAGTCGGTGGCAACGATGCGCCGAATGTCTTTGGACATGGTAGTCCTTCAATTATGACTCGTAACGATGCTTGCGTGCCTAGGAAGCGATTTGCGGTCCTTCAGGCTTTTTTCGGCAATAAAATCTCAAGAAGAGAAGGCAGCCAGCAAACATGACGACAAAATAGCCTATTGCAATGGCAAAAATCGTATTGGTGAAATGCGAAGAAGCAATTTCCGAGAGTCGTACATGCTCCTCACCTGTCCCCCCAATGGCGCGATAATTTGGCCGGGGAACAAGCGAATCGATCCATCGCCAAAGGCCATAACAAGCAACCACCCAAATTGCTACTACCGTCATGAAACGATAATATCGAGGTGATTTAGGTCCAGTAAGGCGATTAAGCCACCACATCATCGCGACGAATGTGACGAAGGCTTCGAATCCCCAAAGGTATGTCCAAGTGGAAACAGGCCACCAAAGACGCATATTCGAAAACATGATCGCCATCTGGAGGAGCATCCATCCGGGCGGCACGAGTCCGTAATACCACGGTAACGGTTTTCGGTTGGCTACTTCGATCATCAGAACATCACCTTCGATGATTGAATTATACAAAAAGTATCTTTAGTTCACGCCTTTCAGATCACTGCCTTGAGCGCCAAGTGGCGTCAGGTTGGGATCGGGGGTATTAAATTGGCTGACCGACATCGCCGAAGCATTTGTAAATTTCGCATGGGTATCGACAAAAAGGAGATTTCGTTGTCCTTCCATCGCGCCCGGGCCAACCGTAAAGCCGACATTTTTGCCCCACGGCCCTACGGGTCCCGTCGGGCCGTACTTGTGCGAGTTCACCCATTCGAAGACCATGACCTTCGACGAAGGATATTGCACTTCGGTCGAGGTGATGGTGCCACAGGTTCCGGCAGGACATTGCCCATCGCCCGCGAGTTGAAAAAGGTCGTTGACGGTTTGGAGGTAGCTCCATGGGCGATAAAGCGAGCTCACGTAACTGTATGAAGTGTAGTCGTACGAAGCCTTGGTCGGGTCGGAAGGGCAATAGAGGAGGCCCGATTGAGACGTCGCGTCATAACCGCCGGGGGTCGTTTGCTTTTGAGCGATGGCAAGATAGGACATGATCGGCCAGCGGAAACGACGTCCGTTCCAAAGTCCAATGACATTCGTGTTCGGGAAACCATCGTCGAAATCGCTTCCGTATAAGGTCATGGCAAGGCCGATATTTTTGAGATTTGAAGCGCATGCCGTCTTCTTCGCGGCTTCCTTTGCCTGAGCAAAGACCGGGAAAAGGATCGCCGCCAAAATGGCGATAATCGCAATGACGACGAGAAGCTCAATCAGTGTAAATGCCCTTCGAATCATAGAAGAAATTTCCCTTACCCACCTCGAAGCTACCACAAAGCCCTAGTTCCGGGTTATAATCCGTCACACTTCCATCAGAAATTAGGAGAAATCATTGGCAGGAGTCGCGTTCCGTAATATCAGCAAGGTTTTTGGCAAAGACGTCAAAGCCGTCGACAACCTCAACCTCGAAGTCAAAGACAAGGAGTTCATGGTCCTTGTTGGGCCCTCTGGTTGCGGAAAAACGACTGCTTTGAGAATGATCGCAGGGCTTGAGGAAGCTTCTGACGGCGATTTGATGATCGGCGAAGTTCGTGTGAACGATGTTCCGCCGAAAGATCGTGATATCGCAATGGTCTTCCAGAACTACGCGCTGTACCCACACATGAACGTGTATGACAACATCGCGTTCGGTCTCCGACTTCGTGAACTCAAGGGATTCTTCTGGCAATTAACTCACGCGGCCGAAGCCAAAAAGATTAAGGAAGACATCGATAACCGCGTCAAAGAAGCGGCGAGAATGCTCGATATTGAAAAATATCTTGGCCGTCGTCCGAAGGAGCTTTCGGGTGGACAACGTCAACGTGTCGCGCTCGCCCGTGCCATCGTGCGAAAGCCGAAAGTCTTCTTGATGGACGAGCCGCTCTCGAACTTGGACGCAAAGCTCCGCGTTCAAACCCGATACGAATTGATCTCGCTTCACCGCAAGTTGGGGATCACGACAATCTACGTCACACACGACCAGGTTGAAGCGATGACGATGGGTGAGCGAATGGCGATCATGCGCGACGGCGTGTTGCAGCAATGCGACAAGCCGGAGACGGTGTATGCCCACCCGGCGAATAAGTTCGTTGCCGGCTTCATCGGCTCACCGCCCATGAACTTCATCGAAGCGTCGATTATTGGTGGAAAGGTCGACACCGGATCGTTCTCGATCCCAGCGCCGGTCAAAGACGGCGTAAAGAATTATGAGGGTAAGAAGGTCATCCTCGGCATCCGGCCCGAAGAGATTTACGACAAGAGCGTTCCTTCGAACGTGACGCCAAGCCACGAAAATACCGTCAAAGCAACGGTCGACGTGATGGAGCCACTCGGTCACGAATATGTTGCGTACTTGAAGGTTGGCGATCTGCGCTTGGTCGCTTCGATCGATAAGGAAACGAAGCTGAAGCCGCTCAGCGAATCAGAATTCTGTATTAACCTCGAGCGAATTCATATTTTCGACGCGGATACCGAAATCGCGGTCTGCTAAGACTCTCTTCAATCGGACGCCCATTGAGTTACTCATTGGGCGTCCTTTTGTTTTATGTTCTGGGAACGTTGACTGGCCTAAATATCGCCTTTCTCGGCTCGAACCGACTCAAACAGGGCCACTGCTCGTTTTCGCATTTCGTCGTGGTCCACAATTGGCAAAGGATAGTCATACAACGCACATTCCATCGGGCTTGGGCAATGGATTGCCTGGTCATCAAGTTCGGATAGTTCGGGGACCCATTCTCGAATGAATCGACCGTCGGGATCAAACTTCCGACTCTGTAAGTACGGGTTAAAAATACGGAAATAGGGTTGAGCATCACAGCCCACGCTTGCCGCCCACTGCCATCCTCCGTTATTAGACGCCAAGTCGAAATCGAGCAAGCCTGCGGCGAAGTAGCGTTCGCCCTTACGGTAATCCACAAGCAAATCCTTGGTTAAGAAGGACGCCACGATCATTCGCAAGCGGTTGTGCATCCAGCCCGTCTCATTGAAGCAACGCATCGCCGCATCGATGACGGGATATCCGGTTTGGCCTTCGCACCAGATTCTGAAGTGCTCCTCGCTCCCAGGCCATTCCATATCGCGATATTTCACATCGAATGTCGTTTTCACAACATCGGGATGATTTCCTAATATGTCCTGATAGAACTCGCGCCAAATGAGCTCCATCAGCCACTTCTTTGCCCCAGGGGAATCATGGCTCAAGGCCAGCCGAACAGCTTCACGAATCGAGACCGTCCCAAATCGAAAATGCACTGACAAGTAGCTGACCCCGCGAACTGCGGGAAAGTCGCGCGACTCGCCGTACTGGTCGATTCGCCTCTCGAAGTCGGACAAAGACGCCCGGCCCGCGTCCTCTCCTGGTTCGAGCCACAATGGCGATTCAGTAAACCCAATTTCTTCGTGGCTTATCCTAGCGAATGTCGATTGAATATATTTTTCGGCCATTAAATTAGACTTATCAACCACACAATCTTCGGCATCTTTGATGGGTGAGAACTGAGCAAGCCACTGTCGCGAATAGGGCGTAAAGACGCGAAATGGGGCTCCGGCCTGTGACAAAACTTGTCCAGCATGAAAGATGGTTTGATCGGATATTCGTTCAAGTCTGATCCCTTCCGTCGCAAGATTGGCTGCGATGGTCGAATCGCGTTCGATGGCGTAAGGATCGAGATCAAGCCCGCAATAAACGGCTTCCGCTTTCATTTCGCGTGCAAAAGCCGGGATTTCGATCTTCGGGTCGCCTTTGAGAAGCACCAGTTTTGAGCCTTCGGTTCGAAGCTTTCGGTCTAGTTCTTCGAGAGAACGAATGATAAAGGTGACTCGACGATTCTTTCTCTCCGTCAAACGGTCAAGGATGTTGGTGTCGAAAACAAAGGCCACGACCACTTCGTCATGATGTTCGCATGCCATCGCCAGAACCCGGTGGTCATGCAACCTTAAATCTCGCCTCAGCCAGCAAATCGCTCGACTCATGAATCGCTTCTACGCAGTCAATTGCGAAAGGTACGCTGAAAAGTGTGCAAGAGCGCTTTCTTTCTCACCTCAAACAATCTGGTTTGATTTCGCCAGGAACCAAAGTTGTGGTGGGATATAGCGGAGGCGCGGACAGCACTTGCTTGCTTCACCTCCTTCATGAAGTCGGAATCGAGGTCTTTGCCGCTCATCTTCATCATGGGCAACGCCCAGAAGCTGACAAAGAGGCCCAGCTTTGCGAGGCGTTCTGCAATGAACTTGGAATTCCTTTCGTTTCGGGCCGTGCCGACGTTCCGCGGATGTCGCAAGACCTCAAGATCAGCATCGAAGAAGCCGGTCGCATGGCGAGATATAACTTTCTGAGCCAAGCTCTGCGGGGACTTCAAGCCGACCTCATTGCCACGGCCCACACGAAAACCGATCATGTCGAAACCGTTCTTTTTAACCTCGTCCGAGGAACGGGACCCCAGGGGCTTACCGGCATTCCTGCTCGCCGCGACCAAATCGTCCGCCCCTTGCTCCCGTTCGGGCGTGACGAAACGATCGATTACTGTCGGCAACAAGGTTTCTGGTTTCACGACGACCCGGGTAACGAGAATATTGATTTCTCGAGAGTGAGAATTCGCCGCCGCGTCAGCCCCGAGCTCGCCATCATCAATCCTCGTTTCGAGGATTCCATCGCTAAATGTGCTTCGATCCTTGATGAAGAGGATCGATTTCTCAATGGAGCTGCGGCCGCTGCGCTCGAACAATCAGAAATCAAGCTAAATGGCCACCTCGCATTCCTCACCGACGATGTTGAGCTTGCTTTCTCCAAGGCGCACCTGCTTTCGCTTCCTCCCGTCCTGTTTAAGCGAGCCATTCGGTTAGCTTTCCAAGCCTTGGGTGCGACACTTGACTATGATCAGACGGAACTTTTCTTAGCCTCTGTTCAAGAAACGAGGGGTTCACTCACGGCGGACGGCGGCGAAGTCGTGGGCGAGTGGGATCAAGACAAGGTCCACATCCGGGTCCTCCGGCCTACGGAACCTTTTCGATTTGGCGTCACCGTTCCCGGTGAAACCGAGAGTGATGAGTTCGGATGGAAGATCACTGCTCGTCAACATATCCCGTCAAAATCCGACCAGCAGCGCACCAGCCTGACCGTTGAATTGCCCCAGGAAAAAATCCAGGGCAACCTCTATTTTCGATCCTGCCAACCAGGCGATACGATTCAACCTTTCGGATTTGAAGGAACTCGCAAGGTGAGCGATGTGTTATCCGAGGCAAGGCTTACCCAGGCCGCGCGAGCACGTTTACCGATCATTTGCGATTTTCTTGGTCCAATTTGGATACCTGGAGTGTCTTTATCGCACAGAATGTATAGAGGCGACGAATGCTCGACCGTAGTCGAGCTTAAATTTGAACCGATACTCTAAAAGTACGTTCATCGTAACGTCGAGCAATGGGCAAGCGTAAATACAGCATATACCCACTCTGGAGATAGATTGAGAAATAGCAGTCGAAACGCCATTATAATCGTAGCCACCCTCTTCTTGGTTGGCTTTATTGTTCTGAGCATCGTGACCCCAAAGGGCATCAACCTCGGAGGCAATAAAGTCGAAGAATATAAAACAAGCGACTTCCTAGATCACCTGAATAAGGGTGAAGTTGCCGAAGTTCGGTGGCAACAAAACGAAATTACTGGAAAACTTTCCTCCGGCGCAAGCTATCGCTTGGACTACATGGAAAGCAACAATCCAAACGCCCAAGGCATGATCAATAAGATCAACGAAAAAGGCATTCCCCTTGAAATCGTTGGTCCTGGTCCAGGTTCAACCATTGGCGGCGTCATTGCTCTTGTAGCTCCGACCCTGCTCATCGTTGGCCTTCTTTACTTCTTCTTTATGCGAGCGGCCCAAGCCTCGGGCTCTCAAGCCATGAACTTTGGCAAGAGCAAGGCACGGCGCGTTGGCGAAAGCGGTCCCAAGGTCACGTTTGACGACGTCGCGGGAATCGATGAAGCCAAACAAGAACTTTTTGAAGTCGTCGACTTCCTGAAGAATACGAAGAAATATGCCGCTCTTGGAGCCAAGATTCCCAAGGGAATCCTTTTGACGGGCCCCCCAGGCGTCGGTAAGACCCACCTCGCTCGCGCCATTGCTGGCGAAGCAGGAGTTCCCTTCTTCCACATCTCAGGTTCTGACTTCGTCGAAATGTTCGTTGGTGTCGGTGCAGCTCGTGTTCGCGACCTGTTCGAAACCGCAAAAGCTCACCGCCCTTCACTCATCTTCGTCGACGAAATCGACGCAGTTGGTCGCCAACGCGGCGCAGGTCTCGGTGGAGGTCACGACGAACGCGAACAGACGCTCAACCAGCTTCTCGTCGAGATGGACGGCTTTGATCCGAACTCAGGCGTTATCCTGATTGCGGCCACGAACCGACCGGACGTTCTTGACCCTGCCCTTCTTCGCCCTGGCCGATTCGACCGACAAATCGTCGTTGATGCGCCAGACCAGAAGGGTCGCTTCGAAATCCTGAAGATTCACGCGAAAGGCAAGCCGCTTGAGCCAGAAGTCGACATGGAGACGCTCAGTCGCCGAACTCCTGGCTTTACCGGAGCTGATCTCGCAAATACCTTGAACGAAGGCGCTCTGCTTGCGGCTCGCCGCAATCGAACCAAGATCGGCATGGTCGATCTCGAAGAAGCTCTTGATCGAGTCATCGCTGGTCCTCAGCGTAAGAGCCGAATCATGGATAGCGAAGAGCGAGAGGTCATCGCCTATCACGAAGCCGGTCACGCCGTCATCGGTGAACTGCTCGAGCATAGCGACCCAGTTCACAAGGTTACGATCTTGCCCCGCGGAATGTCGCTCGGTTCGACTTGGCACCTTCCCGAGGCCGACAAGTATCTCGTCAGCAAGGAAGAACTCATCGACGACATCACCGGATTGCTGGGTGGACGCGTTGCTGAAGAAATCGCTTTCGGGCGAGTTTGGACGGGCGCTTCGAACGACCTTCAACGTGTCACGGCCATCGCTCGTGCGATGATCACCAAGTACGGCATGAGCGAAAAGCTCGGCACCTTGGCCATCGGCCGCAGCAAGGAAAATCCTTTCCTCGGTCGAGATTATTACGAAGAGCGGGATTACAGTGAAGAAGTCGCGAAGATGATTGACGAAGAAGTTCGCAATATCGTGGACCGCTGCTATCAACGAGCCACGGATATTCTAAATACCCATCGTCAGCAACTCGACGACATCGTAAAGGCTCTGTTGGAGCGTGAGACGCTCGATCGAGAAGAATTCTTGGCGGTCATGGAAGGTAAAGAACTTCCTCCGCTCAAACCGAGCCCAGAGGTTTCGACTGCTAACGAAGCGACGAAAGACACTGAAGTAACGACCGGAACGTCGATGAAACCGCCGAGACTCGAACCGGGACCGGCATAAAAAAAGACGACAGTTCTAATTATTAAAACAAAAAGCCCAGGAGCACTACTTGACGTGGACATTCACAGCAAGCTAAAGTGTGTCTTGGGCTTTTAGCATTCCGATGGAGATTGAGGGACTATACCAACGGGGATTCGAATTGCGTTGTGAGGGTAACTATCCCGACGCGAAGGAGTGCTTCCGCAAAGTGCTCGCTATGGACCCTGGCCACATCAACGCTCGTCACCAGATGGCGTTGATCATCGGGTTCGAGGGAGACTTTGAAGGTTCCCTCGCCGCCCTTGAAGCTCTCACGAATCAATATCCGAACAATCTTGATGTTCGTTACGACTTTGCGATGACCCAAATGATGTTGGGAATGTACGAAGAAGCTTGCGGAAATCTCAAGCTCATCTTGGCCAAGGATCCCACCCATGCCAAGGCTCTTCAGCAAGTTATTTATTGTTAGGAGCTGTGAGCTTTGTGCTCTCAGTTAAGTTGCTCCAAACCTTTGAGGCATGCGCACTTTGACTGTAAACTACCTTTCAACCCGCTGAAGCCTGAAGGCTAACAGCTGAAAGCTAATCGATGAAACGCTGGCAAATCTTCCTCCTGCTCTTGGTCGTCGCCTTCATTCCTTACGCGGCAGCAATTGTTGGTGGTAAGCAACTTGGCCCAACTGAGCACATTCAGACCATGGTCACGGCTGACGCGCCCAAGCCAACGTACGGCTGGGATGTGCTTCAGGCCGACGGCGTTCTCCAGTTTCTTCCCTGGCGAGACTTAGTTTTTGATTCTTGGAAGCGTGGCGAAGCCCCCATCCTTAATCCCTACCAATTAGCTGGACAGCCTTTAACGGCAAACTCGCAATCGGGTGGGTTCTATCCGCTACATATCCTCTTTGCCTTCTTGCCAGGCACGACGGGCTTCAAAATCCTGCTTCTTGGCGTCCTTCACCTGTTCATCGCTGGATCTGGACTGTATTACTTCCTTCGAAACATCCGCGTTTCTGAGACCGGCTCGCTGATTGGGGCGATCGCATTTGCGCTCTCTCAGTTCATGGTTGCCTGGGCACCCTTAGCAAGCGTGCCAACCACGGTTGCATGGATTCCTTGGATCCTTGCCGGAATTACTTGCCTTAATCGGAAAATTGGATTTTTCCAAGTCGCAGCCGCGACGGCAATGATGCTCTACGCAGGTCACCTCCAGTTCGCGTTTTACGGCATGTTCGCAGCCTTCGTTGTGTGGGCTTGGACGACAATTTCTGAACGCAAGGCAGCAGCAATCATTCCGTTGGTCGGCCTCTCGGTGGGTGTGGCGGTAGCGATGCCGCAGCTCAGCTTGGTCCTGAAAAACTCGGCGACCAGCCATCGACGAAACGCCCCGACTGACGAGGGATATGAGAGTTACCAAAAGGGAGTGCTTTTGCCCTTCGAGGCCCTGTCGATGGTTCATCCCAAGCTGATGGGAGATTCGCTTTCAAATGTCGAGGATCTTTACGGAGGTAAAGATGAGGGAGACGTCAAGCGCGTCCTCTTCCCTTCGGGCTACTGGCCCCTGGCCGTGAAGACCGGGGCGAATGCGGCCGAGGCGGCACTGTGGGTGTCTCCTGTCGCTCTCATGCTGGCCCTTTTCGGGTTAATGGCGAAGCGAGCCAAAGACGCGGCCCCAATCTCTACTGCTGCACCCGGATTCGCGGTTGCCGTTCTTGGTGTGTTACTCGCGTTTGGGTCGCCCATCAACCGACTGCTGTTCTTCTATTTTCCCGGTTGGTCGGCTACGGGTTCTCCGGGTCGAGCTCACGTCCTGATTGTGCTCGGCCTTTGCATCCTTGCCGCCGTCGGATACGATCGGCTGCAAGCCAAAAACCAAGGCGAAAAGAAGTGGTTTGCGTTAGCTGGTGTACCGCTCTTGCTCCTCGCTCTCGGATTCAATCTGGTTTCGACGCTCGGCAACATGTTGGGCCAAGATAAGGGTGAAGCGCTTGGGATCGTGATTACCAAATCGACCCAACCGCTGATGGCCGGCGTTGCCGTCTCGGCGCTCGTGGCAACGGTCGTGATTGCGCTTATCGTGAGTCGCAAGCTTCCTAAGCCCGAACTGCTCGTTCCTGCTCTGTTGGCCCTCTCGCTGATCGGTCAGCAGCCGCTTTCGGGTGCTCCTTTGAACGTTCCCGAAATCAAAGTTGGCGGACAAGAACGTGTCGCCTTCCCTTCTCAGGCGTGGAGTCTGGTGTCTACTCCGAAAGCTAGCATGCCTCCGAACATCGCCAGCCTTGCCCGAGTACACGATCTTTTCGGCTACGATTCGATTCTCGACGCTGGGTTCGTGAATAAGCTGACCGAAGCGGTCGGCTCGCCCTTCCCTCCCGAGAATGGCAATCTGGCGATGGCTAAATCAAGCATCCCTCAGACCGACGAAACATTCGAGCGTCTTCGTAACCTAGGAGTCCGCGAACCGTGGTTTAAGAACGGAAAAGCAACAAACTTGGCGGATAGCCGCATCGAAGGTGGCATGATCGAATACGACGGCTATGACCATCAAATCATCAAACCGAACCCAGGAGTAACTGAAGTTTTGATCCGCGATCGCTTCTTTGAAGGCATGACGACGTCGACTCCCGGAACATCAATTGAGAATCGAGAGGGTTGGCGACTCATCAAAACTGATGGAAAACAGTCAGAAATCCGAGTGGACTATCCGGGAAGGAAAAACTGGATTGGCGTTATAATTGGTATGTTGATCCTGTTCGCAGGATACATTTTCAGCATTCGAAAGCATGAGCCAGACCCTCCAACAGCCTGACATTTCTGAAAACGGCACCAGCGGCCGGTGGATGACGCTGATCTTCGACAACGATCACACTCCACTTGAGCTCGTCATCCTCACGCTCATCGTCGCGACGAAATGCGATGTTCAAGAAGCAGAAATGGAAGCTTGGGAAGCCCAAGCGTACGGCAAGGCTCCGGTTCACTTTTCAACAGAAACCGAGTGTCAAGCTGTTGCACAAATGATGGAGAACATCGGCGTCAAAACCGCCGTCCAACCGGAATGGGACGATTGATTCTGAATTCCACCGAAACGATCGAAAAACCCGATCTCAGTAATTTTAGCCACGTCGAAAATGAGTCGTGGATGGTCGTTGTGTATAACAATGAGCACAATACTTATGACGAAGTGATCATGATTTTGCTTGTCGCGACCCATTGCACGGTAGAAGAGGCCGAAATCGAGACTTGGGAAATCGACCATTTAGGTAAATCGAATGTGCATTTTGCCGATAAAGAAGAGTGTGAGACGGTGGCTCGGATCATTCGCCAAATCGGCATCGAAGTGGAAGTCAAATCGGAGTAGTCCTACGTATTGAGAGTTAAGAGTATGAAAAGAGCATTTTTTGCGGCTGGAATTTTGGCGCTGACACTCGTCGCCAATGCCCAAACCATCGACGGGAAACCGGAAATTCGAACGGAAATTCTCGATCGCCTGACGTCACGTATCGAAAACGTCGCGTTCGTTCCCGGCATTGATTTCAAAAAATGGGATGATTTTCTCAGCAAAGAAAAGCCAAAGATTGAAGAAGCCAAAAACGACGATGAATTTAAGACCGCCGTCAACGAAGCGCTCCGAAAATTTGGCTTTAGCCACATTGTTCTTGCCAGTCCCCGCGATGCCAACGTTCGCAATACTGGACAAACGGTGGGAATCGGTATCAGCAGTCAACCTGCTCCCGATGGAGTCGGTCGGGTCATTATCCGGGTCGTCGAAAACAGCCCGGCAAGCGAAGCTGGCCTCGAACCTGGCGACACCTTGCTCGAAATCGATGGCGAAAAAATTACAGACAAAACCGTGATGACCGGTGAATCGGGCACAAAGATCAAGATTAAGGTAAAGAAAAGCACCGGAAAGCTATACGAATACACCATCACTCGGCGGAAATTTTCAACCGTTCGAAAGGACGAATTTCGAATGCTTAATGCTAATACCGGCTACCTCAAGATCAACACCTTCGACCGGGCCTACGACTCAAAGTTGATTGATGACTATATGAAGGACGCGGTGAAGGCCCAGACACTCGTCGTTGATCTCCGCTTCAATGGTGGTGGGGCCGTCAGCAATCTTCTGCACTTTGCTGGCTACTTTGTGGACCCCAAGTTGAAGCTCGGCTACATGTTGGATCGTAGCTCGGTAACTAAATTTAAGAAGAAGGAAAATCGCGATCCGGCTTCTCTCGGTGAATTGACGCCGTTTGCAAATACGTTCATCATGACGCCACAAAAGGCGGATCTTAAATTCAAAGGCAACCTCGTCGTGCTGATCAACGCCGGAACAGGAAGCGCCAGCGAGATATTCACCGCCTCGATGCGCGATCTTTACGGAAAGAAGACCGTCGATAAAGATGGGAACATCGTCGCGGACACTTCCGATGCACAAATTTCAGTCATCGGCTCGAAATCAGCGGGCGCAGTGCTGTTTTCAACCTTTACCGACGCTTCAAACGGCTTCGCACTTCAGATTCCCATCGCGGACTACCTAACGCCGAGCGCGGGTCGCCTTGAAGGAAATCCCATCGTGCCCGACGTAACGGCCGAAGATCCCAAGCTCTTGTTGCCAAACGCTCAGGATAAAGTGATCGACGCCGCGTTAGCACTTTCGGAACGTTACCGACTGCGCGAAGCCCGAGCTATCGGTAAGTAATTTTCAGCCGGGAGGCATTGACGACATTGCCCTGAGCGTCCTTTGCGTCGCTGCTGATCATCGCAATGTCTCCCGATTTCGCGTCGACGTACATCCTTACCCGCGTCGTGTTGCGCCGAATCTGTAGGATGGTCATTGATTTTCCGTCGAACGAGCCAGTTCCTTCCACTTGAATGGCGTCGCAGTGGTCGAACATTTCAAGGTAAGGAAGTTTTCGATTGAGGAAATACCAAGCGAAGGGTGACGGCGTCATTCCATGGGTCTGCAGAGTGTCGATAAGCTTTCTCGCGTCCGCCTTCAAATTCACTTCCGGCTTCGATTTAGGCAATATTTTGAGCGCTGTTCCGGTGAGCTTCCACGAACCGTTGGGACCAGTCTCACTGAATCCGCCATTTTTGATGAGCAGCGAGTATTCACCATCGTTGTTCGATTGAACGATCGTTCGATTTTCGAGATGGCTCACAGAACGCCAAACTTTCTGGGCCAAGATCACTGCGTCGCTTTTGGTTCCGTTTGGCATTGCCGGACGAGGTGGAAGGCCTTTGACTTGCTTCGCTCCCTGAGGAATCGATGGCACGTCTTTGTCTGATACGTAGCGATACTTCCAATCAGTAATGACTTTTCCATTCATCGAAAGCTTGATTTCGACCACCCGATAGGTGTTGTCGAAGATGACTTCTGACCGAACTTTTTTCTTCGCATCAACTAAAACTAATTCATTGGACTTTAAAATCCATCGAGGGTCTTGCCTGATTTCGGCAAAGAATTCTTTACGCTGCTGGGCTTCAACCAACCAAGACATTGGTTCTCGGTGAACGATTGCGACATCAGGGGCGGAGTCAGGAATCTTAAGTGTCTCACGGGGCTTGGCCGATGCTACCTGCCCGAAAATTTGATCATAAAAGCGTACATTGAGAGGACGCATTTCGACGATTTGCTGGTTCGGCATCGCCACAATACACCCTTGTTTCGTAAACCGAAGTTTGGTGGGCAGAACGTTTGTCAAACCGTCGCTGACGAAAACGGCTGCCGAAGTCATCTTTTCGTGTCGAGCAGCCATTTTTGCCGCAATCGCGGCAGCCTCTTGGCTGCCATGGAGAACCAAAATCGGTATCACAATCATGCTTTAGTGCTTCCCAAGCCCCGCTGGCGTGCGATTTCGTCCCAAGAGACCGGCCAACGCCAACAACGTTACAATATACGGCAACATCTTCCAAATTTCGGATGGAATTTCCATTCCGAGCAGCGGCTTACCGCTCATTTGAATCTGAACTGCCGAAGCTAAACCGTAAAGTAGACATCCCACCGCGGCGGGAATCGGGCGCCATCCGCCCAGGATCAGGGCAGCAAGCGCAATATAGCCACGCCCCGAGGTCATATCCTTGGTGAAGCTCGACGTTTCGGAGACTAGCAGCGAACCCGCCAGTCCGGAAAAGACTCCGGCACACACCAGAGCAAAGAAACGAACCCGCTGGGGGTCGATGCCAAGCAAGCGAGCCTTGTCAGGATCGCTTCCTACGCTCTTATGCCGCAGACCGAAACGCGTGCGATTCGCGACAACGTACAGAAGAATCGGCGACAAAACCGCCAGCGCGTAGTAAAGCGGCAAGGGTAGTCGCTGGCTATCGTTCAGCGTGGTCTGCCACTTGCCCGAAGCGTCGAGGAATGAGGTTCCGCCCGCCGCAAGCAGATTGATCGCCATGCCCGAAATGATGTGGTCCATTCGATAGACTTGGGTCAACGTCCAATGAAGCAGGCTAATGAGAATCCCGGCAAGGATCGCCATTAGCACGCCACCAACCGCCCCGTACATTGGCGCAAACGCCGCACATACGAAACATGCGGCGAGCATTTTGCCTTCGAGTCCGATGTTGATGATGCCCGAGCGTTCGCTCATGTAACCCGCCATCGCCATCAACAGTAATGGCGCCGACATTGTTAGCACTTGGAGCAGAAACTCACCCATGGTTCACCTGCTTCTTGCCATAGCGGACGGCGGCGAACATGACAATGACGACCGCGAGCACCACCATCGTAATCCCCTTGTTGATTCCCAGAATGGCTAGAGCCGTACCGCCTTTGTTGAGGGCACCAAAGAAAAAGGAACTGAGCAAGAGAAAGAAGGGATTTGAACCTGAAAGCAACGCGACGCCCAAGGCGTCGAACCCATATCCGGTCGCGAATCCGTCATAGAACCGATGCTCGAATTGGGCAACTTGTAAAGCTCCCGCCAAACCTGCAAGGGCTCCGCTCATGAGCATCGCTTTTACGGTGACCTGCTTGGTCTTGACACCCGCAAATTGGGCGGCTCTCGGATTTGCTCCCGAGGCCTTAAGCTCGTATCCTGAAACCGTCTTGTTGAGCCAATAGCTGAGGGCAACCACGACGAGGATTCCGATGACAAAGGCTTGTGGAATTTCTAACTTGCCAATCGTAACCAGCGGTGTCAACTGCGTATTGACGGGCATGACCGAGGTTGACGGGGTCAGCTGATCTTTGCCCTTGAAAGGACCCGCGACTAATGCCTTCGTAAGGTTGATCGCAATCGCGTTGAGCATGATCGTGGTAATGACTTCGTGCCCGTTTCGATACGCCTTGATGATTCCGGCCGGAAAGGCCCAAAGCGCGCCGGTAATCATTCCGACGATGCAGCCGACCGCGACTCCCGTTGGTCCGCCAATCGCGATCATTGCGAAACTGCCAAAGCAAGCACCGACGAGATACTGCCCTTCGGCTCCAATGTTGAAGAGTCCAGCTTTGAGGGCAAGATAAACCGATGCGCCCAGGATGAGCAGGGGCGTCGTTTCTTTGAGGGTGCCGCTGATCTTGGTCGCATTACCCAGCGATCCGGTAAAGATTGTCGTAATCGCTTCGATGATGTTGGCCTTCACGATTACGAGCGAAAGCAAAATGACGGCTATTCCGCAAACAAAAAGGACCGGAACCTTGATCTTCATTGCGCCCCCACCATCAAGCGTCCGATTGCCGAGCGATCCCGTGCTTCATCCGGTTGCGGCTCCGAAAGGTGCCCGTGGCACATGACGACGATTCGATCACAAAAATCAAGAAGCTCATCGAGGTCAAAACTCACCACGATCGCGCAAGCGCCGCGGTCGCAAGCCTTTCGGATTTCTTGGTAGACCTTGGTGGTTGAGTTCAGATCCAAGCCCCGTGCGGGCTGAAACGCAAGAATCATTTGTGGGTCGATCCGCAGGGCACGCCCGGCCACGAAGCGTTGCTGATTGCCTCCACTGAGACTGCCCATTTCATCGCTGAGATCACCTCTTTTGGTGTTGAACATGTCGGCCATCACGACCGCCTCTTCTCGCATCGCTTTTGTAAGGCTTTTGAAAGTTTGGAGGCGTTGGAGACCGAGGGCGCTGTTCTCGTAGAGTGACCATTCTTCGATCACTCCTTCATCGTGACGATCTTCGGGAATCACACGGAGCCCCTCGGCAATGCGGGTCCGGCTGGGCTCAGTGTCCCACTGATTTCCGTCGAATGAAAAACTACCTTCGATCGGCTTTGCGACTCCGATCAAGGCATGAAAGAGCTCCCGTTGTCCGTTGCCATCGACGCCTGCGATACCCACTAACTGTCCGGCCTTGATTTGAAGATCAATCCCTTTGACCGCCGTTTCACCCTTCGATCCGCGCACCGACAATTTGTCGATTCGAAGACGAATCGTATTCTTGGCATTCGAGACCGGTTCCAACCGCTCGATCACTTCCCCACCAACAATTTCTTGGGCGAGTTGATCGGGTGTCACTTCGGTGACGTCGTGGTCGTCGATCTTGCGCCCCCCGCGAAGGACGGTCACCCGCTTGCAATGCTCAAATACCTCCGCGATTCGGTGGGTTACGACGATCACCGTCGCTCCGCCGGCGACGAGTTGCTTAAGGCTTTCGTAAAGAGCGTCCGAATCTTGAGGCGACAACATTGCCGTAGGCTCGTCGAGAATCATAATTCGACTCTCGCGCCACAGCAATTTTAGGATTTCGAGTTTTTGACCACCTGCGGGGCTGAGCGTCGATGATTCGGCGTTCCAATCGAATTCAAATCCCATTCTCGTCGCGAGTTCCGTCGCTCGCTGAGCCATAGCGGCTTTGTTCAGGACTGGCATTCCTTCCGCTCCGAGAACGAGATTCTCAAGATTAGTGAGTTCGCCAATGATTCCGTAATGCTGGCTGACCATCCCGATGCCGTTTTGGATCGCATCGGCGGATTTCTGAAAGTGAACTTCTTTTTCGTCGATCGTCATCTGCCCCGAATCAGGGTGCATCGCACCATAGAGAGCCCGCATCAGGGTAGTCTTCCCCGCTCCATTTTCGCCTACTAGGGCATGAATCGTTCCTCTTTCAACCTGAAAGGTCACATCATCGAGTGCCTGTACCGTCCCGTACCGCTTGGAAATCCCCTGCATCGAGACGGCGAAGCTCATGATCCGACGTACACCTCATACAAGGCGGCCGTCGTATCTTCTTCACGTCCATTGTTTTGCAATTCGCCAAGCAATCGATTCACCAGTTCGGTAAGAGGAATATCGAATCCCATGTCGCTGGCCGCCGCTTCGCAATAACCAAAATCTTTACGTTGGTTTTTGACCGAGAACCCGGGGGTCCAGTCTTGATTCAAAATCATGCGGCCATAGTTCTCAAAAGCCCAGCTGCCACCTGCTCCCCCGCCGATCATGCTGTGGGCTTGCTGAATATCGAGTCCAGCTTTATGGGCGAATCCCAGGGACTCACATAGTCCAATCAGAGCCCCACCAACCGCAATTTGGTTGGCTAATTTCATCGTTTGCCCAGCGCCTGAATCGCCGACTCGCTCAGCCCGCTTGGTGTAAGGAAGCATGACGTTCATCGCACTCACGACGACATCATGATCACCGCCGCAAAAAATTGTCAGCGTTCCGTTCTTGGCCCCCATGGAACCACCCGTGATCGGGGCATCGACAAACGCCATACCTTTTTCTTTGAGTTCGCCGTAAAGCGTTCGCGCCATGGCAGGCTCGATGGTCGAGTGATCGACAAAAATGGTTCCCGGCCTTGCATGTGCGGCCATTTCGCGAACCACTTCGGCGACATCCTCGCTTCGCCCGACACAGGTGAAAATATAATCGGAATTCGCGGCGAGTTCGGCCAACGATTCTGCGACGGTCGCGCCCTGGGTTTTTAGATCATCGGACTTACCCGCAGTTCGATTCCAAACTGTGACCTCGTGACCACCCTTCAAAAGATGGCCCGCCATTGGTCCGCCCATGACGCCGAGCCCGACAAAACCTACCTTCGCCATCCCAGATAAAGGTACCGCGTTCGCGGTTCGGGTCGCAAGCAATTGGGGGTGCAGGTTATCCCAAGGCTCTATTTCCGCGACCCCTCCAGGGGTCGGAATTGTATTCAACGTTCTGTCCCGGGGTGCAAGCGCCCCGCGCTAAGTTACGCGACCACTCCGTGGCCATGGTTGAGTGAGTGTCTAGACTATGAAATTGAACCGACTGGTTACCCTGGTCATTCTCGCTGCGGGAAAGATCCGAGATGTTCGACCCCAGCGGGGTCTCGGAGCTTGGCCTGGGGTGCTCGCACCCCAGGAGAGATGCAGGACAATTTACGACCCTGAAGGGGTCGCGAAATCAATCCATATACTTCGGGTCAAACTCGACGCCGGCTAGTTTCAACAATATCAGTCTTTCCTCTTCGAAGGTCGTGGTGGCGTGGTGCTCTCGCTGATTCGCGATGTACTTGATGACTCCACTCATTCGCTCGGGACTAATCGTGTAAGCGGCGTATCCAATCTGCCATTCAAATCCTTTGACCTCTTCACGTATAAACTGAGTTGAGCGCTTCTTTACCTCTTGGACAATGTTGGCGATTGAGTGCGTTGCCTTAAAGCCAATCAAGAGATGAACATGATCTTCCACTCCGCCGACCTGGACCGGAATTGCACCGAGTGTCCTCACAATTCCACCCATGTAGGCATGGATATCGTTAAGGTTTATAAGATTTGGAGTTCTGCCTTTCGTGCTGAATATGATGTGGGCATTGAGAGCAAGATAGGTCGAGGACATTGTCCTATCTTACGCGACCCCGCTGGGGTCGTGAACTCATTGGCACCACATCCCGGGGTGCAAGCACCCCGCGCTAAGTTAAGCGACCACTCCGTGGTCAGGACTGCAGAAAGGTAGTGAGAGCAACAATAGACTGTCTCGACAGCCAGTCGAAAGTCGTGAACTTATTGGCACCACATCCCGGGGTGCAAGCACCCCGCGCTAAGTTAAGCGACCACTCCGTGGTCAGGACTGTAGAAAGGTAGTGAGAGCGACAATAGACTGTCTCGACAGCCAGACGAAAGAGATTAGATGCCAATTACTGCCGTGACCGCTCCGCGATCCTCAACCATCAATGGTTGAGATTGTGACGAATTGAACTGTCTGGGTGCCCAACTCATTCACTTATTAGCGAGGGTGGAAGATAGGCAATAACTCAGCAGCGTCCTGGAACTTAGCCTGGGGTGTTGCACCCCAGGACAGCCTGACAAGTTTCGACCCAGGAAGGGTCGGAGAGAGCTTAAGGCAACATCGCCAGCGCACGATCGACGCGCTTCGAAATCCTCTCCGGTCCAAGCACCGCCATGAGTTCGAACAGCCCTGGTCCAGCCGTCTTGCCCGTCAAGGCGACCCGGGTTGGATGAACGATCGGACCAAGCTTTTCAATACCGTTTGCAGTTTGGAATTCGACGAGCTTTTCCTTATATTGGTCAACGGTCAGCGATTCAACCCCACAGGTTGCCTTCAGATACTCGAGCAAAGGACCAACGTGCGGCTGGCCAAACCACTTATCGACCGCCTTTTGGTCCATCGGTGGCTCTTCGACGATAAAGAACTCACATGCCTCGCCGAACTCGATGAGGTTCGTCACGCGCTCTTGCTCTTCCTTGATACACTTCAGCGCATACTCACGATTCTCGCGAGCGAACAGAACCAGATTTTCAAACTGCGACCAGATCTTCTTGCCGTCCTTCTTCGGTTGATTCGGCAAGGAATCTTCATCAACGTACGAATCCCAGTATTGCTTGGTGTAGGCCTCCTCATAGAGGGCCTCGATCTCCGCTAAAACCTCTTCGGGCGACATCGAACGAATGCGAACGCCGTTGAGCCACCGCAGCTTCTCCATGTCGAATCGGCCGGGAGACGGCTGGAGCCCGGCAAGACTGAACGACTTAATGAGTTCTTCTTCGGTCATCACCTCTTCGTCGTTGCCCGGCGACCAGCCAATAAGCGCGATAAAGTTCTTCAGCGCCGACTTAAGGTAGCCCTGCGCCATATAATCCAACACGCGCGTTGCTCCGTGGCGTTTTGACAATTTCTTGCCGTCCGCTCCAACGATGACCGGGCAGTGAACGAAAATCGGCGGCTCCCAACCGAACAGTTCGAACATGAGGGCGTGAATCGGCGAGGTCGGAATCCATTCTTCGCCCCGCAATACGTGAGTGATCTCCATCAGGTGATCGTCGACCATTGCGGCGAAGTGATAGGTTGGCATTCCGTCGGCTTTGATCAGAACTGGGTCGGGCAACACGTTTGAATCGAACTCGATTCGACCTCGAATCACATCCTGAACCACGATCTTTCTGTCCCGAGGGATCCTCATACGGATGACATATGGCTTCCCTTCCGCAATCGCAGCTTCTACTTTGGCCGAGTCAGCATCGCGCCAATCACCGCCAAAATAGCCAATTTGCTGCTTGTTGATCTGCTGAAACTCGCGCATTTGGTCGAGCTCTTCGGAGGTGTCAAATGCTTTGTAAGCATGACCTTTTGACTCCAAAACCGAAATCCACTCGGCATAGATGCCTGCCTCCTTTCGCTCAGACTGACGATAGGGCCCCATTGGGCCGCCGATGTGCGGCCCTTCGTCAAATTCGATTCCGACCCATCGCAGGGTTTCAACGAATTCGTGTTCGCTATCCGCGTTGTAGCGGGTGCGGTCGGTATCTTCAATGCGGAGAATGCATTGGCCACCTTGGTTTTTTGCAAAAAGATAATCAAACAAAACAGTGCGCAAGGCACCCACGTGCAATAGTCCTGTAGGACTTGGAGCAAAACGAACTCGGACGGACATTATTATTTATAGGGTACCGCCCTAAGACCTATTGAATGTCTGAACGGGTACAACCTACCGTAAATATCGAAATCCACTGAGAAAAATGAGCGAAGCTGCCGCCTGGTATTACGTAGGATCTTTCGGACAACTTGGTCCGCTCACGCTCGAACAGATGGAGGAGTTGATCGATGGCGGTGTCATCGAGAAATCGACTTATGTGTGGAAGCCGGGGATGAACGATTGGCTGCCAGCAGGCCATGTCACCGATCTTCTCAATGCCTTTAAGCTGGTGGAACCATTTGCGAGTCCGCCTCCTGTGCCAGGCAGTGTTCCCCCAGTGACATCTCAAGTGAAGTCTTCCATACCGGGCATGCCTCCCGCCGCCTCAGTCCCACCAAACACACCGGTTCCAACCTATGTCTATAATCGCCAGCTCATGTTGCCCAAAAGCGACAAGAGCCGAACGATTTCCGGCGTTTTGCAGCTTTTTTTCCCGGGTCTGGGACGCATGTACATGGGTTACGCGGCACTCGGCGTCATTCAACTCGTGGTGGCGATTTTCACCTGCGGATTCGCCCATATTTGGTCGATGGTCGACGGGATTATGATCCTTGGCGGACGGGTACGAATCGACGGTTATGGTCGCGCGCTTGAAGACTGACGAAAACGAAAGTCGTTCTTGTACGTCAGAATAGTAATAGAAACCTATGAAAAAGCTTCGCCTCATCGTTTTGGTTTGTCTGGCTTTCGCGATCCAAGCGGTCGCCTGGGCTCAGGATTCCAAGATCGTGTTCAAGATCGAAAACAAGGGCGACTTTACGATTACTCTCAATACGAAAGCCGCGCCGAAGACCTGTGCTCATATCATGAGCTTGGTTGAAAAGGGATTTTACGACGGCCTGAAATTCACCCGTGCTGAAAAGAAACCTAAGCCATTTCTGGTTCAAGTTGGTGACCCAGCAACTCGAAATGCTCAAGTAACCGACCAGCAATATCGCGGCGGATCGGGCAGCGGAATTGCTAAAGAAGAGAGTGGACTTTCGAACGAACTCGGTGCAGTCGGACTCGCTTCGATTCCTGAAGAAAATATTCTTGGCGACAGTCAATTTTATATTCTTCTCGCTCCATCACGATTCTTAGACGGCAAGTACACCGTCTTCGGCAAGGTTACGAGTGGCATGGAAGTCGTGCAGTCCATCGAAAAAGGTGACCGCATCGTCTCCGCCCGACTCATTAAGGGTTCGTGATCGGCTAAAATCTCCTCGTGCAATTGATCAAGGCATTATTCTTACGCCTCGGGTTTGGCGTTATAAGCCTCTTGATCATTTCGTTCATCACCTTCATCGCCTCGGCGATGGCACCGGGAGACCCTGCTCGCTACGTTGCAGGTGAGAAGGCGACGGAAGCCCAATATCAACGCATCCGTGAGCAGATGGGCCTTAACAAGCCAGTCATCGTTCGCTATGGCATCTACCTGAACGACATCGCTCACGGTGACTGGGGGACCAGCTACACGGGCGTCCATGAGCCGGTGGGCGACATCCTTAAGCGCTCGGTGCCGATGACCGCCAAAGTTGCGATTCTTGCGATCACTCTGGCGTCTTTCGTAGGTATTTCTCTTGGAACCATTGCCGCCATTCGCGAAAATCGCATGGCCGATCGTTCGATTTTGACGCTTTCAACGCTTGGCGTGACCCTGCCAAATTTTGTTTTAGCGCCAATATTAGTCTATATTTTCGCCGTAAAGATGGACAAATTGCCGGTGGGATGGGAGGTTGAACTACGCGGTCCCGAGTGGATGTATCTCTTGCTTCCGGTCGTCGTTCTGTCGTTGCGGCCCATGGCGATGCTAACCCGTCTCACCCGCGCCTCAATGGTTGAGACCCTGCGTCAGGAGTTCATCCGTACCGGAATTGCGAAAGGCGTTCCACCGTTTCGACTTTACACAAAGTACGCCTTACGCAACGCGATCCTGCCGGTTGTCACCACCATCGGCACGACGTTCGGTTTTCTCCTCACTGGCTCCTTTGTCGTCGAGCGATTCTTCATCATGCCGGGTATTGGCAGTAAGACGATCGAAGCGATTCTCAGCAATGACGTCCCCGTGGTTCAGGCTTGCGTCTTGGTTACGGGAATGATGTTCGTGCTTGTCAACACCATCGTTGACATCCTCTTACCAATCCTCGATCCTCGCATCCGGGAGGCTCAGATTTAATATGCGTAAAAAGAAGTTGAAAGACCCGCTAGTTTGGGCTGGCATTATTTTTATGGGTCTGCTGGTTCTTTTTGCGATCTTCGGTCCCTTGGTGCCGACAGGGATGAAAGACCCCGTTCTCGATCCGGTTGGGAGTCCGCACTTATCTTATGGGTCTTCTCACGCGATCCTTGGCACCGACGAAATCGGACGCTCCTTCTTTCAACGCATCGCCTATGGAGCCCGGGTCAGCCTATTGATCGGCTTTACGGTTCAAATCATCAATCTGGTATTCGGCGTCTTTATCGGTGTCGTCAGCACTTTCGCACCCCGATGGATCGCTGTGCCGGTCATGCGCATTACGGACGGCATGTTCGCCTTTCCTGACATCCTGCTGGCCATCTTGATCATTGGGATTATGGGCCCGGGGTGGCTACCGGTCATCGTCGCGCTTTCGGTAACCGGATGGCCCTCGGTCGCGAGGTTAACCAAAACGCAATTGGCCACGATTAAAGAACGTGAATTTGTGGTGGCGGCAAGGGCAGCAGGCGCTCCGACCTCATATTTGGTCTTAAAGCACCTTCTTCCGCAAATGTCAGGCATTCTCTTAGCCGTGTCTATGATCGACCTGGCCGGTACGATCCTCGCAGAGAGTACTTTGAGCTTTCTAGGAATTGGCGTTCAGCTACCGACGCCAAGCTGGGGCGGGCTTATTAACAATGCTCGAGTGCAGTTGAATTCGTATCCAACCGAGATCATTGCGCCGTGTTTGATCTTGAGCCTTACGGTGTTCGCCCTGAACTTTATCGGTGATGGACTCCGAGCCTATTTCGACCCGAAGTCCAGCAACGTTTAATTTAGCGAGCGCTGCCCTTGATGACTTCAACTGCTTTCGCAAATTGAGCGTCTTTGTCCATTGTCGCGGCTTCGAACTCGGTGTCTGGATTTAGGTCCACTTCATAGTCAGGCTTGATGCCACCGCTAATATAAGCGCCTTCTTCATCGACCTTTCGAGTCAGAGCTCCTGACTTCGGCAGGTAGTACCGAGCAATCGTCATCTTAATGCCCGCACCGTCGCGTTGGCCAAACACGGTTTGCACTGAGAATTTGCCGTACGTATGTTCGCCAACGAGTTTGACTTTGCTGTAATCCTTCAACACGCCAGCCATGATCTCAGCGGCGCTGGCAGAATCTTCGTTGACGAGCACGACGACTGGATAGCCAAAGTTGTGGGTTTCGCCGCGTTCAGCGTTCGTCGTTTCCTCCGAGCCGTCACGGAATCGCAACTTGACGACATTATCGCCATCCAACCAATTGCTGAGAACCGTAACCGCCGCATCGAGCGCACCACCTGGGTTATCGCGCAGGTCGATCACTAAGCCTTTGATGTTGTGCGACTCAACCGCCTTCAGTTCGTGTTCAAACTGCTCGGGGACCTCAAGCGCAAAGTTGAGAATTTTGATATATCCGATGTTCTGGTCGGCAATGTATTTGCTCTCCACGTTCGGGGGAACCACCTTCTCGCGCTTAATCGTGAACTCAAGCGGCTCTTTTGCGCCTGGGCGAACGACTTTCAGCCGAACCGTCGTGTTTTCTTTCCCTTTGATGAGCAACACGATGTCGTCGGATTCCATGCCGCCTACATCTTTTCCGTCAACTGCGACGATGACGTCCTGGCCCTTAATGCCGGAGCGTTCCGCTGGTCCTTCGGCAAAAACCGACACAACTTTTACGCCAAGCGGGTCAGGAAGCAGCCGAGCACCAATGCCGTAGAATTTGCCCTGGGTTTCGTCACGAAAAGCCGTGTTGACTTTCGGAACGAAGAAGTTCGTGTGCGGATCACCGAGCGACGCCACTAAGCCTTCCATCGCCGAGTACTTCAATTCGGTCTTGTCGGGACGCTTGACGTAATCGGCGAGAATGCGCCCGAAGGTCTTCTTGAAGACTTCTTCCTCGGAAGCGTCTTTACCGTTGGTTTTGATTCCCAGCAGCCGATCTCGCTTCGCCGCCGTGAATTGGCCGCTCTTGATGTCCTGCCAGAAGAATCCGAATGCAAAACACGCCGGAAACGCCAAGGCTAAGGCCAATACTTTGGTTGCTTTCATCTCGATACCTCGCTCACCGGATTCTTAACCGGCTCATTTGCAGCTAACTTTCCGGTTTTCTTCTCCTGAGGGGGATCGCCGGTCTTGAAGATTCCCGTCACGAGGGTGTAACCGCTTCCGTCGGGAAGTTGGCAGATTTCGTGGTGCTTATGGCTGTTGCCCATCGCCGTTCCACTCAGGGTCGCATATCCTTTTCCGCTGAGCGCCATCGCAAAAACTTCGGCAGCGTCGCGAGTCGATTCGTCGACCAACAGTTTGATTTTTGCCTTCTTCGTGCTTCCGCTGTCCGTTTTCAAAATGACGGGTGTATTGCCACTTGAATTCGCGAAGTAGCCATAAGAGCCCGCTGGGGCGACCACGGCCAAGCACTGGCGCATGGTTTCAAAGTCACCCAACACGTTATTTCGCAGGTCGATCGTCAATTCGGATCGGTTGGCGGCGTAGGCTTTGAGCGCCTCGGGAGCGCCCGAAGTAAAGAGAAGAACGAATGCGCCGTTTACTTCTTTTTGCGATGGGAGTTCATAGTTGCCTTTTGCCAAGGTCGCGTCGATGGTCTTCTCTCCTCGCTCGAATTTCGCGTGGATCGTGCCGGTCGTTCCGGTCACGAGATGTTCTTTCGCGTGAACTGCAGAAATGCTTTTGTCAATCTTTTCCTTGATTGACTTGCGCATATCGTTGACAGTTTTGAAATCGATCTTCTTGGCCATAAAGTCGGCCTGAGCTTTTCGATACTTGATAATCTCCTCAGAGTTGGGCACCCAGTGATCATCGACTTCGGAAACGATATCGCCAACCTTGACTCCAGCCTTGTCGGCCGCCGACCCCGGGGCGACGGAAACTACCGTGAGGCGAGGCAGCTTCACGGCATCGTCACCATTTGCCACCTTGATACTCGATGGAATGAATTTATAGTCCAACCAAACGCCAACGCCTTGATAGACACCAGCTCGGGCGTTCTTGTACGACCCGAATTCGTTCGGATTATAAAACTGGCTATCCAAATCGTTCAGCCCGGTTACCATTCCACGAACCGCGCCACTGAGCAGCTTCTGATCGTCGGTGATCGGATCGACGTATTTTTCCTTTAGGAGCTCTGAGATCCCTTCGTAATAATCTGCCTCGGCGATATCCACCTGTTGATCGCGCGATGCAAAAAGATCTTTGAAACCACCGTTGATCGAACCGGAGAGTTCCCGCGTTTCGCGAATCCTGAGTCCGGCTATGGTTGAAACCAACAGCCCAACGACGACCCCTGCCGAGAGAAGACTTTTCATAAGAATTACTTGGTACTTAAAGAATACGCTAAATCGGCGTACTTAGCTTCCGAACTCTCGCCTGATGCCTAGGTACTTCGCTTGCCGAAGTCGTTAAAAATTGGCGAACGATCGCCAATGCCTGTTCCGTTCCAATCACCCGAGCCCCCAAAGCCAAGACATTCGCGTCGTTATGCTCTCGCGCCATCGCCGCCATATATTCCGTCGTACACAAGGCGCAGCGAATATTTGGATAACGATTGGCACGAATGCTTACACCGATCCCCGTCCCACAAATCAGGATTCCGTAGTCGGCATGGCCGTCAGCCAGCACTTTTACGAGTTCATCGGATGCGTCGGGGTAGTCGTAAGATGATTCGTCGGGAGCCCCAACCTCGGCGCATTCATGGCCTTCGGCTCGAAGATGTGAGGTCAGCCAATGCCGCAAATCGATACCCGCATGATCGGAGCTAAGAACGAGTTTCACTTGACCTCCGCAGCCGCCGCAGCAACGGCCTTCACCGGGCTTGCCTTTAGGTGATCGAGGGTATCTGCCGGAATCTTCCAAGCGCCCTTCTTGGCTCCTTCGATCAATGCAAGCTGAACCGAAGGGTGCTTGTCGGCAAACAAGTTCTGAATTTCCCCGTCTTGCACATTTCCCAGCGTCGCAAAGGATCGCAGGGCAGCAACTCGAACATAGGGGTCCTGATCGACCACCATTCGCTGCAGGGCCTCGCGGAGCCACGGATGACTTGGGCCCAGCGTCGCAGGGATTTGTTCTCGGAACGTCGGACTGTCATCGGCAAGCGTTCCCAGCACTTTGTCCTTCGGTGCGTTCGCCGAAGCCGCCATGATGCGAAGGCACTCAAGCCGAACCGACTCACACGGGTCGTTGACCATCAGATAAACCAGCCGATCAGAATCGGCCTGAACCGTCGGATCAAGAAGGCCCGCCGCCGTCTTTCTCATAATTCCCATTTCTTGGCTGGTCGAAACACGAATAAGCTCTTTGCAAGCCGGAGCTTCCTTCACGCCAGCTTTTGCCAAAGCACCGAGCCCAATAAGCGCGGCCCGGCGAATCTGCCAGCTTTCTCGCACGGTACACGCAGCCACGGCGCCAAAGTTGGTAAAAGCCGGATTTCGTGGCACAAATGCGAGGGCCGCTTCCCGAGCTGCCTCGTTGGGCGGAGCCGTGAGAAACTTGCCAAGCCCGACCAAATCTTCTGGCGTGGGTTGCCCGTTGAGCATCATTTCAAAGTAGGCGGTAGTGGCATCGTAGGCCGTGCCTGCGTCGAGGTCGCCCGCCAGACTAAGCAGCGTGGGAGCGAGCCCCTTGTAGTCCTTCAACTTGTCGGTCTGCCGCAAGACGCTCCGTCGTTGGAAACGATTTCCACTGGTCAACAACGTTCGAGCTTGATCTTCCGAGCCAAATTCGGGAGCAGCAAAAGCATTTCCTGGCTGGGCGGTCGCTGTTCCTCCATCGGACGAGAGTTCAAAATTACGGAATTGGTATTGGTTGAGTTCTGCGCGAAGGCGTCCCGTGCCATAGAAGGCCGTTGGCGTGCCAATGGTGACTCCCTCGACCTTTCCGGCTTCTGGGCTCAGATCAATCGACACAGACTGCCATTCGTTGTTGGATTGCACCGGAACCATTCCCGGCTGATTACCCAATACGACTTCCCTTGCCGCCGCCTCCGAGTTCGAGGTCCAAATTTTAACGGCGATCGGATTCACGCTGGTCGTTCGAAACTCGAACTTCAACGATTTCGCTGCGGCCCATCCAGACGAGGCCGGTAACGCAAAGGCTCCCGCCCGCAAAAGGCTGACCTCGCTGTAGCTCAAGATCCCATCTTTTGCCTCGAGTGCGCCTGGGCTTTGGAGCGCGGTGTGGTTTGGACCATCGGGTGAGAGCCGATTGGGAGTCGCCGTCTCTCCCCACTTGGCGATGATGTCGCCATCCTGGCGAAAATTCGGATCGAACAACTTTGCCGCGTCACCCTTAAGGGAACCGAGTGGATCGACCAGATTCGTCGACGAGTCGATGGTGGCATATGGACCGGCAAAATCAGCGAAATGCTGTTTTAGGCGCCGTTGGATGCTGCCTTGAGTGAGGTAAAAGAGTCCTTCCTCAAGCCACATATCCTGGCCCGATCCACCAAGATCGGAAAATCCTTGAATGGAGAAAAGTGAATTGGGGTCGTTCGGCATCGAAACGTGAGAACTCGAAATGGCGAGGATCGCCGCAAAGGGTCCTCGCTCATAGTTGTCGTCAGCCTCAAACTTGGTCTTGTTATATTCCGTTTCGATCAGCTCTTTGAATTGGCGAATGTCGTAAATCGGCAGTGGATAGAAGCGCGGAATGATGTCGATCGATACGGTGCCGTTGGAAACCACCGAGTAAAGCGTTTTGAGGCGTGCCGCCGCGGCCAACAAACGGGTCTTGTCGCGGGCTTCGAGAATATTGGAGTAGTGGGGATCCGAAAAATCTCTCTCGGCAACTGTGAGCAGGATGCGGAGCTTGAGGGCATCTGGCTTCGTTGGTGGCACTGCTAGATTCGACCAGTCGCGCCCTGCGACCAGCGGCTTCCAATCCTTGCTCCGATCCTCATCGGTCAAGTACTTGAAAATCGAACGATCGCGCAGGACGGACGGAGTCTCAAGATCCGGCTTGGGAAACTGCGGGTTTTGCACCCGCATGAGGGCGCTCAACGCAACCAACGAAGACAGCATATGTACTAGACTACTCTAGAACTTCAAAGAGACGGATGTCATTTTGAGACATTGCGTGTCCGTCGCCTCGCGTGTACTGAAGCGATTGTCGATGTCCGAGCCCACTTAGGTCTTCCGGCAACTTACCAATCATGTCGAGAACAACCTTCTTGATCTTCTCAGAATTCGCCTTGAAGACTTCCAAAACATCGTGCGCATTGACCGCTTCGGTCCCGGCATGAACCCCGCTGTCATAGTCTGTGATCAGCGAGATATTGACGACCGCCATTCCCATTTCGTGACATAGGTAGGCCTCGGGATATTGAGTCATGTTGATGACTTCCCAACCCTGGTCGTGGAACCATTTCGACTCTGACTTGGTGCTGAAGCGGGGACCTTGGATCACGACGACGGTTCCACCGTCATGGCACGTGATGCCGTTCTCGCGAATAGTTTCAACGGCGATCCGTCGAAGCTCTTTGTCGTACATATCGGCCGGCGAGACGTGGGTCACGATCGGACCATCGTAGAACGTATCAGCTCGTCCCGACGTTCGATCGACGAATTGATCGCATACGACGAAGTGAGTGGGTTCAACGTGCTTTTGGAGCGAACCTGCCGCACAGGGACTGATGATCGCTTGGCAACCCAATGATTTCATCGCCCACACGTTGGCGCGATAATTTACCTTATGCGGAGGAAGCGTATGATTGCGGCCATGACGCGGCAAAAAGGCAACCTTCCGTCCCGCGACGGTCGCGAGGAACACCGAGTCGCTCGGTGCCCCATAGGGGGTATCGATTTTTACTTCCTCAACGTTCTGCAGCAGGCTATAAAAGCCAGAGCCGCCAAAGACTCCAATCTCAGCTTTCTGATTCAATGTATTTTTAGTTTCCTTTAATTGCTAGCGCAAGTTTTTTATGGCCTTCGTAGATGCAGGTATCCACGCGGCTTCCACGACGGAGCAAGATGTCTTGATCGAGAGAGAAATACTTTTTCTCTTTGATCGCTTTCAGATTTGCAAATCGTGGATCAGCGACAAAAGGCTTTTCGTCTCCCGCTACGATGATCACGTCTGGATTTTGAGAAATCAAGAACTCAGGACTTAGCGTTTCGAACTTGTTTGAGTCCGGGCCAACAGGAGTCGCCCCGAAAATCTTCATCAGATCAGCCTGGAAGGATTTCGCCCCGGCAATCATGTGATGTCCGGCGGTGTCAGCGATGATCATGACTGCCTTCGGCGCAGAAGCAAACTTATCGCCTTCGGATGATTGGCGTTGCTTGTGGACTTTCTCCAAATAGCTCGAAACTTCCATCTCTCCACCAAGCTTGTTGGCCATCTTATAGAGTTCCTTTTCATAGTCGTCGACTGTATCGGAACCAACCTGCATGATCTCGGCACCAGTTGCCTTCAGTTTCTCAACTTCGCCCGCGCCATACAAGTCGCGATCAAACATGATGAGGTCCGGCTTGAGTCGAGTGATTGCTTCGTAATCAGGTTTTAGATCAGCGACCGTCGCAACATTACTCACGACCGGAGGATAGTTATCTGCCTTTGATCGCCCCACCAAATTCACTCCAAAGAGTGAACAAAGCTCGGTGGTGCTTGGGCTAATGCTTATGACGGCATGATAGACCTTAGTTCGTGGAGTTCCACCAAAAGTCTGTGGGCCCTTACACCCGACGAGACTTAATAAGGCTAAAAGAGGAACGCTCAGCAGCAGCTTGCGCATAGAATTCATATTGTACCGAACAACTTCGGTCACTCATAAGAGCCCGCTATTTACGCGCAACCTTAAATCGCCGCGAATTGCTAAACTTCGTCAAAACACCTTGCTTGCCAAAGGCGATAACGCTCACCTGATAATCGCCCGATAAGACGTCATCGCTGAAATTCCATTCGAAGCTTTCACCCTTCGCGCTGAAGGCCCGCAAAAATCGTGTTGGCGTCTTTTTCGGGTCGGCATTTGAAATCATCACAATTTCGATTCCATAGTTGATCGCACTTGGAATCGCATCCCACTCAAACGTAATCGAATTTTTCGCGGTGGTGCCATTCTCGGGCGCTTTCAAATTCACCCTGGCCATTTCGTCGGGTGTCGTCTTCGTTGGGGCGCCCTGAACAGGCTGAGCTGGTTGGGGTTGATGGGGTGGTGGCTTTTTTGTCGTGAGCGTCTGCGAAAAGACGGCCTCGGCAATGGAAGCCGTGCCCGAAAATTGCAGCATGATCGACTTGGCGTTTGCTAGCGGAATCTCGAATGCTGTCGGCTTTTGGCCAGATGAATTTCGGATTTCTTGAACCGCGTTTCCATCTACAAAAATGCCTAGCACAGCCTCGCCCGTGCTGTCGGTGTCAGTGTCGGGAACGCCATATTGGCCCCGAAAGACGACCGAACCTCGTGGAACGGTGTAAACCAAACGGCCACTCCGTTCGGTTCCTCCATCACCTTGAGGCTGAAGCTGAATTCCTTCTTTAACCACGACGCCACCAACCGAGAACTCTTTGGAGAGTTTGAAAACTGACGATTTGGTGACTTGAGTCACCGGGGTCAGGTCAATCAGTTTGGTATCCGATTTTGTCGAGGTTTGAGCAAGGCTCAAAACGGTCATCAGGGTGAGTGCGCTGATCATGGTTCTTTAGTGAATATCGATTGGGTCGGTGCTGGGAGGAGTCTTCTCTTTGTTGCCATCTCCGCGCAGGTCGATGGGGTCGCTTCCGTTGTCTTTCTGTGGCCCTTTTGGGTCATCCGCGTCGTCAGGCTTATCGACTGGCGGAGTGGTGCCGTCGTCATTCGGCTGAATCTTAGGGTGATTGTCGTCGCCCGAATTCATGTCGGGAGCCGATTGATCAAATGGCCGGGCATCGTTCGGGTCTTCATCGTTGCGAGGCTTGGGATCGGGGGGAAATTGGTTCGGCGAACGGTCGGGAACCATCTCATCCTGAGGAAGGGGCCGGGTACTTTCGGGAACTCGGGTTGCGGGAAAATTCTGTACCGCTCCGGCGGTTGCCGACGAATGAGAATTCTTGAATGACAGCACCGCCCAAGTGAGCACCGCCGCGCCGATAAACGTCGCAATCACATACGTAGCCGTTTGCCCTGCTGGGACGGGCTTTGCTTTTTCTGCCATGGCTTTCCCTGCGTCGCCGGGAATATGCGCCGTGGGATCGGTCGCTGGTTTCGGGGTTGCAGCCGCTGAACCTTCGTAGGTTTCGTTCGGAATTCGTATCGTACCGTCCGATTCCCGAACGACGTCCGATGCGCCGATCATGTTTCCGCTGCCATCGTAATGAACCATGCGTTCATTGCCGAGGAAGTCCTTTTCTATCCTGCTATAGCCGCCGTCACTCATCCTGTTTCAATCAGTATAACGCGGGAGACGGCAACCTAGTTTCGTGAATCGTACGGACCACTGGGCCATTGATCCCCTGTGTTGAACTTTAAAGTGAGTGCCGTCAAACCTTGAAAAGGTTCAAAAAATACGGTGGCAGGGGCAACAGGGCTCGAACCCGCGACCTACGGTTTTGGAGACCGTCGCTCTACCAACTGAGCTATACCCCTGCGAGGAAAGGACATTTTACCCGAAGAAGACTCGCCGCGCACGGCAACCCCAAAAAGCCACGCAACTTTGCCAAGACCCAGGCCATCGACCGCTTTCGTTTGGAAAAGACGTCCTTAAGGATATGAAGCAAGCCGAACTCATCGCCTATATCGTGCAGATTCGAGCCAAGCTCAGCGACGGAACCTACACGCCCGACGATGCCTACATCATGGTATGGAATTCAGAGAATAACCTGAATTTCGACCAACGTCGCGAAGTTCACCTCGCGCTCGAACTTCCCTTCGAGCTACCCGAGCCGCTGGACTTTCTCGTTCCCGAAAATATTCGTGGCGAATGAAGGGGGCTATAAAGCCCCTCGTCCGGCATACACGGTAAACGATGCATTGACCATGCCACCCCGAATTCCATCATATTGAATGGTGAAAGTTGCGGTTGCACCCGGCGCAAGGGCCTCGTTTTGAACCAAGACGTAGGGACGTTTGCCCCCGAAGATCGTGTCGGCCCGTTTGTTCAGGACGGTTATGAAGTCGCGCGGACCGGTCGTAATCGTCATCCAAATTGGCCCGTACACCGTAGAAGCGCTATTATTCTTGACGGTTACCAATTGAGAATATTTGAGCCCCCCTTGGGATACCAACGCTCCGCCCGTAGCCGTCAATGAACTGGAGTAACTCGCCCGCTTCGGAGCATAGTTCAGATACCGGGTCAAGGCCAGTGCGTTCGTCCCGGGATCATTTGTAACGTTCGTCTGAGTTGGCAAAAACTGATTCGAAATCCAACTATTCGCCGCAGGAAATCCGCCAAGCGTGGCTCGTAACGGATCGTATGCATTTAAGGTCGTCCCCGCCTCACCAGTGGTGCCCAGGTAGGCAAGGAATCCCATCGATTGATAGCCCGAAGCGCCATTTGGATATAGATTTCGGATTGGGATTGCCGCTTCGAGTCCGGTTAAAGGGCCGCTGGGAGAGGGCCGAGGCATAACCGCAATCGATGAGGGGATACCGGAAAGTCGAGAAAGCGAATTCGTATTGATCCACCAAGCGCCAGCTTGGGCTCCCGTCGTGAGAGGTGTTGTTGGACTTCCGCTGAAGAGCGCTTCGGGACTGGAACTGAGGCCTTTGTTTCGGAAGGACGCCAGCGCATACTTCGCCCTGAATCCGCTCGGCATCGTCAAATGAGTGTTTGAGAGGAGCCGAGTGGCGGGTCCACTATCGTCCTTGACTTGCGACAGATCGGCAACGCCGCCCGCCAGGCCAAGATCAGGGTCGATGAGCACTGACATTCCATTTGTCAGATTTTCGCCCGCGTCCGTTCGCCCGGCTAATCCGATATAAACATACAGATCGTCGTTCGACACAAAGAGTCCGTCGAGGCGGTTACTCTGCGAGCTCGGCGTTCGCTCTTGCCACCAGTTTGCGTTCGATCCAAATTCGGTCAGGTCGCCGTCAATCGTCCACCCCGTTCCCAGTCCCCGCTGGAGATTGAACCAATAGTAGAAATCGTTAAAGACCTTTGGAGCCGTGCCGGTGTTGTTGAAAACTCGAACCCGAATCATGTGGAGTCCGTCGGCTAAATTCGAAAGATCGAGACCCGCATATTGGAAGTTGCCCGCGCTGGTCCGCGTCATGGCAATCATGCCATCCATCAATCCCTCGTCGGTATTGCGAAGTCCGCCATACCAAGGGCCAAGGTTGCCATTGTCGAGTTGAAGATAAGCCGAATCGCCCGTCGTCGTGGTTGTCGCGGCGACGTCGATCTTGTTTCCCGTAACTGTCGCGGCCGAATAGCTGGTGCCGTTTCCGTTCGCATAGGTCCCCATCGGCGAAGAAACGGCTGACAAGGGATAGTTCTGCCCAGTGTTCGAATCGGTCACGATGACCGGAGTGGAACTTAGAGCTTTGGCCGTGACGGGCACGTAGAAGACATATCCCGTGGCGTTGTTGCTATTCGTTGGTGTCGAATTCGAAGGAACGGTGATTGTGGCTGTTTGGTCGCCTGCGACGGTTACGTTTGGCTCTTGTCCCGACAAATCTTCAAGCACCGTTCCAGGTGCGAAGGCAGTCGAAACCGTTTGGGTGAGAGCCGTAAGATCACCGCGAATATTGAGCCCGACAAGCATGACCGACTGGCCATTGACATGCCGTTCATAAATGTAAAGATTGTCAGATTGCCAACGATTAAAGATCGTGCCACGCGCAAACCGATAGCGGGCGTCCGTCATCTTCAACGTGATTGGGTCCCCATTCCCAAGTGCGTCAAAACGACCTGGGCGAGGGAACTGACTATAGTCACCCGGCACTTGGTTGTTGCCGTCGTAGTAAACAATCGCTGACCCTGGACGCGTCAACAAAAACGCGTGGGCAAGGTTATTCGAAGTCGGCGGACCATTGTCGTGACTTTGCACGAACCCGACGCCGGTTTGAGAGTCGAGTCCTCCGTTTTGAAAGCCGAGGCCGGTGCTGGCATCGATTCCGAAGCTATTCCCAAGCGAACCAATGCTTCCAAATCCGTTTGAATTAAAGAGGTCGTTGAATTTAAACGACATCGGGAAATCGAGCAAATCCATGCCCGTCTTTGCATATTCTCGCAATTCGTAATTGTCGCTCGACAGAACCTCGCCAAAGACCATCGCAGTCGGCTTCAAGCTGTATACATAGGGCAGGAGATCCCCATTATTGACGCTGTACCCCGCCTGCTGAATGGTGTTCATAAAGAATGCAGGAGTTGTATGCTTGGCGGCATCGATTCGCAATCCGTCGAACCCGATGACGGCGATGAGGTACCAGCAGTAGCGCTTCAGGTATTCCCTCACGTCTTCCTGAACTTGGATTCCGCCTGGGTAGTACTGCGGCGTAAGAGGATTTCGCACAAACCACGGCTTGCCCCACATATTAAAGCTGGCGTAGTTTGGAAGGTTGAATGGCCCGGTTTCGACTTCGTTGCCATTTTCGTGGGCGATATCGGCCAGGCCAACGAGGTCGTGATTCAGCGTCGTAAAGGCAAATGGTCCGGCATTATTAAAGTCAATTTCGTTGTTCGTCGGGTCGGCGGTCGAATGGATGTGAAAATCCTCGGGAATCATGCCCGGGTATCCGTCGATTGGCCAACTGGCGCGATTGTCAGCGTGGTTGGTCACCAGGTCGCAATAGACTTCAAGTCCAAATCGTTTTGCCGTCTTGATCAACTGGACCAGTTCTTCGGTCGTCCCGTATCGCGTGCGCACCGTGCCTGACAGCAATCGGTCGCCAAGATCAAACTGATTAATTGGGTTGTAGCCTACGCTATAGGTTCCGCCCCCGCTCTTGGAAGGTGGCGGAACGTACAACGCTCCGTAACCCGCCTGAACAATCTCGGGCAAGCGCTTCATCATCGTGACGTAGTCAGTGGCAAACCATTGAAGGATCGCGCCGCGACGTACGGTTGGGCTGTATCGCCACGTAAATCCATAGTTTTCACCGCCCAGGCTATCAAACTGATCGGCGGCATTGTTTCCTCGCGCCCGTAAGTAAAACTGAACGTTAGAGCCGGCCGGAAAAGGTCCAATGAGGCCGTACCATTGCGAGTTGTTGCCAACATTGAAATCAAAATTAAGGGGAATCTCGGTCGTCGTTGCCCAGTTGTTTGTGGTCACAATGGCGGAGACCGATTGCCCCGATGCAATGGGATAAGTCTGGGTCGTTACGGTAAGCGCCTGGCCAGGCTGAAGATACGCGCCTCGCTTCGGAAGGGCGTTTCCATTGATGTACGTGCTGGTGCTGCCGATCCACGATAACTGACCAAAACTGACGGCTCCAAGGGCAAGGCAAAGCCCAACAAACGCCGCACGAAGTCCAAGGCGAACTTGTCTCATATCCAAAAATAAAATGGGATGATGGCCGGTGATCCACCGGCCAAATGTCGTTTACTTTCGCTTTCGTCGGGCGAAAAGTCCTGCGAGTCCGAGGCCAAGCGCAGCCATCGAAGCGGGTTCAGGAACTACGAAGTATTGGTTACCGGCATACTGCGTGAAATTCACATTGTGCGGATCGCCAAGATTGTCGGTTCCGCTCGGAAGTCCACCGAGAACTTGGTTTGAAAGGTAGTCGTGACCGCCACCATTGATGAAGGCCGCCACTTTCACACCTTGGCCCCACGTGGGGTTGCCGAGGAGGCTAAGCGGGATCGCAAATTCGCCACCGGTCGAAACAGCGCCAGGAGTACCCGAGGCCGCACCTGTTCCACCGCCAACTCCGGCGGTGTTGGAGTTGTTGAAAGTGAATCGAATACCTTGATCCGTTCCCCCAGTCAGCGCGCCATTTGAACCATAGGTTGTCGAGCCGAGGTAACCACCGGCTCCCGCGCCGCCGTCGAGCAGTTGCGCCCAATTTCCGTAAAGGTTGGTGCCGTCGCCCGTGATGCTGAACCAGTAGTCAGGAGCAAAATCGCTATCAAATGTCATACCCGACATGCGATTGAGACCGTCGAAATCGACGTTCGGATTATCGGAGCGAAGCACATTTTGACCATGCGTCATTCCATCGACATCAATAAAGATTTCAAGCTTGTTGAAGTTCGACTCCAAATTCCCACCAAGGAACAGAAAGAAATCGCTTGCACCAAACTCGCCAACTCCATTGTCTAATTCAGAACCGTTGGCCTGACCGACCGTGCCTAAATTGCTATCGCCGAAGTTTGTATTGAGAGTTTGCACGTTACCAGACGTGCCACCTGCATACGTCGAATCCCGCAACCCATCGACGGTTACGGACACTTGGGCGGCTGCGCCCATTGGCAGGCAAGCGAGCGCCGCTCCCACCAAAAGTGACTTTTTGACCATATTTTCCCTTCGCGCAGTTTGCCTCCCATCCTGGAAGTCTCTCCGATCTACGCCTCGAAGATGAATTAAGTACCTCCGTACTAGTCTAAAACGACCTCCGAAACCCGGAAATCAGCAAGAATAGCTTGTGAATACGTATTCTTGACTCTAATCATACAACAAAAAACCCTCACTTTTTCTGTGAGGGTTTGATTTTTTGGGACTTCTGGTATTTCTGCCGGATTGCGAGGGATTATTCGGGAAGAACGAAGTACTTTTGCGCGATCGATTTCAACTCTTGATAGTCCCTTTGCCCTACGAGGACGAAAGATGCGTTCTTTGCCTTCCAGCCGACCGCCTTCGCTTCCGAATCGATTTGGCCAAAGTAGTAAGAACCGTCGCCGTCAGGGTTCATTCCTTCAAAGCTGGTGACCTGAGGCAGAACGACCAAGCTCATGGGGCCGCTTGCATCCTGCAAATCAACCCGCCGCGCAAGCTGACCATCGATGATCAAATTTGTATCGTGAACGATAGTGAGTTTTGAAAGCTGCTGCTTGGCACGCTGCAGAATCTCATCAAGTTCAGCATTTCGCACCGCTTTCTCAGGCGTCATCCGCGAAGAATTCGAGAAGATGCCAGCGAGGGCGCTGCTATCGACAGAACCCGCCTGGGTATGGCGTGCATAGCCGCCACCCACGATCACAAAGAGCGCAACCGCCGATACGAAAGCCCAAGAATATCGAGTGATGAAGTTGCCGGATTTTGCAACTCGATCAATCGCATCTAGACGCGTCTTGCAAGCCGACCAAACGGCCTCACATTCTTCGGCAGAAACATGGCTCATCGCCGATTTCAAGCTTCGGATTGACGCAACTTCAGCTTGACTGGCCGGACATTCGGCAAGGCGGCTTTCAACTTCCTGACGTTCAGCGTCATTCAGCTCTCCATCGACATAGGCGTGCAACTTAATTGGTTCGATCATAGATCGTATCCTTCCTTAATAAATCCCTCTTTGAGGGCATAGTTTTCAAGCTGTCGTCGCAACATGGCTCGTCCACGGGCAATGCGTGATCTTACCGTACCAATCGGCACGTCTGTTGCGTCGGCAATTTCTTGATAACTCATTTGTTCGATATCGCTGAGGACAACCGCAATCCGAAACTCCTCCGGCAGCTTTTTCAGCGCCGATTCAACTTCTGTACCCACCATTCCGTCGAAAAGCTGTCGATCTGGGATTTCAGTTTCGAGCGACATCGGTTCGAGAATGCTGTCTTCTTCCAACGAAGACAGCTGGGGTCCGCGTTGGCGAGAACGGTACTTGTTGATGTAGAGATTCGTGACGATGCGGAGGATCCAGGCTTTAAAATTCGTTCCGTCGAATCGGTCAAAAGCTTCATAGGCTCGGACGATTGCTTCCTGCGTTAAATCTTCGGCTTCTTCGCGACTCCTCGTGAGTCGCAATGCAGTGCCAAAAACCGAACTAAACACCCGCTCAGCGTGGCGTTCGAACGATTCTCGTTTTGCATCTCGTTTACCGAAAAGCATCGGTCGGCTGAGTCTACCTACCGACTCCTTATTGGGTGATTTCCCGAGCGTAACGCTTGCAACAAAAGCCATGGATAAATCCTCGCATTCAGTCACAACAAGAACCTAAAACGGGTAGTTCCGACCGATGCGAGAATTTCGTAAAATTGCTGGGTTAAGACTTAGGGTCGCCTTCCCATCGCCGGAGTGCGTGGAGCGATCCGACTGTGATAACCGGCACATTCTTGAATTCGACGGTGCCGATTTTTTTGCCCAAATATCCGACGAATTGATTCTTACGGTCCCGCAACGGATGCTTTTTGTCGTTGGCAAGAACCGGTATTCGAATATCGACCGTTTGGCCTACCGGATTTTTCAGAACGATCACCGAGCCCGTATAGGTTCCGTCGAGGAGATAGCGAATGCCATTATCCATGGAATATCGCATCGTCGTAAGTTCTCCTGGCGTCACATCCTGCACGGTTGGATTTCCAATCACCTCAGCTCTTTGATCTTCCTTCCACGAACCGACGACCAAGCCGTCCCACAAGATCGTGAGTGAGTTGGCTCGAGGTTCACGGACGACGGCCAAGAGTTTTACGTTGACACCTTTCAGGCCTTTCGAGCCAAAGCCCTTTTTCATAACCTCCGTAAGTTTCTGTCGGTCTTCATCGTTGTCGTACCGCGGTACACCAGGCATCGTCTCCGCATCGAATTCGTGCGGATTGATCGATTCAGGATAGTCGAAGTGCCAAATCGTGGTCTTGTTCTGATTGGTTTCATCAACACGAACAACTTCGGGCACCTTGGGATCAACATAGATTTTCACGGACGATGATGAAAGAGTGCCAAACGGCAAGTTAAAGGTCGAGGTAAGCACTTCCCTACCGTCGAGCGTCTCACGGCGTGGTTCCTTAGCTTTTGCCCCGTCATTGATCCTGTAAAACTGCATAATGATGGACTCTTTGATGGGAAAATCCGTTTGGACGGGAGTCATTCCGATGAATGCTGCAACTGGCGGGCGAAACTCGGTCTTCGGCAGGGTTTCTGTGTAAACGAATTTCCCGCCCCCGTCTGGCTGCCCGGTCCAACCGTGAGCTCCGCCATAGTAGTAAAAGAGCTTCTTGCCATCCGTACGATACAGGTGGTCGATCCGATTGCCGTACATCATCATCATGGCGAACTTATCCCCGTCCAACCAGTTTTCAAAGATCTTCTTTCCATCTTGCTCAACCCATTGATGAACCTTGGTCGCGGTGACGGATCGCTTCATGGCTTGGGCCCAGGCTTGTCCATCATTTCGGCGCGGATAGAATGCGACAATCGCAACGATAGCCACGCCTGTTGCGGCAACAGTCCACCGTCGTGTGACAGGACGAGAGGCTTGCACTTTGGTCATGCGAAGGTTCTGCAGAGCCCTTTTTTCTCCATCCGTTTCGATGGCTTCGCCTCGCAAAATTGTGATGGCATCTTCGATTTTAGGATTCATGGGTTTGGATGACATTTCGGATTTGGTTCTCCTCTTCGGCAATTTTCTTTCTGAGAATGCGGCGCGCATGAAAAAGCCTTGTTTTGACCGTCCCCGAAGGGATGCTCATGACTTTTGAAACTTCATTGACTCCCAAGCCTTCGACTTCGGAGAGAATGAATGCTTCGCGAAGTTTTGGTGGCAGGGCCTCCAATAGATCAAGCAGCCATTCGGCGGTTTCGACGTACTGAAAATGAACTTCCGTAAATGGATGCTCCTCCAAAATGCTCGTGCGATTGATTTTCTTGGTGCGAAGGTATTCCCGATAACCGATCTTAAGCGCCCAAGTTTTAAGGCTTGATCGTCCTCGAAAGCTCCGGATGTTCTGTTTTATGAGAATAAAGGTCTGCTGGGTCAGGTCTTCGGCATCTTCTTGTGATCGTACAAGGTGACGCATGGCCAGAAAAATCGGGCGGTAAAGGTCACGGACAAGCCGTTCCTCTGCCTCTTGATCTCCTTGCGCAACCCTTTCTGCTAGCCTTAACTCCTCGTTCATGCTTTGTCGCTCAGGAACCTAGAGGCGAACCTTTATGAATCGGTTCACTTCCTATGCCAGTTTATAGAAAATTATTTTTTTCGAAGCCCATAAATGATCACGCCGACAAGGAAACACACAAGGAAGCCTAATCCGATCATAAGGGGAATTCCGGGCGGCATCACCAGCATCGCCAAGGCACAAAGAAACATCCCGGCGGTAGCAACCAGAGCGGTTCCGGAGCCAATCCGTTGAGCCCGCGTTAAAGCCATATTGAGTCGGGTGTCAAAGGTCGCAAATCCATCCATGATGATCGGTCCCAACATCGAAATAAGCAATGTCACCACCCAGAATGTTCCAAAAATAACGCTCAGAACTTTTGCCCAAAGCCCGAGGTCCCAGGCCGCGCGAAAGATTCTCGATAGCCACCAGGGTGCAAGGGCAACAAGGACGCGATATTGGGGCGGGACCCGTTGGATCAGCATTTGATAGCTCAAGAGCCATCGGTACAGTGGGAATCGACTCCGACCCGTTTCCAGCAGTTCCTCACGCGCTTCTTTGTCGTTAGGATCGACTCGCAATGCCTCGCGAAACGATTGCATTGCCTCGGGAATCTTCCCCTCGGCCCGAAGAATTTTTCCGTGTTGGACGTGGGGAGTCGAGTCGTCCGGCGAAAGCCTCAACGCTTCCAGTGATGCGCTTTTTGCTTCCTTTCTTTTCCCAAGGACTTGAAGAATTTCGCTCCGCATCGCTTGATACACGGCATTCTCAGGCGATCGAGTCAAGGCAAAGTCGATGTGTTCCAACGCCAACTTCCACTGCGCACGATGGGTTAACATCCAGGCGAAAAGGTAGTGTCCATGCGAACTCTCGGGATTGATTTCGAGCGCTCGTCGAAGGCTCTGCTCGGCCATTCGCTTCTTTCCCATCATCTCACTAGCCGCTCCATGAATGAGGTAGGCACGGGCGTAGTCGGGTTCTTTTGCGATCGCAGTCTCTGCTGATGCGAACGCGTCCTTGAACCGCTTCTTCGAGTAATGGCACCATCCAAGCAATACATAAGGTTCGGGATCATCAGGATCCTCTCCAATACACTTGGCAAGGACCCCAATGGCTTCGTCGTATCGCCCTAAATCATATAACGTTGCGGCTTGCTGATAATGAGAGCTCAAATCATTCGCTTCCGCTTGAGATATTCGATAAGGTCGTCGTAAGTGCCACCCTCATTGGCAAAAATGGCGTGATTTTTTGCCGTTTCAAACCAAGTTCTTGTCGATGGCCGAATCTGCTTGAGAGCTTTTTTGAAGTCGCTCATCAAGATCGGTCGCGCGGCCCCGGACTTGATGGAATCGTGAAGCGCGAATTCAGCCGCGGCTTCGACGAGATACGCAACGTCGGCTCCCGAAAAATCCTCGGTTTCTTTGGCCAGCCATGCGGCATCGATATTCTCGTGGGGCCTTTCTTGGAGAACGCTGCGGACGATTTCTTCGCGAGCCGGAGCATCGGGCGGCAAGACCAACACAGTTCGATCCAGTCGACCGGGACGGCGTAACGCCGAATCGACATCCCACGGATGGTTGGTCGCTCCAATCACATACACTCCCTCATTGTCGTACTGAGCCCCATCGAGTTCACTAAGAAACTGATTGATCAGAGTTCGACCGGCTTGATCCCGAGTCAATGACCTTTTTCGTCCCATCGCATCGAGTTCATCGAAGAAGAGGACACAAGGTTGTAGGCGGCGTGCGTTTTTGAAAATCTCATGCAGATTTTTCTCGCTGTTGCCGATCCACATATCGACCACATCGGTGAGCCCGACATTGAAGAATTTTGCCCCGAGTTCCCCCGCTACTGCCCGGGCAATAAAAGTCTTTCCGCATCCTGGCGGCCCATAAAGCAACAGGCCGCCCTTGAGCGACTTTCCATAAAGCTTTCTCAGGTCCGGGTTGCGCAGGGGGGCCAAGAAGGCAAGATTGAGGCGATCCTTGACGGCGCTAAGTCCTTTAACGTCGGCCAGAGTAATCTCGGGACGCTCGAAGTCGAGACCACTCGTTCCGTACTCCGGGAAGTCCGGCTCATCTTCGAGGGGAACATCCAGGTCATCGTAAGATTGAGATTGGGCCATCGGTTTTGGCTCCTGAGTCATCGGCTTTTCACTTGGTTCATCGCGCTCACCAAATCCAGCACTTTCCAGCAAGTTCCTGGCACTGTCCATGTTGAGCGAATCTAGCAAGCGCTTATAGCTCATCGCCAAAATCTTGTCTCCCTTTCCTTCGGCAGCTCGATAGCCGAGTTCGATTGCGTTCTTGTTGTCGGGCTGTCGAACTTGGATGTGGCCGATCTGGAGGAGGCAGTCGTCAAACTGCCCACTTTGGAAAAGTAGCTCGGCATAATGGGCTCTTAATCCAAGCTCGTTGGGTTGGGCTTGGACGGCGGCAGCCATTGCGGCGAGAACAGAAGGATCAACAGACATGGCTTATTTTCTACATTATCCCAAGTTCTTCGAAGGTTTATGAGCCTTGTTGTCGCATGTCAGGCTGAAGTGCGAGCCTTGCAACCCGAGTGCTTATCCCCCACAATGATTACAACCGGGGATCGACCGGTTCGCTTTCGAGAGCCAAGACGCCGAAGACACATTCGTGAACGGCTCGCAGGGGACGTTTTTCGATGAATCGCTTCAGGCCTTCCGAGCCCAGTGCAAACTCGCGCAAAGCCAAAGACCGCTTTGCATTGATGCCTCGCTTACGAAGGCGTACGATGTTGTCTGGCTCCAAATAATCTGGTCCGTAAATGATTCTCAGATATTCGGGGCCTCGAACCTTCAGCGCGGGCTGAACCAAGCCCTTGGGTCCACGCGTGGTAAAGTCCATCGGCTTTACGACCATGCCTTCGCCACCTTTCGCGACCAATTCTTCCCACCACGCGCTTGTCTCCGCAACCGACATCGGGTCATCGAGACGGACAACCTGATAAGGCGTGGCCAAAAGGATCTTATCGTGAGCACAGATACGAGCGATCGTCTCCATATGCCAAAGGTGGTCTCGATCAAAATGCATTCCTTCTTCGGTTGCCAAGATGTGGAACGGCGCCAATCGATAATCCTCCATCGAAGCGACCTCCCAACAATAGTTCCGGTACGCTTTCACGTACTTTTCGGCATTCGAAAGCCGGGGCGCAAAACTCTCGCGAATTGCTTCAATTCCTTCGGCCTGAACGCTTCCCAGCATTCGCATTGCTTCAGTCAGCGCGGTCATCGCCGAGTCCCCGACAGGGGCATATTGCTGCTCAATCAAAGCTTGAGCCTTAGCCGACCACGGCATGAGTTCGCAATCGAGTGCTACCCAATCGGTTTTCAATTCATCCCATAGTCCAGCCTCGCCAATGGCATTTGCGACGCGACGGATGAACGTTTGTTCAAGCGAAAGATCATCGAAGAAGCGGCGTCCGGTTCGGGTGTAGATAATGCCTTGCTCGCCCTCGATGCCAAATCGCTTTTGCGCCGTTTCATGGTCCCGACAGACCACAACTACAGCGCGGCTTCCCATATGCTTTTCCTCGCAAATCACAGATTCGACGCCCTGCGATTTGAAGTACTCGAATGCCTGCTCGGGTCGCTCAAGATATCCTTCGGACAACGAGGTTTCGACGGGAGACATCGTCGGCGGCAGATAAATGAGCCACTTCGGATTGGCGGCAAAACGACTCATGATCTCGAGCGCAGCGGTTGCATTCTCATCTCGAATCAAGATCGTGCCCCGATCACGGGTGACGACGTGACGTCGCCCCATGATCTCCTGAAGATCAAGAACGTCATCATGTTCGTGTTGAGCGCTGAGACTAGGCGCTGACAAGAATGGGCGAGCCGGTTCGCAATACGTTTGCTTAGCTTCAATGCTTATCAGAGTCCTCTCGGGCCACTGAAGGGCCGTAAGCTTTCCGCCAAAAACGCATCCCGTGTCGATATCGATCGTTTCGTTCAACCATTCGGCCTCGGGCACCGGAGTGTGACCATAGACGATGGCGGTTCGCCCTCGATAATCGAGAGCCCAAGGGTAGCGAACCGGCAGCCCGAATTCGTCAATCTCACCCGTCGTATCTCCGTAATGCGCAAAGCTGCGGATTCGCCCGTGAGCCCGCCCGATCATTTCTTCTTTGAGTCCCGCGTGAGCAACCGCTAACCGGCCACTATCGAAGACGAGATGCCCAGGCAAAGAGTCATAAAAGCGTCGCCAAAGCTCTTGAAATTCGACGGGCTCCCGCTCGATCTGTTCCCAGGTTTCGGCGAGGCCGTGCTTCATTTGCACATCTTTACCAATGACCTTTTTGTATAGCTTTTCGTCGTGGTTGCCCGGCACCATGTAGGCCCTTCCCTGCTTGATCATGCTCATCACGAGCTTCATCACGCCAACGGAATCAGGGCCTCGGTCTGTTAAATCGCCAACGAAGATCGCCTTGCGTCCATCCGGGTGCGAGACATGGAAATAATCAGGAACACTGCTGACGTCAGGATCGGGACGATCATTGATCTTCTCGCGCTTAGCCCGTTCGCCCAAAGTGATGGGAGTCTGAAGGTCATTTTCAGTCACCTGATAACCCAAGTCACTCAGCAATTCTTGTAACTCTTCACAGCAACCGTGGACGTCGCCAATAATGTCAAACGGACCGGTTTCATCGGTCCGGTCGGGCCACATTCGCACGCGGTCGAACCCTTCAAATGCGTCAGCTTCTTGAGGATTGTCAAAGAAATATGCGTGACGAATGCCTTCTTTTCCAAATCCACGCAGACTTCGTCTTAAGTCGCGAACATGGTTGGCGACGACATTTCTACCAAATTGCCGATCCGGGCGATTTTGGTTTCGAACAAAGCATGTGTCGATCTCGTAGTTGAGCACGATCCCGATCGTTTGCATGTAGTGCTCGTCGGCGATCTTGATTAGCGCCTTTCGCGCTTCCGGTTGGACATTGGTGGCATCAACGACCGTCAATTTCCCATTTTTGAGTCGCTTGTGAACGATGAAATGAAGGAGTTCAAATGCGTCGGGGGTCGCCGCCTGACTGTTCTGATCATCGGACACAATTCCACGACATTCGTCGCTCGACACAATCTCAGTTTTGTTAAAGAATTTATGCGCAAACGTCGACTTCCCCGAGCCACTGGCGCCGATCAACAAGACCAAACATTTTTCTGGCAGTCGATATCTCATCGTCTAAAGACCCCCATCAAGGACGGTGCTCCATATTGAGGGTGAGCTTCACCAATGCCGGATATTTCGACACGGTATTTGAACCGCTCGCAAATTTTGTCGCACCAGGCTTGGAACTCGGCCCGCGTCCACTCAAAGCGGTGGTCATCATGACGCAAATGTCCTGGTTCCATCGTTTCGAAGACCGCGTTGTATTCGATATTGGGAGTCGTGAGCACCACGTGAGAAGGCCGAGCGAACTCAAAGACGACCCGCTCGAATGCAGCCAGTCTCGCCAAATCTAAATGCTCAATCACTTCGACAACCGCCGCCGCGTCAAATCCTTCCAACCGAGCATCACGGTACATTAACGAACCGTGAATGAGCTCAAGACGCTTGCGCATGGACTCACTCGCATTCGCAAGATGAAGACGTCGTGCCGCAAATTCAAGGCTCCGAACGCAAACATCCATGCCCAGCAGTCGCTGAAATTGCCGATTCTTCACCAAAAGTTGAAGCAATCGCCCTTCGCCGCATCCGAGATCGACCACCGAAGTCGCGCCGATTTCTGCAAGCTTTTCTGCTACCGTCTCAAGCCTTTGAGTATGGAGCGACACCTTCTTTTCGAGTGTTTCTTCCTGATCGACACCCGGCACTTCGACCTCGTCGAGATCGGGCTCGAATTCTGCCAAACGGGCAGTCGCCTCCTTTGTTAGAATTCGGTCGTAGCGTAAGAATCGACGCACGATCGCCTCTCGAAGGGGATGAGTTGGGAGCCAATCTTTGGCTCGGTTCATCAGTTTCTCGATTTCATTTTTGTCGACGTAATAGTGTTTGTCGTCATCAATAACCGGAACCAGTATATAGAGATGCGTCAGTAAATCACGAATTTTTCCGGTGATCCTTCCCTTGAGGGCCACAAATTTCCCACCAACGGGAGTGAACTCAAGATCATATCCCAATGGTTCGAAGAGTCCCCGAACGAACCCCTCGCCGTTCTTGCTTCGGATAACCGGAAGTTCGAACTCAAGGGGAATGTCGCTGTCTGCGAGTTCTTGTCGCTCTTTGCTCCGACCGCCCATCGCGGTGCTAAAAAATGCAAGCATCGCCGAACTGAGAAATGAAGTTGCCGTGTAAGGTCGATCGTTAACGTATTGATCGTACGTTGATCCTCCCCGTACGAGGCCAACCGAGTCGACATCAAGAAGTAAAGCCGCCACGCAGCGCTGATCGGAAGTCTCGGGAAACAGCACATAGCCCTTTCCGAATGGAAAGGATTCTTCGTGCAATCGGGATGGGTTTTTATGGAGCAAGTATCCCAAATCCGTTGCCGGTTCGTGCGTTGTGCTGATCTTGAGGATCATCGAAGCTACTAGGTTACCGCAGGATCCGTGATTGACTGGAATAAGGACGCTCTAGGGAACGATCGTTGCGTACGCGTTAATTTTTGAGAAGTCCTTTACATCGAACATCCAGTCAATGTCCTCTGGATTCACAAAATCACTTCTCTTCACTATTTGTCTTTGCCCCGGTAACCGAATGGGTTGACCGAGTTCCGATACAACGAAGCAACCTGCAGATTCGATGTTGATGACCTTGTATTTCTGTTTCGTCCCCGTTTGAAGTGGAATTACCTCCATCCCGACTTGAGCATAATAGACGATCCGATTTGTCTTGCCCTGAAAGTTGCACGACAGAGTCGTATCAAGATTTTCATGACTATCTCCTCTTAAATTTCGAAAGTAAGTTATTCGATCCCTTAGGTGCCTGTAGAATTCCGGCAAATCATTTTCACGAAAGTGGTGCGTATCAGAAACGGTCAAGGACTTTGCTTCAACAACTGGGCCAAGGGCGAATTGCCATAGAGCGATGAACTTTGTCTTTGATGGATTCGTGAAGCGAGACGAAGAATAAATCTTGTCATAGCGTTGCGCATTCGCTTGATCGACTCGGAACTTGCTGTACTTGTAAGTCCCAAAACCGACCAGGGCCAAACCAATGACAAAATAGAGAACCCGCTTCAAATCCAACTCTCGATAGAATTATATTTGATAACGAGTCTAAGTTATGGTTCTCGAAATGGTAAAGCATCGCTCGCTATTCCGGCGCTTCGCTCAGGCGTGAGATCCGAAATTTGGTAGTACGTTCCATTTCCTGTTTGGAGCAAAAGCCCAGTCTCCTGATACTGGTCAAAAATCTTTAAGTTTTCTTCCAGATTTCGTTCCACCTGGCTCCTAACTTCTTCGGGAAACTTCTGGTAAGCCAACTCCATTTCTTTCATAGCCTGGCGCGGGTTCGCATTTAATAGGTTGCAAAAAGGGCTGATATCGCCATATCCCTTTTTCCTGTCATAGCTTGCTAACAGCAGTTTTCCAAGAAGTGTCCAGCCTGGGGACCGCCGGTTTGGCGCGACGAATAGGCTTATCTTTGCCTTTTGTGGCCGATCGTTGACCCATGTAGGGTTCGTCAAGATTTGGATGCCTTGAGTACTATTCGGCCAACCCGAAAATGGCGCCCAAACAACGATATACGCGGCTTCCTTGTCGTTTATTGGCGCGAAATTGTTGTTCGAAGTCACAAAATGACCAGCCTTAAGCTGCCGAATCTTATCTGGATTACCCTTCAGATAGTTTCGATCCAAATTTTGAATTACTTTAAGATGGCGACGTTCCTTCGATGAAGGGAGGAATAACACGCCGAGACAGACGAGAATTATTGCCGCAAGAAACGGCCAGTAGCCACGACTCATTTAAAATTCCCTAACCTCAAAACCTGGGCAATTGTTCCTTGAAGAATGCCGTAAAGCCTCATCGTGCCTTAAGTTCAATCACGCGATTCATCGCGGGGTAAGAATCTTGCGAAATAATCTCTTTGCGGTTACCACAAATTCGGTAAACCGACACGTCGAAGCCTTCTTTGCCTGTGTTACGGATTCTTCGACGACCGTTCTCATCTCCAACTTGGTAGGTCTGAGGAAGTTGAACCTCATGAACCTGAGAAACGATCTCGACGGGGGTTCCCTTCTGAGCTCCAACCAGACTAATTTCCAGCCGATTGCCTACCACGCGACCTTCAATACGAACCGGAAACGAGTACGGATTCCGAAACCGTAAGTCGATATTCGAAAATGCTACGGCTGCGTCGCGGCCCGGAGGAACATATGACGGTTGGAAGCGATGGTTGTGGCGTTCTAATATCTGCATTCCCGCCAACAAAGCCGCGTTGTAGAGTGTGGTCGAGGTCTGGCAGACACCACCGCCCCAATCGTCGATCAACTGTCCGTTATAGCTCACCGGGGCCTTCCGATAGCCTCGATCCCGCGAGAAGGTTCCGACCCTTCCGTTGAACGAAAAAACCTCTCCGGGTTCGATTCGCGCGCCACTGAGCCGCTGAAGTGCGAGTCGCGCATTGTGTCGCTGGCTCAGACTTCGCTCGGCTAGAGAAGTTGAATAAGACCCAACCGAAACCTCACCGGGCACCGCCAAAAGCGCAGCGGCTCCTCCAACGAGCGCGGCCCCGGCGGCAAGATAAGACCATCCTATTTTCACCTTGTCACCTCAAGGGGAGTTTCGCTCGCGGTTGCCGAACGCGAAGGATCATACATGTTCGCGACCGTTGTGGGTAGGACCCGCACCTTGCCAGGCTGCTCGGCTCGCATCGTGTACGAAATCTTGCTTACGCCCTTCGGAAGGGTCCGGGCAAAGAAAGCGATCCGATCGTCGCGGATGACAGTGCGACACCACCAATAGCTCCACTCTTCATAAGGTCCGATCTCTTCCCTTTCTTGAATTCGGCATGAACTCGGCGTTGGCTCTTCGATCATCACGAATTCTCGAGGTGCATCGCTCGTAATCGTGAGTTCGACCCGAACCAATTCACCCGATTGGAAAGAACCGACAGGCGTTCGGCTTGGAAGCAAGCGCGTGGTCCCATTTTCCAACGCTCTTGGTTCCAGCCGATAGAATTTCCGCTCAACTTTGAGCCCCGGATCCGAGGATTCAGCAGTCAGCATCGACGCAATGTCGAGCGTATGGAGTTCGGCCGAATAGTAACATGCGCCGGTTCCTTCGGTTCGAATTTCGACCTTGGCCTCACCGCTGCCCAAGTCTTTTCGTGGAATATTTATCGTCCAGTCAGGGCGTCCGATTTCTTTCGGATTCAACGTCGTCGTTCGCACCACCTTGTCGTTCACCATGACCGTCACTGACGATGTTCCTTCGAGCTCTTTGCTGTTCTTGAGATAGGCTGTCAGGCCGATCAGCGAATAGGCAGTATCGCGGGTCGAAGACCATGCTGAGCCCTTTCGACTATCTTGAAGGTGACGCACGATCTTTGGCACGATTGGGTCACTGGGTCGGACCGTTTCAAATGCCACCAAGGCCGTTGCAGTCGGCTCGTCGCCCCAAGCTCCCTCCTCGGCGGGCCAATAGGCAACGGTATTTCCTTGAGCGGTTCCGACAAGCTGATCGAGCGCCATGATTGCCAATCGTTCATTTCCAGCTTGGTGAGCCGCGAGGGCGATCATCGACAGGGTCGAAGAACCCTGCTTAGCTAGATCGACCTCGTCGAGAACCTTTGCCGCATCCTTTTGTCCAAAGCGCATTGCGGCATAGGCCAAATAGAGCCGGTCCCGAAGCTTGTCATTCTTCTGCGGTTTTGCCAGTCGATCCTTTGTCCACTGAAGGGTTTCGTCCAGATTGAGTGAGTCGATGTTCAATCCAGCTTGCTTGGCCCGATCAAGTCCATCCAGCACGAGGGCAGTCATAAACGGGTCGGATTCATCATATTCCCACCAGCCAAAGCCACCATCAGAATGCCGCATTCGATACAGCCTTGCCAGCGAATCTTGGACAATCATCGGCAGGTTGTCGAGCTTCTTGGGCCGTGGCAGGCCCAAGTCGCGTACCGCTTTGTCGACGAGGATGCTTGGCATGAACCGGCTCATCGTTTGTTCGACGCAACCGTAGGGAAAGTCGATCAAGCCATCCAGCGAGGCTACCAAATCACCCGCCAATGTCGGGCTGAGCGAAATCTTGAGAGAACCAAACTTTGGATCAGATGTCGACCGAATTGGGAGGCTAAAGGAACCCGATCCCTCGCCCGCCTTTGCTTCCAAAACCGCACGACCATGCGGCGCAATTGGGAACGACTGCTCAACCCCATCGTTGACTCCGCCGTCGATCCACGCTCGCGCCGTCACAGTTGCGTCGCCGGGACCTCCGGCCGTAACCTCAAACTCAACCGGCTGAGGCTTGCCATTCGGCACGTGAACCACCCGCTTGAGGTCACCTGACATCGTCAATCCTTTCGATTGAACTTCAAGGTTGACATCCTGATCTTGTCCCGTGTCGTTCGCAACGGTGATCACCATACGCTGTTGATCGCCATCGACCATGAACTGAGGCAACTGAAGACGAACCATCAAGTCCTTCTTCACACGAAAGTTTTCGGTGGTCATGCCGACTTGGGTGTCGTCCGAAATCCCAACCGCCGTCACTCGCCACTCGGTCAAGTTGTCGGGCAATCGAACTGGCACGGTGGCAACCCCATTTTCGCCCGTCCATACGGCGGGATTCCATTGAGCGGTGTCGCGGAAAGTCTTTCGCAACGGCACTTTCGAAGTCCCCTTATCGCCTCCATCGAGATAAATCTCGGCAAAGGAGTAATTGGTCGTCACCGACCGCGAGCGACTGGGATAGAACGTCTCCTTGAGATTGGTTTCGTCTTCGGCGATGTCATAAATCCCTTCGTCAACGACCCCAAGCGAAACCTCCGCCGGGTGCGGTTTGCCATCGCTTCCGATCGTCCGGACGGTCACCATCGCAACTCCACCCGGCTTGTAGGTTTGTTGGTCGCTGCTGACCTCAATCTTAAGGTCATGATCCTTCGCTTCGACGATCAGCATTCGGTCGGCTTCGAGGAACTTCTTATCCTTAACATAAGCAACCGTCAGATAGACATTTGGGTTGTAATCGGCCACAACCGGAAGCTCGATTCGCGTTGAAGGCGTTGGGAGCGAAACGGTTCTCTTCATCAAAATCCCGTTCGCTTCAATCGTGACCAGAGCCGAACCACCGGGCATATCGGTTTCGATTAATGCCGTCGCTTTATCGCCTATTCGATAGGACTTCTTGTCGAGGATGATCTGCATCGTGCCCGAGAGTCTTTCGCGCATATCGGTCGATCCTTCGACGTACGCCATCGTGTCCGCGACCACGAGGTTGCCACGACCGTCTTTCGAGGTTGCGCGAAACGCCATCGTCTCGGCTCGCTTCACCGGAATCTTCACATGAGCAATACCATCCGGTCCGGTCGTCGCCTCGACCTTATCTTTCGGAACGAAAACGGAGGAATCCTGAGTCCACTCTTCCCTTCCGATTTCAATTGAAACCACATGCCCAGGCGAAGGCTTCTTTTCATTGATTGGGTCGGTGGTCTTGACCAACAAATCGATCGATTCGCCCGGCGCGACCAACGGGTTTTCTACTTCGATGGAGAGATTATGGTCGCCCCGCAATACGTTCACTTCGCCGCTTCCATCGAAGTACTTGGCGTCGTCTTCCGTCACAGAAGCATTGACCGTGTACGTGTAATTATTCGTAAAGACTTCGGGATCGTCGTCGGCCCGGGTTGGAAAAACAATTTTTGCCCGGCCGCTCGCATCGGTCACCGCTTCGACTTCTTCGGTGTACTCACCCGCGCCGCTGGAATAATAGCGCATGTCGCCGTTGTCGTCCTCGCTACCCCATGCAGCCGTTCGATAGATACTGGCTTGAACTTTTGCTCCAACGACCGGACCGCCGTAGTAGTAGTGACATTCGACGGTGGCGCTAGCCTTATCACCCATCGTGTAATACGACTTGTCGGATTGAACGTCGATGGAGAATTCCGGTTTGCGATACGAAACCACGTTCGCGTAGATATTTCGCCTGGCGCCAAACGCTTCGCATTCGATGGCATATCCACCCGGTCGGCTTTCCTTGCTTGTGCGAAACTCTCCCGAAAAAGTTCCATGGGACGACACCTGGGCGTCCATCGTCGTTAATTCATTGCCATCGGGATCTGTAATTCGTATATCCACCTTACCAGTGCCGGGCAACTCATATCCGTTCTTCGTCTCGCGTCGGACGATGCCCTTAAAGTGGATCGTATCTCCGGGGCGATAAGCCGGACGTTCGCAGTATCCAGTGACCTTGTACGGACTTTCGTCGGACGAGTTTTTCCAAAAGCCGACAACTCCAACGGATGCGTCTTTTCGAGCAATAATGAGCGATTTGTTATTGCTCATCGTTGCCGACTCGATATCAGCTAAACCGTCTCGATCCGTCGTTGCAACCTTCGTGAGAACTCCGTTCGCAACCGTCAAAATTTCGGCGCCTTCGATGGGCGTTCCTTCTTTGAGACGAGTCGTGTAGCACAAATTCTTGCCGTCATATGCTTTTGCGACCAGAGCCATTTGAGAGACATTGATCGTGGTCGCCGCCCGAGTTCCACCGCCACGACAGAGGATGAAATAGAGCCCTTCGGGCTGTTTGCCGATATCGACCGATTCGATAAAGGCTCCTTCGGCGTCCACTTTTTCGATTGGGTGACTCAGGTCTGCGACGTGAATCGACGCTTTTTCAAGCGTTTCAATATCCTTGCTGCGCGAACTGGTCAGAGGCGACAACGCTTCCTGAACACCTCCTTTTCGAACAACCTCGTCAAGATTCATGCGGTAGAGGTCGATCTTGACGTTCTTTTCCGAAGGCATGAATCCGTGAAGTTCGATTTTGGGAACCTCATCCGGCGTAAACACCTTCTGACTCGCATAAAGATCAAGCGAGGGCTCATTCGGTTCGGCAACGATGTTGCTTTCGAGAGTCTTTCCTTCTTCGATCGAAACAACTTGCCGCTTCCAATGATGTTGGCGCGAGCTCAATTCGAGGTAATAGGTGCCAGTTGGAACTCCACTAATCGAAAAGGAACCATCTTCCTTGGTCTCTGCACCCCGGGTTCGGATGTCTTCGTCATTCAACACGGGAACCAGAGACACCACGGCCTCGGCCAGCGGCTTCCCATTTTCCTTCATGGTCAACTTTCCGCTCAGCTTTCCGATCGGCGTTTCCTGGGTGACCCCGTAGGACACAACTACGCCACACAAAAGTAGCCCAGCCGCGAGCCCCAAAATACGTTTCATGCCGTCACCTCGGTCTTCTTTTCACGGGAGATTGCCGCAAGGATGGCCGCCGCAAGGACCAAGCCAATCCCTGCGTAGAGGAAGAATTTCACTTTTTCGTCACGGGCCAAATCAGTCCAATCTTCAAACCAGTCGATGCACAAAATTGTCACCGCCGCCAATCCAGGTGCCACTCCGAGGGGAAGAAGATCGCGTTCGTGTCTGAGTGCCTGGCAGATCCCCGCAAGACCCAATCCTCCCACAAAGCCGATTGAGCCTTTGTCGCCCAACATGATGGCGATAAAGGTCGGCGTGCTGAGAATGATGACGACCCAAAGAAAAGAACCAACTTCCCGCCGAAGGCGATTTTGCAGATTCCAAACTCCCGGAATGAGGGGAATCACGGCTCCGAGGAGAACGCCGAGCAGCGCATAATGCTGGCCAATATCGAGGGCCTTCGTGGAGTACGGATCGACCTCGCGAAAGATTCGGTACAGCACCAAACCGAGAAGTGGACTGGCTGCGAGGGCTCCAAGGCGATTTCCCGAACCCACCGCAACGAGTGCCATGGCCGCCAAAGCAAGCGACATTCCCGTCGCCTTGCCAAGGCCAAACGCAATTGTGGCGACGCTGACCGAGATAATCGCCGCAATCGCAATGCGAGTTGGGTCCTTCTCTTCGTCCTGAAGGAAATAGGTAAGAATTATGCCTGTCGCTGAACCAATGGCGGCCACGATAATCAATCTTGTTTCGCCGAGGGTTCGGATTACCAAGAAAGCCCCCAGCAAGATGACAAGTCCAATCACAATCGGCCGGAACCAGTTGGTCGGCTTCGGCAACGCATTGGCGACGATCGAACCAACGAGACCGGCAAGCCCTACGAGACCACCCAAAAATGCCATCGTCGGAGTGTTGGCATGGAGCACGCCGAGATAATCTCCCGCCACGCACAGAGCAACTGCAAAAGCCGTCGTCGAGGCGCTCGCTCGTCGCGTCGCCAAGGCTCCGATCGCCGCCCCAACCAACACGGCCAACTGGGCCGGTTCAAGATCAGCTCCAGCAAAATGGACGCCAATCGTTGCGGCAACCGCAACACCAATCGGAGCGATTTTGCCCCCGAGGAAAGCCGATATCAGTGTCGCGACCACACCCACCGCAAGTCCGATGTCGAGAGGCATTCTGTCTTTGACGGGACCATATTTTGAGACAAGCACGACACCCACGATGGTAGCCACCAAGGCACCCATTTCGGATCCAGAGAATGAACGTCGCTCTTGAGGGTCTTTTGAATCCAATAAAAAATATGCAACCCCGGTGAGGGCTAAAGCGACCAACAACAGAACGACCGACATAAGAGCACGAATTCAACCGCTCCCTTCGCTGCATGTTGTCGCCGAGTCAACGGCGGCTATCCCCATAATCACGGCGTCGGGGTGAGTTTCAATTCGAAAGACGTTCAAATTCGCGAGATAGTACGCGCATTTTGGTCGTAATTTTTGCCGACGCCTATCTAGACGTAACCGGAATGCCGGCCAATGGCTTTTTTGCGACATGATCTCGTTTGATTTCGTTATAGAGTGAATCACGCTCGACCGGGATCCTGTCCACTTCTTCGATCAAGCGCACCATATTGGCTCGGGTCAGAACCTGCTTCTTGTTTCCGAAATCGCCGTCCTTGTACGTAATCTCATACTCGTGGACAAAGCCGTCGGCGTCATCTGCGCCGTACCAAAGCGCCATTTGAGTTACGGGAGCCGAGTTCATAATCCAGAAGCTCTTGATGTGCTCGAAATTGTCGAGCATGAGTCGCGTTACGGCAATGCCACGCAGGTCCATCTCCGCAGTCGGTTTCTGAATGTGTTCGAGTTCGGTTTTTTCGGGGTGGAAACTCAGCGGCGTCATCGTCAAGAAGTGCCCCGTTTCGTCTTGGAGTTCTCTAAGCTGGATCAGGTGGTTGACACGTTCATCGAGGGTTTCGATATGCCCGTATAGCATCGTGGCGTACTGCTTGAGTCCAAGCTTAGCCGCCGCACGGGCGACTTCTTTCCACTCGTCGCCGTCAATCTTGCGTCCAAAAAGCTCTTGGTGAACTCGATCCGAAAGAATCTCGATGCCGCCACCAGGCAGCGAATCGAGTCCCGCTTCCATCAGGTCGGCTAACGCTCGCTCCGCCGAAACCTTTCCTTGCCGAGCAATCTCCGTGATTTCAACGGCAGTAAACGCTTTGACGTGAACTCCAGGCAGAATTTCTTTGCAGGCGGCGACAAGGTCCATGTAGTACTGGTACGGCAACCGTGGATTGATCCCACCGACGATGTGAATCTCAGTCAAATCCGCATCTCGGTGCCACTGCAGTCGCTCTTTGACCTCCTCGATCGACATTTCATAAGCTGCGGGGCCGCCTTTTTTGGCGTAAAACGAGCAGAACTTGCAGAACTTGTTACAGATATTCGTGTAGTTGATGTGCTGATTCGCGACGAAATAGGTCTTCGCTCCGTGTCGTCGCTCGCGCACCATGTTGGCCATGTAGCCGACGGCGCTGAGGTTCTTGGTTTGATAGAGCCGCATGCCGTCTTCAAAGTCCAATCTCGTGCCTTCGTCGACTTTGCGGTAAATGTCGATCAACTCAGGTCCAACGATCTTCTCGGGTGCAATGCTCACGATAGTTCCTATGCCAAGTGTACCGCCGAAGTTTCAGATTTTGTTGAAAATCAGAAAGTAGCGATGATCAAGATGCTTCCAGGGGACGAGGGCTTCAGGCCCTTGCTTTGGCATCCGACAGCCAAGGAGAGGAAATCGCCCAAAAAATGATGTCCACGCCAAGGTATTCCTTGGCAAAGCGATCAATCTCTTCTTTGGTAAAGTTTTTGCCAGTTTCAGGGTTGGTGTAGGTCAACGTCGCTTCCTGAACCGCCATCGCCACCAGAGGTAGCTTGCCGCGATATTTGTTGAAGAATGGGTAAGAGTTCTTCATCTGCCCCTTCTTGTACGGCACAATATCGGGACCGCCCAAGCCGACACCATTTTTAGCAGCGAACTCAAAGGTTTGCTGCATAAAGCCTCGCGAATTTTCCCATTCACCGGGCCAGAAGTTGACGTATTGCACGACGTGAGTCTTCTTGAAAGCCTTCCGGGCGACAAGCAGGTTCTCTAATTCAGCCTGGAAATAAGTTTCGGGATCAAACCCGGTCTGGTCTGACTTGAGGTCGATATCGGCGCTTGATTCGGGAAGATTGACCCCAAAAACTTTTCCGTCAAACCTTTTTGCGAGGGCGACTAACAAAAGTTGAAATCTCTTTCGAAGGTTTTTATTCCACTGCATGGCGACCCAACCCGAGCCTTCAGGCAAATTCTCGCCAGGATTATCGGCTTGTTTGGCGAGCCCCCCGCCGAACGCTTTTTCGGTTAAGAGATACTCAGGGATGTTTCGGTCTTGGGGTTCAAAGAAGCGATCTTGAATCTGAATAAACAGCTTTTTATGAAACCGATTTGCCCGCTCGAGGTCAGATTCAATTTGACTAAAACGATACTGCCCTCTTCCGAGCTCAAGGCTCTTCCACGTGTAAATGACTTGAACCCCCGCAATATCTTTGCGCAAGAGCAAGTTGTCGCTGACCGAACTCATTTGTCCTCCGGCAAAAAGAAAGTTCTCGACTGTCTTTACGGGTTGACTCCATGGCGAAGCGATGAAACCAAAAATAAGAGTACTGATCATTTTGCGTCCAAAGAAGCTATTTCACAATGAATGTTAGCATCGGGCAGTCTTATCGGGGCCAACTCCCAACTAGTAGAGCCACCGCTTACAAATGTCATGCGAGTACGCGATGACGGCAAGATTATGAGTGAGGTCGCCCGTTCGATAACCGACCCGCGTTTGATTCGACAAGCCATCGTGTTCCTTCCAAAAGTCACGAATCACGACATTCTCGGTATCGATCAGTTGACGAATATATTCCCGAGCATCGGCACGTCCAAATTCCATCAGTAACCATTCGACGGCGATGGCATGGTCAAACATCGCCGCCTTGCCATCGAAAATAGCCCGGCGAAGCTGATTCGGTGATGCCAAAAGTTCGAGGTAAGGCAACAAATCCTCTCGGAAGGACCGAGTGATTTCCTGCAAGGAATCCTCCGTCGCAACGTTCCAGATGTCATACGTGGGAATCGTTTGGATAAGCCCAATATTGCCAGAAACAAGCGACACGGGCGGACGTCCGGCGGCGGGCCAGTACTTCGACCGAATTTCGCGCAAATTTTCGTTGCAGACGTGCAGCTGCAGTGAGATCGGCAGATAAGCGCCCCGGACCGCGTTTGGCCCAAGGCGGACCAAAACTTCTTCGATGACGGGCCCTTCACGTCGCTCGATGAGCGGCAGTCCGCCGTTCCGAAATAGTCGGAAGTCGAACCTCTGAAGAAATCCGGCAAGGTAGTGAACGGCACCGTGAAACGTGGACTGGATTTCGAGTGAGCCTGGTTCTCCGAGGTCACGAACGAGTGTGGGAACGTCAACCGGCGTGTTCCACACCTGGTCCCACTCTCGCTGGGTCTTGAAACGTCGTTGGACGACACCAAACATTTGGAAAATCTCCTAACTTGTCTGCGCAGCCGGTTCGGGAAGCTTAAAGTGCTCAAGGCTTTTCTTGCGTCGCCAAATGGTCGCACCCATATCATGAACCGTCACACGATCTGTGCCAATCGAACTGGCTCCACCCGCGATGGCCATACTCGCCGCGTCGCTGACCGCAACTCCACCGATGGGGCATTCTTTTTGAAGGTGAGCCGCGATGTCGATGACCGAGGCAAAGTTGATCGACGACATGTTCCCTGCCTCGGGAGCAAGGACTTGCCCAGTGTGAATTCCGGCCCGAAGCTGAACCGGCTGTTCCAGTTTGTTTCGAAACGCATTGAATTCGACGAGCCCCGTCTGAATCTGTCGGGCGGCATTGAACGCATTCTGAGGATGCTCGAACGTAACCGTAATACCATCACCAGCAGTCGAATGAATTTTGCCAAAGTGTTTTTCGGCGATCCGCTCGACAAACTGATGGTATTCGGTAAAGGTAAATTCCACAGCGAGGGGATCGCTGCCCAGTTTCATTTTGGTGGACCCCACCACGTCAAGGCTCAAAAAGGTTGCCGTCTGCTGTCCCTCGCGCAACTGCTCTTGAAGGTCGACGAGTTGCTTCAGGAGGTCTTGTCGGGCCACGTTTCGATCGCGGACTGCCGATTGTCCCTTTTTGCCCGAATGGAAGATGGCATGAACGGCCAATGCAGCTATCGCGCCGCCACCGCCGCACACGAGCACTAATGAAGGCGGGTAATTGAGCCCTCGAAGCATCAAAATCATGGCGAAAATGGTGCCGAGAACATAACTCAAAACGCCGAAAATAGCCCCGGTGATCGCTGCCGATTTTTGTGTCTTCGACATCGCGGCGTTATAGGCCGCCCCTAAGCCGATCACGCAGGCAATGGTTTGAAAGACGCTAAAATTCGAACCAAGGGCAAAGCCGGTGAAGGAGTCGAGCTTGAATCCGATAGTTAGCAACAAAGCTACCAATGTGCCGAGGAAACCCGACATGACATAGCGGCGCGTGTCGCTATCGAGCGAGAAGAACTGAGTTCGGATGCGATCGATGAAATTTCGACCCGCCTTGGAGACCTTATCTTGCTCCAAAAACCGAATGTACTCTTCGGAAACGCCGGTGGCTTCTGAGATCGCCAGGTACTCATCCGAATCGAGAGCGTCCCCCTTCACCTCGCGTAAGCGCTCGGATAGCTGAAGGGCTTGCAGGACCATGGGATCACGCATCATTTCGCGCGCGTCGGTCAACTCAAGCGAACGTGATTCTCCCATATTTGAATTGTACTCGCCTAACTGCAACATCCTTTGACAAAAAAATACGGAACCGCACCATGAATGCGATTCCGTATTGTTGCTTTGGACTTAGAAATTTACGGAACTGTGCAGCCTTCGGCCAACAGATTCGGATCAATCGCGTTGCCAAAATCATCCACATCTCCGTTTGGAGCGATGAGAATCGGCTTGGCAAGATAGTAATCCGTGTTGACGTAGGTCGAAGCCGACAGCATAGGAAGACACGTCTGGCTCACACCCGTTGCACGCCACTGCATACCGGTCTGATCGAAGCTCACAGCGACCGGAGTTCCCGAAGAATCTCGGTTGCTAAGGTAATCCGGGCTGATCGTTTGAACGCTCAACGACGAATCGAATCGCATCAATCGGTACACATTATCCGGCAACGAGTCGTTGACGACTTGGAACCGAGCAACTGAGGCCGAGACAGCAGCGCGGAAGGAGCCGTCGTACGTTGTGGTGGCCGGGCCAAGGAAGTTTCCGTTGACATCGTAGAAGTACAACGTAATACCGGGGATCGGAAGGTGAGTGACTCGGTTGAGAACCGAACCGATAATTCGAACTTCTCGAGCACGAACGGCATACGGAACCGAAATATCCGTTCCGTTGTAACGGGCCGTAATGACTTGCGAAACCGCCGTCTGGCGAGACGAAGCAACAAAAACGCCAGTGTTGTTGGACAAGGTTCCGAAAGTTTGAGTGTCATCGTTCGTTCGCCACTTATCCGGGGTCAAAATGGTTCGAACGCCGGAAGCCGTGTGGCCAACCAGCAGGAACTGAACCTGCTCACCCGTTCGAATATTCATTGGATCGCCATAAGTTGGCAGACCCGAACCCGGGAAGTAACCCGTCGAGTAAATCATTTCGATCTGGGGGGTACCGACGATTGGATCTGTCGTACCGCCCCCGGTGGTTGACGACCCATTTCCTCCGCACCCGATTAGGTACAGTCCAAGCGCAAGCGCACCAAGCATCCGCAATTGCTTCATCGCGCCTTATTATGCCAAGAAAATGCCCGTTTGTGTACTAGGAAATGCAACTTTTTTTATCCTCCGCAGCCATCGGGAGGGGGAGGAGGCGACGTATCGTAGGAAGAATAGAACACGATATCGGTCAATAGAGACGTGCTGACGCCCGATGTGAGGGCTGGCAGCGACGCGGTGCAACCGGAAATCGTCGTCGCATAGTCCTTGCCGTTATAGGCGAATTGCTTCACGTAGTAGGTGCCAGGGAAAGATGTCGTAAACTTGACGGCCGTCGTGGGAGCGCTCATTCGGATCGTCCCGTCGGCCCCGACGAGCCCGGTCGCAACCACAGTTCCCAAGGAGTTTAAGGCTTGGATCTGGATATTTGGCGTCGCCGTTCCATTGATTAAGCGCCCACGTCCCGTCACAATTGCATCTGGACTGACGACACGCACCGAAGTCGTGTAGCTCAAGCCATCATAACTCGAGGTGGCACTGCCGAAGAACCCGGTTGGACTCGAGTTCGCGACGAACGTGCCGTTTGAAGACAGATTTCCGCCGGGACTTCCCGTCATGGCCCAGGTCGATGGTAGGACGACTCGAGGCTGACCAACCGTGCCGGTATCAATTCCCGTAAGTCGAAGTTTGACGACTTCATTGACAAAAATATTCGTTGGATCGACGACGGTCGAAGATCCGTCGATCACCGTTTCGAGACGAACGTTCGTTACGGGCCCGACGATGGTACCAGAGGTCGTGCCCGTCGTTCCCGGATTTCCGCCCCCACCACCACAAGCCAAAATGACCAAGAGAAATACGGCGAATAGAACGCCGGTCACGATACGGTTTTGTTTCATATCTTTTTCGATTTTTTGACGAGGTCGCTTTTCCATAAATGAGGCGCAAGCTCATGGAGGGAACGAATCGTCATTCCGCCCTTAGATGGTACGACAATTTGACAGGTTTTGGGGTCGGAAGCAAATTCATTTATGGTCTGAAGGCAGATTCCGCACGGATATCCTTCGTCTTCCGTGACGACCGAAATCGCAAGAATTTCATGATCGCCGCCCATCACCATGTTCGAAATCGCACTCCGCTCCGCACAGATTGTCGCGCCATACGACTGATTCTCAATATTCGCTCCAACGTAAATGTTCCCCGAAGAAGCAAGGATTGCAGCACCAACCTTATACTCTGAGTAAGGTGCATATGCCTTCTTTTGAGCTTCTCGAGCTTGGTTCAAGAGCGACATTGCGACCTCGTTACTTAAAGTTGACAATCGTCACTCCTTGACCGCCCTCGGTCGCATCGCCGTCTCGATAGCTTTTCACGTCTCTGTGTTTCTTCAAGAATTCCTGGGTCAATTGCCTCAAGATTCCCTCGCCTTTTCCATGGACGATCCGCACAAAAGGAACGTTTCCGAGAATCGCGTCATCGATGAATCGCTCCAACTCTTGCATCGCAATTTCAGCCCTCAAATTGCGAAGGGATAGTTCGGTTTTCGCGCCCATGGTTTTATGAAGGCTGACCTTATGGCGGTTATTCGTTGGAGCCGATGGTTTAAGATTTGTCGGCAGCAGCTTACGCACATCGATCTTCATCTTAATCGCCCCGAGTTGGACCATGACTTCCCTTCCGCTTGCGTCCTCAAGCAGGGTTCCGTTTTGTTGCATCCCGAGAACCTGGACAATGTCGCCTTTTTTGAAAACATGTTTCTCGGTGGCTTCGCGCGGCTTCTCCTGATTCTTAAATTTCGAAGCGACGCCCCGACCAAGTTCGTCCAGGGCCCGTAGATCGGTTCTCGCTTTTTGAACCGAATCTGTTTTGGTGCCCTGCTTTTTCAGATTTTCGATAATGTCGTCGGCTTGGATGCGAATTTCTCGCAGTGTCGATTCAATCGCATCATGGGCTCGCTCATTCGCTCGCTTGCGAACATCTTCGGCTTCTCGAAGCTTTCGCTCGGCTTTGGCTTCCAATTCGCGCAATTCGGCAACGCGACGGTCGGCTTCACTTTGCGCAATTCGAGCTTGCTTCTGCGCATTTTCGAGGTTCTGAAGCATTTCGGCAACATCCCGGTGCTGCTCGCTGAGATTCTCTTCGGCCCGCTCAATGACTTTCTTCTCAATGCCGTAACGCTCGGCGATCTTGAGCGCTTGACTCGCGCCCGCCGCACCAAGAATGAGTCGATATGTGGGCTTAAGCGACTTTGAGTCAAACTCCATCGACGCATTTCGAAAGCCTTCGGTCGAGAAGGCAAACGCCTTCAATTCCCCATAGTGCGTGCTCGCCATAATGGCGGCCCCACGGTCATGAAACTCCATCAGGAACGCCCGGGCCAAAGCTGCCCCCTCAGCCGGGTCGGTACCAGCGCCGACTTCGTCGAGAAGCACCAGCGCCCCTCGTTGAAGATTATTTAAAGCTGAAGCGATGTTCTTGAGATGGGCGCTAAAGGTCGACAGCGACTGTTCAAGACTTTGTTCATCGCCGATATCCGCCCAGATCTGCGAAAAGCTTCCAAATCGGCAGTGATAAGCGGGAGCCAACATTCCACATTGAAGCATGGCCACAAAGAGTCCGATCGTTTTGATGGCGACCGTTTTTCCGCCCGTATTTGGTCCGGTGATGATGACCGACGAGCCTGCGGCGACGTCAATATCGAGCGGAATCGCCTTTTCACGATCCAGCAGAGGGTGCCGCCCACCCTTGATTTCTATAAAGTGTCCTTGCACGCGCTCGGGCACTCCCGCGCGCATTTCGGCTCCCAATCGGGCTTTGCCAAAGATGAGATCCAACTCACCCAACTGCGTAATTGAGGAAACGATTTCCTCAGCATTTCGTCCAACCTTAGCTGATAATACTTTTAAGATTCGCTTTTCTTCTTCGACTTCTTGGGCTTCAATTTGCCGTGCGGCATTGGCCGCATTGAGAACATCTTCTGGTTCCAAGAACACCGTCGATCCCGTCGCACTTGTATCGTGAACAATGCCCTTAATCTTGCCTTTATGGTCGGCCTTGAGGGGGATGACGTATCGACCGTCGCGCATTGTATAAATCGGATCGCTCAGATAATCTCGATATCGCCCCGTGGTGTACGATTGAATTCTTTCGACGATCCTGGCTTGGGCGCTTCGTTTCTTGATTCGCAAATCCGCCAAAGTCGGCGAGGCTTCATCCCGCACCGAACCATCGCCATCAAGGCTGTAAAGCAGTTCTCCCTCAAGTTTCGAGTCGGGAAATAGCCCATCATAAAACTCGCTGAGCTGCTCGGTTTTCGTTGCTTCGAGATAGCCTTTGTAGGCGGCCGTCGCCGCCAAAGCCACACCCACTTGATAGAGCTGCTCGCCGGGCAAGGCTCCGCCTTTCGCCGTCAACTTCACACCCTGTCGAACATCGAAGACCCCACTCAAAGACGGAGGAGGCGACGTGCCCAGCAGGTCGTATGCCTCAATGGTCTGACCTAACAAACGCCAAATGGATTCCGCTTCAAATTCAGGACCGATCGAACTTGCGTAGGTTTGCCCCATTTCGGTTTGGCAGCACGAAACAAGGCGATCGCGGATCGCTTGGAAATCCAGTATTCGGAGTGCGCGTACCTCTCGCATGTCCTAATCGTTAAGTATGATAGAGATATGATTTCCCTTGCCGCTGCGATTCTGCTCTCTGTCACAAAACCGAGCGATGACGTGGTCATCGTCAACGACGACCAAGATGTATGGATTTACCCTCACGCGTCAGACCCAGCAGGAGACAGTGCGTTGCGCGCTTGGGGTGTTGGTGGCAAAGCCGTGGCCGCCGATGCTGGTGAAGCAGAAGAGTTCAGCTACGGTTACCTGCGGTTCTCAATTACTGTACCTGATGGCAAAAAGTTAGTCGGCGCAAGTCTTGTCGTCACTCCAGTCGGCAATCCAGAAATCAATCCGGACGCAAAAAAATGGCCATTGGAAGCTAGACCCTTAGTCGGAACCTTTACGGAAAGAACTTGGGCCTATGATCAGATCGACAAGGTTCATCCTTCGACGACCGATATTTTCGGAACTGGCGTCATCGCGGCGGCGCGATCTGGACAGGGGCTCGAAATCGTGATCGACTTGATGGGTAAGGAATCCAAATTTAGCGATGCCTTCGCCAAATCGATTAAAGACAAACAGCCCATGTATCTTGCGCTAACCAGCAAGTATGATGTGTCGGAAATGGGGCAAAAAGGGGTCTATAAAGTGTTCTCGAAAGATAATCCGAACGCTCCAGCATCGACCGTGCCTCACCTTGAGCTTAAGTTCGAATAATTGATGCCTTGGGTGAGACCATCTTAACAATCTCTTCACAATTGGTTTCCACAATCGAAACTTAAGTCATGGTTGGTCTTCTTTCGGTTCTCCCGATGTTCTTGGCTCCCATCAAAGCCGATCCTGTCGTCTATTCCTTCGCGTTCTTTGGCTGCAACCGAGTCGACAAAGATGACTGGAACCCAGAATCAAATCCGAGTTCGGCGAACCTCCCGCAGCTTCGCCAGAGCTTCGAAGACATTTCGAAAATCAAGCCTTTGCCCGACCTGCTCTTCATGACTGGTGACCTTGTTTTAGGCTATGGCAATGATCAAGGCGAAGAGGTTCGTAAGCAACTCGATGGCTGGATTGCTGAATATCGCCATTCTCCGCTGAACGGAAAACTTAAGATGATTCCCCTGCCGGGAAACCACGAGATGAACCGAAAGGTTGAGGACAAAAAAGTGGCCAGCCCGTACACGACTACGGTCTGGAATGACTGGATCAAGACGAACGACTTACCTCCGCACTCGCCGAATGGTCCCCAAGAAGGTGGTCCCGACCAGCTTTCGGATGATCAGTCGATTTCGAATTTTTCATTCAGCACTGGAAAACTTCACTTCATCTGCCTCAATACTGACGCGCGAGTTTCCGACGAGCGGATCGGATTTGTCCCGGCTCATTGGATTGCCAACGACTTGAAGGTGGCCGACAGTAAGAGGATGACCACTTTCATCCTCGGTCACCGAAATGTTGTCGATGGCATTTCGTGCAAAGGCGATGCTCCGATCGAACCGAAATCGGGTCGCGAAATGATTCAAGCAATGCAGTCAAGCCCAGGAACGGTTGCCTACCTTTGTGCGCACGTTCACGCTTGGGACGTCAGCAAAGTCGATGGTAAAAAGCCTTGGCAAATCATTGCCGGGAATGGTGGCAGTAAGCTCGAAAAGGACTGGAAACCTGAAGGAGGAACCACCTACGGATTTGCCGTGATCGAAGTTCACAAAAGCGGAAAAATCATGCTGACCCCATACTTCCGAAAAGCTCACAAAAAGTATGACAGTGAGGATGTAAAGCCAGCCAAACCGGCCGCACCAATCATGCTCGGCGTGGTTCGAAAATAGCCTACAACTTTAAGATCATATGCTCAAGGTCGGCGGAGATACCATCGACCTTGATCCCGTTTGGCTCGATCCCCCATGCAACAAAGCCGGACGAGCGATAGAGCTGAAGCGCAGAGGCCTGACTCTGAGATACCGAAAGGCCAATTTGCTCAATACCATAGGTTCTTGCCTCGGCGATGAGCATCGCCAAGAGAGCCTTACCAACGCCTTGCCCACGGAATTCAGGCAACACAAACATTCCTCCCACTGAAGCGGCATGCGAAAATTTCTCGTTTTTAGGGCGCGAAATGGTTGCGGTTCCAATGAGTCGGTCACCTTCGAAGGCACCAATTGACAATCGATGTCCCGGTAAAGGAACGATTTGATCGCGAATGCCATCGACTCCTTGTGAAGCAAAAGATTCGTAGGTCGCACCAAAAGCCTGGGGCTCGGTTTGGAGTGCGACCCCACGAAGTACGAAAACCTCCTCGGCATCCGCCGAATTCAAAGCACGAAAAACCATCTAAGCTTAAATTTTAGCGAACTTTGGCCCGCTCAGCAAGCGCAAGCCATTCAAAATCACGACCAGCGTTGAGCCTTCGTGTCCGACGACCGCAATCGGCAGGGGAAGGATTCCCGCTAACGACGACAAGGTCAGGGCGGCAATGACGCCTCCGCCGATGATCAGATTTGCTTTGATGATCGAATTCGTGCGCTTGCCGAGTGCGATCACTTGAGGAACGGCTTCAAGTCGATCCTTCATCAAGACGATATCCGCCGCATTGAGGGCGATATCGCTGCCAAGTCCGCCCATTGCGACGCCGACGTACGCTTTCGTTAGGGCTGGCGCATCGTTGATTCCGTCGCCTACCATCATGACTTTTTCGCTTTGGGCCACCGAATCAACCACCGTAACCTTGTCGCCTGGCATTAATTCAGCTCGATAATCATTCAAGCCAAGTTCCTTTGCTACGCGCGAGGCAGTTCGCTCATTGTCTCCTGTCAACATCATGAGATGGCGAATCCCCATCTTGTTTAACAGTGCAAGAACGTTTTGGGCGGTCTCGCGAGGAGAATCCTCAAAGCCGAGAGCTGCTAGTTTTCCATCTACTGAGATTGCGGCAACGGTCCAACCTCGCGCTTGAATTTCTTCGAGGTGACCCCGAAATCCTTCGGGCATGTCCATGGCGAACATCTTCGGCTGACCAATTTCGATCTTTTTTCCGTCGACGATGGCTCGAATTCCGAGCCCGGGAACGGTTTCGACTTGGGTCGCAACTAAGCCTGCAACGTGGTTTTTATTTGCTGATTCTCGCAACGCATGGGCGACAGGATGTTCACTTTGGGCTTCTGCCGCAGCGGCAAGGGCGAGGACCTGCTTGGCATCCAAGGACATTTCTCCACGTCCGCTCCAACACACGTCTGTTGCATCGCATTGGGTCGCGGGATCTTCGTCGCAGAGACAGATTTCGACGAGCTGTGGCTTACCACTCGTTAGGGTGCCCGTCTTGTCAAACGTAATCGCCGTAATCTGCCCCGCTTTCTCGATAAACTCGCCACCCCGAACGAGGATTCCATTTCGGGCCGCCCAACCCATCGCGCTCAGTGCCGCCGCCGGAACCGAGATCACCAACGCACAAGGACTGAGGGCCACAAGCAACGTTAACGAAGAATAAATTGCGTCTCGAACGGGAACATGAATCGCAAATTTCACCGCAAACATCACCACGCTCGCAATCAAAACGAACCAGGTATATCGCTCACCGAACCACTGGCTCGCCCGCTCGCCACTGCCCTGGTTTTCTTGAGCTTGGGTCACGAGTTCGACAACTTTCTGCAGAGTCGAATCGGCCACAGTAGAAGTCGCGCGATACGTCAATCCAAATTCGAGATTACGCGCTCCAGCGAGAATAACCGTCCCTGGTTCAACGGGCACTGGCAGCGATTCGCCTGTAAGGGCGCTATTATCGACCGATCCTGCTCCCGTCAGCACAACTCCATCGACGGGTGCCGTCAAAAATCCAGGCAAGACGATCGTGTCGTTCAGAATAATCTCTTCGACTGCGATCTCAGACTCGACTCCGTTGCGCTGCACCGTAATTTTAGATGGTCGCAAGCGTATCAGAGCGTCAATGGCGTTTCGGGTTCGCGCCATTGTCATGTCTTCGAGGGCCTTCGAAAGCGAAAAAAGGAAAAGCAATACGGCAGCTTCGTTGGGTCGATTCAACAGGATTGACCCAACCGCCGCGACGAGCATGAGAGTTTCGACATCGAGCCGTTTTTCTCGTAGGGTCTCCCATGCAGCCGGAATGGCTTCTATCGATCCCAAAAGGATCGAAATATAGGAAAACACATGTTGACCGGTAATCGCGCCGATCAAAAGAAAAAGGCCCGCAAGCCCAGCGATGATGATTTGACGCGACATACCCATTCCGTCTTTATGAGTGACCAACTTTTGTCAGAGATGATTCAAGCAATTGCAAAAATCGGACAACATCGTTTTCTACGACGCTGAGGTTGGGACGTGTGCGAATGCTACGATTACCCGCTCCCAGCAACAATAACCCAAACTCTTCCCTTGCTATTTTGACAAGTGCCGCCTTCCTTTCGGAGGTATCCAGAGAAAATCCCTGATAAAGCCCCATTCCTCGGACATTACTTGCGAAATCAAATTTCGCGATGACCTCTTTAAGTCCCTTGCTCAACATTTCGCCCAAAACGGCAGCCCGTTCGATCAATTTCTCCTGTTTCACAATTTCGACTTCGCGGCAAACGCGCACCATATCGGCCAAGTTGCCGCCCCAGGTGGAATCGAGAATGCCGATATCCTCCAGCGGCTCGTGCATATAGACGAGGCCGTTGCCCCATTTTTTACCGCTTGCCACTGCCATGGGCGAATACGGGAGATCAAAGTGGTCGATTGCCCACATTTTGCCGGTCGCACCCAGTCCAGTTTGAACCTCGTCGAAGCCAAGGTAGACATCATGCTCTTCAGACAAACGGCTTAGTCCTTGGAAGAATTCCGGCAGGGCAATTCGATTTCCACCGGCACCTTGGATGGGTTCGACAATGATGCCGACGATGTCGTCCGCCATATGTCGAAGGGCTGATTCGACCTGCTCAAGGCTTCGCTCAACATCCCTAAGGTTCTCCTCGTGTGGCCGCTCCGAGTCATAAATCGGGAATTGGAGCTTCAGGTTTCCGCCGCTAGCGAGACCCACAAAATCCTTGGTCGCAACCGGATCCATCGTCTGGGTCACACCAAGAGCAAACACGGTTCGCCCGTGAAAGGCTCGGTCGAAATAAATGAAACGGCGGCTGCCGGGAATCCGACCTTTCTTAAGGCATTTCTGGTTGTATTTCGAAACCAGATATTTCATCATGTTTTCCACCGCCTCGGCTCCTGAATTCACGACATAGACTTCAAGATTGTCGTTTTGCATCGCCTTGGGCGCGTTTTCATAAACTAATCGGTAATAGTCCAGGCACTCCTGGGTAATGAAATCGGGGTTGGCGACTTTGTTATTGGCGGCGCGGCTCAGTCGCTTGAGGTACTCCGGTTCATAGAGTCCCGGATGGTTATGTCCTACCAGCTTCGAACCATAGTATCCGGCCCAGTCAAAGAGTTCTTGACCATCGACGGTAACCAGAGTCATGCCGCTCGATTTTTCGAGATCGACCGCGAACGGATATGGCTCGGCGATGACGTATTTGCCGAGTTCGGCCAACATCGAGGCAGACTGAGGTCCAGGAAAAACGTTGGTGGGCACGTAAGATTCTACCTTTTTGGCGCTTTGCGATTCTGAAGTGGAATGGTGTTACAATCCCTTTAACTCGCTGTGGGACTCGCAATCGCCGTTGTTCTGATCATGTACTTTTTTCTGCTGCCGTCGAGGTATGCGGGGATTCGATACGCTCCGACGGTTTTTGAGCGCCGACTTGTTTTAGCGATTATTGGGGGAGCCACCGTGGTCGGTTTGATGGTCATAACTGGAGGTGCAATTCCCAGAGACCTTATGGAGCTGATGACATATTTTCTTACTTACTTCATCGCGGTATATGGAGTAACTTTTCCGGTTCGAATCTTTCTCAGCTTCAAAATTCTCAACATTGAAAAAGCCACGCTGTGCATTGCCGCGATAGCCGGATTGGGTTACCTTGTAGCGATACCGCTTTTTTCCTTCTCTTAGAATGACCAGGATAATGGCCATCGTACCCATAACCAACCTCAAATGAGGGCTATCCCGCCAAGTGCGCCGACACAACCGTGACTTACAAGTTCGTTAAGAATCTGTTTTTTTGATGCGCACAGAATTTACGCTTCGATCGTCCATTCCGAAGTGACTTCGGGAGCCGCGCGAAGTGTGGTAATGACCGTGCAATACTTCGTATCGCTTAGCTCGACGGCCCGCGCGACGGCGGCAGGATCGATATTCTCGCCCTTGACGATATGACGGAGCGTGATCGAGAGAAAGGGGCGTGGATAGACTCCTCGTGGTCCTCGTTCGCCGTCGATCTCGACTCGATAAGAGGTCACGACCTGCTTCTTCTTTTTCAGAATCATGATCACATCCATTGCCGAGCACCCGGCAATGGCACTGAGGAGCGTTTCTACGGGCGTCGGACCCGACTGTTCGCCCCCGTCCTCTTCCCAGGCATCCATTCGGATCGGGTTTCCACTCGGAGGAAGCGATTCGAAAACCATTCCCCCTTTCCAATCAACCGTCGTTAAGTAATCAGACATTGCTTTATAGCGCGAGGGCGAGAAGCCCTCGCAAAATGAATCAACCTTAGCCCATCAGGTCGCGTTCTTCAGGGAATTCGTCTTCCCCGATCAGCGCGGGACGGTCTGGCTGAGTTGAAGGGACAATAAATTTGCTTTCTTCGGACGACTCAATCGAAGCAAGCATCGTATCCAGAACGTGGAACGCCAGTGCCCCGCTAGCTCGATGATCCCGCCCTTCTTGGATCGCATGGGCAATATCCAAGATGCCGAGGCCTCTTGAATTGGCCTTAAATGGCAAATCCGAAATGAAAATCTCTTCGTCCCCGCTACCGCGTCGAACGATGATCTTCGAAGATGGCTCATTCCAACCGTTAAAGGAGTTCGGATCAGGAACGACCATCGTGCCTTCCGAACCGTAGACCACGATGTTCGGCTGGCCCGGGAAGCTGTGCGTATCAAACGAGGTCGTGAGTTGGCCAACGACACCATTCGCAAACTGAAGTGCAGTTACGAATGTGGTGGGCGTTTCGACTTTAATGACTTCGCCACGATGCGGTTCCGACGTGATCGTGCGCTCAGGAAAAGTCGTTCGCGTCATCGAGGCGAGTCGCTCGATGGCACCAAACATGTTGACAAAAGCCGTCAGATAATAGGGCCCCATGTCGAGCATTGGTCCGGCACCCGGCTTATAGAAGAACTCTGGATTAGGGTGCCACGATTCCACACCGCGCGAGGTCATATAGCCGTGAACCGCAACCGGAACGCCAATAACTCCCTCGTCAAGCAATTGTCGAACCCGTTGGTGAGCTGCTCCAAGAAACGTGTCAGGTGCGCATCCGACGCGAAGTCCCATTTCAGCCGCAACCGAAAGCATTTTTTGCCCGTCTTCGCGAGCGATCGCTAACGGCTTTTCGTTGTAAACATGCTTACCGGATTCGAGGGCGCGTAAAGCTACCTCACCGTGAGCCTTGGGAATCGTGATGTTCAACACAAGATCGATGTCGGACGATTCAAGCAAAGCGTCCACCGATCGAGCCTCGATGTCGAACTTCTCGGCCTGCGATTGGGCGCGAGCGGTATCGAGGTCCGAGATTGCAACCAACTCGGTGGAAGGAAACTTGGACAGGTTCTCACAGTAAATCGCACTGATATTTCCGGCACCCACGATGCCGACTCTTAGCGGACTCATTAAGGCCCTATTGTACTTTCTCGGACTCTAGCAGATGTGCATCTCCGGGCATGCGCTCAATAATTTCAGGTTGTTGTAGAGCACTCCCGACCAGTTATTCAGGTTTTCGTACACCTTAGCGCCATGCTTTTGGAAAACGGCAAGCAGCATTTCATTGGCTTTGTCGCTGAGGTGCAGATCGAACATCATCTTAAAACGGTCGGCTGCTTCTTCGGGGGTCGTGGGGTTACCAGCCGCCATGATGGCTTGGGTCGTTTTTGAAGCCACCCAAGGGCCTTTTTTGTCCCAGATCATCATGCCGTTGTAGTGCATTCGTGCGGTCATCGTGGAAGAATTGATCCAGTTACTTCCCCACTTCCAGCCGCTGACATCTTCGGGAAAGCACAGCTCAAGACCGGCCCGATCCATAAAATAAGCGATGGTCACCGACTGATCGAGGATCATTCGATTGATTGGGGTCAGCGGTGTTGCATCCGTTGGCCGCATTTTCATAAGTTCTTCGCCTAGGTGCATTTGTCGCACCGATCCGACGATGTAGTCAGCCGGGCTCTTAAAGTTCTTCAGATAGCATTTGGCGCCATAAAACTCGGGCATGTGAGCCATGGTCAGGAGCACTTGCTTGATATTGCCCTTGTTTTTCAAGAATGAGTTGGCCAGCGTCTTGATCACAGATTCCTCAGGGTCTTCGTACGCAAAGAACTCCCACAACTTATGACAAATGAAGCGGGCGGTCTCCGGACGGCTGGCAAGGAGTTCAAGCACTTCGTCACCCGAAAAATCCTTTGTTTGGCCGAGGATCGTTTTGGGATCGCTGTCTCGCATCGGTGGCATCAAACAAAATGTCGAAGCCGGGCGCCTTTCTCGGTACATCACCATCAGCCGCTCGGTGTTGGTTTTGCCACTTTCCCAATAGGTATCCAACATGCCCCAGCCGGTGAGGGCGCGGGAGACTTCCTTCACGTCTTGTTCGGAATAGTTTCCGATGCCCATCGTGAAGAGTTCCATGACCTCACGGGCAAAGTTCTCGTTTGGATGCCCACGAAAGGCGCGCTCCATGTCGAGATACTTCATCATCGCCGGAAGCTTGGCGATATTTTTTAATAGGTCAGAAAAGTTTCCGTGAGCGCCATTCCGGAGGACCTGGATGTAGTCCAGCATCATAGGACCGTTTTCGACTTTCTTCTCGCTGACCGCAAAATGGGAATGCCAAAAGAGGGCTAGTTTCTCTTGCAAGGGGCGATTCGTCGCGGCCATCGCCAATGCCCACCACAATCGATAACGATAGGTTCCCGGTTCGGCCTCCTTGTCGCCCTCATTCCAGGCATATTCGAAAGGGTGAATGGGAAAATTTGACGAAACCGTTTCATAGTCGATCAACCGTTTGATCGTGGCTTCAACGCCAGCCGAAGTTCCCTCCTCGATCTCTTGTAGGGTTCCACCGAATGAGAATCGGCGGTACAGGTGGGCGACTTTATCCCGAACTGTGAGTGCCATGGCTACCTATCTCGCATTATAACTCCCTGGTTAAACGAGGTAACAGTACAAAAGTTCTAAATACTCATTTAATGGTGCGGACAAAGAGAGCGCCATCGATCAGATAGGCAACCGCATTCTGATTTGGCGAAAGCCAGGTCTGAGAAACGTGGACTCCCAAGAACTTTGCTGGGGTTCCCGCTTCGGTACCTCGCTTGATCCAAACACTATTATCCTGTGCGTTTGAGCGATCGAACTGGAGCACGATCGGCTGATTTCGAGGGATCAATGGCTCACGCCCCACACTAACGGGTTGCCAGGGACCCCGAAATCGAACAGGTCGAAGAACCGCGTTGCTTGGCATAAGCTCAAAAACGTTGGAGCCAGTCGCGGGAGTTGCCGGCATGATCTTAAATCGAAGGTTTTTGCCGGTAGCGGCATCTGACACGAGCAGGCCTTTCACCTCAACAACATCTAAGGTAATTTGGCGCTCTTCTTCCTTCGATTGTCCGGTAGCTCCATCTCCTCCGCTGCTTCCGGCAACTTGGATGCCACTGAGGACGACTTTACTCCCGCTCAAATTTCTGCCACCAGAATTCGAGAAAATCGCCGTCCCGTCAAGCGACCAAGAAGGACCGCTGAGTCCTTCCTTTTCGGCCCGATCTAAATCGGGAGAATCCACAAGGCGCGCATCTCCCACGCAGAGAACCATATGGCGAACGCCGGATTTATTCCTCAATGTCACGATGGCATGGCGAAGGGAAGGCGACTGATCCACATCGACCGAGGGAAGCGTTTTGTCTTCGAACGTTTCGTTAAAAAGCGGCTTTACGGTCTGCAGGGTCGCATCCACGAGTACCATTCGAATCCTGGTCGAAGGTTGCTGAGTTCCCGTCGCCTTGACCGACAAAACGACAATCGCGGAATTGGAATTTGCCAGCCAATACACATCGTAGGTCTCGTCTTTATCGAGAGGAAGCAAAGTCTTTCCTTCTTTCTTGTCAAGACAATAGGTTCCCAAAGACCGCCCTTCGTCAGTCTCACGGTTGTAGAGAAAAGCAAGGCCGTTCGGATGCCAAGTGACTTCCGACGCTTGAACATCGATGGCTTTGGCAGCTCCTAACTCTATTTCCTTCGCTTGCTGAGCAAACGAAGCCGAAGCGACAAAACACAGGACACCGATCATCAATCCCTTCATGTAGCTACCTTCTTTTCTAATTATAAAACGGTTATCAAAGAACTGAGTTCTGGTTTCTTTGTGCGGTGCCAAACGTCAGAATTTGAGAGTCACCCATGCTTGCGACTATTTTTCTCCTCGCTTCTACAACTAAGATCGTGCCGGGATTATCTATTGGCCAAGCCAAAATCGGCGAAAGCATCGACGCAGTCCTTAAGCGTTTTGGTCCATCCGATCCTGAGTTGAGCGACGCGGCGATGGGACACTATTGGTCCGCTTGGAAGAAGGGCGACAAAATTCTTGCGATCTACTCAACCAGAACGCCTGAAGATACGATTACGACCCGGATCATTCACGTCAATTCACCCGCTTTTAAACTATCCAGTGGCATCCATGTCGGAAGTTCATGGACCACGATTCACCGCGCTTACCCTCAACTGAAGCGCGTGATCTTCGATGAACAACGTGTTGCTGTGTGGGACGATGTCAAGCGTGGAATCGGATTTGATATTGCAAAAGGCAAGTGCATAGGAATTGCCGTCCATCAGCGCGGCGAAGCCCTGGGCAGCGAATATTTGAACTATTCGGTCAATGCCATTCGCAAGCCAGGCAAAGACTAAGAAATGAAAAGCCTCGCCGCATAGCTGAGCTTCCAAACCTCGCAAAGTACCCAGGTATATCCCTACGCTGAGGCGGGAAGAACCAGGCAGGGGACAACTAGGCAGGTGCATAAGAACGGCTTTACGCTGATCGAGACGATGTTTTCGATCATGTTTGTGGGCTGTGCGGCGGCCATCGTCATTGCGGCGATGCCAGCTAGTACGGCGAGCAAAACAAAAGCGAAATATACAAACTTTGCAGTGAATTTCGCGGCAAAGGAAATCGAGGACATTCAATACCTCGACTTTTCGAAGGTGAACGCTACCGACATGGAGTCGGCGGGCATCATCGATAGCGACAAACCGACTAGTGGCAAGGATACTTATTCTTGTAACGCGGTCGTCTTTGGCGCTGGCGACACGATTGGCCAAAAGCTTCCGAATGGATCAGCGACAGTGCGTGTCGAGGACCTGACCCTCGATACCAAACGGGTCACGATTCACGTTGAATGGAACGAACGCTCGAATAAGCGAACCTATGACATCGGTACGGTGGTGGCGCGCCTGTGAAACGTCGTCGCGGATTTACCCTCGTGGAGGCTCTCGTCGCTTCGGCAATCTCGGTCGGCGCGATCGGTGTTGCGACGCTGCTCTACTTTTCGGGCATGGGAACCTGGGCCAAGGGTCGTGGCGATATCGACTCGATGGCCGCAACTCAAGTTGCCGTCAAAAAAGTTGCCAAAGAGCTTCAAGAGGCGATCACCGTCAATGTCGCCAATGACGGACTATCCGTCAGCTATGAATTGCCAAGGAAGGACGGTAGCGGCAATTATTTAAGCCCAGCAGAATCCGACGGAGTTGCCCGTTCATTTCTCGTTTCGGCTGGTTCCTTAACTCAAATCATTAACGGGACCTCACGAACCCTGGCAACAAATGTCTTGCTTAAGGATCCCGCAACCAATCAAGCATTCGTACCCTTTGAGGGCGATGGGAACGCCATGACCCGAAGCGTTGCGATCACTATCGCAACCGAAAAGGACGGTCAAGGCAGCCATCGACAATCGTCGTGCGCATCTGAAACAGTCTATTTACGCAACATTCCAAGGAGGAAAAGCTAATGAAGCGAATGAGAAACAAACGCGGAAGCGCCTATCTCATCACGATGATGCTCGCCTCCTTGATCGCCCTCGGCGCAATGAGTTACGTTGATTCATCGACAAAGGAACTGCGGGATGCCCGACGCCGCAGCCAAGACACCACCATGTCGCACCTCTGCGATGCGGGAGCCCAAACTTGCCTCGTAGGGTTTTGGCAAAACTTCAAAACGACGCAATCGTTCTCCGAGTTGGACAAAACATGTGCCGGGGCGAGTATCGGCGCTCCAAAAGGGTCGGTTTCGGGGTCGATTCCGGGAGTGGGAAATTTTACGGCGGCAGTCGTTTCATGTACCCAGCCGGGATCCGACAGTTACACTCGCCAAGTCACCGTTCGATCGCTGGGTTGGATCGACTCAAACGGAAACGGAGCAATGGAATCCACGGAAGCGGTCAAGATTGTGGACGTCAAAGTTGAGTTCAAGCTCAAGCGAAGCGAAGTCTTCGACTATGTTAAGTTCACGAATAACTATGGCTATGCTACTGGCTTTACGCCGCAATCGCTGATCATCAATGGGGACATCAAGTCAAACGGCAACCACACGATGTTGAGCGGAACATTCACGAACAATGGATCGCTCGTCGCAACCCCGAATGACAAACTTTCGTCGGATACCGAGGGTGTAATTTCGGGAATTCCTGTCAAGTGGTCGTCCTCATCCTACGAATCGAAACAAAAGGCTTCGGGAGGAGACGAAGATAACGAGGCTCGTTGGCGGCAAGCCTACAATGCCAGCAAACATGGAGCCCGAAATAGCGCTCAGTATCAGCTTTGGAAGGACATCATTTTCGACTCGGACGCAAATGTTGTGTCAGGAGAAGTCGATGGGGCCATCCTTAAGGATAAGAATGGTTCTCGCGGCTGGACGCTTCAAAGTACGAGCGATAAGGCCGTCACCAATCAACTCGACTCCCAAGCCTCACAAGAAACGGTGATGCCTGATCTCAACGACATCAGCGAATATCAAACCTTAAGTTCGACTTACGTTGACGATAAGCAGACTTTCGGCGACGGAACATCGAACCCGTATTACAATCAGGGGGCATGGATTGACGTCTATGACTCTTCGTCAAAAGGCTATAAGCGCCTGACGACAAACGGAACCATCACAGGTTCGGCCACCTTGATCGGAACGGCAACCTATCCGATCAAAATTCATGGACCGGTGACCATTTCACAAGACGCGGTCATCAAAGGCTACATTGCCGGACAAGGCACGATCTATACCGGACGAAATGTCCATGTTGTGGGTTCGATTCGATACACAAACAAGCCCGATTTTCGCGGCGACTCCCCTTCGGTGATCGACAACCAAAACGAGAAAGCCGACGTGCTTGGCCTCGCGGCTCGCGGCTCGGTGATCTTTGGAAATCCGTCGGAATTCAATAATCAAACCCTGCAATACATGACGCCGCCGTTCACCAAGTCGCGACTCGATGACGCCGGAAATACGATTCCTGCATTCGACGCAAACGAAACGGACTATACAGGAACCAAGAAGTATAAGAGCGTCTTGGGTGACTCGGCTTTGAATAAGATCGCCGAGGATGTGAACATGGTTGACGCGATCGTTTACACCAATAATGTAAGCGGAGGCGAACTCGGTAAGGGAGGGAATGGCGTGATTTTCAACGGCACCGTGGTCTGCAAAGACAGCGCTCACTCCCATTTCAGCGGGCCTTCTTATCGAAATTACGATCCTCGGATTAAGGAGCGATCCTCGACCCAGAAGCCATTGATCGACATCAAGCTGCCCCGCAGCCCAGTGCTGGTTTACGGAACGTGGCAAAGCAAAGGAGTGAAATATGCGCTTTAAACTTGGAATGCTTATCGTCGGATCGATGTTGGCTAGCATCGGTCTGGGACAGGATATCAACCGCGCCAGCGAATGGCACATCAAACGCCCCGAACAGACCGAGGCCCAAGTCACTCAGGAGATGACATTCAACGGAACGACCGCACCGGTCGGGCAGGATCCTACCGTCCTCGATCGATATGGCAATCCGACTTCACAGCGGCTCCGACAAGAAGAGGTTTCGATAAAGCCGGGGCGGGATTCGGCCGGGATTCGACACGGGTCGGACGGGATTCGACACGGGTCGGACGGGATAGTTCGAAGTCAATTTAGCGTCGCCAATACCGTCGTCCAATCTGAAGACCAGACCGAACGAAGCCCTTTAATAGCAGGGGGTGTGTTTCTCTTGATCGGACTGGCATTCGTGATCGCCTTTCGGCTTGCGACCAATAAGATCAAAGTGCCAGCTCAACTCTAACCGCGCTGGCGAGGAACCAGAACGGGATATCCATTCATTTCGATCTTGTACTGAGTATTTTGGGCCGGATTCAGACGAATTCTGGTTTCTGGGATGCTCATCAGGATCGAAGGAGAGGTGATCTTCTTGTCGTTTTCGAGAATGACGAAACGAACCTGGGTTTGCCAGTCCCCTTTTGGCATTAAACGATGGAAGAGCCACTCGTAGTTGGGTGGCAAGACGACTCGGTGGAAACTGTTTCCACAGTCGACGAACGGCAAATATTCGATCGGTTTCCACTCGTTGCCTTCTTGAGCTTCGAGCCAAGCGATCATGTTGCCATCCATCGCACGCAGCCATGCGTCTTCGGACGAGGCATTGTAAATATGGATCGAAATTCCCGCCTTCGTAGCCTTAAGCTGCACGCCAAGGTTGCTTTGAAGCCGAGTCTTTGATGTCATCAGTTTGGGCATGTTGCTCGATTCGGAGTGCCCACCCGCCTCGGTTGGGTCTTTCCTCAATGATCCAGCCGGATAGAGGGCTTGGATCATGTAGGCAGGATCAAGCTTGGCCTGAAGCTGAATATTCATTAATGCAATGGGAAGCAACATGTTTGTTTATTAAGACGCGGATTTGTGCGGAAGTTCGCGAAACATTTGGGAAAAATAAGGCTCCATCCCTTTTGGTCGCTACCAGAGAAAGTTCTTTGCCTGATTGATTCGTTCAATCATTTTTGGGCTCAATTCCGAGTAGGGATAACGCTTGCCACCCTCGGGCATCGCTTCGACAAAGTCGTCGCTGACATATCGGTCTGGCGCGGTGTAACACTTGAGAGTGAGCCGGTTTTGTTTGCGAAAATCGAGGAAGGACGTCTGCGGAATGTCGATAAATCCCCCAGCGAAACATCGGAATTCCCTCGACACATAAAATTCCTTCCGCTGGTCGAGTCGAAGAAGCGTAAGGTCATCTTCACCTAATTCTCCCTCCTTGTGAACTCCACAGAACTCATCTTCAGCCATTTCGAGCGCAATTCCCCCACTATTTACTACACCTCTTGGCATTTCCATGGTCGGGTCGATCGCGGCAAAATTGGTGGTCGGCTCGTTGTAGACATACATCCGAACGTGCGAACCAAGGATCAATGGTTGAATAAGGTCAAATTGCTCGGGTGTCAGTTGAGAATATCGGATGACTTGTCCTTGCTTGAGTCGCAATAACTGGTCGTCATTCAAACTCAGAAGCAAATAACGGAAATTTGCCCTTTGCGGAATACTCCAGGCGACATTCTTCGAAAACTGCAGGTTTAAGAAGTACGGAGGTTGAATTTCGGCATTTTCGACTTTTCGACCAATACTTGCCTTCAAATAGGTTGCCAGCGAGACATTGCCCGTCGATCGGTATTCTTGACCAAACATCCGAGCCGCATTCCGATCCATTTTCTGATTCCAATCGGATAGCGGAAAACTTGGAGTAATTGAAACCCATTGGTCTGAAATCGTAGTTTGAATATCATCGTAATTGCTCAGATCGTCCTGAGTATTTGATAAGAGCCGACTCACTGGGCGATTTTGAATCCGTGTTTGAAGCATCGAGTCGGGGAGACAAGCAATGACGCTTCTTCGCTCTTTTTTCACGAGTTCCAAGAGGATCTCTTGATTCCCAATCTTTAGCGGATCGTTATGGACGGGATCAACGAAGTATGGCTGCAGAATCCGGCGGGCTTCGGCCTTCGAAAGAGGAGTCTTAAATTCGGGTTCCTCCTGATTTTTTCGGTCGATTCGCGTGAGTTCATAAAGTGCTTGCCACTCAGACGAGGGTTTCACTTCCAACGGCTTTGTCGCGTCCTCGTCGAACGACAATAAAAATTTGTATTCATCTTCAAGGCGGTCATAGGTAGCGAAACTCTCTTCAAACGACTCAAGAATAGGAACGCCATCATCTGACCAAGCAGTGACCGACCAATATCCATCGCTAACTTTTAAGATTGCATGAGTCGGTACCTGACGGTAAGGCAGTAGCCGCTCCCATGACTGCATCCTTGCCCGGTCCCATGGGTCCCGTTCAGCCTCAGGAGGCTCGGTCGAATCGTAGTCATCCTCCTTGGGTGGAAGAGGACGCGCTGGATTGCGCACCAACATATCGCCCCACGTCAACTGCTCGTCGTAGGCAAGTTTGAGGGCTGGTCGGATATCCGTGGGAAATGGCAGCTGACTGGCGTTCGGGTCGGTCGAAAAAACCATATGTCCTTCCCGCATCGCCTTGGCAATCTGTCGAACATCGAGGTCTTTGATACAGCGAGCAAATAAGCGTTTTCCCGGGCCTTGCTCTTGGAGGGTACCGAGACGCTCGGCATCGCGCTTGTTTATGTTTTCGTCTTTGCGTTGCGCCATTTCTAAGTCGTAGTCGAGCTGGCGGTACTCCTTGACCATTTTATCGAGGCTTTTTGAATCGAAAGGTTGGTCGAGATGCTTCAGAACATTCTTTTTCCACTGCTCAGCTTGCTCGACGTCTTTGGCAAACCTGGCGGCATAAGCGTCGGACTCTTGCTTTGCCGTACGCTGGAGTGTCCAATAGCCATCAGAACTCAGGCTCCATTCAGCGACAATCGCCTTGGCCAACTCATCCATGACCTCTCGAATGGGACGGTTTTCGACATGAAGAAAAACGGTCTCTTTGCTGGCCGGACCCACTACCCGCATCGGAATACCGGTGGTTTTCCCTAAAGATTCCACGGCAAATTCGGTCGCGCCGACCTCAAAATCAAAGTCAATTGGATTCGCAAACCGAGCCGTTTGAAACCCTAACAATGCCGCAAGAACGAAACCTGCCATAACCCCTGCACTGCATTATAACAACAGAATTTCAGTTTCGAGGCCGAGGTCGATTGCTAATCAGGATCTTGAGGCGGCTGTGACTTTCCTTTCTTGCCCTGCCAAATCCCTAAACCAATGATTACGAGTCCCGTCACGACGCAGATCGCGAGTCTTAGTTTCATCCCCGTTTGGTATGCGGCAAGCTCTTCGGGCGGACCAATGTAGTCACCGTACTGGGACATTCCGCCACAACAACACATCACAAGTATTCCAAGGAATATCAGTGCCGCCGAAGCGGCCGACTTGCCCACGGACGCCTTAACATATGGATTCCCTCTATTTGACATTCCGAATGGCTTACTCTACCTAACAAAAATTTGGAACTCTTGAATACCGCCGCGCATAGTAAGTCTCATGAAGTCCCCCTCGTTGCTCCTTGCAACCGGAGCGCTCGTTCTATCGGCTGCCGCCATGGCGTTTCAGACCGGAGTCGCTCTGGACCCAGCCAAAGCCAAACCCCTTGAAGCTGGTGCCAAAGCTCCCAACGCCGACCTTCGAACGGTCAAAGGCGAAAAGACCAGTCTTCGAGCCGTTCTGAACAAGAAGCCCACGGTGTTGATTTTCTACCGTGGAGGATGGTGCCCGTTTTGTAATATGCATCTTGCCGAACTCGCAAAGGTCGAAGGTGACCTCCGCGGCATGGGTTACCAAATCGTCGGTATCAGCCCTGATCGTCCTGAAGAAATCGCAAAAACCGTTGATCAGCACAAGCTGACTTACAAACTCTTTTCAGACACAAGCGCGGAATCGTTGAAGAAGTTTGGCGTCGCCTTTCGCCTTGACGACTCGACGTTTGACACATACAAAAATAAGTACAGCATCGATCTCGAAAAGCGGTCTGGCGAGAAGCATCACATTTTGCCCGTTCCGTCCGTTTTCATCATTGATGCAAAAGGGAAAATCGTCTTCTCGCACTCGAATCCAGATTATAAAGTTCGCATGAAAGGCGAAGAGATCGTCGCCGCCGCCAAAGCTGCGAAGTAGTTTTGGCATACAATAGGGTCGTGGATCGGCACGTGAAACGCGACTATGAGTCGGAAGGATTGATCGTTCATTGGGATAGCGCGAAATGCGTTCACTGCGGGAACTGCGTCCGTGGCTTGGGCCAGGTTTTTAATCTGGCCCAGCATCCATGGATTGACGTTGAGGGCGCGACGAAGGATGAGATTGTTGCTCAAGTCGATCGATGCCCGTCTGGTGCGCTCTCATACACTCTCAAGGGTTAGAGTCATCTTATAAATCGTCACTTCAAACTTGGACTTATCTTGGGATATCGTCCGGTTCAATCGGATATTTGGCACGGGCTAGAAATGGGTGGGTCATCGTATTACTCGATGGGGCCGTGGCGTTTTACTAGAAACTTCTTTAGCATCAACCCGCGTCTGGGAAATTCTAAAATTGGTTGGAATCCATTGGGGCTGAGGCAGCCTGCGAGCCACTTAGCGCAATGACACCCCCACTATAAGTCCATTCTATGCTTGGCGATGGGACCAGAGCAACCGAAGCATTTCGCCCATCTTCTCTTGCTTCGAGCTAAACATCGCCTTCCAGCGGAATTTCTCGAGTTTGGGGTCTAGAAACAAGATGTTGTAGCCTTCACTTGATTTCTCACAGGCACGAATTTCGGAGATGTGGAACCAACGACCATTGATGAAAATTTCGTCGTTGCCGGTGTCAACTTGAACGCCGCCATGTTTGAAGCCAATGACGCGTTGCCGGCCCTGCCGTCCTCGATCACTCATTTAATACAAACCTGCCCGATACTGACTACTGTTGAGACCTTTCCCACTGAACTTAAGCATTTCTCTCTTATTTGATGATACGGACATTTTCGGGTCCCGGTTCACCATTTCCTTCAACATTTCTGACGCCTGAGGGATTCCTTAACGCACGCCGATCTGTGAATTTTCCCGGGCAGCATCAAGACTCCACTTGCCTCCGCCCGCAGCAGAAAAGAAAAGAAACACAAAGCAGAGCACCCCAGACGGCATTCCATTATTCAGATTGGGCATGATGCCGGCTGGCCATTCGGCCTTAAAATGGAACTGGAAATAAGCGACCGCCATCATTCCCGACAGGACGAATGCAACTGGGCGCGTAAAAAGACCAAGGGCGAAAAGCAGACCGCCAAATGTTTGCAAAATTCCACCAAGTTGAGTCTGCATTCGAATCAGATCAGGGACGGGTCCCGCAGATGGAGGCTTAACCGGAAACCCAAAGAGGATCACGCTACCGGTCGCAACCAAGAGAAGTCCGGCGAAAATTCGTAACGCACTTTGAAAATATGGCGCTGCCGATTGCCAGCGACGTAACAGATTCGAATCTCTCATGGTGTTCCCTTTCTACGGAACCAACAGAACGGATTGTTTGCCTCAAGGGCTCGATCAGGTCGAAAGTTGGCGTAACTTACTGTTAAATGTCATGAAAGGACGAGATCTGGTGATGGGAGCTCTTTTGTGCAGCGCAATCCTTGGATGGACGAGTTTGCCTGAGTCGCTTCCGTCGAAAATTCGACGCGGCGCCTATTCTTTTAAATTCCTTGGAGTAGATAGCCAGCAAGCAGGAGTCTATCGTTTGCCGAGCGACGAATTAGGCCGTTTTTGGAACCTTCTCGTCGCCGAGGGATATTCGATCCAAGAAGGGCGGGGGTTCGAGGACGCTAACGCCGTATTCTTTAAAAGCCAACCTCGCCGCACACTTGGAAACTATCGAGAATACATTCGATTTTCAAGCCAAGTGAATGTCAAAGGCACTCCAACTTTTTTCTATTTTAAACCTGACCTTCACCTTTGATATGCCCGTCTTCTCTCACTGGCGAAATCGCTTTGAAAGCATAATCGTTCCAATCGCAAACGTCACTAGCCCAACTCCAAGAATAGAGGACATGAACATATCGTGGTGCTGAAAATCCTCAACCATCTTGGGCTCAAGTTTTCGATTGGTTGGTCCTCTGTCCCCGAACGATAAGATTCCGGAACATAACACGAGGACGACTCCCAAAGTGGCAAAACCAAATCCGATACATCCTTTTAGTTCGACGACATCTGACTCATGCGTAGACATCACTCCTTCGTCATGAGGTCGATCTGCAAGGCACCGGGGAGTGTTGTCCATTTTCCGGCGCGATGCGTCGCGGTGGCGGCTTGACCATCGATGGTGACGTCGAATAGCCCGTAATTCCCTTTTTCGAAAGCGTACGTCAACCGATCGTCATCATAGACCGCGGCCCGCCAAGGCCCCTTGCCATAGCAACGCAAGTGATACAGCTCGCTCGACGAATAGGCCGCGACATGCAATTGGCCATGATACGTTGGGATTGCTGAGCCACCACGAACATAAAGCGGAATTTCATCCAGTTTTGGCGAAATCCGGATCGTCTGATGGCTTCCGACATAAGCTCCCGAGCGATAGTCGTACCACTCGCCGGCAGGCAACCGGACACTTCGGCTTTTCTGACCGGCCGCTACCGGGGCAGCCAATAAATTGTCGCCTAAGAGGTATTGGTCGGTTTCGAGCCCCCCATCTACCAGGCACATCGGGCGAATCGGAGGCGTCCCTTCGAGGCAATACTGCGCAAAGGTCGTGTAGAGGTAAGGGATCAAGGTTTGGCGGAGTTGCATGGCATCCCGCACGACATCGTCTACCTCTGGGAAGCTCCAAGGCTTCTTGCCGCTGTCCCAGGCATTGAGTTGGGCGATCGGCGACAAGACCGCCGACTGCATCCGTCGCGCCCATTCTTCCGAACTATTCGCACTGCGAATCTCCGCGCACCACAAAACGCCCGCAAGAGGGCTCGTGGTGAGTGCGGTCAGGTATTGCTGGTGGTCATAGGTATCGCTGTAGAGCGCGAACGGGAAACGGCTCGCGGCTCCGTTCGAGCCACGAACGAGTCCAAATGTTCGTTGATTGTCTTGATGGAAGAGGCGGTCGAGTTCGCGTTGCCACAACACTCCATAAATCTGCCGCATCGGCAATCCGTCTAAACCGCTCGGAAATTGGGCGTGGTCGGGCCAAAGCCACACGTCAAAACCATCGACTTCGTCGATTTTGTATCCCGAAACCCCAATTGATGTGTGGTTTTGTTGGTGGAATTTTCGCAGTATCTCGGCGGCTTTAGGATCGGCGATGTCGGGCGCGGCTCCTAACCAAACCGTATGGGATCCAAACCTCGGAGCCAACGCATTGTAAAGATTCGAATCGGGCGCAACGTAAGGATTCTCCCAAAGATTGACGTGAATCCCTTTACTCCTGAGTCCTTGCACAAAGCCTGCGGGGTCAGGAAATCGTTCCGTGCTCCACTCCATTGAGCCGGGATAAGATCTTGATTGCCAACCTGGTTCCAGTCCGATCACATCGAGCGGGAAATGCTTCTCTTCGAAGCTTTGAACTTCGGAATCAACGTCTTTTGCAGTTGCTAACGACCGTAGCCGGTGCCAAAATCCAAGCGCCCACATCGGCGGCATGGCTCCGCCACCGGAATAAAGGTTATAACGCCGTAACGCATCCATCGATGTTGGCCCGGCAAAGACGAGGACTTCGAGACCCGCCCCCTGAACACTCGCTTCGACGGCGCTGCTATCTGGTTGCGCGTCCCATTTCGGATCGGTGTTGCGATCGCGGAACATGGGGTGCTTGGGGTCATCAAGGCGATTTCCCACTCCAACGTAGACGTTGATCGGGCGAATCGTATTGAAGAAAACCGCGTAACCGCGGTCACTGATGTAGAGCGGCGTCGGCACATGCAGTCGGTCGTGTCCCTTCTCATAGTGATCGACCTGGAGATGGAAAACCTCGCCCCGACGATTCGCCCCCGACATCTGCATTCCCAGCCCAAAAACCTTTTCGTCGGTCGTTAGTGGAAGTTGAACACTGGCATAGCTTGACGAAATCCATGCGCGAATCTCGTTGAGATCGAACGGAGCCTCGGCCAGGGGCATCTGCTTGAGTGGGTCGAGCTTCGGCTTTGCTTCGGATGTCTTCGTAAGGGTAGTGCGGTCGACTCTCCCGATTTGGCATCGCCAAACTCCCGGAGCAACGACCTCCCAGCGGAGCGGTTTCATGGTTTGCGAGGCAAGGATTGCAGCGGGGATCATGGCGTCTGGTCCATGCTACCTTTAGTTATCTTCGGTTTCGTGCCCCATCAGGTGCCGAGCCGAATAGGCTTGGCCAGTATGGTAAGCCACGTGAAAACCTTGGTATTGGACGACGTTGCCCCAAGTGCCCCATTGACCGGGATACGCTTCATCTTTTCCTTTTTCAGCGACGAATGCCTTGGCTGCTTCGTGAACTCGCATCACTTCATCGAGAATCTCAGTGACTCCGAGGGCGACCGAGTAGGGATGATCGACCGTGCCGGTGTAATAGCGAAATCCGTGATCAATCAGAACACTCTGGATCGGCAACTGGTCAAGTTCCGGGCGATGGTTGCCGCCGCCGGTAATCCAAACTGCTTGCCAATAGGCCACGTGAGCCGCCAATTCGCCAAGGCTTAGCAATTTTGGATGAGGGCGCCTCCACAAATCCTCATCGGTCAATCCCTCAAACGCAATCGCAAATTCGCGGTGCGCCTCATCCCAAACCTCGATCAAAGTTGTCATGAAGGGAGTCTAGCCGCTTTATTCTCGTCGTTTGCCCACGTGCGGAAGGCTTAAGTCGATCGTCGCAAACAATGAATAGGTCATTTTGCCCAGTCAAATTCGCAATAGCGACGCCGACTATCCCAAAAGTTAAAAGCAAGCAACCCAAAATCTTTTAGCATTAAGTACTTATGTCACTATTTGATTTAACATATTAGAATTCTATATGACTTAGGTTCAATTTCTGACCACTCACCATAAGCATGTAGTTAGAATTCAGTATATTTACCGGTCCTATTAGCTTGAATAGGTGAAAGGCTTTTGTTAAGATATGAACACCAGTGTATGAGCGATGTGGCTCATGCTTGGAACTAGGGTATTTATGAATAGGGCACTCCTCGCTACCGCAGCGGTAGCGTTAACAAGCAGTTCATTTGCGACTCTCATCGATTTTGAGAGTCTTTCGACTGGAACCACTCTTTCGAATCAGTTTTCCGACGTGACGTTCTCTTCGGGAATCGGTGGTGCGACTGGCATTACCGCTCCAAGCGGAAATTTCGCGACGACTACCGACCTCACGATTGTGAGTTCGACGGGTTCGGATGTTGGTGGACTTGGTTCTCCGGCTGGAACTGTGAGCGGCAACATCGTTCGATCGTTCAACGGCTGGTTGAACGAAGATGGCGACGCGGCGGTCACGCTGTTGTTCACCGGCAATGTCAGCGACATCTCGGTGGCTTTTGCGGGTATTTCGACTTCTTCCTCGACTCGACTCTTTGCGATCGCGTCGGATAACACGGTCGCCAGCAGCGCCATTGCCTCGACAACGGGACAGACGACGCTCAGCCTGACCGGACTTACGGGAATCAACAAGTTCGTGATTACCTCGGGCGACTTCTTCGACTGGGTTGGCTTCGACAATGTGAATTACACGATGTCGAATCCGGTACCAGAACCGGCTTCGATGGCCGCTCTCGGCTTTGGCGCACTCGCGCTTCTGCGGCGACGCAAGCGAAAGTAAGTCGATCTCGACTCGATTCGAAACGGGCTGTACCATTTGGTACGGTCCGTTTCTTTGTCAGGCTAAACTACGATGCGCCGAGTCTGCAAACTGAGAAGGATGAGATGATGAGAGTGAATCGACTTATACTTTTTGCCGTAGCGCTTGCGGTGATATGCCTCGGAGTGGGTCTCAACCGACGCCCGAGGGCAAAGGACATCATTCTTAAAGCTGGGATCCATCTTCGAGAAGAAGGCATGTTCTGTCCCGTCGATGATTCGGGGCGATTCGCTCCTAAGTATTTTTTTGTGAACTCCGATGAGGTCAAAATCGAGCAAGTTCTCGTCTCGGCTGGCTATGTTCGAATGGCCAGATCAAGCATTGTGGGAGAGTCAGAATTTCAGTACCGAAACCGATTCCTACCATTTCTCAAAGGTGAGAGGGTTGGTATTGTGGAACTAGGGTCCTTTAAATACCTATACTTCTCATCGGAAGGTAGGTAAGTGTAGGGTTCTTGGACAAGCCAAGCGCGACCGCTCAGTTCTAGACTCCAGCTTGCTGGCTCGCCCGCTCAGCGAGTTCGCGTTGTAATTGCTTCTCCCAAGCGACTCGCTTATCATAATCCGCTGGCTTTTGAGGCGGCGACATGGTGTTTTGATCACTTTGAAACAAGAATGCGAGCGGGACAAACTTCCCAGTTGCATCTGTTCCTTTGGCGGCACTCAACGAACCGCCCAAACAAAGGATGGCGACAGTAAATAGAAATGGCGGCACGTTCGCAATTTTGCTAAATTGGATCAAGACAAGCAGAATAATTACCCCAAAACTAATCCAGGCATTTCTCATCATGAACGCCTTTCTCGCGCGCCAAATCTCGTAGTTGCGAACCGACTCGTCGTACTCCTTTCCACCAACCTTCGAATGCAGCGAGAAATAAGTTCCGGCACGCTCAGCTTTTTCGACAACCCATTCGGAGAACTCTCTCGACCAACCATTTTTGATCAAGAATTCGACTTGGTCGGGCAAAGGCGTCCGGTTGCCGGCCATGATCGCCGCAATCTTGGACAGGTGCTCGCGCCGGTCTAAATCATTTGACCAATATTCGTCTTCGAATTGAGCCGGCACCGTCACTTGCATTGCCGAAATTCTAGCATAGGTTCGCTAAAGGCGTGTTGAGGTGCGTAAATAAAGCGATCGGCCGATCAGGGCGATGCCCAGAATCGTCAAAATGATTCCGCCAAAGAACCAGAAAAATTGATCTCCATAAGCAATTGTGATGATCATCGCGTAGCCATCACGAGTCGGAGGACCATAGTTTGCGAAAGCCAAACTAAGGGTCAAGAAGATTCCTGAAAGGCCTGAAAACGTTAGCCAGAGACCAGCCCAGGTTCGGGTCCCACTCCAACACTCGCGAATCCAAGTTCTGCGAAAGAGAGTGACTCCGAACAAGAACGCCGCGAGATGACAACATTGCGAGACGATCACATAGGTAAAGGTACGTCCGACAAATGCAATCCTGAGAAATTCCGCCGCGACCATTCCCACTCCCAACAGGAGCGGGTCTGCCGATTTCTGAATTTCGGTTCGCTTAGTCACTCAATATCGTTATAACACTTCAACAAACTTTTGTATTCCGGGCAGATCGAATACTTATTACCTTTCTTCCCTCAGCTCAAAATGACACAGGCGAGATACCTATGCTCCCGGAGATCATCTCCTTCTCAAGTCGCATAACAAATCATTCGACTTGAGTAAGGCTACAGAATTTTGAACCTTTCTTGGTACATCTGTCATCATGATTCGCATGAGCAAAGTTCAAGAGGAGATTGTTCAGGATTTCTGCCGTCGGTTGAATCCGAATTCGACCTCGGTCATCGTCGATATTAAGCCGGAAGAAGGGATGAAGGTCAACGATTGGAAGGCAAACGTTGACGCAAAGGTGAAGGCCGATGGTGGCGAGACGCTCGAAGGTTGGGCGATTTGGTATCAAGAAGGCGTCATCGTCGAAGGTGAAGCAGTCGCGATTTGGAAGTCGCCAAGCGGCGAATTGGTCGACATCACACCGCGCGAAGACGAAAATCCGCAGATCATGTTCCTGGAAGAAGCGGGCATCTGGAAGGATGGCGGTCCGGTGGCGAGCAAGCGCATGGCCCTCTCCGATAGCCTCTTTGCAAGGGTGATGTTTAAGATGGGTGAATGGCGCGATCGACTCCGCATTCAGTACGGGTCTGATGACGCGATTCCCGAAGAAGAAATTAAGAAGATGGAAGCCATGTCTCAGCGAATCTTGTCGAGAGACGTTCGGAACTGGGAGCGATGCCCATGTGGTAGTCAGAAGCAGTATGTCAAGTGCTGTGGCAAGCCCAAAGCTCGGCCACTGAGCAATCTCTAGTAAATTTGGCCGCGTAGAACAGTGTTTCCCCCTTTGACTTGGTCATCGGGGAAGTCCGAAATGGCTCCCTAGTTCACCTTCGGCTTGTTCCCCGCCGACGTCAAGCCCTCTTTGGGCCCCGAAGCGGGCGTTTTTACTAGGCCTTGGAGAACTCAAGCGATTCATTCAATGCAACGAGGCCATTTGGGAGGTGGGTACGGAGCTATCGTCCACCTTTCGACGGCTCCACAACGGCAACAGAAAAAGCGTGAGTATGAACCACTGGGCGACGCGCGGCGGCCCTAATTCAATCTCCAATTTTGCGCACGTGACCAGGATCGCGATTGCGAACCCAAGCCCGCCCGTTCTCAACAGAGTGAGCAAAAATCGACTTCTCATCCAACGCATTTGCGACCGTAGTAAGAGCCAAAGACTCAGAAGGACGACCACCGTCAGTCCAATAAACGCCAAAGGACCAAGATACTCGGTTGAATAGTCGTTGGCGGGAAACATGTCTTTTGCTTCCTGAACCGTAGAATGGCCGTACACCAATGCTCCTGCCATGTCAAAGGGCCGACGCAGCACGACAAAAACAGCGGCGTGGACCGCTTCAGAGGGAATTGCGGTGACGTACCACAGACCCGAGATCAACAAGGCAATGCATCGATTGATTGGAATCTTTGCCAAGGGTTGTCGAGCAGTCACGATTGCATTATAGGAGACCTTGGCGCTGCTTTCTTATTTCATTAACCGAGAGCTTTGCCATTCTATCTCGGCGTTGGCCTTCTTGAACCGGAAGAGCGGAACGGCAAAAAGCGATAGCACCAAGGGAAACACTGCTAACTACCATTCCATAAGCAGAAAGGGTTGCTGGCAGTGCCACACGAACGACGCACTCTACGCAGCGGTTAACCCAACTCTTCGCTCCCTTAGCCCCTTAGCCCCAACTTGGCGAGAGTAGCCTAGCCAGGGTTGGAGCAAAGCGAAGGCCCTGGAACGTCATGTTCATCATCCCAAGTCCGAGGAGCGCACGCGACCCGCGCGGTAGTACTGGCTCCCATACTCAAACCCCAGCTCGTTCTTAGTCCCGATTCGCTCATTGCACTTCGGCGGGATTTAGCATGCCACACAAAATATCTCCCCTCGGGCCAGTGTTTCTTAGGGCAGCGAGATAAATCTCGCCGAACAAAGCGCGGATAAATCCACGCACTCCACACTGGGCTCGATCCTCTTTTGCCCCAACGGGGCGAGATAGCCTAGCCAGGGTTGGAGCGAAGCGAAGGCCCTGGAAGAAAGGCGACATTGCCCCAGTCCAAGGAGCGGAGCGACCCCAATTAAGAGACATTACCAACTAGGAATTGGGCGAGACGCCCAATACTCCCAGAAGACGTCACCTCTTTAGCCCCGAAGTGGGCGTATTAACTTAGCGAAGGGCGAAGCCCAGGTAATGAAATTCGTTAACAGTCTTAGTCCACAACAGTCTTAGTCCACGGAGCGGTGGCTTGGGTTGATCTTTCGCGTTTGGACCGAACAGCGACCCTAAGCGAAGCGCGAATAAGAACACTGGTTTCTTTCATCACGCAAGCGTGAAGACGTCGGAACCAGTGCCACGATTAGATCAGAAGCTAACCCTGTAATGATGTGGCGAGCCAGTGTTTCTTAGGGCAGCGAGATAAATCTCGCAGGACAAAGCGCGGATAAATCCACGCACTCCACACTGGGCTCAATCCTTTTTAGCCCCAAAGCCTCGCCAGGCTTGGAGCGAAGCGAAGGCCCTGGAAGAAAGGCGACATTGCCCCAGTCCAAGAAGCGGAGCGACCCCAATTAAGAGACATTACCAACTAGGAATTGGGCGAGACGCCCAATACTCCCAGAAGACGTCACCTCTTTAGCCCCGAAGTGGGCGTATTAACTTAGCGAAGGGCGAAGCCGTGGTAATGAAGTTCGTTAATTGTCTTAGTCCACGGAGCGGCGGCTTGCACTGATCTATCACATTCGAATTGAACAGCGCCCCTAAGCGAAGCGTGAATAAGAACACTGGTTTCTCCCATCACGTAAGCGTGAAGGCGTCGGAACCAGTGCCACGACTATTCGGAGGTTTAGCCCCGCCCACGCAGTGGCTAGCCGCCCACGAAGTGGCTCACCATTTCGATCACTTCAGAAAAAGCAACCAAGCGACTAAAATTAGAACGCAAGTATCGGCTACTGCCACCTTATTACTGAAACCAGATATCTTTAGGAGTGAAGATTCGCTCGACTTGCTTCCTTCGGGAACCCATTGGCCCAAGAAGACAAGAGGAGAGCAGAACAGGTAGGAAAAAACAATAGGCGAGCGACTCGAAATAACTTCTGTGGATACTGCCAGTTGAATGAGTATCGCGCAGGAACAGAGACCGCACAAGGTATGAAGGATTAGAATAACACAAACAATGACTCTCTTTTGCCTTTCCATTACCACCAAGGCGCATGGTATGCGCCAATGACTTCAAGTTTAACTTCAGGGGACCTTTATCTAGGCAAAATATACGACAAACAAGCGCAGTCATTACTCGTGCTTAGCTGCGTATCTAAGAACACTGGTTTCTCCCATCATGCAAGCGTGAAGACGTCGGAACCAGTGCCACGACTATTCGGAGGTTTAGCCCCGCCCACGCAGTGGCTAGCCGTTAATTGTATTAGTCCACGGAGCGGTGGCTTGCACTGATCTATCACATTCGAATTGAACAGCGACCCTAAGCGAAGCGCAAATATGAACACTGGTTTCTCCCATCACGCAAGCGTTGTCTCTGCAACGTCCCGCGCAAGCGGTGGCGTGAAGACGTCGGAACCAGTGGCACGACTAGTTTGACCAGGCCCACGAAGTGGCTGGCCGAGAGTCAATGTGGTTTAACTATGTCAGATGCTTTCTTAACATTTTCTAGAAAGCCAGAAATTATCTTGGTGTCACCAGCATATCGCACTCGTTTTTCACCGAATACCTTTTCTGTCGGAGATTCGAAAATTATAGAGATACTAGTAATGAGGAAGTCTGCGAATCTGACTCGTTCCTCCGGCGTCAATACGTCAACTGCCTCCTCGACAAGCTTTCGATATGGGTCCAGCGAGAGCGAAATGGCTGACTTGAAGGCGTACTCTTCTTTGAGTCTACGTTCTTTACTATATTGCTGGAGAGCGAATCCAATGATCAAAATGGCAGGAAGACTCAAACTCAGTTTGATTAGGAACGCCGCATCGGGACTTCCTTTCAAGCCATTGACTGCACCTAGAATTACGTAGACCGTGGCAGCAAAAATTCCAAGTCCAAGCACTAACCAAATCCAATGAGCGTATGTTCTCTTACTTCTTTGATCGAAGGAATGAAATAACGTTACCCCTGTTGCTTTGCTCAGCTTTTGGTTTATGTCGATCTCAATTGCTTTGAGTCGCTCAATAAATTGTTCGAGGTCAGTCGTCTGGTCATCTTTAAATTCCTGAACAGATTTTGAAAGTTCTAAGAATCCTGTGTTAGATTTCTCTATCGTCTCGCTGAGTCTTTTTTCACTGGAATCAACACGCTTTATAAAGTCTTGTAAGCGCTTCTCGTTTGTCGTCGCGGATTGCGCTTTAGCTTCTGCTTCGCTTGCCGACTCTGTTGCTTCGTTAACTAACGATCCGATCTTCGCCACTTGATCCTGGATGTTGTCACGACTACTCTCGGCTTCTTCATAGTGATTGGCAAGCTCCAAGTTTTTGACATCAATCCCAGACTTAATCGTACGTATTTCAGCGGCAATTACTTCCAGCTCAGACTTCAGCCTAGAAACTTCTTCAAGTTGTTCTTCCGCTGTATGCTTGCCTTCTTGGATTTCTTCGATTTCTTTTGCAAGCTTTGAGATTTGCGCATACTTTGCTTCATAGCCTACTACTTTTTTGCCGCGATACCGGAAACCTCCCTGCCAAATGGTTAGATGGAGCCGTCCAACCTCTTCAGTCAACTGCTGAACATGTTGATTTCCATTCTCAATATTGTAAAGAGAATTATAAATGTTGGCGAGCGACGCCTTGATGGTTTGTCTCGCCATAACTGGAATGGAATCGCGAGTCTCGGTTTCAGAATAGTCTCTGAGTTCTCCAATAATATTCTTTAGCACGGCTATCGCCTCGCCATAGGGCATAACACCGCTTTGAGACTGCCACCCTTGTCTATAAACGACCGATGACGCCCTCTCCATCAGGTCGTCATCGATCTTATTTAGGTCTGCGGTAAAGTCTGCCAAGATTAACTACATTTAACTACATCCACTAGTCTCTCCGCAACTCTGGCACTTAAGACACACGCCGTTTCTTACCAGCGTAAACGCACCGCAATTCGTACACGGGTCGCCTTCGTAGCCTTGCAATCGCGCCATGCGGATCTTCTCCGACACTTCGGACAGAGCGGACTTCGGCGTGACCGGGCGGGTTTCACCCCTCCGACCTTCGGGGGAGGGGCTTTGTTTGGCACTCACTTGCGAATCTGACTTCGCCACTCCCTCCGGTTCGCTTTGCTCACCGCTCCCTCGACCAGCGAGGGAGACATCCGTGGCCTCACCGGCCAAGTACGCCCGCTTCACGATGGTAGGGGTGTTGTCTGAGACTTCGAACAGGCCGACGCCATTCGCGCCATGACCGCTCACCACGCGTTCTTCGTACTGCGCGGGAATGCCCTTCTGATTGCGAGCAAGGGATTCCGCCGGAGAACCGAGGGCTTCCGGCGCGCCATCAAAAGGGAGCGGGCTCTGTTCTCGACTCGCGCCAAATCCGCGTGACGTGTGATCATTTGAGGCAAAGCCTGGCACGTTTTCTTCGTCATCCAACTCGGCAACCTCTTCTTCTTCGTCGAAGTCAGGGTAATCGACCGGCTTACCGACGGTGTCGTTGCGGAGGTCTTCGGGCTTGACCTGAACCAGGTCATTGCGTCCGAGATAGCTCATCGCGAGTTCGCGGAAAATGTAGTCGATGACCGAGGTCGACATCTTGATGTTGTCGTGACCGCTGACCATTCCGTTTGGCTCGAATCGCGTGAAGACGAACGCTTCGACGAACTCTTCGAGCGGGACACCGTATTGCAGACCGAGCGACACGGCAATCGCAAAGCAGTTCATCAACGAGCGGAACGCGGCGCCTTCGCGGTGCATATCCACGAAGATCTCGCCGAGGGTTCCGTCCTCAAATTCGCCTGTTCGCAGGTAGACCTTGTGGCCACCCACTCGCGCCTTTTGGGTGTAGCCTCGGCGGCGGCCCGGCATCAGTCGTCGCTTGCTGATGTAACGGTAGACGAGCTTGGTGGCGATTCGCTCGATCTGGTCGTGTTGCGAGAGTTCGGCTTCTGTTCGACTCTCCCGGTTCGCAGGCTCACCGACCTCTCTCGCCAGAGAGGTATAGGCCGCTGCCGCGGGGGCATCTTCGATTCCCATTTCGAGGTCAAGAGTCGCCTCAAGAATCGCCGCAGCCGAGTCGCTAGTGGACGAGTTGAGTGGTTGGCTCAGTTTCGAACCGTCGCGATAGAGGGCGTTGGCCTTAAGGCCGAGTTGCCACGAAAGCCAATACGCATCGTGGACTTCCTGAACCGAGGCTTCGGCCGGGAGGTTGATCGTCTTGGAGATAGCCCCCGAAAGGAACGGCTGAGCTGCCGCCATCATGCGGATGTGGCCCTCGGCGGAAATGAACCGCTTCCCTTTCTTGCCGCACTTGTTCGCACAGTCAAAGATTGGTAGGTGCTCATCCTTCAGGTGCGGAGCGCCTTCGACCGTCATCGAGCCACAAACATATTCGTTGGCCTCTTCGATTTGATCCTTGGTAAAGCCGAGCGATTCGAGCATGTTGAACGACCAATCATTCAACTGATCATCGCTAAAGCCGAGCGTTTTCTTGCAGAATTCCTCACCAATATTAAACTTATTGAAAACGAACTTGAGTTCAAACGCCGACTCAAGACCAGCTTCGATTTGCGTCAGAACTGCATCGGTAAACCCGAATGCCTTGAGCGATTCGTGGTTGATGTGCGGAGCCGTCTTAAGCGTCTTGTAGCCCGTCGCATAGCCGACGATGTCTTCGATCTGCTCTTGCGAGTAGCCGAGCTTCTTGAGGGCAGGTGGAATGCTCTGGTTGATGATCTTAAAGTAGCCACCACCCGAGAGCTTCTTGAACTTGACGAGAGCAAAGTCAGGCTCGATACCGGTCGTATCGCAGTCCATGATGAGCCCGATGGTGCCGGTGGGCGCAAGAACCGTCACCTGGGCATTGCGGAAACCGTTTCGTTCGCCGATCTCCAGCGCACGATCCCACGCCTTATGAGCAGCCTTCAACAGGTTCGACGGGCAAACCTCCTGGTCGATGCCGACTGGCTTGATGGCCAGTTCTTCGTAATCCGAATCGGGCGCATTGTAAGCCGCCCGGCGATGGTTGCGAATAACGCGGAGCATATGATCCCGGTTCGGGTGGAACTTGGGGAAAGGCCCGTGCTGCTTGGCCATTTCAGCGCTGGTCGCGTAGCTTTCGCCGCCAAGAATCGAGGTGAGCGCGCCAGCGATGGCAAAGCCGTCCTTGCTGTCGTACGGAATGCCCATCTGCATCAGCAGTGCGCCGAGATTTGCATAGCCAAGCCCGAGCGTGCGGAAATCATAGCTGAGTTGGGCAATCTCCTTGCTTGGGAATTGAGCCATGAGCACCGAGATTTCGAGAACGGTTGTCCAAACATTGATCGCGTGGACATAGCCTTCGAGATCGAATTCGCCGGTTTCTTGGTTATAAAGCGACGCGAGGTTGATCGAGGCAAGGTTACAGGCCGTGTCATCGAGGAACATGTATTCCGAACACGGATTGCTGGCATTGATGCGGCCGTGCGCCGGACAGGTGTGCCATTCGTTAATCGTCGAATCGTATTGCAGACCGGGGTCGGCGCAGTTCCATGCGGCTTGGCAGAGGTCATCCCACAGTCCGCGAGCCGAGAGCGTCTTGAGAACCTTTCCACTCGTTCGGGCCTTCAGACCCCACTCTTCGTTGTTCTCAACCGCCTGGAAAAATTCGTTACTCACACGAATGGAATTGTTTGAGTTTTGACCAGAAACCGTCAGATAAGCCTCGGATTCGTAACCAGTATCGAAGGTTGGGAATTCGATGCTGGTGTATCCCTGCTCGGCAAATTGGATTGCACGTTGAATGTAGTTGGTTGGGATTTCGTCGAGTTTTGCTTCGGCGATGGCGTTCCAAAGAGCGCGGTTGTTTCGCGGGTTGGCATTGACCTTTCCATCCATGAAGGCCGCCTTCATGATGGCGTTGATGTGACGTTGGTTGAGCTTCGAACCGGTCACGAGCGAAGCGACCTTTTGCTCTTCCTTGACTTTCCAGTTGATGAACTCTTCAATATCTGGATGGTCGATATCAAGGCACACCATCTTGGCCGCACGGCGAGTCGTACCGCCCGATTTGATCGCTCCGGCAGATCGATCGCCAACCCGAAGGAAGCTCATGAGACCGCTCGACTTTCCGCCGCCGCTCAGCTTTTCGTTTTCGCCCCGAATCTGTGAGAAGTTGGTGCCGACACCCGAACCGTACTTGAAGATTCGCGCTTCGCGAGTCCACAGGTCCATGATGCCGCCCTCGTTGACCAGATCATCCTTGACGCTGAGGATGAAGCAGGCGTGGGGTTGGGGGCGCTCATAAGCGTTCTTTGAGAGGGAAAGTTGAGTCGTCTTAGGATCGACGTAATAATGACCTTGAGCCGAACCCGTGATGCTGTAGGCGAAGTGGAGACCGGTATTGAACCACTGCGGCGAGTTTGGCGCGGAGACCTGCTTAGCAAGCATGTAGACAAGCTCGTCGTAAAACGATTGGGCATCTTCTTTCGTGTCGAAGTAGCCGTACTCTTCGCCCCAGTGTCGCCAACATCCGGCGAGTCGGTGGAAGACTTGTCGCGAGTCGGTTTCGCGAGATTCGCCGGGGGTGATGAACTCCTCGTTCATCGGGCTGTATTCGACGCCGTTCACCTTCCCTGGTGTGATTCCGGCCTTTCGGAAGTATTTTTGCGCAAGAATGTCGGTGGCGACTTGGCTCCATTGTGATGGAACCATCACGTTCTCCATAAGGAAAACGGTCGAACCGTCCGGATTGCGGATTTCACTCTTGCGCGGCTCGAAGTCGATTCCAGCGTAAGGGTTCTTCCCTGATTGCGTAAAGTAGCGTCGAATTTTCATGATGTCTCTTCCTGAGGTCTCCTAAGATATAAGTTCTTTTTGTAAATGCTTAAATGGCGACAACGCTTCCTCCCTCTGGACGCGCTCGACCATTTCGGCAAAGTCGGCAACGGTCTCGAACTCGCGATAGACCGAAGCAAAACGGACATAGGCGACGGTGTCGATGGTCGAAAGCTCACGCATGACGTGGCTGCCGACCTCTTTCGAGCTCACTTCGTCGTCAAATTTTTGAAACAATTCTTCTTCGATCCGGCTGGCGGCCTGGCGAATTTGCTCAACAGAAACCGGTCGTTTTCGACAGGCTAACCGCATGGAATCAAAGACTTTGTCTCGATTGAACTCACACCGGCTTCCGTCGCGTTTGATAACGAAAAGGCGGACTCGTTCGAATCGCTCCCAGGTGGTAAATCGCTTGGTGCATTTGGCACATTCTCTTCTACGTCGAATCGACTCACCATCGGCTCCTGGACGTGAATCCAGTACTTTTAGATCATCATTTCCGCAAAAAGGACAGCGCATGGCTCAAGTCTCTCAACCACTAGATATAGGGGCTCAATCATTATGCCACCACAAGCCATAGACAAGTAGAGGATTTTTTGCAAATCATTTGTCACATTTTTTGTGCATCGTTTTCCACAGGTTATTCGTCACACCCTGGCAGCCTTACCGAGCGATAGGTTCCCGCGAACTAGATATACTTGGGGGAGCGAACAAAGGCGTCCGCTTGAGATTCCATATGCGACTGACGGACGACTTACGAATAACCGAATCACGGCCAATGATCCCCCCGGCGATCCTCCATGAGGAGCACCCGGTTTCAGATCGCGTCTCTGAGGTTGTGGATAAAGCTCGCGCCGAAATAGCCAATGTTCTTCATGGCAAGGACCCCCGAATCGTGGTGGTCGTCGGCCCGTGCAGCATCCATGACCCGGCCAGTGCGTTCGAGTATGCCTCTCGACTCGCACCCATCGCCGAACAGCTCAACGACAAATTGATCGTCGCCGTTCGCGCCTATTTCGAAAAGCCCCGCACAACGGTTGGCTGGAAAGGATTCATCAACGATCCCGACCTTGATGAGACCTACCATATCAACAAAGGCTTGCGAGCCGCCCGTCGTTTGCTCCTCGACATTAACGATCTTGGCTTGCCTACGGCATCGGAATTCTTGGATTTGCAGATTCCTCAGCACATCGCTGACATCACGTCGTGGGTCGCCATCGGCGCCCGCACGACTGAAAGCCAGGTTCACCGTGAACTCGCGAGCGGACTGTCGATGCCTGTCGGATTTAAAAACACGACCGAAGGCAATGTTCAGCGCGCCGTCGAAGCCGTTTTGGCAGCCAGTCAGTCGCACTGGTTCCCTTCCATCACCAAGCAAGGCGTGTCTTCCCTTTTCAAAACCCGCGGCAACGAAGACTGCCACGTCATCCTCCGTGGCGGCACCCAAACTGGCCCGAATTATTCAGCCGAAGATGTTCAGGGTGCGATGAAGATGCTCGAAAAAAATGGGCTTCCGGGCAAAGTCATGATCGATTGTAGCCACGGCAATAGCAATAAGGATCATCGCAATCAACGGGTCGTACTCGATTCAATATGTTCACAGTTAGCGACGGCCGACCACGGAATTATGGGCGTCATGATCGAAAGCCACCTCGTAGAGGGGCGACAAGACATCTCACCAGAGATGGTCTACGGTCAAAGCGTGACGGATGCGTGTATCGGATTTGATGACACGGTCGAGTTGCTGGAGCAGTTGGCCCGCGCGGTTAAGTAAGACATCTTTTCCCTTCCCATTAACTGCGAGGCGCACCGATTTCCGAATTCCAGTGAGGAAAATCCTGGCCGAGCATTTAGGGGGAAGGGTTAGGAATGGGGGTCATGGCCAGAAATAAACACGTTATAATGCCACTATCTCATGACCGCAGCATTGGTGGCATTTTGGGGACTCACGCAAACCGACGACCTATCACGTCGGGTGACCATTCAAGTCCCAGTCAGTTCCGCCAGCCGAGCGATCGATAGCCTTGCCAAACAAACCGGCGCTCGCCTAAGTACCGTCGGATCCGTTGGCGATGAAGTGATCTTCATCGATATCACAAACCAATCGATTCGGGACATCCTCACTCGAATTGCCCAAGCAACCAATGCCGATTGGAGAACAAACTCAGATGGTTCATTGACCCTCACGAGGTCAAAAGAGTTCCTCACCAAGTTCCAATCCGTTCTTGTCGACCAACGAGTTAAGAATCTTGCTAAATGGCGAACTGCAGAGACTGATCATCTCGACCAGCAATTCTCCAAAGAATCGATCACGACGATCGGATACCGCCTCAAGCGAAATCTGGGGCAGGTTCCTAAAGAAGAAGAAAAAGACAAACAAAGCGACCCAATCGTTCGTGCTTTTCACAGAGCCATCCGTTCAGTAGATCTCCGGGCCGTGGCTCAGCTGCTGCCCTATGAACGGATTGTCTATTCTTCTCAGCCGACAAACTCACAGAGCCCTCTTCAATCCAGATTGTTACCCAAAATGATCGAGGAACAAAACCTCTGGGCTGAAACGCTTGGGAAAATTGAATGGAAAGACGATAACGGCAAGGTGATCGAACTTCCCTTTCTGGATGAGCCACAAGTGGACGAACAAATCAATGATTCTTTTGCGTCCAAACAGCCTTTCCGACATGAACCAAGAGTGGCATTACTCTCAGTTTGCAGGACTTACGAAGACTGGATTGAGTTTCAATTCGACGTCTTTACCGCCGAGGGGAAAAAAGCCATTTCCCTTCAATCAGGTGCTCGACTAGATGAACAAGAAAGTGAGGGCAACGATCAACACAGTGTTTTTAAGGGCCTGAACGTGCCCGAGCCCACGAAGGAGACCCAAGCCTTTTGGGCCCAGAACCCACTTTCCAACCAAGCCCGAATTTTTTACACCCAAACCCAGGTGAACGATTTTCTAAGACCAGGAAATCAAGAACTCTTGGCTCAATTGGCACACCAAACGCGAACTTCGGTGGTCGCTTGCCTCGCTGATTCCGACAAAGTTGAATCGCCACAAGGATTCGAATTCGAGTTTAAATTTGAGAACAGCCGAGTTACATCCGATAAAACTTGGACCGTAATTAAGACGCCGATTGTCGATATCGAACAGAGAAACTCAGCGGACCGAAAAACGCTCTCATGGTTTAACAACAACGTGTTATTTGACCGGGAGTTCGACCCCAGACTCTATTCTGGATTGGCAATCACTGGTGGTGCCAGTTTGGCCAATCAAGTCATCCAGACGGTCTACGGTTCGGAAGCAGACGCAAACAGCAACAACCTCTTCGCAAAACTCTTTGCATCTCTTTCTGATGATCAATTTGAGCGACTAATGAAGGGTCAAATCATTCCTTATTCTCAACTGACCCCAACCCAATTGAGGCTCGCCGCGGGCGTGGTTTTCGGTAAGCCATCCGAGATTTGGGTTGCTGGTGAAGCGAAATCAGTTCTTGGCAAAATGGATGCGACGTTCGAGCTACCCAATGGGATCCTCGATGGAACAGGGATAAGCCTCGAGAACAAATCAGATGATGTGGCTTACTTCACAGACAGTGAGGAGCCGCACCAATGGCTGTCGGGATATCCAATTCCTGGGCGGCTTGAGGAATATCAGTACTCTTTTGGAATCTGTGGCACTGGGAGAAAGTATGCCGATGAAGCAAGCCTATTCAAGTTCAGCCATCGGGTCCGATACACGCTCCGCTGCCACCTTTCGCCCAGTCACTGGTTCGCCTTCGACGTTTGTGGACCGAACGACATGAATGTAGGCCCCACTTTCCGATTCAAAGACCTTAGAGCTGATTTGCAAAGGAGAATTAAGGAATACGTTCCCTTCCTAAGCCTCTTTGAATTGAGGCAAAAAGTCCTTGCCATAATCGAGAAGATCAAGAAGTTCGACGAACCCGACCTTATTCGTGACCTTCAGCAGTTTCTCGAGGATGTCGACAAACGCATCGCAAGTATAAAGTAGCTCACAACCGTATCCGTCCATACATTCTTGACTGCTCTCGGGACGTACACTATCCACATGAGTTCTCGATTAGCCGCATTTTCTTACACTCCAACCTCCGTCAACGAAGCCCAAGGCGTGACCATCAACCGCGTCATCGGTGGCGACCGAATGGCCATTCTCGACCCATTCATCCTGCTTGATCATGCGTCGATCGAAGCGGCGTCCGACGTAGTAGGTTTTCATCGTCATCCTCATCGAGGCATCGAGACCCTCAGCTACGTGTTGAAAGGCGAAGTCGGGCATAAGGATTCACTCGGCAACGAAGGCATCGTCGGCCCAGGTGGTACGCAGTGGATGACCGCCGGCAACGGAATCTGGCACGAAGAAATGATGAAGGCCGGTGACGATGGAGCCGAGATGCTTCAGCTTTGGTTTAGTCTTCCACGAGACCAGAAGCGCGTTCCTGCAGGATATGTGAATGGGCCAAGCGAGAGGGTTCCCGAAGTCGCCATCAATGGTGGAACCGTGCGTGTGGTCGCGGGTTCTTTTCAAGGTACCGAAGGAATCTTCCAAAACATCGCGGTCCATCCAACGGTGCTCGATATAACTTTGGAAGCTGGAGCATCGGTCGCGATTCCAACGGGCAACGAAGAAGAAGCCTTCCTCTATGTCGTGCGCGGCTCGGCCACGTCAGGAGGACACATTGCAACAGAACCCAAGATCATCGTGTTCTCGTCGGGCGACCAGGTGGAGGTAACGGCGGGTGTGAACGGAGCTCGCTTCTTGTTCTGTTCAGCAAAGCCACTCGGTGAGCCCATTCTCCAGTACCGATCATTCGTCATGAATACCGCCGAGGACATTCGCGAAACGCTGGCGATGATTGGCGACGGCTCTTTCGGAAGTTAATCGTCAAGAACTGAGGCCCGCTGGTCGCGAACTTCGCAGCCAACGGGCCTCATCTTAAACCAACCTGAGCAACCTAGGCTCGGCGACGGCGTCTCAGCAGTGCGACCGCGCCCATGCCCAAAAAGGCAATGGATGCCGGTTCTGGTACCGGATTGAACTGAATGTGAGCATCGAGCGGAGTTGAATCAAACGTGTAACCGTCGAAATTGTCCACAGCGAAATCGAGCGTGTCTCCTGCATTGAGGGTTATTCCCAGCATTGAGAACGGAGTCGTCGTGCTCATCGATTGGTCGAACAAGCTGACGCCATTCAAGAGAACGTGTCCTCGAACGGCACCAATGTCACCTTGACCAAACGATCCCGTTACGTCGGCAACACCGCCCCAACCGGTGGGCACGGTAAAGCGAGCCACAGAAATCTCAGTCGGCCCTGGGTGAAGACCAAATTCGCCCGTGTTGATTCCGTTTGCCGGAGGCCCGGTGTGCAGCCAAGCGGCCGGGGTTCCAAGTTGACCTGCCGATTGTGGCGCCGACCAAACAATGTCGTTTGACGTAACCGATTGAATCGTGTAAAGGGTCAGTGGATCGGACAGCGAGGTGGCAAAGTAGCCATAGCTCCAATTACCGTTTGGGTTCGTTGCCCCCGTCCCAAAATCGGAAGCAACGTCGGCAACTTGTGCCTGACTCATGGCGCCCATCAAAGCAAATGCACCTAGAAAAACCAGCTTCATCACCACTATTATAATGAGTTACCCCATCGTAGGAAGGGCTGAAGGCTTAAGACCCAGTAAAAATACTGAAATCCTAACCTTGATGATCCGGGGCAAATTGCCTATTCCAAAACCAATGAATTTAGATTTCAGATCACAACAGATCGGCATGGCTATCAACCAAAAACCTTTTGATTACCCGCATGAGGTTTGCGACGAGGCAAAATGTCGAGCGGATCATTTGTCTTTGTAAAAACGTACAATAGAAATGTCCATGCACGAACTCGATCCGAGAAAGCAAAGGCTTTTGCGTGCCATCGTCATCGAATATGTGACGGGGGCAGAACCGGTCGCATCCGAAATGCTTGTGCAAAAATACGACCTGGGCGTTAAATCCGCGACCGTTCGCAACGAACTCGCTGAGATGTCGGAACTCGGATTTCTCGAACAACCCCACACCTCCGCTGGACGCATTCCCAGCGATATCGGTTACCGCTTTTATGTCGATCGCCTGATCGTCGAGCAAGCCATTGCGGAAGGACAGCAGAAGGCCGTCAAAGATGCCACCCAAGACACAGAGGCTCTCCAGGATCTGCTGCGAGATACAGTAAAGGTTTTGAGTCGAGCCACGAATCAACTCGGAGTAGCAACAACTACTAAGGACTCAAACGTTACGGTTCGCACTGCGATTCTTTCGGGTCTTGGTCCAACCCAAGCGCTCCTCGTTGTGGCACTGAGCAATGGGCATATCGAAAATCGCATGATTGAATGTCCTAAAAACTTGACCCTTGAGGACATTGGGGCGACAAATGAAGCCCTGCGTCTGCAGATTGTTGGAAAAGACCTCAAGTCCATGACGAGGACCAAGCCACTCGCCGTTGAAGGACCGATTATCGAAAAGCTTCTCAACCTCGTGTGGGCTCAACTGAGGTCGATAGCGAAACAGCTCACCCGTGGCAAACTCATCACCGAGGGCGAAGAATTTCTGTTTTCCAAGCCAGAATTCCAGCGCGATGCCACCGCGTTATCTGAACTCTTTCGGCAACTTGATGAGACCGATGTTCTTTATGAAGCAGTCTCGCCGAATACGGATGTCGTCACGATTGGCAAAGAAAATCGAGCGGAACAGATGCACCGGTTTAGTGTCGTGCGCAAAGGATATTACATTGGCGCTAACGAGGTTGGCGTCGTTGCAATTGTCGGTCCAACCCGAATGGATTACGACGGAAGCATTCCGCTCGTGAATTTCACGGCGGATGCCCTCAGTCGCAGCCTCACTCGGTTCTTTGGTTAGGCCAACGTTTCGCGAATGAAATCCATATCGGCTTCGCTCAGATCCCGTCCAACCGCCGATAAATTACATGCGACCTGACGTTCGTTTCGGAATCCCGGGATGGTGCAAGCCACGTTTGGCATGTTGAGAATATAACGCTGGGCGATCGCGCTTAAGTCTTCGATTGAATCGCCGAAGCGCTCCTTAAGGGTTGCCATCTTCGGCTTCAGGGCATGTAGTCGCTCGGAGCCAAAGTTCTTGCTGCCGCGCCGATGATCGCCTTCATCAAATTGCGGAGGGTTATCAGGATCGAATTTGTCCAACAAGAGGCCCTGGGCCAGGGGACTAAACGCTACGAACGTCATGTTGTGCGCCTTCATCAGCTCGCTTACCCGCGAGCCTGGGCGGACAAATTGGTCGTCCATCGCGTGCGCCCAACTTTGAAGAACCGATGGCTGTACTTTTGGCGTGACACGCTCAAAGTCATCCGAACTGTAGGCAGACTGGCCTTTCACACGGACCTTCCCTTCTTCCACGAGGCGATTCATCATTTCGACGGCATCATCGAGATAGAAATCTGACTCACCAAAAGATCCATGATGGAAGTAGTAAACATCAATATAGTCGCGCCCAAGGTTCTTAAGCGACTGTTCGCATTGATGACGAATATGCAGCGCCTCGTAAGCATGTTCCGCCGTACCAGGGAAGTGCCCCACTTTCGTGGCAATGACATAGTCTTCGGACTTCACGCCGAGACGATCAAGAACGCGCCGCAACATCCGTTCGGCTTTGCCGTTGCCATACACATCTGCGTTATCAAAGTGATTCACACCGGCGTCAATGCCTTTCTTGATCGCGGCCGTGATCTCATCTTCATCCACATTCGCCCAACCGTTTGGATTTCCGTTCACCCAGTTAAGACCACCCATGGTCCAACATCCCAAACTGACTTCAGAAACTTTCACTCCGGTCGTGCCGAGTTCTCGATACTGCATGCCCGATATTGTACTAATGCGCTATCGCGTGCAGGACAAAAATCCGCGAATGATAAGTTCAAATTAATAATGTTCAGCTTTTAGGAGCGGCCTTTGAAAGCAAATTGATTCGAGCATCTATCTGGCTCGTAATTGGACTCATTGGGAAACGTTGCTTGATGTACAAGTACCACTGCTTGGCCTGGGCAAAGTCATGAAACACAGTTAAGGGGGGGGAAATGCTCATTCCGCCATGAAGGACGACGCTCCTCTTGATTACCAACCCGTATTGTGTCGTGAGGCAGTAGGTCACGACGTTTGCGATCATGAGACCAATCGTGCCGTAAGGAAACGATTCGGGAGGGTTTTGGTTTCGATAAGGCAGGAACATCGCGCGACTAAATCGAAACCGTTTTACTCGAAATTGAGCCGAAAGATTTCACGAACTTAACCAGGTTATGGCAATAAGTGAGTCGGCGTCGTTTGTGAAATGAAGATCAGACCAGAAAAGGCTTCGGCGGGAGAATAACTCATGACGTACCGATCCGCAAACTTCGGATCGTATAGTGCTCCAATCGATCGAGAATTCACCTTCTCTTTCAATAGGTTAGTGGAAATGAAGAATGCCGATTGTCCCATTTTCGATAATTGCTCGTCAAAAGAGTCTTTTTCCGGCTGCTTGACCTCGTGCACCGTGAGCTTACGGTTCGCATTGATTGCTTGAAATGAACCTGACCCGAAGACAAAGCCGATGGGGCAATATCGACTTCCCAACGATTGATCGAGAAACTTTCCCATCGATTGGGCAACGTTCGGCATAACTGACCGCATGATGTGACCATTGTGAGCCCATGCAAATACCTTTTGACTGGGAAAGAGAGATTTCGACACTTCGACCAAATTCTCGGCCATACAACGATCTCGGAAAGAATTCGACTCAAAGAATGTGGTTCCCTTCTCCGAAGGGTCTGCGAGTGCGAATCCGATGAAGTCAAGGAGAGACGCCTGACGGCCAAGTCTCTCGACTACAGATTTGTCTTTACTACTAATATTCCGAATAGCCATTGACCACTTTGAGAGGTTTGCGATGAGCGCCGACTTTTCTTCTGGCTTGGGATCGACAAGCTTATTCTTATGTTCGTCCAAAAACTTAAGTCCGTCGTAAGCGTCACTTGACTGAAGTTTAAGATCATCGATGATCTTTTGAGAATCGGCAAAAGTTTCTTGCATCGTCGGCAAGACCGCCGATTGAAGCATCCTCAATCGGGCGGTCCACGTATTTCTCTCAGACTGGAAATAGACACGTTTGACAAATCGGGCCCGTCGGGCCTCTTCGCTTCCTAATTGCTTTTCGATCTTCTCGATCAATTCATCCATCTTTGTCGTTGTGGCGGTCCGAAGATCTGGCGTAAGCGGGTCATAGCTCACAGATTCCCAAAAAGCAGAATCCGTATCTCCCGTCAACTCTTTTTCTTTGCGCTCAAAGTAGAGGGTGCCGCTCACCTGACTCTGCATATCGAACCCGACCACGTGCAACTTTGAGCCATGCTTAGGATCGAGGTTGTAGGCGCGCATCCACTTAATTAAGTCGAGAACCTCCTGGGTCGACCAAGTCCAGAAGCCCTGATTCTTGACCGCTTGGGCAGGATCTCCCTTCCCAGTCGTCACGAAGTCGTCCATCGCAAGGCAATCTGGCATACTTGCTTCGAGTCCAAAGACGGTAAAGCCTTCGTGCTCGACCAAATATCGAAAAATTCGATGCTTCATCGTGCAGAATTCGCTCGTTCCGTGGGTTGCCTCGCCAAGCCCGACCACCGTCGCACCTTTCGTTACTTGACTTAAAAAGGCTAAGTCTTTATCGGGCGCGGTGGCCTTTACCGAATCAATTCGATGCATCTGAGCCCGAATGTCTTGTCCACGCACTAACCCTGAAAATACCAATAACCCCAACATGATTCCCTTTCCTTGGACTATATGACGCACCAAAGAAGAAATGAATGACAAACGCTTCGAAAATCGCTTTTGCTTCGTATCTTCTATGTGGCGAAAAAGAAGGCGACTAAGAAACGGCGAGCTTCTTCACCACGTCGATCCTCTGGTCCTTTCTGGGCGGATGCTCTCATCGCGATCATCTATTTGCTCAAGTCGCTTTTATTGCTAGGAAGTCTTGGCCTACTCGTTGGCATGGCTTTTTCGGTGGACTTCGCTCTTCAAATTCGAGAATCGATCCTCAAACAGCTTACGGATCCAGAAATTGCACAGAATCTTAGATCGCTGGATCAGGTCAAAGGAATTGGTTTGTCCATAGTCTTTGTTGGGCTACTGCCGATCCTTTTTCTTTTCGTTCGTGGCATCTGGAATGCAAGAAAGTTTCCTTTTTTCTTGGTCCTCCTATTAGAGGCAAGCAATGTCGCCCTCATGTTGATGTCAACCAAAAACGAAGCCAGACTTGGGGCGGTGCTACCAATCATAGTAGCGATCTATTCCTTGCTGCGCCTCATCGGTGCAGTTGGTCCAAAAATGAAGTAGCGTTCAGTGTCACAATAGAACTCTATGCGAATTCAAGCTCCCCGTGGGACCGAAGACGTTTTGCCAATCCAAGCGACCACTTGGCAATGGCTCGAGACGACCTATCGTGAGCTTGCCCATCATTACGGATACGGCGAAATTCGCACTCCTGTCTTCGAAGACGTTGCTCTGTTTAAGCGAACCGCTGGCGAACAAAGCGATATCGTTTCCAAGGAAATGTACGAATTTAAGGACAAGGGCGGACGTGATGTCGCTCTCAAACCTGAAGGGACTGCGCCCGCAATGCGTGCTGTCGTCGAGCACAATCTTTGCCCTCAAGGGACTCACACACGACTCTACTACCTCACCGCGTGCTACCGATATAATCGAAACCAGAAAGGGCGACTGCGCGAACTTCACCAGTTTGGAGCCGAACTCTTAGGGGCGAATAGTCCTGAAGCCGACGTCGAAGTACTCGAACTTGCTTACAGGTTTCTTTGCGCAGTTGGTTTGGAAAACGAACCAATTCTCGTGAATTCGATTGGTCGATCTGAGTGTCGAACTAAGTTCTCCGAACATATTCTCGACTACACGTCCGCCTATCTCAAGGATGCCGCGACCGAAGTTCGCGACAGAATTGAAAAAAATCCTTTGGGCATGCTGGATTCTAAGGACCCAGACCAACAAAAAGCTCTTGAAGGATTGCGTTCGATCCTTGAATTTTTGGAGCCTGACTCTCAAGCCCGATTCGAAGCGGTTCAATCGCTCCTAACCGAAGCGGGAGTTCCATTCGTGGTGTCTCCGGGCACCGTTCGCGGTTTGGACTACTACACCGAAACTGTTTTTGAATTTGTTTCTCAGTACCTTCCAGGGCTTTCCATTTTTGGCGGTGGTCGTTATGACAATCTCGTCAAGGAAATCGGGGGACCAGCGACGCCCTGCGTGGGTTACGGCATCGGGGTCGAGCGCGTGATATTAGCCCTTGAAGCCAAGGAAGTCAAAGCCCCAGCGTCAAAACCTGACATCTTCCTAGTGAGGGCTTCCGAGGCCTCAGGCAGCGCCGTCCGGGGGCTCGCCCGCGAACTTCGAACAGGCGGTAAAACGGTTCTGCTTGACCTTGACAGTCGAAGTATGAAGTCACAAATGAGACAAGCAGACTCATCGGGAGCTCGATTTTGTGGCATCGTCGGTGACGATGAACTCGCGCAAAAAACCATCACGCTCAAAAATATGGAGTCGGGGGAGCAAACCCAAATCCCTCTTGAGAACGTATTAGATTTATTGTGAGAAAAACTTGCCTAGCAATCCTCAGCTTCTTTGCCGCAGGTGCGCATGGGCAAGCTCCAGACGTTCGTATAAAAGGCGATGTCAGCCTCGGCATGACCTCGTCGAAGGAGTTTTCGCTTGGTGCTAAGTCCTACACTCCTCTCGGAAGGCATTCGACCGTCTCCCTTCAAGCGAGACTTCCGATCGGGCTCCGTGTAGTGCTGGCCGAGCGGGTTCAGACGATCAAGAACGATCCGGACGATGACCCTTTTGACGAATACTATATCGAAGACCCGGGTTCGTGGCGACTGGGCAAGCAGTACGTCCCCTTTGGCGGCGGAGGCTTTTTCCGTCAATCCGTTCAGTCGGCTCGACTTGATTCCAATTTGCTGCTCGGGGGAATGCCGCTTTCAATTGCAATCGCAGATGGAGGAATGGGACGTCAATACGGAGTCGTTGGGCGGCTTGGTGGACGAGGGGTAGGCTTTAGTTTTGCGCTGGGACGCCACTGGGGAATCAATAGCTCGGCGATGGCCCTTACCCAATCGCTTCAACAACCCGAAGGAATCGGGAATGGGTGGAAGCAAGCCTATGGCGTTGACATCAATCGCCGATCAGGAAAGTTCGCTTACCGAACAGAAGCTATCGTTCTTCGGCAACCCGAAGGTCTCTCGAAAGACAAAGAAGCGGGAGATTTCCAAGTTAGTTATGATCTAGGACATCGTCACTCTGCACTTGTCGGCGTCTCAAAAGTTTTTGGTGAAAACCCAACATTTACTCGCCTTGGCTGTACTTACACAGCTGCCAAAGGGGTTTCCATTGAGGGGCAATATCGCCTTGCCGATCGTAACTTTCGAGACTTTTCCGTTTTTCTTCGCTTCCGATTCTAACCGACCACCGTAAACTAACATCGTGTCCTCTCTGATTTTGATGTCCTTGGTTATCATCCTCATCGTGGCAGTGGGGGCCTTCATTGCGTTCATCGGCTCAACCAAGAAAGTTCGGCAAACGAACCAATCAGATGAATTCCCTTCCTTGTCATTCGACTCTCAAATGCTTTATCGACCGATTCGCTCGCTTAAGAGATCGATTGAGGACGTTATCGAAAAATCACAGGACCCGGCGGTTAGAGCGATGGGCGGGACCGTTCGCCAGGAGGTTCAGGAGGCCCACGATCGCGTCGTGCGCGCCCTTCAAACTCGTGATCAGCTTAGAAAAGCCCTTGAATGGCACATCAATGTCGAAGGCGAAATTGAACGAATGCGAGAGTTACATGAGACCGCCGAATCCACCCAAGAAAAATTAGCCTACGCTAAAGTGATGGAGGCAAAAACCGGAGAGTTTCAAGAGTACAAAAAGGCAAAGGAAATCATCACGAAAATTGAGAATGAAATCGAAGTGACCAAGGCCTCGTTGAGTGAACTCAAAACCAAACTCGCGGTTTCAAATGCCTCGCTTGACGCGACGGCGCGAGCCGACGATTTGCGGTCGTCGCTCGGTGCGCTTGAAACGATTCAGTCTAGCGTCGTCGAAGCCCAGGAAGTCTTGCGTTCGTAGAGTAACATAGAGAGGTATTCATGTCCGAAATTGATCGAGTTATAAATCTAGGAAGGGCTTATGCGAATAAGGCCCAAGAGGCAATTTTCGGAGGTCCGACCGCCGAAGAGAAAGCCGTGCAAGAGCTTGATCAAGCGCTCGAACAAGGGGTTGCCCTCAAGAAAGCCGAAGAGCAAGAGTTCAAAACTCAAATAACCGTCATGAGCCTAGACGAGGCGGAAATCATTCTCGGGGTTCCGAACAAAGCGACTTTTGGTCAGATACGGTCTCAGTATGACTTACTACTAAGTCATGTATCGGAATTTGAAATCGCGCAACCCGCGAAGAAGTCGATCGCCGATCGAGAACGTCAGCGAATCGAAAAAGCATTTGCCTTGCTGTCGGCCAACGCAGATTCGACCGAGAAACGTTTTGGGTCTCTCGAAATCGACTAACCCTCTGGCGAATCTGGAATCTTCACTTTTCCCGTAACAAAAATCGAATCTCCCTCGATCCACACCTTTTGGGCATCAACAGCATCATATAGATCGAGGTCCTTGGCAAAGTCAATGACGGGATTCAAGGTGTCGATTAGAGCTTTCTCGCTATCTGCGTCCGGCACTTTGTCATCGATCCGAACAATGCAATCGGTGAGTAATAACTGTCCGCCGTTCGTGCCAATATGGGCTTTCACATCAAAAGTAGCATTCAATACTAAGAACTGACCGTAGCCCTGCACTCTCACCCAATTCCCATCAACCGTTACCGAGACGCGTTTGATTTCGGCGTACTTTTTGAGGATGTAGGGGGCTAAGTCTTGAACTTTGATTTGCACACTTCCTTCGCCCAATCCACTCTTACTAAGTCGTATTTTTCGCTTCGAAGCAGCCAAAGCGAAGTCAAATCGGCATTTCGGAATGGCAGCCGAGAAGCGCTCACATCGCAAGTCGCGTAAATAGAAATCTTGAAGGTCCAGCTTCAGCCATTCGATCGAACCTTTATGGCTGCGTTTTGGCTCCGTAAACAGCGGCAACCCTTCACAGCGGAAATGAGAAGCATGGATCGTGGCCGTACCCACTTCACCGAGTCCAGGGCTCAAGATGCCTGGATATGTGACATCCAGCTTGACGACCTTACGATCGCCATCCAGTTTCGAAGCAAGATCCCTCGCCGCTGCATGTTCAAAGTTACGAACGGTCGCCGCGCCAATCCCAAAGAGAGCGGCAAGCCCACCAATTAGCCAAGGATTTACCATCAATCGATTAACGCTCTTTCCATTTCAGACGTAGAATGCGGTGGGAAATGGACCAGATATCCTCCGATTACGAAGTTCTCCGTCACGAGGGAGGTGTGTTCCGCCTTTCGGACTACTCTATTGTCGAATTCAGTGGGACCGAATGGCAAGAATGGCTGCAGGGACAAATCTCGAACGATATTCGAAATCTTAAAACGGGAGTTCCAATCTCGTTTTGTATGTGCAAGCCCACTGGCCAAATCCTCGCTCCCGGTGATCTCCACTTGGTTGACAATAAAGGCTGGATGATCGTTCCAACCGTTTGCGTTCCGGCCATTTTGGCGCGGGTCGAACAAATGGTGATTCTCGAGGATTGCGTTGCCCAAGTAATTGAAGCCCCACTCTTTCACGCTCTCTTTGTCGAGACGGGTTTGCCAGCCAAACGAACGCTTTGGCCAGGTGTGGATACGACCGAAACGCACTCAGGAACCATTTTCGATGCTGGAGTCCTGAAACTCGCCTCTCTTGAAGCGGGGATCCCATTGTGGGGGCTCGACATGACGGACTCGAATTTTCCCGCCGAGATGGGCCCAAAATTCGAGTTGCATACCATGAGCTATACCAAGGGATGCTACACCGGTCAAGAGGTCAATCACCGCATTCACAGCCGGGGACACACCAACAAAACGTGGAGCGTTTTCCATTCTGAAGAAGAGTTAGAGCCAGGAAGCGATGTGATTGACGCTGATGGTAACAAGGTCGGCACCGTAACGCGTTCCGAAATCCATCCCGAGCAGGATTGGCTGGTTGGGGCGTTCGTCAAAAATGGAACAACTCCGGTACTCGAACCTTACAAGCCATAATAAAGAAAGTGGATTCGCAGATTAAGGAGCGGTTTTCGAAGGTCAAGGGCATCTATTTCGATCTTGACGATACGCTGTGTGGTTATTGGAACGCGAGCAAAGCTGGACTCAAATCCGCTTTTTCTCAACACCCGATCGAGGGTAAGACCCCAGAAGAAATGGTAACGGCATGGGGAGAAGCCTTCCGATCGTTCAGCCCTCAGCTCAAAGATCAAGCTCCTTTGTTCCAGGAATATCTCACATCGGGAACTGTCACCCGGACCCATCAGATGCAGCTCACACTGCTCTCGATCGGCGTCGACGACTCCGAGTTGGCCAAAAGTCTTAGCTACGCCTACATGGTTGAGCGGAACCGGAATCTCAAATTGTTCGATGATGCCGTCACCGTACTGAATGCTTTCCAGGGCAAATTCCCTCTTGGCCTGATCACAAACGGCCCAGCCGACATCCAGAATCAAGAAGTCGATACGCTTAAGATTCGCCACTACTTCGATAACATCTTTATCGAAGGCGAAATGCGTGTTGGTAAACCGCACAAGTCTGTTTTTGATCGAGCTGCCAACGCCATCGATTGCCAGCCCGAAGAAATTCTCATGGTCGGAAACTCTTTTGGACACGACATTGTTCCTGCCATTGAATATGGCTGGGTGTCAGCCTGGATCCGACGGGATTCGGACGTTCCGCCAAGCTCTCGCACTGGCAAACCCGAGGAAATGCCGGACGGAGCCCCTCATCCCGACTTGATCCTCTCAGACCTGACCGAACTGTTGCCGCTGCTCGAACGCTAAACGATGGATGTCCAAATCTTCCGCGCAATTAACTTAGGATGGCGGAATCCCGCCTGTGATATTCTGTTCGAAATTCTAAGTTATTCCGGGCTTGGCGCGGCGGCAGCCCTCGTAGCCATCCTTCTCCTTTTCAAAAAGGAAACGCGGCCTTTCGGCGCTGCCATCGCAATCTCAGCGATCATGGGCGGAACGGTCATTGCCCAGACGATGAAGTCTCGCATCCCTCGAGACCGTCCTAGCAATCTTACGTTCGCCCACGTTCAAGAAGCGATCTATCACTCTTCCTTCCCATCTGGCCACACCGCCACGGCTTTTGCAATCGCAACCGCGATTTCGATTCTCTTCATGCGTCGCAAGAAGCCAGGATTTGCCGTCCTCAGTTTCTTGTGGGCGTTTGGAGTTGGCATCAGCCGAATCTATCGTGGAGTCCACTGGCCGACCGACGTCTTTGGTGGCGCGATGGCGGGAATCGTGGGTGGTTGCTTGACGATCCTCATCATGGATGCGATCATCAAGCAACGAAAGGCCTAAGCCGACTTCTTGCGGCGGCGAGCCAGCGCGGCCACGCCAAGCCCGAGAGCGATCATCGTCGCAGGTTCAGGAACAAACGAAACGTTGTTGTTGCGCAAGAACTGCACATTGCCGGAGAGCGAAATCGCACCGGATACAAAGAAATCGGTACTGCTATTGCTGAAAATATAGTTCGAACCGTTTCCATAGGTGCCAATGAAGGCATTCGTACCCACTAGGTAGCCATTGCGGAACCAACCTCCGCCCGAATCACCACCTGCCAGCGCGGCTTGACCGTTTTGCCGAAGCGGCGCGATGAGCGATTCACCAGCAAGATAGCCGCTATCAGGGTCGTAAATGTAGTCGGAAAACTCATAAATGCCATCGGCCTTGCGGCGGATACCGCCACCAAGATTGATGTCATAACCTGTTCCTGCTCCATTCACTTTGCCCGAACTGCCAAAGCCAACCATGGTTACCGTGTCGCCGGCATTCATGGCGCTGACGTCAATAACGGCATGATTGAGCGTCATGCCACCGGTATCAATGCGGAACAGCGTCAAGTCACTATTAGGATCGCTCACCGCCGACCCAGCAACGTAATTGAAGGTCCCGATGCCTGGCAAGGTGAAATTTCCCGCACCGACGTGCTTGGCCGTGAGGACCAAGTCAGCCCCAACGAGGACGCCCGAGGCCCCGTTTAAGCTTCCAACAAAATTGTAGTCGGTGGTATTCGTATCTGTCGAAGTCCCAGGCACGACAGCAAACGCACAGAGGGGAGCAAAGGCGGCTCCCAGCCCAAAAAGCAAACGCATATCGCCATTATATAGCGAACCTAGTACATTTGGAACCTAGTAATCCCTGCCAGCTTTTTGAATAGTCCAAGTATCCTATTAGAGCGTGTTTTCTGTCGGCAATATTAAAATCGATCCGCCCCTCATCCTTGCTCCGATGGAGGATGTGACTTCTCTGCCGATGCGCTTGATTGCCAAGCGTATCGGCAACCCGGGATTGGTGTTTACCGAGTTTGTCAGCGCGATGGCGATCCATTATGGGGCGACAAAAACGCTGAAGAAGATGCAGATTCATCCGGACGAGCGGCCCCTCGCCATCCAGATATTTGGCGCTGAACCAGATGTCATGGCCGATACGGCACGCATCGCCGAAGACATGGGTGCCGACATCGTGGACATCAACATGGGTTGCTGGGTGCCAAAGGTTTGCAAAACTGGATCAGGTGCCGCCCTGTTGAAAGATCCGGATACCGCCGAAAAAATCGTCCGATCCGTGGTCAATGCGGTCAAAGTACCCGTGTCGGTCAAGGTCCGCGCGGGATGGGATTATTCCCTTTTCGCCGCGCCTGACTTGGCCCATCGCTTTCAGGATGCCGGGGCTCAAATGCTCACCCTCCATGCGCGATTTGCGAAACAAGGCTTTGATGGCCAAGCCGATTGGGATCTTATCAAGCGCCTTCGCGACTCGGTTTCGGTACCGCTGGTCGGAAATGGCGACGTCAAAACTCCTGAGGACGCCCTGACCATGATGCGCGAAACGGGATGCGATGGAGTCATGGTCGGACGTGCGGCAATTTCCAACCCTTGGGCATTGGCGAAAATCTCTGCCGCGATGGAAGGACGCCCCGAGCCTGACGAACCAACCCTGCAAGAACGAATCGACACTGCGCTGCTTCACGCCCGGCTTCAAGTCGCATATGAGTGTGAGGTTCCTTCCTTCGAAGAGGCTCAAACCCACCCTGATTTCTTACTGAACGAAGGTCGAGCCATTCGCTCGTTGCGTGGCCAACTGCCGATGTACATCAAGGGAATTCCGGGTGCAGCCCAAATCCGATCTGAACTTTACCAAGCCAATAAGGTCGAAGACCTCATTCGAATTTTCGATGGTCTGCAAACCGCCATCGTTTGATCAGCGAACTCGTAAACAAAGGAATGGTCCGAACAAGTAAACTGCATGGTACGCAATGTCGCTTGCACGAAATTTTGTTCTGAAGACCTCAAGTCTCAAGCCCGTTGAATCCCTGGTTAAGAAGTCGTTCCTTTTCCGTCCGCTCGTCAGCCGCTTCATTGCGGGCGACACTCTTGATCAAGCCATTTCAGAAACGGAAAAGATTCTTAACCTTGGTCAACGCATCACCCTCGACTATCTTGGGGAAAACGCCCACTCAGAGGCCGAAGCTTTGGCGTCGTGCGAGATGTATTCAAAGATGCTTGACCAAATCGATCTGTCGACAAAGGTACAAGATTGGAAGCGTGAACCAAACGGCAAGGAGCCGATGAACATCTCGATCAAGCTCACCCAGTGTGGCCTCGATCAGGGTTCCGATTTTGCGGAAGCGAACTATCGAAGGGTTGTCGAACGTGCAGTCAGCTTGAACAACTTCGTCCGAATCGACATGGAAGCTTCAGACTATACGGCTCGCACGGTTGAAATTGTGACGCGAGTTCACAAAGACCTGCCCAATACCGGAACCGTCCTCCAGAGCTATCTGCACCGAAACGACGATGATGTCGACCATATGATCGAACATCAAATTCGAACTCGACTGGTGAAGGGCGCTTACCTCGAACCAGCGGCCGTGGCCTATCAAGAAAAATCGAAAGTCGATGAACAGTACGTTGCTCAAGCCAAGCGATTGCTTTTGAAGGGGCATTATCCCGCGATCGCGACTCAAGACGAAAAGATCATTCTTGAGCTCAAGAAGTTCGTCGAGGAGAACTCAATCGACAAATCATCTTTTGAATTCCAGATGCTGCTGGGTATTCGACGAGATCTCCAAACGGGCCTTGTCCAAGAGGGCTATAACGTGCGTATCTACGTTCCCTACGGCGATCAGTGGTATCCCTATTTCACACGCCGACTTGCCGAGCGACCGGCCAATGCCTTCTTTATTCTGAAGAACCTCTTTAAGAAGTAGGCCCGCAGGATTTCATATGCAGGCGGTTGATGTAGTGGAAGCCCACCAAACAAACGCCGCCTAGAACTGAAAAAAGCTCAGAAAGGCCGGTGGGCACACCATCGGCACGTCGCTGGGTAACTAAATGAGAACCGGCGAGAAGTACAAATCCAGCAACGAAGATCGCGATGGGCGTCCAAGACCGGTGCCGAGAAAATCCTCTTACGGCGGCCCATCCTCCGAAAAGCAGTGCAAAGCCCAAGAACCCCCATTCCAGAATGGGAGACTGGAGGTAGGTAAATCCAACGATGGAGAGAACGCTAACCGCGATTCCGGTGATCGCGCAATGGATTGCACAGATTGTGCTTGCGATTGTTCCCCATCGATCAGGATCGAGCGAAGAAGTCTTCAATACATACTTTATACCCGTACCGGGTAGGTTCCGGGAAGGATTTATGGAAGTTTCGAACATGCTCTGAAGTGTCCGTTGACGCGGACCACTTCCCCTCCCGGCTTTTGCCAACGGCAAAACCCACCCTCCCCAATTTGCCGTTGGCGAAATTGGAGAGGGACTTGGGGCGAGGGCTTCCAGCCCTTGGAAAAAATAACGTTTTAGGAACGATCTGTTACCTATGTATCCGGTATGGACGAGTGAAATTTGGCGCGCTCGAGAGGACTCGAACCTCCGACCCCCAGCTCCGCAAGCTGATGCTCTATCCACTGAGCTACGAGCGCGTGAAGCAGATAGTATACCGAATGTTAAGCGGCCTTCGGGTTTTCCGAGATGGCGCGACTGACAAGTTCTTCAAACGGAAGCGGCCGGGCGAAGTAATAACCTTGGCTATATTCCACGCCAAGCTCGGCAAGATATTGATACTGCGGTTCGCTCTCGATACCCTCAGCCACGATCTGAAGATTCAGAGCACGTGCCAAGCGGACGATGGTCCCGAGCACTTCTTCTTGCTTCTTGTCCACTCCGATGCCATCCACAAATCGCTTATCGATCTTGAGGCAATTGAACGGTAGGCTCGCCAAGGTCGCCAGCGATGAATAGCCAGTGCCAAAGTCGTCGATCGCCAGCGAGAAGCCACGTTCTTGAAGCTGAGACAACATCGACACACATTCGCCAGAGTCATGCATGATCGAGGATTCCGTAATCTCAATCAGCATATTCTTCTGACTGATGCCCCACTTATCGAGCGCCGAATGGAAGACGTTCAAAGTCGATTGATTCTTAAGCTGCCGTAGTGACATGTTCAAGCTGATCACGATCGAGGTCTGTCCCGTCTGCTCAGCAAAAGTGCTGATTGCCCGGGCGGCTTCGTCAATGACAAAGTTTCCGAGGTCGTTGATGAAATCAGATTCTTCGGCGATCGGAATGAAGGTTCCGGGCGAAATCGGGCCAAAACGACTCGAATTCCAACGCAACAGCGCTTCGGCTTTAACCAATCGCTTGGTCTTATTGCAGTAGATCGGCTGGAACATGAGATAGAATTCGCGGTCGATCAATGCCTGGCGCATCGCGGTTTCCAGTTCAACTCGCATCTTCGCCTTAAAGCTCATCTCGGGCTTGTAAGCAACCGGGTAGTTCGTCAAGTTCTTTCGAGCATTTTCGAGTGAGAGGTTTACCTTACGAAGCAGCATTGCCGCATTATCGCTATCAACCGAGGTCACGTAGCCCAAGCGGCAAACCTTCGCGATTTCAACCCCATCGATAATCGTCTGCTTTTGGCAAATCTCATCGACTTTTCCAACGAGCCACGACAGAGAAGATTCTTCGGGGACGATAACGACAAAGTCATCTCCCGCCAACCGTCCAACGATGCCGTTTGAGCCGACGCCCTCGCTCAATTGGTTTCCGAATTCGAGCAACAACCGGTCCGCAACTTCGGCTCCCCACGACTCGTTCACGTTGCGGAAGTTACCAATTTCGACTCCGATCACCCCAACGTTCTGACCCTTTTCGATAAATTCGTTGATGACATCATGGATTCGAGTTCGGTTAATGAGTCCAGTGACGGTGTCATAGTAGGCCAAGCGACGGATCTCATCATTCCTTCTCTTGGATTCTGTAACATCACGAACAAACCCGTGAATGAGGACGCTGCCATCTGGCTCATAGTCGAAGTCGAGTTGCTCTTCAAACCAAAGCTCTTCTTCGTTGTCGTCCGAGAGCCGGTATTCCGTGGTGAGCGAAGATAGGCGTCCATCGAACGCGAATCCGATAAGTTTCTCCCACACGAGTTGGTCTTCGAGATTCCGGCGGGCATCCCACGCATCTTCGAACTTCGCTCCATCGGCCAAATCATTTGCCAACCATTCGAAATGAGGGTCATATTTCAGGTCGCCCTCCCACTTAAGGTGGCCATTGGCCTTCCATGCCTTGCCATACCAGACGAGGCATCCCGCCGTATTGAGCGTGTGAATGAGCGAATCGCTGATTTCTTCACTGGCACTGACCGCCTGGACAAGGTCGGCCTCGGTCTGAGTCAGTTTCTTTTGCTGCTCGACCATCGCCGCGCTCAGAGTCAGATTATCGCGGTGATAGGCCCACATGATCCCGACGGCAAAGATAGCGAGCAATACCGACACGCCGCCGGTCGCATAGATTCCGTATTGAAGCGCCTCGAAAAGCGCATCGCTGTCAGCCTGAAATCCATTAAATTGCATATCGACGGCCAAAACCGCCTTAACTTTTCCATCGTCGCCCTTGAGGGGACGATAGCCCGTAACGTACATCCCGCCCACTCCGACCTTTACGGTTCGCTCGACCATCGGCACGCCTTTTCGGAAGCATTTCAAAAGTTCGGGCGCAGGGTCTTTGACGATCTTATTGATCGGTTCTCCAGGCTTCAGCGGGGCAGATTTGGTCTTTTGATTGACGTCAACCAAATTGTAAATCGTGTTATTTTTCTGGCGAAGTGTCCGCGATCGAAGCGCACTGGGATAGCTGTGCAGAAAATTTTGGAAGATCTTTTGAGTGGAGAGATAGGGTTTCGTCTTGGGGCTCGGACTGTTTGCCACTACGATTTGGGCATCGGCGTCCAGTTGGCGTGCAAGATAAGCGGAGGCATTGCGGATGTGTTCGACACGGGTATCGAAAACCTGGTCAAGTGACTTTCGATACATCAAATAGGTTGAAATGCACCCACCAATAAACGAAACGAGAAGCACGAATATCGCGATGTTGAAGACCTGACGTCCCGTCGCATCGCGCTGCGACAGTCGTGATCTCCCTTTGCTCCCAAAAGTGAAGCGCTTATTCTGCTTTCGCCAAGGTAGTTTCATGCCCTCGCGGAAGCCTGATCTCCAAACCGTGCTCCCACTTCTTGCTTGTTCCATACCTTGGACCCAAAAACTAAGTACAAATTGAATTCGGAAAACGATTTCTTTTTAACCTTGGGGAAATACTGGATTCACCCTAAAGACCTTGAGGTTCGGCTCCGAATATTCCAATTGACGCCCTTTGCGTCTTCGGGCTATGCAGACCTTTGCCAAGATTCTTAAACACACCGATGTCCTCATGGGAATCGGCCTTCTTTTGGTGGTCTCGATGCTCATTCTGCCACTTCCACACTGGGCGGTTGACCTTGGACTCGTGATGGCAATCAGTTCATCCGTCATGATCCTTTTGACCTCGGTTAACGTCTCCGATCCACTTCAGTTTTCGGTTTTCCCGTCGCTGCTGGTCATCACCACGCTCTTCAGACTTGCCCTCAGTATTGCGGCCACCAAGCTCATTCTTGGCAGCGGAACCGCCGGACACGTCATCGAAACCTTTGGCAACTTCGTCATGGGCGGCGACTTTGTGGTTGGCTTTGTTGCGTTCCTTATCCTCGTCATTGTTCAATTTGTGGTTATCACGAATGGTGCTGGTCGTGTCTCCGAAGTGGTCGCACGATTCACTTTGGATGCAATGCCCGGTAAACAGATGGCCATCGATGCCGACCTTGCGGCGGGCCTGATTGATGAAGAAATGGCCAAGGACCGTCGTAAAAAGATCAAGCAAGAAGCTGACTTTTATGGTGCGATGGATGGCGCTTCGAAGTTCGTCAAAGGCGATGCCATTGCCTCGATCCTCATTATTATCATCAACATCATTGGTGGCTTTGCCGTGGGCTTTTTCAAAGGCCAAAGCGATCCGCTAACTATCCTAAAAACCTATGCACTGCTAAGTGTTGGCGAGGGTCTGACCTCTCAGCTTCCCGCCCTGCTCATCAGTTCGGCGAGCGGTTTGCTCGTTACCCGTGCCGGACAAGACCGCACGATGGGTGGCGAAGTCGCCTCGCAGTTCTTTGGACAAACCAAGGCTCTCCTCGTCGCTTCAATCGCAATTTCCCTCTTTGGTCTCGTGCCTGGATTCCCCGCAACGATTTTCATGGGCGCAGGAGGCATCATGTTCGGCCTATACCGTTTTGCGAGCAAGAATCCTAACCTCGGAAAGATTTTTGATTCACAACCGGAAAAGCCGAAACAAGAAGCGGCTCCTGCACCGGTTCCCAGTGGCCCCGAAGCGGTTCTCCCTCTCCTACAGGTTGATCCAATCGAGATCGAAATTGGATATGGGCTCACCAAGTTGGCCGACCCGAAAGTCGGCGGAGACCTCTCAGAGCGAATCGCGTCTACCCGACGACAGATTGCTACCGAATTGGGCTTTGTGATGCCTACAGTTCGTATTCGCGACTCAATTCAACTGACCAATAGCGAATATATCATCAAGGTCCGTGGTGAAGAAGTTGCGCGGGCCGAGATCATGGCCGACCGATATTTGGCCGTCAACAGCGGCGATGCACTTCAGTCGGTACCCGGCATCCAAACCATCGACCCCGTCTTTAAGATGGATTCGCTGTGGATCGACCCCGACCAGCGTGAGACCGCCGAACGTTCTGGATACACTGTTATTGAAGCGTCCGCTGTCATCTCGACTCACCTTTCCGAATTGGTAAAGAGCCACGCGCCCGAGTTGTTAAGTCGCCAAGATGTCCAAACCCTCATTGATGAGGTCAAGAAGACCAACGAAGCCGCCGTTAACGAAATCATCCCCGACTTGATTAGCCTGTCTGACGTCCAGAAGGTTCTCCAACATCTCCTGCGAGAGCGAATTCCGATTCGCGACATGGTGACGATCATCGAGACATTGGCGGACTTTGCCGGACGAACCAAGGATGTCGAACAGCTTGGCGAGATTGTCCGCTCTGCGATTGCCCGCACCGTCACGCGACAATATCTCGACTTCGAAGACAAGCTTCGTTGTATCACTCTCGATCCGCCTCTCGAAAGAGAGTTGGCTGAGCGAGTCAGTCTCACGTCGGCGGGTACCTCGATGGTGCTCGATCCTGCAACCCAAAGCAAGCTTGTCCAGCAACTCAAGACTGAATATGATCGGCTTTCGATGCAGGGCTTCCAGCCTGTGCTTTTGTGCGGCGCCCAGCTCCGGTTAGCCATGCGGCGATTCCTGGATCGGCATTTGCCGAATTTAGCCGTTCTCGCCTACAGCGAGATCTCGGCGAAGGCGGATGTCGAATTTGTCGGTCAAGTTGCGGCTTAACGAGATCATGACCTTCAAACCCTCGTAGAAGGGTAGAACACACTCATGAAGTACACCTCCTTGGGCCGTACCGGCCTCCAAGTGTCTCGCCTTTGCCTCGGCACCATGAATTTCGGTCCGCAAACGTCGCCAGCGGACAGTTTTGCAATCATGGATCGAGCGCTTGAGCACCGCATCAACTTCTTCGACACCGCCGACGTTTATGGCTGGGAACGCGGCGAAGGCATTACCGAAAAGATCATCGGCGACTGGTTTGCTCAAGGTGGCAATCGACGCGAACGAGTCGTCATCGCCACAAAACTGTACGGCGATATGGGCAAGGACGAATTGCTTGATTGGCCCAATACCAACCGCGTCACGGCGCTCCACATCCGACGTGCTTGTGAAGGTTCGCTGACTCGCCTCAAGACAGACTATATCGACGTCTATCAAATGCACCACATCTACCGAGCGGCTCCTTGGGAAGAGATTTGGGAAGCGTTCGAAATTCTCAAGACTCAGGGCAAAGTGCTCTACATCGGTTCGTCGAACTTCGCGGGTTGGCATATCGCCCAAGCCAACGAAGCCGCCGCTCGACGCAACACCCTCGGCCTCGTTACCGAACAATCCAAGTATTCCCTGCTCCAACGCGACATCGAACTCGAAGTCGCTCCGGCCTGCGAAGCCTATGGCGTCGGAATCATCCCTTGGTCACCGCTGGCCGGTGGAATTCTCGGCGGGGTCATCAAGACCAATGACGGAGCCCGCCGACACAGCGACCATGCAAAGGCGGCCATCGAAAAGCATCGCGATCAATTGACCAAGTGGGAAGATCTTTGCGAGTCGATCGGCGAAAAACCCGCTGATGTTGCCCTTGCTTGGACACTTTCAAAGTCTTACGTCACCGCCCCAATCATTGGTCCGCGAACCATCGAGCAACTTGATGGTTCCCTTCGGGCACTTGAAATCGAAATCACTTCGGAGCTCGATAAGAAGATCGACGAAATCTTCCCCGCATTCAAGACAGCACCCGAGCATTACGCTTGGTAAATTAATTGAAATTGGGGATCGTCCATGCGATCCCCAATTTTGATTTTGCTTACTGCTTACCCATACCGCGTTCAGGCGCGGTCATTCCCGGAGGACCACCACCCGGAGGAGCTTGGGTTGTATTTTCCAAGCTCTCGGGCGCAGCCGATCCTGGTCCGCCGCCACCGGGCGCTCCGCCAGGACCCTTTTTGGAGCCGTCTTTTTCTTGCCAAGGCGGAACACCTGGGGTGTATTTCACTTGACCCTGATCAAGGTTGCCCGCCCCGCATCCGGCAAGGACGGTGGAGATTGCGATGAGGAGAATAAGATGTTTCTTCATGGATTACTGTCTCTTGTCCCACATTCCGGCTGGCCACGGCCAATCCGATCCGGATGGCCAATTGGACGGTTTGGCCATCGATGACTGTCCACCCTGAGGCGCAAGGGTTTGAGAAAGGGCAAAGTACTTTGCGTGACCGTCACAGAAACCGTAGTTCGTGCCGTTGGCAAACATCTTTGCGCCGCCGCCTTGCATCGTAAACTCGCCGTAATTAAAGAACACCTCGGTTGACCAACCTTGACACCACTGGTGATACCAGTTCGGTCGAGGCGCGATCAGAATCGTCGAAGCTACCTGAGGAACCGCAGTTTGGGAGGCGCCGCCAGCCGAAGATGTTGGCGACATCTGTTCTTGCTGATCTGAACTCGACCAACCCCAACCACTCGCGGGCCAGGTGTAGTTCATCGAGTAGGTCACACCAACGGCCGGATACGTACCGGCTCCGCAATTTTGAGGGTCCATGCCGGGGTTTGTCGAAGTGTTGCCACGTCCCCAGTTATCAACCGGCGAGAGCCAAATTTGTCGATTCTTGATGTAAGGAGCGACTTGAACATGCCACGGCTTCCAGTCGGAATCCCATCCCCAACAGAATGGATAGGTGTCATCCACGTCCGTTCCATACATGACGACGCCCAAAGAAAGCTGCTTTACATTCGACAAATCGCTGGCCTTTTTCGCCGCGATCTTCGCTTGAGCAAACACTGGGAAAAGGATCGCAGCCAAGATTGCAATGATCGCAATAACGACGAGGAGTTCGATGAGGGTGAAACCTCGCGAACTAGATTGGTTGGTTGATCGTTTCATAATTTCTCACCTTTGAGATAAATCCTTGGCGGGACCAAGCGTGGTCCCGGGGGAGAGCGATACGGGCAACGTTCGCTCAAGCAGCGGACCGTTGTAGCCGTTGATGTAGAGATTCAGGGTATCGACGGCTTGCTCGGCAAGCGTCTGCAAATTGATTTGGATCGATGCCGCCACGTGTGGCGAACGTGAGGGCCATCGGATTCCATCGTAACCAATGACCGAAAGCTCCGTTGGGACCAATATCCCTAACCGGTCGCAGGCATCAAGCACCTGATAAGCCAGCCGGTCATGCCAGCAAAACAAGGCGGTTGGCCGTTGGTCCGAGTTCCACAACGTTTGGATTTGCTGTTCAACATTGTCGTCCGTAACGTCATTAAAGATCGTCAGATCAGAAATGCCTCGTTGTTCAAGTCGACGCTGAAGATTCCTTCCGCGTAACTCGGAGTCGTGGTTTCGGTTTTGGACGTCGAGAAAAGCTGCGATTCGGCGATGCCCCAGATCGACGAGTGTATCCGCCAGCATCTTCAGGCCCGTTTCGTTGTCGTCAGCCACCGACGGAAACACGCCAGCGTGATCGCGGGCGTTCAGCAGGACCACCGGCAGATCGCTTTGCCGCAGAAGCTGTACCAAAGGGTCATTGGAGCTTGGCGCAAACAGAAGAACTCCGTCGGCCATACCGCCATTTAGGAATTGATAGCTTTCCTGAGGTGTCCGTCGGTAGTTGCACTGTACCAAAACGTCGTAGCCTTGGGCCCCACCCGCGAATTCAATCGAAGTCGAAAGCTTATCCATGTAAAGGTCGCTTCGTTCCCGATTCAAAAAGCCATTGTAAAAGGCGAGGATATGCGATCTTCCCTTTCGGAGTGATCGCACTAAGAGATTCGGAGCATAGTTGAGATCGGCGGCGGCCTTCAACACGCGATCCTGTGCGCTTTCCGAGATCCGACGGTCTTCGTGCTTGCCGCTCAACACCAGCGAAGCCGTCGTTACGGAGACTCCCGCTCGGTCGGCGACGGATTGCAGTGTGGCTCGATTTTGGTTTCGTTTAAGCGTCATTGCTCAATGCTCAATTATTTGAGCATTATATAACGAATGCATAAGAATTTAGCAAGAACTTTTTTTAAAAGCTCTTTTTGAACTTAAATTGGAGCCTCATCTAGTCCGAAGCGTCTAGGCTTTTGCTCAAATAATTTAGCTTGATCCGGATTTCTAGGTTTGCGCCGACACGGGCTTGCGTTCACCCGCCTCTTTCCAGCTCCAAATCAAGGCAAACGCCACCATCACCATCATCGACCAACTCACGATTTTGGTCGCTCCGACCATCTCCCAACCATCAAGCTGGTGGGGGTAAAGCCATGCCCCAAGGTAGGTACAAAGATTCTCGCCAACCCAAACGAAAAACCCAATGAGCCCAAACGAAAGCGCAAGCGGCATCTTGAAACGCTTGTCGCGACACGTGAAATGAGCCTGGCTTGGCAAAAATAGTGCGAGGAGGGATAGGATGATCCAAACTCGGTTATCGCCAAATGTCTTGGCCGTGAAGAAATTGAGGTAGATCAGCGCCACGCCAAACAACGTCCACGCCTTCTTTGGCATCCGAGTGAATTCGAGATTAAAGACCCGATAGGCCTGAAAAACGTAACTGGCCACGCTGGCATACATGAATCCCGAATACAGAGGGACATTGGCGATTTTCGTGTAGGCGAATTCGGGATAAGACCACGAGCCACGATTCACCTTATATAGTTCAAGGATGAGACCAATCGCGTGGAAGGCCGTCACCGCGACAAGCTCTTTCTTAGTTTCGAGCTTACTCCAAACCATGTAGACCTGCATTGCCAAGCAGGATATCAGCATAAAGTCGTAGCGAGGCAAGACATGCTGCCAGTGCGACACTGCCAGCATCCCGAATACATAAATAGCGAACACTGACGCCTGAACCTGCTTCCAAATGAACGCCCCAAACTCACGCATTGTGGTTGGTAACAGTTCACCGTGGAGCCCGGTTCCCGCGTCAAGACCGTTTACTGAGAGCGTCGCAACTGCCCACGTTTCTCGCTGGCCTGGTCACCGTGCGCAAACAACTTGGGCTGAATTTCGACGAGTGAAATCGATGATCGCGACCGAGGCGAAAAGCCGGTACACTATCGCCAAATTCATATTGATTTAGACTCAAACTTATACAAAAGAATCCGTCGATTCAGGTCAAATTTTCACCGTCGACTTCCCAAAATTGAGAATTGAGGACCCTTGGTATGTCATACTCTTACATGGCTTCATACCGCGAAGGTCTTAGTTTTGACGACGTTCTTTTGATTCCCGCCAAGACTGAAGTACTGCCCAGCGAAGTTGACTTAAGTTCCCAATTATTTCCCGGGGTGCGGCTCAATGTGCCGATCATATCCGCCCCGATGGACACCGTAACGGACGCACGTTTGGCCATTGCAATTGCTCGTGAAGGTGGCGTCGGAGTGCTCCACCGAACCATGTCGATCGATGAGCAAGCCGCCGCCGTCGACCGGGTCAAACGATCTGAAAGCGGAGTCATCACCAAGCCGTTTAAGCTCACTGCCGAAGAGACCCTTCAAGATGCCATCAATCTGATGGAGCGCTACCACATTTCCGGCGTTCCCATCGTCGATGCCGAAGGCAAGCTGGTTGGCATCCTCACCAACCGCGACATCCGGTTTGAAACCGACTTTACGCAAGCCATTAAGCTCCGAATGACGGCAAGCGATCTCGTCACGGCTCCCGAAGGAACCAATCTTGAACAGGCACAACAGATTCTCGCCACAAACCGAATCGAAAAACTGCCGATCGTCGATGCCAACGGATTCCTCAAAGGGCTCATTACGATCAAGGACATTCTTAAAGTGCAACAGCACCCTTATTCGACCAAGGATGCCAAGGGTCGGTTGGTGGTCGGCGCGGCAATTGGCGCCCTACGGGAGCCCTACGAGCGGGCTAAAGCCCTGCACGATGCGGGAGTCGATTTCGTCGTCATCGATGCGGCTCACGGCCACTCAAAGGGTGTCATGGATTGTTTGAAGATGCTGAAATCAAAGCTGCCCGACTTGAAAGTTATCGCCGGAAACGTGGCGACGGCCGCCGGGGTTCGAGCGCTCCATGAACTTGGGGCTGACGCTTTGCGAATCGGTATCGGTGCGGGTTCGATCTGTACCACTCGTGTAGTCGCCGGTGTTGGCGTTCCTCAATTTACAGCCGTTCGGGATTGTGCCGAGGAAGCGCGAAAACTTGGCATTCCCACGATCGCCGACGGCGGAATTCGGTCGTCCGGCGACGTCGTGAAGTGCCTCGCCGCCGGAGCAAATGCCGTCATGATGGGCAATATGTTCGCGGGATGCGAGGAGAGCCCGGGCGAAATCGAGATTTATCGCAACCGAGCGTATAAGGTCTATCGCGGAATGGGTTCGGTCGGAGCCATGAAGTCCGGTTCGAGCGACCGATACATGCAGATCAAAGAATCGGGAGCAGTCATCGTTCCTGAGGGCGTCGAAGGACGCGTCCCCTTCAAGGGGTTGCTGAAAGATACCATGGCGCAGTTGGTCGGTGGAATGCGAAGCGGTTTTGGCTACGTTGGGGCCGGATCGTTGGGAGACCTCCACGAACATGCCGAATTCATGAAGATTACGGGGGCCGGACTTCGCGAGAGCCATCCTCACGACGTTCAGATCACCAAGGAACCACCGAACTATTCATCGCCATTCTCGAGCGCGGAAAATAGCTAATTTCCCTTCTCGCCTGAGGCCCTTAGCGACTTCAGGCCACCCGTCAGGCTTTCACCATCCCATTCGTACGCCCCAGCAAAGCGGGCGTGCGATCCACCCTGTACGATCCAAGTATGGTTTTCCTTCACCGGCGATTCCAGAACAGTATGCGAATGTCCGCCAAAAATGATGTCGATGTCGCCGCTTTGTTGGGCCACCAATCGATCCTGGCTAAACCCAATATGAGTCAGAGCCACCACTAAGTCGACCGTCGGGCGAATTTCCCGCGCCAGATCAATCACCGTCCGCACAGGGTCACTCCAAAGCCCAAACCATGCCCCTGCCGTTTTCATGCGAGGCGTCGCCATCGCTACCATCGTGCTCACCACCCCAATCTTTGTTCCATCATGATTGAGTACTAGCGTCCGGGGCAGAAACGCGGTACCGTCTTTTGCGGTCAAATTCCCACACAAAAGGGGATGCATGTGCCCCTCGATTTTCTTCTCAAACACTTTTCGAAGAGGATGCGTCTCACGGTTGCCGATCACCGAAGCCGTGCATCCTAATGAGGCTAATGCAGCCCAGACGGGGTCGACGGTCCGAGGGATCGCCAAATTCCCTGCCTGGATCGCATCACCCGAATCGAAATAAAAATCAGCATCGCTCCGCAATGACCTCAGTTGGGGCAAAACCTCTTCGTCGAGTTTGCCGTGAAAGTCGTTGGTATGTAAGAAGCGTATCTTCATGGCGCACATTCGCGATGCATTACGAATATACTGGAATCAACGTGTTTTCGAACACTCACAAGGACTGAGACATGAAAAAGGTTTTAATGACTCTGGCGACCACCGCATTAATGGTGACCGCATTCGCTCAAAAAGCTGCTCCTAAGGAGATCACTTGCGCCGTCATGAAGGGCGACAAGGTCAACATTGCCAAGGCAACCAAGGCCAAGCTGTTCTCTGACTACAAGGGCAAGCGATACTATTTCTGCTGCGCAGCCTGCAAGCCGACCTTCGACAAGTCGCCCGAAAAGTACAAGAATTCGCCGAGTGTGCCCGCTCCCAAGCCTACTCCTGCCAAAAAGAAAAAGGGCTAAGCACTTCCCGACCATTCAGATTCTTCAAGGGTTGCACGTCTTGTAGGCGTGCAGCCCTTTTTTGTCGCTCGGTCAAAATGCCCATTTTAGGATTGATAAAACGTTTACTCACTATAATATATCTTTAGGAGCGGGCGTTCGGCAGGCAATCTCCATCGCGTTCTGTCTTCGGCGCCTTGCTCCTTGCGATGGGTCGGAAAAGGTACCCTGATTCCATGCGTGTCGGCGTCATCGCAATCCAAGGCGATTTCGAAAAGCACAAGGAAGCACTCCTCTCAACTGGTACCGAAGGTCTTGATGTTCGAGAAGTTCGGACTCCCGAAGAACTTGCTACCGTCGAGCGGGCAATTCTTCCCGGTGGAGAAAGCACTACGGTTGGACTGCTCATGCAGCGGTATGGATTGGGCGATGCCCTCATCAAAGCCGGGCAAGAAGGAATGCCGCTCTGGGGCACCTGCATGGGGATGATCATGCTCGCCCATGAAGTCGAGGGCCGCAACCAGTATTCTCTCGATCTCCTCGACATAACGGTCCGCAGGAACGCTTTTGGAGCCCAGGTTCACAGCTTCGAAGACGAGGTTAGCGTCGTTGGGCTTCCCGAGCCGATCATGGGCGTCTTCATTCGCGCACCGATCGTGACCCGCATCGGGCCAAGTGTCGAAAAGCTTTGTGAATACCAGGACAGAATTGTGGGCGTACGCCAAGGCTCAATCATCGGCACGAGCTTTCACCCCGAACTCACGGACGACGTACGATTGCATCGCTGGTTTTTGACTCTCTAACGAAGAGAGGCCCCGGCCTGCTTGGGGGATCTCGGCGCGGGGCTTTGGGGAGGGAGATAAGCCACTTTTGCAAGTGACTTGACTTATTCAGTGCTGTCAGTCGGTAAACCTTTCGGCTTACATTGAGTAAGACGCGAGGAAGGAAACAAGGTTCCGCGAGCGAAATAACAATTTGAGGTCTCCGTCGATGATTTGTGTTTGAGCAAGTTCAAATTCAGGAGCGAGGCTCAAGTTTTGAACCTGAAATCCTCCTGACCAACTCGGACCAACGCCTAGGACTTTAGGACTGACGTACAAGACGATCTGATCGACCAACCCTTCTTGAAGAAAGCTCCCAATGGTGGTTGCCCCCCCTTCGACCAGGACGCCAGTTCGTCCTTCAGCCCGAATTTGTTGAAGAATATCCGACAAACTTTCAAACTTGGTTGCCCTCAGTGTCGGGGCCGAATCGTCAAAAATTGGAAGATCAAGGCTGAGAGACTCGTTCGGATCAATGACCACCCTCAATGGTTGGTGGATGACGTCGATGCCCCGCACGTTTAGTCGCGCCTGGTCGAATTCGGCCGTCTTACGACCGACAAGGACGGCGCCGATCTTAGCCCGGAGTTCCATCGCGTCGCGTCGCGAACTTTCATTCGTAATCCATTTGCTCTCGCCTGTCGACAGCGCGACCTTGCCGTCAAGGGACACACCGGCTTTAACCGTCACCATCGGCCTCTGGTGGGCAAATGCAAATAAAAACTGGAGATTGGCTTCGGCTGCCTCGCCGGTGCAGACTCCTTCGATCACCTCGACCCCTTTTTGCCTCAGCTTTTCAAGCCCTCCGGCGGCTCTTGGGTTGGGGTCGCGGACTGCCAAAACAACCTTCTTGATTCCATATTCCAACAGCGCGTCCGTACATGGTGGTGTCTTGCCAAAATGATTGCATGGCTCGAGGGTCACATAGGCCGTGGCACCCCGCGCCTTTTCGCCGGCATCGCGAAGGGCAACAACTTCGGCGTGGGGTCCGCCGGTATAGTCGTGAAAGCCTCGCCCCACGATTTCATCGTCCTTGACAATCACGCATCCAACATGAGCATAGAATGGATATCCCCGGCGTGCAAGTTCGATTGCCTCGCGCATCAAGCGTTCATGCGTCGGCATGCTGCTTATTCCTTATGTCTTCTTGGGTGCCTTCAATCAGTTCTTTGAGATTTTCGGTTCTGGCCTCGTTATATTCTTCGCGCGCACGACGAACAATCAGCAGCGAGCCGATGCACGCCAAGATAAAGCAAAAGAGGGCAAAACCCACAAGCACAGCCCCTCGGCTCAAGAACTCAAGTTTAACTTCCGCCGGGGCCTTTTCTGTGGGCTTTGGACCAAGAATCCATGCCCACACAAAGGCGGGCAAGACACCGAGAACGAGAAAGAGGCTCGTCAGGAATTTGAGGGGAATTCGCTTAAGATTGATCGTACACCTTCTTCGAGAGTGGGCGTGCGAAGCAAATAGCTTCCAACGACGAAGACATTCGCGCCGGCCTCGATCACGCGGGGCAAAGTCTTAGGATCTATGCCGCCATCAACCTGAATATCGACATCGGCTCGCGCCGCGCGGATCGTGCGAATCTTTGGCAAAACGGATTCGATAAACGACTGGCCACCCCAGCCTGGATTCACCGTCATCGCCAAGACCATATCGACATCGTCAAGCACCGGCAAAATGGCGTCGGCTGGCGTCCCAGGATTGAGCGCGATGCCCGCCTCGATCCCTCTCGATTTTAGGTCTTGGATGAGCCGGTGGGAATGCACGGTTGCCTCGGCATGAAAAATAATGCGCTTGCATCCAGCTTTAATAAAAGCATCGAAATGCCGCTCCGGCGTCAACGTCATCAAATGCGCTTCCATCGGTGCATCCGTATGATTTCGCAAATTATGGGCGATGACGTCGCCAAAGCTGATTGGCGGCACGAACTGCCCATCCATCACATCCAGATGAACGATGTGAGCTCCAGCCGCCATCAATTTCGGAAGTGAGGTCGAGAGGCTGGTTAAGTCAAAGGAAAGGATCGATGGTGCGAGTTCGTATGTCAATTCTTGTTCTTTACTCCTGCTAGAACTTCAATTGTATCCTTCAACGTGTCGTCGAAGTAGATTCGGAAGGTGGCTTTGTCGCCATGACCGATTTGGCGAATCGGGATCGTATCGCCGGGATCGACATCCTTATCGAATGCCGTCCGAATTCCGACGCGATCTTCAATTTCCACTCGAAGACGGACGCTCCACTTGACTCCCTTCACCTTATAATCGAGTTGGAAGCTATGGGCTGGGTTATCCGTATTTTCGTTGTCCTCCTCTCCCGGCAAGCTGCCCTGGGGCGCCTCGGGCGTTGAAGCAATCCAAATTTGAATCTTACTGGAGCGAGAGACGGTTTGATTCGCCTCGGGAACCTGCTTAATGATCGTGCCTGGCGCGTTTTCCAAATCGATGATGCGCTGAGGCTTGCCTTCGATTCGCAGGTTTTCGGCATCGAGGGCAATGCGAGCTTCGTCGGCGGTCATTCCCGACAAGTCGGGAACCTTCACCATTTTAGTGCCCGAACTTTCGATAACATTGATAGTGCCTCCCTCGCGCATGGTTTCACCGGCGTCGGGCATCGTTCGAAGGATTCGGCCGATTTCGATCCGTTCATTCGATTCCTTACCCGCGACACGGATAGTAAGCCTGAGTTGCTTCACTTGCTCCATCGCGTTCTTGGTCATGATCCCTTTCAGGTTGGGCACTTTAACTTCGCGCGGCTTCTGAGCAAGATACATCAGAAAACTGACCGCGACTCCGACGACGGCCAGAAAAACGAGCCCAAGAACGGCCAGAACCCACGAAGGAACATCACGTTCTTGCCGCTTCTTTTTGGCCCCGGTTTCATCTCTCGTCGGCCTCTTCGTTTCGGGTTTGACCGGAGTACGGATGGGCTTCGCTGGTTCAACAACCACTTGGCCACCCGTCACTGGAGCTTTGGCCGTCGGAACTCTTCCAAACCTGAGTTGATCGGTAATCGCACGCAATTCGGCAAGTAGTTCACTTGCACTTTGGTAACGATTTTCGGGCGCTTTTGCGAGAAGTTTTTGAACGACTTGTTCCACCGCAACCGGAACGGAGGCGTTGATTCCACGGATGCTGGGTACGGGACTGGTAAGGTGCCTTACCGTGGTCGCCGTTGGCGACTCGCCCAAGTGTGGCACTCGACCGGTCAGGAGCTCGAATAACACGACGCCGACGCTATAGAGATCGGAAGCGACGCTTGGCTTTTGACCCGTACACACTTCGGGAGCCAAATATGGCGCCATTTGGCTGAGCACCGCTACGCCCGCAGTACGGCTTGAAGAATAAGCTTGCCAAATTCCTGCGAGTTCGAGCTTCGCACTTCCGTCGTGAGTCGCCACAATGTTATGCGGTCCGACGTCGCCGTGGGCAAATCCGCTTCGATGGATACCATCGAGGCCCTCGACCACCCCAATGATCGTCGCCAGCGAAACGGGAACGGTAAAGGGCGCAAAGCGCTTGATTCGCTCGGACAGCAGCGAACCTTTCGGCATTTCGGAAATGAGATAGTGCTGCCCGGCATCTTCGACCATCTCGTAAATGGCCTCGACGTTGGGATGACTGATTTGCATCTGAGGAATCAGCGATGCGAGCGAGCGGATGAAATCTGGCTCGGCATTGAAGGGCATTTTGACTTGGCGAATACCGACGAGTCGGCCCGTCAACCGATCGCGTGCCGAGAACATGCAGAAGACTGGCCCATCCGCCACTTGTGCGCTTATTTCGTACTTGACAGCAAGTGTCTGACCGATCAACGAACTATGTCCTCATCCTTGGTTTTCAATGCTGCCAATATGATAATCCCAATCAGGAGCACCAGTGACAAAATTTGGATCGGCGGACGATCCATTTGTGCCGCAAATTCTGACTGCTTGCCTTGAAAATTGGAAAGAAGATAGGCGATGTTTCCTAGAATCAAGAACAGCGCGGCAACGGCGCCGACGAGAATTCGAACTTTAGGCAAATTCAAGACAGGCCTCCACGACATATTGCTCGTCAAGATTCTGAATGAGGTCGCAGTCTCCGATCTCACGGAGCAAACTCATTGAGATTTCACCCCGCGACGACTTCTTATCTTTGCGCATTGCCGCAACCAAATCCCCTACCTCCTTCAACTCTACCGCCCGCGTCGGCAATCCGTGTTGGGCCATAAGGCTTTCGACTTTTTCGGTCAAACCCTCGGGCGCGATTCCGATTCGTTCGCTGATTCGCGCCTCGACCACCATTCCCACGGCAATGGCCTCACCGTGAGTGTACGTCTCATATTTTGTGATTTGTTCGAGGGCATGACCCACCGTATGTCCGAAGTTGAGTTGAGCGCGGATGCCTTTCGTCTCAAATTCGTCTTCTTCGACCATTCTCGCTTTGATGCGGATACATTCCTCCACGACGCTCGACAGGCGGTCGTCTTGGCCCAAAAGGGGCTGCATCCTCAGTTTGTCGAAGAGATTGGGACTCTGAATAAATCCGTATTTAATGACTTCGGCCATGCCACAACGAAACTGCCGCTCAGGAAGGGTTGCCAGTAAAGCCGAATCGACTTGCACCTGGGTCGGTGGATTAAAAGCGCCGACAAGGTTTTTGCCTTCGGGAAGATCGATTCCGGTTTTTCCGCCGACCGAGCTGTCGACCTGGGCCAGCAACGTCGTCGGGACTTGGACATAAGGCACGCCCCGCATGTAGGTGGCGGCGACAAAACCAACCAGATCTCCAATGACTCCACCCCCGAGAGCAACGAGCGTCGTTTTTCGCGTAACGCCCAGTTGGACCAATTGACGGCAAAGGTCCCCATAACCTTCGAGCGATTTTGTGTGCTCGCCCGGCTCAAGAATTATGACTGGATGTTCCTTGATGAGATGAGGGTGAGCTTGAGCAACGTGTCGATCGGTAACGATCACTCCATCCGGAATTTGAACGGATTGAAAGAGGACCTCATAATGGCCAGTCGCGTGCTTAACGATCATAAATTAGCTCAATAATTCGATAACCTTTTGAACAATACCTTCCTGGTCAAGGTCATCGACATCGATAATGTAGTCGGCGGCCTCATAGAGCGATTTCCGCTGTTCAAGGATTCCGACAAGTCGGGTCTCCCAATCTTCAGCGCTGAGGAGCGGGCGCTTTTTTTTGCTGGTTTCGAGACGTCGAATGAGTTCGCCCGGGCGAGACCGCAGGTAGACGACTTTGCCAATCTCTCGTAGGTGATTGTAGTTTTGTTCGCGGAGGATAGCACCGCCACCGGTCGCGACAATACTTGGTCCGGGCTCGAGGGAAAGTATGATCGCCGTCTCATGTTCGCGAAAGGCTTCTTCACCGTAAAGTTGGAAGAATTGGGAAATTGGACGTCCGAGCCTAAGCTCGATCAATCGGTCGGTATCGACGAATTTTCGTCCCGTCTTCTCGGCTACGAGTTTGCCCAGGGTAGTTTTCCCTGCTCCCATCATACCAATGAAGATCCAAGCATCCATGACCGAGAAACGAAAGCGGGTAGCGTTTTAACAACGCTACCCGGCAAGGTGATTGTAGTTTTTTAGTTTACGGGATGATGCCCGAGTCTTGATCGTCGAGAATGACCGGAGTCACGAAGATCAGCAATTCACTTGCCGACCGTCCCTTGACGACCTTTCTGAAGAACTGACCAAGGATTGGCAGATCACTCAGAACCGGAACTCGGTTCACCGTCGTGTTCGTGCTTTCGGTGTTGAGTCCACCAAGAACGATCGTGTCACGATTTCGAACGTTGACCACACAAGCAACGGATTGCGAAGTGTAGATCGGCAATTCGAAGGACGTGCCACCGGTCGTGTTTACCGATCGAGTTCCGACCGGAGTCTGAACTGTCGGAGACAGCGCCATCGTAATCGTATCGTCCGCGTTGATTCGCGGCGTGATCTGAAGGCTGGTACCCAATGTTTGCTGGATCGGGTTCACGTTTGTGACAACTGCACCGTTCGAAACGGTCGTCGTCGACGTAAGAATCCAGTCTTGAGTAAAGGCCGTTACGATCGCTGGCGTGTTATTCATCGTTCGCAGGATCGGAGCCGTAACGACTCGACCGCTGCCTTCTGCCAATCGGGTTCTCAACCGCAATACGGCATCGCCGGTTGCGTAGGTCAAGAAGACCGGGTCCGAAGCTCGAAGGAAGTCGGAACCAGACATACCGGCAACAACGGTACCACGAGTGTAGTTGATGTTGTAACCGAGCGACTGATCCAGGTTTTCCGTCGTCGTAATGAATTCGACCTTGATTTGAACTTGGCGAGGTTGAATATCAAACTGAGCAATCAGATTCTGAAGCTGGTTGATATCGTCTTCGCTCGTTCCTCGAACGATGAGGCTGTTGTCGGTCGGATCGAACGAAATGTGATCGATCGTGTCCGGAACGAGACCTTGGCCACCTTGAAGGTTTGCGTTGCCACCTTGGCCGTTGCCAAGTCCGCCTGCGCCACCATTGTTGCCGCCGCCGCCGTTACCTTGACCACCAAAACCTGCACCGCCGCCACCGAAACCAGCACCACCGCCTCGTTGATTCGCGCTTTCACCCGGAAGGGAGACCGACGAACCGGAGTCCGATGCAGCTGTATTACGGATCGGCGTAGCCGAAGGCTGATAAGTGTTGTAGCTCGAAAGCGTGTCGAGCATGCCGCTCGATTTGGCATTGTAATCCGAGTTACCCGAAACCATTTGCTTGGCCATGTTGATAGCGCGAAGCATTCCAACGTGAGGAGCCATCGGATCAAGGACTCGGTTGAGCACGACGCGAGCGAAAACCTCGTCTGCGCCAGCGTGCATCAGCTTGATCTTTCGGAAGATCTTGGCTGCCGGTTTGGCATTCGAGATCGTGGCCGGGGCCTCGATCATCGGTCGATCTGCGGTGATTACATAGACGCCGTTATCATCACGGGTCACATAAGCGCCTGCAGCGTCGCAGATATATCGAATCACGTCGTCAGCGGTTTGATCCTTCAGTTGAAGGGTTACTTTACTGAACGCCTTCGTGGACTTAAAGATGAACTGAAGTCCGGTTCGTTCGGTCACCATTTTGGTTGCCGTAACAAGATCAGCGTCCTTCAGATTCACGTTTAACCGCGTATCTTTATCTTGCGCCATGGCGAAGGAAGCAGTTAAGACTGCCCCCATCGCTACGGCCATCATTTTCATCTTAATGTTTAGCATTTGAACTCCTACAATCACCTCGCAAAAAATCAGTTATTTAGCGGCCGAATCCACCGCCGCCGAAGCCGCCGCCCATGTTGCCGCCGCCGAAGCCGCCGCCCATGCCGCCGCCACCGCCGCCGCCACCCATGCCGCCGCCGAAGCCACCGCTGCCGCCAAAGCCGCCGCTGCCACCAAAGCCACCGCTGCCGCCGAAGCCGCCGCTACCACCAAAGCCGCCGCCGCCGAAGCCGCCACCGCCACCCATGCCGCCCATGCGGCTCATGCTGGTGGGTTCAGGGCTGCCGCCGTACTGCTGGCTGCTGCTCGAAAGCAACATGGCAAGAAGCTGGGGATCAGCCGACTTGATGTAAATCTTTCTGACAATCTTGCCCGCGTCTTTCTTTGGTACATCGATGGGCTCTCCACCGCCGGCCGGAACCGTTGTCTCGCGTCGAACGATGACGAACACGCCACCTTCATAGCGATACGTTGCATTGACTTGGCTCAGCACGTTTTGAAGAACGAGCTCAAATTTTGCATTCTTCATGCTGAGCGTGATCGAACCCTGGATGTCGGGCGGGATGCTATAGCTCGCATTAACTTCCTTGAAAATCGTTTTCAGTACTTCGCGAAGATCAGCGTTCTGATATTCGGCCGAACTGATTACGTGGTCAAGAATGTCTCCTTGAGCGTGTGCTAATGGAGTCATGCAGGCGGCTGTCACCGCGAGCGCGGCTACCATCATGATGTTTTTGATTTTCATGTTTTTTGACCTCAAAATTTGGACGTTCCTCTAATTAAATCGTTACCTTAGTTCAATGTTACAATGTTTTGACGAAATTTTTGCTAATCGGCTCCTGCGCCACTTGCGCCACCGCCGCCGCTTCCGGCTGCACCCGATCCAATACTAGGACCGTTACCAGCCGGTCCACCACCGGGACCACCAGCGCCGCCGCCATTCGAGAAGGAGCTACCGCTCGTTCCTGGAATGCCGATCTCAAGCCGCACTTCGACTTCTTTGGGAAGACGATCGCCTTCTCGTCGAAGGATAGCCTTGTCTCGATCGATCGAAACCACGCGCCACTCCGTATCGGGAATCAACATTCCCGGGCGAATGATCGTTGACTTACCATTCTCCTCGAGAATCGCAAGAACGGAATCGCCAATAAGAATTCCCGAGAGGCGTCGATAAGGTTGTTGTTCCACTACGATGCCTTCGCCAGGAAGTTTAGATTCTGGCAAATCGTAAAGTTCACCAAACTGACCGCCATCGATGACGATCTTTTCGGCGGCTTGCATCTTATCGAAGGCGATTTCATCGCTACTCATTGCGAATGGGTTGCTTCGATGCCCAAATCGTGCAGTCATCGCGATGATGCCTTTTAATCGATTGGGGTCCATCGACTTCGTGATATCTTTCTTTACGCCAGCCGGAGCCGTCGCCGCAAAGTCTTTCGATTGCTTCGGAGCGGTCGGATTGGTGACCTGCAAGTCATCGTTAGGATCTTTACATCCTACGAGACTAAAGCCAATGGCAGCAATGCCGAAAAGAGCCAAATAAGAGTTGTTTTTCACGTTATCGACCTCCTCCACGTTGTGGTCCGCGGGGCGTACCTGGCGCACCAAACGGAGAGCCAGAAGGCGCTCCACCAGTTCCAAGCGCTGCGGCGATACCAGCGCCATCTGGCACCGGTCCAAAGATTCCATCGTATCGGATATAGCCGACGACGGTCAAATCGTAAGTTCCTGTGAGCAACGGTGCCGTGCCCGAAAGCTGCAGGTTGTGCGTTACGGCGAGGTAATGCGGAATGTTATCCCAAGCTCGGACGTTCTTCATGATTTGCTCGTAGGTACCTTGAACTTGGACCTGACCGAGATCGTAAATCACAACCGGGAACGGAACGACAGGATAGTTATAGTAGCTCGCCATGATTCCATTAGGCGGATCTTGATCCGTCACACCCGGTACGCGAGGACCGCTGATAACCTTGACACCACCATAAATCAACTGCTTATTGATCGCACGCTGAACGTTGTTTCGAAATCGCTTCGTATCGAGCAGCAACTGATAGCCATTGACGTTAACGTTAATTCCACCGTTAGCCGTATCTTGAAGAGGAGTTCGCGTTTGAACGTAGGGAACCCAATTGATCTCGGCGTTCTTCTTTGCCTGGATCGCGTTGTTCTTCTTCTTGACCGCTTGACTCAACTTGTTCGCCTCGGTGTAAAGCGCGTTCGCCTGAGTAACCTTGTATCCAGTTTCCTCTTGATTCGGCATCCATTTATAAAACAGGGCCGTGCAGAGTACGATTGCGGACAACGAAAGGGCTACGAGCCAAATTGTTCGTGGATATGCAGCTTTAAACATTAATCGCCTCCTGCAGCGGCAGCCTTACCGCCGTTTCCGGTCGGAGCCGAAGCCGGGAGACCAGGATTAGGGGTCGTTGCTCCGCCACCCGCAAGCGATTGAATCGTCTTGCGAGGATCAGGAGTTTGAATATCTTTTGGAATGACTACCGTCATCGTAATCAGAGATTCTCCAGGACGAATCGTTTTCGTGACACCAGGCTCAAGGTCACCGAAGTTACCCGAATTCAAATATCCGCTCGGAATCGAATCATTCTGGAAATATTCAAGTCGAGCGAGGGGATCATCTGGGATTGGACCTTTACTCTCAAGCCGAGGGCGACCATTCTGATCAACCTCAACGAGCGGTGGAACCACGACGTCTTCCTTTTGGAAACCGCCACGACTGACCGAGAGCGCACCCGGAATCCGAAGCAGCGCCAAACTTACATCGGCATATTCCTGAGCATTTTTGACAATACCCGTCATGCTGACGGTGCAAGCCGTTGCGTCAATCGGAGTTGCGGACAGGTTCGTAATTCGGAAGAACTTCGGAATGTACGGCTTGACGAAATCGAAAAGATCAGGATAAGTGTGGTTCCCAGCAATCATCGCCTTAGCGAGACTGGTATTGACGACCAACTGCTTTACTTCTGGCTGAGCCATGATGCTGTCAGCTTCATTGGCAACCTTGACAGTGGCATCATATTTCGGCTGCGCATCCGCGACGGCTTCTGTAGCCTTCTGGAGACGGTCCCCGGAAATCTTAGCCATCATGAATGCCGCAACGCAAGAGCCAGCGAAGACGAGAAGCCCACCGAAAAACGCCCGCTTTGCGCGACCCGTTGTATCGACGATCTTAGGTAGAAGGTTAAGTTTCAATGCGTTCCCTCAATCGAACATAATGTGCAGGCCGTTTCCGACTGCGACTGCGAGTTGCTCGCGATACTCGTTAATGTAGTCAAGACCGACTTTCTTAGGAGCCAATCCAAGATTTCGAAGCGGGTCGTAAATTTCGCACGTTACGTTGAGTGATCGCTGGACATATCCAGGAAGCCCTTTAAGCTTCGATCCCCCTCCACAAAGTACGATTCGCGACACCGTTCCTCCCCGACCATTATAATAGTCGATAGATCGCCTTAATTCAGCAACTAAATCATCGAGAATGCCCTGAACCGCAGAAAAAACGTGATCGGCAGCCGCATCGTGAACAACCGGCGCGCTCGGCATAGCAACCGTTTCATTCGGCACTGGCTCAGGAGCAGGCGTGTCCGTAACCGCAAAAGGATCATTCGTATAACCTGAAGTCTGATCTTGCGACGTTACCGGCATGCCAGTAACAGGATCGATATCGAAATCAGGTTGAGCGCTCATGCCCGTCGTCGTATTGGGATCATAAGCTGGCGCTCCCGCTTGGTAGGTGCTGCCAAATCCGGCATCAAAAGCTTGAGTCGCCCCGCCAACCGCAAAAGGATCGAGAGCACCCGAACCGGACGTTGCGCTTTCGGGCACCGTAAAGGAAGAGCACTTATAGTTTTCTGCCTCTTGTACGCCAATTTGCATGGCGTCTGCGATGGCTCTGGTCACCAATTCGCCGCCGCCAGGAACGGGCCTGGGAAGGACGAGATTATTGTGTTGATAGACATTGATCGAAGTGGTCGAGTGACCGATGTCAACAACCACAACACCTTGCTCGTTCGCGAACTCAGGATAACTGGCCGCCACCGATCGCCCAACCCCTAAGGGCTCGACGTCAATCGCAACTGGCTTCTTGCCAGACCGCTTCACACAATCAACGATGGTGTCGATTGCTGATTGAGGGGCCATCGCCATGACGACGTCCATATTTTGCGAATTTGGATCGGCGCTGGGCAGGACCTTGTAGTCGGACATGATCGTCGTTTCTGCGAACGGGATGTTCTTATTGATCTCCCATTCCATGTGCGACTTCAACTCCTTGTCCGGGTCCATTCGTGGAACCTCCACAACGCGTACTAGAACTGAGTGCTGCCCCGCAATCGAAACCACAGCTGAAGAGGAAGATACGCCTACTTGAGTTATGATTTGCTTAAGGGCGGCTCCAACCGCTTCACTGTTATAGACACCACTATAATCCACAGCACCTTCGGGTGTGGGCACGACACCGACGGCAGTCACCGTCGCGCTGCCACCGGAAGCCTTAACTTCACACACCTTAATGCTATGGCTCCCGATGTCGATTCCGAGAACACTACTGAGCTTACTAGCCATTGATGCAATACCTGCCGCTGCAGAGGCGACTCATGTTATCATTCCGCGCTGACTTCTGTCAACTTGAAAATCTAACAATTCGTAGCAACTTTACTGACGCGAGAATTGTACACCAACGTCACGAAAAAGCCCTAGCGATTTGCTAGGGCTTTCGTGTTTTTTTAGGTTCTTTTTACTTTGACGGCAGGATCGGAGTGATCTTGCGGGCGATCGTCTGCATAAAGACGCTCGGAGCGCCATTTCGCGTACTCGACCAAAGCATCCAAATCATGCCTCTTCGGTTGATATTTGTACCAACCGGATCGAGGAACATCGATAGATTACTTTCGTTGAGTGCGGTGTCCATCGTGACGAAACTCTCTGCCGTTTCACCAATGAATGTCACCGGTCGAGTCACGTCGACCGCCGCATTGCCGCCACCGCCGCCGAGTTGGATTCGGATTGGGCGATCCTCATCGAAGCGCGTGAAGTAAATGCGACCCGCGGCCGGATCTATCTGATACGATCCAGTGTTGCCACTGACCGTGAT
>JBEHXE010000005.1:0-166317 GCA_048498855.1 Armatimonadota bacterium | reverse complement strand
TCGCGAGACTTTCTGCTTTCGAGGATGTTCTCCTTTCTCCGCGAGGGTGACCGAGTCAACCAGACCAGTGTAGTAGACCGGAACCTCGATCGTTTCGTGAATCGGTCGGTCGGTCGAGTTATAAAGAACCAACATTCCCTTTTCATTCTTATTCGTCGGATCGACATGCAGAATGCCGTCCCACGATCGCCCATCGCAACGTCGGAGGTGAACGACATCGGCTTCGAGAATGCGACGATACTTCTTAAACCACTGAACCCATTTTTGGACGGCCGACTTCGTTTCGGCAGTGTCATAGAGCCGTGGTCCCCGGTAACAGGCTTGAGCGCCATAGCCCAAATTATTCGCCAAATGCATTTCGTAATCGGACAAGTGCTCATCAAGCGGTTCGATCGTGGCGGCATCACCTCCACCCTGGTATTGCACCAACGGCACGAAAGTCCAACCCATGCTCGGCGTCTTTTCCCAAGTCCCGTCATACAGATTTTGTCGACAGTGAATGTGCTGTTGAGCGCGCGGCAGTGACCAGTTGGTTTCTCGGTAACCCATCCCAGTTTTGTTCGATCCGGTGAGGAAGTAATTGTCGGGAACGTTCAAAAAGATGTTCTTTGAACGACACCACTTGTAGAAATTGGAAATCTCTAACCACTGCTTATACTGCGAATCGTCAAGTCCGTGATGGCCCGGATGTGTGGTCGATGCACAAGGATCGCCCGGATAGCTCCCGTCATGTTCGAGCAGATCGAAACCCGTCTTCTCAAGGAAGGCTTGTAGGTTTTGGAAATAGGCCTCACCCCATTGACTAAGAAGACATGGAGAATTTCCAAAAATTGCTCCACCCGTTTTGCCAGTCTTGGGGTTGATCACATCGTTCTCGTCGTCGATGCGTCGGCTCGCAAGTAAGGAATAACCGCCTAGCCGAAGCCCTTTCGAGTGGGCATAGTCCGCAAATCCCTTAAACTTGGCAATCTCAGCCGCATTCGTTGATTCCAAGTTGACGCCACTTCCAAAGCTTAAAATGATCATTTCAAAGCCGCACTCCGCAGCCTGATCGATGGCGGTATGCACGACCTTTGGATCGGTGCTGGTAAGGTGCAGCATCAGCGGATTGTCGAGGCTCCAAGGCGCCAATGTTCGATACAGCTTTCGAACCGCAAGACCGTTGCGCTCCCGATCCGACGAATCATGCAGCAGTTCATGCACGCGATAGGACGTAAAGTTTTGCCCATTCGGAATGTCGATATCCGGCCCAAGTTGGGGTTCACCCACGAGCAGGCAGGGCGTTTTGAGGTCGTAGTTGACTTGCGTCGTAAAGCCTGGGTCGTCGGTCCAATGCACACCTTTCATCTGGCTGTACGTGCTCATTCCGCCAAACGTATAGTCGCTCGTCACAAACATATTTGGCATGCGCCAATTTGGGCTCGGATCAACGTTCGACTCGCCCTCGACCGCAGCAAGAATCTCGTTCTGGAATTTGTTGAGACGGACCGATTGCCCGCTGTCGTTGCGAACGTCGATCCATTTGGAAAGCACGGGAATACCTTCGGGAATCTGATAGTGAACAGAAACGGTGATGCCGGGAAGGTCAGCATTTTCGTATTCGAAGACAACACCTTTTCCCGTTGCATTCGCAGGATTTGCGATCAAAGGCTCATAGTCTGTCGCTTTCGCCGAAGCTAAACGGAATCCTGGCAATGGCTTTGCCTTAGCGAGCCACTTCGGATCGATATAAGCTTGATCGGAATTCGGTTCCAAGCCACCGACATCGTAGTGTTTCCCATTTACAGTGATCGATGCTTCTGGCTTCACCGCGCGCACATATTCTTCATTTCGAGTCAGTTCGCGGAAGCTGTAACAGGCCCCAGATTCTCGTTGCCAGGTCCGGGAGATCAGACCGTTTGTCAAAGTAATCGAACTTTGGGTCATGTCAACCGAAGCGGAATGAGGACTAGTGCCCAAAAGCCAGTCGCGGGTTGGATTTATCGTCGCCATTGAGATTGCCAGGAGCGCGGTAAGCACGCTGACATTCTACTAGCCTCAAAAGCATTTGCGGAATGTGGCAAATGAGTCAACCGATTGAGAAAGTGTTTCGATAATCAAAGGAAGCCACGGGGCAATGGTTTGGGGCCTCTCTCTAATCTCGATACAGAGATCCTCGGGCGTCACCCATCGAACGGCTTCGACCTCCATCGGGTTGTGGAGGATCGGCCCCGCCCACGTGCCGACAAAGACGTGGTCGTATTCCCATTCGGTGAGTCCAGAGTCTGGGTCGGAAGCCCGATACTGAGCCACACCTACTTCTTCAATCTCGGCTTCGATCCCAAGTTCTCGCTTCATCGTCCGGTGCGCGGCAACGAGCGGAGTCTCATCATCTATGGGATGCGAACAACATGCATTGGCCCATCGACCGGCAAAATGGTATTTGTTGGCCGCTCGAAGCTGGAGGAGAGTACGCCCCAGTTCGTCGAACAAGAACACAGATATCGCCCGATGAAGAGTTCCCCCGTCTAAATGGGCCTCCAATTTAGACATGGCACCGGTTGTTTGTCCATCTTGGTCCACGATCTGCAGAAGGTCGTTCATCAACTAAATCCTTACTCCGCTTGCCGTGACAAGGCGGACCAGAATTTGTTCATCGAAGGCGATAACCCGCAAAGCGCATGTGAGCTTCTGCCACCGAGACGTGCGCGCACGTTTCGAAAAGACATCGTAGTCCTGAGCTTCGATTCGTCCAAGGATATCAGAGTAAAGAATCCGAGCCATCAGGACCGCTTTTCGCATTCGACGGGGCAGTTTGTAAATTCCAAAATCTGACATTCGATAAAGGTCTCGTGCCCGTTCGATTTCAAATTGAATCAGCGCTTTCATCGCATCAGTCATGACTCCGCGCTCCAAGTCATCTCGCGTCACCCCAAATCGCCGCATATCCTCCTTTGGCAGATAGACACGACCTCTTTCCTGAAGGTCTTCTCGAATGTCCCGAAGGAAATTCGTAAGCTGCATGGCTTCGCCTAACGCTTTCGCTCGGGCGATCGTGTCGTAATCGGTTCTCGCGCACATCGCATGGCACATCAAAATCCCAACCGCACTAGCACTTCCCCTCATATATCCACACAAGTCCTCAAACGTTTCGTACTCGCTTTCATCGAGATCCTGCTCCATCGCATCCAAAAATGTGTGGGCCTCTTCGATCGGAAGGCGACACTCAACAACTGTATCGCAAAAAGCTCGCATGACCGGATGTTCGGGTCGTTCTCCCGTGAGTCCGCGCACCATTTGATCACGCCAATCCTTGAGCAATCGTCGTCGCTCATCGACTGAGAGGTCACCAGGATTATCGACCCATTCGTCCGGCACCCGCACAAAAGCATAGATCGCATGCACTCGACGGCGCACCTTTTCTGGGAATCGTGAAGTGGCGTAATAGTAAGTCGTGCCGAATTTCTTGTGGATTTTCCGGCAAATCTCAATATCGGCAGCAGTGGCGTATTTTGACTTTGTCATGATTTCCATCTCCTAAGGTCCATTCGTTCATTGACATCGGGTGTCCCGTGGGCGAGGACATCAAACTTGGCATCGGAGGCAATCCGCGATTTGAGATGTTCTAGTTCGGCAGTAAGGCGCGAGTGGCAATCTTCCAACGACGAAAACGGGTGGGGAGCCCCCAAGCTGATCCACGCTTCGGGTCGTTCATGCAGCGACACTTCGTAATAAATCGCCGTTGGAACCAACGTTACTCCCGGAACCTTTTCGGCAATAACGGCGAGCGACCTCCCAAGCGGAAAGATTTCGGGCGGGCGATGAAGAATGCCCTCCGCAAAAAGAACGAGTGAACGTTTCTCTTCGCGCATCGCCCGAATGGTCTTCCGCACCGTTATGGCGCGGCCCGACATGTCATTTTTGGCATAGCGCATGCCACCAACTTTGGCAAAGAGTGGAAACGCATCAAACTCTTCGATCCAATCAAGACTCTTCAGGCCAAGCGTCGAGACGATGTGAAACATCAGGTAGCCATCCATCCATCCGTGATGATTCGCGTAAAACAAAACGGGAGGCTTGAGAACGGCATCAATCTTTGACCAATAAACGTTGCGAAACTGCCGCTTTACGGAGCGTCGGATCATTCCTCCGACGAGCCGTCCCAAAAGTCCTTCGGGTTGGCTCATCCACCGATCACCCCATCATCGATCAGTCGCCGCTCGACCAGTTCTGCTGAGATCAGAACCATGGGCAGACCATTTCCAGGCACCGTACTCGCACCCACAAAATAAAGGTTTGGGTTCGATTTACTTCGATTTTGAGGGCGCATAAAGGCGCTCTGGAAGAGATCGTGGCTAATTCCGAATGCCGCTCCCCGCTCAAGGTTCAGTTCATTTTTCCACTCGTTGGGACCACGACGCTTGATACCGCGAACCCGAGTTGGATCGAAACCGCCCTCCCGCGTTAAACGCTCAAATACGGTGGCCTCCAATTTACCAATCTCTTCCTCACTCATCGGATAGTCGAGGTTGGGGACCGGAACGAGGACGAAGAGATTGATGTGCCCATCGGGGGCCGCTCCCTCGTCGCTACGCTTAGAAATGCAAACGTAAAATGCCGGATCGACTGGCAGCTTGAGGTCGTGGAAAAGCGCATCGAGGTTGGCCTTAAAGTCTTGGCCAAAGACGACGTTATGATGCTCGAACCCTTCCAAGTCCCCCTCATAGTCGATATACATCAGATGGGCCGAACAGGAGTAGCGCAGCTTCCGACTCGAATCATGCGCCGCCAATTCACGCTGCGCATAAGGCATGTCTGCATTCGCGATGACGACGTCGGCTTCAAGAACTTCACCTGACTCAAGCTCGACGGATTTGTCACCAATCGTACGAACCGGAGCGTTGAGCCGAATCTCAACATTGCGATCCTCGGCCAACCTCGCGATGACATCGGAAATCGCACTCAGCCCACCTTCGGGATAGAAGATTCCCTCACCGTATTCCATATAAGCCAAAGTCGCGTACACCCACGGGGCATCATAGGGCGACAGACCGAGATACATGGTTTGGAAGCTGAAAATCATTCTCAGTCGCGGATCCGAAAATCGTTGTTCGACGCGCTTCGCAAGATTGCTGAGCATGTGATGGTCCAGCACCCGTCGTAATTGGCTTGGGCTGGCGAAGTCCCATAGGGAGCGATAGTTCTTCCTGACAAAATGAGGGATCGACTCTTCGTAAAGGTCCTGAAGCCCCTTCAGAAATCCGGGGTACTTGGCCGCTTCCTCGGAACCGCTCATCGCGGTGATGTTGGCGAGCATCCGCTCACGATCGGTGGTACCGTCAAATCGGGTGCCATCCGCAAAGAACACTCGATAGCTCGGATCACAGAGGCGATTCGGAATTTGCGTATCGAAGTCCTCACCGATGTCTTCGAAAAGCTTTCGGAAAGGGTCGAGCATCATGAGGAGCGTCGGCCCACCATCAAATCGACAGTCTCCAACAAACTCTCGTCGATTGCGTCCGCCAACCGCATCGGTTTTCTCTAGAATCGTGACACGATGCCCACGATGGGCAAGTCGCAATGCGACGCCCAATCCCCCGATTCCGGCCCCGATCACAATGAAGCTTTTCGACACTAAAATGCTTCTACGCGAGTCGGTTTTGAAAATTTCAGAATTTTTTACGGCGCGAAAGGAGGAGCATTGCCGAAATCCCCAAGAGGCCAATCCAAGCAAACTGAAACCCTTTTAATAGTCCTGAAAAAGACACAAAGAAACAAAACCAAGCGAGAACCTCTGGGCTTCCCTCGCCCTCAATTTTCGCGCGTCGAGCGATGATCCATCCAGACGCCAAGCTGGCGACTGCGAACCATCCCAAAACATTTTCAAGTGGCGAGCCGCCAAAAGGGCCCGGTGACAGCCAGGTCCAATAACCAAACACATCGGTCATCGCCCGCTCCATGGCGATGTCAATACAAGCCGCAAACGCTCCCGACAAGACTGCTGCGCGCCAGCCCGAGCAAAAACGAAGTGCGACATTAAGGCAGCCCCCGACAATCATCAGCCAAGCAAATGGGAGCAACAAGGGAAACTGATGACCTTCTGGCAAAGGCAAAGTTGGAAACCAACGATTTGTGTATTCATATCGCCCAAATGGAAAGCCGGTAAATAGGCCGCAAAGCTCGGAAATCGATGCCAGTAAGACCACCCCAGCAAGGGCCAAAGACTCTTTGATTTCCTGAGCGACAACGGTCACCCCCACGCCAATCATCAAAATGCCAACAATCGGCTGAATGGGTCCCGGAGATAGGTGAAAAAACTGGGAAGCGAAGGAACCCAAGCAGGCGAAAATCGTTAAACCCGCATAGAGCCGAACCCAATTTGGTTTTCTCCTTCCGCTTTCCATCCGGCTACAATTTACCGGCGAAGGCTCATGTTGGTAATCCTCTTGGCGATTCTTTACGGTGGCATGTTGACCGTCGCCTTGCTCAATGCCGGATTCATGCCCCGACCGACAGGCAATGCCTCGGTTGACCTCGAGGTCATGATTCCCGCGAGAAACGAGGCTCACAATCTACCTGTGGTTTTGCCACCTCTCATCGCTGCCGGAGCCAAAGTCACTGTCTACAGCGATGGTTCGACGGACGGCACCGAATCCGTCGCCAGACAATTGGGAGCCATCGTCATCGAAGGGGGGGAGACTATCCCCGAAGGATGGACGGGGAAAAATCACGCTTGTCAGCAACTTGCCGATCGAGCGACGTCGGAATGGGTAGTTTTCGTCGATGCAGATACCGAACCCTCTCCAGATTTCGTTCCGAAACTTTCCGCATTCCTATCTTCATGCCAAGCTCCAGTCGTCACTGGGTTCACAAGGATGATTCCCGGCGAGGGCTTGGAACCGCTCTACCTCAGTTGGGTTCCTTGGATTTTGTTGGCCACGAACCCTTTCGCGCTCGTTTCACTAACGGGTAGGGGGCACAATCGTTTTACAAATGGGCAGTTCACAGTTTGGCGTCGTCAACTCCTTCAAGAGTTGCGTCCCAACGAGGTCCTCAAAGGCGAGATTTTGGAGGATGTCAAGATCGGGAGGTTACTCGCAGCAAAAAATATCCCCGTGGCTGTTCTCAATATCACCTCCGTTCTTCATGTCCGCATGTACCGCACGATTCGCGAGGCTTTCGACGGAATGTCGAAAAATTCTGGAGATATTGTGGGCAGTCCTTTTGGATCGTGGATCCTCTCCGCGGGCCTTCTGACCATTGCCTGGGGCTGGCTGTTTGCGGGACCGGTTACGCCGTGGCTCTATTTGATGCTCGTGGCAGGAAAGATGTGTACCGACCGGACGATCCGAGCGCCTCTTTGGATATCGCCATTCGCTCCCATCACCATTTCGATGGGGGCAATCACGATTATCCGCTCGCTCAGTTGGAAGCGACGAGGGGCCGTTCATTGGAAGGGTCGCATTTATTAAGCAATCGGCCCTGCTCTTATCCCTCCATCCCTCTTTGTGATCTGGGAATCACTTTGATAACATCAAGTTCAAAGTTTTACAAAAACCTGGTAAAAATACTTGCTTTTGGGACAAGGCCGTGTTATCTTTCTTTTCGCTGTGGATTGCGATAAAACGGAACGGACTTCATCGGAATCTCATCGGGTTCGACTGATGTTCGCGTCCTCGGGAATTGTGCTCGGAGCGCTTCTCGTGGCATACGGATTCGCACCATGGCGGTTTCATCCAGGCTTGACACTTTCTCCCGGCGACCTGCAAATGCCGCTGGGTAAGTCGTCGTTTGCTACTGGGCGTTTACGCATTACGAATAACACGTTTGAAGCGGTTCGGCTTGAGAGAGCGCCGGGGTGTTCTTGTTTGGACCTTCGGTTTAAGTCGAATTATCTTCTCCCGCTGCAAAGTACTGAGTGCGACGTAACCGTCGATAGCAACGCGATCAAGCCTGGTGAATGGAACCTTGCAGAAATCAAAGTCAATGGTCGCGACAACGGCCTTTCCTTTCGATTTCTGGCCTATCTCGGAGATAGCAAATGAACATAAAAACTAAATTGCCTGCCATTTTGGCAGCTAGTGGGATTCTCGTCATCGCTGCGGGAGTACATGCCGACATACAGGGTTTTTGCCTTCGCAACAATCCTGCCTGGACCTACGTTACGCCGCCTGGGTGCTCATCGAGTTCGCAATGCATCGAGGAACGGCACACGACAGGCAGTTCGTGCCAATACGGCCCCGGAGGTTGGTGCGTCGACGGGTCCGTCTTTTGCGCGTATTACATACGACCAGGAACCTGTATCATCGATCCAAGCGGCAACTACTGCGACTTCTCAAATTCCATCTGGGTCGAAGCCACAGACGATCCTGATCTCGCCCCAACCTGTGCAGATGCAGACATGCTCGGAGGTCAAATTACCAACTAGCGAAATCTCATCGATTTCGATCAAACTGTTGATAGGATAAATATGGCGATTTTATCACGCTATGTGCGGCATGGAGCCGCGGCCTTCGTCGCTTCGCTTGCCTTACCATGCTCAGCGTCGCCCGGAGAAAGCCCTCAAGGATTGACGGCCAAGGTTGATCTCCAGGATTCTCTGGGCTCTCGTGCTCTGTATGAGTATGAATACGTTCAATGGTTTGATCGTCGCCCACGAATAGCCCCTCCGCCTTTGTCCGATAAGGTCCGCGAAAACCTCACCAAGATGGGCAATAGCGATGCGGACATTCAGCGATATCAAAATTATCGCGCAACCGTCCGCAATCGTCTCGCTAACGAACATTGGGAGAAGGGAACAATCATCGTTCGTCGACTCGGCGACATCGTTTCGATTGAGCGACGAACCGTCGCAACTCGATATGCCGGAGAAAATTGGCGTACGGTTGAAAGTACTCGAAAGGAAGCTCATTCCAGTGTTGACCTCCGGGGCGTGAAAGCCCCGGCAGGTGATAATGAGTCCGTCGTTCGTGACTATAGCGATGGCAAACTGACATCCACGGTCGGTCGAATCGGACCATCAGGCAGAATTGATGCGGATGTCGATCGCGAAGAAACATACCGTTTCCCTTCAACCATTGGGAGCGGCGCCCTGGCTATGCCGCTGGCAGGTTTGGCGGTTAGCAAATTCTGCCTAATCGACAAATTTCGAAAACAAAGCGAAGGAATTGCTTGGGCCACTCGTGACATTGATCGGAACGGACACTCACTTCAACAAACCTTTGAAGTAAACGTTCACACCGGAAAGTTGATGACGTTTACCGAGTCAGTTGACAAAAGGCCCTACTATACAGTCGATGTCGATGGCTATCAAGCCATGAATGGCGGCGTTCTCGTCGCAAAGAAGGTCGACGTTCGATTTCTAAATGCGGCACAATCCGTTCCCACTCAACAAATCAGTTATGAATTGAAACGAGCGGAATTCGGAGACAAAGTCGATATGAAAGACATGAAGTCGATGGGCCCACTCGGGATACAAGTCTTGGACAATCGGTTGAAAGGTCCGAAATCCGTGCCTTATGTTTTGGGTGCCGAACCCAAAACTGACGCCGAAGTTCGTCATATCGCGGGCGAAGCATTCCTCCACGATACGCCCGAAAACAACCGCCCCACTCAATTGGTTTTGATCGGATCAGGAGGCATGATGGTTGTCGGAGCCGCAGCGATCATCTGGCGAACCAGACGTCGCACAGGGTGAAAACTCGTGAGGGAGCCGTTCATGACGGTTCCCTCACTTTGTGCGCGAATGAACGCTTCGCCTTTCAAGGCTCATGAGTGCAAGCAATGCCCCGGCGCTCGCCAACGCCAAAGCTCCTCCCATGGTCAACATGGTTTCGGGAGAAACTCGGTACCAGACAAGTCCCGCAAGGAGATTGCCGAGCAACGTGACGATGCCAACGATGAAGTAATGCGTGCCGATCAAGGTTCCCTTGGGAACAGAGACACCTTTTTGAACTAAGAATGCTTTCGCGACACCATCGGTCGCCGCTGTCGCGATTCCATAAACCGCATAGATGAGGATCATCGTCGGTCCTGAGCAAAACGGCATCGCGAGATAACATCCGCCAAAGAGAATCCAACCCAGAAGCAGCATCTTCCCCGATCCGAGACTGTCCGCCAATTTTCCAAAAGGCTGGGACGCGAGCGCATACATCAAATTGAACAGAGCGTAGAGACCGACAACGCCAAAAGCCGAAAACCCTTTCTGATTGGCATAAAGCAGCAGAAATGTATCGCTGCTGTTCGCAAGACCGAATAGTCCAAGCACCCCAAGCACTATCCAAACGTCGCGATTGAGGTGAAACGACAGTCGAGTTTGTGCCCGCGATTCGGTTCGATGGTGATCTGGGTCGCGTACCAAGAATGTAATTGCCACCGCGACTATTCCTGGAATCGCGGTGAGAATGAGAATCAGCCGCAAGGAATCGGGGAGCCGCCAAACGAGGACTCCACCAAAACAAACCCCTACAAAAGCTCCGGCGGTATCCATCATGCGGTGGAATCCAAATGCGCGTCCCGCCATGCTTGGATCAACCGAATCGGCGATCAGAGCATCACGGGCCGAAGTTCGAATCCCTTTCCCGACTCGATCCATCAGGCGAAAGACCAAAACCGTCGGCCAGACCGTTGCAAGCCCCATCAAGGGCTTGGTTAGCGAACTCAATCCGTAACCCCACCGAATATAAGGTGCCCGTTTTCCCATCTGATCGCTTCGGATGCCAGACCATAGCCGGAGCAAAGCAATGACCAATCCTGCCATTCCTTCGATGAGTCCCAGAGTCCACGATGGCGCCCTCAACGTGCCAACAATGAAAAGTGGCAAAATAGGGTACGCCAACTCGGACGACACGTCGGCCCAAAAGCTAATCCATCCCAGGGTTCGAACCATCGGAGGTAGTTTTGCCGTCGGCATGGCCCTCAGTCTATCCGAGCAAAATCAAGAGGAGTTATGTACGTACCGAACTATGTTCCCGAACCCGAACAGATGCCCGGCAACGTGACGAAAGAACCTTATGCGTTGCGGCTGAAATTCATTCGGCAAACCCTGTTTCGGTTTATTGGCTCAGTCGGAATGGTCGTTGGTGTCGGCATGCTCGTTCCGCGCGATCTTGAGCTGTGGCCCATGACGATTGCCCTTCTCGTGATCCTCTTTTGCGCGAGTGGCATTCGGACACTCTTTCGAGGAACGAGCCTTGAACCCAAATTGACGACTTGGGCGCTTCCGATGGTGATTGTGATGGTCGCTGTCGCGACTCGCTGTTGGACCTCGGCTTTCTTTCCGGCGTGGGCAATCTTAGCCGGAATTGCTTGTTTCGGAATCTATGCCGCCGTCTGCGGACGCGACTTTAGTTTCGTTGGCGGCTATACGCTTTCGGTGATCGCCAGCAGCGTCTTCATCGCATTTGTCATGGTCGAAGAAAAAATGTCATCGACTCGAAGCGCTCAGGCCCTCTTGTGGAACGCGGGAGGACTGTTTTACCTCGTGTATGATCTCGCGGCATTGCTATCCCGGCGAAAATCAAATGAGAGTTGGGCCTCCGTCGTCGACCTTTACCGCGACGTCTTCAATTTCATGGGCTACTTTCCCCGGGTACTCATTCACTGGAATCGTCATCGGATTTTGAACGATTTAACCATCGAAAATCCCTTCAAGAATCTGCCCCTCGAAAAGTAGAATTCCGTTCCAAAACCCTGGTGAGCGAGCAGATATAAATTCGTAAGAATGTGGAGGAGGCCTGCCAAAACCGCCAAATTCCGTCTGTTCGCGAATACTAGAAATGTGCTATATATGCTCCGTTTTCGAAACGTAGTACTGACAAATCCGTCATACTAACCGTTAACGGACGCTCTTATGAACGCTCTTTCTCTTCTCACTGCTTTTATGGCCATGCATGGCGCTTCCCATCATAAAGCCTTGTCGATGGATGTGTACAAGGTTGTCGGTGGAGCTAAAACGCTTGTCAAAAATGGCGACGTGCTTACCGGCGAAGTTCAATTCCGGGCTCAGGTTCAGACCGATCATCCGATCCAAGCGGTCGAATTCTATGTCGGTGACGACCTCCGCGAAAGCGATGGCAGCACGCCCTACGAATTTAAACTTGACACATTGTCCGAAGAAGACGGCAATGTCAAACTCCGTTTTAAGGCCTTCACCTCTGAGGGCCAGAATACTGAAAAGACGCTCACCCTGACGATCGACAATGGCGTCAGCAAGGGAGCTGACTTCCACGTCACCAAGGGCAACGAATATTTCTCAAACGGCAAGTATGACGACGCGATCACCGAAGGTCGAATCGCGCAAAAAGCCGACAAGAATTCGTTGGGAGCTCGGCTGCTATTGGCCCGAGCAAACTTCGCCAAGGGTTATTACGACAAGGCCCAAAAGTTTGCCGAAGACGCGCTCGAAGTTGATAAGAACAACCGCGATGCTAAGGAAGTCATCATTTCGCTTAAGGTCACTCAGGCTTTCAGCGCCGTTTCGCGAAATGCGGATGACCGACGCGATGTGATCGATTCCATTCGAAAAGGTCTCGCCGAAGCCATCAAATATCGCAGCGAGCTGCTCGACCAAGAGGTCGACCGATTAAGTGGCAACAAGCTCTCCACGGAATATCTCGACGCGGCCATCCGGGCCCGCCGCTATTCGTTGGTCATCGACGCGGTCGCTCCGGCCCTCAAGGGTGATTTCAAGAATAACGAACTGATCGACCGACTCGGATTTGCTTACGTCATGACGAATCAAATCGCAAAGGCCGACGAACTGATGCGAGGCGTTAAGAAGTTTGGTGAGTACGACGGATACGGATACGCCTTGGCCGCCATTATCGCAACCGAGAACGGAAGTGATTCGACGGCTGACGATATGATCAAGGAAGCACTCTTGAACGCTCCTGATAGCCTCGGCCTCAAGACTGCGCAAGCCTACATCGCACTCAAGCGCGACAAGCCGCGATCGCTTGCCGACGCAGCCTCGTCCTTGCTGAAAGAAAACGAATTCCGATCGGAGTCCTATTACTTCGGCGCAGCGCTGAATAATCGTCTTAAGAACATTGAAAAGGGCCGCAAGTACTTTGAGATGGCTCTCAAAGCCGATGCGATCGATCACGACATGTATGTCGAACAGGGCAACGAAGCGATTGCATTGTCGCTGATGACCGGCGTCAGTACGAAGGACCGCGACTTCCAATTGGAATACGCCCGGGCCATGTATGACCTGGCTCTGCAATGCCGAGAAAATAGTGGTCAAGCTCTGGCCGGTGTCGCGATTTCCGCGATTTACCAGCATAAGTCGAAGGAAGCTCTGAACTACGCCGAAGCGGCAACGAAAGCGGCGCCGACCTATGCGGCAGCTTGGTACACCTATGCAGCAGCCTTGAGTGCCAATCGCATGGATGCTCGAGCAGCGCTTAAGCAAGCCGAGCAACTCGATCAACGCAATCTCGCTGGCCGATCAATGCCGGATGCCGATTTGGCGTTCCGTTACTTCAACACCACGGGGCGAACCCCGGTTCTTTCGCCGCCTTCTCGCGGCTAAATTCACCCCAAGGTCGAAGCCGATGCCTCGACCTTGGGTATCATTCTATTTCTGTCGGGGCGTGGCGCAGTTTGGTAGCGCGTTTCCATGGGGTGGAAAAGGTCGCACGTTCGAATCGTGTCGCCCCGACCAAAATCCCCCCATTCCATGAAAGTCGTCTTCGATATCGGTAAGGTCCTCGCAACGGCCCGTATGCGGTGGAAGGATGCTCTTGCCGCAAGTGGCCTTAAATACCAGCCCAGCGAGTTGCTCGAGAAGAAGCTTTACGATTTACCCGAATACCTTCCGTATGAAGGAGGGCACATTTCGGAAGAGGCTTATCTCACGGCGGTCGCCCAAGCCTTTGGCCTCAGTGGCGTTGACGAGGCAAAGCATCTTCACCAGAGTATTATCGGCGATGAGTATGAAGGTGTTGAATCCGTGATCGACGAACTGAATGCCGCAGGGATCCCCACCGCGGCGCTCAGTAATAATAACCCGATCCACTGGGCCTGGTTTACCGAATCTGGAAACTACCCAGCCATTGAGAAGATTCAGCATCCGGTGGCTAGTTTTCACCTTGGGTTCTTCAAACCCGATCCGCGCATTTACATCGCATTTTGCGATCATCTAGGCTGGGATTCCGCTGATATTGTGTTCTTCGATGACAGCGAGACGAATGTCCTTGCCGCCCAAACGGCCGGATGGAAGGCGCATGTCATTACCGACGATGAACCCAAAGCCGTTCAACTGCGACGCTGGCTTAACCTTTAAGGATCTTAGTCAGCTCGTCGATGAAGATGGTCACCTCTTCATCGGTCCCCACACTCACCCGAAGACATGTGGGCATCCCTAATACATCACCCGAGCGAGTAATAACGCCTCTTTCAAGCAAGGCCTGAAAAACCGGACGAGCTGGACGCCCCAGGTCAGCCATGATGAAATTCGCATAACTCTTGAACGGCTTTGCGCCAAGCTCGGCAAAAGCCTCCTCCATGCGAAGTAACCCACGTCGGTTGAGTTCGACGGTTTGTCGCAAGTGATCCCCATCCTTGAGGGCCGCAATCGCCGCGACCTGACCCATAAAATTCACGTTAAAAGGTTCGCGTGCGCGATCGATCGCGTCTGAAATTTCGTCGGAAACGAACGCATAGCCAACGCGGATTCCAGCCAGACCATAAGTCTTACTGAAGGTACGCATCCCTACGACATTCGGATGACTCCGGACAAAATCGAGTGAGTTGGGATAGCCCGCCGCGCCATCGGCAAATTCGAAATAGGCTTCGTCGAGCACAACCACCACGTGATCGGGAATCGCATTCAAAAATCGGCGAACCTCCTGCTCATTCACAATCGTTCCCGTGGGGTTGTTGGGATTCGCAATGAAAACGAGTTTGGTGTGCGAATTGACGGCATCGGCCATCGCTTGCAAATCGAGACGCATATCACTCGTGAGCGGAATTCGTACCAAACGGCAATCGGCCAACCCCGCAGCAGCGTCATAGCGAACAAAGGACGGATATCCTACGATCACTTCGTCATCCGGCCAACCCAGAAAAAGCTGACCGAGGAGATGGATCAATTCATCGCTGCCATTCCCAACGATAATTTGCTTGAGCGGCAGATCGTAATGCTTCGATAATGCATCGCGCAGCGAAAAGGAAGCCCCATCCGGATACAGGTGAATTTGATCGGCTGCCGCCTTGATTGCCGCGACGGCGAGTGGCGACGGACCCAACGGGTTTTCATTGCTCGCGAGTTTGATGACTCTTTCGAGCCCAAGTTCGCGCTTAACCTCGTCGATCGGCTTGCCGGGTGAATACGGCGTCATATCAAGAACGTTGGGACGAATGGGGATTTTGGACATTAGCGGAAATTAATGAAGTCGACCGGATAATCGAGATCAAGCGATTTGACAAATTGAATGGTCTTTTGCAGATCGTCTTTGCTTTTGCCCGAGACGCGGACTTCTTCACCCTGAATTTGCGCATTCACTTTCAATCCTTTGTCGCGAATTTGCTTGGTGAGCGCCTTCGCTTTGTCTTGCGCGATCCCTTGTTTCAATTCGAGTTTGCAACGAACGGTCATCTGGCCCGACTCTTCGACCTTGCCCCAAGAAATTTGTCGGGCATCAACGCCCCGCTTGAGCATCTTGCTAAAAACGATATCTTTCAACTGATCCATTCGAAATTCGTCGTCGGCCACCAGCACGATGTCGAGCTTGCCGTCGAAGATCAGTTCGGCCTTGCTGCCCTTAAAGTCGTAACGGTTCGCAAGTTCTTTGTCCGCTTGATCCATGGCGTTCTTGATCTCCATCGGATCAACCTTCGACACAATATCAAAGCTGAAATCGGCGGCCATTTAGAGTTTCTCCAGATCGTCGGAGTGGCACAGCAACATAAAGTGGGTGTCGAATTCAAGCTCTTCTTTTGTGAGTTCTTTTCGCTGAATCTCACTCAGGTTCTCGTTCAGCTTGTTGCGCATCCGCAACGTTGCTTCTTTGTGAACGTCTCTCGAAACCTTGGACAGGGTCTCTACATCGACCTGCACGGCGATTTCATTCTCCCCATAAATATTCTGCACCGCACCCGTCAGACCACCCATGTGCGAATAATAACGGTTGGTCTTCTTATCTTCTTCGGTGACTTCGCGGGCTACAATCCGAACCCGATCCCCTTCGCGGAGTTTCATACCCCATAAGGATACCTGGTGAACTCAAACGAACGGGAAAGACGATCCCCCGGAAGCGGCTAAAACTCAGTTTCGCGGAGGAGATCGCCAACTTTCCGACCCGTCGGCGGCAGCAGTTCGAGGACGGGCAAACCACTCCAAAGAGCTTGATTCGTTCCCCCAGCTCGAGCCTCGAACGGACCGATCGTTGATCCATTTTGAATAAGAAAACCCAAGAGCACGCCTTGTGAAGCCGACATCAGAAACCTGGCGGCTTCGTCACGGTCCCCCGGTTCGACGCCATAGAGTTCGAGCTCTGGCTGAACGAACTTGGAAAGGCCCTTTGTATAGAGATGCCAAGCCACCCCTTCCGGGCGCTGGTGAACATACACATGCTCCCGGGCATCGACCTTGGGATCGGCGCGAGGGATGACAAAGAGTTCGTCCGGCAAAAGGTACCGCTCTGCGATTGGATCTGCGACGACGGCATTGGTCAACGTAGCCAATCTCGTCGCGATTCCCAGCAGGAAGTCAAGCGAAGGATAGACGTCGGGGTCATGACTCTCAAAACTCAATTGCATGAGATGCCAGGTTGAGCGGAGACGAGTGAGCAATTCAGGCGAAAGGCGGGAGGCCAACGAGCTTTTAGCAATCGCATCAGGCGAGAAACCAGCGTCTTCGGCAGACATCGCTGTCAGTCGAACAACTGTCTTGCGGTCTTTGGTCGCTAGCGCATAGGTTCCTCGAGTCATGGGCGAATCGAGCAATGCTTTATCTTTGCCCGCAACCAACGGAACTCCGAAGCCCTCTAAGGCCCCATTTTGTCCTTTCGGATTGATGATGGAGGAAATGGGCGGCATGATCGCCGTACTGCCAAGGACCGAAAGGTAATAGTTCTTTGCGATTCCGTAACCGGCCCCGTGAGGTTTCGCGAATTTCCAGAACGGACGCATCAAACTAGTTTACAGCGTTTTCATGTTGGCAACAAAAAATGCCGCCTTCCCCGAGGAAGACGGCATTCGTTGAGGTTAAAGGAGTCTTAGTCCTTAAAGCCAGGAAGTCGGCGGCCCTTGTAGTAGCCTTCTGGGCTGGCGTTGTGATTCTTGCGGAACGGTTCGCCATCGACCTGCTTGGTTGCAGTGATCTCAGGCAGTTCGGCCGTATAATTCGTTCGTCGAAGAGCAGTTCGCTGGTGGCTAAATCGTCGCTTAGGATTTGGCATGTCTTAAATTCCTCTTTTACTTCTTCTCGCGGTGCAGCGTATACTTGCGCAGGTTCGAGTTAAACTTCATAAGCTCAAGTCGATCTGGAGTGTTTCGCTTGTTCTTGGTGGTCGTGTAATAGCTTTTCCCATCCTCGGTACATACGAGTCGGATAATTTCTCTGATTTCGCCTTTTTTCTTCGCCATGGGACAAACCTCAACGCGGTGCGGCTTCAAAAGCGGGCACGCACCCGGCAGAACCTATATTATGGCCAAACATTGAATCGTTTTGCAACCGGCCATCGTCTTATTGCTCCTGTTTGTGTTGAGACTTCGGCCAACGAGAATGGGAGCCGAAACGAGAATTCCCCCCTCTAGTTTTTCAAAAACCCGCCAAACATCACAAAGTACTTGAGGTTTTTGAATGTTAAAAGGTCTCGTTCGGTCTAGTCTTCTTCTTGCCATCGGTGCAGGATTGGGTATTTGGTTTGCTCCGCCCAACGCCAAGAAAGTGATGGAACGACAGGTCACGTTTGCAAAACAAAAGGCTGGCGACTTTCACTCGGAAGTCGGTTCTCATTGGATTGCGACCGCCGAAGATAGATTGCAGGGCGTCAAGAAGATCGACGTGAGCCGCCTCAATCGCAAGCAGTTCGAGGCATGGGTGAGATCTGTTCGCGATGCCTACGACACGGTTTCCGATCAAGCGGTGCGAACCCAAAAGAGCATTGCCGCCGTCAACAGCTATCTCGAAACCGCAAAGAACGAATTTCAGAAGCATAAGGATCTCATCCCCAAAACCTAATCCCGGTCAACAAATCCGCTGGTAACCTGTCGCAAACGATGGATTCCCATGCTCGATTTAACCGACTTTTTGCCACTGACGGCAAATGCTTCGATGTTGCCATCGATCACGGGTTCTTCAACGAACGATCGTTTCTCAATAGCATCGAAGACCTCAGTGCGGCCGTCCAAACCGTGGTTCAAGCTGGACCCGACGCCATCCAACTCCCTCCCGGAACCGCTCCCATCCTCCAATCGATTCCTGGTGCCAAACCCGCCCTCGTCCTTCGAACGGATGTCGCCAACGTCTACGGAAAGTCGCTTCCCCGCAAACTCTTTAGTCGCATGATCGAAGATGCGGTGGAACAGGCAGTCGTTCTCGACGCGGCGTGTGTCGTCGTCAATCTCCTGCTCCTGCCCGATCAGCCCGAGCTTCATGAGGATTGCGTCGCCAATATCTGTCGGCTCAAGCCCCAGTGCCAACGATATGGGATGCCCCTCATGATTGAGCCACTGGTGATGCAATCCAACGAGAAAGCTGGAGGCTACATGGTCGACGGCGACATCGACAAAATTCTTCCGCTCGTACGCCAGGCCGTCGAACTTGGGGCCGACATCATCAAGGCCGATCCCAGCGACGACATTTCCGAATACCATCGCGTCATCCAGGTTGCGGGCAAGATTCCCGTTCTGGTCCGAGGCGGCGGAAGCGTTCCCGACGAAGAAATCCTTCGACGAACGCATGGTCTTATGCAACAAGGCGCCAAGGGCATCGTTTACGGACGAAATGTCATTCAGCACGCCAACCCGGCAGGCATGACCAAGGCGTTAATGAGCATCGTCCATGATGGGGCTTCGCCCGAAACCGCCATGGGATTCTTAGCATGAAAACGATCCGATTTGGCATCATTGGCTGTGGGCTCATGGGGCGCGAATTTGCCAGTGCGGCTGCGCGCTGGAAACACCTTCTCACGATGGATGCGCGGCCCGAGATCGTCGCCGTTTCAGACGTCAACGCCGCTGCGATGGAATGGTTTGAGACACCTGTCCAAACCACCGACTATCGCGAACTTCTCAGTCGTGAAGATGTCGATGCGGTTTATGTCGCCGTTCCCCACAATCTTCACGAATCGATTTACACGGACGCGATCCGGGCAGGCAAGCACCTTTTCGCCGAAAAACCTTTCGGGATCGACCTAACCGCCGCTGAGGCGATCATGAAATGCATCCACACCCATCCCGAGGTTATCGTGCGGTGCTCCAGCGAATTCCCGTTCTTCCCCGGTGCCCAACGGATTGCCGAAATGGTAACGCAAAATGCCTTCGGAAAGATTATCGAAGTCCGGGCTGGGTTCTGTCACAGTTCCGACCTCGACCCGCAAAAGCCGATCAACTGGAAGCGCCGCGTCGCCACGTGCGGTGAATATGGCTGCATGGGTGACCTCGGTCTGCATGTGCTCCACCTCCCCCTTCGATTTGGCTTTCAACCGACGAATGTCCGCGCCTACCTCTCCAAAATTGTCGAGGAACGACCCGACGGGCGCGGGGGAATGGCCCCCTGTGAGACGTGGGATAACGCAATTCTCACATGCGATACATCCCAGGGTTTCCCGATGATCCTAGAGACGAAACGAATTTCTCCAGGAGATACAAACACGTGGTATCTGCGGATTACCGGCACCCAGAACAGCGCTGAATTTTCCACCCACCAACCCAAGGCGCTTCGCACCATGCCGTACCAACCCGGTCAGCCCCAGCGGTGGCAAGAAGAAGACCTTGGCTACTCCAGCGCTTACCCGACCATCACTGGCGGGATCTTTGAGTTTGGCTTCCCTGATGCCATCCTCCAAATGTGGGCCGCTTTTGTTGACGAATTAGCTGGGAACACACCAAGGTTCCAAACCGCCACCCCCGAAGAAGCTCTTGGGAGCCATCAACTGTTCACGGCCGCCCTCGCCTCACACCAAACGACTCAAGTCGTTCCCTTGCCATGATCGTCGTCGCCGGACACCTTTGCCTCGATATCATCCCCACCCTCACCAGTGACACCGTGCTGCATCCCGGGGTGCTGATCGAGTCGGGAAAGGCGATCCTCTCGACGGGCGGAGCCGTTTCCAACGTTGGTATTTCGCTCCACAGGCTCGGCGCACCCGTTCGACTCGTCGGCAAAGTCGGCCCCGATCCTTTTGGCGAGATCGTCCGAAATCTGCTGAAAGCCAGAGGTGTGGACGAATCTACCCAGATTGATCCACAAGGCGATACTTCGTATACCGTCGTTATCAATCCGCCGGGGCAGGACCGAATGTTCCTGCATTGCCCAGGCTGCAATGACACGTTCACATCCCAAGATGTACCCAATGACGTATTCGAAAGTGCTCAGCACCTCCATTTTGGCTATCCCCCGCTGATGGCGGCAATGTCGGCCAACGATGGAGCCGAGTTGGTCAACCTCTTTGATCGCGCAAAAAGCTTCGGCTTAACGACATCGCTCGATATGAGCTTGCCTGATCCTGCGTCCAAACAAGGCCGGGTTCCATGGCGTCGCTTGTTAGAACGAGTCTTGCCTTACGTCGACATTTTTACACCCAGTGAAGATGAACTGCGGTTCATGCTCGATGAGCCCGACAAACCCGTCGAGGCCCTCGCCGAAATTTGTCATCAGATGGGCAGTCCAACGGTCGTCATCAAGCGAGGGAGCAACGGTTTGTACGGGTCGGGGCCTGAAGGTTCCTTCTTTCAACCTTGTTTTCCCGTCGAAATGGTCGGCACTACTGGCTCAGGCGATGCGACCATTGCCGGGTTTCTTTTTGTCCGATCAATAGGGATGTCGTTCCAGGAATGCCTCAAAGCGGGTTGCGCCGTGGGGGCTTGTTGTGTCGAAGCCGCCGACGCCACCAGCGGCATCCAAACCTGGGAAGAAACCCGCAGACGCTTCTTGGTTTAAGCCAGGAAAGCATGTTTAGGGGTACCTTCAAGGGGTGCTGACACCACTTCGATGGGTCGATAACCGACTCGAAATGCTTGACCAACGTATTCTCCCGACTCGCGTCGAGTGGATTGCATATGATTCAGCAAACGACGTCGCAAAAGGCATCAAAGAAATGGTCGTTCGCGGTGCCCCTGCGATTGGCATCGCCGCCGCCTACGGTATGGCGCTTGCCGCCAAGAACGGTGAGGATCTCCACGAGGCCGATCAGGTGTTGCGCGCCTCGCGACCTACGGCCGTGAACCTTTTTTGGGCGCTTGATCGAATTCGGGACCTGAAGACGGAAGACTTTCCAACCATTCTTGACGAAGCGAAAAAAATCGAACAAGAGGATTTGGCGATGAATCTCTCCATTGGCCGCCACGGAGCCGAACTCATCGAAAAGGGTTGGAATGTCATGACGATTTGCAATACGGGTGCGCTGGCAACCGCCGGTCATGGAACAGCATTGGGCGTGATCCGGAGCGCTCATCAGGAAGGGAAAGGCATCCACGTTTGGTCCTGCGAAACCCGACCACGTCAGCAAGGACTCCGCCTGACCGCATTCGAATTGCTTCACGACCAAATCCCATTCCACTCCATCAGCGATGGCATGGCTGCAACTCTGATGCGTGACGGAAAAGTGGATTGCGTGATCGCAGGGGCCGACCGGATTGCGTCAAACGGCGATACCGCAAACAAGATCGGAACCTACATGCTTGCCGTGCTTGCCAAACATCACGGAATTCCATTCTTCATCGCCGCTCCAAGCTCAACCTTTGACCCCAGCCTCACCGATGGGTCCCAAATCCCCATCGAAGAGCGAAGCTCGGAAGAAATCACGCATATCGAGGGAATTCAGGTTGCGCCCGATAACTGTCCAACCTACAACCCAGGCTTCGACGTCACCGCTGGCGAACTGATAACGGCTATCATTACGGAAGCAGGAGTCTTTCGCGGCCCTTACCATTTCACCTAGCCACAAAACCGAAACGAAAGCACGACCGTAACAATAACAATGGATTTTCGCACCATTATCGCCAAGCGTCGCGAAGGGATGACGCACTCAAAAGAGGAACTGACTTTCCTCGCCAACGGAGCGGCTAAGGGCGAAATTCCGGACTACCAACTTTCCGCTTGGTTGATGGCGGCTTACCTTAAGCCCCTCACCGATCAAGAAACCGCCGATTTAACGATCGCGATGGCCGACAGCGGAGATCGACTCGACCTGTCAGGAGTTCCAAAGCCGTGGGTTGATAAACACAGCACGGGTGGCGTTGGCGATAAGACGACCCTTGTGCTGGGCCCAATCCTCGCCGCTTGCGGGCTCAGCGTGGTCAAGATGAGCGGACGCGGGCTTGGCATTACTGGCGGCACCATTGACAAGCTTCATGCGATTCCTGGCTTTTCGAGCGATTTGACGCCCAAAAAGATGATCTCCCAGGCCAAGAAAATTGGGATCGCTTTGGCAGGACAAACTTCCGAACTCGCGCCCGCTGATAAAGCCCTTTACGCCCTTCGCGATGTGACCGAAACCGTCTCGTCGCTGCCGCTCATTGTCAGTTCGATCCTTTCCAAGAAGATCGCCGGTGGAGCCGAAACAATCATTCTGGATGTCAAGTGCGGTTCGGGCTCATTCAATCCAACGCGCGAGCACGCCGAAAAGCTCGCCGACGCCCTCGTAGCCGTGGGCAAACAGGCGGGGCTCAAAGTCTTCGCCGCCATTTCCGATATGGATCAGCCTTTGGGATCCTGCGTGGGTAACGCACTGGAAGTACGTGAGGCAATCGAGGTCCTTTCGAAACCGGAAGAAGAATTGGCCGGAAATACGCGACGATTCCGCGAGTTATGTCGCTACTACGGAGCCATTGCGCTTCGTGTGAGTGGCGTCGCTCCCAATGCCGGTGAAGCGTTGGCCCGAATCGAAGACACCCTCCAAAGTGGACGAGCGCTCGACAAGGCAAACCAATGGATCAAGGCACAGGGGGCAACGGTCGATTTTAGCGACACCTCTTGGCTCGCCCAGGCCCCGATTCAAGTTGACTTCTTTTCGAAACAAGCCGGATGCGTTGGTAAAGTCGATGCGCATACCATTGGCGAAATCGCCCTTGATCTTGGAGCGGGTCGCAAAACCAAAGACGATGAAATCGACCTTGCGGCGGGTCTCGAAATCCACGTGAAAGTTGGCGATTTGATCAGCGAGAACCATCGCCTCGCGACGGTGCATGCGGCAACCCAGGAACTTGCGGACGCCGCTCTCGTCAGGCTAGCTCATGCGATTCAGATTCAAACGGCCCCGATTCCGCCACGGCCAATCTTGATCCGCCCGGCATAATCTTGACCTCACCAAAAACTTGGTGAGGTCTTATTCACTAAACGATCGACTTTTCGAAGTACTGGCGACCCTTATTACGCCCAATCGGACGAACGCTCACCACGTTGTCCGGCGAGATATCGAGCAATTGGAGCCAATCTTCCATCGAATCACTCTTTGGAAAGATCTCATTCTCCTTAAACTCTTGATCCAGTGCCTCGGTCAGGTCTTCCAGCGTAATACCCGTTGGAGTCTTCGGATTTGCCAGAGTGCGTCGAATAGCCGTCTCTTTGGCCCGATCCACGATGCTCTCCAGGATGGCTCCCGAAACGAGATCGCCTCGGTAGAGCGTTTCCGACTTCCCGCTGCGCAGGGAAATCTCAAGAAACTCGTTGGCTGGTCGCTTCGACCAAAGGGAGTCCAGCACGCCTTCGACGAGTTCGCGTTGAGCGCAGGCCGTCTCTCCATCGTGTTTCGCGACAACATCGGGGTCGAGAGGAAGATTCTGTGAGAGATAGATATTTAGAATCTGCCGCGAAGCGTCCTTATCCGGGCGTACGACCTTCACTTTACGGTCGATTCGTCCGGGCCGCAAGACAGCCGGGTCGATGTAGTCGGGCCGGTTGGAGGTGAGCATTAAGACGACGTTTTCGAGCGATTCGAGCCCATCAAGCTCGGCGCAGAACTGTGGAACGACCGTATTGCTCATGCTGAAATAGCGACCGCTCGACCGCGTTCGGAGCAGCGACTCGGCTTCGTCCATAAAGATGAAAACAAGGTAACCGTCCTTCGCTTTTTCACGGGCAGTTCGAAAGATTTCGCGTACCATGCGCTCGGTTTCGCCGACCCACATGTTCAGAATCTTTGGACCCGAAATCGCCATGAAGTATTCCTTCACTTCCTTACCTTGTCGCTCGCTGTACTCTTTAGCCAACGTGCGGGCCGTTGCCTTGCCAAGCAGCGTCTTTCCGCAGCCGGGAGGGCCGTAAAGCAAGATTCCCTTGACCGTTTTCTTGCCATACTGCTCGTACACTTCGGGGTGCATCAACGGCTGTTCGATGGTCTCGCGGATAAGGCGAATGGCGTCGGGCTGGCCACCAACCTGATCCCACGAAATATCGGGGACCTTTTCCATAAAGAGATCACGGTTCTCCTGCTTGGCAAAGTGCTCGACGGCGACGCGTCCGGTCGTGTCGAGTCGAACTTCATCACCGGCATGAATCTTCACATCGGCCAAACTTTCACTTCGAAAGATCAGGCGTTGATCGACGCCGGGTGAGTCGCCACCAATTCGGAGGCGTCCATCTTCGAGCAGTTCGGCGATACGAACGATGGGGCCTTGTTCGGTAACAGGGGCCAAGCCGACAATAGCGTAGCCTTCGTTCAGCCTCACACGGGTACCAAGCGAGAGCAAGTCTTCCTTGATCGTGGGGTCACACGTAACGATGTATTCGGAATCGCCAAGTAAGATGAGCGGCAGTTTTCCAGTATCCGTTTCGGTCCATTTGAGGAAGACGCCGATTCGGTTGGCGGGTTGGGTGAGCTTTTCGTAAGCTTCCTTGTATTGCGCGAGTTCTTCGCGCCTTTCTTCGAGATCGCGCTCCTCAGCTTCGAGGGTTTCGCGGAGAGCGCCGAGATACGTTTTCAGTCGGGGTTGGTCGGCAGGAACTTGCTGCTCGATCACATCGAGCATGTCCAGGGACTCACGCGGGGGCATGAATCATACTACGTCCAAATCGGCGATTTATTTGAGGCTATTCCGCCAAAAATGCGGAAATAACGACGAGCCCGATAGTCTCATCAAGATCGCCATTCGCTTCGGCTTGAGCCGTCACGTCGCGCTCCATTCCGTCGCGCACGGCGCGGACCCGAGCGGTCACCAATTCCGTCGATCCTGCGCGTTCGACATTGATCGAATCGATGGTCACCCGAGAATCGGCGAATGCCTTCTCGAGGGCTTTTCCGGTTGCGATCGCGATCGACTCCGAACGAGAATGGCCCATCTTGGGTGAGACTCCAACGGCAAGGCGTCCAGAAGATTTGATAACAACGTAGGTCAGGCTTCCCGGTTCATCGTCCGCCTGAATGGTTTCGATGACGGTTTGCGAATCGCCTCCAGCGGGGGCAGCAGTATTTTCAACTTCGGCAACCGGAGCGGTCACGGAATCAGAAGTTTCACCTGCAACCTCGGGAGCTTGAGGCTCGACAGGCACTGCTTCAGGAGTATCGACCTCTACCGTGGGAACTTCAGATACCGACGGTTGGAATGTAATCGCTTCGGCGTCCGGTTCGGAGGCCTTCTCGTTTTGGGTTGAAACAACCTCGCGTTCAGGCTCAGACTCGACGACCGCATGATTGTAACCAGCCTTGCGCGCCAAACAGTCCTTACTGGCGAGATTCACGAGGTTATCGAGGTTTGAGGGTCCGTGAACGTTATTGCGCGCCTTGGTTCGCAATCCGCCATAAATTCCAATGGTGAACGTGACCGGCGTGTCGATCCCATCGACCATTAAGCCTTCACCGTCGCCGAGCATCGACGTCATCAAGGTTTCGGCATCGTCTCGATGTCGAACGGTGCCCACCGCAAACTCGTCGCCACCATAGCGAACGAGGATGTCTTGACTCGGATCGACCTTCGATTTAAGGTGACTCGCGACTTTCTGAATTACCCGATCACCTATCACGTGGCCGTACTGCTTGTTAAACTGCCCAAAGTGATTAAGGTCAATAAAGAGGATCGCGATTTCAACATTTTGCTGGAGCTTCGAAGTACCCCACTCGCGAAGAGCATCGCTCCACGGAAGATCGGTCATCGGATCGAACGACTCACGCAGTTTGCCAAGCAATCCTCGTGCGGTAACCACCGCCTCATATCGCCCGTTCTGTTGGACCGGCAAGAAGTCGCACTCGTATTTCAGCAACTCGCCCGCGGCTTCGCGAACGGTCAGGTTCGAGTTCAGTACCGTTGGCACCGGAACCATGATGTCGCCGAGTTTGGCATCCGGTTTTGATCCGACCAATTGCAGAGGCGTCACCCAGCCCAGAATCTGGTGGTTCGCATCGACAACCCCGATTGCCGGCAGCTTATAGCCATCCATCAAAATCTGTGCAGTTGACGCAAGCTGTTCTGCGTCTAACCACACATGGATCAGTGGAAGGGACTCTAGGGTGTACATATTGGCGGGCGCGGGTGTCCGAGTCTTATTGTATCGGTGTTGAACCCATACATATCCCTGTAGGATTACCAGTTTCCTAACTCAAACGAGTTAAAATTGACTCCGTACACTGGTTAGATAGACGTGCGACGGACGCATCACATCTCACGAGACGAGCGATTTTACGAGCATTCTGATAGCATTGACCGGGATCGGCCCCAAGATAATTGGCCACCGACGCTTCACAAAGTCCCGCAACATCAATCATGAGATAGCATGCAAGCTCAATTCCATCGACCTTCGGCTCTCGATTCGCGGCATCCTGCGAGGCCCTCAAAATCCGATGCCTCAGATCCCAATGCGAATTGTCCGCAAAGTAAGGATCGAGTAAGCCGCAGCCGCGTAGGATTTGGTGCGAATCGGTCCAATCACTCTTCTCAAGCTTTAACCGACGCAGAGCACCCGCAATCACACGTCCGTTTCCGAAGAGTTTCGCGCCAAGGATCCGAGCAAAAGTTGGCGCCAAATTGAGTCGCTCGACTTTGGCGAGGTGTTGGACCAGCGCCACTCGATCATTTAATCCCGGCTCCGAAATCGTTTCAAGACACCATTTGCGTGGCGCGGGCAACAATCCTTGGATTCGGCGATCCTTGCCCGGACTTGAAAAGGCAACGAGGGTCGGACGATTGCCTCGAACTCGGCGATCAAGGGCGAGTCGAAGACGAAGGCACTGCTTCGGTTTACCAAAAACATCTTGGCAATCGTCGAGAATAAGCACCTTTTCGAGCCCGATTCGTCCTTCGAGTTTGAGAAATTGCTCGGCGGACATATATTCGACGCCCGAGTCTCCATGGCGTTCGACATAAGCGTGTGCTGCAGCCAAGAGGAGGCTTTTTCCGCAACCCGACGGCCCCGATAAAGCAACGAAAGATTGATGCTGCGTGGCGAATAGCAACGATGCTTCAATCGCCCGGACATTGCTGTGGAGGGGCGCCACAGTGCGAAAGCCGCTGTCTCCCACGGGCAAGACCAGCGACGACAGTTTCGCCTGACTTACAGGTTCTTGTAAGTTATGAATGACCATCCTCCACCGACACAGAAAACGCAATCGAGAGACCTGATAGTTTCTCGGTATAGCTGGAATATTGTGAATGCTGTTGGGCCTGGGGTCAAGGGCAAGATTTTGGCAGGATTACGGTTCCAATGCTCGTCTATGCTTCGATTTTCGTCGATTTTCTTTGACTTTTACTTTTTGTTCACATTTCGATGGGGAAATCTAATGCTTAATCTTTCTCCAATAGCTTGCAAAATCGAACGTTGGGCTGTTACTCGGTGTGTGACACGAAAGACATTTATTGGGTTCGACCTTTGGCAAATGAAAGAGCTTCGGATTTCGCGCATGGGCTCTTCCCGCCCCGTGGCACGATTCACAGCCGACTTGGGCAAGCGTCGGAGTCTTGTCAAACCAAAATCCCTTCACCGAATTGAGTCCGACGACGTGACAGCCAACACAATCAGGATCAGCCTGATGCCCCTCATGAACGAGGCTTTGATAGGCCCCCGCATGACGAGTTTTGAGATATTGGTCGTAAATCTTTCCGTGACATGATCGACAGTTTTTCGAGCCGGCATAATCGTCCGTCGATTCTCGGGGAACCTTGTCGATCAACTTTTCTTGCGTCACGCGCTTCAAATAGTAACGATAGATGGAGTCAGCCTTTGGATCATCGACCACGCTCGGCTCAAGCATGATCGTCTTGGCCGACACGAAGCGTCCTCCCCGGAATGTTGCGACGACAATCCCACGTAAGTTTGAGCCAGGCGAAAGATCTGTTCCGTTTACTGTGGGAATGCCGTCCGACGCGCAAACACGAATTTGGTGCTCTTTCTGTGATTGCTTGGCCTGGCTTTGCGGACCATCAAAAATCAAAATATCGGAAGCTTTCTCAGTTCCAAATGAAACTGCGTTTGCATCCGCGACCGTCACCGATAGCCCACCGAGCGATTCTTTTTCGATCGTATAGTCTGGGTTGTCGGGTGAAGCCGAAAGCCATTTTTTGCGCGATAGTGAAGTCCCCGCCGTCAAGAGCCCAATCCCTTGGGCGCGATCCTGATTCGTGTATGCGACGGCGTCGATGCCCAGATCGTTCATCAGTTCCGCATACGTCTCGACTTTCAGTTGAGATTGTCGCCCAGGATTGTCGATAATGTCCCCGGTATCCAGCCAGACCACATCGCCATGGGCTTTATATTGGCGGACAACGGTGGCCAACCGTTTAAATCCACCCGTCATCGGCTTTGTGCAGCCACAGGGCGACAGGTGTCCCCTCGCCCCGCCCGAAATGATCACGGTCACTTCATCAGGCGCACCATCTACCAAGCCGGCTCCAATCAACAGCAATCCGGCTAAAGGTAGAAAAGGCTTCATGCTCCGTTGGTTTGAACTGGGATGCGAATCGTGGGCTGTTTAGGATCGTCGGTTTCGACGAGGATTTCCGCTCTGAATCGGTTTCCAGGCATCTTGCCATCGTAGACCACCTTAATCGTGTAATCTCCCGTCACGATTGGGTGCTTAATTACCTCAAAGCTCAAACTCTTGTTCGTTGATGAAACCTTCTTAATCGCGAAAGGGCGGCCAGGTCGCAGAATGCTGATCGTCGCATCGGTAATTCCCTGCGGCGAACCCAAATAGAGCGTTTCGGGAAGGCTTACAATTCCGCGTTGAAGGAAGAACGTGCCACGTGCAAGTGGAATCTTCGGATTGTCGGTCTTAAGATAAAGTTGCGCCATCACCCGGCCAAAGAGAGCTTCTGCCGGATATTTCGAACCATCGACCGTCACTTTATAGCCATGAATTTGCTGCTTTGTTCCGGGCTTGGTGTAATTAGAAACCTCGCCGTCGAACGGATCGACGGTGACGCCCAATGGGGCGCCAACGATAGTTGCATTCTCGACCTTAAACACATTTTTTTCAGCCGAATTGATATAGAAGGCGAACTTCCTATTGGCACCATCGAGAAACATCGTATTCGAGTCGGTAAAGACGAACTCTGCCCGGGGGTTTACTTTGATGCTTACCGGGATGATGATGACGGGTCGATCGGCGTCGTTCGTTCGAAGCACAAGGTTATGGTGGACCTCGCCTGACAATTCGCTCGTATCGAAAACGCCCGTCAGAAAGGCAGATTTGCCTGGCCCAATCCTTTCGTCGATCGTGCCGTTGATGCATCCGCAATCGCCACGAGCCGAAACCTCAAGCGGTGCGGTGCCCGTGTTCGTCACCACGATTTGAGCCTTGCCGTTGTCTCCCTGGAATTGGGGGTCGAATTCCATCGTCTCCTTTTCGAGGTGAATCGAGGGCTGAACGACTTCGACGGTTTGCGCATCTTCTGCCATCTTTTGTAAGGTTGCCGTCAGCTTTTGGATTTTTCGAACGGCGACTACTTCAGGCGCGGCAATCTCGGTCGCAAAGGGCATTTTGCCTTCCACGCGTCCCATTGCCGACCCAAAGATCGGATTGGGGGCGAGGCCAAGATAGCGGCCAAATGTAAATTGGCTCTCGTTAAAAACCTCGCGAGCGACCGTATCTTCCAGCTTCGTTCCGCGTTTGAGTCCGATCACAACTTCGATATTGGGCGAAACGGGCTCGGTGGCAATAAACCAAGTCGCTCCGGCAAGTTCTTTGGTATCGGGCAAAACGGATAATTTCGGTTCAAAGCTGAACACGATGTCCGCGTTTGGCGAATCGACTTTTTCAAAACTGACCTCCTTAACGGTCGCTCGCTGCCAGGCCTTCGCGGCCGTTTCAATCGTGTACGAGAATTCTTGAATTTGACTTGAGTTCAAGTTCTTGGTATTTAACCGATAAGTCACTTTGCTTTTCGGAAAAATCTTGCTCTTTGCTTTGGCCGTCGCAAAGTCCTTGGCGGCCAACGCATTCTCAACGTCAATGATGGAGTGATGCAACTCGCTAGACGTTCCGGCAGGGATCGAAAGGTCAGGAGCCTTTTCTTGGGTTTGAGCGATCAATGACAGAACGAGTGCAGGGAGGATCATGGGTTTACTCTATATAGGCGTCTTCCGACGGTTTTTGTTTCAGATAAGCCTCGATGAAGCCATCGATATCTCCATCGAGGACCCCAGTTACGTTGCCGGTTTCATATCCGAGCCGGTGATCTTTCACCATCGTATAAGGTTGCATCACGTAGCTTCGAATTTGACGTCCCCATGCTGCGGGGCCGCCATCGCCTTTGAGTTCGTTGATGCGGTCTTTCGATTGCGCTTTTTCTAATTCCATCAGACGCGCGAGAAGGACCGACATTGCGCTTGCGCGGTTCTTGTGCTGGCTCCTCTCGTTCTGACATGCTACAACGATTCCCGTGGGAATGTGTGTGATTCGAACTGCCGATTCGGTTTTGTTGACGTGCTGACCACCCGCGCCACCGGCTCGAAGAGTCTCGACTTTTAGATCGTCGGGGTTGATCTGAACTTCTGATTCTTCGATTTCCGGAAGCACTTCAACCTTGGCAAACGACGTATGCCGACGTGCCGCCGCATCGAAAGGTGAAATGCGAACCAAACGGTGGACTCCATGTTCTGAACGCAAAAAACCGTAAGCATTGGGCCCGGTAATCATCATCTGAACCGAGCGATAGCCAACGACATCGCCGGGCGTTTCACTGATGATCTCACACTTGAAACCTTTCTTTTCCGCCCAGCGGGCGTACATGCGCTGAAGCATTGAGGCCCAATCGCACGCTTCGCTACCTCCGGCTCCGGCGTTCACTTCAAGCAGAGCATTTCGTGAATCGTGTTCGCCATTGAGCAGCGTTCGCAACTCGTATTGGTCGAGATTCTCAAGAAATTCGATTGCAAGGGAGTCTGCCTCTTTTTCCAAGGCATCGTCTGGCTCCAATTGGAGCATTTCGTATAGCTCAGCCACATCACGTTCCGTCTTATCAAGTTCCGCAAACGGATTAAGAATGTCTTTGAGGCGACTGAGACGCTGGAGGATTTTGTTCGCAGCACTTGGGTCGTCCCAGAAATCTTGTCGTGAGGACTGGCTTTCGAGTTCGTTTATTTGCTTCTGAAGGCTAGGTAGGTCAAAGATGACCTCGGATAGCGTCTAGGCGCGGACGTGCCTTAGACAGCGCTTCATGCTGTTCCATCGAGAGCATTCGCTTAGTTTACCAGCCAACCTTCATTGAGAATCCCTATGAAAAAGTCCTAATTTCGTCTTGAAATCATCTCTTTAAACCTAATAACCTTGCTATTCGTACCAAAGTAACAATCACGCTGTTAAACTTAACGAGTACGAAACATTGTGGTGCTGTATGATCAGACCGATTTCTTTTAAGACCTCTCTCACCCTTTTTGGGGCATTAGCGATTGTGGCTGCAGCTCAAGCTGGACCGCAAAGCACATTGAAGCTTGCGCCGATGCCAAATACCGTTCTCCCGGTCGTTGCCAAGAGCATGCCGACCTTTGCCCTGTCATCGACGACTTCGGCTACCAATAGAATCGAAGTTGCCATCACACTCAAGCCACAAGATCCGACCGGACTTCAAGCATTCGCCGACGCGGTGAGTGATCCTAAGTCCGCGATGTACCGCCACTTTATTTCTCCCGAAGAAGTCGGAAGTCGTTACGGAGCTTCGCTCACGGACATTGCCGCCGTGAAAGACTTTTTGACAAAGGGCGGTTTGACCGTCACCCATGTTGGCAAAAATAACTTCACAGTTGCGGCAACGGGAACCCAAGCCCAAATCGAAGCCCTTTTTGCCACGAAGATCGGCAATTTTCAAGTTACGGACGAGTCGGGAAGCGTTGCTTACCGCGCAAACATCACGCCACTCAATGTTCCGACGGCGCTGGTCAACAAGATTCAAAGTATCGACGGTGTCGAAACGTATTCACGACCCAAACCACGCGGCACCTCGCTCACCCCTTCTATGACGCGAACCCTTTATGGCCTCGCGCCGATGTACTCCGCAGGATGGACCGGAGCGGGCCGAACCGTCGGCATTTCGAACTGGGATGGATTTAAGCTGAGCAATGGCAATCTCTTCATTTCGAACTACAATCTGCCGGTTCCTTCCGGAGGAGCCATGTCCAACGTCAGCGTGGTCGCCGTCGGTACGGGCAGCCAAAGTGGCCCGGCGGCGGGAGAGGGAGACCTCGACTTTCAAATGGTGTTGGCCGTCGCACCCCTCGCCAAGATCATCATTTACGACGGAACCGGTGCGAACCTTACGACCGTTCTTTCGACCGAAGCGTCGGCCAACACGGCCGATGTGATCTCGGAAAGCTACGGATGGAATATTCCCGCCGCGACGGCGGCTGCGGCGCATACCCAGCACCTTTCGATGACCGCGACCGGCATTACTTACATGGCGGCATCGGGTGACGATGGCACGGCGCTCGCTCCCTACGAGTACCCAGACTACGACCCTGAAGTCCTCATGGTCGGCGGCACGATCGCAACGACCGACGCAGCCGGAAATCGCACGAGCGAAACCTCTTGGGGTAACTCAGGTGGCAACGCCGGTGGCGGCGGCTGGTGTACAGGCGCGGGTGCCAGTGCCTCTGCATTTAACGTTCGACCAAGCTGGCAAACCGGCAATGGTGTTCCATCGGCAAGCATCGTCAACAAGCGATTGGTGCCCGACGTTGCCCTTCATGCGTCCGGTGCCAACGGATTCAACAGTCCCTTCGCTTATTACATGTATTACGATGGAAGCCTGATTCAGTCAAGCGGAACCAGTGCCTCGTCGCCAACCTTTGCGGCGGGATTGGCCACCTGCGAGCAGCGACTCTTTGCCGCGCGAAATACCGCCCGCTTAGGTCGTATTGCCGACAAAATCTATTCGCAGAATGGACGATCCGACGTGTGGTTTGACGTCAACTCCGGTCTGAGCATCGGCAACTTGCCAAGTTCAGGCGGTGGTTCGCTCAATAACACGCCCGCAAGCCCCGGCACCGGTTGGGACTTCGCAACCGGATGGGGTTCCGTCAACTTTAACAACTTCTATTCAACGCTGATCGGAGCCGACCAGGTCGCGATCAACGCTCAGGGAGTTACCACGGTCGCGGGCACCTATGTGTCGGGTTCGGCCGCCAGCTTGAACAAGGTTGATGGCAATTCGTATAGTGTTCGTTCGGTCATCGCCAAAGGCCTTGGACAGGTGGCGGGCTTTAACTCGCTCTACACGATTCCATTTACGAGCATCGCCAGCATGCAAGTGGTTTTGAGCATGAATGGACCGAGCGGTTCTTCGGCGATCGTGACGCTCCAAAATGTGAATACCGGGGCTTACGATCAAATCTCGACCGTCGGCTTTACGGGTTCGACCCAGACCAAGACCATTGGGCTGACCGCCAGTCAGATTGCCACTTATGTGCGTTCCAACGGCACGGTCTCGATGATCATTCGAACGACGTTCCCGTCACGTGGTGGGCTGATGCCTGCGCCATTTGTTTTCACATGCGATCAAGCGGCTTTGACCGCCGCGCCTTTAAGCTAGGAAAAGCGAATCTTCCGGTTAAAAGGGGGCGCCTCTGGTGCCCCCTTTTGAACTTAAATCACCTTCTGGGTTGACATTGTGCCTGCCTTTTCTTGTCAGATAGGTTGGACTTCCTGATCGTATTTCAACACCTTATAAGTGCATTCCTATGCCTTGCAATTAGACGTAATCCGTCAATTTGGGATACTATTAGATTTGATTCATTAGGGCATTGCCATGTATAAGGTTGCGAAGATTCTATTTCCGTGCCTCGCGTTGGCGATAACGGCCGCATCAAGTTTCGGTCAAATCGTTCAGCAAGGGCTTGGAAAATCGGTGAAGGCGGTTTACGTCGATACCCGCCGTTTTAGTCCCCAAATCGACGCGCGAGCACACACGCGTCAATTCGAAAAAGACCATGAGATGAAGTTCACATACCCCTTCGGTGTGAAAAACAATAACCTCATCACCGGTGGCGCTCTTTCGGAAGATCGAATTGCCATCGCCAATAACGCCAAATTCCCAGGCATTTCGGCGACCGGCGCCGAGCCACCCGATCCAGATATCGCAGTTGGCCCAACTCACCTCATCGAAGTCGTCAACTCTTCGATCGCCTTCTACACCAAGGGCGGCACCAAGGTTTTCGAACAAACCTTCCAAAACTTCTTCAAGTCGATTTCGCCGCAAGCGTTCGACTATGATCCCAAGGTCATTTACGATCAAATCGCCAAGCGATTCGTGGTTCTTGATCTTGACCTCAACGACGCTTCGTCGAATGGCGCATCTGATCTCCTGATTGCGGTTTCGGCCACATCAGATCCAAACGGAGCTTGGGCACTTTATAAGGTTGACGTCAAGCAAACCGAAGGCAGCAACACCTACTGGTGGGACTACCCGGGCCTTGGCTACAACAAGGACATGATCTGCATGACCGGCAACATGTTTGCGATGGAAGGCAGCAGTGGATTCAATGGCGTTCAGATCGTTTGCTTCGATAAGACGACGCTTTATGGTGGAACGGCGACGCCGACCAAATTTAAGGTCGCCGACGGCTTCACGATTCAGCTTGCCAAAACTCAGGATGCAACGACTCCTGCGGTGTATGGCGTCGAAGTCGATACCCAGAACTCCATGCGACTGACCGGAATTACGAAGTCTGGTTCGACTTTTGCCGTCACTCAATCGACGGTTTCGGTTCCAAACTGGCTTGGTGATCAAGGCTTCATCACAGGACCTGGCGGAGTTCAAGTTCAGACGAACGACCCCCGAATTCTCGTTTCGGCGAGTCGAAATGGCGAAATCGTTGCCAGTCACTCGGTGGCTGTTTCGGGTTCCGACCTTCGATCTGCCGCTCGTTGGTATCACTTCAAAACCAATGGCTGGCCACAGACAAGCGCTCCTTCCCTGAAGCAATCGGGTCAGCTCGATCCCCCTGCTGGTCATGGATACTCCTTCCCTGCGATCAACTTCGACGGCGCTGGCAACATCGGTATGACGTTCTCCAAGATCGGCAGCACAACTCCTGGCTTAGTCATGGGTACCGGACGCCGTGTCTCTGACCCTGCCGGAACGATGGGCAATCCTACCGTCCTCGAATCATCAACGGCGGGCCAGTATAATGGCTTCTCGACGCGATGGGGCGACTATTTCGACGTCGAACTCGACCCAGCCGATTCGAAGACGTTCTGGGCAGTTGGCATGGGCGCTGGTCAGTCGGTCAGCGGTCGATGGCAAACGTACATGAAGAGCTTCAAGATTGCTCTTCTCGACGTCGATCTGACGGCGATTTACTCGAAGGGTGTGACGACCGTAGCCGGTACGCTTTCTTCTGGTACTCGCGCCAGCCTCAACACCATTGACGGCAACAAGCTCGCGATTCGTTCTCAGTCGGTGAGCGGACTCGGTGAAGTTGCTGGTTTCAACTCGCTCTACACAGTACCGTTCGCCTCGGTTGATACCCTGCGAATGTATCTTGCGATGAATGGACCCGTTGGTTCTTCCGCGATTATTTCGCTTCAGAACATCAGCACTGGTGCGTACGATGTCATCACGACGATTGGTATGTCGGGAACCGATGTAACCAAGACGATCGAATTGACTGCCGATCAAATCTCGAAGTACGTGAGCAGCAGCGGCAACGTTTCGTTGATCGTTCGCTGTGTGAGCCCAACCCGGGGTGGTCGAATGCCAGCCCGCTATGTGTTCAACTGCGATCAAGCTTCGTTCGCGGGCGCTCCGAAGTCCTAGAGGGCAGACGAGCATAAAAAAGGGTGTGCCGAACTGGCACACCCTTTTTTATTTCAGACTATGCGGCTTTATAGATACTCGCAGCCCGCTTACGTTGGTTGATCAATCGCACTTCGTTGCCGACAACCTCTTGCACTCGTCGCATGGCCGTTTCAAGGCGAAGTTCGGCGGCTTGAATTTGCTTATTGTCCTTTTCGTCAAGATGCACGCCGTGCTCTTCCCACTTCGTCAATAAGTCTTCACGTCGCTTCAACAGGGCATCCAGATGTTCGAAGTCCTGGTCGAAGACAGCTTGCTCAGCGGATAGGGTCAGAATAAACCAGGTCGAAATATCTTCATGCTGCATTCGGTATTGCCTCCATTTGGGTGTTCGGAACTTGTTCAAGACGCGCCCACCCTTCACGTAATTCGCTCATGGTCTTCATCGCATTGTCGACGCGATTCGGATCATCGTTAATATTGCCTTCGACAAGCTCATTGACTACGAACGTGTAGAGTCCGAGCAAATTCCTGGCAATATCGCCGCCTTGTTGAATATTCAACGTACTCATCAGTTCGACAACGATCTTTTGTGCTCGTTGCAACTTCGAATTCTGTGTATCGAGGTCCTTGGCGGCCATGGCGCGTTTGCCTTCTTCCATGAAGCGTAAGGCGCCATCGTACATCATGACTACCAGTTGAACTGGCGACGCCCCCATCACCGCGTTTTGTCGATATGCCTGAGCTCCCTTCCCGTATCCCATTCGCGACATCCAACATTGCTGTTGTTAATATTGAAATAGTCGGAAGATTGACCTAGGATTCTATACGGTTAAGGCGTTTGTTTTTATAAAGTGGCAAAAGACTGACCAATCCACCCACCAGCAACCACACCAAAGGCACGATATACATCGTGGAATCTTGGTACTCGGTCGCCTGCCCGGTCTCGGCGATGGCCTTGACGACGGTCTGCTGAAGATGAAGAAACCAGTAGGCAGCGCCGCAGGCAAACCCGCCAAGAGCACCAAAAGCTGGAGCAATGCCGAATCGCCGAGCGACGGGAATCGTGACAGCTGACGCCAAAACTAAGGAAGTGATCAACATTCGGGTCAGGCCCGCCGTCGTGTTGATATCGTGATTCGAGGACCCATGAAGGAGACAAACCGCAATCGGGATCACCAGCACGATTAAGGCCATGGCGCCGCACATGAGGCACCCACCTAGCATTTCTCGATCTGGATCGCGACTCATATCGCTATCTTAGCCCAGAAGTTAATCTTCCGTCGTGAGAATCACGGGGCCGTTTTTCGTAATCGCGACGGTGTGCTCAAAGTGTGCCGACAGTTTATCGTCGGCGGTGACTACCGACCAGCCATCGCTCAACGTGTTCACCTTATAGGTTCCTTCGTTGATCATCGGCTCGATGCAGATGCACATTCCTTCACGAAGGCGGTCACCCTTGCCCGGCTTGCCGAACATAGGAACGTTGTGAGGCTCGTCGTGCAGCTTCTGACCTATGCCATGGCCGACGAGTTCACGCACGACGCCGAATCCGTGCGACTCGACGTACTTCTGCACAGCGTGACCGATGTCGCCAATCGTATTTCCTGGCTTCGCTTTCGCAATACCCTGGTTAAGCGACTCACGCGTAACATTCAGCAGCTTTTGCGCTTGAGTCGAAATCTGCCCCACCGGAAAGGTCCAGGCTCCATCGGCATGCCAACCATCTTTGACAACCCCGAAATCGAGGCTGATAATATCGCCCTCTTGCAACGGAATGTCCGTTGGGATTCCGTGAACGACCACGTTATTGACCGAAATGCACGCGGCGGCAGGGAAGCCTCGGTAGCCAAGAAAACTTGGCACCCCACCTTCTTCACGGATGAGTTTCTCGGCCAATTCGTTAAGTTGAGCGGGCGTTCGTCCTGGAGCGATCGTTTCGGCCACGAGGCGAAGCGTCCGGGCGACAATGCGTCCCGACTCTTTCATTTTGGCGATTTCGGCAGGGGTTTTCAGTAGAGCCATTTAATTCGTCTCCGCAACAATGTCTTTGTACACTTCTTCGGCATCCCGAGTGGCATCGATAATCGTGAGAATTCCGCGCTCCGAATAGTATTCGACCACTGGCGCAGTATTCTCGCGAAAGACCCTGAGCCGTTCGCGAATGGTATCGGGCTGATCGTCCGACCGAACGACGATGGGACTGTTGCAGACATCGCAATATCCTTCGCGTGTCGGCGGCTTATTCACGGAATGATAGATGGCCCCGCACTTGGTACAGCCCATTCGTCCACTCAAACGGTTCACGATAAGTTCATCAGGAGCGTGAAGTGAAAAGACTCGCTGGAGCGGCATATCCAGGTCAGCCAAGATCTCTTGGAGTGCGTCGGCTTGCTTGACCGTTCGAGGAAATCCGTCGAGAATAAATCCTGATTTACGAATTTCCGGCTCACGAAGTCGTTTGGCCATCATTTCGATGGTGACGCCGTTTGGGACAAGTTCGCCATGAGAGATATAGCGTTGAGCGAGGCGACCAAGATCGGTTTGAGCTTCAATTTCTCGTCGAAAAATTTCGCCCGAAGAAAGCGTATGGACTCCCTTTCTGCCAGCAAGCAGAGCGGCTTGGGTTCCTTTTCCGACTCCCGGAGGGCCAATTAAGATAATTCTCATTCGCTATATTTCGTATCGGCTAAAAAAGAAGACGACCCCGCCCTTATAAGGAGAGGTCGTCATTTTTGGGTTTTCTTATTGATCGTATTGCTTCATCAACAGGTTCGCTTCGATCTGTCGCATCGTCTCAAGCGCGACGCTGACAAGAATCAAGAGCGAAGTTCCACCGACCGCGCCAACACCATATTGATAACTCAAATGGGTCGCAGCCGGGGTGATGTACTGAAGGAGCGCGATGGCCGCAATAAAGACTGCGCCAACGATCGTCAATTTCGAAATGACATCGTCGAGGAAGTCCTTCGTCTGCTTTCCAGGTCGAACACCCGGGATGATCGATCCCGCCCGCTTCAGATTGTTGCTAATGTCTTCTACGTTGTACTGGATCGCGTTCCAGAAGTAGGAGAAGAACAGAATCATGAGCAGGTAGATGATACAACCGATCGGGTTGATGGCCCAGTTGATTCCGAAGATGGGCTTGTTTGGCGCCGGGCTAATGAAGTTACCCAGCGAGATCAACGCTGCACCAATCGGATTCGGGTTCACCGCCTTTTCGCCGCCGAGCATCGAGCCGAACTGTGCCGGCATGTAGATGATCGCCGAAGCGAAGATGATCGGGATAACACCCGCCATGAGGAGCGAGAAGGGAAGGTAACTCGTCTTTCCGCCAACCGCCTTGGTACCGATCATCCGGCGCATGTGCTGCACAGGAATTCGGCGTTGGGCCGAGGTGAAGTGAACGACTAACCAAGTCGAAATAAGGAAGATTGCAACAAGAATGATGACCTGTGTGATATGCACCGCACCATCTTTCAGTCCTGTCAGAAGCTTGTTGCCCTGATAAGGAAGCGCAATCATGATGCCCGCAAAAATCATCAGCGAGACACCGTTGCCGATACCTTTTTCAGAGATCTGCTCACCCAACCAAAGGGTGAACATCGAGCCTGCCGTCCAGAAAATTAAAACCGTAAGGATCGTACCGAACGACAATGCACCCTGAATGCCAGTTTGGAGCAACTGAATATAACCCCAACCCTGCACAATGCACATGACGATCGTAAGGAGACGCGTCCGCTGATTTTGCTTTTTGCGGGCGTATTCTCCACCTTCTTCGAGTTCCTTCTTAAGTTGAGGGAACGCAGAAGAAAGAATTTGCATAATGATCGACGCCGTAATGTACGGGTTCATACCGAGAGCAAAAATGGAAAGTCGGCGAAGAGCGCCGCCGCCAAAGCTGTCGATCATCTGAAAAACGTAGGAGTTCTTCAATTTCTCCATGACGTCGCCTTCGTTCAGTCCAGGAATTGGAACCGGTACGTGAATGCCCAAAGCAAACACGGCGAACATCAGGAACACAAACTTGATTCGCGCACGAAGATCATCGTCTTCCCACGCAAGTTTGAAAATTTGGGTTAGAGGGAGCGAGAGAGACTTATCGCCTCCCCCGCTTCCACCTAGCGAGCCACCAAAGCCGCCAAAGCTCAAAGTGTTACGGCCTCTCCTCCGCTGGCTTTGATCGCTTCTTCGGCTTTACCGCTGAACTTGTGCGCGGTGACCTTGAGTTTCTTGCTGAGCGTTCCGAAAGCAAGAATCTTAACGCCGTCCTTCTTGGAGAGCGAGATGATTCCCTTGGCAACCAAGACTTCCGGAGTGATTTCCTCTCCCTTCTCGAAATTCTTTTCGAGGTCGTCGAGGTTCACAATCGCGTATTCCTTGTGGTTCACGTTTCGGAAACCCTTCTTTACCGGCAATCGTCGGAAAATCGGGGTCTGACCACCTTCAAAATTCGGGTGGATTTGTCGTCGAGCTTTCTGGCCCTTGGTACCGCGCGTTGCGGTCTTACCCATGCCAGAACCGATACCTCGGGCAACTCGGCGCTTTCGCGTCTTACTGCCGGGGCTTGGACTAAAGTTATGCAGACCCATGATTAGTTCTCCTCAGACTTCTTTGCCGTCTTCTTTTTGGGCTTTTCTTCAGACGCCGGTTCAGCTTCTGCCGTTGCAGCCTTGGCCTTGGTCGCCTTCTTAGGAGCTTCCTCGGTTTCCGGAGCAGCGACGGCCGCTTTGGCCGACTTCTTCGCCGGAGTGCCTTCGACTTCTTCAACGTGAAGGAGTTCCTTCACGCGATGAACCATCCCGCGAATCACGGGCGTGTCGTCATGCTCGACGACTTGGTTGATCTTTCGAAGTCCAAGAGACTCGACGACTCGACGAGTGCGCCACTGGTGGGCAACGGTAGATCGGATGAGTTTAATGCGAAGCATTGAATTCTTCCTCCTTTCGAGCCTTTTCAAGCCACGGCACCAGCGCCTTCACGTCCATATCACGTCGCGAAGCAACGTCTTCTGGGTTCGCAAGGCTTTGGAAAGCGGCGATCGTAGCGTAAGCCATGTTGATAGCGTTTCGGCTGCCAAGCGACTTCGCGAGAACGTTGTGGATTCCCGCAGCTTCAAGGCAAAGTCGAACCGCACCACCGGCCTTAACACCCGTACCAGGAGCTGCCGGTCGCAGCATGACCGAAGCCGTGCCGCTGACTGCGTTGATCTCGTGGGGGATGGTGTCACCGATCATCGGAACCTTGAACATCGCCTTTCGTGCAGCTTCTTCGGCCTTTCGGATCGCATCCGGGATACCGCGTGCCTTTCCAAGACCAAGTCCGACGCTGCCTTTGTTGTCGCCGACGACCACGAGGATCGACCAGCTTGCTGTCTTACCACCCTTGTGGGTCTTAAAGACCTTGTTGGTGCGGATGATTCGCACATCAAGCTGTGGTCCACCATCGGTGTTCCGGCTTTCGCGCTTACCGCTCATTCGCATTTTCATGGTTTAGAACTCCAACCCGGCTTCGCGAGCGCCATCGGCAAGCGAGGCGACTCGGCCGTGATACTGGAAGCCACCACGGTCAAAAATAACGGTCGAGAGGCCAGCCTTCTTGGCTCGCTCTCCGAGAGCGGCGCCAACCTTCTTGGCTCCTTCTGCGTTGCCGCCAGCTTTGAGATCTTTTTCTCGTGAGCTAGCCGAGACCAACGTTCGACCGGTCGTATCGTCGATAATTTGCGCCGAAATATGCTTCAGGCTGCGGAAGACCGCCAGACGAGGTTTCTCCGGGGTACCGGTAACTCGCTTTCGGATTCGTGCGTGCCGTGCCAAGCGCAATTCTTGTCTAGTTTTTGTTGCCATAACTTAACGGTTTTCCTTACTTCTTGGCAGAAGCGCGCTTTCCTGCCTTCAGCTTGACGACTTCACCCTTATAGCGAATACCCTTACCCTTGTACGGTTCAGGCTTTCGGACCTTTCGGATGTCGGCGGCGACTTGGCCAACGAGAGCCTTGTCAACGCCGGAAACGACGATGCTGGTCGTACGAGCTTTTTCGTCGGCCTTCACTTCAAGAGTGATACCTTCGGGAGCGTCGACGGTGACCGGGTGTGAGTAGCCCATGTTCAGAAGCAGGTTTCGTCCCTGCATCGTCGCACGGTAACCAACGCCGATGACATCGAGTTGCTTACTGTGGCCCTTGGTCACACCTTCGACCATGTTAAAAATGAGCGTTCGGGCGAGACCGTGTTGGCTTCGCGCTTCACGCAGGTTGTTCGGTCGCTCGATCGAGAGCTTGCCATCTTCTTGCTTAAGCGCTAAAAGTCGGCTAATCGGCTGAGTGAGTTCACCCTTCGGACCTTTGACATTGACGACATTGGTCGCCTCGTCAACGGTCACGGTGACGCCACTCGGAACCTCAATCGGTCGAATTCCAATTCGTGACATTAATACACCTCACAAAGCACTTCACCACCGATCTTGCGTCGGCGTGCTTCTCGGTCAGTCATGAGCCCTTGGTTCGTCGTCAGGATTCGCGTCGCCAAGCCATTTCGAAGAGGCTTGAGTTCGCCAACCGCAGTATAAACGCGGAGACCAGGCTTCGACACGCGGCGGATCGAGTGGATCAGCGGCTGTCGTCGGTTGTCATATTTAAGAGTGATTCGAATGTTCGGAAACTTGCTTTCGGTCGTGACTTCGTGCGATTCGACATAGCCCTCGGCCTGAAGAAGCTTGACGATTTCAAGCTTGATCTTGCTGTGGGGGACGTCGACGCTCATCATCTTCGCCTGGCAACCGTTTCGAATTCGAGTCAATAGGTCTGCAATAGGATCGCTGTGCATTTTCTTATTTCCTCGTGGATTACCAGCTCGACTTCACGATGCCGGGAAGCTCGCCTCGGTGGGCTTTCTCTCGGAACACTTGTCGGCAAACGCCAAAGAATCGGATGACACCATGGGATCGACCCGTGATGGAGCATCGAGTGTATTGTCGAGTTTTGAACATGCGGTTCTTCACTCGCTTGGCCTTGAATGCGGCCAGAGCCTCATCGCGCTTTTCTTTTGGAAGTTCCATGATTGCCCGTTCTTCGGCATTCAACTTCTCCCATTTAGCGGTCAAGACCTTATGTTTTTGGATCAGACTTTCTTTCGCCATAGATTTTCACCGTTGTCGGGTAGGTACGCGGCAGGAGGCGAATCGAGCCGAGCGGTACCCGTGGTCAGGTTGTAATCGACCGTCCGTAGACAGCCAACATGAAATGATACCCAAAAGTTCTGAATCTTTTCGAGAGAGCCGAACGTCAATCGCCAACTACCCACTTTCTCCATCGAGACGAGAATCGAGGAAAACATTCAATCACCCTAAAATACTCAAGTGATAAAACCGATAAAATATGTAACGAATTCAAGTTTGCACAGAACTCGACTACAAAGCTCACCAAGCCATGAAATTTGTTCTCTTGACGATCACTGGGGTTATGCTCACGGGATTTGCCCTGTGGAAAGTTGAGACCGAATGTCTACTCCCAACAGACGCTCATAGCGCTCGATGCTCTCTTCCAGTGGAATTCGACCTCAAGACCGTCATCCATCGGAGCTATAAAGGCAAAGTCGTCCTGATCAACTTTTGGGATCCAGATTGTGCCTGTTCAGAATTCGCAGAGCCTCACGTTCATCACCTAGTGGAAACCTTTCCGGACATCCAAGTCATTTCTGTCGTCGTCACTGACCCCGATTCGCTTGACAGTGGGCTCAAGAAGGCTAGTAAACACCACCTTCCCGGCATGATCGTGGCCGACACCAACGGAACCGTTAGAGATCAGTTTGGGGTTCCAAACGCACCCGGCGCGGTCATTTTCGATCGAATGGGCAACCTCGCTTTTCGAGGTGCCTACAATTTGGATCGATTCAGTGACGATCCTAACACTGCATATGCCGAACGTGCTCTGCAAGCGTTGTTAAAGGGGATTGATTCGTACGCACGGGAGGCGCCTTTCCACTCATGCAAGCCGTGAAGAGTCAGATCAGATCGAAGGGCTGAACTCGCCCTCGAAAAGGGTCTTCGCCGTCCCCTCAATCGTAATCGGGTGATGCCAAGTATCGGCCGAAACCCAAACTGAACCCCCAGGGTTCTTCACCTCGATTCGACCGCCTGAGCCTCGACGTCGCATCCAATCCACTGCGGCAGCCGATGAACCCGTGCCACATCCAAAAGTCTCTCCGACTCCACGTTCCCAAATACGGATTTTGAGTGCATCGCCGTCGCGGACCGCCCAAATCACGCTCGTACGTTGGGGGAAGCGCGGGTCATGCTCCAGCATTTTCGAAATCTTGACAAACCCTTCATCGTCGGGCAGCGCCCCGGTCGGCAAAATTACGTGCGTCGAGCCCGTCGAAAGCGCACTTCCTTGCAGAACCACCGACCAGTCGTCCACTCGCGCCGCAAAAATCGTCTCATTGAAGAGTTCGCCCTGAATATTGGTGGGCACGTCTTTTGGGTCATACGAAGCTGTGCCGATCTCGGTAAAGATCACTCCCCCATTGATGGTGATAGGAACCGTACGATCAAGGTGTAGGATGTTAAAAGTCTCGCCTACCCAACCTTGTTCGTGGACGAACTGAGCCGCGCATCGAATGCCATTTCCACAGAAATCTTCCGTCCCATCTGGATTGAACATTCGCAATCGAACATCACTGCCTTCCATTCCGACCGCGAGGAGCCCATCACCCCCAATCGAAAAGTGCTCACGGCACATCGCGATCGAAAGGTCACTCAGCTGGGTTGTTATTTCCTCGGGCGTTGCTCCCGCGACATCTTCAAGGCATATGAGCGGAAAGTGGTTGCCGATGGATTCGACTTTCCAAAACTTCAAACCATCGGCTCCCAGTAACAGGTCGCGGTTTCCATAACTTGTTCAAACCACTTGCCATCTGGACTGATCAGCGGAAGCCACCAAGCACTTGGGCGGCGATTCGCGTTTTCGAGTCCTCGTGAACTAATAACCGCTTCTCGAATCATCGCAAGTCGTTTCAATTCTCCTTCAAGTTCGATCTCGCGACGACGCTTATGGACTTTAACAAATTCGCTGCTTTGGGTGGCCGCCCGTTCCTCATCTCCTAATTCGCCTATTTTCGCCAAGAGGAGATCGCGCTCGACCCGAAGATCATGGAGTTGTCGATTAAACTCTTCTCGTCGCTCCGTCGCTTCGGACGTCACTGGTTTTTCAAAAATTTCGGCGCGGAAATGATCCCCCATCTCCCGTTGAATGCGCTGCCATTGCTGCCCGGTTTCACGCCAAGCATTGTGAAGTGCGCGACGCTCTGCCTTGAGGGCTTCGATCGCTTGACTCAATTCTGAGAGTTGCCGATGAATTTCTTTATATTCATTTGCCTGCAAGCTCCATGCGCCACCGACTTTTTCGTCGAGATAGCTCAAAAGCTCAAACGGCTTGCGAATTCGCCCAAGTTGTTCAAGTCGAGACTTTTGCTCTTCCACCACAGCTCTCCATCGGGACGTGAACGAAGGAGCACAGATCGCTTCGCCACCAAAAGCTGCTTGGAAAGGCTTCGGAAGATTGAACCAATTTTCGATCCCCGCCAAGCTATCCCATGTTTGGTAGCGAATGCGCAAAATTGGATTCACGGCAAAATTGAGCTTTTGGTGTAAGACTCGCGAAGCTTTGACATAGCTCGAAGCGCCCTCATGAAACGCAAAGGTGAACTCCTTGCCGAGCATCCCGATCAACGTAACGGCTTTCCCAATCACTGCGCAATTGGGTCCGAATTTAGCTTCGATCAGTGCCGCAAGCTCCTCGACCGATTCGAGCGGCTTTTTGTAAGACAAGAATTGCGGCTTCTTGGTTGTGATGATCGCCCCACGGTTTCCGAGGCGGATCGTGCCGCGCCCGAGTCCCGGAATGACAAGATCGAACGGTATCGCACCAGTGCCAAATCGCTCAAGACCGTATAGCCCCGGATAAGTGGTCACTGCCTCGTTGTACGCCTGACATGCGTCTGCCCGAGTCGCCGAATTCACATACCAATTCAGCAGTTCGAAGCGAGGCAGCCCACAGGTTTGGACATTGAATCGTAACAGTTCACTTGTTTGCGATGTTTCAAAATCGAGTTCCTGATTCGCGACGAGCGAATAGATCGGTCTGAGAAGATCCCGATAGATGGCCGCGAGATTCCGATTTGGAGCCTCCGCGTAATCACAAAAAATCTGATTGATTTGTTCGCCAACCTTCCTGGCTTGATCGCGCTGGCCCTCGCCGATGGATTCGATCGATTCATCAATGGCCCATCGAAGCGTATTGCAAAGTTCGCGAGCAAGATGATCGCCGGGTACCTCAAGCGTGATCGGCGGGTTGTCGTCAGTTGAGACAATGCCTCGCCATCCCCATGCTTCGGTGGCCTCGTCGAGAAAACCAGGACGTGAACGAGAAAGTCGATCAAACCGTAGTCCAGCCTTCAACAATTCATCTTTAGTGATGACCGTTTCGGAACCAAAAAGCTCAGAAAACTCGGCTGCCGCACTCCACAGATTCCTTGTCGAGCCGTCGTTATGCGGAAGGGTTTTGAATTTGACTCGTGAATCTTTAACGCCCGAAACTTTGGCGAAATAATCGGTATCGTGAACGCCCGCAACAAATCCGACTCCGGCACGGTGAGCTTCGAGGGCAAGGCCAGCCTTCATCGGTTCATCCCAAAAGACCGTTTGCCCCAATGCGAGGAACTTCGAACCCGACGCCAAAGAACCGACCTGCTGGACGGCTTCCTTCAAACTGATACAACTGGGTTCGCTCATCTCGCGTCTACCGAATTTCTAGTACGCGTCTTTTATTGGTTGCGTCTCGCCAATTTTAACCCAAAGTATCAAATTCGTCAGGATTTCGAGCCAACAAAGTCTTGATGTTCTCGGGAATCGAGATCGCTTTCCGTTCCGTACCCATGAAGACATGCCATGTGTAACCCTCCGTACACACTTTGCCCGTCGACTCGTTGACGATTTCGTATTCAAACTTCACGGCGGCGCGCTTGATCTCGCTCACCCACACCCGAACTTCGATCCAATCGTCATATTTCACCTCGCCTTTATAGCGAATATGAACCTCGACCACCGGAAGGAAAACGCCTTGCTCCTCGAACTGCTTATAAGTGAATCCACGGTCTCGGCACCAGGCCCCACGCGCCTGCTCAAACCAAAAAAGGTAGTTGGCATAATAGGCGTGACCCATTTGGTCAGTCTCGCCATATCGAATTCGGATGCGTTCGACGGTAGGGCGGGTTTGCATTAGGACTTTTGCTGACGCCCCACAACGACAAACGCGCCGTTGAGAGCTTTCGAGCGACTTACGTGGAAGACAGGTTCAAATCCCTTCGTTTCCATTTCCTTGATGTACCGAACGTCTGCTTGGTCCATCAGGATTTCGCCGAGGTTCTCCACGGGATAGTAGCCGCGAGCATCGGGCTCGCCCAAATCGGCGAAGGTCACTTGCCAGATATTGTCTCGGATTTGCTTCATGGAGTGATAGCTATAGTTTGTCCGATTTCGGCTAACCTTTTCATATGTCGGTAGAGCCACTAGAATTTAAGTTAGGACAATTGAGGGGATATATCGCCCCCGACTCTGGGCAATTACGTTATTTGCGAGTCGGTCCTTTCGAATTATTACGCGGCATCTATGGCTCAGTCCGTCGTCCTGACTGGGGAACCGTGGTCCAAACCGTCAGCGACTTCAAGCTTGATCGCAAACGTGAATCGTTCATGTGTACTTTTGCGGCAGCGCACAAAGACGACAAGATGGATTTCACCTGGAACGGCACGATCACGGGGCAAATTGTCGGCGGCGGTCAAATCGAAATTGAATACGATCTCGAAGGCACCGTTCCTTCGGACCAACAAACCAATCGACTTGGGCTCTGCCTCCTGCACCCATCCAGCTTGGCCGGAAAGGTCGCCAAAATCGAACACAGCGACGGGACCACCCAGGAGATCGCATTCCCTGAACTCATCAAACCCGATCAGCCATTCAAAGACACCAAAGCGATCACCTACGAGGTTGATTTCGGCATCAAAATCCGGATCGAACTTTCGGGGGACAATTTCGAGACTGAGGACCAGAGAAATTACGGAGACGCTTCATATAAGACCTACTGCCACTGGCAGGAATCTGGCTCGCCTTATCCGGTTAAGAAAGGGCAGGTCATTAAGCAGAAAGCCAAGTTGATCATCAATGTCGAGGCAATGCATGTTAAAGAATCGATCCCGGTTGCTACCGAAGGCACCTTGCCGTCCCTCGGCACGCTCTTTCGACGCAAGATGACCACCGCCGAGATGGATGGAATTGTGAGTCTTCACCTCACCCACGCTCAGACGACTTTGGAGGGTATGGAATCGGCAAAGTTGGTGGGTGGCCCTGTGTTCTTGCAAACCCAAGTGCCCTCGATTCCGGTCGCGCTTTCACCCAATGACGGCATCCTCTTTTCGCCAGTTGGTCAATGGAAGAAACTGAATTCGGTCCGTGGGGCGAAAAAGTTCCTCCAAGCTCAGGGGTGGTTCATCGAACTCAACGGCGTCCGGCCACCCTTTGATGAAATCGACGGAGCCGCTCTCGGTTTGCAGCCCAAAACCCATCAATTCGACACCGAGACAATGATGGAATGTGGTTGGGTGATCCCTGACCAAGTCGCCACCGCACACAAAATTGGTGCAAAAAATATCATCGTCGGCCCCGCTCGTCTCAGTGACTCGCCAGACAAGCGCACGATGGGTATTGAATCGGCTCTTTTCACCCTGTCGGTCATCGCCAACGCAGTTAAAGCCAAGGCAGAATTTGTCACCTTGTTCGATGCCGAAACCCTGTTGAAAAGCCCTGCGGCTCTACCGCTCTCACTTTTGGCCGACCGAACTTCCGACCACATTCGAGTCTGGGATATTGAGCCCGAATTCATCATGATCGAGTGCGGAAAAATCATTCTCGCGAATTTCTCGTGGGAGCCTAGCGAGCATTTCAAGAAGATTGACTTTGATTCCGCAGACAACCTTCAGGTTGGAATCAAGGGTGAATATCACCTTTTTGATCAAGACAATATTGGCGATTGGAAAGCCGCCCTGGCCGAACCGGCGCGTCATAGCATTCTCAGTGCGTTGCCGCCGCGTTCGATTGTGTTGCTGGGCTGAGTAGAATCAGGATTATGAAAGTTGCTATTGTCGGAGCCGGAGTGTCCGGTCTGGCAGTTGCTTGGAGGCTTGAAAAGGCGGGGATCCCAGCCACCGTCTTCGAAAAGAGTTCGAAAGTTGGGGGGAGAGCATCGACCACTTCGGCGGACGGCTTTGTGTGGGACGATGGCGCAACCAGCATTGCCCCCCGAGGCAAGGCCATCGAGGAAGTATTGCTGAACGAAATTTCCACCGAAGACCTTGTCCGGGTTGAAAAGCCGATTTGGGTTCACGACGGGCTACGAGTGTCCGCCGGTTCGGTATTTCATAACCAAACCGCTCGCTACACCTACGCAACTGGCTTGGCTGAATTCCCCAATCGACTGGCCACGCCACTCAACGTGAAAACCTTTACCGAAGTCGACGATATCACCATGAACCGCGAAGGATGCGTCATTGACGGCGATGCCTTCAACTATTTGGTATTGGCCCTGCCCCTGCCGTTGACCGCTCAATTGCTTTGGTCGCTTAACGAAAGCCGCCCCATTTCAAATGTCACCTATCGATCCTGCGTAAGCATCTTGCTGGGATTCGGCAACCAACTGCCCGAGACGCCTTACCATGCGATTGTCGAACCCGAGCAAACGCATCCGATGGCATGGCTCAGCATTGAGTCCGAAAAATCGCCGCGTCGAGCCCCCGATGGCAAAACCGCCATGGTGATGCAATTCAGTGCCCGATTTTCAAAAGACAATTTTGAGAAGTCGGATGAGTTCTTGATTGCGACGGCCCTCGCGTTCACAAAAAACCTTTATGGCGCCAATTTCGAGAACGCCGAGACCTCGATTGTAAAGCGGTGGAAGTACTCGCAACCGGAAAACCTTGCGCGATTCGAGGCGGTCAATCAGCCCGGATCTCGGGTGTTGGTCGCCAGCGACGGCTTGCTCGGTGGTCGCATCGAGGACGCGTTTGAATGTGGATATCGAGTCGGAGAGATGCTGCTCAATGCTTAACTACCTTTGCCTCCTGGCATTTCAATCCAAAACAATCGAATACGACCTGTATCGGTCCGACAAGCTGATCGGTGAAGCGAAAATCTTGATTCGGATTACCCAGGACGGCGGCAAGCGAACGGACACAAAACTGACGCTGAAACAAAACGGCAAAACACTCGACATGCACACCACGCAGGTTTGGGCATTTTCGGGTCGTCCAACCTTAAAAATTGTTCAGATCATGGACGACAAGGGCGTTGAAACCGGTCGCACCCGGGTCGATTTCAAAGCCAACGAAGCGGTTGTGACGACTTTCGTAAGTGACAAATCAGAGAAGAAAAGTGTGGCCATCGAAGCCAAGGTCGAAATCCGAGACTTAGCCGAGTTTTGGTTCCTTCGTGATGAACCCGTTAAGGGGGAAGAATTCAAATATAAGACATTTGACACGTCGAGTCTAAAATGGGCCGACTCAAAGAGCGTTTACCTGGGCGAAGAGGCGAAAACAGTACGAGGAAAATCATTGTCCCTTCACCACATTCGCCAAACGGTTGGCGAACGAAAAATCGACAATTGGCTCGATTCTGAGGGTTTCCCGGTCATAAGCGAGTCTTCGGACCAAACAAAGATCGTCGCGAAGTTCTAAAATAGACTTCGTGAAATGGCTGTGCTCCCTGCTTTGCCTCCTCATCGTTTCCGCTACCATGGCCAGTGACACGTCAACCAGGATTTGGGCCACAAACCCAGCTACCAAGTTTTACGGGTCGTCGCCACTCGGCAATGGAAGGATCGGCGCGATGGTATTCGGCGGTACCGACGAAGATCGAATCGTTCTGAATGAATCGACGGTCTGGTCCGGCGGTCCCCAAGACGCAGACAGGGAAGACGCCTACAAAATCCTTCCCGAAATTCGGCGGCTGCTTCTTGCCGACGAAAACCGGAAAGCTCAAGACCTTTTACAAGCGAATTTCATTTGCAAAGGCCCCGGCACGAGCTTTGGCTCAGCCAAGGACGCGCCCTTTGGCTGCTATCAAATCTTGGGCAATCTCAGAGTCAAATATGGTCACATCGATGCCCAGAATTACGTGCGCACCCTTGACCTCAAAACCGCCACGGATGATGTGAAGTATCAGTGGGGCGGGGCTCAGATTGATCGAGAGTCCTTTGTGTCGGCACCCGACCAAGTGTTTGTCTATCGCATCGCGGCCAAAGGGAAGAAGGTCAGCGTGGATATTTCGATGGACCGACCGGAGAACGCAACCTCCTCGGTCAACGGAAGCCACCTCTATCTGTCCGGACAGTTGAAGACTGGTCTGCCCAATGTCGCCGGTATCAAATTTTTGGCCCATGCTCGGGTGATTGTCAAAGGTGGTTCGCAAATACCCGACGGTAGCTCGATCAAAGTTACCGATGCCGACGAAGTATTGATTCTGGTCTCGGCCGGAACAAACATGTTCGATCCAACGTTCGAAGTAACTTGTGCAAAGCAGCTTGATGCGGCGGCAAAACGCTCATATGGCGACCTCCGCCAACGCCATATCCGCGACTATCAAAGCTTTTTTAACCGCGTCGACCTCAACCTCCCCGAGTCCTCGAATTCCAAACTGCCGACGTTCGAAAGGCTTATCAAAATCGCTCAGGGCACCGCTGATCCCGACATGATGTCCCTTTATTTCAATTACGGGCGCTACCTCATGATCAGCAGTTCACGACCCAATAGCCCCCTTCCAGCCAACCTTCAAGGCATTTGGGCCGAAGAACTGCAAACTCCCTGGAACGGAGACTTCCACATCGACATCAACGTTCAAATGAACTACTGGCCAGCCGAAGTATGCAATCTTTCGGACTGCACAAAGCCATTTCTCGACTTCTTGCCGAAGCTGGTTCCCAATGGTCGAAAAACGGCCAAGGCGTACTACAATGCCCGCGGCTGGGTGGCCCATGTGGTCACCAACCCCTGGCTGTACACTTCACCCGGTGAGGGCGCGGGCTGGGGTTCTGTGGTCAGCGGCGGTGCTTGGTTGACCGAACATCAATGGGACCACTACGCTTTCACCCAGGACAAGGAATATCTGAAATCGGCTTATCCGGTTCTCAAGGAGGCGGCCCTTTTCTTTACCGACATGCTTGTACAAGAACCAAAGCATGGCTGGCTGGTGACGGCACCGTCGAATTCGCCGGAGAACACCTACATTCATCCCAAAGATGGCAATCTGAACACCTGCATGGGACCGACCATGGACCAAGAAATCGTTCACGAGCTATTCGAAAACACGATCAAGGCATCTGAAATCTTGGGCATCGATGAGGATTTCCGAAAAGAACTCCAATCGAAGATCACCCAACTCGCGCCGATGCAGATTGGCCCGGATGGGCGATTGCAAGAGTGGTTAGAGCCGTATGGTGAAGCGGAACCCCACCACCGACATGTGTCGCATCTCTACGCTCTGTATCCCTCCAATCAAATCACGGTGGATAAGACTCCTGAACTTGCCGAAGCAGCGCGAAAATCACTGGAAGGTCGAGGAGAAGATGGTACGGGCTGGAGCCTCGCCTGGAAAGTGAACTTCTGGGCGCGATTGCACGACGGAAATCATGCGCTAAAGAGTCTTGTCCGACTCCTGCGACCGACCGGTGCTGAAGGCGTCAATATGTCGAACGGCGGCGGAACCTATCCGAACCTCTTCGATGCGCACCCGCCTTTCCAGATCGACGGGAATTTCGGAGCAACCGCTGGGATCGCCGAGATGCTTTTGCAGAGCCGCGAAGGTGGCGACATCACCTTGCTTCCAGCCCTTCCCGATGAATGGGCTAGCGAAGGGTCCGTGAAGGGTCTACGGGCTCGAGGCAATGTGACGGTCGATGTCGCTTGGAAGAATGGACATGTGACGCGCTACCGAATCAATGGCCCTGCCTCAAAGACAGCGATGGTTCACTTTGGTCAAGGGCGAGAACCCATCGCCAAAACAAAACCCAAGACCGGCAATTCATAGAATGAGGATGCCTCGGTAACTTCGTTGCCGAGGCTTTCCCTCAAACCTCGACATCACGCTTCGCGAGTTCTCGAGGTATCGCCAAAGCTCAGGTTTGAAAAAGCCAGCTTATAGGTCAAATCGCTGAGGTAGCCATAACCGCTCGGCACACTAAGCTCACTTGCCAACGCTCGATCGTTGCTGCCCCAAACAAAGCCGCTATAACCTCCAAAAGATGGCACAAGCCCGAAGTAAAACCCTTTGTTCGGAAAGACTTTTCCGAAAAGCTCAAGAACTTCTTCGCAGGAATACGGACAGAAAACATGATTATCGGCTTGGGTCACCACAATCCCTCCCGGAGCGAGCAATCGGGAAAGATCCTTGTAAAATGCCTCGGTCCAAAGCATCTCGCTAATTTCCCCTTCCTCTTCTTCGTAGGTGTCGGTCGAATCCACCACGACGAGATCGTAAGGGCCCTGAGCTTGCTTGACGAACGGAAAAGCATCGGTAATATGCAAACTTACGCGGGAGTCATCAAAGGCTCCACCGTTAAGATTCGGCATCCACTTTCGACAGGCATCGACAACGCCGCGATCAATTTCAACCATATCGACGTGCTGAACGGAAGCGTGGCGACAGATTTCGCGAATCACGCCACCATCTCCACCGCCGATCACGAGAGCACGTTCGAACTTGGGAAGATTGAGCGCAGGAATCTGAACAAGGCATTCGTGATAAGCCGCCTCGTCAAAATCGGTGAGCTGAATATGCCCATCGAGTAAAAGGGCCTTGCCAAAGACCTCGGTCTCAAGAATAGTGACTTTTTGAAAATCAGTTTGAATGTCGCAGAGTTCGCGAGTGACAGAAAACGACATCTGCAACTTGTCGGATCGAATAGGAATGGTGAACGACGCCACCCCAATAGCTTACTTCCTAGGCGGCTTTCCCGATTTTTTCGTCCCGACTCAGCTTCACCAGAATCAACCGATTCAGCTTTGAACTAAAGATCGCGTGAATCAGCATCAGCAGAATCGGAATCGCGACCGGGCTGTAAGTCGCATATCGCACGCTCTTGTAAGCTAGCGGAATACTTGCGAGAAAGACGATGGGGATTGTGCCGATGCGCCAAACGAAGAAGCTTTGCACAACTCGCGACGTCTGCTCGGTCATTAGATCTGAACGACAACATTTGAGCCAGATCGACAACATGCTCAAACCGGCCACCGCATTATTGGTCGCGTAAAGCAGCCAGGCGCTCGGCAAATTCGAATTTCCACTGTGGATCGACGTGGTCAATGGCAGAATCGACACGAAGAACAAGAAGGTGATGTTCTGCCACAGCAGCGTTCCGTTAAACTTCCCGACGTACCGAAACACCCGTTGGTGGAGCATCCAAAAGCTTGCGATGATGAAAAAGCTAAGGGTGTAGCCCACCAAGGCCGGCGCTTGGGATTTCAAGTTGAACCAAAGTTCGCCGTCGCTTTCGGCACCAATGAACTTCGCAATATCCAGGCGGAAGATCAGGAACGTTAAGACGATCGCAAAGACGCCGTCACTCAACGACCTTAATCGCGACAATTCATTGCCTTCATCTCGCAGCTCTTGTTGAAGCGCCATCCCTACCCCCGGAGCGAACTCCCGTTATTCAGGTCGGCGAATTCATTTTGTTTGCTCACGGCCCCTTCAATCAGGTTATATAAATCAGGAGCAAATACTGATGGTAGCTTTACTAGCTGGTTGGATCGCGGGGACAAAGGCTTACGAGATGCAGACCATGCAATTGGTTTTCTTGCGCGCGGCACCTCACGCGCAACCTTTTTCGAAGCATGTGCAGGAGGTTGCCATGCAAAATCACCTTACGGGACTGGAGTCCTTGTGGAATTCAGGTGTCGCCGTGGCCGTTGGTCCGATGGAAAGCGCCGAGTATGAGGGCATGGCCGTTTTGAACGTCAAAACCGCCGATGAAGCCAAAGAGCTTTTGAAAAATGATCCCTTCGTCAAATCCGGTCAAATGACCCTCGATATCGTGCCGTGGTACTTCGAAAACACTTTCAAAAAGGCGCCCAAGTTCCTCGATGTCGAAAAAATCTGGTTCGGCATTCTCGAAAGGCCCGAAAATGCGCCAAAATATCCTACGGCCAAGCTCGAAGAGATGCAGGCCGGGCATATAGCAAACATTGAGAAAATGGCTCGCGATGGAATTCTTTCCGCCGCCGGACCGTTAGGTTCCAATGAAAAGCGCCGTGGTATTTTCGTTTTCTATTCGAAGGACCTCAATCAAATTAAGAAGGCGGTCTCCGTTGACCCTTTGATTCGAGCGAAGCGACTGGAATTAAAACTCATTCCGTGGTGGACGGGGAAAGGCACCGTTGTTCCGTATCGACCGAGCAACTAGTTCGAATTATTTAATATCGTGAATCAGAAGGCTTATTGGGTGGTAATTGCATCCATCGCGGTGACGGCGATGGGGCTCGGTATTTGGTATCCGTTGAGTAACGGCAATCCCATCAATCAGCCGTTGGTCGAGGCGCAACGATCACGAGCATCAGGTTTCACCATGCGGGGTGACGCCACCTTCGAGAAGAATCCAAAAACTGGAAAGCTGGATGTCACCGCCCGGATGTATGCGACCGGGCCCATGCACGACGATGAAGTCATCCGCATGGAAGGAGTCTTTACGCTGATCACCCCCGACGGCAAGGAGCAGACTTTCGGCCCTTCGACGTGGACCTTTAGTGACAATCTCATTGGTAGCTTGCCTATCGAATCAGCTCCGAAGGGTTCGAAAGTCAAGATAAAGGGCACGATCTACGCATACCATCGCGAAGAGATCAAATCCGAGCGCGAAATGTTGTCGGACGGCGGTGTTCGCCTCTATATGAATACCGGAACCGTAACCTTTCACAAGGTCCCCAACACGGTCCCTCCGAAAATCGAAGTCGATTGCGAAAGCCTTGGTTCGGTCCATCAACACGGGCTTGAGCTCATGGGGGCGGACAAAAAAACCGTTTCTCACCGAATCTTGCTCCAATCAGGAAAGCAGTTGATTGAGCGAGAGAACCTTCCATATTTGGGACGACAGCTTGGAATGGAGCCGTACATCATTCGACAGTTGATTCCAAAACGAAACGAACCTGTTTTGTTAATTCTTCCCGTCAAAGATTTGCCCTAGTTCATAGGTAAAGTAACCCTATGTTGCGTTCACTATATGTGTTGGCTGGGGTTGCCACCGCTTTTTCTTGCTCGTCTTTCGTGGGTTCAAAAGCAGCCTCTCGGATTGATTCGAAGTCGCAGGACGCCTCAAAATACGTCAAGAATTCGCGCGTCAAGCGAAGCGGCGTGAACGTCACCCAGCTTTACAACGACACCTGCGCGAAGTGCCACGGCATGAACGCCGAAGGTGGCGGAGGAGGGACAAAATCCCTCCTGACCGTCGATAAATTCGACCAAAAATGGGACAAGCCTTTCTTCGACGCCACTCGCGACGGAGTCGCGACGATGGGCATGGAATCGTATGGCGAAACGATGTCCGACGAAGAGATTTGGGCGCTGGTCGTCCATATTCGAGAGCTTCAGCTTAAAGCATTGCGACAAGAAACCGTCGTGCCGCAACGCGACGGAATCTACGAATCTCAGCACCACAAATATCGAGTCGAAACCGTCGTTGATACGGACCAGAAGCTTAAAACGCCATGGTCGATCTCATGGCTACCCGATGGCAAAATGCTCGTCACCAATCGCTCTGGCTTCCTCACGATCATACAGAACGGGAAAGTAATCGGCCGCGTCGAGGGCTTGCCTGCTTCGACTGAAATTGGACAAGGTGGCTTGATGGAGGTCTCTGTCCACCCCAACTATGCCAAGAATGGCTGGATCTATCTCTCCGTCGCTGACCCAAAGAATGGAGATCGCGGTTCCGCGTTCACAAAATATGTTCGTGGCAAACTCAAATTTGAAGGCAGCCGAATCACTTGGACGAACGAAGAAACGATCTTCAAGGTTGCCGAGGACAACTATAACGGATCGGGAATCCACTACGGAGGCAAGATTGCTTTCGATGGCAAGGGACATATCTTCTTTTCTATTGGGGAACGTGGCAACGGTCCTCTCGCTCAGCGGCTCGATAAGCCAAATGGCAAGATCTATCGACTCAACGAAGATGGCACCGTTCCGCAAGACAACCCGTTTGTGAACACGCCCGGAGCCATTGGTGCCATTTGGTCGTACGGCCACCGAAACCCACAAGGGTTGACGATCGACGAAAAAGGAGAGGTGTGGGACACTGAGCATGCTCCGAGAGGCGGTGACGAACTCAACCATATCGTCAAGGGTTCGAACTACGGCTGGCCAATCATTAGTTACGGAATCAATTACAACGACTCATCGAACGTTGTTCCGTGGCCAACCGAAGAACAGAATTTCAAAATGCCGGTGCTTCGCTGGCTTCCATCTTGCGCGACATCAGGGCTGAAGTCTTACAAGGCAGGCCTATTCGGTCAATGGAAGGGCGACTTACTCGCCGGTGGATTGGCAGGCAAAGTCGTGGAGCGAGTTCGAGTGAAGAATGACCAGGTTATTGAGCATGAGACCTTGGCCTTCAATCTTGGCCGGGTTCGAGACATCGCGGTCGGGCCCGAAGGAGCAATCTACGTCGCTCTCAACGAACCCGACAAAATTGTTCGCCTTGTCCCGGCGAAATAATCAGTCCTTGGGGAAGGTTCTTGGCGGCTTGGTGTTCGAGCTCTTTCTCGTGAACCGGTCGCCAAACTTTACACCATTCGATACGGCGCCACCATTGCTGAGGAACCACCGATCACCGACCGCGCCCGACGCGTAGTCAAATCGATCGTTTTTGCCCGTTCCGTCGCACGAAAATTGCGCTTCCAACTCTTCGTGCCACTTCTTGTCCGGCCCAGCGAGGAACACCGGCCCAAACTCTGCCTTTCGCTGAAGGTCGCCATTGCTGCCGCCGAAGTTCTCGTTGAACGAATAGAGGCCTCGCATGTATGAGCCGTCTTTCGGTGCTCGAAACTTCGCGATAAGTCCCCACTTATGCTTGTCGTTGAAGTAGTAATAGCCCGAATAGATCGTCGCATCGCCTTGAGGTTCGGCATGGACGAGGAAACGCTGCACCTCGTTCGTTTTCCAGTTGTAAACCAGATGGCTGTGGCCGCCGGTACCTTCGTTGCCAAAGTCGCCCGCATCGACGCCGTCACCCTTGGCCAGCAGCTTGACACGGTCATCACTGCCGACCTTGTTTCGATCCACGGCCTCGCTGCCCGAATCCCACACCGAGAAGATCACGCGTCGTTCGGTTGGCGAATTCACCTGAATACCAAAATAGCCGCGATGCCAACCACAGGCCTCGTAGTAGGTGTATTTCGGGTCTGTTTTCGGACGGATTTCATTATAAAACCACTCAACCTGTTGCCCTGGTTCGATCGGATACTTGAGGTGAACGCTGGCACAGTTGCGGCGTTCTTTAAGATTGAATCGGGCGTTATCCGCCGCCGGGCCGCTGAGATCAAGTCCATCGATTGAGCCGTAATCCTGCGCTCCGGTCAAGACCGCTGGCTTCAGCGTGAGCTTTCGATAACCGCCCTTTCGAATGTCGAAGGTCGCGGGTTTCTTGGTCGTGACGATGCGGTTGACGCCATCGATCGAAAGCGTATAGGTGATGCTATCGTCCGAGCCCTTGAGATTCACGGTCAAGCTGCCCGGATTGAGGTCCCCAATCCAGACGAGACTCTGGGTGGCATCTCGCCAGGGGCCAGCGCCGTTTCGGGTGATCCGAATCCCTTCGTCATCCGGCGTCGAATAGGCCGTGAAGGCCGGCACAAACAGTTGAGGCGCGAGGGCCAGAGTAACGAAAAGCATGACCTAAGTTTAGACGAAGGAAAAGTGACCGAGTTTGACGAGAGATTGGTCAAACGTTGGGTTTTAGTTCAACGACGTTACTCGGCAACCTTCAGCACGCTCAAGAAGGCTTCCTGAGGAAGCTCAACCGAACCAATCTGCTTCATTCGCTTCTTACCTTCTTTCTGTTTCTCAAGCAGCTTTCGCTTTCGGGTGATGTCTCCGCCATAACACTTCGCAATAACGTTCTTTCGGAACGGCTTGATGGTGTCGGCGGCAATAACTTTTGCTCCGATTGCGGCTTGAACTCGAACTTCGTACTGTTGACGAGGAACGACCTTTCGAAGCTGCTCGACCACGGCACGGCCACGGTTGTACGAGAAGGATCGGTGAACGATAAAGCTAAGGGCATCGACGATGTCTCCGTTGAGAAGAATGTCGAGTTTGACGAGATCGGACGGTTGGTATTCGTCGATGTCGTAGTCAAATGAGGCGTAGCCCCTGGTTCCCGACTTGAGTTTGTCGAAGAAGTCCATAAGGATTTCGCCCAGCGGCAGCGCGTAATAGAGGATGACTCGCTGCTGGGTTGGATACTCAGTTTTGAGATAGGTGCCTCGGCGCTCTTGACAAAGATTCATGACGGCGCCGACGTACTCGACGGGAACCATGATGGTTGCCTTAACGGTTGGCTCGTCGATACTAAGAATATCGTTGGCATCCGGGAATTCGCTCGGGTTCGAGATGTGGATGGTCTCGCCGCTCTTTTTGTGAACGATGTAATCAACACTGGGAGCCGTGAGAATGAGATCGAGGTTGAATTCTCGCTCTAATCGTTCTCTCGCAATCTCCATGTGAAGGAGACCGAGGAATCCGCATCGGAATCCGAAGCCGAGCGCGGCCGATGTTTCGGGTTCGAATTGGAGAGACGCATCGTTAAGCTTGAGCTTTTCGATTGCGTCCCGGAGATCTTCGTATTGGTCGCCATCGGTGGGATACAGTCCGCAGAAGACCATGCTGAGCGCTTGGCGATAGCCAGGAAGCGGCTCGGAAGCAGGGTTGTCTCGTAAGGTGACTGTGTCGCCGACGTTCGCATCACCAATCGACTTCATCGCGGCGGTGATGTAGCCGACCTGGCCACATTCGAGTCCATCGTTGACTTGGAGGCCAGGGCCAAAGTGTCCGGTTGAGTCGATGACGTACGTGTTGCCCGTCGACATCATTTTGACGGTGTCGCCTTTGCGGACGCTGCCGGACTTGACTCGCACATAGGCGATTGCGCCTTGGTAGGCGTCGAAGTGAGAATCGTAAATAAGCGCTTGAAGGGCTCCGTTGGGGTCGCCTTTGGGTGGCGGAATCTTTTCGACAATCGCTTCAAGAATTTCGTCGATTCCGATGCCAGCCTTAGCGGAACAAGGGATTGCATCGCTGGCGTCGATGGCGACCGCCATCTCGATTTCGCGGCGAGCATGCTCAATATCAGCATGAGGCAGGTCAATCTTGTTGATGACCGGCACGATTTCCAAATTTTGATTCATCGCCATGCTGGCATTGGCGATGGTTTGGGCTTCGACACCTTGACTTGCATCGACGACCAATAAAGCACCTTCGCAAGCGGCGAGGGCGCGGGACACTTCATAGGTGAAGTCAACATGCCCGGGGGTATCGATCAAGTTCAATTCGTATTCGATGCCGTTCTTTGCAACATATAGCAGCCGAACCGCCGCCATCTTGATCGTGATCCCGCGCTCGCGCTCAATATCCATCGAGTCGAGCATTTGCTCTTGAGCGGTTCCGCGAATAGCTCCGCACCGCTCAATAAGGCGGTCGGCAAGCGTACTCTTGCCGTGATCGATATGCGCGATGATGCAGAAATTGCGAATGCGCGATTGATCCATGGAGAACGCCATATTGTACCGTTTGGATCGGGCGCGAGGCGACGTCTTGATTTACGGCTTGCCCACGAAGGTCTCTCGGAGCCTCCGTCTCTCGCTCAATTTGCTGGAATTAGTGGGTCTATTAGTTCAAATTTCCGCCTCGCTTCAAGCGGCGGGCAGATCAGGTTAATCCCAAGAGGTCAAGCGACCTTTTACTTTTTGTCCTTTTTGCCGGGTTTGGCCCCTACGATCTCGTCCCATGTTTCGCTGATCGCTTCCTTAAGTTTCATCTTCTGACGACATCGTGCAACACCGATTTGCGCAAACCCGCAAAGACAAGCCCTGAATCGAGGTCTACGGCGGAGAACCTTAACCGAAGTGGTTGGTGCGGCGGATGACAAGCTTGGCGAGGGAATGGTAACAAATGCCACGGCAAAACAAAAGAGCCCTTTTGTCGAAACAAAAGGGCTCCCGATTTGTTGCTTTAAGCGCTTTATTTGAACAGCTTGATTCCGAAGAAGGAACCGAAGGTGTTGATGACGAACGCCGTGTTGACAATCGACTGAATCTGCGTAGCATCCGGCGTGTTTGTCTCCGGAATGTAGATCATATCGCCCGGCATCAATTTCACGTTCTGCGAGTAGTCACCGCTCTTCACGTATTTGACGAAGTCGGCGTTGATGCGCAAGTATTCGCCCGGTCGTCCTGGCATTTCGCGAAGAATAAACGTCTTGGAGAATCGTGACAGGTAGCGAATTTCGCCACCCGCGATACCGATCGCGTCGGCCAATCGCATCGTTTCACGATACGGATACAATCCGGGCTGACGAATCGCACCGAGAACCAGGATTCGGTTTCGTTGCTCACGCGGAATATCAAGAATGTCGCCGTCTTGCAATTCGAAGTTCTGCGAGTTATCGCCAAGAACTGTCATCGCATAAAGGTCGATCGGAATCAATTCCTTCGAACCTTGTCGGCGAAGAGTCGCTTTTCGGAGATCGGACTGGTCGACGATTTCACCACCGCTGGCGCTGTAAAGCGTCATGATCGTGTCGCCGGGTCGGAAATAGAATTCCGTCGAACGTTGGACCGATCCGGTCACGTTCGCTTTTAGCTTGCGATAGGAGATGATCGAAACCGAAACGATCGGATCGCGAAGCTTTAGCTTCGAAACGTAAAGTTGGTAGAGCTCGGCTTCAACTTCAGAAATTGTTTTCCCTTCGACTTTGATATTGCCGACGAACGGAGCGCCAACATATCCGTCGATACCGACTGGGATGTCTGCGCCAATTTGCTGCTGATTAAAGACCTGAATCCGAATGACGTCTTCTGGCTTTAACTTGTAGGCCTTCTCGTCAAAGGCGCTTTGAGCCTGGACAGCGCCGGCGAAAATGCCGAAAATCGCGATCCCAAACAAGATCCTCCCAAATCCCTGAATACTCACTTTGCCCTTGAACTTAGATTTTAACATATTTCTGCTTACCAAGTGTTTTTCGTCGCCCTTCGATGACAATTGTAAACTCGCCTTTCGAGGGTACTTGCCCCTCACTAGGAATTGTCGGCAGGTAGGACCGGAAAACTTGCTGGTTTCTTTTCGTTATTTCTCGACAGATCGCATATCGACGGTCGCCCAAGGCTTCACCTGCTACTTCTAGTAGCTTTTTAAAGCGATGTGGCGATTCGAATATTACCAATGTATAGGGGGAATCTTGGAACGGAACGAGCTCTTTTTTAATATCCCCGGGCGTTCGCCCTAGAAATCCGAGGAAAGCGAAGCGCTGGGCAAAGAAGCCCGACAGCATGAGCGCGTTGATGACGGCGCTTGGTCCCGGAACGCCATCCACCTCGATTTCACGTTCATAAGCAAGATCTACCAGTCGAGCCCCGGGATCGCTGACCCCTGGCGCCCCACCATCGGTGAGAAGAACGGCTTGCTTGCCCGACTCGATTTCATCGAGTAATTTCGAAAGTTGGGAATCTTGAGAATGATCGTGAGCGACCCGCATCGGCTTTTTGAGTCCGAGGTGAAAAGCGAGTTTCGCACTGATCCGCGTATCCTCGACAATCCAAAAATCGGCGTTCGCTAACGCCTCGGAACATCTCGGGGAGATGTCCCCGAGATTTCCGATTGGTGTTGCGACGAGTGTGAGCCGAGGAATTACTTCTTCGGAGCCGGAGCTTTGCTGTCCGCCGGTTTCGTCTTCTTGGCCTCTTCGTCGGCTTTCTTCTTGGCCGCGTCCTCTTGCTTCTTCATTTCGGCCTGCTGATCGTCGTACTTTTTCTTGTCGATTTTCCATTGCTCTTGCTTGGATCGGAATTCCTTTTCCTGGTCTGGCTTGACGAGTCCGGCGCTCTTCAGCTCAAGGAACTTCGCAGAAACGTCCGCAAAAGTCCGTTGTCCTATGTCGTCATACGACATGTTCTTGTCCATCGCCTTGTTGAGTTGATCGTAGGCCTTGTCGCCTTCTTTAAGTTCCTTAAAGTAGTCAACCAGTTCAAGGCGAAGATTGGGCGAGTCGTTGTATTCAAGGAAGCTTTCAAGCGCTTCCATTCGGGGCGTCTTGAGCTTGGCCTTGTCCGACTTCGGCATGTTGTAAACCATGTCGATGGCTTGATAGCCGACGATCGCCGCAATATCGGCTTTGGGGTCTCCCGGTTGAACGGCCTTGGCGAGGTCATAGACTTCCATCAGCGTCTTTTCGTCCGGTGGCGTTTGTCCGTTTCCGGCGGCCTTGGCAAATTTATAGAGCGCTTCGTAAGCCTTGATTTGGAAGTTCGGCTTTTCGTTCTTATCGGCTTCGTCGAGTTCTCCCTTAATCTTCTTCTCAAGCTCCGCGTTGATGAAGTCCTGGCGATACTTTTCTTTCGCCTTGTCGAAGTCCTTCGGCAAGTCTTGCTTCTTCGAAACCAGTTTGTAGATCACGTAGCCTTCTGTGCTCTTTTGCGGTTCCGTGTAGCCACCAGGTTGAAGGGTGGCAAGCGGCTTGAAGTCCGGGAATTGGTCGATCATCGAAATCGGGAACGTGATCTCGTTCTCGCTCTTCTTCTTCTTTCCGACGGCCGGGGTGTCTTCCGAATAGGCATCCATGACGTCTTCAAACGACTTTCCAGCCTTCAGGTCGGCATAAGCCTTATCGGCTTTCGCCTTGGCCTGATCTGCCGTTACCTTGGCATCGGTCTTGATGATGACTCGCTTCACGACGTCGGAATCAAACTGCTTTTTCACATCGTCATCGGTCGGATTAAAGCCTGTTCGAACCTTTTCGATGTAGTATTGTTGGCCCGCCGTCAGGACTTCGCCAATCCGACGCTGGTTATCCTTCAGGTTTTTATTTACATCGTCAGCTTTCTTTTGGTAGAGCGCGTGAAAATTCTCGCCGCCAACTTTCGCCGCAAAGTCGTCAAGATCTTTATCGGTGGAATCGGGCTTCAGTTGCCCCATTTTGCGAAGAGATTCGACCGCGTATTGCTTGAAGGACGCTTCCGAGTCAAGATGCATGACCTTGAGAACCGAGCTATCGTCGTCATTGAAGCCGTTCTTTTTCGCCAAGTTATAGAGTTGGGCTTTTTGAATCAGCTGTGAGATGCCAGATCCGAGAATGGAAGCGTAGGTCGTCGGGCTCTTTTGGAATGCGGCCAAGCTCATCCCTTGAGCGGCGAGCATCTCGTCGACCGAACGCTCAAGCATTCCCGCCGAAAGGTCGACATTGCCGACCGAGACGAAGACTTGCTCAGGATTTCCTTTAATATCGGAAGATCCGAGACGAGCGGCCCTCGAACAATTTGAAAAACCAAGCCCGAGAACCATCGCGAGCGCAGAAAAAACGATAATGGCTTTCCCGCAACCGCCTTTAACAAACTTATCTTGAAATGTGCTGATCGACAATCAAATTCACCTACTGTAAAGCGTAACTCCGTGTATTATGACGAATTTTTCCAAATGACCTCTTGACAGGTAGACAAAGAAAGCGTACAATACGTCTACTGAAATAGGTAGACGTGCTACATGGCGAAGGGACTCACGAAGCGACAAGAAGAAATTTTGGATTTCATCCTCCAATACGTAGAAACAGAGGGATATCCTCCTTCGATCCGGGAAATTGGACAAAAATTTGAAATCGGCTCTCTCCGGGGAGTAACTGTTCACCTGGACGCTCTCGAACGAAAGGGCTATATTTCTCGATCAAACACTCCTCGCTCCATCAAGCTCACTCACCCTAAATTTACTCCCGGCAACTCTCGTGTCACGATGTTGCCTCTCGTCGGCACAATTGCCGCTGGCACCCCCATCTCAGCAACCGAAGACATTGAAGGCATGATCCCCGTTCCCTCCGAAATGGTTCGGAACGTTGAGGGAGCCTTCTTGCTTCGGGTTAAAGGCGACTCGATGGTCGGCGATGGCATCATGCCCCGCGATCTCGTCGTCATCCGACCTCAGAAGACCTTCCACGGAAACGACGTCATGGCCGTTCGCGTTGGCGATGAAGCCACGGTGAAGCGAATTCATAAAACGAACAAGAGCGTTCAACTCTTGTCCAGCAATCCGGATTACGCGCCGATTGAAGTTGATCCGAGTGAGACCGAGGTCATCGGTAAAGTCGTGGGACTCTTCCGCGACTATGAAGGCATGAGCTTTTAAGCTTGTCGCCAATGTTTGAACGGCAATCGGCACTTTTCTAAATCTCCCTCGCTGGTCGAGGGAGTCCGTGAACGAAGTGAACGGGTGGGAGTGGATTCGCTAACCGCCCAATGGCTCACAAGGGCAAGATGCCCTCGCTCCCAGAATCTCCCTCGCTGGTCGAGGGAGTCCGTGAACGAAGTGAACGGGTGGGAGTGGATTCGCTAACCGCCCAAGGCTCACAAGGGCAAGATGCCCTCGCTCCCAGAATCTCCCTCGCTGGTCGAGGGAGCACCGAGATTAGGAATTAGTTCAGCGCCCGATTCGCCTTGATGATCTGCTCAAGCTTTTCCGTCGTCAACGTATCCTCAGCTTGAGACGGGAATCCCTGATAGCGAACCACGCCATCTTTCGAAATCACAAGGACGTGTGGGATGCCCTTCACGCCAAGCTTTTTGGACATTGACCTCGTCGGATCCGAAGTGACCACGTAATCCATCGGCGTCGTCTCCATAAAGCTCTTCAATTTGCTTTCGGGCTCGTCGCTCACGCCAACAATGACGAGGTCCTTGGCAAATTTCTTTTTCCACTCGTTCATCTCGGGAATCACGGCTCGGCACGGGCCGCACCAGGTTGCCCAAAAATCAATCAGCAAGACCTTGCCTTTAAGGTCGGCTTTTGACGGAATCGCCCCATGAACGGCAGTTCCAAATTCGATCTCCTTAAAGGCCTTTCCGCGATAGTCATTTTGAGCATAAAGCTCCTTGTCTTTCACATAGCCCGGGAAACTCGACTGGAACTTGCAGGCAAACAGCGCTGGAATAGCCGCCACGACGATCCATGACATCTTCATGATTTCCATTCTAACGTATAACCCTTCCACTGACGTGCGTCGCAAAAAAATAAGACCTTCTTCAATCTAAACTCACACCCTTGACCGATGCGCAATCACGCTTCGTGAACGCAAGATCAAGGTATGGAGTTACGATCCCCGTTGCGTCGATTTCTGGTGCTTGATACTCTCGTCGTAGGCATCATCGCCCTACTTCTATGGTGGCTTGAGAAGTGGTCGATCTTTGCGCTAGGGCTCTTTGGATTTTTAGCTCTCTTCGTCACGAACTTGGTATTCGTTCGCTTGACGAAAGGAAGGACCGACTATTATAGTTTCGCGACCGGCGGATTGATGGCGTCGATTTTCGGCGTTGTCTGCTTTTCTTTAGGATTTATCCAAGCCATCGTGGCCATTAACCGCAACTCGGGCGACGGAATTGGTGAAGAACTTTCCATGCTGTTTGGACTGACCGGAGCCCTCCTTACTGGACTGATCGGCTATTACTTTTGGCGTGTCAGCCAAGACTAATTTACTCCTTACTTTTCGGGTGCGCTTTTTGCACCGTCTCGTGGAGACGTTCGATACTCACATGAGTATAAATCTGCGTGGTCGCCAAACTGGAATGCCCAAGCAACTGCTGAACGGTCTTGAGGTCGGCACCTCCATCCAAGAGGTGAGTCGCGAAGGTATGCCGGAGGGTGTGAGGCGACGTGTCGGGCGGCAACCCAACCGCCAGCGCCCAACGTTTCACAATTTTTTGCACCGTCCGCGTCGTCAGTCGCCCGCCTTTGTCGTTGGTAAACAGGGCATCGTTTGCCAACGGCGGAGTCCGTTCACTTTCGAGGTATTCCTGCAAAGCCCTCGTCGCTGTCGAACCAAAGAATGCAACGCGTTCCTTGTCGCCCTTACCCACCACCCGCATCGAGTTCTCCTTAAAATCAACGTCGCGCTTGTCTAGCCCCACGGTCTCCACCGCCCGCAAACCGGCCGAATAGATTAGTTCGAGAATCGCCCGATCACGCTTCGGAGTTCGCCCGACATCTTCTTGATCCAGCAGGTCAAAAGTTTGGGGCTGGTTCAAGCTCTTGGGCAGATTACGCCTTCGGAAGGGCGCCTCAAGCGGCTCGGTCGGATCTTTTGCAATGACTTGGGAAGCGCGAAGGTATTTCGCGAAAGAACGAAGGGTCGAGAGCTTTCGAGCACGCGTTCGCGGGGTGCTGCCAAATTTTCTCAGAAACCGCCTCAGAGTCTCCGTGTCGAATTCAAACGCACCATCTGTGATCTCTGCAAGTTGGGCAAGATCTGCCCCATAAGCTCTGACCGTTGCCTCAGATCGCCGGGCGCGAAGATGGTCGAGAAAATTTTGGATATGTTGATCCAATTCGTGCTCGGCCATGCTTTCAGTTTTGCACAGTTGGCGACCTAAGAGCCAAGCGACAAAGCACGAATTTGAGCCAAGAAACCCAGCCGGTCAAAGGCCTGGCGATGCCCCGATACGAGCCCATCCTCAAAGTAGTAGAACGTCATGCCCGTAATCGAAAACGAAAGATTCGTTGCGGGCAGCATCGGTAGATCGCCCAGATGCGTACCTGACATCGTCCAGCGAATTGCCGAACAATTTCCATTCTCGACCGCTTCATGGACATCGAAATGAATGTCGGGAAACGCATTTCGTGTATAGAGGACACGCTTCTCAAACTCGGCCCGATCCAGTTCTTGACCTTCCCACGCGTCGCCAGGATCAAGCAAAACGCGATAGATCGGTGCGATGATTTGGTCGAGGTCCGAAAAGTCTCCGCGATTCCAAATATCGTCCATCAAAGCCCTCAGTACCGAGTTCATAAGTGAATATTACCCGGATTTTATTCATGTACCCTTTCGTTTCATAATGGGAATCGTGCAAGCGGAGGCAAAGGAAAGACAAAACGGTCAGGGTTGGCCCCTGATTTCCCTTGCCGCCATGCTTTGGGCCACCGACCTTGCCCTCAGGCCCCAAGCTCAAAAGGCAGGACTGTCTGCCATACAAATTGTGTTTTTCGAGCACTTGGCGCTTGCGGTCATTTTCGTTCCCTCCATCTTCAAGTCAAAAGATCAATGGAAGAAAATGTCTGCCAAAGTGTGGGCAAGCCTATTCTTTATCGCGATCTTCGGCTCAGCCCTTGGAACCATACTCCTCACCGAGGCTTATCGATTAGGTTCGCCACTGCTCACCGCTCTGCTGCAGAAGACCCAGCCCGTTTTTGCCATTGTCTTCGCCGGAATCTTGCTCAAGGAACGCCGTCGGGTCCTCTTTTGGCCGCTTTTTGCTGGGGCTCTCGCCGCCACTTACTTGCTTGCCTTTGGAGTCACGATGCCAAACGTCGCGGTGCAGTCATCTCAAGCATTGCCCGTCGGACTCGCGCTTGGTGCTTCGGCTATCTGGGGCACTTGTACCGTCGTCGGTCGAATTGCAACAAAGGCATTACCGCCAAATGTCGTCGCCGGATGGCGGTTCATGCTTGCACTACCATTCCTCATGGCTTCGGCAATCATCTTTCAACCTCAAGGAGCGGCAACAACTCCCTCGTGGTCGGCACTGGTACCGCTCGTGTTGATTGTTCTCGTGCCGGATGCCCTCGGGATGACACTCTATTACCGAGGACTCACTCGAACGCCAGCGTCATTGGCAACTCTCGCCGAACTCGCCTTTCCGGCCACAGCTCTCTTCATTGGCCTTTTCGCTGGACATGAATCGCTTAATACTTGGCAATGGCTCGGATTGGGTTGCTTACTGCTCTGTCTCCACGCCATCCAACGGACAAAGAGCGTCGAAGACGCCCCCGCCGAATCTCAAGCGCAGAGTTTGGCAACTACTTAAGTGCGTCGCCTTCTTCGGACAACAGCCACGCCAGCGAACTCATCGCAATCGCGCCCATCTCAAGTTCGCGAGGGTTCACTTTGTCGATCGTGTCATTACGTGAGTGATGATAGTCAAAGTAGCGCTGGTTTTCGGGCTGGAGAGCAAACAGAATCGTGCCCAGCGGTTTCAAGGGTCCGTTATCCGCATCGGCTCCCCCCGGCACGAATTTCTCGATGCCAAAATCCTGCAGCAAGGGTTGCCAAGCTTTTACGCGTTCTAACTTATCTTCCGACACTCCAAACGCCCGCGGCATGAACCCTCCCGAATCGGATTCCATCGCAGCAAAATGCTTTTCACTCGCTTTCGTCGCATAATCGGCATAGGCCTCGGCTCCCCGGCTACCATTTTCTTCGTTCATCCAAGCAACTACCCGAATCGTTCGCTTAGGCTTCAATCCGAGTTGTTTGATCAGTCGCAACGCTTCCATCGCTTGAGTCACACCTGCGCCATCATCGTGAGCGCCTTGGCCAAGATCCCAACTGTCGAGATGCCCACCCATGACGATCACTTCTTCGGGATGCTCACTGCCTTTAATTTCACCCAGAACATTTGCAGACGGCACATCTGGAAGCGTTTTGCAGTTCAAAACGAGTTTGACCTTCGTTTTTCCGCGCTTGATCGATTCGCTCAATTTATCCGCCGACTGAATTCCGAGAGCCGCCGCCGGAATCTTTGGCCCATCGCCATACCCCATCGCACCGGCGTGAGGCGCATCGTCGGTGGCAAGCGTCATCGAACGGACGAGGACGGCAACCGCACCCGACTTCGCCGCCGCAGTCGCACCACCAAAGCGTTGATCGACGGCCCGCCCATAAGCCGCAAAAGTGTTGGGCAAAGTTGGGTCAAAGCCTCGGTTATAGAACACGATTTTGCCTTTCGCCCGATCCCCCAACTCTTCCGCTTCCTTCAGCGACTTGACTTCGATGACTTCGGCTTCAATGCCACTATGGGGAGTCGCGACGCTGCCTCCCAGTGCGCAGATCGACAATTTCCAATGCTCATCCATCGTCGCGAATTCGCCCTTGCCGCGTACCCAGTGGGGCACCATGCAAGGCACTTCAGTGACATTCGTTGCCCCCATGGCTTTCAGTTGATCGCCAACCCAAACCACGGCTTTAGCCGCTTCGGGTGATCCGCTTACACGACCACCAATCTTGCTCGTCAATTCGCTCAAAAGGCGATACGCGCCGAGTTCCGTAAGGCCTTTATCACGAATCGAATCGATCACCGACTTTTGCGATGCTTGGGGTGCGATGACGGCTAGGGCAAGCAGAGAGAGCATGCCCTAGGATACTCAGAGAAAGAGCGTGAGATGTTCAATATGAAACGTGTCGTGACCGAGCACTAGATTTGCCTGATCATAAACAGTTAAAGCTCCCTTCTCGGCATGGCGAGCCTCGGCTCGCCATTGGGCTTCGGACAGTGACCGCAGATAGGCAATCGTCTCCTTCCGGCGCTGTTCGAATAGCTCCAATTGCTCCTTAACATCGGTTGCCCCATAGTTTTGATCGATGGCTCTTTGATCCTCATCGTACGGCTGAAGCGGAGTTCCGGGCCGTTCGATCGCCTGGCGAATGCGGCCCAAGTCGATTGCTTCCCAATCCGCCAGATGGGCAATCGCTTCGCGAAGCGTAAACCGCGCTGGATCAGGAATTAAATCCCCATTCTCGAATCCGATCGCCGTGACGAGCCTCCGAACAATCACAGGCCCAACTTCGAGTCCATGAAAGAGATAGGGATTATTCACCCCTCTTGGTATACCTACCTTTTGCTCAGCTTATAGAGCCGACAAGTCATCGGCGGCAGGGTTACCGTCAAACGGTCTCGCACCTGAGAGGTTTTTCCCATCCAGAGTTCGTCAAAATTCCAGTTCCCGGAACCAAAACCGGCCCGAGAGAGGTCGACTTGAACCGGCTTGTCGGCTTTGCTATAGTTGAAAATTGCGAGATAGCCGTTCTTGGATTTTGGATCGATCCAAACAAACTGGTCACCAGCCGTGGTCGCCGTATGTCCTTCGACAGGGCGGAAGGTCAGCCCACGTTTTGCCAGATCCACAACCGGCTTATTCGAAAATAACTTCTGAACCCTAGCTCGTGCCTCTGGCTTGGTGAGATCGTCGCCGCTAAAGAGCATTCCGCCCGAGATGACCGTCGCCGTCATTCGACTGATCGATTCCGCTTCGGTGACAGGCGGCTCATCCATCGGTTGATAGACGCAGGTGGCATCAGGATCGCTGAACGGATAGATGCGGCGGTTTTGCCACCACGCATACGTCGACGAGTTCATCAAGTACTCGGTCGCCCCGATATTGGAAAAGACGTCGCACGAAATACGACGACTGTGAGCATAGATATTCGGAAAAAGCGGCGCGATGCTGAGGCTAACGAAGACCGGACGACCAACCTTTCGCGGCGAAAGATCGTCAACAATTCGCTTCATTCCAAAGGCGTAAGCTTCCGTCCCCGTCATGATTTTTGCATCGTAGTGAGGCCCTTCCATCGAGCCGTGACTCAAAAAGTCGAATTTCACAAAGTCAAAACCCCATTCCACAAAGTCGGCAAGCTGCTTGTCGATTCTTGCGAGCGTGCCCGGATGAGTGGGATCAAGCGGCCATCCCCCATCCAGTTTTGGCTGAGGTTCGCCCTTCGCATCTTTCATCACGAGGTCACGGTAGGTGTAGTTGGTGCCATTGACCTTGCGATCAAGATCGCTCCACCCAGTAAAGGGCGTGTAGTAAATCCCAGCTTTAAGCCCCCTTTCGTGAGCATGTCGAACGAATTCGAGCAATTCGGGACGCTTCAGATTGTCCCAGAACGAATCAAAGTTAATGAAAGCCGTGCCGTTCGTGCGGAGGTTCGGCAGATTTTGATCGATGAAGTCGGTCGCCGCCTTGGCATCGTTCGCGTTGACTTTCGTTTTATGTCCGGCCCATGAGTTCCAGCCAAACGGCACCGCGCCTTTCCATTTCAACAATGGATTCACCACCAGATTCAGGTCGCCAAACCGCTCAAGTCCGGTTCGCCAATCAGCATAGAGCCCGATCGACATTCGTGGAGAACTCACTTCCTTACCGGTAATCGACCCGTGGGGCTGAGTGTCATGTGTATATTTGCTCGTCACCCCGGCATAAGCGGTCAGAGCGGATGCGTTTGTTCCGTTGCCACGTTTGAATCGAACGGCGGATTTCCACGTATCATGGTCCAATACCCCAACCACGATTCCGCGTCGGGTCACGTCGTCATAAATCGCTCCGAGCCCATAGCTGCCATCGCCGTCTCCCTCCCCTTCGCCCCATCCGTCCGAACGGTAGCGGAAATACATGTCGTTGTCGTAGGGCACGAACAGACATTGGATATCCCCTTTGGTTTTGAGCGTGACAGGATCCTTGGTGACTAAGGGAGCCAAATAGTTGGTCGTGACCGGACTTGTTGAAACCACCGTCAGCCGAGTCAAGATTTCGGGCTGCCCGTCATACATCCAAAACTCTTGACGCAGTTCGGGTTGCCCCGATTGACGGTGATGAAAGACCACCCGGACTCCCGAGCCAAAGGCGTCTTTCACCTGGCGAACGTCTGACGCCGCCACTTCATGCTGCGCATATTCTGCCGAGGTCCGTAAGCCGCCATCGGCAAGTCGAGTTTCGGCAAAAAGTTGGCGAGCCCGTCCATCTTGTCCCCATTCCACCGCGGCGGAACCGCGCTTTAGGTTTAGGATCAGACTGGCCCCTCCGTTCGAAACCGTCACAAGATCGGCACCTCTCTTAACCTCGACTTGAGACGAAAACGTGAGAATCGTGAGGAGCGAAATCATATGGAGCCTTGGATGAACGATTGCCCATCGCGTACAACTTCAGTTTGACTGTACGCGTGTTCATTTTAACACGGTTTCCGAGGAAGTCGTTCTTAGAAACGTGAATGCTTTAATCGCGGCGGTAAATCGCTTCGACCGCCCATTCACGATCACCCGAAGGATCGACATTGGTCATCCGCAAAACCATCTCGTCGTCTGAGGTCTGCTCGATTTCGATTTCCCAACCACATGGATCATAACCTTCGACAACATACTCACCACTCGCCGTCGCTTTCGAGGCCGTCATCTGGCCCGTAAGGTTCAAAACGCTGCCGTTTTGATGCCAGCTATCGCTCCAACCCATCGAAACAGTTCCTTTTTCTTCGTCGCCCGCGATCAGGATGAGACCGGTCTGAGGATCTCCTTCGTACGACCATTCATAGCCGAACGTGGCATAACTCGACTTCGGATCAACCGAAACAGTGAGCGAGGAATCGCATTCAAGAACTTTTTCTTCACCCGGAGGCCACGGCAAATTGAGTTTCGAAGGGCCGTTCCAGGTTCCAACGCAGGCAGTAACGAAGGTCGGAATTGACATAGGGCGACTATACCCAGGGGATTGGAAAGGTATCTTGATGAATGGTGGATCAGGGGCGATTCGAACAACTTGTTAATAAACACAAAGATGCGGTTTACCGCCAAATGATTCGAGTCTGCAATCATCGCGAGGACGCCGAAGATGCGCTTGCAACTGCTTTGATGCACGCATTCAAGGCCTATGATCGCCTTGAGTCGGACGACGCATTTCGGTCTTGGCTCGGAACGATTGGGAAGCGTGTCTGCACTCGAATGCGCAGTCATGCGGGCATCCAAACCGCGTTCGAATATGCCGAAGAACACGACCTGATCGACGAAAACAAATCCGAATTCGACCTCGCCGTCCTGAAAGGCTGTGTTAAGGATGCAATCGAAGAGCTTCAGCCGATCTATCGAGACATCTACATCGCGTGTGAACTAAACGAAAAATCGGTGGTCGAGGCCGCCGAAGAGCTCCACATTTCGCACAATGCCGCCAAGTCCCGACTCTTACGAGCGAGAGCGATGGTTCGCGACATGCTGGATCGGTCCGTTTGCGCGGCCTGAATCATTTCGAATCTCATTTGACTCTTCTTGTTTAATGGGTTGGTTCGCCACACTTTTCATGGGATTCGTCCTCGGTCTCCTCGGCGGAGGCGGAGGAATCTTGACCGTCCCGATCCTTGTCGGCTTTTTTGGCCTTTCGGCAACCGCCGCTACAGGGAGTTCGCTCTTTGTGGTCGGCCTGACCGGCACGATCGGAGCCGCGCAAGGAATCCTTAAGAAGCAAAGTGAAATCGGTCCGGCGATCATGCTGGCGATCCCGTCGATGATCGGAGCCATCCTTTCACGACGATTGTTGGTTCCCGCCATCCCCAGCCATATCTTTGGCATCACCAAGGATCAAGTGCTGCTTGGTGCGTTTGCCATCCTCATGGTCGTGGTTGGGATTCGAATGTTGATGAAGAAAAAGGATGGAGCCGAACCTAAACACAATCCCGCACTCGTTATCGCCTATGGATTGATGATCGGTGTCCTCAGTGGCACCCTCGGAGCCGGTGGTGGATTTCTGATTTTGCCGGTTTTGACCCTTCTGATGGGAGTTGACATGGAAAAGGCGATCCCGACCTCGCTATTGGTGATCTGCATCCAATCACTGGGCGGCTTCCTCGGCGAAATTGGCAAACCGATCCAATGGTCTCTGCTGCTTTCAGTGGCGGGTGTAGCCCTGGTAGGCATGGTCATTGGCTTGCTCCTTCGCGAACGAGCGCCCCGCAAAACCCTTCAACTTGCGTTTGCGTACATGGTCTTTGCCGTCGCAATTTGGATGTTCGTAAAAATTCTTTGAATCATTCCGGCCAATGTTTGTCTCTTCCCTAACAATGATGAACAAATCCATCAATGTCAAGGAGCTCCGATCGATGATCCAGGGCCACGAACCATTGCAGTTAGTCGATGTACGGTCGCCTGGGGAATACGCCTCGGGCCACGTACCCCAGGCGATCAATATTCCTCTCGAACAACTTGAAGCTCGCTTTGCCGACTTCACCGAAGGTAATGTTGCCATCCTTTGTCAAAGCGGTCGCCGCGCCGGAATGGCGTGCGACATTTTGAAAGATCACCACGATGGTCTCCTGCTTGTCGAAGGGGGCACGAAAGCGTGGATGGACGAAGGTTTCCCAACCGTGGCATCCGTCACGAACAAATGGTCGCTTGAGCGACAAGTTCGCCTCGGCGCAGGCGTCATGGTCCTTGCCGGAACGATTCTTGCGACGCTCGGATTCCACGCTTGGATTTATCTCTCCATGTTCGTCGGCGCAGGCTTGACGTTTGCTGGTCTCACCAACATCTGCGGAATGGCGCTCCTCCTTGCCAAGCTTCCTTGGAATCGCCCTTCCGCCACTCCAATCCAATCCGCACAGAAGGTACGACAATCATGATTATTCGAAATTTCTACGATGAGAAGCTCGCTCAAGCCAGCTACCTCGTGGGCTGCGCCGCAACCGGCGAAGCCATCGTCATCGACCCACTTCGCGATATCGACCAATACATCGCGATGGCGAACGCCCAAAACCTGAGAATCACGGCGGTTACTGAAACCCACATCCACGCCGACTTTTTGTCCGGCAGTCGAGAACTATCGGCCGCGACCGGCGCCACGATGTATCTCAGCGACGAAGGCGACGACCTGTGGAAGTACGCCTTTGCCGACGACCCGAAAGCGGTGCTGATGAAGGATGGCTTTGTCATCAAAGTCGGCAATCTGACGCTGAAAGCGATTCACACTCCGGGTCATACGCCTGAGCACATGTCGTTTTTGCTCACGGATCATCCGGCCGGCGAGACGCCACACTCGTTCTTCACCGGCGACTTCGTGTTCATCGGGGATGTCGGTCGCCCCGACCTCTTAGAGCGCGCAGCAAACTTCCTCGGCACGATGGAGAAAGGCGCCCGTGTTCTCTATAGTTCCCTGCAGAAAATCCAAGAGCTTCCCGACTCGCTGTTGATTTGGCCTGCCCATGGCGCGGGGTCAGCGTGCGGAAAATCGCTCGGCGGAAGTCCGGTTTCGAGCCTCGGCTACGAGCGCAAAACCAATTGGGCCTTTCAAATCCACGATGAAAACAAGTTCGTCGACGAAGTCTTGAGCGGTCAGCCGGAGCCGCCCTACTACTTCAAAGAAATGAAGCGACTCAACAAGGTCGGCCCGACCGTTTTGGGTTCGATGCCAAACGTTCCGGCATTGCAAATCGCAAAGGGAATACTCGTCGATGTTCGCGGAGCCAATGCTGCTCGCAGCAATTACTATGAAGGATCTCTCGTGATCCCAAGCGGAAAAGGTCTGACGAACTGGGCTGGTTGGTTGCTGAAATATGACGAGCCGATCACGTTGATCGCTGAGTCACAGGCTCAAGCCAATCAAGCAGCTCGCGATATGGCGACTATCGGATTGGATGTCGTCGCGGGTTGGGTTGATCCGATCGATCTAGATCCGTCCAAGTTCTCGTCCTTCCAGGAGACTACTTGTCAGAACCTCGACGGGTCAGAACTCGTGCTGGATGTTCGCGGAATCAACGAATGGCGTAATGCTCATGTGACCAGTTCGAAGCATATTCCTCTTGGTTATTTGCGAGAACGACTTGGCGAGTTGCCCAGAGATCAAAAGATCGTCGTGCATTGCGCATCCGGTGGACGTTCTCCGATTGCGGTCTCGATTCTCAAGCAAGCGGGATTCGAAAACGTCGCGGAAATCGCCGGAGGCATCGCCGACATTTCAATGCGGTGTCCGACCTCGGTGATCACAGCTTAACTCCGTAAACCCCACAAGGCCGGAGCAATCCGGCCCCAATTTTATTCGTTGGGACCTTAGGCCGGGTCGCGACATGATCGTTCTCTGAGCAGCGTGGAATAGAGATGAAGGCCCTTTCAACCGGGCAGTTTGTAAGGAGAACCAAAAAATGCTACATTACGCAGTCGTCTTTTTTATCGTTGCGATCATCGCGGCAGTCCTTGGGTTTAGCGGAATCGCAGGTGCGGCATCCTCGATCGCACAACTCCTCTTCGTAATCTTCTTGATCGGTTTTGTGATTTCCCTCTTGTTGGGTCGAAGACGAACGATCTAAGGCAGATCTTCGCAACCATCTCAAAACGCACAACGTCCTTTTTGTGTGGCTAAGCGAGAATTCAATCAAGCAGAAGTTGAAGAAATTCTTCGCTTAGCCGCTCAAAATCAGTCCTCCGACCCTGAGAGAGCCTATAGCTTTGAGGAGCTATTCAGTATCGCTCAGGAAGTCGGAATTGATCGGGCCTCAGTCGAGCGAATCGTCGGACGGGGCAACGGCAATCATCCCAAGAATGTCGAAGGTATCGATAAGCTGCTGTTGGGAACCCGCGCTTGGCTAAGGGAAGAATATGTTATCCAGGGAACGATGGATTCGAATCAATGGAGTGACTTTGTCCAGGATATCGAGCAAGAACTGAAGACTTCCGGCAGTTTGGAGGCAAGGCAGACTGGATACTTGTGGCGAGGGCGTCTCGGCCAGAGAGAGATTCGAGTTTCTGCGACCCGACGAAATCAAATCACCACCATCGATCTCGCGATCAATCAATCCAATTCCCTACTTAAGGGATGGCTCCTTGCCGCCGCGGTGACTTTTGTCGCGGGAGTTGCCTTGGGCAATTTCTTTGGGTCTCACCAGATGGCGGACAAAATCGGCTATTTCCTTGCGCCGGTCATCGGGTTTGTGGCAACTCGCACCTTTTTCTCGTTTCAAGAAAACTTTTACATGCAGCGCATGAATCGCCTCATGACACGCTTACAGGATTACCTTATGGATGTTCCCGTTGAATCTCCAGCGGTTGATTCCTCGCTTGGCAAGCGAAATGTGGAGTTTTCACTTCATTAGTTCGTGAAGACTTGCCGTTATTGCTTACAATAGCAAGAGTAAGTGAAGCCCCGCTGGATTTGGATGATTCTCGCCGTCGTCATCGTCGGTGGATATGGATGGATTCGAATCCGGCGAAAGCCAGTTGGGCCAATGAAGACGGCCATTTGGTACTGGCAAACACCCTATACACTTTCCGACCGAGACCTTGATGAACTGAAACAGCTTGACGTCAAGCAAGTCTTTGTCCGCGCCGGGACCTTTAGTAGCGACGGCCAGAATCTCGTTCTCATCATTCCTCAGACATATGGAAAAGGATCGAATCGGTTGCCGATTCACCTTGTATTCAATGCCGATGGCGGCGTCATTCGGCACTTTGAGGACTACGATCTCAACCGCATCGCCAATCAGATTTCGACGCGGCTTGTTACCCAAATTGAAATGGCTCGCAAAGCGGGAGTTAAGGTTATTGGCGTTCAAATGGACTTCGATATTCCGACTCGCCTCCTGCCGAAATATGCAGACTTGATCCGTCTGGTTCGCGCCTCAAATCCCCAATTCTCATCGCGGAAGGATTTCTATTTTTCACTTACTGGACTCATGAGTTGGCTGGGAACGAGAGGAGTCGAGACGCTCTCGAACGAAGTGGACTTCATGGTTCCTCAAGCCTATGAAGGTGAGACCGGAATGAGTCCGGATAAAGTGCGTCCCGTATTTGACCCCGATGACTTGCGACGACGACTGCCAAACGCCGAGCGGCTCAATTGCCCTTATTGGATCGGAATTCCGTCTTATGGTCACGCCTTTCTCTTCGACGACCACGATCACCTCGTTGCAACCTACCGAGGCCTTGAGGCTCAAGATGCTCTGCGCCATCCCGCTTTTCGGCTCGTGGAAGCCTTTGCCAGCAATGCTCAAGGTAAACCCGCACAAAATCGCGACGATTGGATGGGCGAAGAAATCTTAAAATTCAAAGCCATTCGATCGGCTGCGAATGGAGAAGGACTCGGCTATACACTCGCTTACAGCTTGCCTTCGCCGTTCTTGACGAACCTCGCTCGGAGGATCGTTGACGAACAACGCGGCGCAAACTGCCAGGGCGTGATCGTTTATCGAATGTCCGAAGTCGGCTCATCCTTTACGGTTCCGCTTAACTCAATCTTGCGGGCAAAGCGAGGCGAGGAAAGCGAGCCAAAGTTTGAAATTCGAGTCACGTCAAGCAGCGATTCGTTAGAAACGGTCGAATCGGCCCGCCAAGATATTCCCATCGATCTCTATGTCGAGGCGACGAACGTCGGGACGGGCTCTTCGTTTGTGAGTCCCGACGCGGTCGATATTTGTCTTCAATTGGACCGGGCCGGGGTGAGCGATATCCGTTTGCGTGACTTTGATCGAGTCGAATATGACACCGGTCCCGACGTAAAACGCCAGGTTTTGTCTCCCCCCAGAAAAGCCAATATTCTCCACTTATTTAAAGGTTTTACTTATCCAGGAGAAAAAATTTACTGCGGCCCGATTCGCTTGCTAAATTCTGGCAAAGTCCGTGTTACAATCAACTCACGTATTCGCAACCAATCTGGGTTCTCCTACCAAGAAACCCATCATCCGGAAGCCCTGATTAGGAGCGGGACGGGTGAACTTCCTTGAAAACTCGACGGAACGCTTTCCTCCGAAGGATCGGAGTCATAGGTTGCTTAATGCTGACGGGCTACTTGGTAGCATGTTTGGGCCCTAACATTGATTCGGTGCATTTTTATACCGTCTGGACCGGTGAACCCAAGGCAATCGATTTTGGTCGGGTTCCCCAAGAATACAACGTTCCCGAATGGAACAACGAACCTGTGCGAACGGGAACCCAACCCGTCAGTGAATTAGAAAATTGGGGGCTAGATTTTCACCAATTGGCCGACGACGGACCAAAACCCAAGGAATCGAAAGTCGAGTTATTTACGTTTATCGGTGGACGACGGATGGACTGGTACGACGGAGAAGATAGCTTGGTAGCATCTCTGCGCCAATCGGTCCATCGCGCTCGAAATTTGGAAGTTCGGGGCCAATTGAGAGAAGCTGCAAACGTCTATCGCCTTGCTTCCAATTCCCTCGTATTTCAATCTCTTGCAAGAGACCGCGATGAACTCGTTGCGGAGCATATTGGATTGTCAGCGAGCGACTGTCAAGAATATTTGCGAAGCAGCTATCTTCTCGCATTTGGATATCTCGAACAAAATGCAAAGGCTATTGAGGTCCTCAAGAAATTGGAAGCCGACTCTCGCCTGAAGCCACATATTGCTTATGTTCTTGCTAATGACGAGGCCACTCAGCATTCTGATCGAGCCGCTGCCGCGTTTGAGAAAGTCGCAAAAGAATTTCCAACCAGTTCGCGCGCAGAATCTGCCTTAATGATGGCCGCTCGCGCCCATATCAATGCTTCCTCCAACTTGAGCGAATGGGAAGAGGGAATCAAAATCTTTCGACAGGTGCTCGCGAAGAATCCTCACACCCGCTTCCGAGACAATATTGAAGGTTGGTTAGGAGGGTTCGAACTCAAACGAAAAAACCTTATTGCCGCGATCGCACACTACGTGCGCCAATCTCACTCGTCAAATCCGCGGGAAGCGAGAAAAGGACAACAAGAACTCGCGAACATCGCGAAGGCGGAAGGACGTCCCACAAATGCAATTTGCCATCTCCTGATCAACCGTCACCAGATGGACTCAGCCCTTTTCCAAATCCAAACTGGATCACAAATTCATGAGATCGTCCATCAATTGAACGCAAAAGAAGCCAAACTTCTCCAGGTCCAGGTGTCACGAAACCCTATTCTGCTCCAGTCATATCTTGAATTCCGCCTTTCAGACACGGCCACCAGTCCCAAGGACGAGCATCGCCTTCTCGAATTCGTTTGCCGGGCTGCGGATCGTCTTGGGAAGCTTGACAATGGTTTTTATGCTCATCTCGCTGAACTGAACTATCGCGTCGGTCGCTATCGCGAAGCCATCCGCTACGCTCGAAAAGCGCGATCTGCTGATCCAAAGTTTTCGAGCCGAGCCTTATTTGTGGAAGGTGGGGCTCTTGATCGACTCGGACAGCATCAAGCTGCGCTAAGCAAGTTTGAGTTATTGATTCGTAAACCCAACGTCCAGCCTTACTTGCTGAAGACGGCAAAAGAGCAGTTAGCATTTATTAATGAAAAGTGGGGGGACGCAGCTCGTTCTTACGAACTCTATCGGGACACTCGTCACACGGACGATCTGGGGTTCATCGTAGATAATGAGCTGACCTATCGGCAACTAGCAGGACTGATTTCCCGTGCGAAAAACCACCAGGAAAGAGCAGTTCTCAAATACACACTGGCGATGCGGTATTTTCGCGATGAAGAATACGAAGCAGCCGAGCGGACACTACGAACCTTGCCGCCTGACCTACGTTTGTATCATGGCGTTTCCGGCCCGACCTACGTAAAAGTTCTTGGTTATTGGACCTACATGGACTCAAAAGTCCCGCCTCCGGTTGATCCACTCAAGGATATCCGCACGCTCATGCATCTTCGCAAACAAGCCGAGGGCGCCAAGAGCCAGGAGTCGAGGGCGAAAGCTCTCTATGCGATGGTCCAATATACGCATTCGAGACGAAACCTCTTGTACTACAGCCCTGGGCTATGGCTTGGCGACCGTAGTTCGAGTTATGGGCTTTATTGGAACCCAGCAATCAACAAGGGACGATTTCAGAATCTTATGGTCAAAGGCGCTTTCAATCAAGAGTGCGATGCGCAAACGCTCAAATTCTGCAAAGAACTTCTCCGTCGTTGCCCACGAAGCACCTATGTGCCAAAAGCGCTCTATACGGCTGGCGTCTGCGCAAATAAACTTTCCGACTTCAACGGAATGTGGCGCAATTTTGGCGGATATTTGAACAAATATGCGATCAGCTATATGAAGCGTCTCGCCCGTGAATATCCCCATGATCCCTTAGCAAAGTCGGCGGAGAAATACGCCGCCGTCTTTGCTGGACAGGATGTACCCGACTATTGATTAGTGGACGCCGATGCCAAGTTTTTGGGCAATGAACATGGCGAGCATCGTTCCCACGACTGAGAGCAGCATGCCCGCGGGGTGGAATTTTTCGCCTTCTGCCGGTTTCTTGATCAACGTCCCAACAAAGCCGCCGACAAACGAGCCGATGATGCCAAAGATGGAGGTCATAAACATGCTCATGTGCTGGGCACCGGGCAACAAAAATCGGGCGATGATCCCCACGATGAGGCCGATGACGAGCATCCAAATAATGTGAAATACGTTCATTTCGATTACCTGCAAGGGATGATACGTAATAGGCGGCCATCTCGAATCGATGCAGGACTTTTGTCACAATCAAGATTAAATAATTTCTCGATATATCAAGTACCTACAGCGACTTGCTAAGCAAAGGAAGGACATTGGGGTGTTGCCGAATAGGTTCGTCGGCAAACTATACTCTCGGATAGGTTCTTCCAATGAGCAGTGCATACCAACGTCTTTCCGATGACTTAGGCTCCAAAGGCATCGACATCGAGTCCGTCTTGACCCAACTGCAAAAGCAGCACATCGAGACCCCGAGTTGGGGATATGGCAATAGCGGAACCCGATTTCGGGTTTTTCCTAACTCGGCTGCCGCGCGAAATGTTCACGAGAAGATCGACGATGCCGCACGGATTCACAAGCTGTCGGGCATCGCTCCGAGCGTGGCTCTCCATATTCCTTGGGATTACGTCAGCGATTGGTCCGAACTTGCGAAATATTCTGAAAGCAAGGGGGTGAAGATCGGGGCGATCAATCCCAACGTCTTCCAGGATGAATCGTACATGCTCGGCTCTCTTTGCCACCCGTCGTCCGACATCCGAGCCAAAGCGGTTGACCACATGGTCGAATGCTGCGACATCATGCGTGCAACCAAGAGCGACATCCTCTCGATATGGCTGGCCGATGGCACCAATTACGCCGGTCAAGACTCCATTCGGGGTCGCAAGAAAAAGCTTTTAGAAACCTTGGAAAGAATCTATAAGCACCTCCCAGAAAACTCTCGAATGTTGCTGGAATACAAATTTTTCGAGCCCGCTTTCTATCACACCGACATTGCCGACTGGGGCACCTCTTTCGCCCTCTGCCAGCGCCTCGGGCCAAAGGCTGAAGTCTTGGTTGATACTGGCCACCACGCCCCGGGTACCAATATCGCTTATATCGTCGCTCAGCTTCTTGATGAAGGGCGGCTTGGCGGATTTCACTTTAACGCCCGGAACTATGCCGACGATGACCTCATCGTCGGAAGCACCAACCCCTTTGAGCTCTTCGTGATCTTCACCGAACTCGTCTCGGCTGGGTCATTGGCCGATAAAGTAGCCTACATGATCGACCAAAGCCACAACATCGAGCCAAAACTCGAAGCGATGCTACTGAGTGTTTTGAACTGCCAAACGGCCCTGGCGAAGGCCCTCATCGTCGATTATAAAGCGTTGGCCGCCGCTCAAGCGGAAGGTGATGTGCTTGGTTCACATCGAATTCTCGTCGACGCCTTCGAAACCGATGTTCGCCCTCTCCTCGCCGAGGTTCGGACGCGAATGAACGTGCCAGTAGACCCTATCGCTGAACTGCGATCAAGTGGGATTGAAGCAAAACTCGCCGAAGCTCGATCGAAAGGCGATCAGCCTCGTGTCGGACTTGGTTCCGGTTAGACCAGTGTCTCTTCTTAAAGCTTTTTCAGGAAGAGATATTGAGGAGGATGAAGCGCCTCGCTCCACAGAATATGAACGCCTCGCCTGCCTCTATCAACGAGGACGATGGTTCATCACATTTACACGCGAGGCAGGTCTCGCTAGTTCAAAGCTTCGTACAACTGGTGGTTGAGGTATCAGAAGATGGCGGCTGCCACCGAGGGAATTCAGTGGCGATGTAAACCAGGATTGGAATCAGCCAAGCAGTGCTCACGTTCAATAACGCGATGCCTGATGCAATCATCATTTTAGGATCTGAATCCCATTCGGGATCGGGAGTTCCCAATAAGCGCAATCCAGCCATAATCGCGATGAAATTGAGAAGCAGAACGATGGGTGCCGCGAGAATCAATGTTCGAAGGTAGCCAACCGGGAGCACACGCTTTAACCCAACAAAGGACAAAATAAAGATAACTGGGGCAATGCAAAATGCCCCGATGAATCCAAGAGTGATCGAGTTTGTATTTACGTGATCAAAATTGACAAACTCAACCGCACCCTTGGCCGCCTGGGATCCACACGTGGCACTCAAAACTGCATGGAGTGCCACAATATATGTAGCCACGATACCCATCGTCCCGCAAAACGCGACTAGGGCTCGAAAGAGAGATGACTTCAATCTATCCAGCACCTTGCCCCTCCTCCATCTCTTCCAACGTCTTCGGCCAATCGCTCTTTAGCAACCGCGATAACGAACGGTCTGCCAATAAGCGTCCCTCGTTTTGGCACCTCGCACAATAGTTCGTCTCATTCTCGGCATAGACGATGTGCTGGATCGGCGAACCGCACACCGGACAGGGCTGCTTAAACTTTCCGTGGGTTGCAAAGTCCTTACGAAACGCCGTCACATCTCCGGGCCGAGGGAATCCGACATAGAGTTCCTGCAGGCGAGCACTCCAATATTCCAATGTTGATGCGCAAGCCCGATAAAGACGTTCGACCTCTTCAGGCTTAAGCGCTTGAGTCAATCGAAGCGGAGACAGCTTAGCTGCAAACAAAATCTCATCCGAATAGGCGTTGCCGATTCCATCGAAGGAATTCGGATCGGTCAGAGCCCGTTTCAACGTTCGGTTTTTGTAGAGCAGAACCGATGAAAAATCCTCAAGAAAACATTCGAGGACATTCAAGCCTCCCCGCATGTGCTCCTTCAGTTCCTCACGACCCCGAACCAGATAAATCGAAGCGCGCTTTTTGGTACTCATCTCGACCAAGTTCAATTGCCCATTTGGAAATTTGATCGTGGCGAGGAGAGCCTTGCTCCGAGCAACCGGGCCTGCGGGAACTGGCGTAACCCATTGAAGTCGCCCAGCAATCATGAGATGAATGACAATGAACCGTTCTTGTTGGAGTTCGAGAACAATTCGCTTGCCCAAGCGAAAGACATCGACGACTAATCTGCATTCAAGCTCGGTGGGAGGAACGTCAACCGAATGGAGCACAAAAGGAGTCAAAAATCGAAGCTTCTCGACCGGCTCATCAAGAATTCGTTCCCGAAGCCGGGCGATATAGAGCTCGATATCGGGCAACTCCGGCATGGATTCATGTTAACCGACAATCGGGCAAACACGACAAGAAAACTATTCGTCGAACGACATTAACTTCTTCGTCTCGACCGGCTGATCGGTCGGCTTAGGAAGGGAAGAAAGGTCTTGGTGCTTGCGCATTGGATAGACCCATCGGCGGACCGTATGATCGGGGGCAACATTCCACCAAACGAGGGTCTTGCCGAGGCCAGAACCTACCATCGTTCCAAGATAGATTCCACCTTCGTTCGAAGTGCGCATCACCCAGCCACCAGCCGTCTGTCGTGGACCAAAGCAGTCACGAACCATCTCGGGCGGAAGTGTGTAGACGCGTCCCCATGCACTCACCGTCATCGTTCCGATTCGGGTTTCGGGCTGTTTGCCGTCGGGGCCGAGTTGAGAGGCGTTTGCGCTGTCGGAATCCTCACTCGGGTTCTGGCTTGCTGTCCATCGATCCCAGTAACTGACGTTCACGATTGACACGCGAACATCCGTACTTGCGCTTCGCAAGTCGACTCGGGTTGCGATCGCTTCATGTTTGAGGCCAAGGTAAATGACCGGGAGCACGACTATCGCACTTAAAACAACAATAACTGGTTTCACAGCTAACCAGTCTTTAGTGTATCGCGATTCGCATGAAAAAGGTCAAAGAACCCGCACATGTTTTTTGATATACCGATTGATCATTTTTCTTTTTCATGTTACAATCCCGAAAACTGAGTCTTCGAAGGTTCAATGATGAGTCTTTTTCTGTGCGTTGCTTCGGGCTTGATCGCCTACTCGAAACCGCTGCCCCTCCACGTCAAAGGGAATCAGATTCTCGACAGCAAGAATCGGTCAGTTCTCTTGCGTGGAGTCAATTGCGCCAGCCTCGAGTGGTCGTCGAACGGCGAGGGGCAGATTCTCAAGACCATTCGGGTCGCCGTCGAAGATTGGAAAGTCAATCACATTCGATTGCCACTTTCTCAGGATCGCTGGTTCGGAAAAGCACCCGAACAGAAAGACAAAGGAAAGTCCTACCGCGATTTGGTGAAGCAAATCGTCGACTGGAGCACATCGCACGGCTGCTATGTCATGCTCGACCTCCACTGGAACAACGCAGGTGAATGGGGACAAAACATTGGTCAGCACCAAATGCCGGATATGAATACCGTCGAATTCTGGAAAGATTGTGCGAAGACTTACAAAAATAATCCGGGCGTTTGGTTTGACCTGTACAACGAACCCCATGACGTGACGTGGGAAGTTTGGCGAAATGGAGGGACGGTTAAAGAAACCAGTGGCCCCGGAGCACGCCAAGGACAATTTAAGCCGGTGACCTATCGGACGCCGGGAATGCAGGGGCTATTGGAAGCCGTCCGGTCCGTGGGGGCCCGCAATCTCATCGTTGCGGGCGGACTGGATTGGGCTTACGACCTGTCCGGCATTCTCAAAGGCTATCAGCTCAAAGATACGAAGGACGGGCTGGGCGTCATCTACGCATGCCACGACTATCCTTTTAAGGGCGATACGATCGAGAAATATCTGACGAAACTCGACGCGGCCCTACCGACCATTCCCGTGATCATGAGCGAGTTTGGAGACGAGGTCAAAGGCGCTAAAGCTGAAGAACCGAGCCCTTGGATTGAGCGAATGCTGAAAGAGTGGGATTCCCGCAAGTGCCACTGGACGGCATGGGATCTTCATCCGGCAGCCGCGCCGTGCCTGATCCGAGACGGATGGACTTATAAGCCCACACCTTCGTTTGGAGCGCTCGTCAAAGCGAGTTTGGCTAACAAACCAAAGCCTTAGCGACGACCGCCGACTCACGATGGCCCATCAGGACTTGTCGCGAATACCTTTCGGGCTCGATCAACCCGCAATTTCTCCACTGATAATCATACGGGGTGCCTTAGGTTCAAATCGTTGAAATTGAACCTACGTTCATTTGATTAACAGTTAATCATAATTTTCAGTTGGTTTTTTAAAGGGTCGCCATATAATAGGGTTCGATCAAGGCAGAGCTTGGTTGGCAAAGGCGGCAAAGATGGCGGCAAGTATTCGAGAAATCGCAAAACTGGCGGGGACCTCCCCGGCAGCGGTCTCTGTCGCGCTGAATGGCACACGAGGCAAGACGATTCGAATCGGCGCCGCAACCCGCGAACGAATTCTCTCGGTGGCTTCTCAGCTTTCCTATACGCCCACCCATCCCGAAGCTAGCGTTCGACATATTCAGCGCAAGGTCCTTGGCTTGGTCCTTCCTTATGTCGAGGCCTTCACCGATCAAAACCCGTTCTGCGTCAACGCGATTAACGGGGTGATGAACGAGATCATCCGTCAGCACTACAACTTAATGCTATTCACCCGGACCTCTTCGGACAGCCACCACTTTGTTCTCGGCGGCGCACAAGTCGACGGCGTCATCATGGTTCTCCCACCCGAGGACAGTTCGGTTCTGCTCCGAGTCGAGAGTCGACAGATTCCCTATGTTTCCGTCATCCGCGAACCGATGGTCGGAACCATGACGGTGAACTCAGATGACCTTGCCGGAGGAAAGCTGGCAACGGAACACCTCATCAGTCTCGGTCACCGAAAGATCGCTCACCTCGTTGGCGATCTCGCGATGGTCACCGGACGAAATCGAAAGGCCGGTTATCTTCAGGCGATGCATAACGCCGGAATTCCCGTTCACGAGTCCCTGGTGATTCCCGCCGGATTTGACTGGCGATTCGGGTATGCCGGAGCTAAAACGCTCTTGGCCCTCCCGAAGGCAGAGCGCCCAACGGCGATTTTTGCCTGTAATGACCTGTGTGCTGAAGGGGTCATTCGCGCAATCAACGAATGCGGTCTTTCGGTTCCTGACGATATCGCCGTAGTCGGATATGACGACACTTGGTTTGCCGGAAGAACAAACCCGCCGCTGACCAGCGTTCGCATGCCCCTCGAAGAAATGTGTACCGAAGCGGTGAAAATGGTCATTGCCCTTTCGGAAGGTCAGCGACTAAGCGAACCTCACCTCATGCTCCCAATTTCTCTCACCGTGCGATCGAGTTGCGGTGCAATTCGAACTTCATAACAAGCAATACATACGAAGGATGAACTCAACGATGAAATATTCCAAACTGAGAGCGTTTACGCTCATTGAACTCCTGGTGGTTATCGCCATCATCGCAATTTTGGCTGCGATTCTCTTCCCCGTTTTCGCCCAAGCAAAGCTTGCGGCCAAGAAAGCGTCGGACCTGAGCCAAGTCAAACAGCTCGGAACGGGCATGATGATCTACCTCTCCGACAATGACGATTACTTCCCCCGTGTCTGCTCGGTTGATCCCGGTGGATGGAGCAGCTATCCGGCAAATATGACGATGTGGTCCAGCAACCTTGTGGTGGGTCCATATCTGAAGAATGTGCAGATGTTCGTTTCGCCGGTCGATCCGGCAAAGAGTACGGTCGCCGCAGGTTGGTATCCCAACATGCCCGCCAACCGACCTTGGAAGCAAATGAGCTACATGGCCAACGCCTTTAGTTCGTGGAGTAACAATCGAACAGCTTTTGGCGTTGCGAATCCTCAGGGCGTCTTTACCGTCGATCCTAATTATTCTGATTCAACCAGCAGCGTCACCAGCCATACTGCGATCAACCGACCTTCGACCGTCGTCATGTTCGCGAACGGCTTAAACGAATACTACGGTCAGTTCTACGGTGCGCCGGACTGTATGGACATCGAAACCGACTACTGCTACCTCTTCAAAGGCGTGTACGACGAATTTATTCCTCACTACATTCGATTGGCGGCAACAACCGATCCGATGTACAAAGCCTGGCGTAAGTTTAGCGGTCGCTCCAACTTCGTCTTCACCGACACGAGCGCAAAGACTCTGAGCCCAGACGAAGTCGATAAGGCTGAGCGCTGGCTGATCAACGCACCGTAGGAACTATGAAACAGAAGCTGATATCCATTCTCGTCATGCTCGCCGTAACGGTCGGTTCTACCATGCTGGTCGGTTGTGGAGAAAAAGACGCCGAACCAAGCAAGGAAACCGTTCAGCAATCCGATCGCCTGAGCAAAATCAAGAAAGATTCTGGTGGCGATTGGGAGAAAGTCTCCCAGGCCGATCGGGATTGGCTGATCCGAGACATTTGCTTTGGCAACGAAGCGAGTGCGCGAATGATGATCAGCGGTCCTCCAAAGCCGAATGTTGGACCAAATGGAGGCCCTCCCGGACCTCCAGGCGGAGTTCGTCCCGGCGCCTAAGCGCCATGACCTTAGTGATCCGATCGAGCGATCGGTCGGATCTTTTTTGTGCCCATGCTGACCTCACTTACCTTCGCTTGCGCTCTGTCGTTGTCTCAAACGGCTTCACCTGATTGGTTTCGGGTCCGTTCCGTAGATGGAATCTCATGGTTTTCTCAAAAAAACTATCCGAAGTTCTGGTCGTTCGCTGTGGACTGTGTCGATATGGGCGGTCCAGGGAAGCCAGAAAACCCAAGCTACGACGGGCATCGAATGTTCGAGTCGGAGAAGGCTTGGGCCGAAGACACGCTGAAAAATTTGAAAGGATGGGGCATCAACTCGCTCGGGGCTTGGTCGGACTACACCCTTTTTAACCGCGAAATTCCTACTGCCAAGCGAACACCCTATTTTGTCGTGCTTCACCTCGGCGCCTATGATAAGGCTCCGTGGAACGACATGTTTTCGCCGGCCGGCGAAAAAGTGATGGACGATGCGGCCAAGAAGCAAATCGTTCCAATTCGCGACGACCAACTTCTTGTGGGCTACTTCACAGACAACGAGCTTGGCTGGTGGGGAGATTCGCTCTTTCCCGGCTATATGAATTTCGACGAAAAGTCGCCCGGCAAAAAGCGACTGATCGAGGTCATTCGCGACCATTACGGCAATAGCTTTAAGGCCTTTCAGAAAGACTGGAAAACCGACCGGCGTTCTTTTGCTGAACTCATGCAACCCAGCAAATTGAAGTTGATCCCGGGCTCGAATGGCATCCAAGTCGTCCGCAAATGGGTTTACACCCTCTCGCGCCACTACTACTCTCAGATGCAGAAGCTGGTTCGCAAGTACGACAAGAACCACATGATCCTTGGTGACCGTTACTGTCAATTTTTCGATCTGGACGTCGTCAATGCATCGCGAGGATTTGTTGACGTGAATTCAACGAACCTTGGCTCCGATTGGCCCGACGGAACCTATAGCCATTTCTATCTCGACACGCTCTATCGAGTCACCAAGAAACCGACCGTCATTACCGAGTTTTACTTTGCCGCAAAAGAGAACAACACCGGCAACCGCAACAGCGGGGATGCCTTCCCGAAGGTCGAAACCCAAGCTGAAAGAGCAAAAGGATTTGCGCAGTGTTTGAAGACCTTCGCCGAACGCCCCCACGTCGTCGGTGCCCATTGGTTCCAGTTTTATGACGAGCCACCCCTCGGGCGAGGTGACGGCGAAGACTGGAACATGGGATTGGTCGATATTCATGGAAAGCCTTATCCACTCATGATTGACTTTGCCAAAAAGGCGCAGCCCACAAAGGTCCACGCCCAAGCGCAACGGCTTGTGAAACCTGCGATCCCGCTTGCCCCGAGCGAACCGATGAAGGATCGTCTCTTACGTTGGAATCGAGAAACGGGATACGTGCCTTCGGTTTCCGTTAATCAGTGGGCCGACCTCTACCTGAGTCACGACAAGGACAATGTGTACGTTGGGCTACTTGCAATGGAATACTTTGACGAATCCTTGTATGAATCGGGCAAGATTGCCGCAGTTGACCGACCACGTCTGAACCTCTCGCTTAATGGAAAATCTTTTGACTTTCGATTTGGGGGAAACAAACAAGCCGCGGACTCAAAGCCGACCGTTGAAATGAACGAATGGTATGGGTTGCGTCCGGTGCTCGTTGCCAAAATTCCCCTCAAGAGCCTTGGGCTCAAAACCAAACAAATCCAAATCAAAGGTTCGCTTTGGAGTCACGGACGAGGTCGAAAAATGACTTGGAACCAAAGGATGGCGCTGCAATGAGAGTTCCTTTTGCTCTTCTTTGTGGGACTCTCGCAGCGTTCAGCGTGGGCCAGCGCTTCAAACCCGTACAGATTGACGGAGTTTGGTGGCTTCAAACGCCATCCAAACAAAATCTCTTTTCGCTTGGCGTCTGCGTCGTCGATAGCGGCATCAAATGGAATGAATACGACTTAAAAAATCCGGCATTTGCGGGTTTTCGGTTCTACCCAAACCAAGGCGAATGGGCGAAAGACACGGTGCATCGCTTGTCTGACTGGGGATTCAACACGATCGGTGCCTGGAGCGAATATTCGGCGCTCAAAAACGTGCCCGATAACCGGCTTTACTTGACTCCGATCTTGCACATGGGCTCGTCGGCGGGCGCGCCATGGCTGGACATGTGGGCTCCTGAAACGGTCAAAACCATGAATGATGTCGCTCAGTCGCAGATCAAAGAACTTGGCGACAAATCGCGTGTCATTGGCTACTTTTCCGATAACGAACTCGGTTGGTGGCGAGGAGCGATGTTCGAGTGGGTTTGGAAAAACAAAACACCCTATACGCGGCAAGTCGTGACCGATTGGTTGAAGGGTCAATACGAGGGAAATTGGAAGTCGCTACTCAAGGATTTCGATCCTGAAGGCGCGACAAGTTTTGCCTCGCTTCGCAAGAAAGGGCGGCTGTTTGTTCGTCCTGGAAATCGCGGAAACGACAAAGTCCGTCAAATCCTCGGGTTGCTTGCCCAGCGATACTATTCTCTGTGTAAAAGCATCATCAAAAAATACGATCCTGACGCTCTCTACTTGGGAGACCGATACATCTCGAATTACTACCCCGAAGTTGCGGTTCAGGCCGGAAAGTTTTGCGATGTCGTCAGTACCAATCTTAATGCGGATTGGACGGACGGCACATACAACCATTTCCATCTCGATCAACTCACCAAGTTGACCCACAAGCCTTTGATGGTGACCGAATACTACATGTCGGCGATGGAGAACTCGAGCGGAAATAAAAACGACAGCTCCGGATTTCCGACGGTCCAAACACAAGATGAACGGGCACGCAATTTTGCGCGAGAAACCTCGCAGTTGTTAGGGGAACCCAACCTCGTCGGGGCTCACTGGTTCCAATATTACGATGAACCCCAGAACGGAAGAGGAGATGGTGAAAACTACAACTTCGGGTTGGTGGATACGTCGAATCGCCCCTACCGCGGATTGCTTTATGCCCTGCATCGCCTCGATCAAGTGGGATTGCACCAAGTTGCCAAACCATTTGTTCCTCCAGTAAGCAAGCAAATTCCGCATCTGAAGGGTTCACCACTGGATTCCACTCCTTGGAACCGTGCCCTCGGCTACATCGCCCCGAGCCCAGGCGACGTTCGCGGTGAACTGGTGAGTTCGTGGGAGGAAGGTCAACTTTGTCTCCACTTTATTTGGTACGAAGATCGTTTTTCTGAAAGCCTCTATCGAAGCGGAAAAGTCCCGGACATCGATCTGCCCTCACTCACCCTCACAATTCCCAACCAATCGAAGCAGTGGACACTTAAGGTTCGTACCGATGGAAAGGTGGATATCACGGGTCCAGAAGGGTTATCCGCGAAGGCAAAATACGATGCGAAAAGTCATCTTTATCTCCAAATTCCCAGTCGTTTCTTCGGTGAAGACCGTCTCTCGGACGGTTCGTCGATTCAACTGGACGCCAAACTTCTCTCCCAAATGCGAACGTATCTGACCAACTGGAAGATTCGTCGAACCCTCACAAACGCAAACTGACCATGATTCATCCTCCACTCTGTCGCAATTTTCCCGGCCTCCTGCATGGTGGCGACTACAACCCTGAACAATGGACTCCAGAAATCTGGGATGCCGACGATGCATTGATGCCCAAGGCGCATTATTCCGCCGTCACGTTAGGTGTGTTTTCGTGGGTTTCTCTCGAACCCGAAGAAGGTCGCTACTCCTTCGATTGGCTCGATAACCGAATGGAAGCCCAAGCCAAAGCGGGACGGGCTGTGATTTTGGCGACTCCCAGCGCGGCGATGCCCGCGTGGATGAGTCATCAGTACCCCGAGGTGTTGCGAACAGGGGCCGACAAGGTCCGACGGATGCACGGCATTCGAGTCAATTATTGCTGGTCGTCGCCCGTCTATCGAGAAAAGACTGCGACCATGGCGCGGGTTCTTGCCGAACGCTATCAAGGACACCCAGCTTTGGCGATGTGGCACGTGTCGAATGAACTGGGAGGAACCTGCTACTGCGACCTTTGCCAAGACGAATTTCGCGCTTGGCTCATGCAGCGATATGGGTCGCTGGAAGCACTGAACGCCGCTTATTGGACGGCGTTTTGGAGCCATACCTACACGTCTTGGGACCAAGTTGAGATTCCGAATCCCAAGTACGGAGAGCACTCGATCAATGGAATGGCGCTCGACTTTCGGCGGTTCGTGAGCGACCAGATGATCCGCTTTTATCGAAACGAGGCCGAAGAACTTCGGGCCGTGACTCCCGAAATTCCCATTACGACCAATCTGATGGGAACCTACCCCGAACTTGATTCGCGCAAGATCGCACCGTACCTTGATCTCGCCTCCTGGGACAGTTATCCATTCTTTGCCGGAAAGCCGACCGAGCTTTCAAGCTGGGTTCATGCCTCCTTCTGCCACGATCTCAATCGAGCCCTCAAGAATAAACCATTTCTTCTCATGGAATGCTCGCCAAGTTCAAGCAATTGGTACCCCGTGATGGCCCTTAAGCGACCAAACATGCATGTTTTGGAGGGATTACAGGCGATTGCGCACGGAGCCGATGGGGTCCAGTACTTCCAGTGGCGAATGGGACGGGGCTCCAGCGAGCAGTTCCACGGCGCGGTTGTCGCCCATAACCAGGCCGAAGACGCCCGGGTCTTCCAAGAAGTCGCGGACCTCGGTTCGATCCTGAAGGAGCTTGCCCCCGTGGCGGGCACAGACACCTCAGCCCAAATCGGCTTGATTTATGATTGGGAAGTCAACTGGGCGATCGAGGCGGTCCATGCTCCCCGAATCGAACTTCGCAATTACAGCGAAACCGTTAAGCAGCATTATCAATCTTTTTGGCAGGCCGGGATCGCCGTCGACGTGATCGGTGCCGAGGTAGATTTGAGTCGCTACAAGCTTGTCGTCGCCCCCATGCTCTTCATGGCCAGCGAGTCTACGATTCAGCGGCTCGCCAAATTCGTTGAGCAGGGCGGAACCGTTGTGACCACTTATTGGTCAGGCATCGTCAACGAAACAATGCTCGCCTACACGCAAGGCGGCGAGCAGACGTGGCGAGACCTCTTTGGGGTCTGGAACGAAGAGATCGACGCCCTGTATGAAGGTGATACGGTCGAAATCACGTGGGGCAACCAACGTTACCACGCTCGCGAACTTTGTGAGCTCGTTCGACCGGCGGGATGCGAAGTTCTGGGCGAATATGCGAGTGAGTTCTATGCGGGTCGCCCCGCCTTGACTCGAAATCAGTACGGGTCAGGGACCGCCTACTACGTGGCATCGCGCAACGATCAAGCCTTCCTAGACGACTTTTTGCTTGATCTCTGCGCTCGGCTCGATATCGAACCCGCGATGGAAGGTCAGTGGCCCGCCGGAGTGACGGTTCAGCGTCGGGGTGATTATCTCTTCATTCTCAACTGCACCGCCGGAGAGGTCGAAGTCCGAGCGAATTCTGAAGGTTTGCAGTCGTTAGTTGGCGCTGGGTTCGAGGCGGGGGTCTTAAAGCTTCCGCCTTTCGGTTCAGCCGTTCTAAAACATGTTGCGGTCGCCGCGCCCGTTGCCTAACAGCACCCGTTGCCTAGTTGCGCTTCGTGTTCATCGCGCGGGCTTGAGCCAGCCGTTCGGTGCCGGCGAAGGTCGCGTAGGCTTTGGTCTCGACTCCGTAAGCAGCGGCTTTGCCTTCCGCGTCGAAATGGATACCCCAGCCATACGTTTTCGCCAACGGCGACGTTCGTAGGCAGGCTTGGGGTTTTGAGAAGAACTGCTCTCGTAGCTGACGGCGCTCCTCGTCGGTGAGGTTCTCGACGCCGCGTACCAGTGAGCTCGACTCGAACAGCACATCCCTTTGCGTGTGCATATAGGGCTCTTCGACCAGCATTCGGTACTGCACCTCGGCAACCGTCGGGATCGCTCGCTTACCGACCGGTTTTGCCCCAGCGACGGCCTTCGAGTCGTTGGCAGCGGATATGAAGGTATTGGTATCGTCTAAGGCCATATTGGTCACCTTTCAAGTATCTTTTGGAAAATCTCTCGCTTGGTCCGCCACACGTCTTGATCCATCGGTTCCGACTGAGGACAATCGAACGACTGGCGTACGATTCTTCGTCCCGCAGCCAGATCAGTAATCGTTCCCAAGGTGCTCATTTGCATGAGCAAATTGCCAATTGCGGTGGCTTCCACCGGACCTGCAACCACTCTTCTCGCGCAGGCATTGGCCGTCATATGGTTGAGCAGAGCATTTTGCGAACCCCCACCGAAAATGTGAATCGTGTCGAGTCGTCGTCCCGCTAAGCCTTCGAGTTGATCGACCAAAACGGCGTATTTCAGAGCCAGACTTTCGAGGATCATCCGCACCATTTCACCCTTCGATTGCGGATGCGTCTGCCCAGTCTCCGAGAGAAATTCAAGAATCCGACTCGGCATATCGCCCGGCGGCAAAAAACGGGCATCGTCAGGATCGATCCAAGCCGTCGCCGGTCCAGCTTGCTCCGCTAGAGCCGCCAATTCAGCGTAGGATTCTTGACCGCCCCAATGCCTTCGGCACTCTTGAAGAATCCAGAGTCCCATCACGTTTTTACAGAATCTCGTCGTCCCCATGACGCCACCCTCATTCGTATAATTGAGGCGATAGGAATCGTCGTTCACAATGGGCTGGGGCGATTCGATGCCTAAAATCGACCAGGTGCCCGAACTGATCCAGGCGACATTCGGCGATTCGGAGGGGATCGCGACAACCGCCGATCCTGTATCGTGGCATGCGGGCGCGATCAACTCGGCATCGAGTTGTGCCAAGGGACCGAGTGTTGTCCCTGAGGGAATGATGGTTGGGAAAAGGCGTCTTGGGATTTCGAGACGGGCAAGAATTTCGTCGGACCAGTCTCCCGATGCCGCTCGCAATAGCTGAGTCGTCGTCGCATTTGAGTACTCACACGCAATGCGCTTGTCACGCGACAACCGATAGTGAATGTAGTCAGGAATAGTCAGGAACGACTCGGCCCGCTCAAGGGTGGCTTTGGGGACCGCCGCCAGTTGGAAGATGGTATTGAACGGCAAGAACTGAATCCCAGTTTCGCGATAGATGTCCACGAGCGGCATACGTTCGTTGACTTGATCCATCATGCCATTGGTTCGAGGGTCGCGGTAGTGATACGGCGGTTCCACGAGTTGTCCCGAAGAATCAAGCAAAACGTAGTCAACACCCCAAGTGTCAACGCCGACGCTCGCGACATCACCTTCAAAACTCGCGATGCCTTTTTGAACATTCGCGATGAGCGCCTCAATATCCCAGCGCAAAGTTCCGTCGATCTCGATTGGCGTATTGGGGAACCGTGCAACCTCGGTCAGCGTCAGCTTGCCTTGATCAAGATTCCCGGCGAGAACGCGCCCGCTCTCGGCGCCAATATCGACGGCAAGACTATTCATAAACGAACACCATCAAATCTCCTGGGCCATGAACACCTTTCACCAGGATTCCCTCGATGTCGGCGGTTCGGCTTGGCCCTGTAATGATCGCCGAGGATCGCGAGGACAAAAGCGGAATTGCGTCTGAGAGTCTAGCCACAATGGCATCTCGCTTCATCAGGACAATATTTGCCGGGGGCACGAGAGTGGACATTCTCTGCTTGGACGGTCCCGCCGAGACGACGATGCTTCCGGTTTCTGCGATGGCCAGATCACCAACCGAAACACCAACCGCGACGTCCCAAAGATCACCGTCCGGATCACTCGGCCCCGTTGAAATCTGGAGCCTTTCAAGAATTCCCATTGCCGCATCCTCAATGAAGCAGTTTTGTTCCAAACAATGGATCAGATCTTCGGCCGATATCAGACGCCCTCCCAAGGCGGCAAGATTTACCTCGAACGCCGACCACAAATCTTCTTCGGCGAAGGTCGTGAGGGGAGTCGTCTCGGGTCGCGGTGCCCGACCACTCGGAAGGGAGCCCAGAATTTTCTCTCTACTTCCGGCCATTCCACCACTTCCTAAATGACTCGCCTTCGGGCTTCGGAACCTCGCGACTTGACGCCCAGGCCGACTTAAGCGGATGAGGCACGACGGATGCCATGGGCAGCATGGTCAAGCCCGACTTCCAGAGAAACGAACGAGTCGCTCCGGCTGCGAAAAGCGACCAGGGGATGCCGTCCTTAATGGTCTTTTTGCGATACCCTTCGTCGCGTAGTTTCAATAACATGTTCGGAATGGGAATTCTTACCGGACATACTTCCTCGCAAGCACCGCACAGTGAGGACGCTTTGGCCAGGTCGCCGTATGCTTCGACTCCTTCAAGACCAGGGGCCAATACGGCTCCAAGTGGACCACTATAAACGTGCTGATATCCATGCCCTCCGACTTGCCGATAGACAGGGCAAACATTCAAACACGCACCGCAACGGATGCAGCGCAAAATGTCACGATAGGGTCCGTTTAGGATATTAGTCCGCCCATTATCAAGGATTACGAGATGAACCGTCTTCGGCCCATCGTCCTCATCAGACTTCCGAGGTCCCGCAATGAAGTGAACATAAGTCGTAATCCGCTGACCTGTTGCCGACCCAGCCAAGAGGGGCAGAAAAGTCGCCAAATCGGACTCTTGGGGCAAGATTTTCTCAAGTCCCATGACGGCGATATGAGTTTCAGGAACAGTGGTCGAAAGGCGGCTATTGCCTTCGTTTTCCACCAAAACGATCCGTCCCGTTTCGGCGATGCCAAAGTTGACACCGCTAATTCCGATCTTCGCCTCATGGAACTTTGATCTTAAATGAGCGCGAGCCTGACCCGCCAATGTCTCCGGCACGGTCGTCTCTGGTCCAAGATTTTCACGCAGAAAACTCTTCGATATCTCGTTCCGGTTCTTATGAATGATGGGAGTGACGATGTGGGTCGGAACGTCTCCGTCGATCTGTACGACAAACTCGCCAAGGTCGGTTTCGACTGGGTGATATCCTGCTTGTTCCAGATGCTTGTTTAGGTGAATTTCCTCCGTCGCCATCGACTTCGCTTTTACGATCGTCGAACCCGTTGGTGCCGCTGCTCGACAGAGGTCAAGGATGATGGCGTTGGCTTCTGCCGCATCAATGGCCCAATGCACTTGAATCCCATTTTCGATACACTTCTGCTCGAATTGGGCAAGTAAGTCGCCCAGATGATCTAAGACATACGCTTTTGTTTGGGCCCCAAAATCTTGTGCCTGGCCTGAGTCTTGAAAGAAAGCCGCGAGAGCAGTGAGCCTCGATTGGGTCTTTGCCGCCGACGCGTTGAGTACGTTTTGGCTCTGGATGTCAGGGATCGTCTCGGCGTATTTGTCGACGCGGGTGCTCATGGAGCCTCTCCAAACTGGACGGGGGCCGCCTCGCCATACCGACTTGCAATCTCGTTCGCCCGAAAAATCATCCACCCCGTCGATCCGTGGCAGAAAAACGTCTGACCGATGGCTCCTAAGTCGGATCGACTCCCCTCCATCTTGGAGGGGAGTTTCGCGGGATCCTCAAGGCTCGCAATCATAGTGTCTCCGCTAAAACCTCGGCGTAGTGACGAACCGGGACCGACTTTCCATCACGTTTAAGCATTCCCCCGAGATGCATGAGGCAGCCCATATCGCCACTCACGATTTCGTCGGGTTGCGCGGCCGTCAGCGTCCGCAACTTCTCATGCCCGATACGATCGGAAAGGTGGGGCTCGACAACACAGAAGGCTCCTCCAAACCCACAGCACTGTTCGGGATTCTCTATTTTCAGAAGCTCGACACCTTCGATCGAAGCGACCAATCGTTCGGCTTGGTCACCGATCTTGATAGCCCGTCCGTGACAAGCCCGGTGAAATACAACGCGTCGCTTGTACGTTTTGGTACCTATCCACGCATCCAACCCTACTTCCCTGGTAAGAAATTCGGAAAGTTCAAAGGCCATCGGCGGAGTCTCGTCAGGAAAAAGCAGATGGTAGCCCTCGCGAATCATTGCCGCACACGAAGCGCTCGGTGTCACCACCGGGAATTCATTGGCAAGGACGGTTTGTTGACAATGCCGCGCAACCGTTCGGGCATGATCCCAATCTCCCGCGTTAAACGGCGGCTGCCCGCAGCAGGTTTGGCGGTCATCAAAAAGAACTTTGTAGCCGAGATGCTCAAGGATTTTTACAGTAGCGATGCCGACATTGCCATAAAAGGCATCGCACAAGCACGTCAGCATCAAGTTGACTGTCTTGTCTACCGTAAGAATCCCTCCTTATTGCCGCCATCGACGGTGATCACACAGCCGGTTGTTCGGCTGCTTCGCGCCTCACTGGCGAGCCAGCAGATCGCTTCCGCGCAGTCGTTCGGCGTCACCACCGTTCCCAACAGCGAACGTTTGGCATAATGCTCCACCAATTCTTCCGGCTTGATTCCAAGTGCCTTGGCGGTCTGCTCCTTCCACTCCGCAGACCAGATCGCAGAATCGGTCACAACTCCATCCGGATTGATTGCATTGCAGCGAATGCCTTGCTTGGCGAAATCCGAAGCAGTTACTCGCATCAAATGAAGTTCGAAAGCTTTGGCCGCCGAATAAAGTGCGGCATTGTTTCCTGCCGCAACACCATTCTTCGAACCGACTACGACACACGAGCCACCCGTTTTCTGGCGTATCATGACCTTGATCGCCTCACCCAAGGTGTCGAAATAGCCCTTCATCAGAAGATCGCTAAGGAGTTGATAATCGGCTTCCGAAGTATCGACGACAGACCCTCGGCGGGCATTTCCGGCGTTGGCCACTACGACATCCACACCGCCAAATTTTTCGATCACCTGACGAATGGCATTGGCAATTGACTCGGTTTGCGTCACATTGCAATAAAAGCCGGCGACCACGCCCTTCGAAGTCGCCTCGGCTTGCAGTTCTTCAGTCGTCGTGACAAGAGCGGCTTCATTGATGTCAAGAAGCGCAACATGCGCACCGAGCGCCACCATCTTTCGGGCCGTCGCCTTGCCGATGCCCGAAGCTCCGCCGGTCACGACGGCGATTTGTCCCGACATCTCTTTTTCGGGTGGCATCCGCTTCAGCTTGGCTTCTTCGAGCAGCCAATACTCGATGTTAAAGGCTTCTTGTTCCAGAAGGGCAACGTACTTGCTGACGCGCTCGGCGCCCCGCATGACGGCGATCGCATTCTTGTAGAACTCACCTGTTACCCGCGCTTCCTGGGCGTTCTTGCCAAAACTCACCATTCCGATTCCGGGTAGCAAAACGATGCTGGGATTTGGGTTCCGCATTGCGGGAGAATCAGAGTGCTTGCATCGCTCGTAATATGCTTGATAGTCTGCTCGAAAATCAGCGAAAGCGGCGTCGATCACATCCTCATCAAGCGTCGGCGTCAAAACGAGAGGGCGAATTTTGGTACGCAAAAAGTGGTCTGGGCATGAGGTACCCAATTGAGCCAGTCGCGAAAGTTCGCTTCCCGACAGGTATTCCAAGACCTCGGCGGACGTATCGACATGAGCCAAAAGCCGCTTGCCGTTAAATGCCACCTTCCCGCGAAGGATCGGCAAAAGGTCAATGATCGAAACATCCGTCGAAACCGCCGAGATCGAACCAAATGGAAGTGCGTTCTTCGTATTCGCTTCGATGAACTCGGTGGCTTGATTGATGAACTTCAGCGTGAGTTCGTAGCACTCTTGCCAAGTGTCTGCCCAACAAATAAAGCCATGCGACTGCATCATCGCGCCCTTAATATTGGGATTCGCGACAATGAGATCGCGAAGCATCAGCCCGAGATCAAATCCTGGTCGTTTCCAGGGAAGGAAGCCCATTTCGCCGCCAAAGGCCACTTTCGTCAATTCCTCGCAATTCTCAGCGGCTGCGATTGCGATAACTGAATCGGAGTGCATATGGGAAACCGCCGCATACGGCACGAAGGCGTGAAGCGGCGTATCAATCGACGGAGCCGACGGATTGAGGTTGAAGATACAGTGTTGATAGAGGCCGACGATGTCGTCCTCGTGCAACCCGCGCGACCGATAGATCGCTTCAAGATTCAGAACTTTCTGTTGGTATAGCGAAGCGAAATTCCCACGCTTCGCCGAACCGAGATCGCCACCTGATCCCTTTACCAAAAGCACCTCAACTTCTTCGCCAGTCATCGGATCGGTCATCCGAGCTTTCGAAGACGTGTTTCCGCCGCCAAAATTCGTAATGCGTGGATCGCTGCCCAACAAATTTGAGGCATAGACCAAAAGGTCGAGAGGTTCTTTGGGTGCCGCCGAGACATCCCAGCGGCTTGGAATCAGGTTTTCACTCATCAGAAATCGTATTTGTCGATATTCGCCTTGTCGAAGGTGATTAGGTCACCCGCATAGACAACGCCCTTGTCGTCCAATTTCAATTTCTTTCCGTCCGGTCCATCGACTTCGGTTCCAAACTTCAAAGTAATTTTCTTGCGCTTCGCTTGCGTGCCGAGATAGGCCGCGAGGGTGCCCATATCTTTTGGTGACCACAGTTCAAAGCTTTCGATAACGCCCTTGCTCACATATTTCTTGAGTTGGTTGGGTGTGCTCAGACCGGTCAAATGAATCCCACCGTTCACGGCTTTCGGGCCACCTGGATAGTTTCCGGAGTTCTCGAGAACTTGGGCGGCCGCCGCCAAACCAACCGATGTTGGAGACAGAACGCCCTTCAGATTCGGGTGCTTCGTCAAGAGCCCCTCCATTTCGGTCGAGGACTTCAATGGATCGTCGTTTCCGTAAACGGTATCGACAAGTTTCATCTTGGCGTACTTCGGATCTTTGAGCTTTTCGTTAATCGTCGCAATCCAAGTGTTCTGATTCGAGGCCGTCGTGGTTGCACTTAAGATCGCAAATTCACCTTCATAGTTCATCTGCTTCGCGATCAATTCAAGTTGCGATTCGCCGACTTTTGCAAAGTCAGTCGGCAAAATGCCGGCGTCTCGGTGGCTCTCGTTACCCGTCAGGTCAGCATCGACCGTCAGGACGACGATTCCTTTTGCCCGGGCATCATCGAGGACTTCATTTAGCGTATTGGGAGCCGTTGCCGCGATCACAATGACATCGACTTTTCGCTGGATTTGATCTTTGATGACGGGAATCTGAGACGTGGGGTCCGCAGTTGCCGGACCTTGATCCTGATAATCAAAATTGTATTTGCCTTTGGCCTCTTCGATCCCCTGGCCGACTGGCTTAAAATAAGGGTTTGCCGTGTCCTTTGGAATAAAAACGACTTTTAGCTTTTCGCCAGCATCCGCGGAGGTACCTGCAGAACTTACGGACGACGAGGAGTCACCACCTGAACTGCAACCAGCCAGGATCAGCGCGCCAAGAAGTAGATAGGAAGAAAGTTGCTTCATTGCTTGCTACTCAGTTTAGTTTGTTTACGGAGCCGCTGAGAAGCGATTGTGGTCGCAACTTGCTGCCCAAAGACCGAAAGAATCAAAATGAGACCGACAATGGTGAGCTGATACTCAGCCTTGACGTTCATGACTCCCATACCCGTGCTTACGAAATACATCAGCATCCACGAAAGGAGCGTGCCGATCATCGTGCCTTTGCCACCCGAAATTGCCGTGCCACCTGCGACCACAATGGTGATCGCCTGAAGTTCGATGCCCGGAACCATATCGGGACGGGCGACGCCAAGCCGAGAATCCATGCAAAGCGCGGCAATTCCAATCAACGCCCCGGTGATCGCAAAAGCAGAAATCGTCGCTCGATGAACCGGAAAGCCTGCATAACGTGATGCTTCGGCGTTGGTGCCGATGCCAAAGAGCCACCGTCCCAGCACCATTCGATGGAGAACGAGCCCAACGACCAATGTGCAAAACAGAAAAATTAGGAACGTATACGGCATTCCCATCAATCCACCTCGATCGATGCCTTTGAGATTCTTGGGAACATCGGCACTGTTGGCTTGCAGCATCGCCATCGCAATGCCGCGATACAGCGCCATCGTTGCTAAGGTCACCAGGAACGAAGGCAGTTTGGCTTTCGTGATCAGGATTCCATTGATCGCACCGAGTAACGTCCCAATCGCCACGGCCACCGCAAGCGCGACGGGCACGGGCGTACTTGCCGACACCAGTTTTGGAACCAAACACGCGGTCAAAACGAGGATCGAACCGACCGACAAATCGATATTTCCTGAAATGATGATCAGCGTCATGCCGATGGCGAGAAGCCCCGTTTCGGCAAAGATCGTCGTGTTGCCAATCAAATAAGGAATATCGCGAAAATCTTTCGCAAACAGCCAGAACAACGCGAAGGCCAGGATCGATAAGCCGAAAGGAATCCATTCGGGACGCTTCATGCCGCTTCTCCTTGGAGCCCACGCCGTCGCGAGGCCGCGTCGATGAGAAGTGCCACGAGAATCGTGATTCCGTAAACCAACGTTTGGTAGTCGGCGGGAATTTTAAGCACGATCAGCGCAACATTGATGACGGCCAAAAGCGCACAGCCCAGCACGACGCCCAACGAACTTCCCGAGCCACCCGTGATCTTCACGCCACCAATCGCAACCGAAGCGATCACTTGAAGTTCAAAACCAGCTCCCGCCGAGGCCGGGCTCGCATTGCCAAAGCGAGAAAGAAACATGACTCCCGCGATGCCCCCCGTCAATCCCGAAAGGGTGTAGCAGGCCATCTGGACAGCATGAGGTGAAATCCCGCGCAGGAAGGCCGCCGAAGGGTTGCTGCCGTAGGCGAAAACATTGCCAAAAAACTGGGAGTAACGCGCGAGCAACGCGGTTACGACAGCCAGAACCAAGGCAATGATCAACAGCCAGGAAACGGTTACATCACGCACCGTCAGCCCCGAATGGGCTAAGACCGTCAGCCGATCGGGTACCAGGCTTGCGTCGATCTGGTCGCCCCCGCAAACCATATACGTCAGTCCGCGAAAGAGCGTTAGGGTTCCAATGGTCGTAACAACGGCTGGAATCTTGGCATACGTGATGAGCGAGCCGTTCAGCAAACCCAGCACGACCCCCACCAGGGCTCCGATAAGAAAGATGGCCAGCAAGGGCAGATTGGGATGCGATTTGAGGACGACACCAGTCGAAATCGCACTCAGGCCGATGATCGATCCGATTGAAATATCGATACCCCGAATCACGATGACTGGAAACTGACCAATGGCAGCGGTCAGTAAAAGCGGCATCCAGAGGAGGATGCTGTTGATGTTCCGTGGGTCGATGAAATTACGATCCTTGAGAGTGCAACCGACGCACAAGAGCACAAGAACAACGAGAAGCCCAAGTTCGCGACGTTTCACGCGTCTCCTCCAAATGCGAGCGCCATGATTTTCTCTTCTGTGGCTTCGCGAGTGGGCATCTCGCCGACCACTCGGCCTTGATACATGACGTAGATGCGATCGGTCACCGTAAGCAGTTCAGGAAGATCGCTCGAAATCATCAAAATCGCTTTACCTTTGTCGGCTTCACTTCGAAGGAACTGGTGCACCTCGCGACGAGCGCCGACATCCACGCCCCGAGTCGGTTCGTCGAGAATCAACAGCTTGGGATTTTGGAGCAAACAGCGTCCTATGACTGTCTTTTGCTGGTTGCCACCGCTCAACTGACTGACGGGCTGGGCCAGTTGTCGATAAACCGTGTGGAAGGATTCGAGGATCGATTTAGCAGCGTGTTGGAGGCGGCTTTGGTTTAGCCAACCGAACTGAGCGTTCGATTTCAGGATTGTAGCGCTCGTGTTGTAACCAATCTCAAGACTTGGAAACAGGCCATGACGCTGACGGTCCTCAGGCACCATCGCAAAGCCGATCGACTGAGCTTGCTGAGGATTCCGAACCGTAACGGCGTTGCCTTCGACAAGAATTTTCCCCTTCGAAGGATGCGTAATCCCAAAGAGCGACCGCGCAACCTCGGTCCGGCCCGCGCCAACTAACCCGGCCAACCCAACAATCTCTCGCGTTCGAACGTTCAGCGAGACGTTTTCGTATCCAGGTCCGGCAAGGTTCTGCACTTCCAAATACACAGAACCTGGTTCTGCATGTGAACTTGCGATGTGGGCTTGCTCGATTTCTCGCCCCACCATCAGGCTAACCAATTCCGGTTGGGTCAATTCGCTGATAGCCCGCTCGGCGACTTTGGTTCCATCTCGAAGCACCGTCACGGTGTCGGCAATCTCAAAGACTTCGTCAAGGTGATGCGTGACAATCGCGATGGCGCAACCACGATCCCGCAAAGAACGGATGATCGCAAAGAGTTCGGCAACCTCCTTTGAAGTGAGCGAGGCCGTCGTCTCATCAAAGATCCAAACTTTGGCATCTTCTGACATCGCCGTCGCCAATTCAACCATCTGCTGTTCGGCGATCGAAAGCGTTCCAACATCCGCACGGGAATCGAAATTCACACCCAGTTGTTTGAGAATCTCGTTTGCCTTTGTTTCGGCTTGGCGATGATCGACCATTCCCTTTGACTTGGGCATGCGACCGACAAAAATATTGGAGGCCACGTCGAGGTCAGGGAAGATGAGCGGTTCTTGGTGGATCAAGGCGATACCGCGATGAATCGCATCACCAGGCGACTTGATTGTAACCGGCTTGCCATCAAGAAAAATCTTGCCCGATACGGGTTGATAGATCCCGGCGATGACCTTTGCAAGGGTGGACTTGCCCGCTCCATTTTCGCCCGTAATCGCGTGAACTTCGCCGGGCCGCAATTCGAAATCGATGGACTTGAGAATGGAAACGCCGCCCAACGAGACGTTAAGCATTTCCGTTCTAATGAGCGCCGTCGCTGCCATCGTTCCTTCAGCCGAGAAGACATGTTATCTGATTCACGGCTGGATGCGAATCTTTTTGCTCATAAGAATCGGAATCATTTGTCCAACGTTTGACTGAGTAACACGCCCATGTCACAACATGGCCCTTCCGTTTACAATATCAAACGTGAAGCGACGTGATTTCCTTATCGCCGCAGGTGCCACCGGTGCCAGCCTTGCTGCTTCGAGCGTCCTGGGAGCAGGCGTTCCGATGATTCAACGTTCTCGCCCAAAGGGTAACAAGTCGGTTGCTGGCCTTGTCGTACCCAAGATGGACAAGGTTCGCGTCGCGTTCATTGGCGTTGGAGCCCGAGGTTCTGGCCACGTGAGCCAACTCTGCAACATTGACGGCGTCGAAATCGTGGCAATCTGCGACAACCACCTTCCGACGCTTGAGCGCAGCGTCGACAATGTGGTCAAACACGGTCGCCCCACGCCGCTGGCTTTCGGAAAGGACAAAGACGACTATAAGCGAATGCTCGAGCGAAAGGACATCGACGTCGTTTTCATCGCGACTCCCTGGGAGGAGCACGTTCGCATGTGCGTCGATACGATGGAGTCAGGCAAGCATGCCTGCGTCGAGGTTCCGATGGCCTATACCGTGGAGGATTGCTGGAAGCTCGTCGACACTGCCGAGCGAACCCAAAGAAACTGCATGATGATGGAAAACGTGTGCTACGGCCGCGAAGAACTCCTCGTTCTCAACATGGTTCGCAACGGCGCATTTGGCGATCTGATTCACGGTGAGGCGGCTTACATTCACGACCTCCGAAGCCAAATGTTTGAAATTGAGCATGGTACGGGCTCATGGCGAACCTATCATTACGTCAAACGAAACGGAAACCTCTATCCGACCCACGGTCTCGGACCCGTCGCCCAATACATGGATATCAACCGTGGCGACGCGTTTGATTATATGGTTTCGATCGGCTCGATGCCGCTCAGCCGCGAAATCTACGCCCAAGCAAAGTTCCCCGAAGGCCACGAGCGACGTTCCCTCAAATTCAAGTGCGCCGACATCAACACGAGCGTCATCAAAACCAAGAAAGGTCGTTCCATCATGGTTCAGTGGGATGAGCAGCTTCCTCGACCCTACACGCGCCACAACTTCTTGCAAGGTACGAAGGGCGCTTGGGGCGGATTCCCGGATCGAGCCGCCTTTGAAGCTCACATCGGCGATGGTGCCGACGAATGGAAAGAGGATGACGGATTGAAACCGTTTTATGATCAGCACGAGCATCCACTGTTTAAGCGAATGGGCGAAGAAGCCAAGAAAAACGGGGGCCATGGAGGCATGGACTTCCTCATGCTGTGGCGGATCATTTACTGCCTTCGCAATGGCTTGCCACTCGACCAAGATGTGTACGACGGCGCAGCTTGGTCGGTAGTGGGACCTCTCAGCGAAGTTTCGGTCGCAAACCGAGGTCGCTCGATGGACTTCCCAGACTTCACTCGCGGCGAGTGGAAGACCCGGTCACCGCTCGACAATATGTCGAACGCGTAACAAACGTCTCGCCCATAAACAAAAACGCCCAACCGATCATCGGTTGGGCGATTTACTTTTGAGGGTTCCTTAAGCTCGCTTAAATGTCAGCGAACCCTTAGGGGCAGGTTGACCTGCGCGCTTGGCTGCCTGCTTCTTCATTTCGTCCGAAAGATCGAAAAAGAGCGTCTTGCCATCTTTGCTGATCGTACCGGTGAGGCTTTTCGGGCCACCGTTTTTGCCCGTAAGGTTTGAAATCGTAATCGAATTGCCTTTCGCCGTCCACTTGCCGGTTTCGTTTTCAGTCTTACCGTTAACCGTCTGCACCAAAGTCAGCGTGCCATCCTTTTTGAGCTCCAGTTTGATGACCGAACTAGCGATCATCTTTCCTTGCTGATCAATCATCTTGAGAGCCTGTTCGGCTTGCTGTTTGGCGTTCGCATCGCCCTTCGCTGCCTTTTCTTGGACCATTTTCTTAATGGCCGACAGATCGATATTCAATTTGCCATTGTACTTGCCAACCACATTTGCGGCAAAAGCAGAGTAGGCGAGGGCCATCGCCGAGACCATAATCACAACTTTCTTCATTTCCATTACCTTTGTTCGGGTACGACATAGGATGACACGAGGATGCAAGAAAAGGTTGCAATGAGTCCTAATCCCGACTGGGACGGAATGGAGAAAAACCACACTCGCCCAGATGGGCGTCCGGCAATGCTTCAAACCTGGAGCGATCTCCTCTTTCTGCATTCACGAGTTTCGGCATCCGCGATTCAATCGATGCTTCCCGATGGGTTGGTCGTCGAAACCTTCGATGGCGACGCGTGGCTCGGTTTCGTGCCGTTTCGAATGTCCAATATCCGTCCTCGGACACTGCCTGCCTTACCGTGGCTTAGCGCCTTTTGCGAAACCAATATCCGAACCTATGTCACTCATCCCGAATTTGGTCCAGGGGTTTGGTTTTTCTCGCTCGATGCCAGCCGCTACCTCGGCTGCCTCATTGCGAGAATGTGGTTTTCATTGCCCTATTTCCAAGCTTCGTTGGCAGTTGCATCGAAAGGCGATATGCGGGTTTATATGGGAAGGCGAAACCCCATGCAGTTACTCCCCAGCATTCCCGCCCAAACGGCTTGGCTCGACCGTTACAAAGTCGTTGCCGCACGAGAAGGGGATTGGCACCAAGCAGAGTCCGAATCGTTCGAATATTGGCTCGCAGAGCGCTATCGTCTTTATTCGTTACTGAAAAATGGTGATGTGGCCACGGCTCAAGTCCACCACAAACCCTATCAGCTTGCGACTGCAACCATCAAACACTTTGAAATGGATGGTCTCAACGAGACCTTCGGTGAGTTGGACTTTGCGAACGCCCTGCTGGCTCAACCGGTTAATGTCGAGTGCTTTTCGCCGGTGCGGATTTTGCGGGAAGCTCAACTTTCTTAAAGACTAACTTCGTCTGTGGTAATCCGGGCTTGCTATCGATTGCTACGACCATCTTTTTCCCATCGGGAGTCAAAGTGCCCTTAAAGGTTTGATTTCGTTTCGAACCATTCTCTTCGGCAAACGTAATCGTGACCAAGTTGCCTGAGACTGCCCAGGTGCCTTTTCCAGTTCGGGACCGAACGTCTTCGCCTTGAACAACCGAAGTAAACGATTTATCGGCTTTAAATTGGAATTGATAGTTGAGCGTTTTGAGAAACGCCTTACTGATTTGAAGTTTCAGTAGCGAATCGCCGTCAAAGGATTGTGCAATGTTGCTCGGCCCAAGCGTCGCAATACCTTGCCACTGACCAACAAGATCGGCAGAAGCAAAACCGGCAACCGAGATGCCTAGCAAAATTGCGAGGGCGCGCATGATCTAATACTATTATGGTTGGATTTGTCAAAATGAGAGGCATGAAATTCGGGTCGGTCCTGTTTGTCCTGGGCACAGTTTTGTTGGTCGGCTGTGGATCAAGCAAGAGTAGTGGGTTTTCAGATCGTAAATCTGCTGGCTCACAGAACGTTTTGCGATATTGCTTGGCGGCAAATCCCACAACACTCGACCCGGCCAAAGTTCAAGATGTCGATACGATGGACATTATCAACAATGTCTATGAGCCATTGGTGAACTATGATGAGCAAAACAAAATCATTGGCGTTCTGGCCAAAGAATGGTCGATCTCCGAAGACGGAACAACCTATACGTTCAAGCTCAAGGCTGCCAAGTTTCATGACGGGACACCAGTCACCGCCAAAGACGTGAAAGCTTCTTGGGAGCGATCCCTCAGCAAAGAGGTGTCCTCACCCATCGCCTCGACCTATTTGGGCGATATCGTGGGAGCGAAAGAAGTTTCGGAAGGGACTGCCGCCGAACTGAACGGCGTTAAGGTCGTTGACGATACGACCGTCGAGGTGAAGATCGATAAGTCCCGCCCTTACTTCTTGGGCAAGTTAACCTACCCCTGTTGCTATATCGTCCCGGCAAAGCAAGGACACAAAGAGATTTCAAACGTCAAGGAAGCTGTCGGCACGGGTCCTTTCATGATCTCCGACTTCAATCCCGAACAGAGGATTCAATTAAAGCGATTTGATGACTATCATGGAGACAAAGCCCTGATCGATGGGATCGACCGCCCAATCGTGAAGGACCCCGCTACTCGATTGATCATGTATCAAAACGGTCAAACCGACCTTTGTACGATTGAGAAACAGGATTGGAAGAAAGTGAAGGATGATCCAAAAACGAAGGATCAATTCCGCACAATCCCTCGACCAGCAATTTTCTATCTCTTACTTGGCGGTAAAGCCTATGCCCCTTTCAAAGATCGTCATGTTCGGCGGGCCGTGATGATGGCAATCAATCGTGAACGCATCTGCAACGAAATCTTGAAAGGCGTTCCCATTGCCAATCGCTGGCTTCCGACTGGAATTCTTCAAGGTGAGCCTACTCACCAAGCTTTGCCATTCGACGTCGAAGCGGCCAAGAAAGAACTCGCTCAATCAAGCTATGGTTCAGGTTCCGCCTTGCCGCCCCTCGAACTCGCCATCCGCGCCGACAATACCGACGCGAAATTCATTGCCGAACAAGTTACCAACGATCTTAAGACCAACCTCGGAATGACGGTTCAACCCCGCGCGATGGAAATTGGCGCAATGCTGAAAGCGCGGAACAACGGTGAACTCCCTTGTATTTTCCTCTCTTGGTACGGCGACTACATCGATGCCCAGAACTTCTTAAGTCTCTTGCTGACCACCGATGCTCCCGCAAATTACGACAAGTGGAGCAATCCCGAGTTCGACAAACTCTGTGCTGCCGCCGATGTCGAAAAAGATCCCGCGAAACGGGAATCGCTTTACTTGCAGGCCGAAGGATTGATGCTTGAAGAGTGCCCCCGGGTGCCTCTTTATCACGGCGTCGATGGAGTATTAGTCAGCCGAAGGGTAAGCGGTTTGCGGTACTGTTTGATCGGCTCTTTGCCGTATAACAAGGTCACGCTCAAATGAAACTCGTCGCCATCTATCCCGGAACCTTCGATCCTCCTACCTTTGGCCATGCCGACCTCATCGAACGGGCACATAACTTATTTGACGATGTCGTCGTTGCCGTGGGGAAGAATTCTTCAAAAGCTCCCCTTCTTACCGTTGAAGAGCGTGTCCATGTGCTCGAAGAAATTTCGAAACCCTTCAAGAACGTTACCGTCGAGGCTTTCGATGGGCTTCTGGTTGAATATGCCCGGGCGAAAGGAGCCAAATCTATCGTTCGTGGCCTTCGCGCCGTTGCCGATTTTGAATATGAGTTTCAAATTGCGATGGTCAATCGAAAACTGAATCCTGAGGTCGATTCCGTCTTCCTCATGACCCGTTGGGAATATAGCTATCTCAGTTCTTCGGTTGTTCGTGAAGTCGCAAAACTGGGTGGAGATTTGAGTGGCCTCGTGCCCGATCCCGTCCGGCGAGTGGTCGAAGAAGCCGTGCGGCGAAGTAACATTTAGGAATGCAATCCTTTCTGCACTCCCATATTCCAGGTCTCGCGGCACCTCGAACGGGCAAGGTTCGCGACGTTTACGACCTCGGAAACGAAGTGCTGATCGTCGCGACCGACCGAATTTCGGCATTCGACGCGGTGATGGCAAACGGGATTCCAGAGAAAGGTTGCATCCTCAACCAAATGAGCGCATTTTGGTTCGACAAACTTCACAATATTTGTCCGAATCACATGATTTCGATTGCATCACACGATATTCAGAGTCGCTTGCCCGAACCTGTTTTCGCGTTGAATGGTCGCGCGATGTTGGCCAAGAAAGCCAAAACCATACCGGTTGAGTGCGTTGCCCGCGGCTATCTATGCGGTTCGCTCTATAAGGAATATAAAGCGATGGGTGGCCACATTCACGGATTCCAATTCGAAGAGGGTCTTCTGGATTCTTCCCGTTTACCGGAACCCATCTTCTCGCCTGCGACCAAGGCAGAAGCGGGACATGACGAGAACATTGGCTTCCAACAAGTGGTTGATCAACTCGGTTCGGAAGTCGCGAATTTATTGCGCGACTGGACCCTGCAACTCTACACAGCCGCCGCCGCCCACGCCGCCTCGAAAGGACTCATCTTAGCCGACACCAAGTTTGAATTCGGCGAATCGGAAGACGGAATCATCTTGATCGACGAGGCCTTGACTCCCGATAGTTCGCGCTACTGGGATGCCTCTTCTTATAGCCCGGGCCAGAGTCAACCGAGTTACGATAAACAGTTCGTTCGGGACTACCTTGAGACTTCGGGATGGGACAAGAACCCGCCAGGTCCGACCCTGCCAAACGATGTGGTCAAGCGAACTCGCGACAAGTACATCGAGGCTTTCGTAAAGATCGTAGGGAAAGAACCCGAACTCGCCTAATGTTCATCCTTTATAATTTTGTGCTGACCGTACTCAGCCCCATTTGGGTGCCGTGGATGATGTGGCGGGCTCGTAAGCGAAAAGAAGCTCCGAACTGGCGGCAGCGAAGTGGCAACTATACGGAAGTGGTTCCTGCCAAAACCAAAGGGCAAAAGCGCATCTGGGTTCATGCCGTTTCGGTCGGGGAAGTGATCGCCGCCAAGCCCTTTCTTCGCGAACTCAGAAATAAGGTCCCTGACGCCGAAATTATTCTCAGCGTGACCACGAGCAGTGGCTATCAGACAGCAAATGATATCGATTTGCCACTCTTCGACTACGTGGTCTATATGCCGATCGACGTACCTAAATTCACGCTTCGAGCGATGCAAAGAGTGCGCCCCGAGGTCGCGGTCATCATGGAAACCGAACTTTGGATGAACTTTTTGTGGGCGGCAAAAGTCTTCGATGCTAAGGTTCTGGTCGTCAATGGACGTATGAGCGACCGGGCCTATCGAACCTCCAAGAAGGTTGGGTTCTTCTACAAAGCTCTCTTCAAGGACGTAGATCGATGCCTGGTGCAGTCGGATGTGGATCGCAAACGATTTGAATCGCTTGGTGCAACCCATGTCGAAGTCTTTGGCAATACAAAATTCGACGAGGCTGCTTCGGTCATCGCCGCGGATGCAAAGGAATGGAAAAAGAAGCTGGGCATCCCGGACGATAAACAAGTCGTGGTCGTTGGTTCGACCCGATCCGAGATGGAGGAGAACTTGGTTCTCGATGCATTCTTCGCCTTCGGCGACGTCGTTTTCGTCCACGCCCCGCGTCACCTAGAAACCGCCGACCGGATCGTCGAAGCATTTCGAGCCCGCGCAGCTAGCTCAGGAAAGACCATTGGCTATCGGTCGAAAGAGGAATCCGGCGACTACATCTTGCTCGACACTTTTGGCGAACTGGGCTCGGTTTACTCGGTAGCTGATGTGGTGGTCATCGGCGGAGGCTTTGATAACCTCGGTGGACAGAATTTGATTCAGCCATTGGCGCTGGGCAAGCCGGTTTTGCATGGCCCGAACATGTTTAACTTTCGCGACGTGACCGCAGCCTCTCTCAATGTCGGGGCTTCTATCGTTTGCCAGAATGCGGATGAACTCACTGCCAAGATTCGTGAGCTTTTGTCGAACGACGAGCAGCGCAAACAGATGTCGTCCGCCGCAACGCAGTTGGTAAAAGCAAACCTAGGTGCAAGTGCGCGGTATGCAAGCGCAGTCGCTGAAGCGTTTAATAAGACTTCTTAGCCTATTTGGAAAGGTTCCAAATCGCTGAATTCATAAGTTCCCTAAAGGACGCAAAGTAGAAGCCCCCTGGGAGCGTGGGCTTCCAGCCCGCGAAACATCACCCTCACCAATTCGCTAGCTCATTGGAATGAGGGAGCTTAGTCATCTCGCCTCAGCGTCGCATGAGGTTCAAGTGGAAAGTATTCTTTGCGTTCTAGCAGAGGCGGTAACATTTCCTTGATGCGTTTTCAGGATCAAGTCGTTATCGTCACCGGAGCCAGCCGCGGAATCGGCAAATCGCTCGCCGCTGCTTTTGCCGCCGAAGGAGCGAAAGTCGCCTGTGTCGCCACGACGGAATCTGGAGCCAACGCAACGGCAAACGAAATCGGCAACGGGGCGAAGGGATTTGCTTGCGACGTGAGTTCGGTTGAGTCCGTCGAGACCCTCATCGATTCAGTCATCACCGAATTGGGGACTCCGAGCGTCTTAGTCAATAACGCCGGGATTACGAAGGACACGCTGATGCTTCGCATGAAAGAGGAAGACTGGGATCGGGTCATCGACGTCAACCTGAAGGGGGCGTTTAACTGCATCAAGACCGTGGCCAAACCAATGATGAAGGCTCGTTACGGACGAATCGTCAACATCACCAGCGTGATCGGCCTTCATGGCGGAGCTGGACAGGTCAATTATTCGGCATCAAAGGCCGGACTCCTAGGTATCACCATGTCGGTCGCAAAAGAACTGGGTTCGCGAGGAATCACTTGCAACGCCGTCGCCCCAGGATTTATCGAAAGCGACATGACCGAATCGCTTCCGGAAGAGTTCAAGGATGAAGTCATCAAGAAGGCTCCTGCGGGACGCCTCGGCAAACCCGAAGACATCGCCCCCGCCGTCCTTTTCTTGGCTTCGAGCGAATCCGCTTACGTCACCGGCCAATGCCTGACCGTCGATGGCGGGCTGTTTCTGTAAAATCTTCTAACTAATTCCATACTCATCCACCTCCTTGATCGTCGTACAATGACTGCGTCATGGGGGTGATGATTCTCTGCGGATTGATCGGGACCGTTTTCAGTTACGAAACCCCAGGAATACGCCTGGAACTCCTCCTTAAAGACTGGTCAAAGCTCACACAAGAGGAGCTTCATTGTCCTCAATTCCTCAAAAACGAAGTGATTGCGACTTCGTTCGAAAACCAATCGTTCGAAATCGTGAAGGCTCAACTGGCGCGGGTTGTCCACGCAACTTGGACCCAAAAGGAAGACGGCTGGTGGCTGGGGCAAAGCGGTGAGCAGCAAAAGGAAGAAAAGAAGTGGAACTACGACCATCGCCGCGCTCTTGTCCAGTGGGAAATCGACCATCTCAAGCAACACGCTCCCACCCGCGATTGGACTCAAGGCGAAGCCGAAAAGCACTGGATTCTATATAAACAAGCGCGAAAGCGAACGGGCGAAAAGGTATCAGAAGCCCAACGCAATGCGCTCGAACTTGAGACTCCCCAAAATCGCTTCGTTGAGCGAGTTGCGGCGCTCCTCAAACCAGAATTCTTCCCCCTCGACAGCATCGAATATGATCGGTCGCGATATGCCATTAACGGTCTTCCTGGTCATATTCGTCTGCCCATCGATCTTACTCCTGCCTTCCAAAGCTACAAAGTAGAAAATGATCTTTTGAAGGTCGTATCCGGGCAAGAAAGGGAGAACCCTCCAAAGCATTTCGAAATTCGGGCCGGGTCATTTGAAACCCCAGAATTCAATATTTACGTTTACGACGACAATTGGCAATATGTCGATTCCTGTTGGGCTTCCTTCGATGCGGGCTACACGGAAATCGTCGCCGAAGGCGAGAACTTCACGCTGTCCCCCGAAACGCAGGCCGTGATGAACTACGCCGACTTGATCGAGAAGAATCTTTACGACGACGAGGCCTATCCAATGCTCAAACAGCAGCCTCTTTATCCCAAGATCACCCAAACGATGCGTGAGGCCACGAAAACCGATCCATTAGGCATTCTCCAAGGACCATGCTGGATCGACTTTGCCAAGAGTCGAAAGATGCCAGTGATGGTCAATCTCGAAGATCAGACCGAGATGTACCGTCCCAAGCAATTCGTGCCCACCGTAACCCAAAAGTCGCCAGTTCTCGGAATGGTGAGAGTCGACGAAGACGGTTGGGTGTTGGGGCGTCCCATCAATCCCTTCCTTAATCGATCTCTAAGAATCGACCGAAGCATTGTCGAGCGTTTTACCAAGTTGGTCGCCGATACCGATGTTCAGTCTATCGAAACCCAAATTCCGCTGCAGGACATTGGTCGCTACAGCTGGACTTACGCCGCGGGCGTCCCCAATTACAAATTCCTCGTCGGCTACGACGCACCCAGCAACGGCGTCTTCTGCCTTTTGGGAACCCTAAGCCAAGAGCAATTGAAGTCTTGCACCAACGGAGTAAGAATTCCCGCCGAACGCCTGCCCGATCGGGCGAAGAAATATCTGACGGACCTTTGGTCAAACGGGAATCTTGACGATTTATCGCCACTCGCAAAAGGAGCGTCCAACTCGACTCCGGTTTATCTCTTGCCACAAGGGATCCGAGGAATGAGCCTCACCGCTGAAGATACCACTCAAACGGTCTTCGAATTCACACGTGGAGAAGGCCCAAGCAATGCAATCGTCTTTGATGATTTTGCAAGCTTGATCAAAGAAGCCCTTCAGAACTACCCGGTGCTCCTTGACAAGCCTTTCCGAGTGGGCACGGCCCGCTGCATGACTGCGAAGGTCTATCTTGGCGAAAAATCGGTCTCGCAAACAGTCACGGGTCCCAAGACATTCGATGACAAAACCTATACGTGGAAAACGTTGCCGGAGTCGATTAAGACGCCAATTATCGAAGCAATGAAGCGAGGCGGATAAATGGTTCTTGGTCTCCTCCTAAGCCTTCATTCATCGATTAGCTATGAGAATCCCGGCATTCGCCTCGAACTCCTGCTCAAGGATCTTTCCAGTCTGAGCGGAGAGTCTCTGCATTGTCCAACGACACTTAAGAATGAAGTCCTTGCCGCGTCTTTCCAGAATCAGTCGATCGATATCGTCAAGACTCAGCTTGCCAGAGTGATCCACGGAACTTGGACGGAGAAGGAGGATGGCTGGTGGCTGGTCCAAACCGGCGAACAGCAGAAGGAAGAACGTGAATGGAACACCAAGCAGCGCCATGACCTCCTCCAAATGCAAATCGATGGACTCAAGGCAAAGGCTCCGCAAACAGCTTGGACGGCAAAAGACGCCGATAAGTATGTCCTTGACCAAAAGGATGCGCGTCGGAGAACCGGTGAAGGTGTCTGGACCGTAACACAAAGACGAGAATTACGCTTACGTTCTCCCGAGGCTCGACTTTCTGAAAGTTTGGCCGCTCAATTCAAACCCGAGTACTTTCAGACCGATGGATTGAGCCAAGACTTCCGGCGATTTTCACCGGAAAACGTCCCTGGTCATATTCAACTCCCCATCGATATGTCTGAGTGCTTTAAACGATACCTAGGGGATGTCGAGTTGCTTCAGTCGATTACGCAAACCATGACTGGAGGGCCCGAAACGGGGTTGCCTGCCCATGTCGAAATTCAGGTCGACTCCTCCGAAATTCCCTACTTCACGTTCTATACCTATGACCAAAATTGGCGAGCGGTCCACATTATTCTGGCTGGATTTTATGTCGCCTCGGGCTTGAGAACCGAAGGGGAAAATTTCGCGTTGAGCCTCGAAACCCAAAAGTTATTCGACCTCGAACGCCAATGCTATGACGCCCTCGGTGATGGAAATCGAATGCGCGAATTGCGCGAGAATCCGCTCCTTCAATCCATCAATCGAAGCCTTATGCAAGCCAACACTCAAGACCCGCTTCGATTCAAACAGGGTGCATGTTGGATCGATTTTGCTCGTCAAGTTCACAAGCCCTTGCTGGTAAATATGGAGGAGGCCGAACTCACATGGCGACCGAAGAATTGCGTCCCTACATGGAAAGAAACGATGCCCATGATCGGAATGCAGCGGGTGGACTCGGACGGATGGGTCCTTGGACGTCCGGTCAATCCGATCTCCAATCGTGCGTGGCGAATGGATCGAAAAGAGCTCGAAGAACTCACACGCCTGCTGAATCAGAAAAGTCCATCGATTCGGTCTATGCTGCGCACTCACGACCTTTTTCATCATGCGGCGATCCAAGCTCGAGGCATTCCGGGCGAGGTATTCCTGCCCGACTTCGAATGGGACGCCGGCCTCATTGCGGCTTTTGGTAGCCTCACCGAAGAACAAGAAAATGCTTGCTATCGTGGCGCCACTATTCCGATTGAGCAATTGCCCGAACGTGGTCAGCTCTATCTCACGGACCTGGCAAGTCAGGGCATGTTGAATGGTCTTAGCCCCTTGCCACTAGGGCTGGAATTCGGATACTGCCCAACCTATTGTCTGCCGAATGGTATTCAAGGAATGCGAATCGGCGCAAAAGTAGAGCCCGATTTTCGATTCTCGCTCAGTGAAGATTCCGAACCACTCTTGCCCGGCCTGATGGCGGAAGTGATCAAGTCGAAGGACTTTAAGCCATCAACGCAGTTCCGTCTCTCGCGGGGATGGCGAGTGACCGTCATTTTGAGTTCTGGTCGGCGAACCTATGATCAGAGCGCCTCGACTGGCTTTGCGGCAGATTCGAAAACCTATACGCTGGAAACCTTACCGGAAGACGTCAAACAGGTGCTCCTGAGCACTGGAGATTAACCCAGTTTTGCGACTCGCCAAATTTTCGTACACAGACATAACAAAACCCCACATTTCCAAGTACGGAAACGTGGGGCATTAACGGCGTTCGCTAAGCGTCTTAGTTCTTCCAGTCGGCAACGAAGATATTCGTTTCGTGCGGCTGAGAACCGTAGCGATTCGACGCAAACATGAGCTTTTTCCCGTCTTTGGTAAACATCGGGAATCCGTCAAATTCACCCGTATAAGTAACTCGCTCTAAGTGAGTGCCATCCACGTTGACCATATAAAGATCGAATTCGCGACCCTTTGGATCTTCCCAGTTCGAGCAGAAAATGATGCGCTTGCCATCGGGATGCAGGAACGGAGCGAAGGAAGCGCCACCGAGTTTGGTGACCTGGTGAGCATGCTTTCCGTCCGCATCCATAATCCAGATTTCGAGCTTGGTCGGTCGAACTAAGTGATCTTTCAAAAGCTTCTTATAATCTTCCAGTTCGGTCGGCGTGTTCAGGACATCGCGTCGATAAACGATCTTCTTTCCGTCCCAACTCACGAAAGGACCGCCATCGTAGCCTGGGTGATTCGTGAGCCGCTTCACATTCTTGCCGTTGATGTCGGCACGATAGATTTCAAGATCGCCGTCCTTGTCACTGGTGAACGTCAGATATTTGTTGTTCGGATCGATCGTCGTTTCCGCAACATAGCCCTTGGTCGAAAACACCTTTTCAAGCTTGCCGGACTTGAGGTCCTTTCGGTACATGATGAAGTCTGGGTTCACCATCCAAACATAGCCTTTGCTGTGATCGACCTTCTTCTGAGGTCCCGCATTTCGTTCATGCGTCGAGCTGAAATAAACGTACTTGCCATCGGGCGAGAAATAGCTGCATGTGCAACGGCCCTTTCCGGTTGATATCAGCGTCTTCTTGCCGCCATCGGCATTCATCGTAAAGATTTGCTCGTCCGGGTAGCCAGGCTGAAGCGTTTGATAGACGATCTGCTTGCCGTCCTTGCTCCAATAGGCTTCCGCATTTTGACCGCCAAAGGTTAATTGAACCAGCTTCGAAAAATGCTTTTCTTGCGGGTTGAGATCGACCACCTTCGATTTGGGCCATTCACTCATCGGAAGGGATTGACCTTGCTCCTGATCCATTTCGGGGAGAAAAGTGTGGCGGTCGCAAAAGTCGTAAGCGGCCGGGGCAGTCAGAGTGACCCCAAGCGTCAGCGCAAGAAACATACCCTCTAGTAAACCGGCTTTCGAAGTTTCAATGTTTGACGAAAGTAACGATCCGATAGCGAAGATAACGGATCACATGCCATTCATAATCGAACTCGCCGCGCCCATAATCACGGCGTAACCCACGATATAGACGAGGAGGGTCACCACGCAAGTGATAATGGCGCTTCTTGCTTTCGGCGATCCTTGCGCGTGAGCCGCGACGCCAATAAAGATTCCGATCAAGGAAAAGATTGGACAGAGGAAGAGGCCGCACCAGCCCATTGCCTTCGCCCAGTTCGCCATCTTGTCGGCCTGACTATCGACAATTCTCGGATAATCCTTCGGGCTCTGCTGGTAGGGCGAAACATAGGCATCTTGATTGGGAATCGCCAACCCCGGCAATTGCGCGGCATTGAACTGCCTCCCCGTCCCTGCCTCTTCGAGGATCGTGTGCGGAAGGATTCGCCCTTGTTGAGCCCACTGATTGATCATCATAAAGTCAGCGGGCCCATATTTACTGCCATCTTGAGCAACTACGAAATACTGCATGGAAGATCAAGCACGGTTTATCGAAAACTGACCAGCTCCTTCGAAGAAAACAAGAAGGAAGCCGGCATTCACCTTAACGGAACCCGCGAAGGCGATTTACGTTAATGAATCCAGATATTCCGAGACCCAAAACCAAGGCAATAATCGCAACGATCAATGCAGTTTGCCCCTGAGGGTGGCCTTTCTTTTGGGCGTACGTCGCAAAAACAATCGCGAGAATACCAAAGATAAGCGGACAACACGGAACGATGGCAAGTGCGGAGAAAATCCAGACTTTCGTCACATCGCTACTGCCGTCGTCCGTCGCAAAATTAGCACGGGGATACTGTTGATAGCCTTGTGGCTGGCCTTGATTGGGTGGTGGAAAATTGATTCCCGGAACTTGATTTGCAGGGACCCTTGCTCCCGTAGCCGCATCTTCCAACATAGAAGTTGGAAACACACGCCCTTCCTGCGCCCATTGGTTCAAAGTCGGAACATCGGCCGGCCCGTATTTCTGCCCATCGTTTGAAATTACAAAATAGTTCATTATTCAGCCTCGTAAGACCCTTGATTGTAGTTCTTTTCCGAACCAAAGGGGGACCTTTTTAGAAAAACTGCCATTCCTTTACGGCCTCACCTCGATTCAATCGATTGGCAACCATGATCGCATCAACAATGGTCAAGGGATAGACGATGATCGCCGCGATTCCGCAAGTCACCAACGTCAAGAGCCCCGAAATCAGCAAGCCATACACGAGTCCCTTGACCACTTGTCGATTGATGAGCATGCCGACCCAACCGCCGAAGAGGATGGACAGGACCGCCACCAAGACGACGGAGTGAGACCCCGCCGGGACCTGGATCATGCCTTTTGCGTAGCTCGGAGCCGGAGGATTCATGTAGGCATTTGGCGGCTGAGAATACGCCGATGCGTTTTGGACGGGCGGATTGGACGGCGGAGGAGACATCACGAAAGGCGTCTCACAACTCCAACAAAGCTGTGCGGCGACGGGATTCGTCGCCGCACATTGCGGACATTGCTTAAAACCATCTTGTCCCGGTGTCATATGCCCCTATTACGGAATTAGCCGTTTAGCAGTTGCCGAAGGACGTATTGCAGGATTCCACCATTGACGTAATACTGAATTTCCTGAGGAGTATCGATTCGGACTTTGACTTTGATGTCCTTCGTCGAACCATCTTCCGAAGTTGCCTTCAATGTCAACGTCTTTCCATCCTTAAACTCGCTAGCCACCGCCGCGGAGAGTCCGTCAACGTCAAATGTTTCCTTGCCCGTTAGGCCTAGGCTGGCCGCATTTTGGCCATCCGTAAACTCAAGCGGAAGCACGCCCATACCAACCAAGTTCGATCGGTGGATGCGCTCAAAGGACTCAGCGAGGACGGCCTTAATGCCCAGCATGAACGTTCCCTTTGCGGCCCAGTCTCGGCTCGATCCCGTGCCATATTCCTTTCCAGCAATAACCAAGAGCGGAGTTCCGGTTGCCTTGTACTTCATCGCGGCATCATAGATGAACTCGACTTCCCCCGTCGGAAGATAGGTCGTGTAGCCGCCCTCGGTGCCGGGGGCGAGTTGGTTTCGCAAGCGAATGTTTGCAAACGTACCTCGAACCATCACGTCGTCATTACCGCGGCGCGAACCGTAACTGTTGAACATCCTTGGATCCACTCCCCGATTGATCAGGAACTGACCACCCGGCGTGTTCGCCTTGATCGAACCAGCCGGTGAGATGTGGTCGGTCGTCACCGAATCACCCAGAAGAGCAAGCACCTTCATTCCGTGCAGGTCTTTCACGCTCGTCGGAGCCTGGGCCGACATGCCTTCGAAGTAAGGCGGATTCTTGATATAGGTTGATTCAACGTCCCAGCTAAATCGGTCGGCGCCAGTCACGTCGATGGCTTGCCATTTTTCGTCACCTTTGAAGACATCGGCATAGTGCTTGCTGAAGAGGCTCGTACTCACTGCACCCGCAACTGCTTCGGCGACTTCGGCTTGGCTTGGCCAAATGTCCTTCAGGAACACCGGATTACCATCTTTGTCTTCCCCAAGCGGATCGTTGTAGAGGTCGATGTTGACCGTTCCCGCGAGGGCATAAGCCACGACGAGAGGAGGCGACATGAGGTAGTTCGCCTTAATGTCTGGGCCGATGCGTCCTTCGAAGTTACGGTTGCCCGAAAGCACCGAACAAACCACGAGGTTGTCTTCATTGACCTTTTGGCTAATCGCGGCCGGAAGCGGTCCCGAGTTGCCAATACAGGTCGTACAGCCATAACCTACGATGTAGAAGTTCAACGCTTCCATGTACTCCATCAGTCCGGCTTGCTTGTAAATATCACCTGCGACTCGCGAACCTGGAGCCAGTGAGGTCTTTACCCAAGGCTTGGTCATCAATCCCTTTTCGACGGCTTTCTTGGCAACGAGGCCTGCCGCAAGGAGAACCGACGGGTTTGAAGTGTTCGTACAAGAAGTGATCGCGGCAAGGACCACCGCGCCATTGTGAACCGCGTCAACCGCTTGGTTCGCCTTCGTTTCGGTTTCGGTAGGTGCTTCGAGAAGCGCGACTCCCCCGGCAAAGCTTTTCGCTGGTTCGGCTTTCAGTTGCTCGCCAAAAGTGGTGTTGAAATTGTTCTTGATCTGGCCCAACAGCAGTCGGTCCTGCGGTCGCTTGGGACCAGCAACGCTCGGCTGAACCGAACCCAGATCGAGTTCAAGGATGTCTGTAAATTCGGGATCAGCTTGCCCGGGCTCCCAGAACAAGCCCTGCTCCTTGAAATAGGCTTCCGTAAGGGCGATTTGCTCTTCACTGCGTCCGGTAAGCCGCATGTACCGGAGGGATTCAGCATCAACCGGGAAGATTCCGCACGTTGCACCGTACTCAGGAGCCATGTTTGCGATCGTTGCCCGGTCAGCGAGAGGCATCGATTCCAGACCGGAACCAAAGTATTCGACAAACTTGCCAACGACGCCCTTCTTTCGAAGCATCTCGGTGACCGTAAGCACCAAGTCGGTTGCAGTTGTGCCTTCCGAAAGCTTGCCCGTCAGTTTAAAGCCGATGACTTGCGGGATGAGCATCGTGACCGGCTGGCCCAACATGGCAGCTTCGGCTTCGATTCCGCCAACGCCCCAACCGAGAACGCCCAGACCGTTGATCATGGTCGTATGCGAGTCGGTGCCAACAAGGGTATCAGGGTAAGCAACGCCTTCTGGGTTCACAAACGTGACGCGTGCCAGGTTCTCAAGGTTGACTTGGTGAACGATTCCCGTGTTTGGCGGAACCACGCGGAAGTTGTTCAGCGCCTTCTGACCCCATTTCAAAAATTCATATCGCTCTTGGTTGCGCTCAAACTCCAAGTCGCGGTTGATCAGGAGAGCGGCTTCGGCTCCGTAGGCATCGACTTGTACCGAGTGGTCGATGACGAGTTCGACGGGCTGGAGCGGATTGATCTTTTTGGGATCGCCACCCAACGCGGCCATGGCGTCGCGCATCGCGGCTAAGTCAACGACGCATGGAACACCCGTGAAGTCCTGAAGAATAACGCGAGCCGGAGTGAAGGAAATCTCCTTGCTCGGTTCTGCCTTGGCGTCCCAATTCGCCAACGCTTCGATATCATGCTTAAAAACGGACTTGTTGTCTTCGAGGCGGAGCAAATTCTCAAGCAGAATACGCAGTGAATAGGGCAGTCGCTTGACGTTGAAGCCTTTTTCTTCAAGAGTCTTGAGGGAGAAATACGTGTAGGATTTGCCGCCGGATTGGAGTGTTTTCTTGGTATCGAAACTATTGAGCATGGTTTCCTTCGACCGGAACCCCTCTGACCTCACAAAATTCGGTACTCGGGCAGGTTAGAAGGACTCCGTTTTGTGCGTTCAGCATACCTGCCCAAGGTCGGTCTTGATGTACCCACCCTCGACCGGGTGTAATGGCGTCATGAATCGTTTAAGCTTGATCTTTTTAATGCTTCCTGGATTTGCGGTAGCTCAAGGCACCCAGGCCGACTATGACCGAGCCAATAACTTCCGCGAACGATTTAGCCGACTTGTCTTAAACGAGAGAATAACACCTTCTTGGGTGGGCAATACCAGTAAGTTTTGGTACGCGCGACAAGAGAAGGGAGGCGGACGCACCTTTGTAGTGGTGGATTCGCTGGCGGGAAAGAAATCCCTCGCATTCGACCCGGACAAGATGGCGGAAGTCGTAACAAAGATCACGGGCAACAAAGCCAACCCCGCCCGACCACCGTTTACGAGCATTGATCTCAGCCCCGATCTCAAGAAAGTTCATGTTCAGATTGGCGGCAAAACCTACGAGGTGGATCGCGCGACTTATGAGTACAAGATCGTTCCGCTTGATGTCGCCCTGGGTGGAATGAAAGCCTATGCACCCGAAGACCAGCCCCAAACCGACGGCGGCGGTGATCCCACCGCAATTCGGTTTGTGAACCAATCCAACGAAACGCTGGTGGTTTCTTGGCTGTCGGAAGGCAAACCCATCGAATATGCCCGCATCAAACCGGGCGGCGACTGGGACAGCAGCACCTATGTCGGCCACATGTGGCTCGTTTCGCGTGAAAGTGGCGAGCGATTGGCCGTTTATGCGGCGGAGAGAAAGCCAAGCGTTGCGATTCTCGACGGAAAGCGCGTGCCGTTTGTCCGCCGACGAAATCAAACGATGGAGTCTCCCGATGGCAAGTGGAGAGTAACGTTCCGAAACAGCAACGCAATCCTCGTCAATATTGCCTCAAAGGAAGAAAGGGCTGTTTCCGCCGATGGCACCAAGGAGAACACCTACGGTGGACGGGTTTGGTGGTCACCTGATTCAAAGCACTTCGCGGTCTATCAGACGGAGCCCGAAGAGTCGCACCCGCTGAACATTGTGGTCACGACCCCTAAAGATCAGTTTCAGCCGAAGCTAATGACCCAGCAATATCTCAAACCAGGTGATCGGGTGGCGAAACCCCATTTGAGAATCTATGATGTCGAGGCGTCCAAATTGATGCCGGTCGAGGAAAGCCTCTACTCAAATCCCTTCGACGTTGACGGCGAACAATGGCTCTCCAACGACCAATTTATCTTTCGATATAACCAGCGCGGCCACCAGATCATGCGTCTGATTGGGGTCGACGCCAAAACGGCCAACGCCAAGGCCCTCATCACCGAAGAATCGAAAACCTTCATCGACTGGACAAACAAGACGTTCTACCAAATCCTGCCCGGAAACAAACAGGCGATTTGGCAAAGCGAGCGCTCGGGCTGGAGCCAACTCTATCTTTACAATCTCGAAGATGGAACCTCGAAGCCGATCACTCAAGGCAACTGGGTCATGCGAAACGTGCTTCAGGTCGATACGGACAAAAAAGTGATTTGGTTTATGGCGAGTGGACAAACTGCCGGCGAAGATCCTTATCACCTCCATGCTTGTCGGGTGAATTTCGATGGCAGCGGCTTTGTGAAACTCACTGACGCTGACGGAATGCACTCCATCGAGTTATCTCCTGACAAGAAAGTGATCTTCGACAGCTATTCCCGCGTTGATTTGGCTCCGACAACCGAAGTACGAAATGCGGAAAATGGGAAGAAACTTGCCGACGTTGAAGTCGCCGACATTTCTGCTCTGGTCAATGCTGGTTTCAAAATCCCTCAGCGTTTCGTCGCCAAGGGTCGCGATGGGAAAACCGATATCTGGGGCCTCGTTTACCTTCCCACAAACTTTGACCCGACCAAGAAATATCCGATCATCGAGGATATCTACGCCGGGCCGCATGGCTCGTTCGTACCCAAAACATTCCATACCTTTGCGGGTGGGATGTCCATTGCCGAGCTTGGTTTCATCGTCGTACGCATTGACGGAATGGGAACCAATAACCGAGGAAAAGCCTTTCACGATGTCTGTTATAAGAACCTTGTCGATGCCGGTTTCCCTGACCGAATCCTGTGGATGAAAGCTGCCGCCCAGAAGTGGCCTCAGATGGACGTCACTCGAGTAGGCATTTATGGAACATCGGCGGGCGGTCAAAACGCCCTCGACGCCGTCCTGACCCATGGCGAATTCTACAAGGCCGCAATGGCCGACTGCGGCTGCTATGACAATCGCATGGACAAGATTTGGTGGAATGAGCAATGGATGGGTTGGCCCATCGGTCCAGAATACGAAGCGCAATCGGGCCGTACGTTGGCAAAAAACCTAACCGGGAAGCTTCTTTTGATGGTCGGTGAAGAGGACACGAACGTCGATCCTGCAAGCACTTACCAAGTCATCGACGCTCTTGAGAAAGCGAACAAGGACTTTGAATTCGTGCCCGTCATGAATAACGGGCACGGAGCCGCTGGTAATCCCTACGCTCGCCGCCGCATGCTCGATTTCTTCGTTCGAAACTTGCTCGGTGTCGAGCCCCGCGCGAAATAGAAGTTCTTTCTAACGCCCTGATTGCTTGGCGACCTTACCTTCGGGACGGTTGCCAAGCCCTTTTTCCGACATCAGCTTTTCGATCTCAGGGATCGAACGAGGTAGGAGGCTGCCGCTCATGTTGATGGCGCCACCGTCAGCGATGAGCACGGTGTCTTCAATCCGAACGCCAATATTCCACCACTTCTTGTCACATGGCGAACCTTCCTTGATATAGATTCCCGGTTCGACTGTGATGACCTGGTTTGCTTTCAGGGTTCCATAGTCCCCCGTGTCGTGAACATCGAGGCCGACATAATGTGAAGTCCCGTGCATGAAATACTGGTTAGCTTCTTTGGCCTCCTTGATGATTCCAAGACGAATCAAGCCATCCGCGACAATCTTGCGGGCAACGGTATCCGCGGCACCAAACGGAGCGCCAACTTTCGATGCCTGAACTCCGGCTTCTTGAGCTTCCTGAACGATCTTGTAGATTTCGGTCTGCTCGGGTGTGAAATGGCCCGTCGCGGGATAACTACGCGTCACATCGCTTGCGTAACCGTGATACTCCCCGCCGACATCCATGCAGAGAAAATCGCCCTTCTCAATCGTCTTGCGGTTCTCTTCGTAGTGCAAGACACACGAGTTGACGCCCGAGCCAACGATGCTTCCGTAGGCAACGGACTCACAGCCATTTCGCGCAAAAACGTATTCCACCAACGATGAAATTTCATATTCTCGCATCCCCGGTTCGCAGGATCGCAACGCCTCATGGTGAGCCGCAACCGTGGCCCTGATCGACTTCCACATCAACTCAACCTCCGCAGGAGACTTGATGCTGCGCATGTTTGCAAGCGTTCTCGTCGGTTGGCGATCGTTCTTAATCCCATTTTTGATCCAATCGTCAAAATTCGCAACGAAGGTCCTGACGCCCCCATCAAGTCCCGAGGGACGCTCGATCAGGCAGGCCGATTCGGGATGCAAAGACGTTAAAACCGTGTTAAATTGTCGATTCGAAACCACGGCCTCAAGTTTCAAAAGATCTTTGGCAATTTTAGGCCCCATGAGGATCCCGGTCCATGTCTCCTGACCCGGATTCTTGTCCGGCACGAACAAGACTTCCTTCACTTGTTTGCCATCGACGGTGATTCCATCAGGTGCAAGAATCAATGCAGCATCTTGATCTTCACATCCCGTCAGATACCAAAAATAAGAATTCGGTCGAAATCGAAAATCAGTATCGTTGGACCGTTGGTGAAGCGGATTCGTCACCAAAACTGTGACGCTATTCTTGGGCAGGGTTGCCAGAAAATTCTTTCGCCGGGTTGCATATTCTTCTGCCGAAATTTTGTCGTTTTCGTAGACTCGGTACGTAAATCCCTGTTGCTGCTGAGCGCCAAGGAGAATCGAGAAAACAAATGCCGGGATCATGGAGTTATCATAGCCTTAATGGTTGTTGTATCGCTCATTTTCGCGCTCTTTCAAGACAAGTTAAAACCGATCGCGCATGTTCAAGCGGAGATGATCGACGAGTTGAGCGGAATCGCAAAAAGCCGCCGTTATAAAGATACGTATTGGGTACACAACGATAGCGGCGATAGCGCTCGAATTTTTGCGATTCATCTTGACGGATCGCTGATCCAACCCAAAATGGACGACTATCAAGGAATCAAACTCGAAGGCGCGAACAATTTCGACTGGGAAGATATCGCAATCGAAGGCGACACTCTCTATGTTTCAGACTGTGGAGACAATCTTAACTTCCGATCCGACCAAACGGTCTACGTAATCAAGGAACCAAATCCGAGCACCACGACCTCGGTAAAGGATGTTAAAAAGATTCGAATTGCTTACCCCGACAAGACCGCGACCACGCCCTGGCACTTCGATTGCGAGGCTCTATCGGTTTGGAAGGGGACCCTTTACTTCATCACGAAGTGGCGCAACGACCGCACCAATACGGCCGACACGGGAGCTAGCATCTATTCACTTTCGAAGCCGAAATACGATTCGGTCAACGTTCTGAAAAAGTTAGATACCAAAACCGACCTCGGCGGCTGGGTCACCGCTGCCGACATTTCGCCTGATGGAAAGCGGATCGCCGTCCTGACCAATCACCCCACCCAATCCGTATGGATTTTTGACATGACGAAGGGCAACGATATCTTTCACCATCCCATCAAACAAGTCGTTTTCAAGGGGGCAAAGCAATGCGAAGCCGTCTGTTGGGATTCAGCGACATCGCTGATTGTGGCCAACGAACAGAGCGATATTTTCCGCGTCAACTTATGATTCAGCTAAAATAACCGTATGGCGGTCGAACTTACCCCGTTGGGCAAAGTCGTGGTAGGAACTTTTAAGTGGGTTCTGGTGCCATTGGTTGTCGGCGGAATTGGGTTGAAATGCGTCGGTCCCAATATTGGCGGTTCCATCAAGAAGACCGACGACCCTAAGACACCAAAAATTCAAGCTCCGCCCGAATCCGAGCATGGAAAAAAGTTCATGCAGGTTCGAGAGCAGCAGCCCTAAAAGCCAAAAAAGTCTTGCGCATTCTGAGTGGTCTGCGCCGCCATTTCTTCTTCCGTCATGCCGTGAAGCTCGGCTAATTTGCGGTTAATGATCGGAATGTTTGCTGGAGAGTTAGGTTTCCCACGGAATGGCTCAGGCGACATGTACGGGCTGTCCGTTTCTAGAACGATTTTGTGTGCCGGTATAAAGGCAAAGAGATCGCGCAGTTCATCGGCCTTCTTGTATGTAATGGGACCGTCGCAGCCGAACCAAGCTCCCAACCGCAAGGCTCTTCGCGCCTCGTCTTTATTTCCGGCAAAGCAATGAAAGAGATATTTCAGTCTTGGAAGCTTTTCGAGAATATCGAGCAGATCCGAATACGCTTCGCGCGCATGGAATACCACCGGAAGATTCATTTCTTCAGCGAGTCTCAATTGAATTTTGAGAGCTTCGATTTGAATCATCGGCGGTGAGTAATCCCAATGGTAGTCCAACCCAATCTCGCCCAAAGCTAACACCTTTGGATGTTTGAGAACACGAATGAGTTTAGGCAGGTCGATGGGATCAAAATCTGCCGTGTAATTCGGATGCCATCCGCAGATTCCGTACACCTGCTCGTGCTTTTCGACGAATGCTTCGACCGTCAACCAATCTTTTGGTTCACAACCCACGACGACAATCTTTTCGACTCCCGCCTCCCGAGCGGCTTCGACAACCGCATCCGGGTTGTCGAAGTTCTCAGGGTTCTGGATATGACAGTGGGTATCGATCAGCACGACTTTGAGTAAACCACATAGTCGAAGAGTCGCCGAAATCCGAGCTGGAGGTTAAGTTGGAACATCGGATTATTTTCTTCATTATCCGTGAAAATCCTCTCAACACCTTTCGACTTGGCCCACGCAATTGCATGTTGCTTGAGTCGCGTGGCAACCTTCTGACGGCGGTAATCGCGGCGAACACCGGTTAAACCCGTCGCCGCAAGCGCAGGATTTACTTTTGACGGCCAAAGTTGCGACATTCCCTTAAGAACTCCGTCCTCATAAAGCACGAACTTACTGGTCCGATCAACGACCTCGCTCATCACAAATCCTTGGAAGACTTCAAAAGGGGTCTCGACGAAGGGATAAGGCAGGGGAAGGTCGGAGGCCACGTCCATTTCGAGCCGCCAAAGATCATGCAAACCCGATTCTGGATGTTGGTCAAGATACTCCTGCATGCTGATGACGCTCTCTTCCAGCGAAAAATCGGTCGCAGAAAGGTCAATGCCCGAGTAGGGCAAATTCATGGTCCGAGAAAATCCAAGATTCTCAAATGCTTGAAGCACCCATTCATATTCGCCTCGCACTTCGATTTGCGCTGTATTTCCGCCAAAGTCGATCATCTGTTGCCAAAGCCGACCCTCCATTGCCCCGAGGCGTTCTGGGGCTTGCTCATGATGAGGATCGAGCATAATATCGATCCAATAATTTCCATCCGAGCCCGAATTTCGGTTGAACATGCACTTGCCATAAGCGACGATTTCATCCCCTTCGACGGCAATGACTCGTGCATCGTTTCGGGTTTTGCGCGAGTCTTCGGCGTAGATTCGTTCATCGTCCGTACTGACGGGATGGGACCAGTTGAAAATGTTGCGTAACGCAACGGCGTCAGCCCATTCTTCATGGGTCTCAATATTCTTAAAATTCATAGGGGTTTAGGTTCCTAAAACTTCTCGAGAAGTTTTGAAGTGCATCTTGGCCACGCCTGGAAGAGCTTCTTTTCCATGCATCGCGACCAGTCGTTTACCAGTAGGAATCACGTTCGTCGCTCCTTTGGGAAGATCGATACCGTTCTCTTGAGACAGTTGTTTCAATCGCCAAAGAAACTCAGCGCGAGCCAAAATCGAGGCCGCCGCTACGGCAATATCGGCTTCGGCGCGAACTCTCGAAATGAACTCCGCTTGACGGCCGAGTTCCTTAAGTTTCGATTTGACGATATTTCCACCAGCCTGAAATTGGTCACTGATCACCAAGTTTGCCGGTTGTTTCTCAAGGACTTTCTCGATGGCCTGCGCGTGCCCCCAAGCAAGCAGTTTATTGAGGTTGCCTATCTTCGCATACAACTCGTTGTACTTCGGCGGCATGATGCACAGAACATAGCAAGGACAGGTCTTCTTAATGATCTCGGCAAGGCGCATGGCTTGCGGGTCCGTCAACTTCTTCGAGTCCTTAACCCCTTCTAATTCAGCGAGGTGCTCGGGGCCGACGTAACATGCCGCGATGACAAGGGGACCAAAAAAGTCCCCTTTTCCACTTTCATCGACACCGACTCGTCCTTCGCTAATCATACATTCCTATGGGGTCGCGCGTTGACGCGATGTCCTCCATCACCTCTTCGGCGACATCAGGAGTAGACGGTTGATCAGGAATGGTTGACTCACGAAAATCCTTGTCCATGAGCGGAGCCGCGCCTGAGATGGCGAATCCCGTACCCATAACCACGTGCATCTTCACGATTCCCAACCACGCAAGCAAGGTTCCTCCGAGCGACATTCCGATTGGTTGAACGCTCATCCAGATGAGTTGCCCGAGCGACATGATGCGTCCGCGATATTCATCCGGCACCTTCAACTGTTGATAGGTTCGCATCGGCACATCCACACCACCGATGGCGAAGCCGCAGATGAGATTCCAAATGCAATACATCGCGTAGATCGGCGAGAAGCCCATCAATAGGACACAGATTCCGGCGATCGTGAGTCCGAGTCCGTATGCCATGCCCGCTTTCTTCACCTTGAGGTGCGGAATAATGAAGCTCATCGACAACATGCCGACAATGAAACACGTTTCAATGAACGCCAATTGCGGTGCCTTATTTCCAAACCATGCCATGTTTGTCGCGAGATAGACCACGAAGAACGGTGACATAAAGAGTCCCAATCCGAACGAGGCCAGCAGCGACAAACCGATGACACGATCTCGCTTGGCATACGAAATACCTTCGCGAATATCCGTCAGCATGTGCTGTTCATGGTGTTCCTCGCGTTGGGGTTCGATCTTCGGCAAGATGACCAAAAAGATCATCGAGACCAAGAACGTGATTCCATTCACAAAGATCAGCACCTTGAGAAAGGGAATGGGGCCCAAGCTTTCGGCTAAGGTTCCAATACTCACCATGCTGACATTGCCGACCAACCACATGAATTGGTCGGTGACCGCGCTCATGATGTTGGCGTTGAACAGCTTGTCACCGGGTACCAGCCTCGGGATCGCCGCATTCTTCGCAGGGAAGAAAAAGACACGAACCGAAGCAAGAAGAAATCCGAAAACGAAGAAGGGCCATCGCGGAATATCGCCCTTGAGTGTCAAGAGATAACCAAGATAGATAAAGAGCAGGATGGCGCTGATCAGGTCGGACCAAACCATGATCTTCTTGCGATCAATTCGGTCGGCCACGGCACCACCAACGGTTCCAAATAAGAGGTACGGCAGAGCCTCGACGGCACCGACATAACCAACCATGGCGTCATCATTGAATACTTTTTTAACGACGAAAAGTGGACCTAGGAAATAGAAAGCATCGCCAATGCGCGAGATAGCTTGGCCAATCCAAAGGTTACGAAAATCCCTAATACGGAGTACGTCTAACATATCGTGAAGTAGCTTTTAGGGTCGGGGCGCTGGAGTGCGCGGAGTGACGAAAGAGCTAGAGTTTCACGATGGTTGCCATGTAAGGAAAGACTATACCTCAGGACATCGTCCGGGTGGTACCCTCTAGGTCAAATGATCGCTGCTATCTTTCCCGGACAAGGCTCTCAGAAGCCCGGCATGGGACAGTCGCTTTACGAAGGTTCCGAAGCTGCTAAGCAGGTCTTCGAGCATGTTTCCCACACGTTGCACACGGACATTGCCAAGCTATGTTTTGAGTCGGACGAAGAAACGCTCCGCGCGACCCAAAATGCCCAAATCGCTCTGTTTACTTGCGGAGTCGCTGCTTATCGGGCTCTTGAAGTCGAAGGGGTTCGGGCCGAGGTCTTTGCCGGTCACTCCATCGGCGAATATGCCGCACACGTTTGCGCCGGGAATATTCCGCTTGAGGTGGGAGCGACCTTAGTTAAGAAGCGTGGAAACGTCATGGCGGAAGCGGGCAAAACCCACCCCGGAACCATGGCTGCCGTCCTTGGTCTCGACGCAGATGTCATCCAAGAAGCGCTGAAGAAAGTATCCGGAATCGTTGTCATTGCGAACGACAATTGTCCCGGTCAGGTCGTGATTTCTGGCGAGGTTGCCGCCGTCGAGGCTGCCGGGCCGGTTTTGAGCGAAGCTGGTGCAAAACGTGTCCTGCCTCTCAATGTGAGCGGCGCTTTTCATAGTCCGCTGATGGAAGGACCTTCCAAGGAAATGGCGAAGGCGCTTGCTACGGTCGATTTTGCTTTTGGTAAACCGGTTTATAGCAACGTGACCGCAAAGCCGGTTGAGAATCCGATGTTCTGGAACGAACTGCTTGAACAACAGCTTCGCGATTCGGTTCGCTGGACTCCGAGCGTGCAGAATATGATTGCAGATGGCGTCACTCAATTCATCGAATGCGGCGTCGGCGAAGTGCTTTGCGGATTGATCAAGCGCATCAGCAAGGACGTCACCCTTTCGGCGGTCTATGACATGGCGACGCTTGAAAGCCAGCAGTAAGTTCACGCGCGAACAACAACCCCACCGGTTCGTACCTCACCGACTCCCCATCAGGGGAGTAGCTCAGTCCTGCGAAAGATTGAGTCTCTGGCAAAAGATTTATTCTTGACGACCCATAAGGCTGCTCCCCTCATGGGGAGCCGGTGAGCAAAGGGTAAAGGACTCCGAGTAGTTATTACCGCGAACCGGAGGGGTGATGCTCATTGTTCCCTGACATAATGCAACTCATGTAAACTGCAACCCATGAAAGTCGGTGTGATCATGGGAAGTAAAAGCGACTGGCCAACGATGTTTGCGGCCGTCGAAATTCTTGATGAGTTTGGCATCCCCAACGAAGTCGAAGTCGTTTCGGCGCACCGGACTCCCGACCGGATGTTTGAATACGCCAAGACCGCCCGAGACCGAGGCGTTTCGGTCATCATCGCAGGAGCCGGTGGCGCGGCCCACCTGCCTGGGATGGTCGCCAGTATGACCACGCTTCCTGTCATCGGCGTTCCCGTACAAACCAAGGCCCTCAGCGGCGTGGATTCGCTCTATTCCATCGTGCAGATGCCCGGCGGTATTCCGGTCGCCACCGTCGCAATCGGAAACGCAAAAAATGCAGGACTTCTTGCTGTTCAGATTCTAGGTGTAAAGGACCAAGACATCGCCCAAAAACTTGAAGCCTATCGCGACAAGATGGTCCAAGACGTCCATAACATGAACCAAGAACTTGAAGGTGAACGATGATCCTTACGACCGCCCTCTTTCTTCTCCAATCCACCACGAATAATGTTCATTTGATTGGGCGCTTTCTCAATGTCGATGGAGGATACGCCTGCGAGTGGCCTGGTTCGGCGCTGTCTTTTTATGCGCAAGGCACCCAAACCACGGTTCATTTCAAACCAACTTCCGAAAACGACCGTTGGCAAGTTGACATCGACGGGTCACCGACCGGCGTGCTCAGCCTAAAACCTTCTCAGGACAGCTATACGATTGACTTGCCCAGGGACCAAAAGCGACACCTCGTGACGCTTGTTCGGCGAACGGAGTGTTTCTCAGGAATGACCACATTTTCTGGAGTGGAGAACGGCAAACTTCCGTCGCCAAAGGGCAGCAGCCGAAAGATTGAGATCATTGGCGATTCGATCAGCGCCGGATATGGAGTTGACGGAAAAACCAAGGAAGAGAAGTACAGCTACGACACAGCCAACGCGTACATGACCTACGGGTGGATTGCCGCGCGCGATCTCAAAGCCGAATGCTCGATCATCGCCTGGTCCGGCCGCAAGATGTGGCCCGACAACACCATTCCTTCGATTTTCGATTACGCGCTGCCTGCGGCCCAAAAGGGTGAATCCGCAACGCTTGATGACCCAAAGACTAATGCTGTGCTCATCAACTTAGCCACCAATGACTTTGGACCCGGAATTCCGGACAAAGACAAGTGGTGTGGAAGCTATGCGGATTTTGTAAGAAAGGTCAGATCACGTTTTCCCAAGGCGCATATCTACCTTGCGACCGGAAGCATGATGACCGACACCTGGCCACCCGAGAAAAAGCATCTCACCACACTCAAGGGTTACCTCGACTTTATCGTAACGCAGGTGGGAGATGCAAAAGTGCACCGAATCGACTTCGCCCCTCAAGACGAAGCATTAGACGGAATCGGCAGCTCTTGGCACCCGAACTCAAAAACGCAGACGAAAATGGCCCACGTTTTCGAAGCGGCTCTGCGCCACGATCTTGGCTGGAAGTAACTAGAAGTCATCTCAGAAACTCACCGAACCATGATTGAGTTGCTAATGCCTTCTGGCAATCATGGTCCTTCCCAAAGATTGGGAAGGTGTCGCACCGCCTTTTAGCCTTGATGCAAGGAAGGCTGAATGCGGTTCGACGGAAGGGATGACTCAAGTATTAAAGACAGAAATCCAATTTTGAGATAGCCTCTAGAGTCCCATACGGACTCGGTGAAGGAACCGTCGGGCGTCTTCGCTCGGCCCATCATAGTCGATTCGGCTGACTTCGCTGAGGTCGATATACTGAATACCATCCTCAATACCGGATTTATTGACCTCGAGCAGTTCCAGATGTTCCGGGCTATAGTCTTTAATAAACCCAAAAAACTCAACGTCTGCCGCGACCGAAACCATGACCCGGTTCTCATGAGCATAACGAACGAGATCAAGAAGATTTTCGAAAGGTCCTGCCTTTGACGGCCGCATGTTCATCTCAAGCTGGCGTTGCCGTTCTACCAAGAGCTTGATCGCAGTGAGATATTGCGTGTTGACGGCAAGGCGAACGATTTGCTCGATCTGCCCCACGAATGACCCGTTGGGACGCCCCTTGCTGTCAATCAACGACAGCGAATAGTAATCTTCGCTGACAGCCAAAACAAAGCCGACTTCAAACTTATCGGTGTTGTCGGTATCGTCATAGACTTCGACCAACTCTTCGGTGCCAACAAATTGTTGGAGGACTTCGCGAAACCGGTCGACGGCAGCACTCATAGGACTATTCTGACTTATAAAAAAGCCAGGAAGTTTCCTTCCTGGCCTTGAGATTGTTTGGAAGCTTTCCTTACTTCTTGTTGCGTCGGCGTCGAGCGGCAAGGCCAGCAAGACCAAGACCGATGACGGCCATCGAAGCAGGCTCTGGAACCACTTCGACGGAGCGGAAAACCGTACCGGTTCCTGCCGTCGCATAGGTCGTCCAGGTCGGAGTTACGCTTGCAAGAGTTCCTTCGTCGTAGGTGAATCCAACGAGCGAGGTGCCTGCGATACCGTAGACGGCGACTTTGTTGACTCCGGCGTCGGTGTAGCGCATCAAAGCGATGGAGCGAAGGCTGCCAACCGAACCGATGCTTCGGACGAAGTTACCGCTCGAATCGTACATGAACAAACCGCCCGTTCCAGCAGCTCGATCATCGGCCGCAAGCCAGTAATCGACGCCACCATCGGTGACCTTTTCGAAGTCATAAACCGAGGAGCTGTCGCCCGTGTTGATGATGTTCGTTTGAGTGCTACCGTTCAAGAGGTAGATACCGCGAGGCGAACCGCCTGCAACCGAACCGGAGCCGGTCGAACCGTAGATGTCGCTGCCGATCTGCTTGATCACACGGGTATTCGCCGTAGTTCCAAGCTGGCTCGAGGTTGCGCCCGTGCTCGTTCTCCAGCTATTGTTTGCACCGGTCAAGAACGTGACGCCGTCCTCGGTGTAAGCGCTTCGAATCGAGGTCGAAGTGTAAACCGTGGATGGAAGATCGTAGTAGGAAACGCTGCCCGAACCGCTATTGTTAAAGGTCGCAATTCGTCGCGAAACACCCGTCAGGGTGCTCGTTCCACTCGTTGCACCGTAACCACCGATTGCAACGTAGCTAGCCGATGAGTTCATTTGGCCATCAGCGGTGCTGTTGCCAGTCATCGAGAAATTCGTGCCCTGTCCCGAAAGACTGAACGAAAGGCCATTGCTCGATCCATCGGCATTGAAGCCGACAAGCGAGACGTCGCCAGTGCTAGACGTCGTCGAAGAAATTTGCTGAACGATAACCGACCCAAACGGGAAGAAGTCAGCCATTGCTGTGCTGCCGAGCAGAAGCGCCCCAGCGACAAAACCAAGTTTTCTCATAATTCCAAGCTCCAAGCGTTAATCCAAACAAACCTCAATGTCAGTTAGATCAAACCTCCCTACCCAAGCGGGCAGAGACCTCTTAAGTTTACGGGAATGTTATTAACAAGATCAAGGACCCAGGACAAGTAAAATTGCTGGCTTCTATGAGGTTTTCCACTTAAAAACCTAAAGTAAGAGCGGTCCCGGCTGCTCTCCAACCAGGACCGCTTAAGGGGAGTTCTTAACGAAACTCTTACTTTTTGTTTCGTCGGCGACGAGCGGCGAGACCTGCGACGCCAAGCGCGATCGCGGCCATCGAAGCCGGTTCTGGAACCACTTCGATGCTTCGGAAGACCGTACCGGTGCTTGCGGTCGCGAGCTCGGTAAAGGAACTTGTGGTCGTTTCGAGAGTGCCCTTATCAAAGGTCAATCCAACAATCTTGTTACCATTAGCGATACCGAAAATCGTCGTTTCGAGAACGCCGTTATTGTCCCAGCTGCGAACAGCAAGGCTTCGGAGGGCCGAGGTCGTGCTCGGCAGGACGATCGTGCGAAGAAGCGATCCATTCTTCCAAACTTGAAGACCACCGCCGTTGGCGACGGAGCCATCGTCGGCAATGAACAGATAGTCGCTCGAGTTCTCACTGTAGAATTCGAAATCGTACGGCGACGAATTCGTACCCGTCAGCGCGATTGCGGTTTGGGTCGAACCAGACAAGGAATAAATTCCTCGGGTTCCAGAACCGGTGCTTCCATAAGTGACACCGTCGTGAATCTTAACGACTCGAGTATTCGTGGTCGTGCCAAGTTGAGTCGACACTCCACCCGTCGTCGATTCCCATCCACCAGCGCCACCAGTGGTGAGAAGAGTCGTTCCGTCTTCCGTATAGGCCGAGCGGATGTTGTTTCCGCCGTGAACGCCCGCCGGGAGATCCGTGTAGGTGACGCCACCGAGGCCACCATTCGCCGCATTGTCGAAAACGGCAACGCGTCGAGCCGTCGTTCCACTGGCAACGCCCGTCGTTCCGGCTGGGTCCGAATATCCGGCCAAAGCCAAGAAACCGGCGGATGCGTTCATCTGACCTTCAGAAGTTGCCGAACCCGACATCGTGAGTCCCGACAAGTTGAACGTCTTCGAGTTCGATGAACCGTCATAGTTAAACCCAACAAGGTCCACTGACTGAGCAGCGCTCGTAGTTCCGTTGATACGAGAAACGACAAGAGAATTTTCAGGGAAGAAACCCTGACCAAACGCGAATGCGGTTGCAAGCGAAACAACCGAAGTCAGCATTACCTTTTTCATAAATCCAAGCTCCAAAAAATCCAAGTGAGAACTTGAGACACGTCCCAAAATGCCCCCTCGGCCAGTGGAAAGTCTCCCACGGCAATGTTAAGGGGGCTTTAAGCGAAAGTTAAGAATGGTTTCAGCCAGGCATATATGACTGAAACCTCGCACTTTTGCGGGGGAGGGGATCGAGTGAACCAGAAAGCTCGATCCCTGCATTCAGTGAGTTTAGTTGCGGTTGCGTCGGCGTCGAACGGCCAGGCCGGCAATACCAACGAACAGAGTTGCCATCGACACTGGCTCAGGTACGACAACAACGTTGTCGACGCCAAATCCGTGATCGTTGCCCGTGTCGTTGATATCCGAGAATCGGAAGACGATTTCATCGCCTTGATCCCATGACTGACCGTCGGCGAACAATTGAACAACTGCTCGGACACGAACGGAGTTCGCGAGGGCATTACCATTCAAAGCCGAAGCCGATGCACCAGACGTTGGGCCAAGGATCGTACTCGACAAAACCGGAGCCGAGATGCTGGTCATGTTCGCATCGTCGGTAGCCGAAGTTTGCAGCCACAGTTGGCTCGTGCTGTATCCCGTACCCGTGTTGAAGTTCGCTTGCGAGAACGAACCGCCGGCCTTAATCAGGCTATAGCTGAGATTCAAACCTTGGAGGTTGACGTTGCCGCCATTTCTCCACTGTTCGAGATCGAATTGAATGACGAACAGGCCAGTCGATGCGCCTGTATTGTTCACGAATCGCCCGCCGTAGGAGACCGTGCCCACGGTTCCCGACGAGGCGCTGCCAAGAGCTCGCTCCGTGCTTCCCGATGCACCGTAACTGTAGAATCGTCCGGTGTTCGACGCGCCTGTGTCGCCGTAAAGGTTGTAGTTCGAGCCACTGCCACCGTTTTCTCCGTAATACCAACCGGGCAGAGTCGCTCCTGCTCCGTTGTTGAATTCGCCGCCACCGGCGGTTAATGCGGTGTTCGCAGCAGCAGTTGTTAATGAGTCGAAATTCTGGTTGTAACCAGTTGAGAAGTCCGAGATATTGACCGTCTGGGCAAATGCTGGGGCTACCATGCACAGGCCACAAGCCATCGTAAGAGTCTTTTTCATTAGTTCCAAGCTCCAAAGAAATCCAAGTAAATTCGCATGCGCAGCGCATACCTCTCCACTCAGTCCATTTCAGTGTCTCGCTCCGAGGTTAAGTGGGCTTTAATGGGAGGTTAAGGGAGAGACATTAACACAGAAATGTCAATGAATTTTCAACTTTAGTACCTTGATTTCACTAATTACGGGACTGAATTCTTGGTTCAAGACCCTGGAATTTTAACCTGGGCGACAAAATTATCTTGAACCTTTTCATTTCGTTCGTACGTAAACTATAATGAACACGCGACTGACCACCATCAGGAGGGAGTCTGGTCGTTTACAAAACTACACTTCAGGAGGTGTAAAGGAAAAAAGATATGAAGAAAATTCTCGCTCTCGTTATGGTGCTCGGCGTTCTTGGAAGCGTTATGGTCGGTTGCAGTGGTGGCGGCGATGCCGGTGCTGCTTCTTCTACGACAGCTGCAAACAACTAAGGCGCTACGCATTTAGCGAATAAAAAAGCCCGCCCTATTAGGAGCGGGCTTTTTTATTCGCTAGCCTTTCCAATCGCCGTGGAGAATCGAATCGGTCAAGTCTCCGTCCGATTCGATCGGCCCAGCCAAAATCGAGTGGCGAATCTTGCCTTTGACCTTCACGACCGCACCCGGCAGCACGACCGAATCCTCAATACTCTCACATTCGACGTGGGCTGCTTCGCCAACCACAACCTGATTCTTGACTTCACCGATGACAACGGCCGACGCGGCGACTCGCTGCCCACCGTCGATGAGAAAAGAACTGGTCTCAAGGAACGAATCGAGGGTTCCCGTATCAAACCAAGCGCCTTCATAGACTCCCGCAAGCACCGTCTTGTCTTCGTCAATCAGAGTTTGAATCGCATCGGTGATCTCATACTCTCCCCGCGCCGAAGGCTTGAGATTCGGGAACACATCCCAAATCTCTGGGCCGAAGAAATAGAGACCCGCCATCGCAAGATTCGATTCTGGGTTCTTCGGCTTTTCGACCAACTTGACGATCCGCTCTCCGTCGACGTTGGCAACCCCGAAGCGGGAAGGATCGTCGACCGGCTTTACTAAATTTAGGTTGGCGCAGCCACTCTCAACGAAGCGCTTCTTGAACGCCTCAAACCCGTCGCTATACATCGCATCGCCAAGGTAGAGAACGAACGAATCGCCCGCCACAAAATCTTTTGCAAAACTAACCGCATGGGCTAGGCCTTTGGGCTCAGGCTGACGGATATAGGTCAGCGAAACGCCATGGTGCGAACCGTCTCCCAGCGCTTCGCGCATCGCATTTTCGTTCTCTCCGACGACGATTCCGATATCGGTCACGCCGATTTCCTTTAACTTATCGAACGCATAGTCGAGCGTCATACGATTCGCGAGCGGCAAAAGGGGCTTCGGAACGATGTGAGTGATGGGATAGAGACGGCTCCCCTTTCCGGCGGCGAGAATCAAGCCTTTCATTTTGCCTGTAAGAATACCGGCGATGATGTGCTACCCTGATTCTATGCCAAGGATTGGCAACGGGTTTTTTATTGCGTGCATGGTCGTCACGCTGGCTGGGTGTAAGAAACAAGCTCCGGTGAGCTTTAGTCATTGGGTGCAAAGTGATCGTACCCTCACGACCCAATCGGCAGCATCTGCCAAATTCATTGCAGCCGGAAACGAAGTCGAGGCACGCGCACGCAGCCAAGCCGGAGTCGATTCGAAGGGCCGACCGATGACACCGCTCACCGAGCGAACGACGTTCTATCCTAAACAAAAAGCCGATGCTCGTGCCGTCGTGGGTCCCTCGCGCGCGCAGGCCCTGGCGGCAGCCCAAGAGGCCTTTTCATTCGGCTATGAACCAACCGGCCTCAACAATCCCCCAAAATATCTTTCGGGCCTTCGACTTATTGGCTTCTCGTTGGTGTGGGACATTGAAGACGCCATCGCGAACCAAAACTACGATGCTGCAATTTCGGCGTGCGGCTCGGCCACCAGGCTCGGGTTTGCCCTCATGGGTGGTGGAGCCTACGAAGCGTCCCTCGGCTCGTCGCTGATCAATCAGGCCAGGTTGAAGATGACACCCGTTCTGGGCTCGCTTTCCGCCCTCCAACTCGGCAAACTCGCTTCCGCCATCCAAAAGGCTTCCGTCAACCGTCCCGCAATGCAAGTCTCCGTAGAGAACGAACGTGACAACATGTTGCTCTCACTGCAGCAAGCTCAAGACTATTTCGCCGACAACAAGTTGGACGTGCTGCAAGAAAAGCTTGGATCAAGTGCAAAAGATCAAATTGACCAACTGAAGTCACTCGAAGACGACCAGGCAAAAGGAAAAGAGGTCTTTGATTGGATCGGTAACGACATCAACACCCGGACGGATTGGTACTTGAAGAAAGTCAAAATTCCTCGCAAGGTTGGCCTTCCTCCCAAACTTCAGGAACGCAAGCAGTATCAAATGCTCTACCGGTATTTTGGAACGAATATCGAAAACCTCGTCCCGCTCCTGCAGACGACCTACTGCCGAACCGAATTATTCGTTTTGGAATGCTATCTCATGCAGAAGCAGCGCATGCGCAAGTCATTGCCAAAGTCACTCGCCTCGTTCTCACGATCGGCGATTCTCGATCCGTTTACGGGTGAGCCTTTCTATTACAAAGTTGCGGGCAATAGCTACGTCCTCTACTCGGCTGGGGAAGATGGCATCGACAACGGAGGCGTGACAGATTCAAACTTCCGCTCGCCGGACCTACTGCTCGAAAAGAAATAGACGAACTTAGGGCGTCGCCATCTCGGCTTCGGCAGCGTTGGGGTCAGGAAGCCTTTTAAGGGCCTCCACCGCGTTGGTCGGATTCTCGACGATTTCATCGCGAAGAACTCGACCGTCTCGGAATCGGATAATGCGTTTACAGTGATGGGCAACGTCCTCTTCGTGAGTCACGATGATCACCGTTTTGCCGTGGCTGTTGAGATCCTGAAAAACCGCCATGATCTCCTCTGACGTTCGTGAATCAAGGTTACCGGTCGGCTCATCGCCAAGGATCATCACCGGATTGGTCACCAGAGCCCGTGCAATCGCGACCCGTTGTTGCTGGCCACCCGAAAGTTCGCTCGGCTTGTGGTCGATTCGCTGTCCCAATCCCACCTTTTCCAGCGCAGCCTTCGCTTGAGCAGAACGATCTTTGACACCGGCATACATCAGAGGCAATTCAACATTCTTCAGCGCGGAAGTTCGAGGCAGCAAGTTGAAGTTCTGAAAAACGAACCCAATGTACTTATTTCGAATTTCGGCCAGTTGGTTGTCATTCATGCGGGCAACCGGCTTACCATCAAGTTCGATTTCTCCCTCGCTGGGCCGATCAAGGCACCCTATGAGATTCATGAATGTTGACTTTCCCGAACCAGAAGGTCCCATGATCGCCACGAATTCGCCCTCGTTGATGGTCAAATCGATCGACCGAAGCGCATGGACGGTTTGGTCGCCCATCACATACCGCTTCGATAAACCGCGCACTTGGACGACCGGACGCGACATCAGACTTCTTCTCCCGGCATGGGAAGACCCGTCACCAGCCTGAGCTTCAATTGTGAAATCAAGAGGTCGTAGGTCGCCTGAATATAGTTTGACTCGGCGGTCACGAGGCTGACCTGGGCCGTAATGACATCGATCAAGTTCGCTGCGCCTGCCTTCTGCGAGCCATCAGCGGCTTCGAAATTTAGTCGAGCTGCTTTTAGCGCTAAGTCGGCCGAATCAAGCGCTTCTAAGTTCTGATGATAAGTCAGGTAAGTGGCCTCGATTTCACTGCGCGCGTCTTTCTCTGCCTGATCCAACAGCGCTCGCGAACCTTCGACATTTGCTCGCTGCTCGTTGACCATCGCCCGGCTTTTGCCACCATCGAACAATGGATAGCTGAAGACGAACGAACCATTCCGGTTTGCGACCGATTGTGGCGAGAATTGCTGACCGTAACTAAGGTCGAGCGACCAAGTCAAACCAGCGTTGATTTCGGTGCTGCGTAGTCCTTCGGCCTGAGATTTCACGGCCGTTCTGCGAGCAATAAGATCGGGTCTAGCCTTGAGCCCAAGTTCGACCGCCGTCTGCACCGAATCGGGCAAGTCAGGATCCTTGGAGAACGTCACATTCTCCAATTGAAGAGGCGAGTAATCCCTCTGGTATCCAATGATGGACTTTAAGCCCGCCGAATTGGTATTCGTCGCGTTTTTGGCGGTGATCGAATTCACTTTCGCATTCAGCGCATCGGCTTCGGCCTGCAGGATTTCGCGGCGGGCGGCGTCTCCGACTTCGACTCGAGTCTTTGTTTGGTCAAGGACCTTATTGGCTCGTTCGAGTTGCGCGTCGGCGACCTTTTCGAGTTCTTGTGCGCGCAACGTTTCGAGGAACTGAGACTCGACATTAAAAATAATCTGCCTCAAAGTTTGTTGGGTTTGCGCGGCTTGAGATGACACACTTTCGCGGGCTGCCCGCAATTGCGCCATTCGCTGTCCCGCATCCAGCGCCTGCCAAGTCAGCGAAGCCTGGGTTGATAACTGGCTGAACTCGGAGGTTGTATTACCGAGCTGGGCATTGGGAATGTCCCGACGGCTTTCCGTATAAGAAGCCGTCGGAGTGATCGTTGGCATAAAGGCCGAATTAGCTTGCACCTTTCGGGCCTTTGCGGCGACCAAGTCTTGAACCGCCGCTTTGAGCGTTCCGTTATTCTGTTTTGCCAGACGAATCGCTTCGTCTATAGTTAGTTTTTCTTGTGCGAAGCATTGGCTCGCGAACACGGCAGCGATGCCGACGATCGACAGTTTCCTCAATTCCATCCGTTTTTCCCTTGATGAGCTACGATTGTTCTAGTTTGTACGATTCCCATTAGGGCGAGGTGCCCAAACTAACCACCCCAAATTAGATTTTTGTTAGCAATGATCGTTTCTTCGCGATCCGGACCCACCGAAATGATGGCAACTGGAGTCTTTGTGTACTCCGCCATAAAGTCGAGGTAGGCCCTTGCTTCCTGCGGCAGATCTTCGACGGTCCTTGCGCTGCGAAGGTCGCCTTTCCAGCCTGGCAATTCATGATAAACCGGCTCGATTCTGGCGAGAACTTCGACATCGCCAGGGAGGTAATCGATTTCCTGGCCATCTAATTTGTACTTAACGGCAACCTTGATCGTTTCAAAGTCGCTGAGAATGTCTAACCGGGTAACGACCAAACCACTCAAAGAGTTCAGTCGGCACGAATGTCGGAGAGCAACAAGGTCGAGCCAACCAATACGGCGTCCTCGTCCGGTCGTCGTTCCAAATTCTTTCCCGATCGTACGGATATGGTCGCCGAGTTCATCGGTGAGTTCAGTTGGGAAGGGTCCGCTACCAACCCGCGTGGTGTACGTCTTGCAGACTCCAAGCACGGCATCGATATGTCTCGGGCCGATTCCCGTACCCAAACATGCGCCACCCGCGACCGGATGCGAAGACGTCACATAAGGATAGGTTCCCGAATCGAGATCGAGAAAAGTGCCTTGAGCGCCTTCCAGCAAAACCTTTTCTCCCGCTTCGACCGCTTCGGCCACCATCGCCTCGGTATCGCGAACAAACGGTCGCAGTCTCTCGGCATAAGCCGTGTATTCGGTCAGCAATTCATCGTAAGAAATTGGATCCTTGCCAAACAACGAAAGGTATCGATTTTTGACTTCAAGGACTTCCTTCAGACGCTTCGGGAATCGATCCGGGCATACGAATTCGCCCATCCGAATTCCAATTCGCGCAACTTTATCTTGATAAGCCGGACCAATACCTCGGCTGGTGGTCCCGATCTTGTTGTCGCCCCTCGCCTCTTCTTCAAGCGAGTCGAGCATGCGGTGGTAAGGGAAAACCACGTGGGCGGCGCTTGAAATGATCAGTTCACCGAGATCGCTTTGCTGGGCGACGGTTCGGTCCCATTCTTCAAGCAAGCCTTTCGGACAAACGACCATTCCCGAGCCGACCAGGGCCTTGGTGCCTTTGTGGAGAATCCCGGCGGGAATAAGGTGGAACTTAAATTCCTTGCCATCGGCGATGACGGTATGTCCGGCATTGTTGCCGCCCGCATATCGCACCACGAGACTGGCCTGGCTGCCCAGAACATCAACGAGTTTTCCTTTTGCTTCATCGCCCCATTGGGCGCCTACGATCACAAGTGTTGGCATTTTTCGCTCTTCCTGCGCGTCCCTTCCAATCTAAATTAGTCAATCCTGACAAAAAGATAGGCCGACGCACCCTGTCGAGGATCCGCCGGCCTTACCGTTGAGCCTTCTCCCAACGTTTTAGGAGTATAGCTGATTTCACACCCAGGTGCTAGCCCGGCGGAAATGCTTAAACGTCACGGGACGTCGAATATTGGCGAAAACGAAATCAGGCCACCCTGCCATAAAGTCGAGTTCATAATCGTCGGGAGGCGAAATGAGCACAAGAGGAACCTTACTCGTCGTTGGGTGGCTCATCTTGGCGTGTGCAAATTTTTCGTAGCCCGCGATCTTATGCGGTTCTTCAAGCGTCGCGAGGAGATCGACAAAGATCAGGTCGGCATCGGCCGCTGCATCGAGGGCCTTATCCCAACTTGAAAACGATTCAAAAGTGTCACTCGGATGAAAACCTTCTTTGGCTTCATTTTCCATCTCTTGATCATTGGTGATTAAGACAAATTTCATCCTTCCCGCGAATATAGCAGATTAAGGACTTAGATGGGTACCAAGTTCTGCTTTTCAAAATCTTAACTTCATGGAATGCTACAATAGAGAGAGAACAATGTAGTTCTAGGGAGAATTTTTCATGAATTCTAGAACGACCGACCCCGAGCCAATGATCGGCTCAGAACCCGTCGAGCGCGTCGAACGCTTCGAGAGAATGATCGCAACCAGCAAGAAACGAGCCTACCGAATGGCCTTCGAACTGACGCGAAACGCCTCTGACGCAGAAGATTTAGTTCAAGAAACCTATCTGAAAGCCTGGAAAGGTTTTGACACTTATGCGATTGACAAGCCGTTTTTGAATTGGTTGCTGCGCATCATGCAACGAGCCTATCTTGACTCGCGACGCCGAGCCAACCCCATCCGAAAGGCCGAATCGCTTCAGGGCATCGCTCAAGGGCTCGAAGGCGACATTCAGGAGCTTGCGATTCCCGATCCGACACCGATCGCTTCCGACGAAATTTTGTTCGAAGAGTATCGCGAGCAACTCAACCGAGCGCTCTCGATGATCCCAGAAATTTACGCAACAGCCATTCGGCAATGCGACCTGGAGGGGCTTTCCTACTACGAGATTGCCGAGCAGCAGGGAACGACAATCGGCACGATTCGATCGCGCATCCACCGGGGACGAAAGCTCTTACGCGGTGCCATTTTGAAAGGCGATTACCAGTTTTACGCCAATCAGGTGAAGAACCGGTAAATTCGCCCGATGATTGTTGGTGATGCAGGGCATTTCCAACCAAGTTTCGAGCGTGGCGGCGACCATTGGAACACAAAAGGCGTCTGCGCCAAATACCGCGCAGGCAATGTTGCTGAAAAAGGCCCTCCAAGGTCAAAAAACCGAAGCGGCTCAACTCCTGCAGATGCTCGAAGGCAAAGGCAAGATCGTCGATATTCGAGCTTAAATCGCGTTGAGCGATGGGCGCTGAGAGCCTAGATTTTCTTTTTCGTTCTCTTCTTTATGCCTCCGTCCTTGACTGAAGCCTGACTTACTGAATCCTGAAGCCCCACTGAGAGCATCAAGCAAGGCATGCCCTCCGCACTCAGCACTCAGCACTCAGCACTCAGCACTCAGCACTCAGCACTCTGGCGGGAACCATTTAGACCGGCAAAGGGTACAATAGTGTGCAGTGAGCGAGAAGCGCCCCGTGACACCGACCAAGAATTCTTGGATGAAAAACACCTATTTCTGGATTGCCGCTGTGCTGTTCATTTTAGGTGTGGTTGGTTTGATCGGTGGCGATAACATCATCCGCGATCCAGGACAACGACACGAAAACAAGCTATGGGCGATTTATTTAGCCGCGTCCGTAGTCATGTTGGTGAATGGACTGATTTCGCACAAGATTTGGCTTTCTTCGTTCGCCGAAAAGGATTCTAACTAATGGTAAATTGCTCCTGCGGTAAACCCATCGAGAAGGTGCCGGATTGGCTTCGATCGGCGAAAGTCGAATTCGTTTGCAATAACTGCCCTAATCGACAACTCAAAAACATCGCTTTTGTCGACCTCGACGCTGGTCTTAAGAACCCAGGCAAGTCGATTGATCCTGAAGAAGAAGGCTTCGTCGGAGAAGACGAAGACGATATGGAATAGGGGTCCTTAACGCTTAAGCGACCACTACCTTATTCAAAAAAACATAAAGGCGACGCACGAAAATGCGCCGCCTTTTTTAGTTTCGCAAAAATCGCCTAACCGGCGAAGAAAAATCGCTCGGCTATGCCGTTCGCGCAAACACTCGATTCGGTCTCGAGGTCATGAGGAGGATCCGGTCTGGGCTCACTCCTAGCCCTTGTTCGCAACGATTTTTGATGGTGCTCTCTGACCACGTGCTGGTCTGGGGAACAGTTACCTGGACCCTCAGTTGTTCTTTTTCGAGACTAGCAATCGCATTCAGGACCCCATCCTGGAGTTTCAAAAACTCCTCGATTTTTTTGAGTTCAGTCCCGTTCATAATCTATAACCTTTACAGTTATATTTGGTTAAACGTTCCAGCGGGCCCAGGGTTTAGTGCGTAGGACCCGAATTTTTCTAAATCTTTAAATTTCAATAACCGATGCAACAATGAGCGGTCTTAACTTTCCGCGTTTCGCCATATATTTACGGACAACCGCCGTCGAATCAAGCTTGACACGATTGAGGTCTTTAATCTCGTTTGCGTTGAGCGACGCCAAAGCGTCGACCATCAAGTCTTGGGCGTCTTCGAGGAGTCCTTTCGGACCGTGGAAACCCTTGGAAAGAATCGTTGGGTCGCCCACGATCTCGCCATGCGTGGTATCGACCGCAATCGACAGGATCACCAATCCATCGTTGGCGACGTTATACCGGTCACGCAAGATTTCTTCCGACACGCCCGGAGTACCGCTATTGTCCACCAACACGCGTCCTGTTGGGATCGGCTCGCCGAACTGAGCTTTCTGTTCGTGAATCTCCAGAGGGACACCAGCCTCAAGGGTAAAGATTCGGTGCTCGGGATAGCCCATGTCCATCGCGATTTGATTGTAGAGGTATTGATGGCGTGGCTCGCCATGAACCGGCGCGATATAAAATGGTCGCGTCAAGTTCATCATCATCTTCAACTCTTCTTGATAGGCGTGGCCACTGACATGGATCGGATAAGGCGCATCATAGATGACTCGACAGCCTTGGCGGAAAAGGCGATTGATCGTTCGCCAGATTGCTCCCTCATTTCCGGGGATCGGACGGGCGGAATAGATCAACGTGTCGCCTTCTTGGATTTGAAGCCGTCCATATTCGCCTTTACTCATCTGCACCAGAGCGCTTAACGGTTCGCCTTGCGAACCGGTGGTGAGAATCGCCACCTCATTGGGTGGAAGGCGTTTTGCTTCGTCAAGCTCAATCGATGTCCCCAGCGGAATCCGAACGTAGCCAAGGCTCTCGCAAATTTCAAGGTTACGCTCCATTGAGCGTCCAACGACCGCGACTTTTCGCCCGGTTTCTTTCGCAACGTTATACACCTGCTGCATTCGGTGGATATTCGAAGCAAAAGTGGTGAGGAGCACGCGCCCCTCAGCTTCGTTGAAAACCTTGCGAAGGCCATCAGCGACGATCCGCTCGCTCGGGCCCCAACCGGTTCGTTCGACGTTGGTGGAGTCAGAGAGCAACAGCACGACACCTTCGTCACCCAATTCGCCAAAGCGTTTCAGGTCGGCCAGTTTGCCATCGACGGGCGTAAAGTCAAACTTAAAGTCCCCGGTGAAGAGCACATAGCCATGCTCCGTGTTGACCGAAATCGAACAGTTTTCGGGAATGGAGTGGGTTACCCGAATGAATTCGACTTCAAGTTTCCCAGCCTTAATGATCTCACCTGGCTTGACGATCTTAAATTCAATCCGCTTGTGAGGGAGCCTCTCGTCCATCTTGTGGCGGATGAGGGCGTGAGTAAATTCGGTGCAATAAACCGGACATGTGATCTCACTCAAGAGATAAGGAAGTCCGCCCACGTGGTCTTCGTGAGCGTGAGTCAAAAAGACGCCCCGAACGTTATGCTTTTTTTCGATCAGGTAGCTGAAATCGGGAACGACGATGTCGACGCCGAGCATTTCTTCATTGGGAAACGACAGTCCACAGTCAATCACGACGATATCGTCGCCCTGCTCTACCAAACTGCAGTTTTTACCAATCTCCCCAACGCCCCCGAGGGCCGCCACACGAACAAGACTCACCCTCGTAGGGTACCCGGAAGGGTCATTCCAAACGGACTTTCGCACAACTGAGACCTAGCGTGAAATGGGATAATCGTTCCGTGCTGCAAAATCTTCTCGCGATCCTCAAAGACTGCCCACTGATCGTGTCGGCTCAGGCGAGCGAGGGAGCAGCCGTTGATGATCCCGAAACGCTCTATAAATTGGCAAAAACGTCCGTTGATCAGGGCGTCGAAGTGGTGCGGTTGGAAGGCGCGGATAACATTCGGCACATCAAGGCAAAGCTCTCTGTGCCGGTGATCGGACTCATTAAAAAGAAGTATCCCGGCTCCGAGGTCTATATCACGCCAACCGAACAAGAAGTGAAACGGCTGATCGCCCTCGGATGCGAAATTATCGCCTTGGACGCAACTCCGCGCAGCCGCCCAGGTAACGCCGACCTCGACGCCTTGGTGGCACTCATTCAGCGAAGCGGATGCCTCGCGATGGCCGACTGTGACTCGGAAGCCTCGATCGAACTGGCTTGCAAACTCGATTTCGATTTGGTCGGGACGACGCTGGCGGGCTACACCGACGCCCGACCGATGACGAGTGGACCCGACTATGACCTTGTTCGCTACGCGGTTTCGAAAGGCAAACCCGTCATCGCTGAAGGGCGCTATGCCCAGCGGTGTCAAATCGAATCCGCCCTCAGAATTGGAGCCAGAGGCGTGGTGGTGGGGGGTGCCATCAACGATCCCCTCAAACAAACCCGTGCCCTGATGCCTGAGTTTCGGTCGAACGAAAAAGTTTTGGCCGTCGATCTTGGAGGCACGTGGATTCGGTTCGGCCGCTTTGAAAATGGCACGCTGACCGAAGTCGTCCGTGCCGAACGCCCCGCGAGCCGAGAAGCGCGAATTGCCGCGATACGCGAAAAAGCAAAAGACTGGAAAGTTGATCGTGTTGGAGTGGGAACGGGGGGCACCGTCGACCCGAGAACCGGTGAGGTTTGGGAGGCTAAAGAGATCATTCCCGATCATGCCGGCACGATTCTGAATCGAGACACCTTGGCAAAGCCGACCCGGGTGCTTAATGATGGTCTCGCCACCGCATGGGGACATGCCTGCCATCCCTTGTTCGCCGGAAAAAGCGTCGCGACGCTGGCGTTAGGAACGGGAGTCGGAGCTGGGTTCGTGGCGGATGGCAAAATCTTTTGTGGACCGAGAGGGGAATATCTTCGGGTCAACGATCTTTATCTATCCGGCGGCGAGACGATTGAAGATGTCTTGGGGGGCGCAAACCTCACCGAGCAGCCATCGCCCGATCAGCAAGCCAAGGCAATCGAAGCGTTTAGATATGCCGTTCGATATCTTCGAGCCGCCTATTTTCCTGAAGTCATAGTTGTCTGCGGCGGAGTTGGCCGGGCCGAATGGCTCCAACCTTCGCTTCACGAAAATGGATGCATCAGTTCGCCCTACGCCGAGCACGCGGGCCTTTATGGCGCTTATCACACGGCGTACGCAAACGTTTAGTTCGGCTTTCCCGTTTGGCAAAATCGAACCGCCATTTTATACGCGTCTTCGGGTGGCATGTGCCCCCCGTTATATTCGAACAGATAGACCGGGTTCGTTCCGGGATAGGTTTTCATCATCGAGCCCGCGGGCTTTCCACAGCCATTGTGGGCAGCCATGCTATCGGCAAACTTCTCGACTGAGTCTGAAGAAACCAACCGATCACTGGTCCCCGTCGTCAGAAAGACTGGCTTGGTCGGAGCCCCCTTCAGCGACAAAAGAGTTCCCCCGTTCATACCTACAAATCGTGTAAAGGAATTGCCGAGTTCCTTCAGTACGACCCACGCAAACCCGCTGCCGTTCGAGTGGCCAATGTAGTAGCGACGAGTCGAATCGCCTCCATGATCGTCGGCCCATTTCAGTAGTGACTGCACGAAATGAACATCGCGATCGCTATATTGCTTCGGCATGATCTGCCAAGTGTTGAGGCTTCCGGCACGAAAGTTTCGAGACCCGACGCGATTGGCTCGTGGGTCGGTCTGCGGCGCAGGAATTCCTTCGGCGTAAATCACCATCGCCGTAGGATCAAGCTCTTGAATGTGAAACTGGCGCACGGCCGCTTTTGCGTTGCCACCTAAACCATGAAACACAAAATAAACAGCCGACTTCTTGCCGCTCGATGATGAGGGTTGATATACGATTGCCGAGCGGGTTTGACCATCAACATTGAAAGTAACCGTTCCCCTCGAAAGTGGCGCTCCCCAATACGTATGAACACCGAGCGAAGCAAGAAGCCAGGCGGAGATCATCATCGGATAGTACGAAGCTTGATAAGGATTGTTCGCCAGGAATAGGAATTTGGTCTCTGGTTCAAAAGGGTATCCTCTAGCTTCGCCATGCCTGAGTTTTTGCTCGAAGTCGGATGTGAAGAGCTACCTGCCTCTTTTGTGGAAAAGGCCTATACGGACCTTGCCAATTCCCTTGCAAAAGAACTCGAAGGTTTGGGCTTGAAGAATTCGGACCCCATCGCGATGGGAACCCCACGTCGCTTAATCGTGAGCTTCCCTGACCTCAAAGAGCGGCAGGAAGATTCTACGAAGGAGCAACGAGGTCCTTCGATTCAGGCTGCCTATGGTGCCGACGGAGCCCCGACTGGTGCCTTGCTTGGCTTCTGCAAATCGCAGGGTATTGCTCCTGATGATCTCCGCAAGGACGATCAGTATGTGTGGGTAACCAAACATATTCCCGGTCGCACCACCGACGAGGTCTTGGCCGAAATTCTTCCCAAAATCATTCTTGGGCTCAATTTCGACAAGTCGATGCGCTGGGGATCATCTAAGGTTCGATTTGCGCGCCCGATCCGTTGGGTGTTGGCGTCCTTTGGCGGTTCCCTGGTTTCATTTCACGTCGAAGATGTTCCGTCCGCGCTCCTTAGTCGTGGTCACCGGTTTTATGCCCCAGACGAGTTCGAGGCGCGTACACTCGCCGAACTCACGACAAAGCTTCGCGAGAGCTTTGTCGAACCCGAAATCTCAAAGCGAAAAGAACTGATCCTCGAACAGGCTCGTCAAGTGGCCAATGGAACGCCGGAGATCACTGACGATTTGCTTGACGAAAATGCTTTTCTGTGCGAATGGCCAACTGCGATCTGTGGCACGTTCCCCGAGTCGTACCTCGAACTTCCCGAGCCGGTTTTGGTGACAGCGATGGCGAAGCACGAGCGCATGTTCCCGATTCGCGACGCTTCGAGCAAGCTAACGAATTCGTTCGTTTTCATCCGCAACTCGGGAGAAGATGAGACGGTCACTCGTGGATGCGAATGGGTGCTTGGCGCTCGGTTTAACGATGCCCGGTTCTTCTTTGAGCAAGATCAAAAGCACGACCTGAATTACTTCCTCGAAAAGACGAACGATATCTTGTTCCAACAGCAGCTTGGAACGGTGAGACAACGTGCCGATCGTTTAGCTGGCCTAGCGGCGACCGTCGCCCATCACGTCGACTCAGACAATTCGCAGATTCAAGCCTTGGCCCGAGAAGCCGGATTGCTTGCCAAAGCCGACCTCTCAACCGGACTCGTGAGCGAACTCAGCTCGCTTCAAGGCGTCATTGGTGCTCAGTACGCAAAAGCGGAAGGCAAGTCTGACTCCGTTGTCCACGCTCTCTCTGTTCAGTACAAGGCTCCCACCAAACGATTTGAAGGTGAGGCCGGTCACGTAGCCGCATGCCTTATCATCGCGGACCAACTCGATAAACTCGTTGGCTATCTTGGACTTGGAATCGAGCCCAGCGGTTCGTCGGATCCGTTTGGTCTTCGAAAGTCAGTCACAACGCTCATTACTCTCTCTGAGAATTGGGATGAGCAAATCGGATTTGTGAGTCTGGTTCCGGCCGCTCTCGCAGAGTATCAAAAGCAGGGCATCGACCTTGACGAAAGCAAAATTTACGCATCGCTCGATGCCATCTTCCGAGGTCGCTATGAAGCCCTTTATTCGGACTTCAGCCATGACGTGCTTCAGGCCGTTCTCACGGTCAATAGTCACTGGCTCACGGACCCAAAGAAGGTTCGTGGCAACCTCGAAATCGTCCAAAGCTTGAAGTCTGATTCGCTTTTCGTTCAAACCGCAAGTCGCCCGATCAATATCGTCAATGCCGCCAAGAAGAAAGATGAGGCTATGGCTGACACTCCAATTTTAAAAAGGGCAGACATGGACACTCCGGAAGCTGAGGCTCTCTATGATGCAATTTATACTCCGGGTGTTGAGGCTGATGACATCAAGGCCCACTTCCTAAAGCTCGTGGCCCCGATCAACGCCTTCTTCGACAACAACATGATCATGGCCGAGGATAAGACCGTTCGATTTCATCGTCTCAGCCTTGCCAAGGTTGCCGCTGACCTCTTTATGACGGTTGGTGACTTCACCAAGCTTGAGGGTTAATCCATGTTAAAGGAAGCCCTTCAGTTCTTCCAAGACGAGATTCGGCCCAATGCTTACGCCATCGACCATGACGTCAAAGCCATGGGCGTGGCGTTCGAAGGACTCAAGCAGCACGGACTCCTCGCCCTCAAACGCCCCGAAGCGTTCGGTGGTCCGGCCCTATCCGAGTCTGACTTCCGCCGGTTTCAAGAAGAAATCGCGCGATATTCGGGCGCGTTGGCCTTCCTTCAAACCCAACACCAATCCGCGGTCAGCCTCCTGAACAAGCAAGGGAGCGATAAGATCAAGGCGGAGTATCTGCCGAAAATGCACGATGAGAAGCTGGTTGGACTTGGGTTCTCACAGCTGCGCCGCGCCGGAAACCCAATCTGTCGGGCCAAGGTCGTGGACGGCGGATTCCAGATCGACGGCTTTGTGCCTTGGATTACCGGCAAGGGCTATTTCAACGAGTACATCATCGGCGCGACCATGCCGAATGGTCAAGCCGTCTTCGGGCTCATGCCTTTCAAAACGGTCAAAGGGCAAACCCTCAGTAAGCCGATGAAACTGGCGGCGATGGAAGCCGCCAACACCGTCACCGCCCAACTGGAAAATTACTTTTTGCCAAACAAGAAAGTCGCCTTCATCAAGGATAAGGATTGGATCAAGGCCAACGACGCCTTTAACATTACGCTTCAGGGACACTTTGCCATTGGATGCGCGATGGCGGGCATTGACATCGTTCGCGACAATGCCGCCAAGAGGAGCATGCCCTTTTTGAATAAGGCTGCCGATGCCCTCGCGAAAGAGCTTGACGACTGTCGACAAGCGCTCATCGACTCGCAGAAAGATTTTGGTGAAGACACTGCTCCCGAGCGATTGAAGAAGCGAGCATGGGCAATCGACTTGATGATGCGTTGCGCACAGGCGGCAGTAACAAGCAGCAGCGGAGCGGCGAACGCTGCTGAACATCCGGCGAATCGTGTGTTACGAGAAGCCATCGTTTTCTCAGTCTCCGCCCAAACCCAGCCAATCATGGAAGCGACCATGGACCGCCTGGTTGGTCGGTAGAACTGATGTGGAGTGCGCGAATTTATTCGCGCTTTGTCCTGTCGTTTGACCCCGCTGAGCGTAGCGAGGGGAAGGAAGCGAAGCTTCATCGGGGCGAGATTTATCTCGCTGTACATGGCAAGCGCACAAGTGGCACTGGTACGCATTGCGAGGTACGAGTGACGCTTACCAGTGTTTATTATCGGCCTCAGGACCACTGGCAAACTCGGGACCGACCCAATCAAGAACTATGACTATTCGGCTCGTGTGCCAGTGCCACATATGACCCCAATGTTCGTATAATCCCGATATGATCGCTGCGCTCCTTGCATTGACTCTGCAGCAGACGCCGCAGTTCAAGGACATCGAAAACCACTTTGTTCGCTTGCGCTACGTGGGTACCTTCGAAGCTAAGGTCGGAATGCCGACGTTCAGCCCCGACCTCACCGCCTATAGCGTCTCGCAGGTGTTCGAACCATACAAAGGACCACCGCTCAATGACCTCGCTGACACGCCCCCGATATCGTTCACTCTGAAACAGCAGGGCAAGCCAGGGTGGAGCTTCACCTCGCCGAGCCGAAACGACGTCATACGAGTGCTCGCAGACTCGTCGGTCGCCTTCGCATACCATTACGTTCGGTTCGAAGGATTCACTGTGTTGGACGCCAAGTCGGGGGCAAAGCTATGGTCGAGAAGGGCTGCCAAGCCATCCCGAACCAATATACAGCTTGAAGGTGGAGTCGTCTACCAGTGGCTCGATGGTCGGATGACGGCGAGCAACGAGCGCACGGGTGAGATCATCTGGGATCAGCCGCTGCCATCCAAGTCGTCCGAGGTCGAAATGAGCCCAATTCGACTTAGCCAGGGCCGGCTCTACATCGATCTTCTCGTCGGTAAGGTGGTCGAGCTGGTGTGCCTAGATGCGAAATCGGGTCAGGAGAAATGGCGAAAGCAGACAGGATACCCGCTGACCGGTGGTGGCCCAAGCCTGCCCGGAGTCAAGATTGTGGGGAACCAGTTGTTCGGTTTCAAATACGAGAAGAAAAAAGTGAACGACTGGCCGGTGCAATGGATCTTCGCCCTCGACGCGATCACCGGCGATAACCAGTGGGAGCGCAAAGTCGACTTCACCGCAGCACCATTTTGGCCTAGCGTGAACGAGAAGGCAATCGTTGCGGGTTGCGTGAGAAGGCCATGGTACACCTATCGACTCTCGGATGGTCGCCAGATGGCGAAGCTCGACTGCGCCTGGGGCTTTCAATTGGGAGGCTACGTCGTCTCCATCGACGACACCTCGGGATTCGTGATTCAGTCGTCAGCCACGGGAGAACGGCTGGGGCGGGTCAAACTGCCGCCGGGCTACTGGATGCTACGCGAAGAGTCCGGGCACGTGCTGGTCGAGTCATTGCTCGATGGTTATCCGGCGCGAGTAGCGGTCTACGATGCGACAGCGTTCGGCGGGTAAACGCGACGTCCGATTGACCCTTAGAGTACTCAAGCCTGGTCGCAAAGGTATTTGGGAGCAAATACTATTCAAATATGGAATTCTGCTCCTGCTTGCGCGAAAATATTAGTCGATGCTCTCACTCTTGGTCGCCTCGGCTTTAACCGCGTACCCCGGAAACGCTTATCCGGTCAAAATTTGCGGCTCCCGTCACATGCTCGCGCTTCTCAATAACGGAGAAGTCATCGGTTGGGGACGACCGGACAACGGGCAGCTTGGCCCAATAGCCGCCATTCCCATCCGCAATTACGGGACGCGGGGTCTCGTAAAGGTGAAATTACCGAAACCCGCCAAAGACATTGCCGCAGGCTATGAAACCACGGTTGCCTTACTTCAAGACGGTACGGTGGTCGCACTTGGTGCCGACACCTGCGGATTCATGGGCGGGCTCAGACTTCCAAGTGGTGTTTTGGGAAGTGAGAATCCAGTCCCCGTGCCCGGCCTAGACCACATTGTAAAAGTTGAAGCGAGCAACAAAACCTTTCTGGCCGTAAATGACAAGGGCGACGTTTATATGTGGGGCGACCGAACTCCTTTTGGCGACGGCAAAGTTCCCGCCAAGGTGCCCGGTCTGTCTCACATTGTCGACGTTTCCGTACGATCTGCCTGTTTGGCTTTGGATAATACTGGCCACGTTTACAGTTGGTACGGCGCCGACTGGTCCGGCATCCTGGGTCGTCTTGACAACGTCGATGGTGTAGGAATCATCAAAGGCCTCGACAAAGTCGTCTCGATTGCGGCCGGGAATTGTATGGCGATGGCGGTGCGATCAGATGGGTCGGTTTGGACCTGGGGGTCGAGTTATCAGGCGCAGCTTGGGAATGGAACACATACCGACCCGCCAGTACGAGGTGGGCTCAGCAACGACATCCAAGTAACCCCAAAGCCGGTAAAGGGAATCAGTAATGCGGTAAAGGTTTACTGCTCCCAGCCCGGATTTGGATTCGCTCTCCTTCGAGATGGAACCGTGAAAGGTTGGGGTAACACGCAGCTTAGACAGCTCACATTTAGCACGAACGATGGCTATCAAGAAACTCCTGCGAAGGTCAATATTTCGGGAGTGAAGAGCATCTGGGCGGGCAGCCAAAACGGCTATGCGATCAAAACCGATGGTTCTCTTTGGGTCTGGGGCGACAATTTCCAGAGCGGATTTCCCCTATCGAAAGTGACGGGAACCCCAACAAGAATAGTTCTGCCGTAATCCTACCGACTTGGCGGATTCCCCTTCCTTTTCGAGTCCTTTTCCAGCAAGGACTCGAAAAGGATTTCAATTCAAATTACAACGCTCCTGCCAAAACAAAAACCAGCGGTGCGTTCCAGTTGATCGCAACTTCGTTCACGCGATAGTTTTCCCACTTATCTTCCCATTGCTTCGCGGGCGGCTTCTTGCCGTTATCGGCATTCGGACCGCCGACCAATAAGCCCGGCCACGGTTCGCGCACCCCATCGGCAGCGCTCCAGCGATGATGAGGGTTCAGTGCATAGTGCGACCCAACGTGCGTCACAAAGCTCGTCGCGAAGGTATTTCGTCCAAAGAGATAGTGAAGGCAGTCAAGCGCGGCCTGCGTGTATTGAGGCTTATGGTTGATCTTGTCGGCAACCTGAAGCATCAACGCATAATTCGCGACCACCGAGTTGGAACCCCAATAATATTCCGTCGATTTGAGTGGTGTGCAATAGCCATTCTTGTTTACGCGGACTGCAATTCCGTCTGCCGCCCGGTCTAAATCGCTAAGAACTCGACCTTGAAAAGCCTTGTCAATATTCGACAGCTTAGTCATGGCATAAGTCATTAAGGCCATGGGCCGAACCTGGGGCCACCCCGGAGACTCAGTGTCCTTCAAAAGATCAGGCCATTCTTTTGCAAGATTCAAAAAATCATCTTGAAAGCTTCTTTCTCCAGTGGAACGGAAGAGTTCGGCGGCAGCCCAAAGTCGCTCGTCGCGCGCGTCATTGTCGCCATACCCACCTGTCGAAATCCCCTTCGGATTGTCCGTGAAGAGTTCTTTCGGATGCTCCCTCGTCCACTGATAAGCCATCCGCGCTGCGATCAAGCATTGATTCGCGTAGTCGCGATCATAGGGACGATAAACCCGCGCGGCTATTGCCGCAACCGCCGCCAAATCTGCGGTTGCCGTCGTGTTTTTGTAGGCTCCTTTGCCCGTACCGATCACCAAGACCGTGGCCTTATCTTGATCGGGCATCACAAATCCACTGAACCCAGCCGTCGTGGCTTTATGCCAGCACCCCCCATCGGTGTCCTGCATCTTCAGCATCCAATCGAGGTTGTATTTGAGTTCACTTAAGAAGTCCGGGAGTTTCGATTTGCCCGTCTCAGGAATGTCCAGTTTCAACTTACTCAGCTTGGCCGAGTTCATTTCGAAGGCCCAAAGTAAGGTCCCGGTGGTAATGCCCGAGTTGACGACATAACGACCATAGTCGCCCGCGTCATACCACCCGCCCGACACATCGCGAGCCCCGGTCTTTCCACTCGAAGGATCGTATTGCGCAAGAGCCGTGTGTCCGGCCTTGTAGTGATACTGAGGAAAGTCAGGCGCCAGATTGACATCCATGCTTGCGCGCTGACCATAAAATGCTCGGATGGCTAATCGAAATGGACCGCTAAACACGTCCTTTCCAATTCGGAAGGTAGCACTCTTCCCCAGCCCAGGAACGTCGACGTAATATTCGCCGGGCTGCTTGAGAGCGCTAAAATCGACGATTTGAATCGAGTCTCCCGAATCGGGATCACTTTGAGGAGTTCCGGGCTTAAGGGTCAACGCCAGTGACCCATCCTTCTTACAAATCCGAACGTCACCCGTGACATTTTGGGTGACCATCGCCATTTTGGCCTCTTCGGGCTTGAAGCCAACCTGACAAACCTTTATGGCAGGATTAAATGGAAAAGGATCGACGTTATCGGCGATCTGCTGATACATCGTGAGAAGGGCGAGCAGATGGAGGCTTCCCATGCCTCAGTCTGCCCGCTTTAGGGTTTCTGAGTCAATCCAAAGTTATTTCTTTTCCGAGGGAGGCGTCTGTTGTCCGCCACCACCGCCGCCGTTTCGGCGTCCTTGGCCCTGACCACCACCAAAGCCGCCCCCACCGTTTCCGATTCCGGGTTGGAATTGAGGCCGAGGAAGTTTGGTCTCCCCTTCGATCTTCATAGTGTCGATTTTGATCTTAAAAATCGAATCGCCCGATGCGGCGAAAAGGTATGCGCCCGATGTCGTCATGCTCGTCACTCCTGGCTGACCGACGCGCCCCTGAAAAAATTGCCCTTGTCCAAAGCCAGCTTGAGGGGGAATCCCGCCCTGGGGTTGTCCAGCCGGTCCTGCTCCTTGAGCATGCGTCGATCGATTCGCGAGCGTGTAGGGTAGTGATGCGAGAATTGCCCCCACGGCGAAAGCGGCGAAAACAGAAGATGGTGCTTTCATGGTGGCATTATAGCGACCTTCAACTAGCGAGAAAAGCCACCCTTTTATGCGGGAATATGTTACACAAAATGGCATTTCTGTGTATCATGCGTTTTCTGATTTTATGAAGCAGCGATTTTTGTGGGTTTTCGTATGGCTCATTATTCTTATCCCTACCGTTCAGGCGCAAATCAAGGAATCAAAGGATTGGCTTGTCGGGACGAAAGAACATAATCTCCTTACGCGATTATCGGACTCATTCGATTTTCCAAATACCGAATTGCCAACAGGTCAAGCGGTGGCAACCATTACGGTAGAAGGACCAAATCTAACCATCCTCATTGTTGGTCCCCAAAAGGGAGATTCAAAAGCCTACGCTTCGGCACTCTATCAGTGGAGAGAACAGAATCACCTCCCTGGTAAAGTGACCTATTCCCAGGAAGATGACTGTGCGGCAGCCAAGCTGAGAGTTGAAGAAGGAGGCTTTGGCAAAATGGAGGCCAATCTCAGCTTTGACCTAGGCGGATTCACTCGATCGTTTGAGCACATCGAAACAAAGACGAGTATTGCGTTAGTTGCGCCAAACTGGACCAATCTTAATGTTGCCGCCAAACCGGACTACATCGCTCGAAATGGGAATCGAATTTGGAACATCTCGAAAAGTGGAGTGAGCGGAACCATCACGTCAACACTGAAGGTTCCGACCTGGATTATTCCGGCCTTTATCGCCTGGCTAACACTGCCCGTGGTCGGGTTCATAGTCTGTTTTGGGATCGGGATCGCGGTTGCAAAAGATCAACGGCGCCCAATCGCCCAGAGGCGAAAAATCTATGCAATGTTTGTCGGCAAAGGGACCTTTATCGTCCTCGGAATCCACGCTCTCTTAGTTATTGCAACCCTTCCAACTCGAGCACTCGATCCGGTTAGCCAACTCTGGTTTGGCCTGAGGTTTACCCAAATTGGCATCTTCGTCGTACCCCTTTTTGGAATCGTGCCACTCCTTTTGCTCTCGCCGATTAACAAGTTGGAAACCAAGCTTCTCGGACCAACCGCACAAGAAAAAGCAGAACGAGAGGACTTCTCTGAATACGCGGTTCCCCAGCTTTCATCCGTAACAGAGCCCCCAAAGAGCTTTCTGGCAAAGTACTGGCGTTTGGGATTGATGATCGTCAGTTTTGGAATCGCGTTGATTCCATTGTCAAAGGACAATGCATTCCGACCTTTTCAAGGGATGTTCATCCCCCTATTTATATTAGTTAACTTCCTGAGGCCGACCTCGCAATTAAAGCGACTTAAGCAGATGACACAGGCTTATGCGGACTTGCCGCAAAATGCTCCTTTTCGGGATCGCGTCGAAACACGTGGCAAAATGATTGCCCAAAGAGTGGGAGTAGCCTTGCCGCCCGTAGTGATCGGGACTTTACTTCAAGGTCCTTACGGAGCGGCGGTCAGCCAACAGAAGCTAACGGTTACCCCTGCTTTAGCCGATCGATTTGCGGACGACGAGTTGGATTTCGTCGTCGCACACGAACTGGCCCATCTCAAAGAGAATCATGTTACGAAGCAAAGAGTCATGATTTTTGCACCCATGCTCATCCTCATGGCTCTGTTCATGGTTCTTGTTGCTGGAAAATCGATGTCGATTTCAATGAGTCCAGCCTTCACATTCAGTCCTTTTCTTGTCGTTCTGGTTCTCGCTTATCCGTTCAAATTATGGGTATCGAATACCTCGAAGAAATTTGAGTACGTTGCCGATGAAATGGCGGTTCGTATTACTCGCGACAAAGATTCGGCGATCTCAGCGCTGACCAAGATCACTCGTCAAGACGCGTTACCCGGCTTCGATGAAATTGACTTCCTTGCGAGCCATCCAACCATTGCAAAACGAATCGAACGAATTCGCGCCATCGTTCTTTAGCACGACTTGCAGAAGCTACTCCCCTTCGGTGAGTCCGCAAGCGACACGAACCCGAGGGTCAGGCTGGTAGATCGAAAGACTATTCGGAGCCTATCCTTCACTCAATCACGCCCGGCGCACGAGCTACTCCCCTAATGGGGAGTCGGTGAACGCAGTGAACCGGAGGGGTCAAAGCAACAAGGCCAATGCGTTTAACCCCTGACCGATCTCACCCAGTCCAAAGTCTCGTCCTTAAACCCGACTTCCCACTTTGCCCCTTCATACGAAACATATCGCTCAAACAGGTTATGAGCCGACGCATAACAACTAAAGGGCGACACGAAATGCGGAAATTCGAACGTGATGATCTTCTCGGCAATCTGCGCCGCAGTTTCGAGTTTGAATCTGAGATAGCGCCAGTCAGCGGGCGGGAACTTGATCGGCATGTCTCGATCAAATGTCTCCAAGTTTGACCAAATCGTGATGCCATACTTCTGGCCGAGCTTCGCGATTCCGTCAATGAACTTTGGCAGTTCCTCGTAATGCACCTGACCGTCCTGAAACGCACAGATATCGAAGCTCTTGTTCGTTTCGGCGAAGATCCGGTCCCAATGGTCGAAACTTTCTTCCAGGGCCAATGCATTCTCACCCGACTGTTTAGAGCCTTGTGGATACGGCGAGATTAGAACGGGAAGGTCGGCTTTGCCTTTGCAATGCTGGCCGATATGGTTGTGAATTTCGATGATATGAGCATCGTTTTTGCCAGTTTCGTGGGTGAGGTACCAACCGGCAAAGCTCTTGTGGTGGCCGTATCGCGCATAGGCTTCGTCGATGAATGCCTTGTTGAGATCGACCTCGGTCCACCAGGTGCGTCGCCACCAATAGAACCCGGAATCGTAGGTCCCAAAGTACAAATTGAGCCCAATTTCATCGGCCAGCGAGTAGAACATCTCGCCGATATCCTCATAAACCGGCAGCAGGCTAGGGATGACCTGGGAAGGGTAGATGCACTTATTGCGGTATCCGGCGCGGATGATGATCAGGGTGTCGAGGCCGATGCGCTTGTAAAGCTCGAACTCGCGTCGCCAATGCCGCTCGGTCCAGTTCTGACTCGGAATGTCGTGTGTGATTTCGTCGAGAAAAGTTCCGGTGATGCGCGGCAACGTCGGCATGGGCGTGAGTTTACCGATGCATTATGTGGAGTGCGCGGATTTATCCACGCTTTCGCGAGTCGAGAATGATCTCGACCGCAGTCAGGAAATACGCTTCGTGATGCGATTACAGAGCCTCCAGAGGCTAGATAGCTAAACGCTCATCGCTAAATTGGTCCCAGTTGACCTGTTAACAAAAACCGATCAAACGTTACAGGGGAGCCCCACGGCGTATGCAATCCCAAACATAATACATGAAGGGAACAATCACAAAAGCGAGCGGCCAGGCAACCGAAAAATAGAAGATTTTTTGCCTTATCTCGGGATTCGAACAACACTCGGAGCCAATAAGTTTTTCTGTAAGCGACATCAAACCTGCCCCTACCAATAGCCAAATTACATAGAAAGCCTGAATTCTCGGTGCATTAAGCGGCGGAAGAGGGGGCGAAAGAGAGGCAAAAAGTGTGTAAACAAATAAGGGCAAGAGACCCGAGATGAGAATACCACCCGCATGATAGCTTGGCCAATTAGAAGGTCCATCGCCCATTAAGACAAGGAAAAAGCCAGACATATACAACAAGATGCCAAGCAGCAGTCCATAGATAAACTCCCCAAGTCGAGAACCTACTGCTGGTCGATTAGTTTCCATTGGTTTTCTGACTTTTTCGAAACGCTGCGTCGTTGATGAGGCGCTTAATAAGGATATAGATCGCAATGATTGGAATGAAACAGCAACAACCTAGGGTCTGAAACGCCCAATTGAAAACAAAGGTCCCGATGCGCGAGAAGACTGTCGAGTCGGCGAGCTTCTCCTTTGGGACCGGCGGAACGTCGGTAAATCCTGCCCATATATCTTTGCCAAGGTCAGGATGTATTCCCTTAGCTACTTGCTGATCAATCCATTCTTGCCGCTTAGCCTGAAACTCGGTTCCATTCTTAAGTAAATCGTCAATCACGGACCTGTCGCGCCCATGTAGCGACGATCGAGCGGTAATTGGATATTCCTTTGTCAATTCTTCGCCAATAAATCGGTCGTCGGATTGCGGCATATATCTGAGCTTTGCCTTGCATAGGGCTGCGAGCTGACCTTCTTCGGGCACCAGTTCTGCCATCGCCTGAATTAACACGGGCATATTCCACGCAGCTCCAAGCACCATCATTCCCGCGATACCATATCGAAGCTTTTTATGATCGACATGTTTCGAATCCGCAATCGCAATCAAGTCTCTCGTAAATTCGCCTTGCCAGTGATCTCGTTTTCCAGCCTCGATCATGGCTTGGATGCAGTAAAGCTGGGCAAACTCGCGCCCAAAATGAGCGTTAGGGTTGATTTCAAGCGCTTTAGCAATATGCTTTTCCGCTTCAACTGCATCTGTCACATCACCCGTTTTATGCCCCCGAATCCAGCGAACAATGAGAAACGTTCCTTCGTTAGCCTCAGTCGAGTAAAGCTGAAGAGGAGGCGCGTCGACCAGATGCTTCCGCTTCTCGTGAATCCATTTCAACGCATTTTCGCTGTCACCAATCCGGTCATAAGCAACCGATATGTTGTCGTAGGCTTCCAAATTGTTGGGATTCTCTTTGAGAAATCCTTTTTGAATTTCGATCCGCTTTTTGTAGTATGAGGGTGTGTACAGCGTAAAACGCCCAATAATCGCGTTGGTCAGATCGAGGTTATCTCGCAATTCAGTAAGGTAAGTGTCCGAGTCATTGTAACAGGCGTTCCCAATCGCCGAAACTGCGACCAGTGTCAGAACCCCGAAACACTTCATCTTGTTTAAGGATGACGCAATTACCCTCAAATTCGTTATTCGATGACAGAGCCCCTAGAGGCTAGATAGCTAAAAGCTAATCGCTTAATTGGAACAGTTGGCCTGTAAGCCGGATTCTGTCTTTGTGTGACGATTTATCTGCGCGGCCAACCCGGAGAGTCATCGGGCCGAGTCAACCTCTCCCTATTTGGCCTTGCTTCTGGTGGGGTTTGCCCGCCCGCTGGTTACCCAGACAAGCCGTGAGCTCTTACCTCACGATTTCACCCTTACCGTCCGGCACGAGGCCGGTCTGGCGGTTTGTTTCTGTTGCACTTTCCGTCGGGTCGCCCCGCCCCCCGTTGCCGAGGGCACCATGCCCTGTGAAGTCCGGACTTTCCTCTCCGCAAGCGGAGCCGTCACCCGGCCAACTGTGCTCATAGTATGACAGGCTCACGAGTAAGGCTATAGCAATCAGGCTTCAGGATTCAGTTTAAGCCACTATTCACGGGATTTCAGTGAGACAGGTCTCGGCTCTTAAAGCGTGGACAGGTTCGAGCACTTGTATAGTTTTAATTGCCGGGACGGAAGGGTTTTTGAGCACTTCCCGGAACGTTTT